>NZ_VXCA01000016.1 GCF_011369485.1 Pseudomonas atagonensis | reverse complement strand
CTGGCGCGCCAGCTCCCACAGGTAGTGCGTGGATCAGGAACCGATGTAGCTGGTCTTCACGACCGTGTAGAACTCTTGCGCATAGCGGCCTTGCTCACGTGATCCATAGGATGAACCCTTACGGCCACCGAACGGAACGTGGTAATCGACACCGGCGGTCGGCAGGTTGACCATCACCATCCCGGCCTGGGAGTGGCGCTTGAAGTGGTTGGCGTACTTCAGCGACGTGGTCGCGATGCCCGCCGACAGACCGAATTCGGTGTCGTTGGCCATCGCCAGCGCCGCGTCGTAATCAGCCACGCGAACGATGTTGGCCACCGGGCCGAAGATCTCTTCGCGGCTGATGCGCATGGATGCCTCGCTGTCGGCAAACAGCGTTGGCGCGAGGAAGTAGCCCTCGGTATCGCAAGTCACCAGACCACCGCCGCTGACCAGACGTGCACCTTCGGATTGACCGATGTCGATGTACTTCATGTCCTGTTCAAGCTGCGCCTGGGAAACCACTGGACCGATGTCGGTGCCGGATTTCAGTGCGTGGCCGACCTTGATCGACTTCATGCGCTCGGCCATGGCTTCGACGAACTTGTCGTGGATCCCGGCAGTGACGATCAAGCGGCTCGACGCGGTGCAACGCTGGCCGGTGGAGTAGAACGCACTCTGCACCGACAGCTCGACCGCTTGCTTGAGGTCGGCGTCGTCGAGAATGATCTGCGGGTTCTTGCCGCCCATCTCCAGCTGAACCTTGGCCTGGCGCGAAACACAGTTGACCGCGATCTGCCGGCCAACGCCGACCGAGCCGGTGAAGCTGATGCCGTCGACTTTCGGGCTCTGCACCAGTGCATCGCCAACCACACGACCGCTGCCCATCACCAGGTTGAACACGCCGGCCGGGAAGCCTGCGCGGGAAATGATTTCCGCCAGCGCCCAGGCGCAGCCCGGCACCAGATCCGCAGGCTTGAGCACCACGCAGTTACCGTAGGCCAGTGCGGGTGCAATTTTCCACGCCGGGATGGCAATCGGGAAGTTCCACGGAGTGATCAGACCGACCACACCCAGCGCTTCGCGGGTGACTTCAACGTTGACGCCCGGACGCACCGACGGTACGTAGTCGCCGGACAAACGCAGGCATTCACCGGCGAAAAATTTGAAGATGTTGCCGGCGCGGGTCACTTCACCGATGGCTTCAGGCAGGGTCTTGCCCTCCTCCCGGGCCAACAGGGTGCCGAGTTCTTCGCGGCGAGCGAGGATTTCCGTGCCGACTTTATCCAGCGAATCGTGACGGGCCTGAATGCCCGAGGTCGACCAGGCCGGGAACGCCGCGCGAGCGGCGTCGATGGCGGCGTGGACTTGAGTCAGATCAGCCTTGGCGTAGTCGCCAATGTTGTCGCTCAGCTCGGACGGGTTGATGTTGGCCGAGTAATCGGCACCGGCGACCCACTCACCGTTGATGTAGTTGTCGAAACGCTTTGAATCAGCCACAGAAATTTCTCCTCTCTACGCAAAAGCCGCTGATTGCTCAGCGGCCTCGGTTTGCTCGGGTGTTATTGCGCGCCTTGCTTGTCGATCAGGGCGGCGAGCATTTCGTACTCTTCGCCAGTCAGGTCGGTCAGCGGTGCACGCACGGGACCTGCGTCATAACCGGCGATCTTGGCGCCAGCCTTGACGATGCTCACGGCATAGCCGGACTTGCGGTTGCGGATGTCCAGGTACGGCAGGAAGAAGTCATCGATGATCTTGCCGACAGTGGCGTGATCTTCGCGGGCGATGGCGTGGTAGAAATCCATCGCGGTTTTCGGGATGAAGTTGAACACCGCCGAGGAGTAAACCGGCACACCCAGCGCCTTGTAGGCGGCGGCGTAAACTTCGGCGGTCGGCAAACCACCCAGGTAGCTGAAGCGATCGCCGAGACGACGACGGATCGACACCATCAGTTCGATATCGCCCAGACCGTCCTTGTAGCCGATCAGGTTCGGGCAGCGCTCGGCCAGACGTTCCAGCAGCGGCGCGGTCAGGCGGCAGACGTTGCGGTTGTAGACCACCACACCGATGTTGACCGATTTACACACCGCTTCAACGTGAGCGGCAACGCCGTCCTGACTCGCTTCGGTCAGGTAGTGCGGCAGCAGCAGCAGACCTTTGGCGCCCAGACGCTCGGCTTCCTGTGCGTATTCGATGGCCTGACGGGTGGAGCCACCCACGCCGGCGAGAATCGGCACGCTCTTGGCGCAGGTGTCGACGGCGGTCTTGATGATTTCCGAGTATTCGCTGGCGGCCAAGGAGAAGAATTCACCGGTGCCGCCGGCTGCGAACAGGGCCGAAGCACCATACGGGGCCAGCCACTCCAGACGCTTGATGTAGCCCGCGCGGTTAAAATCGCCCTGCGCGTTGAAATCGGTCACCGGGAAGGACAGCAGGCCGGCAGAGAGGATGGACTTCAGTTCTTGTGGATTCATTATTCGAACACCCTGGTAGCAACGTTTTTTGTGATTGGACCGTTCAGCCTTCGCCGAAGTTGTAGGTCATCGTACAACTTAAAAGATAACCGTCAACTGCATTTCATCGCTGGGGGGCATTTTTTGTCGGACAGGATTTCTTTTTGACGTAGGAGATTTCTCGACTAGGCTCAATTTAACTGTATATACATACAGTTAAATAAAAACCTGCCTACGACATATCAAGGAGATAGAAATGTCCGGTACCCCTGCTGAACGCCAGCCAAAACCACGGAAAAACGCCCAACCGGTCGTCGCCCGTTTCGATGATCTTTTTACCGAGTCCGGCATCGCCTTCAGTGCCGACAACCCTCATCTGATGCTGCACATCGCCGATTCACACAGCGATGTCGAGTCCGTCACTGCCCGCCCGACTGTTGCCCTGAAGGGCAAACCGCAACTACGCTTCGAGGGCGGCGAACACACGGCCATCGGCGATAACACGCTTTTGCATTTTGTGGAAAACGCCGAACCGGTTCTCGCGCAAAACGTCCCACTGCATCTGCCCAACGGCCTCGCGCTCACTTACGGCCAGGTGCTGGCGCTGGGTGGCGATTTTTACGGCATCGTTGACCGCCCGATCAATGAAGGCGCGACACCGGCGGATCGCCTGCAACGCTTTAACGCCGCGTTCGATTCCTTGGCCGTGACACCCGCCTCCCGGGCGGAAGCGACGCAGATCCTCGCGGTCATGCAAAAGGAAATCAATGCTGTCAAACAAGCGATCAAGGACGGCAAGCCCCCTCATGAGGTTTATGACGAGCTGGGAGATACGTTGTCGGAAGACTGGAACAAAATCACCGGCGGCGGCAGTTTCGTCTCGGCACTGTTCCCCCTCGGCCGCTACCTGAAACTCGCCGCTAACAACGCAGACCACTTTGGCGAGTGGGCAAGACTGGCTTACATCGCCGGCCACATCGCCGCCCTGCAAACCGCCGCTGCCGCGCAGGCCAGTCACGATGAACAGCAGCTGGAACGGGCCTACGCGATGAACGCGTTTGCCGATCACTTCCTCACCGACCTGTTCTCCTCCGGCCACCTGCGTGTACCGCGCAAGCAACTGGCAGCGGTGGTGACCCCGAGTGATCTGGGTTCACTGATTACCCGCTTCATGCACGACGAGGACAGCAAATTCGGCCTCAAGGTACGCAACGCACGTGACGATCAATGGCGAGCCTACGGCGACAAGCGCTACTTCGAAGCGAGCGACGCCGACAATCGCCAGCAAGTGACCGAAGCCGTGCAAGCCTCGGCGGATGAAGTGTTCGCCGCCTACCTCAGCGGCACAGTACCCACCCCGTCCACTTTCGCAGCACTGCAACGAACACCGGATCTGACGGCGGTACTCAACCTCGCCAACAACTTCTCACCGCTGTTCCGGCTCGAGGGCAGCAAAGTGCTGCGACGCAAGGACGTGAACAACCTCAACGACACCGCAACCGTCGATGACTGGTGGGGCTGGAGCACGTACCTGCTGCTCAAGAACTATCAGCCAAGCGGCAACGTCAACCAGGGAGCATGAACATGACGATCAAATTGAAAATGGAGCTGGCTTCAGGACAGTCACTGCACGGTGCACCACTGGAGTTGCTCGCGGATGGCAAACCGATTGCGCGGGGGGTTGTGGATAACACGGGGCATGCGGTGTTTTCGGTGAGTTCCGTTAGGGCGAAACTGGCGGTGAGGGTAGATCGGTCAATAGTGAAGCGCTGAATTCGCTGATTTCATCGCTGACTAGCCAACAACCACAATGAACTCTCGGTGTGCACATATTGGGTGTTTTACCGAGACAACAGTCGGAGCTGGTTTGCCAGCGATGGCGGCGTGTCAGGCACCTATTAGACCGAACGCACACTCACCCTCCCTGCGCTTGCGCCTCTTCATGCGCCTGACGCAGCCGTTCGCGGCTGTTGGTCAGGTGCAGGCGCATGGCCGCACGGGCCGCATCGGAGTCCTGGCGGGCAATCGCTTCGTAGATTTCCTCATGCTCGCGACTCAGGCGATTCATGTAGTGCTGCTGATCGTCATGGGCCAGCCGCGCCGAATTCAACCGCGTACGTGGAATGATGCTGGTGCCCAGGTGGGTCATGATGTCGGTGAAGTAGCGGTTGCCGGTGGACAGGGCGATTTCCAGATGGAAGGCAAAGTCCGACGCCACGGCATCGCTGGCGTGGGCAACGCTGTCGTTCAAAGCATCGAGGGCGGCGCGCATGGTTGCCAGTTGCTCGGGGCTGCGGCGTTGCGCGGCGAGGCCGGCGGATTCGACTTCAAGGCTGATGCGTAATTCGAGAATCGCCAATACGTCACGCAAGGTGACCACGGTGGCCGGGTCGATACGGAAACCGCTCGGGCTCGGCGTGTCGAGGACAAAGGTGCCGATGCCATGGCGAGTTTCCACCTGCCCTGCCGCCTGCAACCGGGAGATCGCTTCGCGCACCACGGTGCGGCTGACGCCATGGGCTTCCATGATGGCCGACTCGGTGGGCAACTTGTCGCCACGTTTGAGAAGACCGTCGCGGATCTGCTCGCTCAGCACCGTCACCAGTTCCTGGGCCAGGCTACGGCGCTTGCGCGGGAGGCGCGGGGTGTCGATCAGGTTTTCCATGGTGTGCATCTTGTCTCGAAAATTCGGCTTGACTCGCATCATAGCTCAGGTGGGTTGTACGATCACTTTCCGGTGCAAATCGTCCAGTGTGGGAGCGGGCTAGCTCGTCCCCACACTGGGACTGAGAGGATCACGCCGTAACGGTCTGCTCCACCAGATGCCCGCTGTCGATTCGCACATGCCGTGGATGGAAACGTTTCAGGCTGCTGCGATGACCGACGCTGACAATGCTCAACCCCGGCAACTGATCGATCAGTGCCTGATACAGCGTCGCTTCGTCTTCCTCGTCCATCGCCGACGTCGCTTCGTCCATGTACAGCCATTGCGGCGCGTAAAGCATTGCGCGGGCAAAAGCCAAACGTTGTTGTTCGCCCGGAGAAAGCATGCGTTGCCAGTGATTGGCCTCGTCCAGTCGCGCGACCAAATGCGGCAAGCGGCAGGTTTCCAGCACTTGTGCATAACGTTCCGGCGCGTAGGTGTCGCCCGGTTGTGGATAACTCAACGCCTCACGCAGGGTGCCGATTGGCAGATAGGGTTTCTGCGGCAGGAACAGGTAACGCGCCGCCGGCAACCGGATGTTGCCGTGGCCCGCTGGCCACAGATGCCCCATCGCCCGCAGCAACGTCGACTTGCCGCTGCCGGAACGACCGCTGAGCATGACGCGATCACCCGGCTCGACGGTCATGTCGGCACTGGTCAGCAGATGACGCCCATCGGCCAGATCCAGGCCGAGGTTGTGCACCTTCAATTCACTGCCCTGATTCTGCACATCGATGGCCGGCACGCGCTGCTCGTTGTCGGTCATGGCCTGACGGAAACTCAGCAGACGATCACAGGTGGCGCGCCAGGAAGCGAGGCTCTGGTACGCACTGATGAACCAGCTGAAACTCTCCTGAACGTTGCCGAATGCCGAGCTGATCTGCATGAGTTCACCCAGCTCGATCTTGCCGGCGAGGTAACGCGGCGAGGCGACGATGAACGGGAAAATGATGGCTGCCTGGCTGTAACCGGCGGTGAAGAATGTCAGGCGCTTGGAGACCTTCATGATGTCCCAGAAGTTGTGCCAGACATTGCCAAAACGAGCGCTCAAACGACGATTTTCGTTTGGCTCGCCGTTATACAACGCAATGCTTTCGGCATTTTCGCGAATCCGCACCATGGAAAAACGCAAGTCGGCTTCGAAGCGTTGTTGTTGGTTGTTCAGACCGATCAGACGACGGCCGATCAAATGCGTCAGCCAACTGCCCACCACCGCATACACCAGCACACACCAGAACATGTAGCCGGGAATGGTGATGCCAAAGACTTCGATGCTGCCCGACACGCCCCAGAGAATGATCGAGAACGACACCAGACTGACGATATTGCGCAGCAGCCCGATCCCCAGTTCAAGGGTGTTGGAGGTGAAGTTATTGAGGTCTTCGGAAATCCGCTGGTCCGGGTTATCGGTGTAACCGCCCTGCTCCAGCTGGTAGTAATTCTTGTCGGCGAGCCAACGGGAAAAATGCTTTTCGGTGAGCCAGGCGCGCCAGCGGATCGTCAGCATCTGCGTCAGATAAAGCCTGTACACCGCACCGATAATCGCCACGGCGGCGATGCCGCAGAAATACAGAATCAATTGCCAGAACGCCGCTTCGTCCTTCTTTTGCAGCGCGTTGTAAAAATCCTTGTACCAAGTGTTGAACCACACCGAGATGCCCACGCTCAACAGCGAGAGCGCGATCACCGCAATCAGCAGCGTCCAGGCCTTGCCCTTCTCTTCACTGCGCCAGTACGGCGTGATGATCGCCCACACCTTGCGAAAAAACTGCCCGCGCACAGCATCGTTGACCGCGGAATATTCAGCGTTCTGATTCATGGATAAGGCTCGATAAAGAAAACAACAGACACGCACCGATCATAGTAGATCGGTGCGTTTTATCGCGAGGGCTGGCGATAGTCGTTCAGCGCAGGTTCAGCGACGAACCGGGCGCTTCTGCAGTTTGCGCTGCAGCGTGCGGCGGTGCATGCCCAGGGCGCGGGCTGTGGCGGAGATGTTGCCTTCGTGCTCGGTCAACACGCGCTGGATGTGTTCCCACTGCAGGCGATCAACCGACATCGGGTTTTCCGGCACCAGGCTGTCGAGGTCGGCGTGCTCGGAAAGCAGCGCGGCCAGCACGTCGTCGGCATCGGCCGGTTTGCACAGGTAGTTGCAGGCGCCGCGTTTGATCGCTTCGACCGCCGTGGCAATGCTCGAATAACCGGTGAGGATCACCACGCGCATTTCCGGGTCCAGCTCCAGCAACTTCGGCAGCAGTACCAGACCGGAGTCGCCGTCCATTTTCAGGTCGAGCGCGGCATAGTCCGGCAGATCGGCCTGGGCGATGGTCAGGCCTTCCTCGGCAGAACCGGCGGTGCTGACGCGAAAACCACGGCGAGCCATGGCACGGGCCATGACGCGGGTGAAGGTTGCGTCGTCGTCGACCAGCAGCAAATGCGGCAGTTCTTCGCCTTCGACTTGGATTTCGTCACTCATGTTGGTCTCCTCGGGCGCCGTGGGGCAGGCGCAGCTCGGTGAGCGTGCCGCCTTCCTCATGACTATAGAGTTTCACTGAGCCGCCGGCACGTGTCACGCTGGCCTTGCTCAAAAACAGGCCCAGGCCGAAACCTTTGCCCTTGGTGGTAAAAAACGGTTTGCCGATCTGCTCGGCGATGGCCAGCGGCACACCGGCGCCGTGGTCACGAATACTGATGGTCACGGTTTCCGTGTCCCAGTCCAGCGTCACTTTCAGGTTTTCCGGGCAGGCATCGGCGGCGTTGTTCAGCAGATTCAGCAGCGCCTGCGTCAGATCCGGCGGCGGCGCCATGCGCGGCACCGTACCCTGACCCAAACGGTGAAAGCGGTAACTGGCCTCGGGACGCATCAGGTGCCAGCGGTTGAGCGCTTCGTCGAGCCAGTCGGTGACGTCCTGCATCTCAACCGCCAGACGTCGATTGGCTTCGGCAGCACGTACCAGTTGTTGCAAGGTTTCCTTGCACAGCTTGACTTGATCCTGCAGCACTTTGAGATCGTCCTGCAGCATCGGATCGGGGTGATCCTGCTGCATCTCCTTGAGCAAAACGCTCATGGTCGCCAACGGTGTGCCGAGTTCATGGGCAGCGCCGGCAGCTTGCGTGGCCACCGCGAGCAACTGTTGATCACGCAGGCCTTCTTCACGACGGATCGCCCGTAGCTCTTCCTGACGGCGCAGCTCTTCAGCCATGCGCGCGGCGAAGAACGTGATGACCGCTGCCGCCAGCGCGAAACTCAGCCACATGCCATAAATCTGCAGGTTCTCGCGGGCGACCGGCAGGGTCTCCAGCGGATAGAAGCGCGTCAACATCACGGTGTACAGCGCCAGCGCAATGCCCGACAGAATCACCGAATAGCGCCACGGCAGTGTCACAGCGGCGATGGTCAGCGGCACCAGATAATAGGAAACGAAGGGGTTGGTCGAGCCGCCGGAGAAATACAGCAGTGCACTGTGAATCACCAGATCACAAGCCAGTTGCAAGGCGTACTCGAGTTCGGTCACCGGCCACGATGTGCGCAAACGCACGGCGGTGAACACGCACAGCAGAATCGAGCAACCGAGGGTCATCGCCAGTTGTACCCAGGGCAGCGGCAACAACTGCAGCCAGTAGGCCAGACCGACGGACCCGGCCTGCGCGGCCAGCACCAGCGTGCGGATGAAAGTCAGCCGCCAGAGGTTCTGGCGAGTGGCGGAAGTCAGTTGTACGGGGGCGAGCATGAGCTCTCCTGATGAGCGCTCCAGGCGGATCGCACGGAGTATAACCAAGCCACGCGCCGGATAGGCGAAAGTGCGGCAAACGACCACATGGCGCAGACAGTAAAATCGTCTACGCCGACCCCAACTTCTCAATGAGTTGAGTCCAATTGTGGCGAGGGGATTTATCCCCGTTCGGATGCGAAGCAGTCGCAAATCCGGCTGATGCGGCATGCCTGGTTAAATGAGAGCGCATGATTTGGGGCGGCTTCGCCACCCAACGGGGATAAATCCCCTCGCCACAAAAGCTCATTCGAGCTTAGGGTCTACAGCGGCCCTCGCTATCTGTATAGAAGTTGTAACTGGGCGAACCGGATCGCAGAAGCTAGAGTCTGATGGTTTCACGCAGGCCCGAACCAGCACCTGCGCATCATTCAAGGAGCCTTCATGCACACATTTCGCCGCAGCGCCGCCCTTCTCGCCCTGACCGTTGGCAGCGTCGCCAGCCTTCCGGCCCTGGCCGCCGATGAGCTGCACTACAACCAGATTTCCCTGCGCGCCGAAGTCAGCACGGAAGTGGCCCGCGACCTGATGATCGTGACCCTCTACACCGAAGAACAAAACACTGACCCGGCCAAACTCGCCGCCGATGTCAGCACCACCATGAACAAGGCACTGGCCCAGGCCAAGCAAGTCAAAGACATCACCCTGCGCCAAGGCAGCCGCAACAGCTACCCGATCTACGACACCAAGGGCCAGAAAATCACCGGTTGGCGCGAGCGCGCCGAACTGCGCCTGGAAAGCCCCGACTTCGCCGCCCTGTCCAAACTCACCGGCGAACTGCTGACCGACCTGAAAATGGGCGGCATGGACTTCGCCATCGCCGACCCGACCCGCAAGGCCAGCGAAGACAAACTGCTGAAAGAAGCCGTGACCGCCTTCAAGGCCCGCGCGCAACTGGCCACCGACGCACTGGGCGGTAAAGGCTACAAAATCGTCAACCTGAATCTCAACAGCAACGGTTATCCACAACCGTACCTGCGCGCCCCGATGATGATGAAAGCAGCAGCCATGGACGCAGCCCCGGTCACCCCGGAAGTCGAAGCAGGCACCAGCCAGGTCAGCATGACCGCCGATGGCTCGATCGAAGTGCTGATGCAGTGAATTGATTCAAGCGCAATGAAAAAACCGGCGATCCGTGAATGATCGCCGGTTTTTTTGTACTCGGAATTTGTAGCGAATGATCTGACGCCTTCGCGAGGGCCGAGCGTCAGGGTAAAGACCTTTGCTTACTTTGGGCTGGGCCGGCATTCCGGCGTTTGCCAAAGTAAGTCGCCGCCAGGCGAAAGGGGCCAGCCCCCCCCGCCAAAAAAACCAATGGTGCCACCAAAAGAAACACCAGTTGCACAAGGTAAAACCACCCGCAAACACCGCCCAAAACCAACCCCCACCGCAATCCCCGAAAAACCCGTCAAACCCGATCCCCCAGAGCGGTATAAATAAGTAACACCAAGCCCCACCCCAGCGCACAAAACGTGACCAATGCACCGTTTTGGGGCTTCGTTTGCACCGTAAAAACCACCCGCAAACGGTCAAATGCGTCAAAAGTTATACAGATGCGACATTAAGGTACGTACGTGCCACCGTTTAACGCTCACTCGCACTTCGGATCTTGCAATGGGTATGGCGCCTGCATAAGTATCCGCAGGCACGACTCACGAGGTCGTACCTCAATATTAAAAAATGACAACAAATCATGAGGCCAACATGCTTAAACACGCGGTCATTCCGTTTTTAGTCGGCGCAGGCTTGTTAGCCTCCGCACCATTCGCATCCGCTGCGACTAACCTGGTGTTCTGCTCCGAAGGCAGCCCGGCCGGTTTCGACCCAGGCCAATACACCACCGGAACCGACTTCGACGCCTCAGCTGAAACCATGTTCAACCGCCTGACCCAGTTCGAGCGCGGCGGCACCGCCGTGATTCCTGGGCTGGCGACCAAGTGGGACATTTCCGATGATGGCCTGACTTACACCTTCCACCTGCGCGAAGGCGTCAAGTTCCACACCACCCCGTATTTCAAGCCGACTCGTGAGTTCAACGCCGACGACGTGCTGTTCACCTTCAATCGCATGATCAACAAGGATGACCCGTTCCGTAAGGCGTACCCGACCGAATTCCCGTACTTCACCGACATGGGGATGGACACCAACATCACCAAGATCGATAAAGTCGACGACCACACCGTCAAGTTCACCCTGAAAGAAGTCGACGCCGCGTTCATCCAGAACATGGCCATGAGCTTCGCATCTGTTCAGTCCGCCGAGTACGCAGCCCAGCTGCTGAAAGAAGGCAAGGCGGCCGACATCAACCAGAAGCCGGTCGGCACTGGTCCGTTCGTGTTCAAGAGCTACCAGAAAGATTCCAATATCCGTTACACCGGCAACAAGGACTACTGGAACCCTTCCGACGTGAAGATCGACAACCTGATCTTCGCCATCACCACCGACCCGTCGGTGCGTATTCAGAAGCTGAAAAAGAACGAGTGCCAGGTCACCCTGTTCCCGCGTCCGGCCGACCTCGCGGCACTGAAAGCCGATCCTGCGCTGAAGATGCCTGACCAGGCCGGCTTCAACCTGGGCTACATCGCCTACAACGTGATGGACAAGGTCAAGGGCAGCAACGATCCGAACCCGCTGGCTGATCTGCGCGTACGTCAGGCGCTGGACATGGCCGTGAACAAGCCGCAGATCATCGACTCGGTTTATCAGGGCGCTGGCCAACTGGCCGTCAACGCCATGCCGCCGACCCAGTGGTCTTACGACACCACCATCAAGGACGCCAAGTACGATCCTGAGAAAGCCAAGCAGCTGCTCAAGGAAGCCGGCGTCAAGGAAGGAACCGAGATCGTTCTGTGGGCGATGCCGGTTCAGCGTCCGTACAACCCGAACGCCAAACTGATGGCTGAAATGCTCCAGTCCGACTGGGCCAAGATCGGCTTGAAAGTGAAGATCACCAGCTACGAATGGGGCGAATACATCAAGCGTTCCAAAGGTGGCGAGAACCAGGCCATGATCATTGGCTGGAGCGGTGATAACGGTGACCCGGACAACTGGCTGAACGTGCTGTTCGGTTGCGACTCGCTCAGCGGCAACAACTTCTCCAAGTGGTGTGACAAGAAGTTCGACGGCCTCGTGAAAGAAGCCAAGCGCACTACCGATCAGGCCAAGCGCACCGAACTGTACAAACAGGCGCAACACGTCCTCAAAGATGCAGTCCCGATGACACCTATCGCTCACTCGACGGTGTATCAACCCATGCGCGCCAACGTGCAGGATTTCAAGATCAGCCCATTTGGCTTGAACTCCTTCTACGGCGTCAGCGTCAGCAAGTAAGAAACAGCAGCGGCGACGTTTTCAGCGTCACCGCTGCTTTTTTCTGCCGACAACCCAGGAATTTGCCTACATCCAAATCCACTGTTTCGCACAGCATGGTTCAGGACGTGTTGCCCTTTCCTACGAGTCTTTAGGACTCATCCCATTTACTGTCAGACCTGTGGCTCCTAACTTCAGGTTCTGTCCAGTTTTTGTGTGGGCCGGCGGTTTGCTGAACGTTTCTGGATTGAGCTCAGTGTGACCACAACGTCTCCGGATGAGACCGCGGCACATTGCACACCACTAAAAAAGAGGGAGCGTCATGCGCCATACCTTGGTTTTTTCCGCATTGCTGGGCGCCGGCCTGCTGGCCGCCTCGTCCGCCAGTTTCGCCGCATCCAAAAGCCTGGTGTTCTGCTCCGAAGGCAGCCCGGCGGGTTTTGATACCGCGCAATACACGACGGCCACCGACAACGATGCCGCCGAGCCGCTGTACAACCGCCTCGCCGAGTTCGAGAAAGGTGCGACCAACGTCGTCCCGGGTCTGGCAACCAAGTGGGACATTTCCGAGGATGGTCTCAAATACACCTTTCACTTACGTGAAGGCGTGAAATTTCATACAACGCCGTACTTCAAACCTACACGAGATTTCAACGCCGACGACGTGCTGTTCACGTTTAACCGCATGCTCGATCCGCAACAGCCATTCCGTAAGGCTTATCCGACCGAATTCCCGTACTTCAACGGGATGAGCCTGAACAAGAACATCGCCAAGGTCGAGAAGACCGGGCCGCTGACCGTGGAGTTCACGCTCAACAGCGTCGACGCCGCGTTCATTCAGAACATCGCCATGAGCTTCGCCGCCATCCTGTCCGCTGAATACGCCGACAAGCTGCTCGCCGAAGGCAAGCCTAGCGACATCAATCAGAAGCCGGTCGGCACCGGGCCGTTCGTTTTCAAGAGTTATCAAAAAGACTCGAACATCCGTTACACCGGCAATAAACATTACTGGGATCCGAGCCGGGTCAAACTCGACAACCTGATCTTCGCCATCAACACAGACGCCTCCGTACGCGTGCAGAAGCTCAAGGCTGGCGAATGCCAGATCACCCTGCATCCGCGCCCCGCCGATGTTGGTGCACTGAAGGCCGACCCGAAACTGAAACTGATCGAAAAACCGGGCTTCAACCTCGGTTACATCGCCTACAACGTGCGTCATAAACCCTTCGACCAGCTCGAAGTGCGTCAGGCGCTGGACATGGCGGTGAATAAACAGGGGATTCTCAACGCTGTTTATCAAGGCGCCGGTCAACTGGCCGTCAACGCCATGCCGCCGACCCAGTGGTCTTACGACGACACAATCAAAGACGCTGCCTACAACCCGGAAAAAGCCAAAGAATTGCTCAAGGCTGCCGGCGTCAAGGAAGGCACCGAAATCACCCTGTGGGCGATGCCGGTGCAACGTCCGTACAACCCGAACGCCAAACTGATGGCCGAAATGCTCCAGGCTGACTGGGCGAAAATCGGTCTGAAAGTGAAGATCGTCAGCTACGAATGGGGCGAGTACATCAAACGCACCAAAAACGGCGAGCACGACATCAGCCTGATTGGCTGGACCGGTGACAACGGAGACCCGGACAACTGGCTCGGCACGCTTTACAGCTGCGACGCCATTGGCGGCAACAACTACTCCATGTGGTGCGACCCGGCTTACGACAAGCTGATCAAACAGGCCAAGGTCGTCACCGACCGCGACCAGCGCACCGTGCTCTACAAACAGGCTCAGCAGTTGCTTAAACAGCAAGTGCCGATCACGCCTGTCGCCCACTCGACGGTCAACCAGCCGCTGAGCGCAAGGATCGAAGGGTTCAAGGTCAGCCCGTTCGGTCGCAACGTATTCTCGGGTGTCAGCATCGATTAAACACCAAACCGATTAGCCGCAACGCTGAGGGGACCGTCTACCCCCTCACGCAAGCGCTTTGCCGAAATTCGCCAATCCGGCCTTTTGCAAACGTTTGCGATGTGTGAATAAGTTCTAAACCAAATAACCGGCATACCAAAAAAAGCCGGCATAAAAAGAAAGTAAAGGAGCTTCACCCATGAAACTGAGCAGCACCGCGATACTGGCCCTGGCCATCAGCAGCGTTACCGCCACGGCGTACGCAGAACCTGTCAGTCAGGAGTTCGTCCCTACCACATTGGCCGGCAGTAGCGCCCAAAGCGAGGCCAAAGGCTTTATCGATGGTCAAAGCCTGGGCGGTACAACCCGTAACTGGTACGCCAATGAACTGCGTCGTCGTGACGACAGTTTCAGCTACGTGAAAAACAGCGACAAATACACCTCGCCAGTGGTGAGAACCAAGACCCCACGCCGTATCAACTGGGTTCAGGGCACCATTGTCAATTACACCTCGGGCTTCACCCAGGGCACCGTTGGCGTGAGCACCGAAGTCGCCGCTTACAACGCCATCGTCCTGGACCGTGACCGCAAGGACATTGCCGGCGGCTCCAACCGTACTCTGGCGCATTCCGACGGCGACGCCGTTGACCAGTGGAGCAAGCTGGGTCTGGCCAACGTCAAATTCCGAGTGTCAAACACTACTTTGACTGCCGGTCGCCAGAACTTCAGCACGCCGATCGTCGATGTCATCGGCAACCGTCCGCTGCCTTCTAGCTTTGAAGGTATCAGCCTGCACAGCGAAGAATTGAACAACCTGTCGTTCGACCTGGCCGGTTTCGACCGCGTCTCGCCACGTACCGAACAAAGTCTGTCGAAATTCCGCTCCGAGTACGGCGCCAATGGCGAAGAAACCGACAAGGTCTACACCGCTGGCGTGAACTACCAGCCGCTCAAGAGCCTGAAAACCAGCCTGTACGTAGCCAATGTCGAAGACTTCTGGAACCAGTACTACTTCGGCGGCACCCACGAACTGGGTGACAGCCAAGTGCTGAGCCTGACCACCGGCCTGAACTACTACAAGACCGTCGACGAAGGCAAAAAGTTGATGGGTAACATCGACAACGATACCTACTCGTTGTCGTTGGGCCTGGCTCACCAGGCCCACAGCCTGACCTTCTCGTACCAGCAAGTGAACGGTAACGAGTACTTCGACTACCTGCACGAAACCAACGGCATCTACCTGGCCAACTCCCTGCTGTCGGACTTCAACGGCCCGAACGAGAAATCCTTCCAGATCGCCTACGGCATCAACATGGCCGAGTACGGCGTTCCAGGTCTGAAGTTCAACATCTATCAGGCTCGCGGTTGGGGCATTGACGGTACTCACTACCGTGGCACGGCTTACACCATTCCAGATGACAAGCGCGGCGACCTGAGCCTGATGGACGGCGAATCGCACTACGAATACGGCATCGGTGCTTCCTACGCCGTGCAGAGCGGCCCGCTCAAGGCCACTGCGATTCGCGCGACGTACACCACTCACCGCGCCAGCGAGCATCAGGCTGACGGCAACATCAACGAGTTCCGTCTCGTGACCACCATTCCATTCAACATCCTGTAATAACCGCCAGCCGACGGCTGACTCAGTGACGAGTCGGCCGTTCGGTTTTTGTCTTCAACCGATTGCAGAGGGTTATCGATGAAAATGCTTCCCCTACGTGCGGCCGTCGCTGCCGCCCTGTTGAGCGCCGCCATCGGCGTCTCGGCCAAACCCTTGGTGGTCTGCACCGAAGCCAGTCCGGAAGGCTTCGATATGGTCCAGTACACAACTGCAGTCACTGCCGATGCGGTGGCCGAAACCATTTTCAATCGCCTGGCCGATTTCAAGCCCGGCACCACCGAAGTGATCCCCGCGCTCGCCGAGTCCTGGGACATCAGTGAAGACGGCCTGACCTACACGTTTCACCTGCGCAAAGGCGTCAAGTTTCACACCACCGAATACTTCAAGCCGACGCGCGACATGAATGCCGACGACGTGGTCTGGAGCTTCCAGCGTCAGCTGGACCCGAATCACCCGTGGCACAAGCTGTCGAGCGTGGGTTTCCCGTACTTTGAAAGCATGGGCTTCAAGGAACTGCTGAAGAACGTCGAGAAAGTCGACGACAACACCGTCAAGTTCACCCTGACCCGCCGCGAAGCGCCGTTCCTGGCCGACATCGCGATGGCGTTCTCCTCGATCTACCCGGCCGAATATGCCGACCAGTTGCTCAAGGCCAACAAGACCGGCGACCTGAACAACAAGCCAGTCGGCACCGGCCCGTTCATCTTCCAGCGTTACGCGAAAGATGCGCAGGTACGCTTCAAGGCCAACCCGGACTACTTCCGTGGCAAGCCGCCGGCCGATGCGCTGATTCTGGCCATCGCCACCGACAACAACGTGCGCCTGCAGAAGCTCAAGGCCAACGAGTGTCAGGTCGCGCTGTACCCGAAACCGGACGACATCCCGAGCATCAAAAAAGACAGCAACCTGAAGGTTGACGAGCTCGACGCAATGACCGTTTCGTACATCGCCATGAATACTCAGCACAAGTACATGAGCGACGTGCGGGTGCGTAAGGCCATCGACATCGCCTTCGACAAGGAAGCCTACGTCAACGCGTTGTTCGGCAAAGGTAACGCCTCGGTTGCAGTCAACCCGTACCCACCGACGCTGCTGGGTTACAACCACGACCTGAAGAACCCGCCACGCGACCTCGACGCGGCGCGCAAGCTGCTCAAGGAAGCCGGGGTTCCGGAAGGCACCGTGTTTACCCTGTTTACCCGTAACGGCGGCGGCCCGACCAACCCCAATCCGATGCTCGGCGCGCAAATGATGCAGGCTGACCTGGCGAAAGTCGGGATCAAGATCGACATCCGCGTGATGGAATGGGGCGAAATGCTTAAACGCGCCAAGGCCGGCGAACACGACATGGTCTCGGCCGGATGGGCGGGCGACAACGGTGACCCGGATAACTTCCTGACGCCTATGCTCAGTTGTGAAGCCGCCAAGAACGGCGAGAACTACGCCCGCTGGTGCAACGAGAAATTCCAGGCACTGCTGGACGAAGCTCGGGCTAAAGTAGATCCCGCCGAACGTGCGAAGCTCTACGAACAGGCTCAAGTGCTGTTTAATCAGGATCAGCCATGGATCAGCATGGCCCATACCAGGATGTTTACCGCAATGCGCAACAACGTAGAGGGTTATCACATCAGCCCTCTCACCACCAATAACTTCGCCACCACCCAGGTGAAGTAGATAAGAAACTCCCGGCCTCCCTGACCCCAGGGAAGCCGGGCACGCCTAACCGGCTGATGAGGTACCACACAAGATGTTTAGTTTTATTGCCCGCCGACTGGGGTTATTGATCCCCACGTTTTTCGGCATCACCTTGCTGACTTTCGCGTTGATTCGCATGATTCCGGGCGACCCCGTGGAAGTGATGATGGGCGAACGTCGGGTCGACCCCGAAATGCACGCTCAGGCAATGGAACGCCTAGGTCTGAACAAACCGTTGTACGCCCAGTATCTGGACTACATCGGCAAACTGGCTCAAGGCGATCTCGGCGAATCCCTGCGCACCCGTGAAAGCGTATGGACCGAGTTCACCTCTCTATTCCCCGCGACCCTGGAACTGTCCATGGCCGCCCTGTTGTTCGCCGGCATTCTCGGCCTACTGGCCGGGGTGATTGCGGCACTCAAGCGAGGATCGCTGTTCGACCACGGGGTGATGGGCATCTCCCTGGCGGGGTATTCGATGCCGATCTTCTGGTGGGGCCTGATCCTGATCATGTTCTTCTCGGTGAGCCTGGGCTGGACGCCGGTTTCCGGGCGGATCGACCTGCTCTACGACATCGAGCCACGCACCGGTTTCATGCTCATCGATACGCTGCTGGCCGATGACGTCGGCGCGTTCTTTGATGCCCTGCATCACCTGATCCTGCCAGCCATCGTGCTGGGTACCATTCCGCTGGCGGTGATCGCGCGGATGACCCGTTCGTCGATGCTCGAAGTGCTGCGCGAAGACTACATCCGCACCGCCAAGGCCAAAGGCCTGTCGCCGTCGCGCGTGGTGTTTGTGCACGGCCTGCGTAACGCGCTGATTCCGGTTCTCACCGTGGTCGGCCTGCAAGTCGGCACCCTGCTGGCCGGTGCGGTACTGACCGAAACCATTTTCTCGTGGCCCGGCATCGGTAAATGGCTGATCGAAGCCATTGGCGCCCGGGACTACCCGGTTGTGCAAAACGGCATCCTGTTAATCGCCTGCCTGGTGATTCTGGTCAACTTCGTAGTGGACATCCTCTACGGCTTTGCCAACCCACGCATCCGTCATCAGCGCTGAGGTCATAACCCATGAGCACTCCAACTTCCTCAGTAGCCACCGCCACGTCCGCCGTGGATCAAAGCCTGCTGTACCCGTCACCGTACAAAGAATTCTGGCAAGCCTTTTCCAAGAACAAGGGCGCGGTTGCCGGCCTGCTGTTCATGCTGCTGATCATTTTCTGCGCGATCTTCGCGCCGTGGGTCGCCCCGCATAACCCGAGCGAGCAATACCGCGACTTCCTGCTGACGCCGCCGGCGTGGCTCGAAGGTGGGCAAATGCAATTTCTGCTCGGCACCGACGAACTGGGGCGTGACCTGCTGTCGCGACTGATCCAGGGTTCGCGTCTGTCGCTGCTGATCGGCTTGTCGTCGGTCGTCATGTCGCTGATTCCGGGGATTCTGCTCGGTCTGTTTGCAGGCTTTTTCCCGAAAGTGCTCGGCCCGACCATCATGCGTCTGATGGACATCATGCTGGCCCTGCCGTCCCTGCTGCTGGCTGTGGCGATCGTCGCCATCCTCGGCCCTGGCCTGATCAACACCGTGATTGCGATTGCTGTGGTGTCCTTGCCGTCCTACGTGCGCCTGACCCGTGCTGCCGTGATGGGCGAACTGAACCGCGACTACGTGACTGCCGCGCGCCTGGCCGGTGCCGGTCTGCCACGTCTGATGTTCATCACCGTGCTGCCGAACTGCATGGCGCCGCTGATCG
This sequence comes from Pseudomonas atagonensis, assembly GCF_011369485.1. Lineage (GTDB taxonomy): Bacteria > Pseudomonadota > Gammaproteobacteria > Pseudomonadales > Pseudomonadaceae > Aquipseudomonas > Aquipseudomonas atagonensis. Next base: position 143,151 of record NZ_VXCA01000016.1, on the reverse strand, counting down.
TTCAGGCCACCCTGAGCTTCTCCTCGGCGATTCTCGATGCCGCTGCACTGGGCTTCCTCGGCCTTGGCGTACAACCGCCAACTCCTGAGTGGGGCACCATGCTGGCCTCGGCCCGCGACTACATCGAACGCGCCTGGTGGGTCGTCAGTCTGCCTGGTTTGACCATTTTGCTCAGCGTGCTGGCAATCAACTTGATGGGCGACGGTCTGCGCGATGCGCTGGATCCGAAACTCAAGAATGCCGCCTGAGGAGATTCCCATGTCACTGCTAGAAATCAAGAATCTCAACGTTCGCTTCGGCGACAAGAACGCCACCCCGGTCGTCGACGGCCTCGATCTGAAAGTCGACAAGGGCGAAGTCCTGGCGATCGTGGGCGAGTCGGGTTCCGGCAAGTCCGTGACCATGATGGCGCTGATGGGCCTGATCGAGCATCCTGGCATCGTTACTGCCGACTCGCTCAGCTTTGACGGCAAAGACATGCTCAAGCTGAGCAATCGTCAGCGTCGGCAAATCGTCGGCAAAGACCTGTCGATGGTGTTTCAGGACCCGATGACCGCGCTCAACCCGAGCTACACCGTCGGTTTCCAGATCGAAGAAGTGCTGCGCCTGCACCTGAAAATGTCCGGCAAGCAAGCGCGCAAACGTGCGATCGAATTGCTGGAAAAAGTCGAAATCCCGGGCGCTGCCAGCCGTATGGATGCCTACCCGCACCAACTGTCCGGCGGCATGAGCCAGCGCGTCGCGATTGCCATGGCGATTGCCGGCGAACCGAAACTGCTGATCGCGGATGAGCCGACCACTGCACTCGACGTAACCATTCAGGCGCAGATCATGGATCTGCTGCTGGCGTTGCAGAAAGAACAGAACATGGGCCTGGTGCTGATCACTCACGACCTCGCCGTTGTGGCGGAAACTGCTCAGCGCGTCTGCGTGATGTACGCCGGCCAGGCCGTTGAAGTCGGTCAGGTGCCGCAACTGTTCGACATCCCGGCGCACCCGTACAGCGAAGCGCTGCTCAAGGCGATCCCCGAGCACAGCCTCGGTGCCTCGCGCCTGTCGACCCTGCCGGGCATCGTTCCGGGCCGTTACGACCGCCCGCAAGGCTGCCTGCTGTCGCCGCGCTGCCCGTACGTGCAGGAAAGCTGCCGCGCGCAACGTCCAGGCCTTGATCCGAAATCCAACAGCCTCGCCCGCTGCTTCTACCCGCTGAACCAGGAGGTGGCGTAATGGCCGTCGTACTTACCGCCCGCGACCTGACCCGTCACTACGAAGTCTCCCGTGGCCTGTTCAAGGGCCACGCGACCGTGCGTGCGCTCAACGGCGTGTCGTTCGAACTGGAAGCCGGCAAGACCCTCGCGGTGGTTGGCGAATCGGGCTGCGGCAAATCCACTCTGGCCCGCGCCCTGACCCTGATTGAAGAGCCATCGTCCGGCTCGCTGAAAATCGCCGGGCAGGAAGTGTCTGGCGCCGACAAGGCCCAGCGCAAGCAACTGCGCAAAGACGTGCAGATGGTCTTTCAGAGCCCGTACGCGTCGTTGAACCCACGGCAGAAAATCGGTGATCAACTGGCAGAGCCTTTGTTGATCAACACCAACCTGTCGGCCACCGAACGCCGCGAGAAAGTCCAGGCGATGATGAAGCAGGTAGGCTTGCGTCCCGAGCACTACCAGCGTTATCCGCACATGTTCTCCGGCGGTCAGCGCCAGCGGATCGCCCTGGCCCGGGCGATGATGCTGCAACCGAAAGTGCTGGTGGCGGACGAGCCGACCTCCGCGCTCGACGTATCGATTCAGGCGCAGGTGCTGAACCTGTTCATGGATCTGCAGCAGGAGTTCAACACCGCTTACGTGTTCATCTCGCACAACCTGGCGGTGGTGCAACACGTGGCCGATGACGTGATGGTGATGTACCTCGGTCGCCCGGTAGAACTGGGCCCGAAAAACGACATCTACGAGCGCCCGCTGCACCCCTACACTCAGGCGCTGCTGTCGGCGACCCCGACCATCCACCCGGACCCGAACAAGCCGAAAATCAAGATCGTCGGCGAACTGCCCAACCCGCTGAACCCGCCGCCGGGCTGCGCCTTCCACAAGCGCTGCCCGTACGCGACCGAGCGTTGCAGCACTGAAGAGCCGGCCCTGCGCCAGCTCGACAGCCGGCAGGTGGCTTGCCACTACGCCGAGCAATTCCTCGACGGCGCGGCATAAGCAGATCTGGAAACTGAGGTAACAAAGGTGGGAGGGGGCTTGCTCCCGAATTCGGTGGGTCAGCCAATGAATAAGTCGACTGATACACCGCATTCGGGAGCAAGCCCCCTCCCACAAGAGAATTGAGCTGAACCCAAAGCGTTAATCAAACCCCTCCCACTTCGATTGCGCATCAATCGAGGCAGAAGGGGTTTTCTTTTTGCCTGCGATCTATGTCTGGCTGTCGCCATCGTCCGGGTCATCGGAATCCGGCTCATCAGTGGTCGAGTCGTCATCATCGGCCGAACCACCCTGCCCCTGATCACCCGGCTCGGATTCGGACTTGGCGAGCATCAGCCCGCTGTGCGCGACCTTCCCGTTGAATGCCTGAGAATCGTGATCCTCGCACTCGGCCCAGGCCGTCGCTGTGCCGAGGGACAGCATGACCATCACTTTCAACAGCAGCAAAACGCGTAGCAACCTGTTTTTCATAGCCGACTCCATCCTTTTTCAGGTGAGACATTCATGCCTGACTGACGCTCTGTGAAATCTAGTTCCGATCAGCCCGGTTCACCAGATAGGACGCTAACGAGCCGGCAGAAATGCCGTGTCGGCAAAGACCGCTTTCGAATAACGCCAATAGCCGGATCAACTAAGAGAGGCGGGTTTACCCTCGATGCCTTGCTGCGCATGCGAAAGGCGCGCACGAGTGGCTTGGTAAATCAGTGGCAACGACAGCAAAGCCATCGCAGCACTGAACAGCCAGACACTGTGCCCGCCAAAACGCCCGTACAACTGACTCACCAGTACCGGCGACAACAGCGCGCTGGCGCTCCAGCTCATGAAGAACAGCCCAAAGTACTGCCCGCTTTTACCGCTTTGCGCATGTTGCATGACCAAGACATTGAGCGGCGGCATGAACAGCGCCTCGCCCACGGTCCAGACCAGCGTCGACAGGCAGACGTAAAACAGCCCGGATCCCAGCGGCAACATGCCGAGCCCGAGTGCCAGCAACACACTGCCGGCGATCAATGGCCGTCGCGGCCCCCAACGCTCGCCCCAATGCGACATGGGAATCTGCAGCGCGACCACCAGTATCGCGTTGATCGCGAACTGCCAGCCGATGGCTTCAGTGCTCAACTGGTAATAATCACGCAGATAGTTACCGAGGGTGCTGTAGACCGTGTCGAACGCCATACCAAGCAGGACGGTCGCCGCCAGCAGCCAGAGAAAGGGTCTGTCGCGGTAGGGCAGGCCGGAGCCGGTCTGCGCCCGTGGCGTTTGTTCCGAGACAAGAATAGGACGCTGCCAGGTCGTGCGCACAAACCAGAGCAACGCCAGCAGCGTCAGCGCCGCGCTGATGAAAAACACCCAACGAAAATCCGTTTGCGCCAGCACACCACCCGCGATACCGGCGGCGGCCATCCCGAGGTTTCGTGCGATACGACTCAGGGCCTGCGCCCGCGGGCGTTGCGCAAGCTCGCAGTACTCCATGATCAATCGTTGATGCAGCGTACGGATCGCCCCGTCGATCGTGCCGCTAAGCAACAGCAGAGCGGCCAGCAATGGCACCTGCGTCACCAGCCCAAGCCCGAGCAGCACCCCTGCCGAAACGAAGAACAGCGTCGCCGTCAGCCGCGCAGTACGGATATGGTCGCTGAGCAAACCGCCGAGCATCGAACCGATCAGCAAACCGGCGCCATAGGCAGACAGCAACCAGCCGACGGTCTCGATTGCCAGCCCCAATTCCTGACGCAGGTACAACGCCATGAACAGCTTGACCATGCTGCTCAGGCGATTGATGAACAACAGCGCCGCGAGCACCCAGGCCATTACGCCGAAATAGCCGTTCAGCCTTAGCAGGAGAGTTAATCGACTCGTCACTCCATTGACCTCTCAAAGCGGCTTGCGTGGAGCTGGAACACTAACGGCCCGCACGATGGTTGTCGCGCTCAAGTACATCGAGATCAAAAAAACAGAGACGCCCTACAGCCATCGCGCACAATCAAACCGTGCCGGAGCTCCAAAGCCCCTCACCCTAACCCTCTCCCTCGGGAGAGGGCTGGGCGGGCGGCGTTCCGATGTGGGGCAAAAACACCACAAATCCAAAGCCAAGCGCGCCGCGCTCTTCACCACTCAATAGGCCGAGTGTCAGCTCGCCTGCTCTTGATCTTGATCCACGGGCGACGTCGGAAGGCTGAGAGGAGGTGCAGCGAAGCAAACCGTAGGCGATGCCCCCGGATCGATCCCGGAGCGAAGGAACCCCGAGCCCCAGCGAGCGGGCCGAACGTAGGAGCAAGCGTTTTTTTGCTTACTTTTTTTAGGCGTTTGTAAAAAAAGTGAGTCGCCGTAAGGGCGAAACCCTAAGCCGCCATCACCGAAAAAACGGATATACACACAAAACCAAACCAACAAAAAAGCCCCCAAGGTCTACACCTAGGGGGCTTCAGATAAATCAGCTCAAAGCTTAGTGATGCTCACGCGTCGCACGGAACTTCACATCCGGCCAGCGCTCTTCCATCAGCGCCAGGTTAACCCGCGTTGGCGCGAGGTAGGTCAGGTGACCGCCGCCGTCCAGTGCCAGGTTTTCCACCGCCTTGTTGGAGAATTCCTCCAGCTTCTTCTTGTCGCTGCATTCGATCCAGCGCGCGGAGTACACGGTAATCGGTTCGTAGGAGCACTCGACCTTGTATTCCTCTTTCAAACGGCTGGCGACCACATCGAACTGCAGCACACCCACAGCACCAAGAATGATGTCGTTGCTGCGTTCCGGGAAGAACACCTGGGTCGCGCCCTCTTCGGCCAGCTGTTGCAGGCCCTGACGCAGCTGCTTGGATTTCAGCGGATCGCGCAGACGTACGCGGCGGAACAGCTCCGGGGCGAAGTGCGGGATACCGGTGAAACCCAGGGTTTCGCCTTCGCTGAAGGTGTCGCCGATCTGGATCGTGCCGTGGTTGTGCAGACCGATGATGTCGCCGGCGTAGGCCTCTTCCAGTTGCTCACGCTCGGAGGAGAAGAACGTCAGGGCGTCGCCGATGCGCACGTCCTTGCCGGTGCGCACGTGGCGCATCTTCATACCCTTCTCGTACTTGCCGGAGCAGATACGCATGAAGGCGATGCGGTCGCGGTGTTTCGGATCCATGTTTGCCTGAATCTTGAAGATGAAGCCCGAGAACTTCTCTTCAACCGGCTCGACAGTGCGCTCGTTGGCAACACGGGCCAGTGGGCGCGGCGCCCAATCCACCACAGCATCAAGCACGTGGTCGACACCGAAGTTGCCCAGCGCCGTACCGAAGAACACCGGGGTCAGTTGACCGTCGAGGAATTCCTGCTGGTTGAACTCGTGGCAGGCGCCCTGCACCAGTTCCAGCTGTTCGAGGAAACGATCGTACTCGTCGCCCAGATGCGCGCGGGCTTCGTCGGAGTCGAGTTTCTCGATGATCTTGGTTTCGGTGCGTTCGTGACCGTGACCGGCGGTGTAGACAATGATGTAGTCGTCGGCCAGGTGGTACACGCCCTTGAAGTCGCGGTAGCAACCGATCGGCCAGGTGATCGGCGCAGCCTTGATCTTCAGGACGGCTTCGATTTCGTCGAGCAGTTCGATCGGGTCGCGGATGTCACGGTCGAGTTTGTTGATGAAGCTGACAATCGGCGTGTCACGCAGACGGCAGACGTCCATCAGCGCAATGGTACGAGGCTCTACACCTTTACCGCCGTCGAGGACCATCAGGGCCGAGTCCACCGCGGTCAGGGTGCGGTAGGTGTCTTCGGAGAAGTCTTCGTGGCCCGGGGTGTCGAGCAGGTTGATCATGTGTTCGCGATACGGGAACTGCATGACCGACGTGGTAATGGAAATACCCCGCTGTTTCTCCATCTCCATCCAGTCGGATGTCGCATGGCGATCGGATTTACGGGATTTCACCGTACCGGCCACTGCAATCGCCTTGCCCATCAACAGGAGCTTTTCGGTGATCGTGGTTTTACCGGCATCGGGGTGGGAAATAATGGCGAAAGTGCGGCGTTTCGCGACTTCGGCGGCCTGGTTGGTCATGGGAAATCGCCTGGCGGTGATTCAAAAAAGGGCCGCGATTATAGCCCAACTCGATGCAATAACCGAACCGTTGAGCACATTAAGGGTGGCCAAATGCTGCCGCAGATGGGAACCTTTTAAAGCACGGAGACGTCCATCCCCTGTTACGAATTTTCGTCAGGGGCTGAAAAATCAGCAAGTTAGCCTGACGAGGCTGCGCTCATGGCTCGCTTCCAGACCGCTTTGCCGGCTCTGAAAAACGGCTACTTTTCGCGAACGACTCTCCCGGCAGCCATGTACGGCATGCCACACGGGACTGCGCTCGCCGACTACAAAAAAAGGAGTCCGCCTGTGGCTATCCGCTATGGCAAAGGGCTGATGGGAGGTGCGGTGGTGATCGCGCTCCTGGCCCTGCTGGTCCACTGGATCGGCATCAACACGATCGAACACTACCGCGACGATTTGTTGTTTTACCTGCAAGCTCATCTGATTCTCGTCCTCGCTTCAATGCTGGCCGCCCTTGTCGTGGGCATCCCCGCCGGTATCTTCCTCAGTCGCCCGACCATGGTCGGCCGCGCTGAACGCTTCATGCAGATCTTCAATATCGGTAACACCGTGCCTCCGTTGGCCGTGCTCGCGATTGCGCTGGGCATCCTCGGCATCGGCAGTGGCCCGGCGATCTTTGCATTGTTCCTCGCTTCCTTGTTGCCGATTGTGCGCAACACCTACGAAGGCCTTAAAAACGTTCAGGGCTCGCTGAAAGAAGCGGCCGTCGGCATCGGCATGACCCCGCGCCAGGTGCTGTGGCGAGTTGAACTGCCGAACGCCGTGCCGATCATTGTCGGTGGCGTGCGTGTCGCACTGGCGATCAATGTCGGGACTGCGCCGCTGGCATTCCTGATTGGTGCCAATAGCCTCGGCAGCCTGATCTTCCCCGGCATCGCCCTGAACAATCAGCCGCAACTGCTACTCGGCGCCGCGTGCACCGCGCTGCTGGCCTTGCTGCTTGATGGCGTCGTCACCCTCGCCAGCCGTCTCTGGCTGGAACGCGGTTTGCGCCCGTCTTAAGGCTTTTGCGAAGGAATGAATATGAAACGACTTAGCTTGATCTTAAGTTGCGTCCTGCTGTTCGCAGGAATCGCGCAAGCCGCCGAAAAACCGGTGATCCGTCTCGGCGCCCGGGTGTTTACCGAACAGACCCTGCTCGCGGAAATCACCGCGCAATACCTGCGCAGCAAAGGCTACGACGCGCAGATTACCGGCGGCCTGGGCAGCAACCTGGCGCGCAGCGCCCACGAAAGCGGACAACTGGACATGCTCTGGGAATACACCGGCGTGTCGCTGGTGGCCTACAACCATGTCACCGAAAAACTCGACAGCGCACAGTCCTACGCCCGGGTAAAAGAACTCGACGCGAAAAAAGGACTGGTCTGGCTGACGCCGTCGAAATTCAGCAACACCTACGCCCTCGCGCTGCCGAAAAAGGTCTCCGAGCAATACCCGCAGATCAACAACATCAGTCAGTTGAACGAGGTGTTGCGTGCCGAGGCCAAGAGCAATCATCTGGTGGCGCTGGACACCGAGTTTGCCAATCGCTCCGACGGGCTCGACGGCATGGTCAAGCTCTACGACATGAACCTGACCCGCAAGAACATCCGCCAGATGGACGCGGGTCTGGTCTACACCGCACTGCGTAACGGTCAAGTGTTTGCCGGTCTGGTCTACACCACTGACGGTCGCCTCAACGCCTTCGGCCTCAAGCTGCTGGAAGACGACAAGCATTACTTCCCGGACTACACCGCAGCTCCCGTAGTGCGTCAGGCCTACCTCGACGCCCACCCGCAACTGGCTGAGCAACTGAAACCGCTGGCCGAACTGTTCGATGACGAAACCATGCGTCAGCTCAACGCGCGGGTCGATGTCGATCACGAAAGTCCATCGTCGGTTGCCGCTGATTTCCTGCGCCAGCATCCACTGAATTAAGAGAGGAGAAGTCATGGAATTCTTGAACGCCTTTTCCCATCTCGACTGGCAGCAGGTGATGCACCTGACCTGGCAGCACATCACGCTGGTCGGCATCGCCGTGACCCTGGCGATCCTCATTGGGGTGCCATTGGGCATTCTGATGACACGCTTTCCGAGCCTCGCCGGTCCCTTGCAGGCCAGCGCCACGGTGCTGCTGACCGTGCCTTCGATCGCGCTGTTCGGCCTGCTGCTGCCGTTCTACTCGAAGTTCGGCCAGGGTCTCGGGCCTATGCCGGCGATCACCGCCGTGTTCCTTTATTCACTGCTGCCGATCATGCGCAACACCTACCTCGCCCTGACCGGCGTGGAACCGGGCATCCGTGAAGCCGCACGCGGCATCGGCATGACCTTCGGCCAGCGTCTGCGCATGGTCGAACTGCCAATCGCGGTACCGGTGATCCTCGCCGGCGTGCGCACCGCGGTGGTGATGAACATCGGCGTGATGACCATCGCCGCGACCATCGGCGCCGGCGGCCTCGGTGTGTTGATCCTCGCCTCCATCAGCCGCAGCGACATGTCGATGCTCATCGTCGGCGCGCTGCTGGTCAGTCTTCTGGCGATCTTCGCCGACCTCATTTTGCAGTGGCTGCAACGTTCGCTGACTCCAAAAGGACTCCTGAAATGATCGAACTTCAAAACCTCAGCAAGACCTTCCAAAGCAACGGCAAAGATGTGAAAGCCGTGGACTCGGTAAGCCTGACCGTCAATGAAGGCGAAATCTGTGTGTTCCTCGGGCCATCGGGCTGCGGCAAAAGCACCACGCTGAAAATGATCAACCGCCTGATTAAACCGACTTCGGGCAAGATTCTGATTAACGGCGAAGACACCACCGACCTCGACGAAGTGACCCTGCGTCGCAACATCGGCTACGTGATCCAGCAGATCGGTCTGTTCCCGAACATGACCATCGAAGAGAACATCGTCGTCGTGCCGAAACTGCTCGGCTGGGACAAACAGAAATGCCACGACCGCGCACGCGAACTGATGAGCATGATCAAGCTTGAGCCCAAGCAGTATCTGCATCGTTACCCGCGTGAATTGTCCGGCGGTCAGCAACAGCGCATCGGCGTGATCCGCGCACTGGCGGCGGATGCCCCGTTGCTGCTGATGGACGAACCGTTCGGCGCGGTGGACCCGATCAACCGCGAGATGATCCAGAACGAGTTCTTCGAGATGCAACGGGCGCTGAACAAGACCGTGATCATGGTCAGCCACGACATCGACGAAGCGATCAAACTCGGCGACAAGATCGCGATCTTCCGCGCCGGCAAACTGTTGCAGATCGATCATCCGGACACGTTGCTCGCGCATCCGGCAGACGACTTCGTCAGCAACTTCGTCGGCCAGGACAGCACGCTCAAACGCCTGCTTCTAGTGAAGGCGGAAGATGCGGCGGACAACGCACCATCGGTCAGCCCGGAAACCCCGGTGGCCGACGCGCTGGAATTGATGGACGAGCATGACCGTCGCTACGTGGTCGTGACTTGTGCCGAGAACAAGGCGCTGGGTTATGTGCGACGTCGCGACCTGCATCGTCAGACCGGCACCTGTGCGCAATACCTGCGTGAGTTCAACGCCACAGCGGCGTACGACGAGCATTTGCGCATCCTGCTTTCGCGCATGTACGAGTTCAATCGGGCATGGCTGCCAGTGATGGACGCGGAGCGGGTGTTCCTCGGCGAGGTGACGCAGGAGTCGATTGCGGCTTACTTGAGTTCCGGGCGTTCGCGGGGGATGAAGACCAGCATCGTTTCCCCAGCTGAAGCCGTCGTCGCCTGATTATCAGGTAAAAAACACCCGTCCCTGTAGGAGTGAGCCTGCTCGCGATAGCGCAATATCAGTCAATGAAGATGTCGGCTGAAAAAAAGTCATCGCGAGCAGGCTCATTCCTACAGGATTTGTGTGATTTTTTCTTCATTCGGAGGGCGGAAAAGAATCTCAACACCTGGCAACAACACAGACTGTCTTAAGCAGCCTGCGAAACAGCCAAAATCTCCCTCACGCCTTCGTCTCGCCGCCAACGTCGCCGATGTTGATGCCATCACACTTACCGAAGAGTTAGCCGGCAAAAGCGTCGAACGTGCAGGTATTTTTAACACTCTGAAATTACCGGGGAACATCTGACCGACATCTCGGTCGGCTACAAAGAGTGATCCCCGCGTCGCACGTCAGAAGCGTGCAAAAACGCGACATTTTTAGTTGATCTCAGGCCCCTCACGCCCTAAAGTTCGCGCCGAACGTCCATGCTGGAAACGATCCATCCGGCTCAAGTACTGACGACGAGACAGCAAGGCCAAGGGCAGCGCCCCATGGCCTTTTTGCTTTCGGCGACATGCCTTGGGAAGTAGGCGAACCAAAGTGGGGATACGGAGGACGTTCATTTGCACCCATTGATTAACGACGTTTGCCACTAGGAGTCCCAAGTATGTCGATCCAGGTCGAAGACTATTTCGCGCGCGCCACTTTTGACAAAATGAAGGCGTTCGCCGACAAACAGGAAACCCCGTTCGTGGTGATCGACACCGCGATGATCGCCCAAGCCTACGATGACCTGCGCGCCGGTTTCGAATTCGCCAAGGTCTACTACGCGGTCAAGGCCAACCCGGCCGTCGAGATCATCGACCTGCTCAAGGAGAAAGGTTCGAGCTTCGACATCGCCTCTATCTATGAGCTGGACAAGGTGATGGATCGCGGCGTCAGCCCGGACCGCATCAGCTACGGCAACACCATCAAGAAATCCAAGGACATCCGCTACTTCTACGAGAAGGGCGTGCGACTGTTCTCCACCGACTCCGAAGCCGACCTGCGCAACATCGCCAAGGCTGCGCCGGGTTCGAAAGTCTATGTGCGTATCCTGACTGAAGGCTCGACCACGGCTGACTGGCCGCTGTCGCGCAAATTCGGCTGCCAGACCGACATGGCCATGGACCTGCTGATTCTCGCCCGTGACCTCGGCCTGGTGCCGTATGGCATCTCGTTCCACGTCGGTTCGCAACAGCGCGACATCAGCGTCTGGGATGCCGCAATCGCCAAGGTCAAAGTGATCTTCGAGCGCCTGAAAGAAGAAGACGGCATTCACCTGAAGTTGATCAACATGGGCGGTGGCTTCCCGGCTAACTACATCACCCGCACCAACAGCCTGGAAACCTACGCCGAAGAAATCATTCGCTTCCTGAAAGAAGACTTCGGTGATGATTTGCCGGAAATCATTCTGGAACCGGGCCGTTCGTTGATCGCCAACGCCGGCATTCTGGTCAGCGAAGTGGTGCTGGTTGCGCGTAAATCACGCACCGCCGTCGAGCGCTGGGTGTATACCGATGTGGGCAAATTCTCCGGCCTGATCGAAACCATGGACGAAGCGATCAAGTTCCCGATCTGGACTGAGAAGAAAGGCGAGATGGAAGAAGTCGTGATCGCCGGCCCGACCTGCGATAGCGCCGACATCATGTACGAGAACTACAAATACGGCCTGCCGCTGAACCTGGCAATCGGTGATCGCCTGTACTGGTTGTCGACCGGTGCGTACACCACCAGTTACAGCGCGGTTGAGTTCAATGGCTTCCCGCCGTTGAAATCGTTCTACGTGTAAAATCTTTACCCGTAACGCAAAAAGCCCATGACGTGTCATGGGCTTTTTTGTGTCTGACATTCCACTGTAGGAGCTGCCGCAGGCTGCTCCTACAGGAGTGATTTGTAGCGGTGAGTGTACTTGGCTGCCAACGCCTGAATCCTTGGATCTGTCGCACTGGACAGCGCTTCACTGGCCACCCGCAGAAAATTCAGATTACCGCCGGCCAATGCCTTCTCAAGCCACATGACTGCATCATCGATCCGGCCTTCATCGGCCAGCACCGCCGCAAAACTGAACTGCCCGCGAAAATCACCACCCTCAGCCGAGCGCCGATACCAGTCACGAGCCGCGACCGGATCCGCTGGGCACACCTGCCCTTCCTCCAGATAACGGCCCAGCAGATTCATCGATTTCGCATGGCCCGATTCAGCCGCGCGCCAATACAACGCCAGCGCCTGCAGATGATCCACCTCCACCCCGCGCCCGGTCGCCAACAGATTGGCGAGGTTGTACATCGCCCAGTCCTGCCCGGCATACGCTGCAATTCGGTAATGCTGCGCCGCAATCGAAGCATCCGCCGCGACGCCCCAGCCATGCTCATGACAACGACCGAGCATGTTGCGCGCCATCAGATGTCCGCGCCCGGCGGCAATGCCGAACCAGCGCAGGGCCAGTGGTTGATCCTGCGCAATGCCTCGGCCATCGAGCAGGATCTGCCCGAGCAACGCCTGCGCTTCTATCTCCCCCTCGCCCGCCGCCAGCAGAATTGCCTGCGCGGCGCGAGCCGGGCTTTCTTCAAGCATCGCTGCCAGACCCGAAGCGTCGAGGACTTCTTCACGGCGCAGTTGAAAACTCATACCTCGACCCAGCGGCGCAACAGGTTGTGATAAGTGCCCGTGAGGCGGATCAGCGAAGGATGATCGGGCATGTCTTGGGTGAGCTGCTGAATGGCCCCGTCCATCTCGAAGAGCAACGCGCGCTGGCTGTCTTCGCGCACCAGGCTTTGTGTCCAGAAGAACGACGCATAACGTGCGCCGCGCGTGACCGCGTTGACCTTGTGCAGGCTGGTGCCGGGGTACAGGACCATGTCGCCGGCGGGTAACTTCACGCTTTGGGTGCCGAAGGTGTCCTGAATTTCCAGTTCGCCGCCGTCGTAATCCTCGGGCTCACTGAAAAAAAGTGTGGCCGACAGATCCGTGCGCACCCGCTCGATGCTGCCCTTGGGCTGGCGCACGGCATTGTCGATGTGGAAATCGAAACTGCCACCCGCCGTGTAACAGTTCACTAGCGGCGGGAAGACTTTGTGCGGCAGCGCGGCCGACATGAACAACGGATTTTTCCACAGCCGTTCGAGCATCGCTGCGCCGATTTCCTTGGCCAGCGGATGACCCTCAGGGAGCTGCAGATTGTGCTTGGCCCTGGCCGACTGATAGCCAGCGGTGATCTTGCCATCGGCCCAATCAGCTTGCTGCAGAGCCTCGCGAATGCGCTGCACTTCGTCTTTTTCGAACAGACCGGGGATGTGCAGCAGCATGGCAATGTCACCTGATGGCAAAGAGGCGGCAATGGTATTGATTCTTATTGACCGTGTAAAACCCGAGAGACGAATGAACTGGCAAAAACCGTAAGGTTAAATTGTAAAGAATGTAAATTCAGTGCAGTTAGCAATGTTTCGCAATTGATACGAATACCTGTTTACCCTATATTCCGCCGCCTCAAATCCTTGGGGAGGGGAATAAAAATGGCACGTCAACACGCACAATTACCGGTGAGTTCACCACGTCTGCTCGCCTCTGCAATCGGTGTGGCAATCACCGCCGGCTCCGCAGGCCACATGGTGTTCGCCGCCGAAAAGACCGACAGCAAAGCCGCCGGCAATGCCATCGCCCTGGACGCGACGTCGATCACTGGCGAAGCCCAGGACTCGACGTCCTACCAGGTCGAAAAAGCCTCCTCGCCCAAGTACACCGCGCCGCTGGTCGACACGCCGCGCTCGGTCACCGTTATTCCGCAACAAGTCTTGAAAGACACCGGTGCCCTGAACATGCAGGATGCGCTGCGCACCGTGCCGGGCATCACCTTCGGTGCCGGTGAAGGCGGCAACCCCCAGGGCGACCGTCCGTTCATCCGTGGCTTCGACGCCCAGGGCGACACTTACCTGGACGGCGTGCGTGACACCGGTTCGCAGAGCCGCGAAATCTTCGCCGTGGAAAACATCGAGGTCAGCAAAGGCCCGAACTCCGCCATCGGTGGTCGCGGCGCGGCGGGCGGCAGTATCAACCTGGTGAGCAAGAAAGCGCACTTGGGCAACTCGTTCGACGGTGGTTTCACCTGGGGCTCCGACCAGACCCAGCGTTACACGATGGATGGCAACTACCAGTTCAGCGACACCGCTGCCGGCCGTCTGAATCTGATGAGCCACGAGAGCAACGTCGCCGGTCGTGACAGCGTCGACTACGACCGCTGGGGCATCGCGCCATCCCTGGCGTTCGGCCTGGGCACCGACACCCGCGTCAACCTCGACTACTACCATCTCGAAAGTAACGACACCCCGGATTCGGGCGTGCCTTACACGCTGTCCAGCCCGCGTACCAAAGCCCATCCGGACAAGCCGTATTCGGGTGGCGACCACAGCAACTTCTATGGTCTGGAAGATCGCGATTTCCGCAAGGGCCGCACCGACACCGCGACCTTCGCCATCGAGCACGACCTGAGCGATTCGCTGACGATCAAGAACACCCTGCGTCACGGCACCAGCATGCAGGACTACATCCTGACTCAGCCGGACGACAGCAAGGGCAACGTCAACAACGGCAGCGTCTGGCGTCGTGCGAACACTCGTGTGAGCAACACCGAGACCACCACCAACCAGACTGACCTGTTCGGCAACTTCTACGTCGCCGGCTTCAAGAACAGCTTCTCCACCGGTGTCGAGTACACCCGAGAGGAAAGCCAGAAGTCCTCGTACAACGTCGACACCGACACCACACCGCGTACCACCAACGTGGCGTCGAGCACCAACTGCACGCCATCGATGATCGGAGCGTCGAGCGGTTACAACTGCACCTCGCTGTCGAACCCGAACGCGAACGATCCGTGGAACGGCGCGATCTCGCGTAATTACGCCGGCACCGACACCAAGGCCAACACCTACGCACTGTATGTGTTCGACACGCTGGAGTTGAACCAGCAATGGCTGGTGAACATGGGTCTGCGCTACGACCACTTCGACACCAAATACCGCTCCTACGAAGCCAACGGCGCAACCACCGTCAACAAAGGTGTAGAAGCCAAAGGCAAGGACACCAGCGAGTTCGTCACCGGCCAGTTCGGCGTTGTCTACAAACCAGCTGAAAACGGCAGCATCTACGCCTCCTATGCCACCTCCGCCACTCCACCGGGCAGCACGCTGGGCGAAGGCATGGACGGCAACCCGTTGGGCGGCACCGTCGACCGCAGTAAAAACCTGCTGAGCAGCGACATGGAGCCGGAAACCACCAAGAACTATGAAATCGGTACCAAGTGGGATCTGCTCAATGATCGCCTGTCGCTGACCGCTGACATCTTCCGCACCGAGAAGGACAACGCTCGCGTGCAGACCGACACCACTTCCTACGAGAACGTCGGCAAGACGCGCGTTCAGGGCCTGGAACTGTCGGCCAGCGGCAAGCTCACCGACAAATGGCAGGTGTTCGCCGGTTACGCCTACATGGACAGCGAACAAGTCGATGGCGGCCCGCTGGGCAAAGCCAACGATGGCAACCAACTGCCTAACACGCCGAAAAACAGCGCCAGCTTGTGGACCACTTATCAGCTCACGCCGAAGCTGACCGTCGGTGGCGGTGCGTTCTATGTCGACGACGTGTTCGGCAGCGCTGCCAACACCACCATGGTCGATTCGTACGTTCGCTACGACGCGATGGCGGCCTACAAGCTGAGCAAAAACGTCGACCTGCAACTCAACGTGCAGAACCTGACCAACGAGGTCTACTACGACAAAGCCTTCTCGACCCACTTCGCCAACCAGGCGGCGGGCCGTACGGCACTGTTGAGCACCAATTTCCACTTCTGATTGATGCTGCAAATGTGGGAGCGAGCTTGCTCGCGAAAGCGGGGTGTCAGAGAAATAGATATCGACTGACACGACGCATTCGGGAGCAAGCCCCCTCCCACAAGAAATGCGCCGCAAGGTCAGGCCCCGTTCATTTAATTGGACGGGGCTTTTGTGCGTAATAAAGAACGCTTCTCGATAACCCACGGCATAATGCGCGCCGTGAAGACAATTTTCGAACGGACGGCGAGTGACGTGTTGAAGAAAACCCTGTTCCAGTTGCACTGGTTTTTTGGCATCACCGCAGGCCTGGTGCTGGCGTTGATGGGCATCACCGGTGCGGCTTATTCGTTTCAGGACGAAATCCTGCGGGCGCTGAACCCCTCCGTACTGCAAGTGGAAAAACAAGTCGCCGGCGTTCTGCCGCCCGCTGAACTGGTCGAACACATCGAAGCCGGCTCGGGCAAAAAAGTCTCGATGCTCTGGGTCGAAACCGACAGCGGTAATGCGGCGAAAGTCTTCTTCACCCCGCCCAAGGGCGAACGTCGCGGCGAGATGCGCTACTTCGATCCGTACACCGGCGAGTTCATGGGCGATGCCGTGGGCCAGGATTTCTTCGGCCTGATGCTACAACTGCACCGTTTCCTCGCGATGGGCGATACCGGGCGCAACATCACCGGCGCCTGCACGCTGATCCTGCTGTTTTTCTGCCTTTCCGGTCTGTACCTGCGCTGGCCGCGTCAGTGGAACAGCTGGCGCGTGTGGCTGACACTGGACTGGAAGAAAAAGGGCCGCGCCTTCAACTGGGATCTGCACTCGGTGGCCGGCACATGGTGCCTGCTGGTGTACCTGCTGCTGGCGCTGACCGGTTTGTCGTGGTCGTACGAGTGGTACAACAAGGGCCTGACCAGACTTCTTTCCGACGCCCCACAAAACGAACGCGTACGCGGTGGGCGCGGCCCTGCGCCGGAAGGTCCGGCACCGACCGCCGACTACGCGGCGATGTGGAGCAGCATCTACAGCGCCGCCGGCCCAGGCCTTTCGGCCTACAACATCCGCATGCCGCCCGTGGCCGGCCAACCGGCGACGGTGTTCTACCTGCTCGACAGCTCGCCGCATGATCGCGCGCTGAACCAGATCACCCTCGACCCGGCCACCGGCATCGTCAAACGGGTCGACCGCTACGCCGACAAGAGCTTCAAGGCGCAACTGCTGACCAGTATTTATGCGCTGCACGTCGGCACTTATTTCGGCCTGGTCGGGCGGATCATCATCACCCTCGCGGCGGTGTGCATGCCGCTGTTTTTCATTACCGGATGGCTGCTGTACCTCGATCGTCGGCGCAAGAAAAAGCAGATCAAGGACGCGCGCAAAGGGCTCGAACAACCAGCCGGCGATGCGTCGGCATGGCTGATCGGCTTCGCCAGCCAAAGCGGTTTCGCAGAGCAACTGGCGTGGCAGACTGCCGGCCAATTGCAGGCCGCCGGATTACCGGTGAAGGTGCAGCCTCTGGCGAATGTCAGCGAACAGGATCTGCGTGAGTCGAACAACGCGCTGTTCGTGGTCAGTACGTTCGGCGACGGCGAAGCACCGGACAGCGCCCGTGGCTTCGAGCGCAAAGTGCTGGGTAAAGCCTCGACACTCGACAGCCTGAACTACGCCGTGCTCGGTCTCGGTGATCGCCAGTACCAACACTTCTGCGGCTTCGCCAAACGCCTGCACCAATGGTTGGGCGAACACGGCGGCAAGACCTTGTTCGCCCCGGTGGAAGTCGACAGCGGCGATCCGTACGCGTTGCGCCACTGGCAAACCCAGCTCGGCCTGCTCACCGGGCAAGCGCCGGTCGACACCTGGCAGGCGCCGAGCTACGACAACTGGACGCTGACACGCCGCGAACTGATGAACCCGGACAGCAGCGGTTCGCCGGTATACCTGTTGGGCCTGAGCGCACCGAACACCAGCAGTTGGCTGGCTGGCGATCTGGTCGAAGTGCTGCCGCGCAACTGCCCGTGGGCCATCGAGCATTTCCTCGACGGTCTCGGTATTCGTGGCGAGACCACGGTAAAAATCAATGGCCTCGACGAGCCGCTCGAAGTGGCACTGGCTTCTCGCCAGTTGCCCGAGCACCGCGCCCATCTGGTCGGCCTGCATGCCCAGGCACTGGTCGACGCGATGGTGCCACTGGCCATGCGCGAATACTCGATCGCCTCGATTGCCGCCGACGGTGTGCTGGAGTTGATCGTGCGTCAGGAACAGCATGCCGACGGCAGCCTCGGCATCGGCTCCGGCTGGCTGACAGAACACGCGCCGGTCGGTGGCAGCATCAGTTTGCGGGTGCGACGTAACAGTGGCTTCCATCTGCCGAACGAACCGCTGCCGATGATTCTGCTGGGCAACGGCACCGGCCTCGCCGGGTTGCGCAGTTTGCTCAAGGCGCGGATTGCCGATGGTCAGCAACGCCAGTGGCTGCTGTTTGGCGAACGCAATCGCGAGCACGATTTCCTTTGCCGTGGAGAGCTGGAAGAGTGGTTGATCAACGGTGATCTGGCGCGACTCGACCTGGCGTTCTCGCGGGATCAGGCAGAGAAAATCTATGTGCAGGATCGCTTGCGTGAATCAGCCGCTGAACTGAAGAAATGGCTAGCGGAGGGAGCGGTGATTTACATCTGTGGCAGCCTTCAGGGGATGGCCTCTGGCGTCGACCAAGTGCTCAACGACATCCTGGGAGCGGCTGAAGTTGAAAGACTGATCGAGCAGGGCCGCTATCGCCGGGATGTTTATTGAGTACGCCGAAGACTCCCTCACCCTAACCCTCTCCCGGTGTGAGAGGGAACTGATTGGGGGATGCTGCAGAGTTACGCCGACCTGAAAAACGCTTTGCTGAATCCAACGTCGATATGAGAGCGCTGTGCCGAATCCATAATCGACTCAGTCTTTCAGGTCGATGTACAACCTGAAACAACTCCGTAGGCTCCCTCTCCCTCCGGGAGAGGGCTGGGGTGAGGGTTGTGAACTACAGTGAAATCTCCAGCCACTTCACAAGGATCGTGAAGCATGCAAAACCGCCCTACCCTCGCGCAATTCGCCCGCCATTTACGCACCCACCAAACCGACTGCGAACACCTGCTCTGGCAAAGACTGCGCTCGCGCCAGATCGCCAATCTGAAATTCCGCCGGCAGTTTCCGTGTCCGCCTTATGTGCTGGATTTCTATTGCGTCGAACTTAAGCTCGCCATCGAACTGGACGGTGGTCAGCACTACGAACCAACGGGTGTGATTCACGACCAGCGTCGGACGCTTTTCCTGCGACGTCAGGGAATTGAAGTTGTGCGGTTTAGCAATCTGGAGGTGATGCAGCAGATGGATGATGTGCTGGAGCAGATCATTAGAATTGCGGCAGATCGGAAAAGCCCCTCACCCTAACCCTCTCCCGGGGGGAGAGGGGACTGATTGGGGGATGATGTAGATCTATGCCGACCTGAAATGCTTCACCAAAATCCATAATCGATTCAGTTTTTCAGGTCGGCGAATGACTCAAGACACCTCAGTCGGCCCCCTCTTCTTCCGGGAGAGAGCCGGGGTGAGGGTTGGCTTTTGACGTTCTGCAATTCAAACCGGCTGCAGTTTTTTCTCAAACACCGCCACCCCATTCAAATCCCGCAACACCACACTCATCTCCCCGCTCTGTCCTTCAATATTCACTTCACCAAAAAACTGAAACCCGGCAAACGGCGAAGCGTTTTGGGTCGGTGGCGCTTTCTCGAAGACCACTTCCGGGCCAAAGGTTTTATCCAGCGGATTGGGCCCGAAACTCCCGGCATTCAACGGCCCGGCAACAAACTCCCAGAACGGTTCGAAATCCTGAAACGCCGCGCGATCCGGGTGATAGTGATGCGCCGCGCAGTAATGCACGTCTGCCGTCAGAAAGACGAAATTGCGCACCTGCTGCGCGCGCAGGAAACCGAGTAATTCAGCGATCTCCAACTCGCGCCCCTGGGCGGGACCGGGATCACCGTTGGCCACCGCTTCCCAACGCGGCACACCCGGACTGACCTCGCCATCCGGCACGCCAAGGCCAATCGGCATGTCGGCGGCAATCACCTTCCACTGCGCTTTGGAGTGCTTCAACCCGCGCTTGAGCCAGTCCAGTTGCTCACGCCCGAGGAACGGTTTTGCCGCACCGAGGTTGTCGTCGTTCGCACCGCGATAACTGCGCATGTCGAGCACGAACACATCGAGCATCGGCCCGTAACCGAGCTTGCGATAAATGCGTCCGCCGCCATCGGCAGCCTGCAAGCGCATCGGCGAGTATTCCAGCCAGGCCTTGCGCGCACGGCCGACCAGGGTGTGGATATCTTTCTCCTGATAGCGCTCGTCAAGCTGTTTGCCCGGCGACCAGTTATTGACCACTTCATGGTCGTCCCACTGCCAGATCTGCGGCACTTCAGCGTTGAAGCGACGAATGTTTTCGTCCATCAGGTTGTAGCGATAATTGCCGCGGTAGTCGTCGAGGGTCTGGGCGACTTTGCTCTTCGCTTCCGTGGTGATGTTGCGCCACACGCGGCCACCCTCGGTGGTCAGTTGTGCCGGCACCGGGCCGTCGGCGTAGATGGTATCGCCGCTGTGGATAAAGAAGTCCGGCAGGCGCAAACGCATGGCCTCGTAGATGCGCATGCCACCGATGTCCGGATTGATGCCGAAGCCCTGGCCAACGGTGTCGCCGCTCCAGACGAAACGGATATTGCGCCGCGCCGTCGGGGCGCTGCGCAAATGGCCGAGCCAAGGTTCACTGGTGACACCGGTTTGCGCGTCCTTGAAATACACCCGATAGAAAATCGCCTGATCGGCAGGCAGCCCACTGAGTTCGACACGGGCAGTAAAGTCGCTGCGCGCATCGGCGAGCGCCGAGACCACCCGCCGCGGACTGCGAAACTGACTGCGCGTGTCCCACTCGACCACCATCCGTGCGGGGCGATCGCTGCGACTCCAGATCATCGCGCGGTCGCCTTGCAGGTCGCCGGACTGCACACCGTCAGTGAGTTGTGGCCGATCCTTGACCGAGGCGATAACCGCCGGCGCCAGCCCCGGCATCAGCAGACCGGCGCCGACCACTTGTATCACGCGCCGGCGACCGGGATTGAAATCGCTCATGGTGTTCTCCCTGAAAAAGGAAAACTTAAGCACGGCTGTGTGAACTCGCCATGACACCAGCCACAACACAAAACCAAAAGTGGGAGCGGGCTTGCTCGCGAAAGCGGTGCATCAGTCAAAGAAATATCGACTGACACGACGCCTTCGCGAGCAAGCCCGCTCCCACAGGGGATTTGTGTCAGGCTTTGGCAGGCTCCAGCGCCAGTTCAACGGCCTCAGGCCGTTTGACCGTTGCGTACACGACGGCCGTCAACAAACTCCCCGCAACAATCGCCAGCAAATACAGCAATGCGTGATTGATCGCGTTGGGAATCGCCAGCACAAACAACCCGCCGTGCGGCGCCATCAATTTGCAGCCGAAATACATCGACAACGCACCGGTCAGCGCACCGCCGGCAATGCTCGCCGGGATCACCCGCAATGGGTCTTTCGCGGCAAACGGAATCGCCCCTTCGGAGATAAAACACAGCCCCAGCACCAGCGCCGCTTTGCCAGCCTCGCGCTCAGTCTGGGCGAACTTGCGTCGGGCGATGAACGTGGCAATGCCCAGACCAATCGGCGGCACCATGCCAGCCGCCATGGTCGCGGCCATCGGCGCGTAACTTTGCGACGCCAGCAGCCCCACCGAAAATGCATACGCCGCTTTGTTGATCGGCCCACCGAGGTCGACGCACATCATGCCACCCAGCAACACGCCGAGCAGGATCGCGTTGGTGGTGCCCATGCTGTCGAGGAAATGCGTGAGCGCGGCGAGCATTCCCGCCACTGGCTTGCCAACCACGTAGATCATCACCAGACCGGTAATCAGACTGGCAAACAGCGGGATGATCAGGATCGGTTTCAACGCTTCCAGACTGTGCGGAAGCGCCACGTAACGGCTGATCAACTTGGCCGCGTAACCGGCGATAAATCCGGCGACGATGCCGCCGATAAATCCAGCGCCCAGAGTGCTCGCCAAGAGCCCGCCAATCATCCCCGGCGCCAGCCCCGGACGGTCGGCAATCGAGTAGGCGATGTAACCGGCCAGCAGCGGTACCATCAACTTGAACGCAGTCTCGCCGCCGATCTGCATCAGCGCCGCCGCCAGCGTGCCTTCTTCCTTGAACGCGGTAATGCCGAAGACAAACGACAACGCGATCATCAGGCCGCCCGCCACCACCATCGGCAGCATGAACGACACACCCGTCAGCAGGTGTTTATAGACACCGGTTTTCTCTGATTTGGCCGGGACTTTTCCGTCGCTGGCAGCGCTTTCCACCTGACCTTCGGCCAGGGCTTTTTTCAACGTGGATTCCGACTGCTTCAGCGCAATCCCGGTGCCACAACGGTAGATTTTTTTGCCGGCAAAGCGCTCGGTGGCGACTTCGATATCCGCCGCCAGCAGCACCACGTCAGCCTCGGCAATCGCCGTTGCACTGAGCGGCGTTTTCGCACCGACAGAGCCTTGGGTTTCGACTTGCAGTTCATAGCCCAGACGCTTGGCGGTTTGCTGCAACGCTTCGGCGGCCATGAACGTATGGGCGACTCCTGTCGGGCACGCGGTGATCGCCACAATGCGCGGCGAACGCTGAGCAATCGCATCCGGCGCAGCCTCGGCAGCCACGTAGACTTGCGCCTCTTCAGCACCGCGACGCAGCACCGCTTCGACATCCTGCAGCGCCTGCGCCGGAGCAATGCGGAACACGCGCTTACCGATGAAACGCGTCATGTCGACGTCACCGGTGGCCACCAGTAACACCCACTCCGCCGCCTCGATGGTTGCCGCCGACAACTCGCGTTCCGGGTGCGCCGCGTCGACCACTTCGACACTGGTGCTCCAGCCCTGACGCTGAGCCGCGGCATCGAGCAAACGCGCGCATAGCACACTGGTGACCATGCCGTTCGGGCAAGCCGTAACAATGGCTAACTTCATGACAAACCCTCTTATTGTTCTGTCAGGGGGCGCACGCGCACGCCCTGCTCGAGCGGCGCCAGTTGCGCGCTGTCGTTGATGCCAATACCGATCTGGGTGACTGCCATTGCCGCAATCGCCGTGGCCGTGCGCAGGGTTTGCTCGGGCGTGTCGGCGCGAAGCAAACCGTGGAGCATGCCGGCCAGCAAGGAATCACCGGCACCCACGGTGCTGGCGACACTGACTTTCGGCGGCGTCGCGTGCAATGCCGAGCCGACGCTGAACCAGTTCACACCGTCAGCACCGTGGGAGATCACCACATGCTCGATACCTTGAGCGTGTAATCGCGCCGCTGCCTGCGCCTCGGCCGCGTGGGAAACCACCTCGCAACCGAGGGCGTCGGCGAGTTCTTCGGTGTTCGGTTTGATCAGCCACGGACTGGCCTGCAATGCAGCACGCAAGGCTTCTCCGCTGCTGTCGAGGGCGACTTTCAGACCGAGCTGACTCAGTCGCTCAATCAGTTCACGCAACCACTGCGCCGTGACGCCGCGTGGCAAGCTGCCGGCGACCACCACCGCGTCATGACCCGGCGCGATCTGCTCCAGACGTTCAAGCAGTGCTTGCTGCGCCGCTGCATCGACCACCGGCCCCGGGCCGTTGATATCAGTGATGCGACCGTCCTGTTCAGCGACTTTGATGTTGCTGCGCGTCTCGCCCGGCACGCGGATGAACGCGTCGACAAAGCCGCGTTTGGTGAACAGGGTTTCGAACGCTTGCAGGTTGTCTTCGCCGAGAAACCCGCTGACCGTCAGTTGATGGCCAAGGTCGGCCAGCACCTGCGCGACGTTCACTCCTTTGCCGGCGGCGTGGGTGTGCATCTCGTCGCTGCGGTTGACCTGACCGGCGTCCAGGCGTGACAGCTCGACCGTGAGGTCCAGCGCCGGGTTGAGGGTCAGGGTAAGAATTCTGGCCATTACAGGGCCTCCACTAATGCACGCACTTCGTTGGCGCTGCCCACGCTGAGGGCTTGTTGAGCAAGGGTTTGCGCCTGGGTCAGGCTGAGTTCGCGGATACGCGCTTTGACTTCGGCAATGCTGCGACCGGACACGCTGAGCTCATCAACACCCAGACCAACCAGCACCGGCACCGCCAGCGGATCCGCCGCCAGCTCGCCGCACACGCCGACCCATTTGCCATGGGCGTGGGCCGCGCGCACGGTGATGTCGATCAGTTGCAGCACCGCCGGGTGCAAGCCGTCAGCCTGCGCCGAGAGGGTCGGATGACCACGGTCAATGGCCAGGGTGTATTGGGTCAGGTCGTTGGTGCCGACACTGAAGAAGTCGACTTCTTTGGCCAGCACCGGCGCCAGCAATGCAGCGGACGGCACTTCAATCATGATCCCGAGTTGCAGGTCGGCGACCGGGATTTCCAGGCGTAGACGTTCAGTCATGTCGCGGGCCTGCCGCCACTCTTCGACGCTGCCGACCATCGGGAACATGATCCGCAGCGGCCGGTTGTCCGCCGCACGCAGCAAGGCACGCAATTGCGCCTCCATGATCTGTGGGCGCTGCAAAGTCAGGCGAATGCCGCGCACGCCGAGGAACGGGTTTTCTTCCTTGGCGATCGGCCAATACGGCAGCGGTTTGTCACCGCCAACGTCCAGCGTACGAACTACCAATGGGCGACCGGCGAGACCGTCGAGGACGCGGCGATATTCGGCTTCTTGCGTGGCCTCGTCCGGCGCTTGCGGGTGAGCCATGAAAATCAGTTCGGTGCGCAGCAGACCGATGCCCTCGGCGCCCTGCTCCACCGCGCTGATCACCCCGGCGCTTTCGCCGATATTGGCGAACACTTCAACCGCGTGACCGTCGGTGGTGTGCGCCGGATGATGGCGTTGTTCGGCGGCAGCCTTGAGTCGCTGCTCGCGCGTGTCGCGTTCTTCAGTGGCGCGTTGCAGCGTTGCCGAATCAGCGTCGATGTGCAGGCGACCGCGCTGGCCGTCGAGCAGCAACGGCGTGCCCGGTGCCAGCAGCAACACCGCTGCGCCAGCCCCGACCAGCGCCGGAATGCCGAGGGCACGGGCGACGATTGCGCTGTGCGCCGTGGCGCCGCCGCGAGCGGTGAGGATCCCCGCCACCCGCGCCGGATCGAGCCGTGCAACATCGGACGGGCCGACTTCGTCCATCACCAGAATGTACGGTTGCTCAGGCTCGCTCGGCGTCTGCACGCCACACAGTTGCGCCAGCACGCGGCGACCGATGTCGCGCAAATCCGCAGCACGTTCGGCGAGCAAGGCATCCTGCAGCGACTCTTGTTGTTTCGCCGCGGCTTCGATCACCGCCATCCACGCCGCTTCAGCGCTCTCGCCTTGCTTGAGGCGGGTGTCGACTTCGTCGGTGAGTTCCGGGTCGTCGAGCATTTCCTGGTGGGTGATGAAAATCTCGCGGATGGCTTTGGCTTTGCTGCGCTCGATCAAGCCTTGGATGTCCGCACGCACATCGGCCAAGGCTTGCTTGAGACGCTCGCGCTCGATGGCGGCGGATTCGCCACGCAACGGGTATTCGATGGTTTGCTGCACTTGAATGTGCGCCGGGCCGATAGCAACGCCGGGAGCGGCGGGAATTGCTTGCAACAGGCTACCGGATGCAGGTGCGACGACGACTTCGGCCATCTCGGTGATGACTTCGCGTTGCTGGCTCACGGCAGGCAACGGCTCGACCTCTTCGCCGAGGCCTTCCTCGATGGCGGCGAGCAAGGTCGGCAACGCGTCGGCGGCGATGCCCGGCTCGGCGATCAACTCCAGCACCTGACCACGGCGGGCGCCGAGACTGAGCAGTTTGCTCAAGCTCTTCACCGATACCGCGCTGTCCTGGCTGTCGACGATGCGCACACGGATTTCGCCGTCAAAACGCTTCGCCAGTTGCGCCAGAATTTTCGCCGGCCGCGCGTGCAGGCCATGGGCGTTGGCCAACGCAATGCGGGCGCTCGGCCAGTCGGCGGGCAACTCACCGCCGAGCACTTCGAGGACTTTACGACTACTGGTGGCGCGACCCAATTCATGGCCGCGACCTTCGATGAGCAATGCGCACAGACGTTCGAGCAAGGCCTGATGCGCCTCGCCAAGACTGGCCAGACAGAACAAGCCGCTCAGCGGTTGGCCGAGATAGCGAATCGGTTTGTCCGGCGTCACGAACGCCAACCCCGGACGCTTCACGGTTTGTTCGCTGTGCAGCCACCACAAACCATCGCCCAGCGGCAGCGCTTCAACTTGTTGCAAGACGCCGGCAAAACCGTTGCTCACACAATCGGCCTGACGCAGCAGACGCGCACCGCGCCAGACCAACTCCTCGAAATCGTCAGCGGCGACGCCAAGGCCGATCATCTGCGCATCCAGTGCCAATTCCTGCGGCGCGCCTTGCAACAGTTTCAGCAGTGTTTCGGGCGAACTGGCGCGACGCAGCGCCTGGCCAAGATCGGTCTCGCCGAGGGCACGGGTCAGCAGTTGCAGGAGACGCAGGTGTTCATCGGATTTCGCCGCAATGCCGATCGCCAGATAAACGATCTGGCCATCGCCCCAATCCACGCCTTCGGGAAACTGCATCAGGCGCACGCCGGTGGCGAACACCTGATCGCGGGTCTCGGGCGTACCGTGGGGAATAGCGATTCCTTGACCGAGAAAGGTCGAGCCCTGGGCTTCCCGCGCCTGCAACCCGCTGAGATAACCATCAGCGACCAGGCCATCGGCCACCAGATGACTGGCCAGCAATTGCAGGGCAGCGGATTTATCCACAGCCGATTGGCCCATGGATATCTGCTCTATAGTGAGCTCGAGCATGCGATCTCCTTTTTGGCGCCTGATGACGCCAGGTATTGTTTTCAATGGTTGCAGCTTAGGCGCTGGGCAGCCTGCTTTTCAGCGGCAGTTTTGGCGGTTTCACGGCAGAACCGGCCAAAGGCGTCTAAAACGTAGAAAATACGCTTGCTGAAACGTTTAATCTAGATTGATCGGCACGTTACTCGATAATGTCCCATCCTTGAAGTCCAACTTGTCGGATGCGCGTAGGCAATAAGTCGTCTGCCCTAATCGGGTAGGATTGGCGAAAATCTCGCGGCATGCTCGAAACAACAAGGAAATCCCGGGTTGAAACTCAGTGATATCGCGCGGTTGGCCGGAGTGTCCGTGACCACCGCCAGCTACGTCATCAATGGCAAGGCCGAACAGCAGCGCATCAGCAACGCGACCGTCGAACGCGTGCGCGCGGTAGTCGACCTGCACGGCTTTACGCCCAATCCACAAGCGGCCGGGCTGCGCAGCCGGCACACGCGCACGCTGGGTTTTATTCTGCCGGATCTGGAAAACCCCAGTTACGCACGAATCGCCAAATTGCTGGAACAAGGCGCACGAGCACGCGGTTATCAGTTGCTGATCGCCAGTTCCGACGACGCGCCGGACAGCGAACGCCAGTTGCTGCAACTGTTCCGCGCCCGGCGCTGCGATGCGTTGATTGTCGCCAGTTGCCTGCCGGCCGGTGATGACAGTTATCGTCAGTTGCAGGCCAAGGGCACGCCGATCATCGCTATCGACCGGGTCATGGACCCTGAGCATTTCTGCTCGGTGATCAGTGACGACCGCGAAGCCAGCCTGCACCTCACGCAAAGCCTGCTCGATCCGCAGCCAAAACAGATCGTGCTGCTCGGCGCCCGTCCGGAACTGAGCATCAGCCAGGAACGTGCCGCCGGCTTCAAGCAAGCGCTGGGCGAGTTCAAAGGCGAAGTGCTGATCGAGCACGCCGAGTCCTTCAGCCGTGAATGCGGCAAGCAATTGATGGAAGAACTCCTGCAACGTCTGGGGCATTTGCCGGATGCGCTGGTAACCACTTCCTACGTGCTGTTGCAGGGTGTGTTCGATGCGCTGCATGACTTCCCGCTGAAATCCCGCCCGTTGCGCCTCGGCACCTTCGGCGATACGCAGTTGCTGGACTTCCTGCCGCTGCCGGTCAACGCCATGGCCCAGCAGCACCAGTTGATCGCCGACAAGGCGCTGGAGCTGGCGCTGGCCGCCGTTGAACAATCGGAATACAAGCCGGGGGTGCAAGCCATCGCGCGGACCTTCAAGCAGCGTATTCACCGGGACTGAACCGTGGAGCTGATCGACACCCACACTCACCTCGACTTCCCCGACTTCGACGCCGATCGCTCGGCGTTACTGGCCGAAAGCCGCACCCTCGGGGTGCGGCGGATAGTGGTGTTGGGTGTCTATGAAGCTAACTGGCAACGGGTGTGGGATCTGGTGCAAAGCGACGCTGACTTGTACGCGGCGTTCGGTTTGCATCCGGTGTATCTCGATCAGCATCGCCCCGAAGATTTGCAGGCGCTTGGCGACTGGCTGACGCGATTACGCGGTCATCGCCAATTGTGCGCGGTGGGCGAGATTGGTCTGGACTACTTCATCGAAACCCTCGACCGCGAACGGCAGCAGGCGCTGTTCGAAGCGCAGCTGCAAGTGGCGGCGGATTTCAATTTGCCGGCGCTGATCCATGTGCGCCGAAGCCACGCGGCAGTGATTGCCACACTCAAGCGTTTCAAACTCAAGCGGGCCGGGATCATCCACGCGTTCGCCGGCAGCCGTGAAGAAGCGCGCGAGTACCTCAGACTCGGTTTCAAACTCGGCTTGGGCGGCGCGCCGACCTGGCCACAGGCGTTGCGCATGCATCGGGTGCTGGCGGATTTGCCGCTGGACTCGATTGTGCTGGAAACCGACTCACCGGACATGGCGCCCGCGATGTTCCCCGGCCAGCGCAACAGCCCGGCACACCTGCCGGCGATCTGTGCGGCACTGGCCGGATTGATGAAGATCAGCCCGCAGCAGTTGGCCACTGCCAGCACCGCCAACAGCTGCGCTGTGTTTGGCTGGTAATCAGTCGGCGTGAGCCTTGGCGGCCTCGAGAATCAGCGTCATGTGCTGACGATGGCGCGCATAACGAACGACCACGAAGTACACGAAAATCGTGATCAGCGAGGCATTCAACTGTTCGGTGACACTGAGCAGCCCCACCCACTCCATCACCAACGCCACCAGCAACGCGGTGCACACCGTCACCGACGCGCTGAAGCGCAACAACGCCAGCGAATCGAGCGACTTGAAGCGCTTGATCTGCTGGGGGCAACGCAGCTCCAGGGCTTGCTGACAGTGTTCGCAGGTGAATGATTCGTTGATCGCGATGGCGTTGAGTTGCCAGGGCTTGAGCACCAGCGTCTGCGCGCAATGGGCACAGCGGCCCTGGACTCCCAGGGTTGCAACGGACATGAGCGGCCTCCTCTACGCGATCAGATGAACAGAGATACTGGCTCATTGATGACGAAAAGCCAGAGCCGGGAGAAAAACAGGATTCGGCCTACGACTGAAAGTGGAAAAGTATTACAAAAGTTTCTGAAAACGCCTGAACCTTGTGGGAGCGAGCCCGCTCCCACTTTTTGATCCGTCGACCGCAGTCAGACACGGAATGCGCTGATCAGCTGTTTTAGCTCCACCACCTGCGCCGACAACGCCCGACTGGCGTCTTCGGTCTGATGTGCGCCTTGCGCCGTGCGCTCCCCGGCGCGGTTGATTTCGACGATGTTCTGGTCAATATCGTGGGCCACAGCGGTTTGCTGTTCGACGGCCGCGGCAATCTGCTGGTTCTGATCAACGATCATGCCGACAGCACCGAGGATGTTTTCCAGCGCCTGCTGGACCTTTTCCGACTGGCCCACCGTGCCATTGGCCATCTGATGACTGACGCCCATGGCCTTCACCGCTGCACCGACACCGCCATGCAATTTGGCGATCATCTGTTCGATTTCTTCGGTCGATTGTTGGGTGCGTTTGGCCAGTGTGCGCACTTCGTCCGCCACCACGGCGAAACCGCGTCCCTGCTCACCCGCCCGCGCCGCTTCGATGGCGGCGTTGAGCGCCAGCAGGTTGGTCTGCTCGGCGATGCTTTTGATAACTTCCAGCACACGACTGATCGATTGGCTGTCACTCGCCAGTTGATTGATCACCAGCACTGACTGATCAATCTCGCTGGCCAGCGCGGCAATGCTGCCCTGCTGCGACTCCACCAGCCCACGTCCGCTGATGGTTTCATCGTTGACGCTGTGCGCGCTGCTCACCGCAGCCGCCGCGCTGCGGGCCACTTCCTGGGAGGTCGCCGACATCTGATTCATCGCCGTCGCCACTTGCTCGATCTGTGTACGCTGCCCGGCAACGGCCTGATTGCTTTGTGCCGAGACATTTTCGACCTGCCCGGCCTGACGCTCGACCTCGCCGACGGTCTGGCCGACCCGTTCGATCAAGTCGTGAATCTTCTTCACCGTGCCGTTGAACACTTCGCCCAACTCGCCCAGCTCATCGCGGCTGTTGGCCTTGAAGTTGACCGTCATGTCGCCCGCCGCCACCTTGTCCATCATCGCGCCCAGACGCTTGAGCGTGGTGCGGGTCGAGGCGTAGAAGCCGCCGTAGAGATAGAAAATCAGCACAAAGACCACCGACAGCGCCACGGCCTGCAAGACCATGTGCGTGCGGTTCTGCGTCAGACGCTGCTGCAGTTGCGTGTCGAGGAATTTCAGCGTTGCTTCGTTGAGCTGATACGTCTTGTCCATCAGCCCGGTGACCTGATCATAAAACGCCTGCCACGGAGCATCGAGGGTGTCAGCGACCACGACTTGCTCCTCAAAAAGCTCGCTGGCCTGCTTGAGCGTTGCCTTGCTGCTATCGGCCTGAACACTGAGGGTTTCACGCGCGGCTTTGCTGGAGCCGAGGGCGTCCTGCAATTTCAGGCCGTATTCGGCATGGAGTTTTTCGAGTTGCACCAACAGCTCATCGAAGCGCGTGCTCGACGCACTGTTGAGAAAGCCCTGCCCCAGCGAGTACGAACCCATGGCCCGGCCTTCGCCGAGGGTTTGCGTCACAGTCGGCGTGATCAGGGTGATCAGTTCACTGAGCTGACGGATGTCGCTCTGGTTGTCCCGGCTCAGGCCCGCCTGACTGGTGATGATCTGACTGAAAATCTGCGCACTGGCCACCAACTTGCCAATCAGCGCACTTTTGCTTTGCAGCGAGTTTTCCACCTGCTGGGCCTTGAACGCGGCAATCATTTCATCGCGTTTGCCGTCGAACACCTTGATCTGCTCGGGATCGTCGGTCATCGCGGCCAGCCCTTGCAGACGCGTCAGCACCGCTTGTTCGAGGCTGGTGATTTGCGCTTCGACGTTTCCGGCCTTACCGGACTGGCCGAGGGTGACGTTGATCTGCACCAGGTTGTTGAGGGTCTCCAGATCCCGGCGTAGGGTCAGGCTGCTGCCGAGCACATCGAGGCTTTGCAGTTCGACCCGAGTGCCCTGGAATTCGCGATAGGAATCGCGCACCAGATAGAAATTGGTCACCAGCATCGGCACCAGGAACAGCACGCTGATCAAGCTGAACTTCATACCGAAGCTCAGACGGTTCATCAGCGAGACGGCGGGATAGAGCAAGCTCTTCACTGGAAGTCTCCCTTGGTTTTTCTTGTTTTTATTGGCAGGCGCGAGGCGACAGCAGATAGCCACTATCGGGCGCCATCTCTGTATAGCTCAAATCGAAGGGAGGTTTTGTAACTTAAGGTTAACGACTACGCTGCACGGGCCGTACATCTTGTGGGGAAGGGGCTTGGCCCCCTCACCACAATGAATATCTGTGGAATCAGTCAGTGGATCAGGACTGTCCACAAGGCAAAACCGGCATACCACAGCACGGCAGCGCGCAGCAGCAGTTCCCACAGGCAATCGAGGGTGGTGATGCCTTCCGGGCCGACAACCGGCGGCGGAATTTCACCGGCGGCCAGGCCGACCTTGTTGATCAGGTGCGCCGCGCTGATGTTCCAGTTCAGCAACTCATGCAGCATCACCCGGCTGACCGCGACAAAGTTGCCGACCAAGGCAAAACTCGCCGCCAGCAGGCGCACCGGCAGCCAGTCGAAAGCATGGCGCAACTGCGCAGCACGCTCGACCAGCGCCGGGTTTTGCCCGTGTTCTTCGGCCAGCGCCAGCAAACGGTAGGCCAGCGCCGCCACCGGGCCTAGCACGAAGTACCAGAAAATCACCGCGAAGAAGCTTTGATAGGCCTGCCACAACAAGTGCCCTTGCACCCGGTCGAGCAATTGCTCGCCGCTGTCGGCGCAGATATTCAGGTCACGCTTGGCAACATGCGCCGCCGCTTGCAGGTCTTCACGGCGCCAGGCATCGCGAAACGGCCCCAGACCACCGAGCAAGTCACCACGCCCCAGGCTGTAAATCACCACCAGCAAATGCACCGGCAGGGCCAGCAAGCCATAGGCCACCGGCTCCAGTACCACCAGCAACAATCCCAGCAGGGCCACCGGCAACAACACCAGAATCGTCAGCACCAGCCATGGCTGTGTCGCCAGTCGCTCGTTGCTTTCGAGTTTGTGCAGTTCGCGGATCCATCCGCCATCGCGTTGAACCCGATGGCGCAGGGCCGAGAACTTCTCGATCCAGACCGCCAGCAGTAACACCAGAAAACTCATTGTCCTTCCTCTTGTGCCAGGGCTGCGCGGTAACGCGCCCAGTCGAATGCCGGGCCAGGATCGGTCTTGCGCCCGGGTGCGATGTCGCTGTGCCCGCAAATGCGAGCGCCGGTGATAGCCGGAAATGCCCTTTGCAACTGGCGCGTCAGCGCCGTCAACGCTTGATACTGCGCATCGGTGAACGGCAGTTCATCGGTGCCTTCGAGCTCGATGCCCACGGAAAAATCGTTACAGGTTTCGCGCCCCTCGAATACCGACACGCCGGCATGCCACGCCCGTTCAAGACAGGAGACAAACTGGGTGACGCGGCCGTCACGTTCGATCAGAAAATGCGCCGAGACCCGCAGGTCGGCAATTCCCGCAAAGTAGGGATGTTCGGTGACGTCCAGACGGTTCTGGAAAAACTCCTGCACCTTGCCGGTGGCAAATTGCGCCGGCGGCAGGCTGATGTTGTGGATCACCAACAGGGAAATTTCGCCCGCAGGGCGTTCATTGAAGTTGGGCGATGGGCAGACTTTCACCCCGTGACACCACCCGCTAGCGGGATCCAACTGCATACCGATTCCTTCAACGCCGACTGTGTTGGCGCCCAGTATGCCGTGATCGGCCCCCGCCGCGCGATCACTTGGCGTGATTGAGTCGCCGCAGATTGCCCAGCACCGACTCCAGCGCGCGGTCGAACAGCAAGGTGTCGTCCAGCGCACGCGCGGTGCCACGGCGCAATTCCAGGGCCAGATCGACGCGGCTGCGTTCAAGCACTTTCATACCGGTTCGATCGACGAACACGTACTGGCCGGTGACTTCGATGATCGCCGCGAGTTTGCAGCGCAGGGTGTGCTCTTCGTCCTCCTGAAACGCCACCCAACTGCCCAGACGCAATTGCTCGACCTGACGCAGACCTGCATCGTCACGGGGCAGCGCTGCCGCAGCCGCGCCCCCCTCGTCGCTCAACACAATCTGCTGCGAAACTTCGACCACGGCGTCGACTGGCTGAGCCCCCACGTCGGGTTCCAGCACTCGTACGTGCAGGGCTTCCAGTTCGCTGAAAAACTCGCTGGTGGCAAACGGATCGAACGCTGAACTGGTCAGGCCATCGCGCAGTGCCTTGAGCAAACCCGGCACCAGCGCGAGCAAGCGCAGGCCCGCGTCTGCTTCGGTATGGCGCTGCACGCTCCAGATCAGTTGCTCCATGGTTTGTACATCGGCCTGCCACTCGGCGGACTGGTCACCATGCTTGAGGCACGTCAGCAGCAGCACTTTGCTCCAGGCTTGCTGGACGAAACCCACCACTGTCGGCGGCAGGACTTGACCCAGCAGCGCCTGATTCAACGCACGCTCGACCCGGCGCCGGGCCAGCTCGGTTTTCGCCCGTCCCTCTTCGGCATCCCGCAAGCGCTGTTCCAGCAATTCGCTGCGACGGCGCTCGTCGCTGGTGAAAGCGAGGAAGTCCGCCAGCAGCTCGGAGAAAATCGCCGGATCATCGACAAAATCGCTCAGCAAACGCTGCACCACTTGCTCGATGCGCAGGTACAGGCTGTCGCGCGCCTGGCCATCACAATCGCCCCAGCCCATCGCCGCCTCGGCGATTTCGTTGAGCAATCGACGCGCCGGGTGACTGCTGCGGCTGAAGAAGCTTTTGTCGATGACGGCAACCTTGAGCATCGGAATCTGCAGACGGGCAATCAGTGCCTTGAGCGAATCCGGCAGGTTGCGATCATCGAGCATGCAGTCGAAAACCATGGCGATCAGATTGATCACATCTTCGTCAGCACCGGCGACGACTCGCGACTTGCCACTTTTCACGCTGACCCGGGTCAGCAGCTGTTCGAGCTGATTACGCAGATCGAAATCGTCCTGCGCCGCCAGCGCCGGCACGTATTGTTGCAGGTGCGAGAGCAGGCGCAGCAGGTCGCGGGTGGTGATGGGCTGAACACTGACGTTGGATTCCAGGGTCGGCGCGACGCTGCCCCGCACATGCAGCAACAACTCTTGCAACGCGGCAAAGACTTCCTGCACGCCTTCATCGGCGGGTGCCGGCTCGTCGCTCTCTTCGCGCTGTACGCTGGCCACCGCACGATCCAGCGCTCGCCGCGCCGGGGCTGGCTTCAACTCGGGCAAGACACCGGTGGCGAGCAGCAGTTGATTGGCTTCGGCATACAGTTGCTCGGTGTCGGTCAGCACATAACGTTCGAACAGCTTGAGCAGGATCAGCTTGACCTTGATCTCCACACCGAGGTTTCGCCCGGCCTGCATGAAGAACTCGCAGAGCATTGCCGGGCCCAGCGGGTTGTGCCGGTCATCGAGGGGCTTGCCGAGCAGCGCGTTGAGCCGCGCGGTCAGTTGATCAAGGGCAAAGCCGTCGCGCTTGAGAACCCGGCCGACCATGCTTTCGACGGCCACGCTGCGCTCCATGTCATCGGTGCGTGGCGCCGACTCTTCAAACATCAGTGTGGGCGGTAACGTGTGCGCAGCAGCGTCTTGTTGAGTGAGGCCGACGAAGGCTTCGAAGAATTGCTCGAGAAAGCCACGCTCGATGTTTTTGCGCTTGAGGCGCAGGTCGCGCATGGCTTCAAAAAAGATGTTTTGCTCGACGTCGTTGCGTGCCCGATCCGCCATTTCAAACAGGGTGTCGTCGGCGTTATCGAACAATTCCTGCAATCCGTGGCGCAGTTGCTGCGCTGCCTTGTCGCGAACCTGAAGCAGAATCACAGGCAGGCGGGCGAGCGGCGAGTGAATCGCCTGATCGGTAGCGGCCTTGTGCAAAGGCACTACATTCCCGTCGTTGTGCATCCAAGCCTCCTGAAACGGTGATTCTTTCGGTGAGCAACCTCGAGCACCGGAACGTCAAAGCCATGACGTCAAATGCAAGGCGGATTATCTTGTAAAAGGTGACACCGCCGCTATAGCCGTCAGGGTTTCCCCTATGCCCGGCCACCCTCCAGTGACCATGACAGAACGGGGTTTGCTCAAAGAAAATCGACCGGATGCAGGCAAGCACGCGACTTCTCGCCTTGGGTTGGCCGATGCCATACCCCTATAATCGGGCCACTTTGTTTGTGGAGCCCGTTATGCCGAATCTACGTCTCGCCGATTTGACCGCCGAAATCGAAGCCAACGTGCGCCGTGCGTTGCTCGAAGACATCGGCAGCGGCGACATCACCGCGCAACTGATCCCGGCCGAACGTCTGGCCAAAGCCACCATCATCACCCGCGACGCCGCCGTCATCTGCGGCACCGCTTGGGTCGATGCGGTGTTTCGTCAGCTCGATCCAAGGGTGGCGGTGCATTGGCAAGTGGCCGATGGTGAACGGGTCAAACCGAATCAGCCGCTGTTCCACCTCGAAGGCCCGGCGCGCTCGTTGCTGACCGGTGAGCGCAGCGCGCTGAATTTCCTGCAACTGTTGTCTGGCGTGGCGACGCGCGCGCAGTATCTGGCGGATTTCGTCGGCACCACTCAGGTGAAACTCCTCGACACCCGCAAGACCTTGCCGGGCCTGCGTCTGGCGCAGAAATACGCGGTCACCTGCGGTGGCTGCCACAACCACCGCATCGGTCTGTACGATGCTTTCCTCATCAAGGAAAACCACATTGCCGCCAGCGGTGGCATTGCGCAGGCCATTGCCGCCGCGCACAAGATCGCCCCGGGCAAACCGGTGGAAATTGAAGTGGAGAGTCTGGACGAACTGAAGGAAGCCTTGGCGGCCGGTGCCGACATCATCATGCTCGATGAACTGAGCCTCGATGACATGCGTGAAGCCGTACGCCTGAACGCCGGCAAGGCGAAGCTGGAAGCCAGCGGCGGGATTAACGAGAGCACGTTGCTGCCGATCGCCGAGACCGGGGTCGATTACATCTCGATTGGTGCGATGACCAAGGATGTCAAAGCCGTGGATCTGTCGATGCGCCTCAGCCTTTAAGAACAGCGGCAAGATGCGAGCTACAAGCTGCAAGCAAAAGCGGTTGTGCTTTTACTTGTAGCTTGCGGCTTGTAGCTGGCAGCTCTCGTCAAACGACGAGATTGTTCATCTCGCAGTACTCTTCCCACTCGACACCCAGCACTTCAGCCGCTTCTTTATGCAGCACAAGGCGTTGGGTCTCGAACTCATCCGGCGTGCTGGTGTACTTGAGCGTCAGCTCCCATGGCTGCAGGCCCTGGGCTTCGGCTTCGTCTTCGAACGCCCACTGGATCTGATCCTTCTGATCATCAGGACTCAGGTCTTTGATCTCTTCTAATAGCTGGGGCGCGTCGAGTTTGTATTTCTCCAGCGCTTGTTCGTGACGTTGCTCTTGAGTTAATTCGGTCATGGCGTTCTCGCTGATCGTAAGAATGGAGGATGGATCTGGATCATCAAGGATCTCTCTGACGCGGATTTGTCCGGCCTTCGGAACCATTCGGGATCATCTGAAAACTGCTGGGCGATGCTCATGCAGGCACCGAATATAGGACGTTTGCATGACGAATTACACGGCTCTTTACATCTCTCCCACAAAAAGCTGACCTGCGGAACATAAACGGGGAAGTAAAACGGCAGAGGTGGTGCCCGAGACAGGAATCGAACCTGCGACCTTCGCGTTACGAGTGCGCTGCTCTACCGGCTGAGCTACACGGGCGGTGGGCTAAACCTAGCACCGGTCCGGCACTCCAGCAACTTGCTGCCTTGTCACCGCAGTTTTCGACAGACAAAAAAATGCCCCGCCGTTTGCACGGCGGGGCATTTTCATTGCGCTAAGGCGGTGGGGTGATTAAACGCCCGAAGCCTTGGCCGCTGCCACGTCTTTGATGGACAGCTTGATACGGCCGCGGTTGTCCACGTCCAGTACCAGCACTTCCACTTCCTGGCCTTCTTTCAGGATGTCGGTCACTTTCTCTACGCGAGCGTCGCTCAGCATCGAGATGTGTACCAGACCGTCCTTGCCCGGCAGGATGTTGACGAATGCGCCGAAGTCGACGATGCGCTCAACCTTGCCGACATAGATCTTGCCGATTTCAGCTTCTGCAGTGATGCTCAGAACGCGCTGACGAGCAGCTTCTGCGGCATCCTTGGTTTCGCCGAAGATCTTGATCGAACCGTCGTCTTCGATGTCGATCGAAGCCTTGGTTTCTTCGCAGATCGCACGGATGGTTGCGCCACCTTTACCGATAACGTCACGGATTTTGTCGGTGTCGATTTTCATCGCGATCATGGTCGGAGCGTTGGCCGACAGTTCGGTACGCGACTGACCAATGATCTGGTTCATCTGGCCGAGGATATTCAGGCGCGCTTCCAGGGCCTGGCCCAGAGCGATTTCCATGATCTCTTCGGTGATGCCCTTGATCTTGATGTCCATCTGCAGCGCGGTCACACCTTTGGCGGTACCGGCTACTTTGAAGTCCATGTCGCCCAGGTGGTCTTCGTCACCGAGGATGTCGGTCAGGACGGCGAATTTCTCGCCTTCTTTAACCAGACCCATGGCGATACCGGCAACCGGCGCCTTCATCGGAACACCAGCGTCCATCAGGGCCAGGGAAGCGCCGCATACGGAAGCCATCGAGCTCGAACCGTTGGATTCGGTGATTTCCGACACTACACGGATGGTGTACGGGAACACGTCAGCGGCAGGCAGCATGGCCGAAACCGAACGACGGGCCAGACGGCCGTGACCGATTTCGCGACGACCGGCGCCACCCATGCGACCACACTCGCCCACCGAGAACGGAGGGAAGTTGTAGTGCAGCATGAACGGGTCTTTTTTCTCGCCTTCCAGGGTGTCCAGCAGCTGTGCATCACGGGCGGTGCCCAGCGTTGCAACGACCAGCGCCTGGGTTTCACCACGGGTGAACAGCGCCGAACCGTGAGTCTTCGGCAGAACGCCGACTTCGATGTTCAGCGGACGTACGGTTTTGGTGTCGCGACCGTCGATACGTGGCTTGCCGTTAACGATGTTTTCGCGAACGGTGCGGTATTCGATTTCGCCGAAAGCCGCTTTGA
Organism: Pseudomonas atagonensis; assembly: GCF_011369485.1. Lineage (GTDB taxonomy): Bacteria > Pseudomonadota > Gammaproteobacteria > Pseudomonadales > Pseudomonadaceae > Aquipseudomonas > Aquipseudomonas atagonensis. The sequence continues at coordinate 104,714 of NZ_VXCA01000016.1, read as the reverse complement.
CTTCGCTGGACGATGGCTGGCCTTCTTCGCCGGACAGCTTGGCAACGACTTGATCCTTCAGCTCGCCCAGACGCGCATAGCGGTCAGCCTTGACGGTGATGGTGTAAGCCTGGGAGATTGCGTCGCCGAACTCGGCACGGATAGCGCCCAGCAGTTCAGTGGCTTCTGGAGCAGGAGCCCAGGTCCAGGTTGGCTTGGCCGCTTCGGCCGCCAGTTCCTTGACCGCGTTGATCACGACCTGGAATTCGTCGTGAGCAAACAGTACAGCGCCCAGCATCTGGTCTTCGGTCAGCTCTTTGGCTTCCGATTCAACCATCAGTACGGCGTCGGAAGTACCGGCAACGACCATGTCCAGGCTCGAAGCAGCTTGCTGCTCGTAGGTCGGGTTCAGCAGGTAGCCGGTGCTTTCATGGAAAGCTACGCGAGCGGCGCCGATCGGACCGTCGAACGGAATGCCGGAGATGGCCAGGGCAGCCGAAGTACCGATCATCGCAGCGATGTCCGGGTCGGTTTTCTTGCTGGTGGAAACGACGGTGCAGACAACCTGCACTTCGTTCATGAAGCCTTCCGGGAACAGCGGACGGATCGGACGGTCGATCAGTCGGGAAGTCAGGGTTTCTTTCTCGGAAGGACGGCCTTCACGCTTGAAGAAACCGCCAGGGATCTTACCGGCAGCGTAAGTCTTTTCCTGGTAGTGAACGGACAGAGGGAAGAAGCCCTTGCCTGGATCGGCTTGCTTGGCACCGACGACGGTCACCAATACGCTGACGTCGTCGTCAACGGTGACCAATACTGCGCCGGAGGCCTGACGGGCGATACGGCCAGTCTCGAGGGTAACGGTCGACTGACCGAACTGGAATTTTTTGATTACCGGGTTCACGGTGTCCTACCTTCTTTGTGGCTCTTGGGGGAACTGGTTTCTTGCGAATTCTTGGGCAATGTCGGGAATCGGCCCAACGCCTGTCCAGGGTAAAACGTGTATCCAGATAAAACTTGAGGCTGGGAGCCTGCCGGACGCCAGCGGAAAACCGCAGACGTCTGACAGACAACCAACCTCATAGCGCAATCGCTGATTAGCGACGCAGACCCAGGCGAGCGATCAGAGCGCTGTAACGGCTCACGTCCTTGCCTTTCAGGTAGTCCAGCAGCTTGCGACGCTGGTTAACCATGCGGATCAGACCACGACGGGAGTGGTGATCTTTACCGTTGGCCTTGAAGTGACCTTGCAGTTTGTTGATGTTGGCGGTCAGCAGTGCAACTTGCACTTCTGGCGAACCAGTGTCACCAACAGCTTGCTGGTAGTCAGCAACGATTTGAGCTTTTTCTTGAACGTCGAGAGCCATGAGGCAATCCTTTTATCAGGAAACTGTTTCAGAAAAACAGCTTCAACAGGCCAGGGACAAATCCCTGTATCTATAAATGAGTGATGACCGTGCCTGTTAACAGCCACACTCGCCGGTTCGCTGTTACACGAACCGGTTCCGGTCATTCCGACCGAATCAATCGACGTGGCGCGATGCGCCCGTCTTCGCTCACTTCACCGATACCGATGAAGCGACCATTGTGATCCTGTACTCGCACCATGCCGAACTTCGGAGCATCCGGGGCGCGCACCGGCTGACCGTTGAGCCAGTAGAACGCGCTCGCTTCCGAGAAGTGCAGCAGCGGCCAATCCTGCAGGCCGCTGTCCGATGGCATCAGGAAGCGGTCGACCGCTTCGTTGCCGCCTTCGGCATGTACCGCTTCAAGCTCTTCGAGGGTCACGGTCTGCGCCAGGGTGAAAGGCCCGGCCTGGGTACGACGCAATTCAGCGACGTACGCACCACAACCGAGTTGCTCACCGATATCCTCCACGAGGGTGCGAATATAGGTGCCCTTGCTGCAGTCCACCGCAAGACGCGCAGTATCGCCTTCGAAGGCCAGCAATTCCAAGCGCGCAATAGTAACAGAACGCGGTTCGCGCTCCACTACTTCGCCTGCACGGGCCAGCTTGTACAGCGGCTGACCATCACGCTTGAGGGCCGAGTACATCGGCGGTATCTGGCTGATTTGGCCGCGAAATTTCGGCAAAACAGCCTCGACATCGACGCGACCAACGGTCACCGGGCGTTCCTGCAAAACCTCACCTTCAGCGTCCGCCGTGGTGGTGGTCTTGCCCAGTTGCGCCAGGGTTTCATAACCCTTGTCGGAATCGAGCAGATATTGCGAGAACTTGGTTGCCTCGCCAAAGCACAGCGGCAATACACCGGTGGCCAGCGGGTCGAGACTGCCGGTGTGGCCGGCCTTCTCGGCGTTGAGCAACCAGCGAACCTTCTGCAGTGCGGCGTTGGAGGTGAATCCCAACGGCTTGTCGAGCAGGATGATACCGCTGACGTTACGACGGATACGTTTGACCTGAGCCACCGAATTACTCCTTGGTGTCTTCAGGTGCTGGAGCTGCCACGTGCTGATTGTCTTCAGCCACGGCGCGCTCGATCAGGGCCGACAGGTGCGCACCACGGACAACGGATTCGTCGTAGTGGAAGTGCAATTGCGGCACGCTGCGCAGCTTCATTTCACGGGCCAGCTGCATGCGCAGGAAACCTGCAGCAGCGTTCAGCACCTTGATGCTTTGCGCGATGTCTTCGGCGTTGTCCTGCCCCATCACGGTGATGAAAATTTTCGCGTGACCGACGTCACGGCTGACTTCCACAGCGGTAATGGTGACCAGGCCGACGCGCGGGTCTTTGACTTCACGACGGATCAACTGTGCCAGCTCACGCTGCATCTGATCGCCGATACGTTGGGTACGGCTGTATTCTTTTGCCATGATTTGTTACCTGTTACTGCCCCACGGTGAAACCCGCAAGGTCTGAAAGCGGCAAACGCCCGGCCTGACAAAAGCCAGACCGGGCGTTGCGTTTAGAGTCCTGACGCCGTGGCGCGCATTTGCATACGGCGGCTCGACGTGGCCCTTGAAGTGCGCGAGTTAGAGGCTGCGAGCAACCTGAACCTTCTCGAAGACTTCGATCTTGTCACCGACTTTGACGTCGTTGTAGCTCTTCACGCCGATACCGCATTCCATGCCGGCACGTACTTCGGAAGCGTCATCCTTGAAGCGGCGCAGGGATTCCAGCTCGCCTTCGAAGATAACGATGTCTTCACGCAGTACACGGATCGGACGGTTACGGTGCACAACACCTTCGATCACCATGCAGCCTGCGATCGCGCCAAACTTCGGCGAACGGAATACGTCACGCACTTCGGCCACGCCCAGGATGTTCTCGCGAACATCGCTGCCGAGCATACCGGTCAGGGCTTTCTTGACGTCTTCGATGATGTCGTAGATCACGTTGTAGTAACGCATATCCAGACCTTCCTGCTCGACGATCTTCCGTGCGCCAGCATCGGCACGCACGTTGAAGCCGAACAGTACAGCGTTGGAAGCCAGTGCCAGGTTGGCGTCGGATTCGGTGATACCACCGACACCGCCACCGACTACGCGCACTTGCACTTCGTCGTTGCCCAGGCCATTCAGAGCGCCCTGCAAAGCTTCCAGCGAACCACGGACGTCGGATTTGAGGACGATGTTGAGCGTCTTCTTCTCTTCCTGACCCATGTTTTCGAAGATGTTTTCCAGCTTGCCGGCGTGAGCGCGAGCCAGTTTGACTTCGCGGAACTTGCCTTGACGGAACAGAGCCACTTCACGGGCTTTCTTCTCGTCAGCAACCACGCTCATCTCATCGCCAGCGTCCGGCGTACCGTCAAGACCGAGGATCTCGACCGGAATGGCCGGACCTGCTTCCTTGATTGGCTTGCCGTTCTCGTCGAGCATGGCGCGCACACGGCCATAGTTCGAGCCGACCAGCACCATGTCGCCTTGACGCAGCGTACCGTCCTGAACCAGAACAGTTGCCACCGGGCCGCGGCCCTTGTCGAGGCGCGATTCAACCACAACACCACGGCCTGGAGCCGACGGAGTAGCGGTCAGTTCGAGAACTTCGGCTTGCAGCAGAACAGCTTCGAGCAGTTCGTCAACGCCGGTACCCATCTTCGCGGAAACCGGTACGAATGGAGTATCGCCACCCCACTCTTCGGACGTCACGCCGTGAGTCGACAGTTCGCTACGGATGCGATCGAGATCGGCGCCCGGCTTGTCGATCTTGTTCACCGCAACGACCAATGGAACGCCAGCCGCTACCGCGTGCTGAACCGCTTCAATGGTTTGTGGCATCACGCCGTCGTCGGCCGCAACCACGAGGATCACGATGTCAGTCGCCTTGGCACCACGAGCACGCATTGCGGTAAACGCAGCGTGACCCGGGGTGTCGAGGAAGGTGACCATGCCGCGTTCGGTTTCAACGTGGTACGCACCGATGTGCTGTGTGATACCGCCGGCTTCGCCAGCAGCAACCTTCGCACGACGGATGTAGTCGAGCAGCGAGGTCTTACCGTGGTCAACGTGACCCATTACGGTCACGACCGGCGCACGAGGAACCGCTTCACCTTCGAACTTCAGGGACTCTGCCAGGGAATCTTCCAGGGCGGTGTCGCTGACCAGGGTCACTTTGTGGCCCAGCTCTTCAGCAACCAGTTGGGCAGTTTCCTGATCCAGTACCTGGTTGATGGTGGCCGGAGTACCCAGCTTGAACATGAACTTGATGATTTCGGCAGCCTTGACCGACATCTGCTGAGCGAGATCGCCAACAGTGATGGTTTCGCCGATCTTCACTTCACGCACGACAGGGCCGGTCGGGCTCTGGAAACCGTGAGCGTTGCGTTTCTTCAGCTTGGCCTTGCCGCGACCACCACGACGGAAGCCATCGCTTTCTTCGTCGGTAGTGCGTGGCGCCACACGTGGTGCTGGCGCTTTTTCTTTGACCGATGCGCGATGCGGAGCGTTTTTGCGCTCGCCATCACCACCACCGCGACGATTGTTATCGTCGGCACGTGGCTTGTCCGGACGGCGCTGTTCGTCACGCTTGCGAGTGTCGGCAGCCGGCGCAGCGGCTACAACCGGCGCAGCTTCACGCACAGGTTCAGCCACTGGAGCAGGTGCTGCAACCGCGTCCGAAGGAGCAGTCGACGCAGCAGCAGGCTGGCGACGCGCTTCTTCTTCGGCGCGCTGCTTGGCTTCTTCTTCAGCCTTCTGACGGGCAGCATTCTCTACTGCGCGACGCTCATCCAGTTCACGCTTGCGCTCGGCTTCGATTTCTTCCGGGCTACGCTGTACGAAAACTTTCTTCTTGCGAACTTCTACGCTGATGCTCTTGCTACCAGCCACACGCAGGGTGCTGGTGGTTTTACGCTGCAGCGTGATCTTGCGTGGTTCTTCCACTTTCGCCTTGTGGCTGCTTTTCAAGTGAGTCAGCAGGGACTGCTTCTCACTGTCAGTCACATTTTCTTCGGCGGCGGTGTGCGGCAGACCTGCCTCACGCATCTGCTGCAACAGGCGCTCTACCGGTGTTTTGACCTCATCGGCCAGTTGTTTCACCGTGACTTGCGTCATGCACTTCTCTCCTCAGGCCGCGCCTAATTACTCGAACCAGTGGGCTCGGGCGGCCATGATCAACTTGCCGGCACGATCATCGTCAATGCCGTCGATGTCGAGCAGGTCGTCAATAGACTGCTCGGCCAGGTCTTCGCGGGTAATTACGCCGCGCACCGCCAGTTCCATCGCCAAATCCTTGTCCATACCCTCAAGCGAGAGCAGGTCTTCGGCCGGATGGGCGTCTGCCAGCTTTTCCTCAGTAGCGATGGCTTTGGTCAACAAGCGATCCTTGGCACGAGCGCGAAGCTCGTTGACGATGTCTTCGTCAAAGCCGTCGATGTTGAGCATTTCTTCCAACGGTACGTAGGCAATCTCTTCCAGGCTGGTGAAGCCTTCATCAACCAGCACCTGAGCCAGTTCTTCGTCGACTTCCAGCTCGTCGATGAAGTTGCGCAGGATGTCGCCGGTTTCTGCTTGCTGCTTAGCCTGGATGTCCGATTCGGTCATCACGTTCAGGGTCCAGCCAGTCAATTGGCTGGCCAGACGCACGTTCTGACCACCGCGACCGATGGCCTGAGCCAGATTGTCTGCGCCAACGGCGATGTCCATTGCGTGGGCATCTTCGTCAACGATAATTGCCGCAACCTCTGCCGGGGACATGGCGTTGATCACGAACTGAGCCGGGTTGTCGTCCCACAGAACGATATCAACACGCTCGCCACCCAACTCGCCCGACACGGCTTGGACGCGCGAACCGCGCATACCGATGCACGCGCCTTGCGGGTCGATGCGTTTGTCCTTGGAGCGAACGGCGATCTTGGCACGCGAACCCGGATCACGGGACGCTGCCATTACTTCGATCAGGCCTTCAGCAATTTCCGGCACTTCGATACGGAACAGCTCGATCAGCATTTCCGGCGCGGTACGCGACAGGATCAGCTGCGGGCCGCGGTTCTCGGTGCGGATTTCCTTGAGCAGTGCACGCAGACGCACACCGACACGGAAGGTTTCGCGAGAAATGATGTCTTCACGGGCCAGCAGCGCCTCGGCGTTGTTACCCAGATCGACGATCACGTTGTCGCGGGTCACTTTCTTCACGGTGCCGGAGATGATTTCTCCCAGGCGCTCGCGATAGGCGTCAACCACTTGAGCGCGCTCGGCTTCACGCACTTTCTGCACAATGACTTGCTTGGCAGTCTGTGCAGCGATGCGGCCGAACTCGATGGATTCGATCTTTTCTTCAACGACGTCGCCAACCTTGGCGCCAGGATGCGTTTCGGCAACCTTGCTCGGCCAGGTTTCGATAGCCGGATCGTCGAGATCGTTCTCTTCGACGACCGTCCAGCGACGGAAGGTTTCGTAAGAACCGGTGTGGCGGTTAATTTCCACACGCAGGTCAACTTCGTCTTCAAAACGCTTTTTGGTAGCAGTGGCCAGAGCCAGCTCCAGCGCTTCAAAAATTACGCTTGCCGGTACGCCCTTTTCATTGGATACCGACTCAACAACCAGCAGTACTTCTTTGCTCATCGTACGCCTCGCCTTTCGCAAGCCATTGGATCCGCGGGATCCGCGTCTCAGTCAAAACTGGGAATAATGTTGGCCTTGTCGATCATATCGATCGGCAACAGGAACTCATGGTCTTCTACCTGCACCACGACATCCTGTTCTTCTACACCGCGCAGAAGGCCCTGAAAGTTGCGTCGACCTTCAAAAGGCGAGCGCAGCTTGATCTTCACTTGTTCACCGGCAAATTTTGCAAACTGCTCAAGAGTGAACAGTGGGCGCTCCATGCCAGGCGAGGAAACTTCGAGGGTGTATTCAACGGAGATCGGATCTTCAACATCCAGTACACCGCTGATCTGACGGCTGACAATGGCGCAGTCGTCCACCAGCACACCGCCCTCTTTATCGATATAAACGCGCAACATCGAGTGACGACCTTGAGCCGAAAACTCAATACCCCAGCATTCATAGCCTAGGGCCACGACCACCGGGGCCAGCAAGGCCTGCAACTCTTCTAGCTTGCTCGACACCTGAACCCCCTCGTGCATGTATGTGCATGCTATGCAGAATAAAAAAATGGGCGAAACGCCCATCCTTGAAACGCCGTCAAACAGCGGCGTTGAAAGTGTCCAGCTAACAAAAAGCCCCTTAAAAGGGGCTCCTTAAACTGGTTGCGGGGGCCGGATTTGAACCGACGACCTTCGGGTTATGAGCCCGACGAGCTACCAGACTGCTCCACCCCGCGACAAAGCTGGGGCGGAAGTATACGACCGATCCCTTATAGGGTCAATGTAACCTTCCACCTGCAAGAAAGCCCGCAACAGCGGGCTCTCCTGACTAATTGGTACCGAGAAGGGGACTCGAACCCCTACACCCTATGGGCACAACCACCTCAAGGTTGCGTGTCTACCAATTCCACCACCTCGGCAAAACTACGTTTGAAACCCTTCTTACTTCTGCTCTTGAGCTGGAGGTACGTCAGTCGCTGGAGTAGCCGACTTTTGCTCTTGAAGCACCGGGACATCATCAGAAGCCGGTTGTTGTTGCTTAGGTACTTCCAACACTGCTGGATTTGGGAGACCTGCCTGAGTCAGCTGATGAGCCTTCTCTTTAGCAAAGTAACCTAACCCCAAGCTGGTTATGAAGAAACCGGCGGCAAGTATAGCAGTAAACTTACTAAGAAAGGTAGAGGAACCTTGGCTTCCGAACACAGTATTTGAAGCACCTGCTCCGAAAGACGCGCCAGCATCCGCACCTTTACCCTGCTGCAGCAAAACCAGAGCAACTACGCCCAATGCACCCAGCAGATGAAAAACGACTACGACTGTTTCCAGCATTTTTTCAGTTTCCCGCGGCGCGACAAATCGCACCGAACTCATCTGCATTCAGGGAAGCTCCACCAATGAGCCCCCCATCGATATCCGGCATGCCGAACAGTTCGACCGCATTGGCCGCCTTCACGCTGCCGCCGTATAGAAGCCGCACACCTCGTGCCACTTCAGAATTCTCTGCCGCCAACTGCTCGCGGATGGCTTTATGCACATCCTGCGCCTGTTGCGGCGTTGCAGTCAGTCCGGTACCAATAGCCCAGACCGGCTCGTAAGCGATGACTGCCTTGGCAAAGGCACCTACACCCAGCTCCTCGATGATGCTGCCCAGCTGACGCCCGACAACTTCAAGAGTTTTTCCGGCTTCGCGCTGCTCGAGGGTCTCCCCTACACACAACACCGGAATTAAGCCGCATGCTTGCGCCGCTGCAAACTTGCGATTCAGCATTCCGTCTCGCTCGCCCATTATCTGACGGCGTTCGGAGTGCCCGACAAGCACAAGGGAACAACCTGCATCCACCAACTGACTCGGCGCGATCTCACCGGTCAATGCACCCTGCATGGATTCCACCGCAGAGTTCTGCGCGCCGACCGAAATCGACTTGCCTTTCAAGCCATCAATCACTTGATTGATATACAAGCAAGGCGGGAATACCGCTACATCGACACTGCTCGGCAAGGCCAGATGACGAAGGCCGTTGATCAGCTCAGCGACGCTGGCGCGGGTACCGTGCATCTTCCAGTTACCAGCTACCATAGGGCGACGCATGCTGTACCTCGTCGGTCAAAGTGGGCGCAGATGTTACCCAACACAATCATGGCTTGCAAGCCGTATCAGGCAGAAACTTCAGTTACCAGTTTTGCCAGTTCTTCCGCGTAGTTACGAACCTGGGTTTCGTCTTCGCCTTCGACCATCACGCGCACCAGAGGCTCTGTACCGGACTTGCGCAAAAGAACACGCCCACGCCCCGCCATTGCCTGGGTGACACGCGCACTGGCTTCCTTGACAGCCGGATGCTCCAGCGGGCTTTCGCCGCCGCCGAAACGCACGTTGATCAGGACCTGAGGACACTTACGCAACGCTTGCCGGGTTTGCGCCAGACCTTCATTACGCGTCTTCAGCGCCATCAACACCTGCAGCGCGGCAATGATCGCATCGCCCGTCGTGGTGTGATTGAAGCAAACGACATGCCCCGAGTTCTCACCACCGACCAGCCAGTTGCGCTCCAGCAACTCAGCGATCACATACCGGTCGCCAACGTTGGCACGGATAAACGGGATCGAAAGATCCGCCAGCGCCAGTTCCAGACCGAGGTTGCTCATCAGGGTACCCACTACGCCGCCCTGCAGCTTGCCGCGCTCATGCAGATCCCGGGCGATGATGAACAACAACTCGTCGCCATCAACAATAGCGCCAGTATGATCAACCATCAGCACCCGATCACCATCACCATCGAACGCGATGCCCAGATCGGCGTGCTCGGCCAGCACCGCGGCCTGCAACGGCCCCATATGGGTCGAACCGCAATTATCATTGATGTTCAGGCCATTGGGCTGCGCCGACAACACCACAACTTCCGCACCCAACTCGCGAAACACGCTTGGAGCGACTTTATAGGTCGCACCATGAGCACAATCGATGACGATCTTGAGTCCGGAAAAACTGGTGCCGGTCGGAACGCTGCTCTTGCAGAATTCGATGTAGCGACCGGAGGCATCGTTGATTCGCGATACCTTGCCAATCTTGCTCGATTCGACCACGGTCATCGGGGTATCGAGCAACTCTTCGATCATAAGCTCCAGCTCATCCGGCAACTTGGTGCCTTTGCCAGAGAAGAACTTGATGCCGTTATCGTCATGCGGATTGTGCGATGCACTGATCACGATACCGGCCTCAGCCTGGAACGTACGAGACAGATAGGCGATGGCCGGCGTCGGCATAGGGCCGAGCAGCATCACATCGGCACCAGCAGAAGTCAGACCCGCCTCCAGCGCCGACTCGAACATATATCCGGAAATTCTTGTGTCTTTGCCGACGAGCACTTTGCAGGCACCCATCTTACGGAACGCCATACCGGCGGCCCAGCCGAGCTTGAGCATGAAGTCAGGAGTAATCGGATATTCCCCGACTCGACCACGAATGCCGTCAGTACCAAAGTATTTCTTGCTCATAAGTGCTCCCTCATTCTTATTCGGCTGATTCCACGGCCGCGATCATACGCACCACATCTACCGTTTCCGCCACATCATGGACACGCAATATACGCGCACCTTTGACCGACGCCAGTGCAGCAAGTGCCAGACCGCCGTGCAGACGCTCACCCACCGGGCGATTGAGCGCATGCCCGATCATGCTCTTGCGTGAAACGCCGACCAGCAGTGGCCGCCCCAATGCATGCAAGGCTTCCATATGCTTGAACAAGCTTAGATTGTGCTGCAGGGTTTTGGCGAAGCCGAAACCGGGATCGAGAATGATGCGCTCGGCCGGGATGCCTGCCGAATCGCAAACCGACATCCGCTCAGCAAGAAACTCACCCACTTCCCGGGTGACATCCTGATACTGCGGATTGTCCTGCATGTCACCAGGCTCACCCAGCATGTGCATCAGACAGACAGGAAGACCTGTCGCCGCCGCTGCATCCAGAGCACCGTCGCGTTGCAGTGATCGCACATCATTGATCAACCCCGCGCCAAGACGTGCCGTTTCGCGCATCACGGCCGGCGTCGAGGTGTCGACCGAGATGATCACATCAAGCTCGCGATTGATCAGCTCGACGATCGGCGCGACGCGCTCAAGCTCTTCAAGCGGAGAGACTGCTCGCGCGCCAGGACGCGTGGACTCGCCACCGACATCAATCAGCGTCGCACCGGCTGCAACCATGGCTTCCGCGTGACGCAAGGCCGCGTCCAGCTGGCTGTATTGGCCGCCATCAGAGAAGGAATCGGGAGTGACATTGAGAATGCCCATGACATGCGTATGGGCCAAATCAAGAACCCGGTTGCCGCAAGGCAACCGGGTCAGGGACTGTACAGAAGTCATTTCAAACCTTAAACGTCAGCAGCCGGACCACCAATCGGTGTTTGCGGACGCTCATCCTGAACGACTGGTGGTGGCGGAGTACCCGTACCACCCGACCAATCACGCGGTTCGCGAGGCGTGCGACCCGCCATGATGTCGTCGATCTGCTCTGCATCGATTGTCTCGTACTTCATCAGAGCGTCAGCCATGGCATCAAGCTTGTCACGGTTGTCCGTGAGGATCTGCTTGGCGGTGCCGTAGCACTGATCAATGATGCTGCGCACTTCGGAGTCGATCAGCTTGGCTGTTTCACCAGAGAAACTTGCATTTTGACCGCCACCGCCGCGACCGAGGAATACTTCACCCTCTTCTTCGGCGTACATCAATGGACCGAGTTTTTCCGACAAGCCCCATTTGGTCACCATGTTTCGCGCAATCTGACTGGCACGCATGATGTCGTTGGAAGCACCGGTGGTAACACCATCGAAGCCAAGGGTCATTTCTTCAGCAATACGGCCACCGTACAGCGAGCAGATCTGGCTGATCAGTGCGCGCTTGGACAGGCTGTAGCGATCCTCTTCCGGCAGGAACATAGTCACACCCAGCGCACGACCGCGCGGGATGATCGATACTTTGTACACCGGATCATGCTCAGGCACGACGCGACCAACAATAGCGTGGCCTGCTTCGTGATAGGCAGTGTTCTGCTTTTCTTTCTCGGACATGACCATCGATTTGCGCTCGGCGCCCATCATGATCTTGTCTTTCGCCAGTTCGAATTCTTTCATTTCAACGATGCGCTTGCCGCTGCGTGCAGCAAACAGCGAGGCTTCGTTGACCAGGTTGGCCAGGTCAGCACCCGAGAAACCAGGAGTACCACGTGCGATCACGGCCGGAGCGACGTCGTCACCCATCGGCACTTTGCGCATGTGAACTTTGAGAATCTGCTCGCGACCACGGATATCCGGCAGACCCACGACAACTTGACGGTCGAAACGGCCCGGACGCAGCAGCGCAGGGTCGAGTACGTCAGGACGGTTGGTTGCAGCAATCACGATGATGCCATCGTTCATTTCGAAGCCGTCCATCTCAACCAGCAACTGGTTGAGCGTCTGCTCGCGCTCGTCGTGACCGCCCCCCATGCCGGCGCCACGATGGCGACCGACAGCGTCGATTTCGTCGATGAAGATGATGCAAGGCGCGTGCTTCTTGGCCTGTTCAAACATGTCACGCACACGGCTGGCGCCGACCCCGACAAACATTTCGACAAAGTCGGAACCGGAGATGGTGAAGAACGGAACCTTGGCTTCGCCGGCAATCGCCTTGGCCAGCAACGTTTTACCGGTACCCGGAGGACCCACCATCAGCACACCGCGAGGAATACGGCCGCCCAGACGCTGGAACTTGCCCGGATCACGCAGGAACTCAACGAGCTCGCCCACTTCTTCCTTGGCTTCGTCGCAACCGGCAACGTCAGCCAATGTGGTTTTCACCTGATCTTCAGAGAGCAGGCGCGCCTTGCTCTTGCCGAAGCTCATCGGTCCGCCCTTGCCGCCGGCACCGCCCTGCATCTGGCGCATGAAGAACATGAACACCGCGATGATCACCAGGATCGGGAAACTGGCCACCAGAAGCTGGGTCCAGATGCTTTGCTGCTCAGGCTGCTTGCCTTCAACCACAACGTGGTTGTCAACCAGATCGCCGATCAGGCCATTGTCCTGAATTGCCGGACGAATGGTCTTGAAGCTGTCGCCGTCGTTTCGCTTACCGGTAATCACATAGCCATCAACGGCTACGCGCTCGACCTTGCCATCCTTGACCTGCTGGATGAAGTCGGAATAGTTGAGGGTCTGCGGCTCGTTAGGGCTGGAGAAGTTGTTCATCACCGTCACCAGGACAGCCGCGATGATCAACCACAGGATCAGATTCTTTGCCATATCGTTCAATTAACTACCCTCTGAAGCAAGCTCCGCTACTGGCGCGCGCTTCGCATGATATTCACCGGCCTAACTTACTACATTACCTACAGCTCTGGCAGGCGCCGTCTGTAACCCTTTGTGAAACACTTTCTACACAATATGCGCTTATGCACGCAGGGCGAAATACGAAAAACCTATCACCCCGCACAAAAAACCTCGTTTTACTCACTACAGCCGCGGTAGCCCCAAGCCAGCATGTACTGCTCACGGGAACTGCCACGGGAAGAGTCCGGCTTGATCATCTGGATCTTGTCGAACTTCTTGCGAGCATCCTTCAGGTAAACATCGAAGCCTTCACCCTGAAAAATCTTGATCACGAAATTGCCACCCGGCTTGAGTATCCGCTCCGCCAGATCAAGCGCAAGCTCGCAAAGGAACATGGCTTTGGGCATGTCCACTTCAGGCGTACCACTCATATTGGGGGCCATATCGGAAATCACAAGGTCTACCTGCGAATTACCGACGGCGTCCAGAATTTGCGCGAGCACCGCGTCCTCGGTGAAGTCACCCTGAATGAATGTCACGTCAGGAATGCTGTCCATCTCAAGGATGTCCGAAGCGATCAGACGCCCCTGACCACCGATCAGCCGGCTAGTCACCTGCGACCAGCCACCGGGCGCTGCGCCCAGATCCACTACGTTCATGCCAGGACGGATAAGCTTGTATTTTTCCTGGATCTCCAGAAGTTTGTAACTCGCACGCGAGCGGTAGCCATCCTTCTGAGCCTGCTTCACATAGGGATCGTTGACATGTCTTTTCAGCCAACCAAGGCTTGTCTTGGAACGCGCCATTGGGCACCTCGTTGATTAGGGTCGTGATTAATTGGGCGGATCCACGAGCCCTCGGGTAAAATGGCCGCCATTTTACAGAATCCAGACGAAAGGGTCAGATTATGCCGCTCACTCCAGAGCAGAAGAAACAGTACAAATCCATTGGCCACCACCTGAAACCGGTTCTGACGGTGGCTGACAACGGTTTGACTGAAGGTGTTTTAGCCGAACTTGAACGTGCCTTGGCGGATCACGAGCTGATCAAGATCAAGCTCAATATCCTTGATCGCGAGTCGCGCCTGGCGCACATCGCAGAACTGTGCAAAGTCGGCAAAGCGGACCTGGTACAGGTCATCGGCAAAATGGCACTGGTTTACCGCAAGAACTTCAGCGTCAACAAGCAGCTGTCGAACGTTCATCGCTTCAAGTGATGACAAGGGTCAAGGGTGTGCTTCGCGCACCCTGCCACTCCATCCCGGCACTGGCAGCAATACCAGCACCAGCCCGGAAAACCCCAGAACCATATAGCTGAACACCTGCCAGCGCTGCGCATCCGGCCAGCCGACACGCACTGCGAAAAACATCGCACACGCGTACAACGCCATCAACAGCACCTGCCCGCGAAAATCCCGCCATAGACTGACAAGGCCCTCGGCCTGAATCAGCACCAAAGCCTGGAAAATCAAGCACGCGGCGGAAAATCCCACCACCAGCACTTCAAACACGCTGGAAATCTCATCGATCAACAGGGGTGCCAGTTCAATTTGAACCAGCACCGGCTGCAGACCGAGATGAATCAGCCATAGGCCGCCGACCCACAGCATCTGGGTCAACTGCCAAAGCATGGCGCCCGCATGCAGCGGGCGCCTTCTTTCAGATGTGACGGACTTCGACAATCTCGTACTCGATTACGCCACTTGGCGTTTTCACGGCGACCACGTCGCCCTCTTCCTTGCCGATCAAGGCACGGGCCAGGGGCGAGCCCACCGAAATCTTGCCGAGTTTGAAGTCGGCCTCATCCTCACCCACGATGTGGTAAGTGACGCTTTCATCGGTTTCGACGTTGGCGATTTCGACGGTAGTACCGAAAATCACTTTGCCGGTATGAGGAATGGTCGTGACATCAATGATCACCTGATTCTGAATCCGGCCCTCGATGTCACGAATCCGCGCCTCGACCATGCCTTGCTGCTCGCGAGCGGCATGGTATTCCGCGTTTTCCTTCAAGTCACCCAACTCGCGGGCCGTACCGATGTCCTGGCTGAGCTTCGGACGAACGACCTTGGTCAGGTGAGCGTGTTCTTCTTCCAGGGCGCGAGCGCCCTGAACGGTCATTGGGTACTTAACTAAGCTCATGCCTTCAATCCTGCGTGTAGATCCTGCAAGCGGCGCACGGTTTTTTCAGGACCGAACTTCAGTGCTTCACAGATAGCTTCGCCAGCAGCAATGGTGGTGGTGCAGTAAATCTTGTGCTGCAGGGCATTACGACGAATGGAGTAGGAATCAGCGATCGACTGACGACCTTCGGTGGTGTTGATGATCAAAGTGACTTCGTCATTCTTGATCATGTCGACCACGTGCGGACGACCTTCGGTCACCTTGTTCACGCGACGCACTTTCAGGCCTGCGGCTTCGATCAGCTTGGCAGTGCCGGCAGTGGCAACCACTTCGAAGCCCAAGTTGATCAGATCGCGGGCCACGCCTGCAACCAGCGGCTTGTCATCGTCACGCACGCTGATGAAGGCGGTACCGCCGGTCGGCAGCACTTCGCTCGCACCCATCTGGGCCTTGGCAAAGGCTTCGCCGAAAGTGTCGCCGACACCCATCACTTCACCAGTCGACTTCATCTCTGGGCCGAGGATCGGGTCAACGCCAGGAAATTTGGCGAACGGGAATACCGCCTCTTTCACACTGTAGAAGTTCGGGATGATTTCTTTGGTGAAGCCGATTTCTTTCAGGGTTTTACCAGCCATCACGCGGGCAGCGATCATGGCCAGGGAAACACCGATGCACTTGGACACAAACGGTACGGTACGGGAAGCACGCGGGTTGACTTCGATGACGTAGATGTCTTCGCCTTGCAGCGCCAACTGCACGTTCATCAGGCCGACCACGCCCAGTTCCAGGGCCATTTTCTTGACCTGTTCGCGCATCTCGTCTTGGATGTGCGCCGGCAGCGAGTACGGCGGCAGCGAGCACGCGGAGTCACCGGAGTGAACGCCCGCCTGTTCGATGTGCTGCATGATCGCGCCGATCACCACGTCTTTACCGTCGCAGACCGCATCCACGTCCATTTCGATGGCGCAGTTGAGGAAGTGGTCGAGCAACACCGGGCTGTCGTTGGACACTTGCACCGCGTCACGCAAGTAGCGCTTGAGCTCGTCTTCCTTGTAAACGATTTCCATCGCACGACCGCCCAGAACGTAGGACGGGCGCACTACCAGCGGATAACCGATTTTGGCGGCAGCGCGAACAGCTTCGTCTTCGCTGCGCACGGTAGCGTTTGGCGGCTGACGCAGGTTCAGGCGCTCAACCATTTGCTGGAAGCGCTCACGGTCTTCGGCGCGGTCGATGGCGTCAGGGCTGGTGCCGATGATTGGCACGCCGGCAGCTTCCAGAGCACGAGCCAGCTTCAGCGGAGTCTGGCCACCGTACTGGACGATCACGCCTTTCGGCTTCTCGACGCGGCAGATTTCCAGCACGTCTTCCAGGGTTACCGGCTCAAAGTACAGACGGTCGGAAGTGTCGTAGTCGGTGGAAACGGTTTCCGGGTTGCAGTTGACCATGATGGTTTCGTAACCGTCTTCGCGCAGAGCGAGGGCGGCGTGAACGCAGCAGTAGTCGAACTCGATGCCCTGGCCGATACGGTTTGGACCGCCACCCAGAATCATGATTTTGTCGCGGCCCGACGGCGCGGCTTCGCACTCTTCCTCGTACGTCGAGTAGAGGTAGGCGGTGTCGGTGGCGAACTCAGCGGCGCAGGTGTCAACGCGCTTGTAGACCGGGAACACTTCCAGCTTTTGGCGGTGCGTACGCAGGTTCTTCTCGGTGACGCCCAGCAGCTTGGCCAGACGCTGATCGGAGAAGCCTTTGCGCTTGAGCTTGAACATCAGGTCGCGGTCGATTGCCGACAGGCCGAGGGTCTTAACCCGCTCTTCGTCCTTGATCAGATCTTCGATCTGCACCAGGAACCACGGGTCGATCATGTTCATGCCGAAGATGTCTTCGACGGTCATGCCGGCGCGGAAAGCGTCCGCCACGTACCAGATACGCTCAGCGCCCGGCACGGTCAGTTCGCGCTTGAGCACGCTCATGCTTTCCGGGTTGCTCAGGTCAAGTTTCTCGTCGAGACCGCAAACGCCCACTTCCAGACCGCGCAGAGCTTTCTGCAGGGACTCCTGGAAGGTACGGCCGATGGCCATGACTTCACCCACCGACTTCATCTGAGTAGTCAGACGCGCGTCAGCGTTGGCGAATTTTTCGAAGGCGAAACGTGGCAGCTTGGTCACGACGTAGTCGATGGACGGCTCGAAGGACGCCGGGGTCTTGCCGCCGGTGATGTCGTTCGACAGTTCGTCGAGGGTATAACCCACAGCCAGTTTGGCAGCGACTTTGGCAATCGGGAAACCGGTGGCTTTCGAAGCCAGTGCCGAGGAACGCGACACGCGCGGGTTCATCTCGATCACGACCATGCGGCCGGTGTCCGGGCAAATACCGAACTGTACGTTGGAACCGCCGGTCTCGACGCCGATCTCGCGCAGTACCGCCAGGGAGGCGTTACGCAGGATCTGGTATTCCTTGTCGGTCAGGGTCTGAGCTGGCGCAACAGTGATCGAGTCACCGGTGTGCACGCCCATCGGGTCAAAGTTTTCGATGGAGCAGACGATGATGCAGTTGTCCTTTTTGTCGCGGACAACTTCCATCTCATATTCTTTCCAGCCGATCAGCGATTCGTCGATCAGCAGCTCTTTGGTCGGCGATAGGTCGAGACCACGGGCGCAGATTTCTTCGAACTCTTCACGGTTGTACGCGATACCGCCACCGGTGCCGCCCATGGTGAAGGACGGACGGATGATGCAGGGGAAGCCCAGGCGTTCGAGAACGGCGTTGGCTTCTTCCATGCTGTGGGCGATGCCGGAACGCGGGCATTCCAGACCGATCGACTTCATGGCTTTGTCGAAACGCGAACGGTCTTCAGCCTTGTCGATGGTGTCGGCGTTGGCGCCGATCATTTCTACGCCGAACTTTTCCAGAACGCCTTCACGCTCCAGGTCCAGGGCGCAGTTCAGAGCAGTCTGGCCGCCCATGGTTGGCAGCACCGCATCCGGACGCTCTTTTTCGATGATCTTGGCAACGGTCTGCCACTTGATCGGCTCGATGTAGGTGGCGTCGGCCATGTCCGGGTCGGTCATGATGGTGGCCGGGTTGGAGTTCACCAGGATGACGCGGTAACCCTCTTCGCGCAGGGCTTTACAGGCCTGGGCGCCGGAGTAGTCGAATTCGCAGGCCTGGCCGATAACGATCGGGCCAGCGCCGAGAATCAGGATGCTTTTAATGTCTGTACGTTTTGGCATGGGTTTGTCACTCAAATCCGCAGGTCAGTCGGCAAGCCGTCTTGATCGATTTCTGAAGTCCCGAGGGGGCCGCCGGATTCGGGGCCACCCTCAAGGGCTTCTCTCTACAGTCTCAAGGCGAACGCTTAGCGTCGCTTGGCCATCTCGTTGATGAAGCGGTCGAACAGCGGCGCCACATCGTTCGGGCCCGGGCTCGCTTCAGGGTGGCCCTGGAAGCTGAACGCGCTCTTGTCGGTGCGCTCGATGCCTTGCAGGGTGCCGTCGAACAGCGATTTATGAATCGCACGCACGTTGGCTGGCAGGGTTGCTTCGTCTACAGCAAAACCGTGGTTCTGGCTGGTGATCATCACAACGCCAGTGTCCAGATCCTGCACCGGGTGGTTGGCACCATGGTGGCCGTGGCCCATTTTCAGGGTCTTGGCGCCGGAGGCTAGAGCCAACAGTTGGTGACCGAGGCAGATGCCGAAGACCGGAATTTCGGTTTCCAGGACTTCCTTGATCGCCTTGATCGCGTAGTCGCACGGCTCCGGATCACCAGGGCCGTTGGACAGGAACACACCGTCCGGCTTCAGTGCCAGCACGTCGGCGGCAGGCGTTTGCGCCGGCACGACGGTAACGCGGCAGCCGCGCTCGACCAGCATGCGCAGGATGTTGACCTTGACCCCGTAGTCGTAGGCGACAACGTGATAAGGCAGCTCGGAGGCTTCAATGGTCGCATGGCTGTCGGTTTTCAGATCCCAGACAGTCGAGCGCCATTCGTATTGAGTCTTGGTGCTGACGACTTTCGCCAGATCCATGCCTTTCAGGCCGGGGAAGCCTTGCGCAGCTGCAATTGCGGCTTCTTCGGAGATGTTGTCGCCGGCCATGATGCAGCCGTTCTGCGCACCTTTTTCACGCAGGATGCGGGTCAGGCGGCGCGTGTCGATACCGGCGATGGCCACAACATTGTTGGCCTTCAAGTAGTCGGACAGGGACATCGTGTTACGCCAGTTGCTCGCTACCAGCGGCAGGTCACGGATGACCAGGCCAGCGGACCAGACACGGTCGGACTCAGCGTCTTCCGGCGTGGTGCCGGTGTTGCCGATGTGCGGGTAAGTCAGGGTAACGATCTGTTGGGCGTAGGAAGGATCGGTAAGGATTTCCTGATAGCCGGTCATTGCGGTGTTGAACACCACCTCACCAACGGTTTGACCGTCGGCTCCAATGGCTTCGCCGCGAAAAATGCTGCCATCAGCAAGGGCGAGTATGGCTGGCTTAGTCAAGAAGACCTCCCGTAAATAACGCATGAAAGGGCAATCGCAGGTTGTAAAAAAGCGGAGTGACGTATGGACACGTCACCCCGCTTCTTCACTGAATTATTCTGCGCGCTTTTAGTGGACACACTAAAGCTGTAGCTTACAGAAAAAGGCTTTTTTGGTCCACCGCTAAAGAGCCTAAAAGGCCGGAGAATGCGACAGGCCGTCGCGCAGCGGTGAAAAACCAGCGCAAACAGGGCGTTTGCGCTGGATGAAAGCGTGACTCAGTGCAGCTCGAGCACATCCTGCATGTCATAAAGACCCGGCTCGCGACCGTCCAGCCACAGCGCGGCACGGACCGCCCCTTTGGCAAACGTCATGCGGCTGGACGCTTTATGAGTGATTTCCAGACGCTCGCCCTCACAGGCAAACAGCACGGTATGATCACCCACTACATCCCCACCGCGAACAGTGGCAAAACCGATGGTTTCGCGCTCACGGGCACCGGTGTGACCTTCGCGACCATAAACCGCGACCTTCTGCAGATCACGATCCAGCGCATCGGCAATCACTTCCCCCATGCGCAAAGCTGTGCCGGAAGGCGCATCGATCTTGTGACGGTGGTGAGCCTCAATGATTTCGATGTCTGCATCGTCGCCCAGCACACGCGCCGTCATCTCGAGCAGTTTCAGCGACAGGTTTACACCGACACTGAAATTGGCGGCAAACACGATCGGAATGTCTTTGCCCGCTTCAGCCAGCAGATGCTTCTGCGCCGTATCCAGCCCGGTCGTGCCGATCACCATGGCCTTGCCGGCCTTGCGGCAGAACGCGAGGTTTTTCAGCATGACTTCCGGCAGGGTGAAATCGATCAACACGTCGAACTCTTCAGCCACCGATTCCAGATTGCCGGACAACGGCACACCGATTCGCCCCAGCGAAGCCAGCTCACCGGCGTCCACGCCGATCAACGTGCTGCCGGGGCGGACGATGGCGGCCGTGAGACCGGTCAGCGGAGCGCGCTGCTGCACGGCCTCGACCAGAATCTTGCCCATGCGCCCGGCGGCGCCCATCACAGCTATACGTCGCATGCCGACTCCTTACAGATCGCCGAAGAAGCGCTTCACACCGTCGAACCAACCCGTGGTTTTCGGTGAGTGGCTGTTGTCATCTGCCAGCGAGCTGCGGAACTCTTCAAGCAGTTCACGCTGACGACGGTTCAGATTGACCGGAGTTTCGACCGCAACACGGCACATCAAATCGCCTGCACCGCCGCCACGCACCGGAGCAACGCCTTTGCCGCGTACGCGGAACTGCTTGCCGGTCTGGGTGCCTTCAGGGATTTTCAGTTTGACGCGACCGTCGAGGGTCGGAATTTCCAGCTCGCCGCCCAATGCCGCATCGACGAAGCTGATCGGCACTTCGCAGAACAGGTGCTTGCCATCACGCTGGAAGATGTCGTGTTCGCGGACATTGATGACCACGTACAGATCACCAGTCGGACCGCCCTGCGTGCCCGCCTCGCCTTCGCCGGACAGACGAATGCGGTCACCGGTATCGACACCGGCCGGCACTTTGACGGAAAGGGTTTTGTACTCTTCAACACGACCGTCACCGTGGCAGGAATCGCACGGATCGGAAATGATCTTGCCTTGGCCATGGCAGCGAGGGCAGGTCTGCTGCACCGAGAAGAAGCCTTGCTGCATGCGCACCTGACCGATGCCGCCGCAGGTCGGGCAGGTCGAAGGTGAAGAACCTTTCTTCGCGCCAGAACCATCGCACGGTTTGCAGTTGACCAATGTCGGAACGCGGATATTCACGGTCGTGCCGCGCACCGCTTCTTCCAGATTCAGCTCCAGGGTGTAGCGCAAGTCGCTGCCACGCTGGGCGCCGCCACGGGAACCGCCGCGACCACCACCGAAGAAATCACTGAACACATCGCCGAAGATGTCGGAGAAATTCTGACCGCCGAAACCGGCTCCGCCGCCGCCCATGCTCGGATCGACACCGGCATGGCCGTACTGATCGTACGCAGCGCGCTTGCTGGAGTCGGAGAGCACTTCATAGGCCTCGTTGGCCTCTTTGAACATCTCTTCCGACGCTTTGTCATCGGGATTACGGTCCGGGTGATGCTTCATCGCCAGACGACGATAGGCCTTTTTCAGGTCCGCTTCGCTGGAGCCACGCTCAACACCCAATACTTCGTAATAGTCACGCTTTGCCATAAGTTCTTTGCACTCTTGAGGACGTCCGGCAAACCCCTCCTGAGGATCGCCAAACTCGTTGAGCCCCAATACAGGCCCGGACCCAACTCACGTCAATTCAACGATCCTGGTCTTTGTATCAATTGGTACTTTCGGCGCGAAAAGCAGGAGCATTCCCGGCCATACCAGCAGCAGGCGAGCGTTGTCGCATGCTGTAAAAATTCGCGTATTCCAGATACGCCAACGCGGGAGCTAGCTCCCGCGCGGCGACATCCTACCAGTCACTGCCCAAAGGCAGTCAACCGGCCGACCAACAACTTACTTGTGGTCTTTGACTTCTTCGAACTCTGCATCGACAACGTCGTCAGCCTTCTCAGCCGATTCGCCTTGCGGGGCTGCACCATCAGCTGGCTGAGCCTGTTCGGCATACATCTTCTGAGCAACCGGAGCGGAGACTTTCGACAACTCTTCAACCTTCGCTTCGATGGCAGCCTTGTCGTCGCCTTTGACAGCGGCTTCCAGGGCAACCACGGCAGCTTCGATCGCAGTCTTCTCTTCGGCGGTGACTTTGTCGCCCGCATCAGCAACCATTTTGCGCGTCGAGTGAACCAGTGCATCACCCTGGTTACGGGCAGCGGCCAGCTCTTCGAACTTGCGGTCTTCCTCAGCGTTGGCTTCGGCATCACGCACCATGCGCTCGATTTCTTCGTCGGACAGACCGGAGTTGGCCTTGATCACGATCGACTGAGTCTTGCCGGTAGCCTTGTCTTTCGCGCCGACGTGCAGGATGCCGTTAGCGTCGATGTCGAAGGTTACTTCGATCTGCGGCACACCACGTGGAGCAGGTGGAATGTCGGCCAGGTCGAACTTGCCCAGGGACTTGTTCTGTGCGGCTTGCTTGCGCTCGCCCTGAAGAACGTGAATGGTCACAGCGCCCTGGTTGTCGTCGGCAGTCGAGAACACTTGCGATTTCTTGGTAGGAATCGTGGTGTTTTTCTCGATCAGCGCGGTCATCACGCCACCCATGGTTTCGATACCCAGGGTCAGCGGGCTAACGTCGAGCAGCAGAACGTCTTTCACATCACCAGCCAGAACAGCGCCCTGAATCGCGGCACCCATGGCAACAGCTTCGTCCGGGTTAACGTCTTTACGTGCTTCTTTACCGAAGAAATCAGTAACCAGCTTCTGTACCAGCGGCATACGGGTCTGACCACCGACCAGAATCACGTCGTTGATCGCGCCAACGTCCAGACCTGCGTCTTTCATGGCGATGCGGCAAGGTTCGATGGTGCGTTGAACCAGATCTTCAACCAGCGCTTCGAGCTTGGCACGCGAAATCTTCACGTTCAGGTGCTTAGGACCGGTCGCGTCTGCAGTGATGTACGGCAGGTTGACGTCGGTCGACTGAGCGGACGACAGCTCGATCTTGGCTTTCTCAGCGGCTTCTTTCAGGCGCTGCATGGCCAGCGGATCACCTTTGAGGTTCATGCCGCTTTCTTTCTTGAATTCGTCAACGAGGTAGTCGATCAGACGAATGTCGAAGTCTTCACCGCCGAGGAAGGTGTCACCGTTGGTGGCCAACACTTCAAACTGGTGCTCGCCGTCAACTTCAGCGATCTCGATCACGGACACGTCGAAAGTACCGCCACCCAGGTCATAAACGATCACGGTGTGATCGCCCTTGGCCTTGTCCATACCGTAAGCCAGAGCGGCTGCGGTTGGTTCGTTGATGATACGTTTTACGTCCAGACCGGCGATGCGGCCGGCGTCTTTGGTCGCCTGACGCTGGCTGTCGTTGAAGTAGGCCGGAACGGTGATCACCGCTTCGGTCACTGGCTCGCCGAGGTAGTCTTCGGCGGTCTTTTTCATTTTCTTCAGAATTTCAGCCGAGATTTGTGGCGGTGCCATTTTCTGGCCGTTCACTTCAACCCAGGCGTCGTTGTTGTCAGCCTTGACGATCTTGTAAGGGACCATCTGGATGTCTTTCTGCACAACTTCTTCGTCGAAACGACGACCGATCAGACGCTTTACTGCGTACAGGGTGTTGTGCGGGTTGGTCACAGCCTGACGTTTGGCCGACTGACCCACCAGGATTTCGCCATCGTTGGCGTAAGCGATGATCGACGGCGTAGTACGCGCGCCTTCAGCGTTTTCAATAACTTTGGCTACGCCGTTTTCCAGCACGGAGACGCAGGAGTTGGTAGTCCCCAGGTCGATACCGATAATTTTGCCCATGTTCACTCTCCCGAAACTTTGGATTTTGATGCCGCAGCAGTGGTGGCTAACTGCGGTAGCACTTAAACGCTTGACTTCTAAATGGGGGCCTTGCGGCTAATTTCAAGCCTGCTCGTCAATCGAAGGCGAAACCGGTGCCGGCGCCTTGCTGACCACAACCATGGCCGGACGCAGAAGACGACCGTTGAGCTGGTAGCCCTTCTGGAAAACCTTCAACACGCTGTTCGGCTCGACATCGGCGCTTTCCTGCATGGCCATCGCCTGATGCTGAACGGCGTTGAACGGTTCGCCATGCGGATCGATCGCTTCAAGCTGATAACGCTTGAGGGTGTCGTGGAACATCTTCAGGGTCAGCTCGATGCCTTCACGCATCGGACGGATGCTTTCGTCATCCGGGTTCGACAGCTCGAGGCCGCGCTCCAGGCTGTCGACGATCGGCAACAGGTCACCGGCGAATTTTTCCAGGGCAAACTTGTGCGCCTTCTCGACATCCTGCTCGGCACGGCGACGGACGTTCTGCAGATCCGCAGCAACACGCAGAGACTGATCCTGCGCGGCGGCCAATTGCTCTTCGAGCACTTGTACACGGGTCGCCAGGTCATCACCCGAAGCCTCGGGCGCCTGATTGGCTTCTGGGTTTTGCTTATCTACTGTCTGTTCGTCAGCCATAGAATTCTCCTTTCAATTTCGTCCGCGAGTTCGACTCGCGCTTCTGCCCCGATATATGGGGCCGCAAAATCGGGCTTCAAGGGCCTTCAAGCATTAACCCTACAAAAAAGTGCCGCTTCTCATTCCTCGATGCGCTAAGAAGATTTTCTGTTCAAGCGAATCGAGCTAAGCGAGGCCATTGTCAGCCCGAAACAAAACACTGTATAAATAACCAGACCTAAAGCCTGGGAGCGGCCTTTATGCTGGTGCACCTGTCCGTACACAACTACGCCATCGTTGAACATCTCGATCTCGAACTTGATCGCGGGATGAGCGTGATCACCGGTGAAACGGGCGCCGGCAAGTCGATCATGCTCGACGCCCTTGGCCTGACCCTAGGCGATCGGGCCGACAGCGGCGTGGTGCGCCCCGGTGCCGACAAGGCCGACATTCTCGCGACGTTCGACCTCGCCGACATTCCCGAAGCCAGCGCCTGGCTGGCCGAGCGCGATCTGGACATCGACGGTCCGTGCATCCTGCGCCGGGTGATTACCAGCGAAGGTCGCTCGCGCGGCTACATCAACGGTACGCCCTGCCCGCTTGGCGATCTCAAGTCGCTCGGCGAATTGCTGATCGATATCCACAGCCAGCATGAACACCAGTCCCTGCTGAAAACCGACACACACCGCCGCCTGCTCGACGAGTACGCCGGCGCGACCGATCTCGCGCGTCAGGTGCAACTCGCCGCACAGCGTTGGCGCCAGACGCGCCAAGAGCTCGAACGCCTTTCCAACTCCGGAGACGAGCAACGCGCCCGCCACCAACTGCTCAGTTATCAGCTCGAAGAGCTGGAAAACCTCGGCCTCGGTGACAACGAGCTGGAGCAACTGGAGCAGGAACACAAAAACCTGACCAACGCCGAAACGCTACTGGGTATTTGCCGACAAGTGGTCGAGCAATGCAGCGAGAGCGATTCCGGCAATGTGCTTAATGCCCTGACCGCCAGCCTCAATCGTCTGTCGAGCGTGAACAATTCCGTCGGCGCATTGGGCGAAGCGAGCAGTTTGCTCACCAGCGCGCAGATTCAGGTAGAAGAAGCCGTCGGCGAACTCAATCGCTTCCTTGATAACTTCGATGCAGACCCGGCACGCCTGCAATATCTCGAAGAGCGGCTCGACGCCATTTATACGCTGGCGCGCAAACACCGGATCCAGCCGACCGAAGTCGGCGAAATGCAGCAGAAACTGCTGGATGAAATCGAAACCCTGAACGCCAATGACGAGTCCATCGAGCGCCTGGGGGAAGAACTGGCCTCCTACGCTCGCCACTACCAGGAGAAAGCCCGGGAGCTGAGTGACCTGCGCCATCAGGCCGCCGGAAGCCTAGCCAGCGCGGTGGAGCAGGAAATTCAGCGGCTGGGCATGCCCGGCGGCCGCTTCACCATCGAACTACGCACCAACAGCAGCGATGAGTTGCTGCCGAACGGGCTGGAACAGGTTGAGCTGCTGGTCAGCGCCAACCCGGGCCAACCTCTGAAAGCGCTGGCGAAAGTCGCCTCTGGCGGTGAACTTTCACGCATCAGCCTGGCGATTCAGGTGATCACGGCCCAGACATCCCGCGTACCGACGCTGGTGTTCGACGAAGTCGATGTGGGTATTGGCGGCCCGACAGCCGAGATTGTCGGTCAGTTGCTACGGCGCCTCGGTGAGCGCGGCCAGGTTCTGACGGTGACACACTTGCCGCAAGTGGCGGCGCAGGGTCATCAGCATTTATTCGTGCACAAGGTGCGTGGCGAACAGGCAACGCACACCGCTGTCTCCAAGCTGAGCAAGAACGACCGAATAGAAGAAGTGGCCCGCATGCTCGGCGGCATTGATCTGACCAAGGAATCCCTCGCTCACGCGAAAAAAATGGTCGTCACCGCAAAAGTTTAAGATTTGGAAATAATAGAAAGCACGAAGGCGACCCTTGGGTCGCCTTCGCTCGTTTCGCGAACCTGAAATTCGCGCGACATGCTTACTTTTTCTTGCGCACGTACAGCACCAGGTTGTGATCAACCAACTCGACACCGTGCTCTTCGGCAATTGCCTTCTGGAGCTTTTCGATTTCAATGCTGACGAATTCCACGACTTCACCGGTTTCCACGTTGACCATATGGTCGTGGTGGCCACCGTCAGCCAGTTCGAATACCGCGTGGCCGCCGTCGAAGTTGTGACGGACCACGAGGCCAGCGGCTTCGAACTGGGTCAGAACACGGTAAACCGTGGCCAGACCGACGTCCTCACCAGCTTCCATCAACGCCTTGTAGACGTCCTCGGCACTCATGTGACGCTGCTCGGTAGAGTCGAGCATTTGCAGGATCTTGACCCGTGGCAGGGTCACTTTGAGGCCGGCTTTGCGTAGTTCGCTATTTTCAACCATGGTCAGCTTTCTCGCGATGCTGCTTCGCAGCTTCTCTTAATGCGGGTATGATCGGCGTTTACGTTGTCCCAGCCAAGATAGTGGAAGTCGCCCACCGATGCAAAACACCAAGCTCTTGCTAACCAGTTTCACCTTTGTGGGACTGCTCGCACTCGCCGGTTGTTCATTCCCCGGGGTTTACAAAATCGACATCCAGCAGGGCAATGTCGTCACGCAGGACATGATAGACCAGTTACGCCCGGGAATGACCCGGCCGCAAGTACGGTTTATCATGGGCAACCCTCTGCTTGTCGACACGTTCCATGCCGATCGCTGGGATTATCTGTACAGCCTGCAACCGGGTGGCGGTGAACGCCAACAGGAACGCATCAGCGTTATTTTCAACTCAAACGACCAGCTTGTCAGCCTGTCCGGTGACTTTATGCCGGGCGTCAGCCGTGACGAAGCCATTCTCGGCAAGGACAGCGGCACTAACGTGACCGCCCCTGCTGAAAACGCCGAGAAGCCAAAACCGGAAAAACCGGTCAAGCCAGGTTCCTTGCTGGATCAGATCCAGAAGGACGTCGATGGTGTGGAAACCGTTCCGGTTCCGACACCAGAGCCGCTGGACACCTCGCCGCAATAATGTGCGAGGCAATAAAAAACCCGGAAATTCCGGGTTTTTTATTGCCTGTCGATCAGTCAGCCGACTGATTCCGCGCCTTGGCCTCGGCCGCTTTAGCCGCTCGCAAGCGCCGCACCTCTTTGGGATCGGCCAATAAAGGCCGGTAGATCTCGATGCGATCCCCCGCCTGAATCAGACGCGCGTCCGGATCAGCAACCACCTTGCCGAAAATCCCTAACGGGCAGTCAGTCAGATTCAGCTCAGGAAATTCGCTACCAATACCTGATGCGAGCACAGCAGCCCGCACCGTCGTGCCTTCGGGCACGCTGATCGTTCGCAAGACTTGACGATCTACAGCCGCATACACAACTTCGATCTCACTCACCGACTCAACCATGCATCTGCTTGGCACGCTGGCAGAACGCATCCACCAATGTATTCGCCGCCTGATTGAACAACGGGCCGAGCGTGGCTCGAACCAAGGGGCCGGCGTAATCGAACGACAGATCCAGGCTGATCTTGCAGGCCTTCTCGTTCAGCGCCTTGAACACCCAGACGCCGTGCAACTGATTGAACGGGCCTTCTTCCAGATTCATTTCGATCGACTGCCCCGGCACCAGCGTATTGCGCGTCACGAAATGCTGACTGAGGCCGCCCTTGGCCACGCCAACACTGGCACGCATGTGCTCAGGCGAGCTTTCCAGCACTTCGGCGGACGAGCACCACGGCAGAAATTCCGGATAACGCGCCACGTCGTTGACCAGGTCGTAAAGAAATTGCGCCGGGTAAGGCAGCAGCGCCGATCGTTGAATATGTGTCGTCATGTAAGCGTCACTTCCAGAGCTGGGTGGCAAACACCACAAGAATGCCGATAGGCGCCACGTAGCGCATCAAGAACAGGGACAGGGCGAACAACGCCGGGTTGCGGATGGCCAACTCGTCGCGCACCGCTTCACGCCCCATCACCCAACCGGCAAACAGCACAAAGCACAACCCGCCGAGCGGCAGCATGATTCGCGAGGTGAAGAAGTCGATCACGCCGAAGAAGTCCAGACCGCTCTTCGCACCCCATTGGTAGAGATGGAAAACCCCGCCTTCGTTCACGAAAAACTTGGCCTCCTTCCAAATGTTGAAGGAGAACACCGTGCCCAGCCCAACGAACCAGCAAGTAAAGGCCAGCCAGAAGGTGACCCAGGCACGGCTGATTTTCGTGCGTTCAACCAGATAAGCAACCATGGGCTCAAGCAGGGAAATCGCTGAACTCCAGGCAGCAATGGCCACCAGAACGAAGAACACCACGCCCATCAGCTGACCGAACGCCACATTACCGAAGGCAAATGGCAGACTGACGAACATCAGGCCCGGGCCTTCGCTAGGGTTGAGCCCGCCAGCGAACACAATCGGAAACAACGCCAGACCGGCCACCAGCGAAACAAAGGTATCCAGCAGCGCCACGCCGACCACCGTGCCCGACAGCGACGAACCCTTGGTCATGTAAGCGCCGTAGATCATGATCGAGCCGACGCCCACACTCAGCGAGAAGAACGCGTGCCCCATCGCCGGCAGCAACCCATCGAGGACTTTCTCCGGATGGAAGTCGAACATGAAGTGCACGCCTTCCATGAAATGCCCGGTGGTCATGCTGTAACCCAGCAACACCAGAATCATCACAAACAACAGCGGCATCATGATCCGCAGGCTGCGCTCAAGCCCGGCAACCACGCCTTTGGCGATGACCACCGCCGACAGCAGCATAAAAACTGTGTGCCAAAGTGTCAGGCGCCACGGGTCGGAGATGACATTACCGAAGTACGCCCCCACCTGATCCGCCGTCACACCCTGAAAGTCACCACGGCCCATATCAATGATGTAATCGAGCGACCAGCCGCCAACCACACTGTAAAAAGACAGGATCAGCAACGCCGTGATCATCCCGGCGAACGCGCCCCACGACCATTTCGCCGAGTGCCCCGCTTCGAGTGCCAGCGCTTTCAGGGCATTCGCCGGACTCTGTCGCGCACGCCGGCCGATCAGGGTTTCAGCGAGCATCACCGGAATGCCGATCAGCGCAATGCAGGCCAGAAACATCAGCACAAAGGCGCCGCCGCCGTAGACCCCGACCATGTAGGGGAATTTCCAGATGCTGCCCAATCCCACGGCCGAACCGGTCGCGGCGAATATGAAAACCCAGCGGCTAGCCCAACTGCCGTGGACAGAAACCTTGTCTGTCGACATCGTTTATCACGCCCAAGCGTTAGAAAAAGAGGCCGCATTGTCCGGGATTCACTCAACCTGCTCAAGCACGCAGCATCACCGTAGCCGACAGCGGCACAACTCCATATAATGCCGCCCCTATGGCTAAACAGAAGAAACACCCAACAGGGACCATCGCGCAGAACAAAAAGGCGCGACACGATTACTTCATCGAGCATAAGTTCGAGGCTGGTCTGGTCCTGGCCGGCTGGGAAGTAAAGAGCCTGCGGGCGAGCAAGCTGCAACTGGTCGACAGTTACGTGTTGCTCAAGGATGGCGAAGCCTGGTTGCTTGGCAGTCACATCACACCGTTGATGACTGCCAGCACTCACGTTATCGCCGACCCGACCCGCACCCGTAAACTGCTGCTCAACAAACGGGAGCTGGAAAAACTCGCCGCTGCGGTGCAGCAAAAAGGCTACGCGTGCGTCTGCCTGTCCTTCTACTGGAGCAAGCACATGGTCAAGTGCGAAATTGCTCTGGGCAAGGGCAAGAAGGAATACGACAAGCGTGATACCGAGCGCGAACGCGACGCCGGTCGCGAGCTGCAGCGCGCGGTACGCAACAAGGGCAAGGAAGACTGATTGTCCTGCCCGGCCATTTCCATGCCTTGCATGGGAATGGCCTGTTCCACCTCACATCCCTTTGCGCCGCTCCGCCCGGGCCATGCGCTGAACTTCCTGACGCACCTCTTCGAGCACTTCCTGCACATACAGAATGTGTCGGCTGGAGACTTCCCGTGCCTGCTCCGCTCGCCCTTCGATAATCGCCAGATACAATTCCCGATGCTGCGTGATCAGCATGTCGCGGGTTTCCGTGCGCTGCTTGTACATGCCGCCAATGTTGGTCACCACGTTGCGCTTGAGCAAATCAAACAACCCGCGAATGGTGTGCAGCAACACCGCGTTATGACTGGCCTCGGCGATGGCCAGATGAAATTTTGCGTCTGCCGCGCCCTCTTCCGCCCGACTCACTTCATCGTGGCGCGAATAACAATCCTGCAGCTCTTCAAACGCGGCGGTCAGACGCTCGCGATCAACATCGGTAGCGCGCAATGCTGCGTAATAGGCGCACGATGCCTCCAATGTGTGCCGAAACTCCAGCAAGTCACGTTGCGCTTCCGGATTGCTTTCGAGCAATTGCAGCAACGGGTCACTGAAGGTCGAACCGAGACTTTCCACCACGTAGTTGCCGCCGCCCTGGCGACTGACCAGCAGACCTTTGGCCGCCAGTTTCTGAATCGCCTCACGCAGCGATGGCCGTGATACGCCAAATTGTTCGGCCAGCGTGCGCTCCGCCGGCAGCCGCTCACCGGACTTCAGCGTGCCCTCGAGGATCATCCCCTCAAGCCGCTCGACAATATCGTCAGACAAACGGCGCTGACGTATCTGATCAAACCCCATAACTC
The DNA here is from genome assembly GCF_011369485.1 of Pseudomonas atagonensis. GTDB lineage: Bacteria > Pseudomonadota > Gammaproteobacteria > Pseudomonadales > Pseudomonadaceae > Aquipseudomonas > Aquipseudomonas atagonensis. The sequence continues at coordinate 73,063 of NZ_VXCA01000016.1, read as the reverse complement.
ATTTCTCCACGATCCCGACCGCTCGCCGGGCTCTCTATTCTGGCCTATCGGCGCCTTGCCGACACCTACCAGACGCCACCTGCCGAAAGCGGATCAGATGCGATCTGCACCGCTCATTCGACAAAAGTTTCAGGGCGGCAAATTGACACACCGACACCCAGGCTTTTACCCTAGCCAACAGCGATTGTAAATTGGTCTTACCAATTATCCAAGAACGCTGACAGTGCCTGACCAACAACAATTAGGGGCCACCCCATATGCAAACCTGGCAACAGCTCTACAGCCCGCTCGGCAGTCTCGGCGTCTCCGCACTCGCGGCCGTCATTCCCATCGTATTTTTCTTCCTCGCGCTGGCGGTGTTCCGCCTCAAAGGTCATGTGGCGGGCAGCATCACGCTAGCCTTGTCCATCGCCGTGGCGATCTTCGCCTTCCAGATGCCGGTCGACATGGCCTTCGCCGCCGCCGGTTACGGTTTCGCCTACGGTCTTTGGCCGATTGCCTGGATCATTGTCGCAGCAGTATTCCTCTACAAACTGACGGTCAAGAGTGGTCAGTTCGAGGTCATTCGCAGTTCGGTGCTGTCGATTACCGACGATCAACGCCTGCAAGTGCTGCTGATCGGTTTCTGCTTCGGTGCGTTTCTGGAGGGCGCCGCCGGTTTCGGCGCGCCGGTCGCGATTACCGCCGCACTCCTCGTCGGGCTGGGCTTCAACCCGCTGTACGCCGCCGGCCTGTGCCTGATCGCCAACACTGCACCCGTCGCATTCGGTGCCTTGGGGATTCCGATCATCGTCGCGGGTCAGGTGACTGGCATTGATGCGTTCAAGATCGGCGCCATGACCGGCCGCCAACTGCCGCTGCTGTCGCTGTTCGTGCCGTTCTGGCTGGTGTTCATGATGGACGGCCAGCGCGGTGTGCGTGAAACCTGGCCGGCAGCACTGGTTGCAGGCTTGAGCTTCGCCGTGACCCAATACTTCACGTCGAACCTCATCGGCCCGGAGCTGCCAGACATCACCTCGGCCCTGGCCAGCCTGATCTCTCTGACTCTTTTCCTGAAGGTCTGGCAGCCAAAACGCACTGCGGGCGCGCAAATCGCCGGTGCCACGTCGAGTGCAGCAATCACCGCCAGCGTCGGCGGTTTCGGCCAGAAACGCACCACCGTGGCTTCGCCTTACAGCCTCGGGGAAATTTTCAAAGCCTGGTCGCCGTTCCTGATCCTCACCGTGCTGGTGACCATCTGGACCTTGAAGCCCTTCAAGGCAATGTTTGCCGCTGGCGGATCGATGTACAGCTGGGTGTTCAACTTTGCGATCCCGCACCTTGATCAACTGGTGATCAAAACCGCACCAATCGTTGCCACGCCTACGGCGATCCCGGCGGTGTTCAAACTCGATCCGATTTCCGCGACCGGCACGGCGATTTTCTTCTCCGCGCTGATCTCGATGCTGGTACTGAAGATCAATTTCAAAACTGGTCTGACCACTTTCAAAGAGACCTTCTACGAACTGCGCTGGCCGATTCTGTCGATTGGCATGGTGCTCGCGTTTGCCTTCGTCACCAACTATTCCGGCATGTCTTCGACCATAGCGCTGGTACTGGCGGGCACCGGCGCGGCATTCCCGTTCTTCTCGCCGTTCCTCGGCTGGCTGGGCGTGTTCCTCACCGGTTCCGATACTTCGTCCAACGCTCTGTTCAGTTCGCTGCAAGCGACAACCGCGCACCAGATTGGCGTCAACGACACCCTGCTGGTGGCGGCGAACACCAGCGGCGGCGTGACCGGCAAGATGATCTCGCCACAATCGATCGCCGTGGCCTGCGCCGCGACCGGCCTGGTGGGCAAGGAATCCGATCTGTTCCGCTTCACCCTCAAGCACAGCCTATTCTTTGCAACGATTGTCGGCCTGATCACTCTGGCTCAGGCCTACTGGTTCACCGGCATGCTGGTGCACTAAACCTACAAGCAAAACAGATAAAACCGACGCCGGCTCGTGATTCCGGCGTCAGCAATTCACAACCCGGTCTGTAAGGCTGCTGAAAGCAATGCTCTCTATATTCAGTAGCCGCAACGGACGGATAACCGGGACCACCCGGAGACACGCCTGATGAGCGAGCTTTTTTACAACGCTGTGCCGAACGCGACCCGCGTCGCACCGCCACTGCCCGAACCTCGGCAATACCCCAGCGAGAAACCGTCGCGGGTCTATCTGTTCGGTACGTGCGTGGTCGACCTGTTCTACCCCGAAGCCGGGATGGACGCGATCCACTTGCTGGAGCGTGAAGGGATTCGGGTCGAGTACCCGCAAGGGCAGAGTTGCTGCGGACAACCAGCCTACACCTCGGGTTATACCGAGCAGGCGCGGACGGTGGCGCGCTCGCAACTGGCGCTGTTTGCCGAGGATTATCCGGTGGTGGTGCCGTCCGGTTCCTGCGCGGGCATGTTGCGCGAGCATTACGCCGACTTGTTCAAGGATGAGCCGGAAACGTTGAAACAGGTTCAGGCCCTCGCCGCCCGCACCTATGAATTGGCAGAGTTTCTGCTGTTCGTCTGCAAGGTGCAGCTCAAGGACAGCGGTGAACCGGTCAAAGTCGCCCTGCACACTTCGTGTTCGGCACGCCGCGAAATGAACACCCACCTGCACGGCCGCGAGCTGTTGGCGCAGTTGAGCAACGTGGAACGGGTCAACCATGATCATGAAAGCGAATGCTGTGGCTTCGGTGGGACATTCAGCGTCCGTATGCCAGACATTTCCGGCGCGATGGTGGCTGACAAGACCCGATCGCTGAAGGAATCCGGCGCGCATCAGGTATTGAGCGCCGATTGTGGCTGTTTGATGAACATCAACGGCGCATTGGAGAAACAAAAAGAAGCGCTACGCGGGCAACATCTCGCCAGCTTTCTGTGGCAACGAACCGGAGGTGCGCAATGAGCACTTCCGCGATTATTCCTACGGTCGCCGTAGAAGAAGACTTCCGCACCCGGGCGCACAACGCTCTGGGTGATCCGCAGCTACGGAATAACTTCCGCACTGCCATGGATTCACTGATGACCAAACGGGCAGCGGCTTTCAGCGATGCCCATGAAAGAGAACACTTGCGCGCCCTGGGCAACTCGATCAGGGCGCGTGCGCTCTCCAGGTTGCCCGACCTGCTCGAGCAACTGGAAACAAACCTGACCCGCAACGGTGTGATAGTGCACTGGGCGGAAACGGTGGACGAGGCCAATGGCATCGTCTTGTCGATCATCCGCGCTCACGAGGCGCGGCAAGTGATCAAGGGCAAATCGATGGTCAGCGAAGAGATGGAGATGAACCATTTCCTCGAGGCTCGAGACATTGAATGTCTGGAGTCCGACATGGGGGAATACATCGTCCAGCTCGACCACGAGAAGCCTTCACACATCATTATGCCGGCGATCCACAAGAATGCCGGTCAGGTCGCGTCCTTGTTCCACGACAAACTTGGCGTGGAATACACCAAGGACGTTGACCAACTCATTCAGATCGGTCGCAGAGTCCTGCGGCAGAAATTCTTCGAAGCGGACATCGGCGTCTCCGGTGTCAACTTTGCCGTGGCCGAAACCGGCACCCTGCTGCTGGTGGAAAACGAAGGCAACGGGCGCATGACCACCACCGTGCCCCCCGTGCACATCGCCGTCACCGGTATCGAAAAAGTCGTCGAAAACCTGCGCGACGTAGTGCCTTTGCTGTCGTTGTTGACCCGCTCGGCGCTGGGCATTCCGATCACCACTTACGTCAACATGATCTCCGGCCCGCGCAAGGAGCATGAGCTCGATGGCCCGCAGGAAGTGCATCTGGTACTGCTCGACAATGGTCGCAGCCAGGCCTTCGCCGACAGTGAATTGCGTCAGACGTTGAACTGCATCCGCTGCGGTGCCTGCATGAACCATTGCCCGGTATACACCCGTGTCGGCGGCCATACGTATGGCGAGGTATATCCAGGGCCGATCGGCAAAATCATCACTCCGCACATGGTCGGTCTGGCCAAAGTCCCCGATCACCCGAGCGCGTCCTCGCTGTGCGGTGCCTGCGGTGAAGTGTGCCCGGTAAAAATTCCTATCCCGGCGATCCTGCGTCGCCTGCGCGAAGAGAACGTCAAAGCGCCCGACGCTCCGAATCAAGTGATGCGCGGTCAGGGCAGCAAGTATTCGCGCAAGGAGCGTTTCATCTGGAATGCCTGGGCCAGGCTCAACAGCTCGCCGACCTTGTATCGCTTGTTCGGTTTCTTCGCCACGCGCCTGCGTGCACTGATGCCAGGCAACGTCGGCCCGTGGACGCAAAACCACAGCGCGCCGAAACCCGCCGCACGCTCGCTGCATGACATGGCCCGCGAGCATCTGGCCAAACAGGGAGACCGCTGATGAGCGCCAAGCAGAATATCCTCGCCAAGCTGCGCAAAAGCCTGACGGGCGCGACACCGATTGCCGACAACTTCGATGTCGATCTGGTGACGCAGCCTTACACCTACAGCCCCGATCAAAGGATCCCGCAACTGCGCAAACTGATGGAGGCGGTGCACACCGAAATCCACCTGACTTCCGCTGACGCATGGCCGGCGCTGCTCGCGCAATTGCTGCGTGATCGTCAGTTGCCGAGCCTGTTGATCGCACCGACTACGCCTCACGGGCAGAAAATCGCACAACACTGGGCGAACAATCCTGATCTGCCGACGCTGAAATCCTACGACCGGCCCATGGAAGAATGGAAAGCCGAGCTGTTCAATGACACCCCGGCCAGCCTCACCGGCACCCTCGGTGCAATCGCCGCCACGGGCAGTTTGATCCTCTGGCCGACCCGCGAAGAACCACGCTTGATGAGCCTGGTGCCACCGGTGCATTTCGCCTTGCTCAAGGCCAGCGAAATTCGCGACAACTTCTATCAGGTGCAGCAGGAATTCGAGTGGGCGCAAGGCATGCCTACCAATGCGTTGCTGGTGTCCGGCCCATCGAAAACCGCTGACATCGAACAAGTGCTGGCCTACGGCGCACACGGGCCGAAAGACCTGGTGGTTCTGATACTGGAGGACCAATGAGTCTACCGGCGGCTTTCCTGCGTGATGCACAACAACTGATTCCGACCGAGCGTCGTTTTGATGACCCTTTATCAACCTTGGCCTTCGGCACCGATGCGAGTTTTTATCGGCTGATCCCGAAACTGGTGATCCGTGTCGAGTCCGAAGATGAAGTAGTGGCGCTGCTGAAACTGGCACAGCGCGATAACGTCCCGGTGACGTTTCGTGCCGCCGGCACCAGCCTGTCGGGGCAGGCAATCAGCGATTCGGTTTTAATCGTACTTGGGGATAACTGGAACGCTCGCGAGATTCGTGGCCAAGGCACGCAGATTCGTCTGCAACCGGGTGTGATCGGCGCGCAGGCCAACGCATGGCTCGCGCCGTTCGGACGCAAGATCGGCCCGGATCCGGCCTCAATCAACGCCTGCAAGATCGGCGGCATCGTCGCCAACAATGCCAGCGGTATGTGCTGCGGCACCGCACAAAACACTTATCACACGCTGGCGGGCATTCGATTGGTGCTGGCCGATGGCACGTGCCTCGATAGCGAAGACGCCACAAGTGTCGCGGCATTTCGCGCAAGCCATGGCGATCTGCTGGATCGCTTGGCGACTTTGGGCCGCGAGACCCGCGCCAATGCCGAGCTGGCTGCACGAATTCGCCACAAATATCGTCTGAAAAATACCACCGGCCTGTCGCTCAATGCGCTGGTGGATTTCGATGAGCCTGTGGATATCTTGAGTCACCTGCTGGTTGGCTCCGAAGGCACGCTCGGTTTTATCAGCGCAGTGACGTATGACACCGTGGTCGATCATCCGAACAAAGCCTCGGCACTGATCGTCTTTCCGGACGTGGAAACCTGCTGCAACGCGGTCACGGTGTTGAAAACCCAACCGGTGTCGGCAGTCGAGCTGCTGGACCGACGCAGTCTGCGCTCAGTGCAGGACAAACCGGGCATGCCCGCTTTCGTACAACAACTGTCGAACAATGCCTGCGCCCTGCTGATCGAATCCCGCGCCGCGTCTTCCTCGTTACTGCAGGAACAACTGGCACAGATCATGGCATCGCTCAGTGGTTTCCCTGTAGAAAAACAGGTCGACTTCACTGAGGACCCTGTAGAAAACGCCAGGCTCTGGGCGATCCGCAAAGACACCTTCCCGGCCGTCGGCGCCGTGCGTAAAACCGGCACCACGGTGATCATCGAAGACGTGACCTTCCCGGTCGAGCAACTGGCCATCGGCGTGAACCGCTTGATCGAACTGTTCGACAAACATTCCTACGACGAAGCGATCCTTTTCGGACACGCGCTGGAAGGCAATCTGCACTTCGTCTTCACCCAAGGCTTCAACAGCCCGGAAGAAGTCGCACGCTATCAGGCGTTCATGGACGACGTCGCGCAATTGGTCGCAGTGGAGTTCGGTGGTTCACTCAAGGCTGAACACGGCACCGGACGCAACATGGCGCCGTTCGTGGAACTGGAATGGGGCAGTGACGCCTACCAGCTGATGTGGCAACTCAAACGTCTGCTCGACCCCCACGGCATCCTCAACCCGGACGTGGTGCTCAGCGAAGATCCACAGATTCACCTCAAACACTTGAAGCCGCTGCCGGCCGCCGACGAGATTGTCGACAAATGCATCGAATGCGGTTTCTGCGAGCCGGTCTGCCCGTCGAAAGGCCTGACCTTGAGCCCACGCCAGCGTATCGTGATCTGGCGTGACATCCAGGTAAAGAAACGCGCAGGCGTCAACACCACTGAACTGGAAAAAGCCTACGAGTACCAAGGCATCGACACTTGCGCCGCGACAGGTTTGTGTGCGCAACGTTGCCCCGTAGGCATCAATACCGGTGATCTGGTCAAAAAGCTGCGAGGCCGACACGCAACACATCAGAAAACCGCTGACTGGATTGAAGGAAATTTCGCTAGAACCCTACAGGGCGCACGCTTCACCCTGCACGTGGCCAACGGCGCGCGAATGCTGCTCGGCGCACCGCGTCTGGCAAAGCTTTCAGCGACGCTGACGCGCTTATCCAAAGGCCAGGTGCCGCTATGGACTAACGCGATGCCGCAACCGGAAAAAGCCATTCGCTTCAGCCCGACCGTGTCGGACGAGCGACCGCGTGTGGTCTATCTGGCCGCGTGTGTATCGCGGGTAATGGGCCCGGCGGCGGGTGACAAAGAGCAAATGTCACTCTATGACAAAACCCGTGGCCTGCTGGAAAAGGCTGGTTATCAGGTGGTCTTCCCGGACAATCAGGACAACCTCTGCTGCGGCCAGCCCTTCGCCTCGAAAGGCTACGCCGAGCAAGCCGAACACAAGCGGCAAGAGCTGATCAGCGCATTGCTCCACGCCAGTCGCGGCGGCCTCGACCCGATCTACTGCGACACCAGCCCGTGCACATTGCGCCTGGTTCAGGACGTAGGAGAAACCCGTCTGGATCTGTATGACCCGGTGCGCTTCATCCGTACACATCTTCTCGATCGACTGGATTTCAAACCGCAGGAAGCGCCCATTGCCGTGCACGTGACCTGCAGCACTCAGCATCTGGGTGAAAGCCAGGCGCTGATCGATCTGGCGCGCAAGTGCAGCAACAACGTGGTGATTCCCGAGGGCATTCATTGCTGCGGCTTTGCCGGCGACAAGGGTTTCACCACGCCGGAGCTGAACAGTCATTCGCTGCGGACACTGAAGGACGCCGTACAACATTGCAGCGAAGGTATTTCCACCAGTCGCACTTGTGAGATCGGTCTGACGCAACACGGTGGCATCGATTACCACGGTCTGGTCTATCTGGTCGATCGCGTAACGCAGGCGAAGGCCTGCTGAAGAAAAATAGAACCCTTGCGTGCGACTGTAGTCCACAGATTAAGCCCCGATAAACGGGGCTTTTCCTCCACTCGGTTGCCCGTCCTGACGACCAGCGAAGTCTGGATCCCTCAGTTCAAGGAGATACACATGAAACGTTCTGTACTGTTAGGTCTGTTCGTTACTGCCTCGATGCTGGCTTCCACTTCGTTCGCCGCCGACAAACCTGCTGACCTGTGCGATGCCAATATTCAAACCATCGACAATGCCAAGGGGCAACTGTCTTCGAACCCGGAGCTGACTCAGCGCGCCGAAACCAGCGTTGCCAAAGCCAAGGCGCTCAAGGCTCAAGGAAAAATCGACGATTGCATTGCGGAAACCTCGCAAACCATTGTGGAATTGCGCAAGTCCACGGGCACCAACAACTGATCCTGGCTTCGGCCAACCTTCGGGTTGGCCTTGCCGGCTGATTGGCGTACACTGCGCAGGCTTGTTGCCTCACGTGATGTACGAGGCAATGAGTTCGGGGCCGATTAGGATTCGACGCCGGTGACGAAACTTTAGGTGCATGCCGACTTGGTAACAGAAGTCGTAAATCCACTGTTGCAACTTCTTATAGTTGCCAATGACGACCAATACGGTGCTGCTCTCGCTGCTTAATTGCAGCTGACATGCACTCCTGGTGCCTTCGGGCCCAGCAATCATCAGGGGATGTCTGTAAACCCAAAATGATTGTCATATAGAACAGAATCGCCGTGCAGTACGTTGTGGACGAAGCGGCTAAAACTTACACAACTCGCCCAAAGCACCCTGCCCGTCGGGTCGCTGAGGGTTAACTCAATAGACACGGCTACGCATGTAGTACCGACAGCGGAGCACTGGCGGACGGGGGTTCAAATCCCCCCGGCTCCACCAACTCTCAACGACAAAGCCCGCCAAGTGCGGGCTTTGTCGCATCTGGAGATCGCAATACACCTGGCCCTGTTGTTCATTGACGTGAACCGGGCTTCGCTCCGCCGCCATGGCGCGTCGACGATTTCATGCAGCCGCTCACCTCCAGCGACAGTTAATCCACATCACAATCGGGCACCGCTTGACGTGCTGCGCAACAGCGCCCGTCCACCCATGCCAAGCAAAATCCCCGCGACAATCGCCGTCAACGGCACCGCGCCTGTCCAGGTCATTGTCGGAAACACCAACAATATCTGTGAGTCATTGCCGCCGAGCATCATCGACGCGCCAATACCCATCAGCATGCCCGCCAGCAAATGACGGCAGACCGGTATCCACGCCAAAGGTTGATAACGAAACGTCTGGCGATGCAGCGTGTAAACCAGCATGCCCAGCATGAGCATGCCGAACACCGCCACGCGCTGGACGGTCAGCGCGTGCTCATTCATCGTCCAGGACAGCCGCGAGACGTCATAAAAAAACACGCTGGGTGTCCACAGCGGCTCGAACGTGTAGAGCGCACTGGTCAGGGCACCGAGCAGGATGCTCGATACCACCACCCGCCGGTCGCCGTGAATCCGGATCAGCCACAACAGCACCAGCAACACGATGCCAAGGGTCAGCCAATATTGGTGGCTGCTGATCTGCGGCATGTGCAACGTTTTGTGCTCAGCCAGCATGTTCAAGTGATGCCAGAGGACGATACCCAGCACCCAGCCGACAACGGTGAACCCCTTGGCGAAATGCCCGCTGGCAAGTTTGGTCAGGGTGCCGACGCTGCAACCATCGTTGAGCACAGAGGCGAGTCCGAACAACAAACCGCCGGCCACCAGTGAACCGTAACCGACCTCAGGGATGAACAGCGGCTGGCTGAAGCCGAACAGCCCATAGGCAGGCCCCAGCAACAAACCAAACAACCCGCAGGAAATCAGCGCCACGAACAGCGTTGGTCTGCGGCGCAGCAATTGCCCGGTGGCGTTGACCAGACACATGCCCATGCGCTGGGAAACCCAGCCGATGAGAAAGGCCAGCAGCAGCGATATCAGCAGTGAAAGCACAACCCCTCCTGTTTCCGTGCTGCATGTTGCGAAATCGGGACAGTCGCTGTGGTACAGATTAGTCGTTGTGCAAAACCGGCGGATGAAGTCCCAAAGCGCTTCTACACTCACAGCGCCCACTCCGCCGAATCGAGCCGCCATGACCTCACTTCAAGACCGTCTGCAACAAGGCAAAAACGCACGCAAGAAATGCCCTCGCAGTGCTCAAGCGATCACGGGCAAGATGAAGCGCGACCCGATCCCCTTGATCAATGCGTCCAGTCGCGGGCGGGTCGAATCGCTGGTCGAGTTGCGTTACGGGCGCATGCTGGTGTCGCCGTTTACCTTCTTTCGCGGCAATGCGTTATTGCAGGCGCACGATCTGGCGAGCACGCCGAATATGGGTTTGGTCGGACCGATCTGCGGCGACTGCCACCTGATGAATTTCGGCGGATTTGCGACGCCCGAGCGAAATCTTTTATTCAGCGTCAATGATTTCGATGAAGCCCATCCCGGGCCGTGGGAATGGGACCTGAAACGGCTGGCCGCGAGTTTCGTGGTGGCGGCCCGCGACTTGCGTCATGGCGACTCGGTCGAAGAATCGGTCTGCCGGGAGATGGTCGGCGCCTACCAAGCGACCATGCTGGAATGCGCCGAGCAAGGCGCGCTGGAAAACTGGTACGAGTCGATCAGCTACAACGATCTGCTGGAGCAGGCACGCAAAAGTACCCTTGAACACGTCGAACGGGCCATCGCCAAAGCCGAGCGGCGCACCCACGCGGAACTGCTGCCGAAGATCAGCGAACGTGACAAACACGGACGTCTGATTATTCGCGATGACCTGCCGGAAATTTTCCACCTGCACAAAAACACCACCCTGCTCGACGCCGAAGATGACTGGTTGCGCCTGGCGGACTGGCGTCCGCTATTCGATACGTTCATGCGCGATTACCGAAGCACCCTGCAGGCCGACCGGCGCGAACTGCTGTCGCGATTTCACGTTCAGGATCTGGCGTTCAAAGTGGTTGGCGTCGGCAGTGTTGGTACGCGATGCCTGGTGGCCCTGCTGACGGACGATCAGGAATTTCCGCTGTTTCTGCAATTCAAGGAAGCACGGCCCTCGGTGCTGGCCGGTTACGTCAAAAGCAAATCGCGGGTGCGCCATCAGGGGCAACGCGTGGTTGAGGGCCAGCGTTTGATGCAATCGGCCAGCGACTTGTTTCTCGGCTGGACTACCGGCCCCAGTGGTCGGCACTTTTATGTGCGGCAGTTGCGCGACATGAAAATCTCCGCCGAATTGGAGAACTTTGACGCCGAGACCTTTGGTGCTTACGGCCGGGTGTGCGGCCGTGCGCTGGCTCGCGCGCACGCCAAAGCGTCAGGGCACGCTGCGCAGATCAGCGGCTACATCGGCAAGGGCGATGCGCTGGCCGATGCCTTGCTCAAATACGCCCAAAGCTACACGGCACAGAATGAACGCGACTTCGAACGCTTTCAGGACGCCTGCCGCAAGGGCCGCCTGCGGGCGCGCTCGGAAGCGGATTTCGCTGCGGATCATTTGCCCTGAACGAGCCGACGGCAACGCCGGGCAGATGAATTTTTCTTCACTGCCCCCCTTCGGCCAAACCTGTACAGTCCGCTCGCTCATTCAAGAAACTACGGTTCGCCCGCTGCTCTCCCGCGGGCTTTTTTTTTGCCCGGTGTTTGATCTCCTGCTCATCATCGCTTGCCGCTCCCCGGTGATTGCGCGAACCTGCCAGCAGACTCATCGACCCGGAGCGCCCGATGCCGCTGCTGACCCTGCCCTGCCAACGCCTGACGCTGGCCATTCTCGATCCGGATCAGGCCGCCCTGGAAAGCGCTTTCTACCAGCGCAACCAACGCCATCTCGCACCGTGGTCACCGATTCGCACACGCGATTATTTTTCTACCGAGCAGATTCGCCGACGACTCGATATTCAGGCCAGCGCCTTTGAAGCCGGGTTGGCCATGCATTTCGCGCTGTTGAGCGAGGACGGCTCGAAAATGATCGGCGCGTGCAATTTCAGCGGGATCATTCGCGGTGCGTTCCAGGCCTGTTATCTGGGTTACCACATCGATGCCGAACATCAGGGCAAGGGCTTGATGCAGGAAGCGCTGGAGGCTGGCATCGCCTACATGTTCGACAGCCAGAACCTGCACCGGATCATGGCCAATTACATACCCGGCAACGAGCGCAGTGCGCGCTTGCTGGAACGGCTGGGTTTTGAACGTGAAGGCTACGCCAAGGCCTACCTGAACATTGCCGGACGCTGGCAGGATCATGTACTGACGGCGCTGGTCAATCCGGCGTTCGAGACGCCGGACAAACGCTGGTCGCGACGACTCGCGTGAGTTTCACAATTTGTTAAGCATTGCCGTCGTATGCTCAGGCCTTCCGCCCTTTCCGGTAGCCTGAAACCCATGCCGCGTGCCGCCACTTCGCTGTTTCTGCTTGCCGCCCTGCTATTTTTCTTTGCGCTGGGCAATCATCAATTGCAAGGCTCCACCGAGGCCCGCGTCGCCGGGATCGCCATGGAGATGCATCTGGACGACGACTGGGTGACCCCGCGACTGTTCGGCGAACCGTTTCTGGAGAAACCACCGCTGAGTCTGTGGCTGGATGCCGGCGCGATGCGCGTTTTCGGCGTTTCGCCGTGGGCGGTGCGGCTGGCGTCAGCGTTCGCCGGATTGCTTAGCGTGATGCTGTTGTACGGCATGCTGCGGCGTTTCGAGCGACCGAAGATGATCGCCTGGACGGCCGGTTTACTTCTGGCGACCATGGCCAGTTACTGGAGCAACGTGCGCGGGGTCGGCGAAGATGCGTTGCTCGCACTCGGCGTGACCACAGCGCTGCTGGCGTTTTTCCAGGCGCAACGAGCCTCGACAGTGGGCAACTCGCTGCTGTTTGTCGTCGGGATTGCCATCGCCACGTTGAGCAAAGGCGTGTTGGGCCTGGCAATGCCGGGGGTGGTGATTTTCGCCTATCTGCTGGTCGACAACCTGCTGGACAGACGTCTGAAAATTGCAGACTGGCTGCGCCCGGGGCTGCTGACGGTGGTGGGTTTGATTCCGCTGATGATCTGGCTGGTGGTGCTTTTTCAGCATGGCGGTGTGCAAGCGGTCAAGGAAGTGTTGCTCACCAACAGTGTCGGTCGTTTCAGCGGCTCCTTCGTCGAGGCCGGGCACTACGAGCCGTTTTATTACTACCTGGCCAAGCTGCCCGAGGCGTTCCTGCCGTGGAACATTCTGGTGTACCTGGGGTTATGGCATTTCCGCAAACAGTTGAAGGCCAATCGTTACCTGTTGTTTTTCAGTCTGTGGATCGTTGCGCAGTTTGTGATGCTGACGCTGGCGTCCAGTAAACGCACGGTATATCTGATGTCGATGACGCCGGCCGCGGCGGTGATCGCCGCCGAGTACGCAGGTGTGCTGTTTGAAAAACTGAAGTCGTACGAATCGACCCATGGTTTTGTCGGCCGAATCGCCCGTCATCGTCAGACTCTGGCGGGCGGTGTCTTGGCGTTGGTGATCGCCAGTTACCTGGGCGCCGCACAGTGGGCATTGCCTCATGCAGACAAAAAACTTTCGTTTCTGCCACTGGCCGAACACATTCAAACGCTGCAGGAGGAAGGTCATCGTGTTGCGCTGTTTCAAGCCAACGAGCGGCTCGGCGGCGCCACGGTTTTCTACACCCAGCAAGTGCTCAAAGGGCTGGACACCGAAGCGCAACTGCGTGACTACCTCAGTGCCTCAACCTCACACGTTGTTGTCATGGCGGGGGACAACGAACCCGCCGCTCCATTGAAAGTGATCAAGACGTTGATGGTCGGGCGGCAAGCGTATTACTTCGTCGGCTACTGAGCTGGCGATCGCGCAAATGAAAAACCCGCCAATGCAGGCGGGTTTTTCAATTCACTGGAAAGGACTTACACAGAAACCTCTGGCTGTGCACCGAAGGCTCTCGCTTCACGCTTGCTCAGCACTGGCACATCCAGCCGTGCCCGCCCATAGAACGCCAGCGCCGTCAGCAAACACGCCAGCCACACAAAGATCCCGGCCCAGAACGTGTGGGACATGTAGTGCCAGCCCTGCAGAACCCGCGTCGTGCCGTAGACAAAACCGAGCAACAACGAGCCCCACAAAATGGCACTGGAAAAACGCCACTGGTAACGCCGCGCCACAAAGTACAGCGCCAGCATGGTGAAGCCACCGGAGGCATGGCCGCCCGGCCAGCAGCGACCACTGCCCGCTTCATGGAACAACTGGAAATTGCTGTACCACTCGATGTGGGCCATTTTTCCGCCGTACAGCGTGGTTTCGATCGGGCAGTAAACGCTGGTGTGCGATTTGAGGAAATGGATCACCCCCGTGCAGACCGCAAACGCGACCACCACGAAGAAAAAATCCCGCCGATGGTCAGCGGCAAAACGCAGCACTGGCGCGACTTTGCTGCGTTCCAGAAACGCGCCGAGTCGCGGCCGTTTCTGTGGATTGACCAACGGCCAGACCAGCGACAGCATCGCGCCGATCAAGGCGATTTCGGCGGTCCAGTTCGGAATGATCCGCGCCCATTTGTGCGTGAGTTTTTCGAAGAAGTGGACCTTGTCGAGCGGGAAGGATTGGCTCAGCGGATCGAACAGCAGGTTGCTGAACTGAATGTCGAGGGTGGTCATGTCGAACATCAGGAACACCAGCGCGGCGCAGGCCAGCGGGATGCCGAAATTAACTGCATAGAAACGGGATTTCATCGGGTGGTCACCGTGCGCCAATCGGAGGCTTCAATAAAGCCGAGCATTTTCGGAGCCGCCGGGCTGGCAGCGGAAACAAACAGCGAGGAGCCGTATCCGGGATTCGAGGCCGGCACGTTCAGGTCTTTCTCGATTTGCGCCATGCACTCGCTGTGGGTCACCAGAATCAGGTTGCGCCCCGGCACTTTGTGCGCGAGTGCGTCCTGCAACATGCGCCCCCTGCAGTTGACCAGCCAGTCTTCACCGGTGGCTGCGCGGTTGAACATGTAACCGGCGGTCTGCACGGTGCGCATCACCGGGCTGTTGTAGAAGTCGGCGTTGGTCAGGCCCAGTTGCTCGAACTGCGCGCCGACAGCCACCGCGACACTGCGCGAGCGGTCGGTAATGCCGTCATTGCCCGTCAGGCACGCGGCTTTGGAGTGGTCGCAGCGCTCGACGTGGCGCACCAGCACGATCATGTCGCCCTTGGCCCAGCCTGCCGCCAACGCCTGCGCGCCCGTCGCATTGCCGTGGGCCAGATCCGGCACCGCCGCCGGCGCCAGTAACCACAGGGTCAACGGGATCACCAGCAGCGAGGCCGCCAGCACCACCCAGGTGTTTCGAAAACGCGCCAGACCACTCAGATCAATCGAGCGTTTGACGCCGAACAGACTCAATCTCAATTCCACAAAAAGCCGCCGTCACTTGTCATTCGATGCGGCAAAGCTACAGACGCTCGCGTAGGCAGCCAGTGAAACCCATGTGAAAAAAGTCTTGGGATCGCTTGTTACAAATTCTGTCTGACAAAATCCTTTCAGCTCTCGGTTTTGCGGCCGATACAGACCTGCTAACACCCTTGCTGGCTCAAAAAAACAACAATCTTCCAGCCTAACCGACGATCAAGAAACCCAACGTTTCTGGAGGAATTGTGATGAATAGCTGGTTCGGCAACATCAGCGTGAACATGAAACTGGGCCTGGGCTTCGGCCTGGTGCTGGCCCTGACCTGCGTACTGGCCCTGACCGGCTGGACCAGCCTCGGCGGCCTGATTGACCGCAGCAACTGGATGAGCGATATCACCCAGCTCAACTCCGGCCTGACCAAACTGCGCGTGGTGCGCCTGCAATACATGCTGACCAACGGCGACGAAACCGCCGCGCAGAATGTGCAGACCACCCTTGAAAGTTTCGCTGCCCAGCAACAGGCGCTGATCAGCAAATTCAAGAGCCCGGAAAACCTCAAACTGCTCAAGGAGCAGGCGGCGACCATCGCCGAATACCAGACTTCGCTGAACAAGATGCGCAACGCCTATCGCACCGGCAACAGCGCCCGCGACACCATGAGCATCAACGCCGAGACCGCGTACAACCTGATCGAAGCGATCAGCAAACGCGTGCAGCAGATGGACATGAGCGAACAGCGCTTCGAACAGTTCCAGGCGATCACCACCGCCAAGGAAGCGTTCATCCTGGCGCGCTACGAAGTGCGCGGTTACACCGCCACCACCAACGCCGAAACCGAACAGAAAGCCGTCGGCCAGCTCGACGTGGCCATCGCCAGCCTCAAGCAACTGAACGTGCATTTTGCTGACACTCAGCAAGATTCCCTGCGTCAGCTGGAAACCGCGCTGACCAACTACCGCAGCGCGTTAATGGCGTATAAAAACGCCAACACCGATGCCGTGCAGGCTCGCAAGGAAATGACCGATCAGGGCGCCGCCATCGTCACCACGAGCGAGCAGCTGTACCAGATTCAGCTTGATCGTCGCGATGTGGAAAGCGCCCAGGCGCGCACCTTCCAGTTGATCAGCACTTTGCTGGCCCTGCTGGTTGGCGTGATTGCCGCAGTGATCATCACCCGTCAGATCACCCGTCCGCTGCAGGAAACCCTGGCCGTGGTCGAGCGCATCGCCAGCGGCGACCTGACCCAGAACGTCACCGTCACCCGCCGCGACGAACTCGGTGTGCTGCAACAAGGCATCGCGCGCATGGGCGTGACCCTGCGTGACCTGATCAGCGGCATCCGCGACGGCGTCACCCAGATCGCCAGCGCTGCCGAAGAACTCTCGGCCGTGACCGAACAGACCAGCGCCGGCGTGAACAGCCAGAAGGTCGAGACCGATCAGGTCGCCACCGCCATGCACGAGATGACCGCCACCGTGCAGGAAGTCGCGCGCAACGCCGAAGAAGCCTCGCAAGCCGCCGCGGCCGCCGACGGCGAAGCCCGTGAAGGCGACAAAGTGGTAAATGAAGCCATCGCGCAGATCGAACGTCTGGCTAGCGAAGTGGTGCGTTCCACCGAAGCCATGAGCGTGCTGCAACAGGAAAGCGACAAGATCGGCAGCGTCATGGACGTGATCAAAGCTGTCGCCGAGCAAACCAACCTGCTGGCGCTCAACGCCGCGATTGAAGCGGCACGCGCCGGTGAAGCCGGTCGTGGCTTTGCCGTGGTCGCCGACGAAGTCCGTGGCCTGGCCCAGCGCACACAGAAGTCCACCGAAGAAATCGAAGGCCTGGTCGCCGGTCTGCAAAACGGCACCCAGCAAGTCTCGGCGGTGATGAGCAACAGCCGCGCCCTGACCGACAGCAGCGTCGCCCTGACCCGCAAGGCCGGCGCCTCGCTGGAAAACATCACCCGCACCGTGTCGAACATCCAGTCGATGAACCAGCAGATCGCCGCCGCCGCCGAACAGCAAAGCGCCGTGGCCGAAGAGATCAGCCGCAGCATCATCAACGTACGCGACGTGTCGGAACAGACCGCAGCGGCCAGTGATGAGACCGCAGCGTCCAGCGTTGAACTGGCGCGTTTGGGTGGTCAGTTGCAGCAGATGGTCAGCCACTTCCGCGTCTGACCTTCAGTCAGCGTCATAGCGTAGATCCCATCGCGGGCAAGCCCGCTCTCACAGTTTTTTCGGTCGTTCACAGATTTTGTGTTCGACTCGAAACCTGTGGGAGCGGGCTTGCTCGCGATGGCGTCAGACCTCTCACCTCGATTTCTCGGAGAGCTCGACGTTATTTAGACGCTGCCTTTAGCGCGTCCCACGCTGGCGCAACGCCGACGGCATGAAGTACGCATCCTCCGGCACTGGCTGGGCGAAATCCACAGTCTCCGGCTCTTCGTTATCGAGGTTTTGCACGTAATAACGGCGGGCCTGCAAGTCGTGGAAGACGTCCAGTGCACTCCACGTCGTTGGCAGGTCGTAGAAGTTTTTCAGGTAGGCCATCGACACGCGCCACAACTCCCCACGGCCGTCGTACTGATCCACCAGTGCCGCGCCCCAGCTGTCTTCATCCAGAAACAAAACACGCTTGGAATAGATGTGTCGCGCGCCCGGTTTGAGGTTGCCTTCGACCACCCACACGCGGTGCAGCTCGTAGCGGGTGTATTGCGGGTTGAGATGGCCAGGGGTGAGCAGTTGCGCGTACTTCACGTCGGGGCTGCCGACTTTGTAGTTGTTATAGGGGATATAGATTTCCTGTTTGCCTTTGAGCTTCCAGTCGTAGCGATCCGGCGAGCCGTTGAACAGGTCGGTGTCGTCGGCAGTGCGCAGGCCATCGGAAGAAGCAATCGGCGTGTCATACGCAAGGTTTGGTGCGCGGCGTACGCGGCGCTGGCCGGCGTCGTAGACCCAGGCCTGGCGCGGGTCCTTGAGCTGGTCAAGCGTTTCGTGAACGAGTGCGGCACCACCGGCCAGCCGCGCCGGACTTTTCACGAAGGCGAGATAGTAGAACAGGATGTTTTTCAGGTCGGCGAATTGCCCGCCCGGACGGTAGTAATTGAACAGGCCTTCCTGCTGCGAAGTCACCAGCGCGAAGCTGCCGTTGCGTTGCACCGGGGCCTCGGAAGCGCGGCGCACGACGTAGATGCCGCGATAACGGGTGATGTGATTCCACAACACTTCGACGCCGTCCTTGGGCACTGGGAACGGCACGCCGCCATAGGCTTCAGAGAAACCACTGCCACCCTCGAGCAGCTTTGCCGAGGTCGCATTCTTCAAGGTGTTGTCGTACAGCCACTGCGGCGCCGAACCCGATCGGCGCGAAGGATAGATCGGCATCTGGAACGTCTCGGGGTAACTGTTGAACAGCGCGATCTGACCCGGGCTGAGATGAGCCTTGTATTGGTCGAGGTTGGCTTTGGTGATGGTGAACAGCGGTTTGTCCACCGCATACGGATCGGGGTGATGCTGACCGGGTTTGTAGCCGGCCGGGACATCAGTGATACCGCCGGTCCACGCGGGAATGGTGCCCGCCGCGTTGCCGGCACGCTCGGCGCCCATGGGGGTCAGAGTGGTTTTCAGTTGCTCGGCTTGTTGCGGGGTGATGGCGGCGAAGGCGCTGCTGGCGGCCAGCCCCAGCAATAACGCCAGTGATGTTTTAGTCAGTCGTGCAGTGTCAAACATGATTGATCTCCGAACTGGGAGTGAGGTCTGCAAATCACCGCAAGTCCCCTGTGGGAGCGGGCTTGCTCGCGAAAGCGATGTGTCATTGAAAGTTGAAGCGACTGACAGTCCGCATTCGTGAGCAAGCCCACTCCCACACTGGTTCCGCGTGCTGTCCTTAAAGGAAATACTTGAGGTTGAACCCGACGTTGTCGCGGTCGCGGATGCCGTTGTTCTGCCCACCGCCGTAGAACTCGGTGTACTGCAACTCGGCTTCGAGTTTGTTCTGGTAGTTGGCCTTGATCCCCAGCGTGTAAGCCTTGCGACCTTCGATGGTGTTGCCGGCCTGATAGCTGTTGCCCTCGAAATCGTCCTTGTAAACGATGTAAGGCGAGACGTTGACCCCGGCGTACACGTCGTTCCAGGTGCCGTTGAGCATCGCGGTGTAGCTGTAGGAATTGCGATTGACCTGATCGTCGCGATCACCACCCGAGACATAGGAGTAGTTACCGGTGCCGGCGTAGTAGCGGGTGCTGCCGTCGTAAGCGGTGTATTGCAGGCTGCTGCCACGCAAGTGTTCGGAGGCCAGCTCGAAGATGCCGAACAGCGAGTCGAACGAAGCCGTCGGGCCGAAGTTGTAGATCGTGCCCAACGACGTATTGAACGCCTCCACGCGCTCGGCGTTGTTGATCTCACTGTTGAGATTGACCCTCTGCCCGCCGACGTTGATCGACTGGCCGGTGACGGCTGTCGCGGCGCCGTTGGCCAGGTCGCCGATCAAGTCGTTGGTGGCCGCTACGCCGATGGGCAGGTTTGGCCGATAGGCGACTTCACCAAACACTGAGGCGTCGCCCAGCGTGGTGTTGAAACTGAAGCCGTACATGCGGATGTCCTCGGCATAGCGCCGATGCGCCTGGATGTTGCCCATCACATCCGCCGTGGCCAGACCGTTGGCTAGTGCGCCGGCCTGACTGCCCGCGACACCCGCCAAAAGGTTGGTCAGGGCGTTCATGTCGATGCCTTTGTAGCCACCAAGATCGGCGGCAATGGTCGGTTCCTTGGCGTGGTAATTGACCATGTACAAACCGAACTCGGTGCTGTTGAGCTGTTCGGCGATGTAGCGAAAGGCAAAGCCGAACTGACCGTCGTTGCGCGCGTTGTAGTCCTTGCCGATGGTCGCCACTTTGAGCGTGTTGCCGTAGGCCGGCGTCACGCCGTTGGCGTACAGGCCGGTGGTTTGCAGGGCCGGGCTCAGCAACGGGTTGTTGCCCAGCGCACTGTACAGACCGATCACGTTGCCAAATCCCGGCACTGGCGTATCAAGCGCCGTGCCGCTGAAGTTGTTGTAACCGGTGTTGCCGCCATCAGCGAACAGGTCAGTCTGCGAGTAGAACGTGCCGACCGGGTCGATGCGCGTTTCCTTCCAGTTGGTCTGGTAGAAACTCTCCAGGGTCAGCGAATCGGTCAGGCCGACGTTGAAGCTCAACGCTTCCACCGGCACCAGCACTTCCTTCACTTCGGCGCCAGGCAAGCGGTACTTGGCGGCGTCCACCGGGTTGGTGGTGTTGATCCCGCCGCGATAGAAAATCCCCTCGCCCCAGTTGAACACCTGACGGCCGACACGCGCCGTCACCGGCATCTGCGCGACGTCCCAACTGCCATGCACATAGGCATCGAGCATTTCGATGCGGCTGCCGGCGATGTCGCGGGTCTGCCCGGTGAAGTGGTCGTCCTGCGGGTAGCTCTGGCTCGGCTGCGACGGGCTGTTGTTGTCGTAGTAGTCGTTGCGCTTGTCCATCAGTTGCGTGTCGTAAAACGCGGTGCCGCGCACGAACAAGCCGTAGTTCTGATAGTTGGCCTCAAACTCGGAGGTGATCTTGTACACCTCGGAAACCAGCCCGGTGTCGAAGTTGCGATTGCCGTCGTTGGTGTTGACGTCATCGTTGCTTTTGTCGCGGCCCTGCACGCGCCACAAACGGCCGTAAGACAGGGTCGTATCGAACGAGCCGGTGACCTGTTTGTCCAGCACGCTGAACTCGGCAGCCTGCGCTCCGTCGACTGCGCAAAACTGCAGCAGGCCGGCCAGGCCGACACCGGGGAGCGCCACGCCGGACAGGCGCAATCGAGTGTTGATCATGGGTTCCTCCTTCCCTGTTTTTTATTGTTTTGGTGCTGGGTTCCGGCGGGCTACGGTGCTAACCCCGCGTTGACATAAATCCGGCTGTGCGCGCCGAAATGACCCAGCAGTTTGAGCAACTGCCGGTTGAGTGCCGGATGGTTGAAATCTTCGCGGTGCAACTGATTGCCGCCGCTGAAATCACTGGTCGCCGGCGCGGACTCAAGCCACTGCCCGATGGCCTCATCGAACGCAGCCGAGTCATCGACAGACTCGGCACTGACCACTCCACGCAGGTAGTCCACCGAGTACGGCGGGTAGGTTTTGTCTTGAGCCACATCGGCGTAAGCGTCGAGCATCGGATGCGGCTGCCCCTCGCGCAGCACGCGGCGCAACCAGGTCGATTGGTATTTCTCGACTTCCATATGCCGGGTGGCGACGCGCTCGATGGACGCCTGCTTGTCGCCCGCAAACCCCGCCAATGCCTTGCCTTCCAGCAGCAGCAAACTGGCGAGATCGACGCCGGGCAACGGCTTGGCGTGATAGGGCTGGGTCAGGTCCTGAATGTGGTGCAGGCCCCAGCCGAGAAAGCGATAGCCCCAATAGGGATGGCCGCTGGCAAACGCCAGTCGCGCCAGGCCCATGTACTGATACGCGCGCCAGTCCGGCCAACTGCGCTGGAGAAAACCGGCAGCGACATACACCACCGCGCTCTCATGAAAGAAACCCATGTGGAACGGCGCCTGCGAGCTGTACTGAAACCGCGCATCACCAAATGGCTGCGGGCCAAAGCCGTAGCGCGCAGCGACCTCGCCCGGGTTGTCGCCGAACAGATTGATGTCGTGGCCGTAATCCGGCTCATCCGCGGCGCTGGCCAAAACGGCTAACGGCGCCACTTTTTCGTACTCGGCGACAACGATGAAGCGCTGGCGATTCCACGGTGAAAGCGTTTGCCCGACCATGACCTGATCGGCCTGCAGATGCTCGCGCTCGGGCAGGTCTTTGCCTGGCAGCGGCTGGATCACCATCGCCAGATGAATCTCGGGATTGATGCGCAATGCCGTGAGGAAATCGTGGCGCAGATTGTCACTCGGCGTGGCGGGCATTTTCAGACTGTCGGGACGTGGCGGGTAGTGCGCGAAGTGCTCGCGGGCGAAGGCTTCCTGCTCTTCCAGCAGCGCGACGATGGCGGGATATTGCTGGCTGAGAAACTGCTCCAGCGCTTCGACCTCGACGGCCGGGGCATCGCGCAACGCCGGCAGATCCTGCAACGCCAGATAGCTGCCCACCGTATGGTTCGACCAGCCCCAGGCAGTCGGGGCCGTTGCACAAAACAGCAACAGGAGGAATGTCAGCTTCATTGCTTGATTCTTATAGGAAGTGCCGTGGGGGATGAGCCTACCAACCACCCCCGGCGCTGACACTGTCCGATCTCACCAGAAAAGTTCTCCAATGGCGCCAACCCTCCATCCGAAAGACACCACTTTCCCCTGTGGGAGCGGAGCCTGCGTAGTGTTGTGTTACGCGGGATAGCCGGTGATTTTGCGGATGCTCTGGTACAGCGGTTTGAGTTGGCGATACATGCGCAAATAAACGTCGCGGTACAGTTGTTCGTAGATCTTTTGCGCTTCGGGTTGCGGGTTGAACACCGCACCGACCCGGGTCATCGCGGCGATGGCCGTGGGGAAATCCGCATACAACCCCAGCCCCACCGCGCAGCAAATCGCCGCGCCCAGACCCGACGCCTCATACACGTGCGGACGCTCCGCCGGCAGGCCGAAAATATTCGCCGTGAGCTGCATCGCCGCATCACTTTGCGAACCGCCACCGGCCACGCGCAAACGCTTGATCGACACCTTCGAGCGCTTCTCGATGTTTTCCATGCCCTGACGCAACGCATACGCCAGCCCCTCCAGAATCGCCCGGTAAATATGCGCGCGCGTGTGCACGTCACCGAAGCCGATCATCGCGCCTTTGGCCTCCACGCCCGGTTCGCGAATGCCCGGTGACCAGTACGGTTGCAGCATCAATCCCATTGAGCCGGGTGGCACTGCGTTGACCAGCGCATCGAACAGTTGCTCCGGCTCGATGCCCTGCTCTTTCGCCTGCTGCATCTCGCGCAAACCGAATTCGTTCTTGAACCAGCTGACCATCCAGTAGCCGCGATAAATCATCACTTCGCAGTTGTACTGATCCGGCACCGCCGACGGATACGGCGGGATCAGCGGGACGATTTCCAGATAGCGCGAGCGGGTGCTGGTGATCGTTGCCGTGGTGCCGTAGGACAGGCACACCGTGTCGGCATCGACCACGCCGGATCCGACCACTTCGCAGGCCTTGTCCGCGCCCGCCGCAATCAGCGGCAATCCCTCGGGAATGCCGGTGTGGCGGCTGGCTTCAGCGCTGATGTGGCCGAGGGTTTCACCGGGTTTGTGCAACGTCGGCAACTGCTCGGGGCGTACCGCCAGCGCCTGCCATTTCCAGTCCTTGGGTGCGGCCCATTTCAGGCGTTTGAAATCGAACGGCAAGTAGCCGACGCAGCAGCCCACAGAGTCGACAAAACGCCCGCACAAGCGATGGGTGAGAAACCCCGACAGGAGTAAAAACTTGTCGGTCGCCACCCACAATTCAGGCTGATGCCTGGCAATCCAGTTGGCCTCGGCCTGGGCACGAAAATAATCCACGGTGGCTTGCGCCCCGACCAGTTTGAACAGCCAGCCCCACGGCCCTTTGATCCCGCCTTCAACATCACTCTGGCGTTGATCGAGCCAGAGAATCGCCGGGCGCAGCGCTTTGCCCTCGGCATCGACATTGATCACCGTGCCGCGCTGGGTGGTCAGGGAAACACCGGCGATCTGCGACCGATCAATGCCGGTTTGCGCCCAGACCTGCTGGCAGGCCTCGCCCAGTTTCGCCCAGTAATATTCCGGATCCTGCTCGGCCCAACCCGGTTGCGTCGAGTAATAGGCCTGCAATTCGACCTTGCCTTTGCCGAGCAGATTGCCCTGCAAATCAAAGAGCAGCGCGCGCACGCTTTGGGTGCCGTTATCGATGGCCAGCAGGTAACGCTTGTTCGGGTGGTTATCCATGGAGCTCTCTTCAAGGGGCATCAAGGCGTGGCATCCGGCAAACCGTGATGGCGTTGCCACAACGCCCGATAACGCTGCAACTCCTGCTGCCATTGCTCATCGTCCCAGCCCAGTCGTGGCTGACAGAGCTGGCGAATGGCGGCGAAATAATCTTCGCCACCACGCGGCAACAACAAGCCGAGACGCGTGCGGCGCAGCAACAAATCGTCAAGGTGCAGGACCATTTCTGCTTCGCAGGCGAAGGCCAGTTCTGCCCACAAGGTGTCCGTGGCGCCGACACTGTCGTGGCCGATTTCTTTGATCAGTTGCGCCAGCCTTGGCAGGTGTCGGCCATGTCGACCGGCCAAACGGCGCCACTGATGGCTGCTCAAATCTGCAATCGCCAGTGCGGGCACGGCGGCGAACACCGGCTCGGCATCGTCGACAAAGGGACGTCCGAGCATCGTCGCGCACGCCGTAAGCACTTCGATGGCTTGCGGGCGAAACGTGGTCAGTTTGCCGCCGGCCAGCGTCACGCAACCCGGCTCCTGCCACAGCACGTGCTCACGGGTTTCATTCGACGGTTTGTCCTGAGGCGCACCGGCGCCGCCGACCACCGGACGCACGCCCGACCAGGTCGAGAGCACATCGTCAGCGACGATTTCAGCGCCGGGAAACTGTTGGCTGCAGGCGGCCAACAAGTAGTCGAGTTCGTCTGCGCCAATGCTCGCGCTCTGATCCAGATCCTCGCGATGATCGAGGTCCGTGGTGCCCACCACCGTGGCGCCCTCCCAAGGGAAAACGAAGACCGGGCGACGATCCCGCGCATGCAAAAACGTGAAGGCTTGCGCCACGGGAAGGCGCCAGCCCGGCAGCAACAAATGGCTGCCGCGCAAAGGGCGCAATTGCCGTGGCGTCTCGGCCGGCCGCAAGCGTTCGGCCCAGGCGCCGGTGGCCACGGCCAGCACGCCACACCGCAATTGCAGCGACCCGCCCGCTTCACAGTCGTCGACCTGAACCCCGCACACGCGCCCGTTTTCCCGCAGCAGGTGCTCAACGCGCACCCCGTTGAGCACCACCGCGCCGTCAGCCCGCGCTTCGCTCAACACACGCATCACCAGCCGTGCGTCATCGGTCAGCGCATCGACGAAACAGGTGCCGCCAAGCAGGTCAGTTTCTTTCACGCCCGGCGCCAGATAACGCAGTTGTTGCGCATCATGAAACTGATGGCTGCGGCGTCCGGCCAAGGCGTCATACACCGAGAGCAAACCGCCCAAAACACGCGGTCCGGGAAAGCCGCCGCGATAGTGCGGCATCATGAAACTCATTGGTTCGACCAACCCCGGCGCTTCGTCAAGCAAGCGTTGACGCTCGCGCACCGAATCACGGGTCAGGCGCCACTGCCCTTTGGCGATGTAACGCAAACCGCCGTGGACCATTTTCGATGATCGACTGGAGGTGCCCCAGGCGAAATCGCGCTGCTCCAGCAGCAGGCAACGCCAGCCACGGCGCGCCGCCTCACGCACAATCCCGGCGCCGCTGATGCCGCCACCGATGACAATCAGATCCCAGGTTTCATCCGCCAGCGTCGGCAAAACCTGCTGGCGCCACGCGGCGTTCCAGTCCTGATTCATGGCCGTCACTCCGGCAACAACGTGCCGGGGTTGAGCCGCCCGGCGGGATCGAAGTGTTGGCTCAGCGCCTGCAAGGTGTCCATGGCCAACGCGCCCTTCTCGCGCAGCAGGTACGGCGCGTGATCCTTGCCGACACCGTGCTGGTGGCTGATGGTGCCGTGGTGGTCGACGATGGTCTGGCTGGCTGCGTGTTTGAGGGCTTTCCAGCGCGCCAGCGTCGCCGGGTAATCCGCCGCCGGGCGAAACACGTAGGTGGTGTAGATGCTCGACCCTTCGCCGTAGACGTGGGACAGGTGCGTGAACACATGCACCCGTTCACCTTCTGCGGCCAAAGCATCACGCAGGCTGTTTTCGATGCGGTTGAGCAGGTTGTCGACGTTGCTCCAGTCCGTGGCGGTTTCCAGGGTGTCGACCACGTAACCGGCATTCCACAGGTTCTCGCGCAGGTAGGGAAAACGAAAGCGGTTCTGCGCCCATTTCTTGCCGAGCAAGGTGCCGGTGAACACGCCACCGAACGCTTTGAGATGCTGGCGTGCCTGGCGCAGCGACAGCGCGTTCTGCCGACGATTGCCGGTGACGCCGAAGGTCAGCAGGCATTTGCCCTCGCCCGCCCCGCGTAGGCTCAGGTACTTTTCCAGCCAGGCGATTTGCTGCGGATGACCGGCCAGCGCCAGTTGTGTTTCGGTTTCCACGGCGTTGGACAGGCGCAGCATCGACAGCGGCACGCGTGCTTGGGCCAATTGGCGAATCGCTTGCAGCGCCTTGCTCCAGTTCGGCAGGAATACGCCGTAGAAACGCTCGTCGGCGGGCAGTGCGCTGACCCGCACTTTGACTTCCGAAATGATCCCGAAACGGCCCTCGCTACCGAGCACCACTTCGCGCAGATCAGGGCCGGCGGCCGAGGCTGGAAACGTTGGAATTGCCAATGGCCCGGCGAAGGTTTCCAGCGTCCCGCCGGCGAACAACTGCTCGATGCGCCCATAGCGCAATGACTGCTGACCACTGGAGCGACTGGCAACCCAACCGCCCAGCGTCGACAACTCCCAGGACTGCGGAAAATGCCCTAGCGTATAGCCGCGCGCGCGCAGCTGACTCTCGACTTGCGGGCCACTCGCGCCGGGGCCAAAAGTGGCCAGCAGGCTCTGCTCGTCGAGGTCGGTCAGTCGACTCATGCGCGTCAAGGAAACGGTCAGCACTGGCCGCGCAGAGTCCGGCGGATTGATGTGCCCGGCCACCGACGTGCCGCCGCCGTAAGGGATCAGGCACAAGTCCTGTTCAAGCGCGAGCGCCAGCAATTGGCGAATCTGTTCGGCGGTCTCGGGGAACGCCACCGCATCGGGGTAGTTGCCCAACGCGCCTTCGCGCAACGCCAGCCAGTCCGGCAGACTCTGGCCGCGTGCATGCAGCAACCGGTCATGGGCGTCCACGCTGTACAGCGCGTGCGCCGACAAGCGTGAGGCGGGCACCCGGGCCAGCGCCGTTTCCAGCGTGGCATCGGGCAGCGCTCGCCCCTCACCCACCCGTTGTGCGAGAAAACTCGCGCCCTGGGCCGGCAGTTCGACCACCGTGGTTGCATCTCCCCAGCCGTTCCAGCGTCGCATGCGTGTGTCCTTTTGCGGTTCCGATCAGTGATGTTTCAGGTGCCCATACTAGCCGCCGGCCGCCAAGTGTCACGGTCACATCCGGCCAGTTCGTGTAGCCAATTGAGTCAAACGTCGCGCAAGCGTCAGCCATTTACTTTAGCCGTGGTTTCAAATTACCTTTCAGGGCATTCATCCGCTCATGCCGCCTTGATCAAGGGAATACGATCATGCAATCGCTCGGCTTTACCTCCGTTCCGCCGCTGCTCAAATACCTGCGTCATGCCGAACAACTGGGCATGGCCATTGAGCCGGCGTTGGCGGCGGCCGGGTTGCAGGCGCAGCAGTTGAGCGACAACACCCTGCGCTTGCCGGGCGAGGCTCACGAGAAGTTGCTCGACTATTTTTGCGAGTACTCGGGCGATCCGCTGTTCGGGCTCAACGCCGCCAACTTCGTGCTGCCCAATTCCTGGAGCGTGCTCGGTTACATCACCATGAACTGCGCGACGCTGGGCGATGCGATGAGCCGGATCATGCCGTTCGAAAAACTGGTCGGCGACATGGGCGTCAGCCGCGCCGAAGTGCAGGACGGCCATGTGCACCTGATCTGGACGTGCCGTTATCCGCGCCCACGGATTCGTCGGCATCTGGTGGAAAACGTGCTCGGCTCCTGGCTGCACTATGCCCGCTGGATCGCCGACACGCAGATGTCACCGGCCGCTGTCTGGCTCGAACACCCCTGCCCGGCCGAGGCCACGCCGGCGCAGTACCAGGCGTTCTTCGATTGCCCTGTGTTGTTTGATCAGCCGTATTCGGCGCTGATCGTGCCGCTGCCATACTTGCAGTTGCCGTTGCGTCAGGCCGATGCGCAGTTGCTGCGCACCCTGGAAGAACACGCGCTGGGGTTGATGGCGACGCTGGAAGACGCGTCGCTTGCGCAGCAGGTGAAAAACATCCTGCGACAGTTGCTCAAGGAAGGCTTGCCGCGCAAGGAACAAGTAGCCGAACAGCTCAGCGTGTCAGTGCGTACGCTGCAGCGGCAATTGCATCAGGCGGGGACGTCGTATCAGCAGATTCTGGATGATCTGCGCCAGGAGCTGGCTGAGCATTATCTGTTGCACAGCACGCTGCCGATTCAGGACATTGCGCAATATCTGGGGTTTACCGAACCACGCTCGTTTCATCGTACGTTCAAGAGCCGCAGGGGAATGCCGCCGGGGGAGTTTCGGCAGACGCATCGGGGGTGACCGTGCGGGCCTCTTCGCGAGCAAGCCCGCTCCCACATGAGTGACGGGTTGTATTCAAAACTCGCCTGCGCTGAAGATCCAGAGTGGGAGCGGGCTTGCTCGCGAAGAGGCCAGTGAGCACGGTGCGATAAACACGGTTTAGCGTAGATGTTTAAGGACACTCAGTGTTACGCCCAAGAGCCTACAAATCCTTGCGCCGCTGCCTACGCCTAAGCCAGAATCCGCCGGCTTGTGCGCCCAGGTCTTGCTGCGTAACTTCAATCGGGTCACTGATTCCCAGTGATCGGGTTTAGTAGCCCGTGGTAATTCTGCTGGTCGTATATTCATCACAGGTGCTCTCGAACCTGAGCTTGATGGTGGCTGTACGTAGGGCGCTTCGGCGCGCCGGCTTAAGCTGAGTTCCCCGGTCTACTAACCTGCGTACAGCTGCCTCCCTTTTCGTTTAGTAGCGAAAAAGCGGGCGCTCAATGACAGGAACACAGCTTATGTTCAAAGTTACGCCAAACCCGCCGCCCACCGACGCGGCCTCCCCCTACGAATCCCCCGAATCAAAGAAATTCCACGAAGCCGCCGAGCGCGCCCTCGATCACTATCTCGGCCCTCCCGCCGCGCACATCATGGCCACGCCCTACCAACCCAACCGCCTCTACATGGCCAACCCGGCCAGCGACACCGAACCCTTGCTGACCGATGCCTGCGAAACCCTCGGCTCGGCGACGGTGATGCTCAACGACTTCGCCGCCGTACTCGAAGGCTCACACCGCAAAACCCTGCAAGGCATTGCGCAAGTGGTGATGGTCGCGGAAATCGCCGTCAATCGAGTGCTGGATAAACTGGTGCCGACCGAGTAACGAAAAAGCCCGCTGTCCAACTGGAAGGGTCGGGTGGCGGGCTTCTTTTTGCGATATGCCATTTGCCCCTCACCCCAGCCCTCTCCCGAGGGAGAGGGGGCCGACCGAGGTGTCTGGCGCCATGCACCGACCTGTAAGACCCTATCGATTATGGATTCGGTACAGCACGTTCAAGTCGATGCAACTCTGAAGCATCCCCCCAATCAGTCCCCTCTCCCTCCGGGAGAGGGTTAGGGTGAGGGGCTTTTCGCTTCAGAGACTGATCGCGTTGGTAAACACCAACCGATTGCCGAACGGATCGGCGATGGTCATGTCCTGGCTGCCCCACGGCATCGCCTGAATAGCCGGGTGCGAGAACTTGTAATCCTTGGCGGCCAACTGCTGCTGAAACGCCTCCAGCTCATCAGTCTCGATGCGCAAGGCCGAACCCGGCGTCGCATCGCCATGGTGCTCGGACAGGTGCAGCACACACTCGCCACGCGACACCTGCAAATACAGCGGGAAATTCGCCTCGAAACGGTGCTGCCAATCGACCTTGAAACCGAGGAAATCGACGTAAAATTCCAACGCCTTGGTTTCATCGAAGATCCGCAGGATCGGGGTGGTTTTGCCGAAGCTCATGGGAGTGCTCTCGCCTATGGAAAAGGCCCGTGCTCGACGGGTCAAATGGCCGGATCAACGCAGCGTCTTGAGTACCAGATCGCTGTAGAAAAAACGGTTCTTGTCAGTGCGTGCAAAGAAGAAGTAAGCATAATCCGACAAGTAGTAGTAGGTGTTGACCCGATTGTACTCATCGCCCTCTTTACTGCACGTCAACTCTTTGGCCGAGCCGCTCAAGGCTGTATTGATCTGGCTCGCCGACAGTTCGCGAACAACGGTGCAGTTGGTGTTTTCCTGGCGCTCGTCGACTTTGCCGAGCAGCGAGTTAGTGCTACTGAACGTCGCGTTGTAGGCCAGGCGTCCGTTGACCGGCATATGCTGCCAGTCGCCGTTGAAGCGTAGGTTGATGACACTGGAGGTGTCTTTCATTGAGGGTCCCTTCGAGACGCTGAAACGGCTCAATTTCGCTAGATCCAGCAGCCCGCGAAAAGTCACGGCATCGCTCTCATAATTGGCGCCCGACAAATGCAGACTCAGTTGCTGCGAGGCGCTATCGATTTCGAAGTGGCGCTCTTCGCGCATGTCTGAAGTCTTGCCCTTGTAATTGGACTGGCCCGTGATCTCCACATAGTTGAGCGGTTTAACGGCGTCCGGCATATTCAGTTGTTTGATGGCTGATGTCACCGCCGGAGAAAGCGTTGGCAGAGTCACTGGAGCGCTTTTCTTTGCGCGGGCAACGAACTTGGGCAGTTGCGCTGCAGATTCGGGTTTTTCACAGACCAGTTTGAACAGCCGCTCGTAGTCGTCGTTGCTACCGCTGATTGCATTGGAGGTCAGTGCAACCGCGTCTTGTCCATCCGTGACAGTGTTGTTGGCATCCAGATCGTAGCCTGCCACCACACGGTAGGTCTGCTTGCCACAATCGACTGCATAACGCTCGCGCTTCTGCGCATAGGGAGCGTCGTAGGGCGCATCGAATCCAATCAAGGGGTTGTCGTAAGCCGCCCAGAATCTGAGTTCGGAACTGTCCTTCTTGAGACTGTTGCGATCAAACAATACCCATTGCTCCTCGCCGCTGCCTTTGACCACTCGCCAATCCGACGCCGGCGTGCTGGCACACGCCTTGATGAACTCAGGGTTGTTCTTCAACGTCCCCAGCACGTTGGCCGGCACCGCTCGACCAGTCGAGTATTGCTGACTATTGGGCCCCGGATACATCCGACCGCCGCCGCCCAGATACAGCAAGTTGGCACGGTCGGCCGCACAGGAGGCTTCCATCTGAAAAACCACGCCTGCCGCCGCTTGCGCATTGCCGGACTGACTGATCTGGAACGTCAGGATATCGCCTTCGCGCATAACCGAATCGCTGACCAATGGACGCGGGAGGATATCCTTGAACAAGCTCTCGGATTCCGCCGCCCGGCGTGCTTGTGGACTGACACAACCGGCCAGTAATGTGACGGCTACGAACAAACTAACGCGGTACATGAAACTCCCTGGGGCGACAGACGCCAAATCCACTGAATGTCAGCGATTCGGCTTGCTCGAGGGAATCTTTAATTCCAATGTGCCATCACTGCGCAAAAATCCAGACCACGTCGCAAACTTACAACTGCGGTTATATAAAACCTTTGCGCAGGTCGTCTTCACGAGCGAGGAACCGTCCTGCGTGACGTCCTGAAGATTGCCCATCCTGATAGCTCAACACCCCGTTGATCCACACGCCGTCGATGCCTTGTGCGGCGCGTTGCGGGTCGTTGAAATCCGCGACATCACGTACCGTCTCCGGATCGAACAACACCAGATCCGCCCAATAACCTTCACGAATCTCGCCACGCTCCTTCAAGCCGAAGCGCGCCGCCGACAGGCCGGTCATCTTGTGCACGGCGGTGTGCAGCGGAAAAAGCCCCACGTCGCGACTGAAATGTCCGAGCACCCGTGGGAAAGCGCCCCACAGGCGCGGGTGCGGGAACGGGTCTTCCGGCAGTCCGTCAGAGCCCACCATCGACAACGGATGGGCGAGGATTCTTTGCACATCCGCCTCGTCCATTCCGTAGTACACGGCACCCGCCGGTTGCAGGCGTTTGGCGGCTTCGAGCAACGGCACGCTCCATTCGGCAGCGATGTCGATCAAATCGCGGCCGCTGACTTCCGGATGCGGCGTCGACCAGGTGATGGTGATGCGATGGGCATCGGTGACTTGCTTCAGATCAAGTGTCGAAGAACTCGCCGCGTACGGATAGCAATCGCAACCGACCGGGTGGGTTTTCGCCGCTTTTTCCAGCGACGCGAGCAACTGCGGACTGCGCCCCCAGTTACCGACGCCAGCACATTTGAGGTGGGAGATGATCACTGGAGATTTCGCGTGTCGCCCGATCTGAAACGCCTCATCCATCGCCTCCAGCACCGGGGCGAATTCGCTGCGCAAATGGGTGGTGTACACCGCACCAAACGCCGTGAGTTCTTCGGCCAGTTGCATGACTTCATCGGTGGAGGCGTTGAAGGCGCTGGCGTAGGCCAGACCTGTGGATAAACCCAAGGCGCCGTACTCCAGGCTCTCGCGCAACTGCTCACGCATCGCGGCGATTTCGTCTGGCGTCGCGGTGCGGAACAAGTCATCCAGGTGATTGCTGCGCAGCGCCGTGTGGCCGACCAGCGCCGCCACATTCAACGTGGTGTTGGCCGCTTCGACCGCCGCGCGGTAATCGCTGAATCGTGGATAAACAAACGCCGCTGCGGTGCCGAGCAGGTTCATCGGATCCGGCGGATTGCCTTTCAGCGTCACGGGCGAGGCGCTGATCCCGCAGTTGCCGACGATCACTGTGGTCACGCCCTGGCTGAGTTTCGGCAACATTTCGGGCTGGCGGATGACCACGGTGTCGTCGTGGGTGTGCACATCGATGAAACCCGGCGCCAGCACGCGGCCGGCGGCGTCGATTTCCTCGCTGGCAGTGACATCGCGCAAGTCACCGATGCGTTCGATGCGGCCATCAAGAATCGCCACATCGGCGCGGTAACCGGGCGTGTTGCTGCCGTCGATGATCAGGGCATTGCGAATCAGCGTGTCGTACTGCATGTCAGTCTCCCAGCGGCAGGTGATCGTCGCCGCCACGGTATTCGTCGAGGGCGAGTTTGATCCGCCGCAGACGTTCTTGATTGTCTTCAGGATTGGCCAGCGCCAGTTCGGTGGCGAGCACGTCGATGGCGAGCAGCATGCCGTAGCGCGCCGCCGTCGGTTTGTAAATGAACGAGGTTTCCGCGCCTTGCAGCGGCAGGACGATGTCGGCCAGTTCGGCCAGCGGCGAGTGGGCGCGGGTGATGGCGAGAATGCGTGCGCCGTAGTTGCGCGCCAGTTCGACGGTCTCCAGCAATTCCGGGGTGATGCCGGTCAGCGAGCAGACGATGAGCACTTGCTCGGCATTCAGGCTTGCGGCGGTGACGCGCATCATCACCGCGTCATGACACACCGCAATCGGGTAGCCGAGGCGCACCAGCCGCACCTGCAATTCGTCGCTGCACAAGGTCGAGCAACCGCCCATGCCGAAGGCGTGAATCATCCGCGCCTGGCCGAGCAATTTCACCGCGTCGGCAAAGCGCGATTCGTCGAACCCGGCCAAGTGCTGACGCAACGTGGTTTCGATATCGCCGACGATCTGCCCGTAAAACGCCGACTGTTCAGGCGTGCCCGCCGGGTCGAGAAAACGGCTGCCGACGCCGCTGGCCTGGGCCAGTTGCAGACGCAGATCACGCAGGTCGCGACAGCCGACGGTGCGGGCAAACCGCGACAGCGTGGCGGTGCTGACTTCGGCGCGTTGCGCCAGATCTTCGAGGCTGGCGCTGGCGGCGAAGCCGACGTCGTCGAGCATCAGCCGGGCGATGCGGCCTTCGCCGGCGCTGAAGGAGTCCTGGCGGGCGCGGATCTGGTAGAGGATGTCCATGGCGGATGGCTCCGGTTACAGCAGGTAAGAAAGGCCGACGGTCAGACCGAAAGCGACCAGCGAGATCAACGTCTCCAGCACGGTCCAGGTCTTGAACGTCTGCGCGACCGTCATGTTGAAGTATTCCTTGATCAACCAGAAGCCGCCGTCGTTGACGTGGGAAAAGATAACCGAGCCAGCGCCGGTCGCCAGCACCAACAGTTCAGGGTGTGGATATCCCAGACCAATGGCCACCGGCGCGACCACGCCGGACGCGGTGGTCATCGCTACGGTCGCCGACCCGGTGGCGATGCGCATCAACGCCGCGAACAACCAACCCATGATCAGCGGCGACAGGTGAAATTCGTGGGCGAGGCCGACGATCTGATCGGTGACGCCAGCGTCGACCAGAATCCGGTTCAGACCGCCGCCCGCGCCGACCAGCAAGGTAATGCTGGCGGTCGGTGCGAGGCATTCGTTGGTGAACTTGAGGATCGATTCGCGGTTGAAACCCTGAGCGATGCCCAGCGTCCAGAAACTCAACAAGGTCGCGAGCAACAGCGCGATGACCGAGTTGCCGATGAACAACAGAAACTGATTGAAACCGCTGCCCGGCGTGGAAATCAGGTTGGCCCAGCCGCCGATCAGCATCAGCACCACCGGCAGCAGAATGGTCGCCATGGTGATGCCGAAACCCGGCAGTTTGTCGCGCGGTTCGCGGTCGAGGAATTGTTTTTCCAGCGGGTTATCCGCCGGTAATTGAATGCGCGGCACGATGAATTTGGCGTACAGGGGACCGGCGATAATTGCCGTCGGAATGCCGATGGCAATCGCGTACAACAACGTCTGCCCGACCGACGCCTGATAAGCCTGCACCGCCAGCATCGCCGCCGGGTGCGGCGGCACCAGCGCATGCACCACCGACAGACCGGCGACCATCGGCAGACCGACCATCAGAATCGACACACCGACGCGCCGCGCCACGGTGAAGGCAATCGGTACCAGCAAGACAAAACCGACTTCAAAAAACAGCGGCAGCCCGACCAGAAACGCAATGCAGACCATCGCCCAATGGGCGTTTTTCTCGCCGAACTTGTCGATCAAGGTGCGCGCCATCTGCTCGGCACCGCCGGACTCGGCCATCATTTTGCCGAGCATCGTCCCCAGCGCCACCACCAGCGCAATATGCCCCAGTGTCTTGCCCACCCCGGCCTCATACGCCCCCACCACACCCGACGGCGGCATCCCTGCCACCAATGCCAGGCCAATGGAAATCAATGTGATGACAATGAACGGATTGAGCCGGTAACGGGCGATCAACACGATCAGCGCGATGATGGCGACGGCGGCATAGACCAGCAGCCAATAGCCGAATGAAGGCGTCATGCGGTACTCCTCGAAAGGGTCACGTTCGAATGGGTTGTGAAACTCATAAATCATTTCGAGATCGAGATTTCAAACCGCATGAAAGTAATTTTCGTGGAGAGGTAAGGCGTGTCGCTAATGGATATGTCGTGTCGCGATTAATGAAAATCGAGGGGCGGGATTTACATGCATTTCTGCTGACCAATAAACATGCGAGCACATTGAATATCTTTGTCGAATGAGCCACCGCTTTCGCGAGCAATCTCGCTCCCCCAGGTTGATCGCATTTCTTCAGGGGAATGCGGACTCTGTGTGGGAGCGGGCTTGCTCGCGAATGGCTTCACTCGGTATGGCTATCGTCACACCATTTCGTTACGAATCCATTCAACCACTGACGTGCGCTTCGGCGCCCAGCCGAGCAGTTCGCGGGCGTGTTTGCCGCGCACGCGGCTGTTGGAGCCGAGGCCGTAGTTGGCCATCTCGTAGCCCCATTCGGCTTCGGCGTCTTTCAGTGGCCAGTCTTGTGGCTCGCCGAGGTTCAAGGCCTGGGCCATAGCGGTGGTCATGTCGATGAACGAGGCTTCGCCGCTTTCGACGAAGTAGAAGGTACCCGGTACGTTTTTGCTCAGTGCCAGCAGGTACAGGGCGACGACGTCTTCGATGTGCACGTTGGACCAGATGTTCTGGCCCGTGCCGACATGTCGCACAACACCATTTTTGCGCGCCTGTTTGAGCAGGCGCGGCAATTGCACGCTGTCGCGATTGACGCCCACGCTGTGGCCGTAAATCAGCGTGTTGCAGATGACGGCGGAGTTCACGCCATCCTTCGCGGCGGCGAGGATCAGGTTGTCGATGGCCACGCGGGCAGCCTTGTCGACGGTCGGTTCCGGCAAGTTGTCTTCGAAATAAATGACGTCGCTGGATTTACCGCCCGACGCATCGCCAACGATGCTCGAACCGCTGGTGTGCAGGAACACTTTGTTGGATCCGCGCAAGGCATCGAGCAAAGCTTCAACCGCGCCGCGATGGTCGCTGCTGGCGGCGTTGATCACGGCGTCGGCGGCACGGGCCTGTTCGGCGAGCAGTGCCTTGTCGTCGAGGGTGCCGATCACCGGGGTGATGCCCAGTGCTTTCAGCTCATCTGCCTGTTCGGCGCTGCGCACCAGACCGGTGACTGTATGCCCGGCCTGGACCAGACCGGTGGCGATCGAGCCGCCGATAAAACCGGCGGCGCCGGTGACGAATACGTTCATGGAGAAACTCCCTGCGTGGATAGGTGATGGGACGAGTATCGACCGATGCTTCTCAGGGAAACACCCGCCCTCGCCCAATTCACTCTTGCGTATAGGTCACGAATCAGCCCTTGAAATCAGCGCTGGCGTAAGCGGCGAGTTTGCTCTGGATGAAGTCGAGGAAGCACTGAATTCGCAGCGCCAGTTGCGAATTACGGTAGTACACCGCGTTGATCGGCTGTCGATAACCGCTGTTGAATTCGCCGAGTAACACCTTCAGTCGGCCGGCGCGGATGTCGTCGATGGTCATGAAGTGCGACAGGCAGGCGATGCCCTGACCTTCCAGCGCCAGATGGCGCACGGTCTCGCCGCTGGAGGCGCTGATGGCCGGGTTGATCGGCCAGCGATCACCGTGCACGTAGCGCAATGGCCACTGGTTGAGGCCTTCGTTTTGGGTGAAGCCGAGCAAAGTGTGGTCACTCAAGTCCGCCACTTGCAGCGGCGTGCCGTGCGTTTCCAGATACGCGGGGCTGGCGACGATCAGCAGCGGACTGCAACCGAGTGAACGTGCGTGCAACGTCGAGTCGGCAAGGGTGCCGATGCGGATGGCGATGTCAGTGCTTTGTTCCAGCAGGTCAATGATCAGGTCATTGCTGTTGAGTTCGAGCTGGATGTCCGGGTAGAGACGGCGGAACTCGTCGATGTAGGGGACGACGGCGTGCAGCATGAATGGCGAGGCGGCGTTGATCCGCAGGCGTCCGGACGGGGTTTGCTGGCGGGAGGACAGGCGTTCTTCGAGTTGATCCATTTGGTCGAGAATCAGCTTGGCCTGCTCGAAGAAATACTTGCCCTCTTCGGTCAGATCCATACGCCGCGTGGTGCGGTTGATCAACGTGGTGTCGAGCTTGGCTTCAAGCCGCGACAAAGTACGGCTGACCGCCGATGGCGTCTGGCCGACCTGTTCGGCGGCGGCGGAGATGGAACCGCATTCGATCACGCAGACGAAAATCTGCAACTCATCGGATCTGGCTTTCACGGGTGTCCCTTCGGATGGTCATCACGTTTGCATTGTGGTGAATACATCCCTTTGTGGCGAGGGGATTTATCCCCGTTGGACTGCGCAGCAGTCCCGTTCTGTTTCAGGATCAAGAGCAGGGGACGCTGCGCGACCCAACGGGGATAAATCCCCTCGCCACAGATAAGTCCCTTCACCAACAGTGTGCAGTTTTAAGCCTTAAGGCCAAACACCTCTTTCAGATGCTGCTCGTAACGCGCCACATCATTCTCGATGTTCGGGCGCTTCATCACATCAACGCAGAGGAACGTCGGCAACCCGGTCATACCCAAAAACTCGTTCGCCTTGTGAAACGGGAAGTACACCGCGTCCACGCCTTTGGCCTCGAAGAAGTCGGTCGGGTCGTCGAAGGCTTGCTGCGGGGCGTTCCAGGTCAGCGACAGCATGTATTGCTTGCCCTGAATCAGCCCGCCGCTGCCGTACTTCTGCGACGCATCGGAACGGGTGCGGCCATCACTGGCGTAGAGGCTGCCGTGGCCTTCGGTGAAGACTTCGTCGAGGTACTTTTTCACCGTCCACGGCGCGCCCATCCACCAGCCCGGCATCTGATAGATGATCACGTCGGCCCAGAGGAATTTCGCCACTTCTTCGGCCACGTCGTAACCCTCGTCGATGAACGTGGTTTTCACGTCGACACCGCCGCGATCCAGCACGCTCAGGGCGGCTTCGTGCAGGGTGGTGTTGTAGCGACCGTCGGAGTGGGCGAATTTTTTACCGCCGTTGAGCAACAAAACTTTTTTCATGAGAAAGCCTCGGCGCAGCCATCGGGCTGGATGGAGAAGGGAAAATGGAATGGCGGCAGATTAACGATGCGCCTCGCGCGGAATAAGGCCTGATTGCGCAAAATACATTTGAGCAAAGCGCACGAATAGAGAATGGATTCTTGCCTTAGGATTGGCCACCCTTCGATCTTGAGGAGTTGTTCCGATGAGTGAACGCCACGGTTTCATCCTGCACGCCAAGACCCGCCCGGAAAAAGCCGAGGCTTTCGAGGCGCTGTTCCGCGCCTATGTCGAACCGAGCCGCGCCGAGCCCGGTTGCATCGAATACCACATGCTGCGAGACCGGGAAGATCCGACGCTGTTCATCTTCTACGAGATCTGGGAAAGCCAGGCGCATCTCGACGTACATTCGAATCTGCCGCACATGAAGCAATTCTTCGAGCAGCGCATGGAGTATCTGCAACGGGATTTCGATATCCGCCGCATCGACATGCTCAGCGAGTCGTCGGCTAACCGCTGATCAGCAAGTGGGCGCCGAGCGCGCCCATTCCGATGAAGAACACACGTTTGAACAGCACGGCGCTGATGCGTTGGCGCAGCCATTGACCGAGCAACATGCCGAGCACTGCCGGGATCAGCGCCAGTAGCGAGGCACCCAATTCGCCACCGCTCAATGCCCCGCGCCAGAGCAATCCTGCGGCCAGTGCCAACGTCGAAACGGTGAATGACAGACCCAGCGCCTGAACCAGTTGATCGCGATTCAAGCCCAACGCTTGCAGGTAAGGCACTGCAGGAATGACGAAGACGCCGGTGGCTGAGGTGATGACGCCGGTGATCAAGCCGCACGCCGGGCCAAGCCAGCCCTCATGGCGCGGATTTACGCTCAGCGTTGGCAGAAACAAACCACTCAACGCATAGAGCAACAACGCCGCACCCAACCCGCGCACCACCCAATGTCCGCCCGCCATGCCGATCCACAAAGTGCCGACACCCGTGCCAAGGAAGATCATCAACAACATCGGCCAAAGCCGTTTGATCAGGCCTTTCAAATGCCCGCCAAAGGCCAGTTGCCAGACATTGGTCAGCGTCGCCGGAATGATCAGCAACGCAGCAGCCTGCGACGGTGCCATAGCCAGACCGAGCAGGCCCATGGCGACCGTGGGCAGGCCCAGACCGATCACGCCTTTGACCAGTCCGGCGAGCACGAAAGTCATGATGACCAGCAGGGACAAGGCCAGACCGAGGTGTTGGTAGAAATCTGCGAGTGTGTTCATGGCGCTACTGTGCGCCAGGCCGGGCCGGCCGAAAATCTGCCATATACTGAGGCAGCCTCTGCCAATACAAGAGGCTTGAATATTTATGGAGGCTGCCCCCATGCACTTCGACCTCACCGACCTGCGCCTCTACCTGCACATCCTCGACACCGGCAACATCACCGCCGGCGCCGCCCGCAGCCACTTGTCCCTCGCAGCCGCCAGCGCCAGAATCCGTGCGATGGAGGCCTCGTTCGGCATCGATTTCCTCGAACGCGGTCGCCGTGGCGTCACGCCGACACCGGCCGGCAAAGCCCTGGCGCAGCACGCGCGCATCCTCCTGCAACAGGCTGAACGTCTGCGGCAGGATCTGGCCGATTATGCCCAAGGTGTCAAAGGTCAGGTGCGGCTGTTGTGCAACACCACGGCGATTACCGAATACCTGCCGGAAGTGTTGGCGGACTTCCTGCGCAGCCATCCCAACCTCGACATCGATCTGCAGGAGCTACCCAGCGCTCGCATCACTCACGCCTTGCGTCTGGGTGCAGCGGATCTGGGGATCGTCTCCGATGCGGTCGACACCCACGGCCTGCAAACCCAAGCCTTTCGCGACGATCCATTGGTACTGATCCTGCCCCCTGAGCATGCGCTTGCGAGTCAACCATCGCTGACGTTCGGTGAAACCCTGGCGCATGACTACGTAGCGCTCGGCGCCCACAGTGCGCTGGCGATTCACCTGGAGGAACAAGCGCTGCACATCGGCCAGCGCATGTCGATCCGGATCCGTGCCGATGGCTTCGAGGGCGTCATGCGCATGGTGGCGCGAGGTGCGGGGCTGGCCATCGTGCCCAAGGTGGTCATCGAGCGCTGGGCGTCGGTGCACTCGATAACGTGCCGGCCGCTGGACGAAGTCTGGGCCCATCGCACCTTGCAACTGTGCGCGCGGGACTTCGATCACCTGCCCGGTTACGCCCGGGCCTTGTTTGATGCACTGGTGCCTTGACTCTACCGCTAGGGGCAGACTCTATCCTGTGGGCTTCATTTCAGGAGTACACACAATGAGCAAACGAATGCTCGTGATACTGGGTCACCCCTCCACCGACAGTTTTTGCGGGGCATTGAGTGAGACTTACGTTCAGGCCGCCAAAGATGCCGGGCACGACGTACGGCTGTTGCGCCTGGATGCGCTGGAGTTTGACCCGGTCTTGCACGAAGGCTACAACAAGGTGCAGCCACTGGAGCCGGATCTGCTGCAGGCACAGGCCGATATCACCTGGGCCGAACACCTGACATTTGTTTATCCGATCTGGTGGGGCGGGATTCCGGCACTGCTGAAGGGCTTCGTCGACCGGATTTTCCTGCCGGGTTTCGCCTTCAAATATCGCGAAGGCAAAGCCTTCCCCGACAAGCTGCTCAAGGGCCGTACCGCGCATCTGCTGGTGACCATGGATACGCCGTATTGGTACTACAAGTGGATCTATGGCATGCCGGGGCTGAATCAGATGCGCAAGACCACGCTGGAATTCTGCGGCATCAAGCCATTGAAGACGCTGACCTTCGGGCCAATCCTTGGCTCCAAGCCAAACCAGCGCGATGCCTGGCTGGAACAGGCGCGCGTGAGCGCCGCCGTCTGAGTTTTTACAGCCGCCTCAGCTGACGGCGCACACGCCGCCGTCAGTGCCTCTTCGGGCTCGTTTCACGAGTCCGTCCGTCGCCTGTGCACGTCATTTACGCGCAGTTGCAATTTTCCGATGGTATTGGACATATAATCGCCGCCGATCCGGCATGACGCCTGATCGCGCCACGCTATGTTTGATCATCGAGACGGACCTTTATGTATATCGGCAAAGCCGCCCAGCTGTCGGGCACCACAGTCAAAAGCATTCGCCATTACGAAGAAATCGGCCTGTTGCCCGAGCCCAAGCGTGAAGGCAAATACCGCATCTACAGCCAGCAAAGCGTCGAGGTGTTGACGTTCATCAAGTGCGCCCAGCAACTGGGCTTCAAGCTCAAAGAGCTGCAGGTGATCCTCAACAACTACCGCGGTGACGAATTCCCGTGGGATATGGCACAACGAGCCATTGCCGAAAAAAAAGCCGAACTGGTGACCCAGATCGGCGATTTGCAGCAATTGCATGATGGCCTCGCTGCGTTTGAAAGCAACCTCAACGACGCCCGCCAGGAATGTCAGTTCGAACGAATCGCCCGTTATGGCGAAAAAAACCCGGTCAATACACTGAACTGAAAACCCTGCTGCGCCGCATGACCGGGTTCGCCTGCCGCCTCAGCGCAGGCGCACCCGCTCGTTGGCGAATCAGCCCGGCACCGGTTCCCCCTCTGCGCGCTGTGCTGCAGCCGGCGCATGCACCGGCGCAATCGCCGCAAAGAACCACGGCGATACCAGCGTCACCAGCACAATGGTCATGACCCCGCTGGAAAACAGCGCCATTGCCACCAGTGCGCCGAGATCGACAATCGGCTTGAAGTCAGAAAACAGCAGCGCCATGAAGCCTACGGAAAAGATCACCACGTTGATTACCGTAGATCGGCCGACGCTGTGCATGGCCTGCAAAATAGCCGCGTCGATCTCTATGCCCTGCTGCACCAGCAGCTTGATGCGCGACAGCAGGTGTACCGCGTAATCCACCACCCCGACCACCAGGAACGTCACCAGCGTCGTGCCGATGTTCAGCTCGATGCCAAACAGGAACATGAAGCCGTAAACCGTCACCGACGTGGTCAGCAAGGTCAACATGCCCAGTACCCCGAGGCGGACCGATTTGAGCCAGTACATCATCATCAGCGTGACGACCAGCAAGGCCAGGGAAAAACTCAGCACCTGGCCCTGAGTGATTTCCTGCAACACCCCGGTCCAGATCAACGGTGTACCGGCGTGCGTCACTTCCAGGTTGGCCGGTTTGTTCACCAGCAGCCAGGCATCGAGGCGGTCGAGCATGCCCTGATAGTCGCTGGCGACTGACGAAGTCATGGTGTACAGGGTCAAGGCCTTGGAAAAATCGCCGTTGAGCACGTTGTTCAGATCTGAGCCGCCACCATTCTCGAACAGCATCACATGTTGCTCGATCAGCGAATTGCCCGGCACGTCAAAGCGTTCGACCTGCCCGTCATCGTTGATCGACGTGACCTTCTCCACGGCATTCGGCACCCGCAGATAATCCGGGTTCATGTCGTTGAGCACCAGGTTCATGCGTTTGACGTAAGTGGCCAGGGAATAGCCATAACTGACGTTCGGCTGCTGCTTGATGAACTGGTCGAGCTTGTCGATGAACTGCACCACTTCCGTGGTCAGCACGCCGCGCGGCTCCTTACTGTCGATGGCGATCCAGCCCGGCGCCGTCCCCGCCACTTTGGCGTGGTTGATGAACTGATCGGACACACGAATGTGGCTCTCGGGCTTGAAGTAGGCAATGCCGGAGTCTTCGATGTCGACGCGGAACGTGAACACGGTGGCGAGCGCCAGCAGCGGCAGAATGACCATCAGAATCGCTTTGCGAAAGCGGATCATCCACGCACAGAACGCGACCAGATACCGCGAAATGATCGACTCCTTGTGCACCACTGCCCTGGCTTGCTGCGGCTGATCCTTGCCCCAGATCGAGATCCACGCCGGAATCAGCAACAGCGAAATAATCAGCGCTGCCGTCAGGCCGATCGACATGAACACGCCGAAATTGCGGATGCTGACAATGTTGTTGGTGGTGGAGATCATGAACGTGGCGATGGTCGTCACGGTCGTCAACACCACCGGCACCACCATCAGGCGCTGGGTTTCGCGGTTGGCATCACGATTGCTCTTGCCGGCACTTTTCTGCTCGTAATATTCAGCCATCACGTGGATGGCGTCCGAGCAGCAAATGGTGAACAGGAACACCGGCAGCACACTGGTCAGCAGGTCGAAAGGCACCCGTAACAACGCCATCAGGCCCAGGGTCCAGATGGTGCAGAACAGAATATTGAACAGTGGCAACAGCACGCCCAGCGGTTTGCGGAAGAAAAAGATCAGCAGCAAGGTAATCAGCAAAAACACGATCGGGAACAGCACGGCCAGGTCGTGATCGATGATCTCCTGCTGCGCGGCGATGAAGATCGGCATGCCGGCAATGAATATTTCGTCCTTGTACTCAGGGTGCTCGGCCTGATACTGCGCAACGATGCCGCGCACGATCTGGTAGGCCCGCAGTTGCGCCTGAGCGTCGTCCTGCTTGGTGCCGAGTTCGGCCACCAGCATCGCGACTTTCTTGTCCTTCGACACCACCCCGTCGACCATCAACTCATTGCCCATGATCTGCGACTCGACCAGCGCCGGGTCCATGTCATAGGCATTCAGGGTTTTGTGGATCAACAGCTCGCCGTCGTCGGTCAGGACGATGTTTTCCAGATCGCCCATCGAGGCCATTTCGCGGATCGGGTTGATCCGCTCGGCGAGAAAAGTCAGGAACAACTGATCATGGGCGTCCCAATTCTGACTCTGGGCATGATCACGCAATGCCTTGGCATTGGCGTAATCGTTCTGCGAAAAACCGCCCTCAAGAATGTCCCGGGTCAACAACTGCGCACGACTGTCGTCTGGATACCGGGCCACGATCTGCGTCAACTGATCCTTGTCGGCATCGTTGGCCAGAATCATCTTGCGCACCGACTGCGACATCGAAAACAGCGCGTTGAGCGTCGTTTTGTTGAACACCGTCTGCGGGTTGTTCAACGCCACCATCACCGAGTCGAACGTGCCGGTGAAC
Organism: Pseudomonas atagonensis; assembly: GCF_011369485.1. Taxonomy (GTDB): domain Bacteria; phylum Pseudomonadota; class Gammaproteobacteria; order Pseudomonadales; family Pseudomonadaceae; genus Aquipseudomonas; species Aquipseudomonas atagonensis. The sequence continues at coordinate 28,694 of NZ_VXCA01000016.1, read as the reverse complement.
TCACCCTGCAAATCGATGATGGTCTTGCGCGCCGGGTGGCTTTCCTTGAGCAGATAAGGGTTGGTGTCGGACACCAGCGCGCCCAGCGTATAGGTGAAATACGCCGTAATCGCCACCAGCAGGAAAACAATCGCCCGCGCATGGCGCTCGACGAAATTCAGATATCTTTCCATGATCATGCGTTTCCAGGTCGTCGGGGTCGGCGCTTAGCGGGCAGACACGGCAAAGTCCGGCAGGTCACCGGTTTTCAGTCCACGCTTGATGGCGGTCTGGGTGAAGAGGCGATCTTCCAGAGAGACGTTGTACTGCAACTGGTTGAAGCGCATTTCCGAGCGCGTGCCGTCAATGAAGTGCTCGGTTTCGCTGAGCACAATGCTGTCGATCGAGCCGATTGTTTCGACTTTCTGCGTACGCATCTGCTTGATCAACACGCCTTTGACGTCGAAGAAGTCCTGACGCATGACCAGGAAATTCTGCTTGTCGATCCACACCTTCAGCTTGTTATAACCCGTCTTGGCCAGAACCTCGGGAGAGGCCGGTTCGCGCTCGATCACGTAGCAGTCGCGGCCCTTGATCTGTTCTTCACCCACGAGTGTCTGCGAGTAGTCCTTGACGCGGATCTTGTCCAGATCGGCGTACGAGTACTCACTGCCCATGAACGAGCCGCGCTTGTCGGTGGTGGAGATGCGGCGTGTCTGGCGGCTGACTGGCAGGTACATCCACTGGCTGTCCTCCAGGCCGAGGGTTTCGTGCGGGTTTTCGATATGGAAGGCAACGTCACGGACGTCAGTCGGCGCGGAAAAGTACATGCTGAACTTGTCGCTGTCCGGGTAATCCTTTTGCAGGTAGGTGAACTCGCGAACACGGGTATTGCCTTTCTTGTCATGCAGGATCAGCGACACCTGGGACATGAAGCTGCTCCCGTCATTGCGATCGCGTACCTGACGGATGATCTCATCGGCATTGCCGGCCTCTGCCGCGCAGGCGCAGGCGCTACCGAAGATCAATGCGGCGGTGGTCAGACTTTTCAAAAGCGGCAACATAACAACTTCCTTTTCGTTGGATGAGTGCACCTGCACACGAGAGCGGCAGGCGTGATGGGTTAGAACAGATAACCGGCCGACAGCCGCACTTGATCGTGCTTGCTGTACTCACCGAAAGCCCTGTCGGGCCTGCCGAAGAACACGTCCACTTCCAGCCCGAGCTTGATGTAGTCCACCGGTTTGTAGGTGAAGATGCCTTGCAGCAACGCATTGTCCTGAAACGGTGGTGAGGCGGCGGCCACCAGACGACTCTTGAGTCGGTCCTGCCAGTGAGTGCCTTCGGCCGACAGGGTAAACAGCGGTTCGCGCTTGTCCTGCAACATGCCGTCCTGCCAGTCGAGCAACACCTGCTCCTGCCATTGCGCGGAGATCAGCCAGTCGCGCAACAGGTAGTCGACACCCAGCAGCGACTTGACCATGGGCGTGCTGTCGGCACCGTAGGCACGCGTCGGATTGGTTATTCGCCAGTTGTCGAAATACGCCACTTCGCTGCGCACCACGATGCTGTGCCCGGCATCGATTGCCAGCCCGGCACCGCCCATGGTGTAACGGGGAAACTGCCGTTCCAGCCGCGTACGGCCGTCATCGACCAGGCCCTCGACGGCGTACACCGGGTCTTGCTGGCGGGCGCTCAAGGCCACAAAACTGGTGTCCACCGCGCCGATCCGGCCATTGGCACTCAAGCCATAGGCATAGCCCTTCTCGCCGTCATAGCCTGGCCTGGAGTCGAGCAGGAAATACTCCGGGTCCGGCGCAGCATAGAGCGGCGCAGCAAATTCACTGCCCTCTGCCGGTGGCTGGTTTTTCACGAAATCAGTGATCCACAGCGCCTCCAGTTCCCACTCGCCCACGGGCTGCGCAAAGCGCACCATGGGCACGGCGATGCGGCTGTCCTCCAGCAGCGGCGTCAGACCATCGCGATAGTCCACCGGGTTGATCTGGTCGAGTACGCGTAATTCATCCGCGCGCCCCCAGACCACCTGCTGCCAGCCCACCGTCACTTCGCCATCACCCAGCGAATGGCCCACGTAGAGGTGCCGCCAATCGGCATCGAAACGGTATTTGTCCCGCGCCCGTTCGCTGTACGGATTGTTGCCGTCATAGCGCGCGTCGTACCGCACGCGGCCCTTTGCCTTGTAGTAACCGCCGTCCCAGTTGTCTTCCAGGTTGGCCTTGAAATACACGGCTTTTTGCGTGACCTGATCGTCGCCATGCAGGCGCATGGCCGTGGCCACGCCGACTTCACCGTCGGCGTAATCGGGCTTCAGGTCATCGACAGTAAATTCGGCCATCGCGGTAGGCGCAATCATGCACGCCCACACTGCACAAGCGATGTGGCTGATGTGAAATCGAGGCATCGCTACATTCCCAACCCGACACCGCCATCGATCACCAGACTCTGGGCGGTCACTCCGCCAGCCTCGGAGCTGGCCAGGTAACGCACCATCGCCGCCACTTCCTCGCTCTGGATGAAACGGCGCATCGGCAGTTTCTTCTTCGCGTTGCGCACGATCTGTTCCTGAGTCATACCGGCAATTGCCGCTTGCGTCGCCAGTTCACCCTGCAACATCGGCGTATCGATCCACGCCGGCAGAATCGCGTTGACGGTGATCTGCCGCGAAGCGAGGTCGAGCGCCAGTGCCTTGGTCATGCCGACGATGCCGTGCTTGGAAGCGCAGTACGCGGTGTTGCGCACCTTGCCGGCACGGCCGAGGATCGACGACATGTTGATGATCCGCCCACGGTCGGGCATCAGTGCCAGACACAGCGAAGTCACGTAGAACGTGCCGTTGAGGTTGACCGAAATCACCTTGTGCCAGTTGTGCAGATCTTCCGGTTCATTCTCGTTGCAGATGCCGGCGCTGTTGACCAGCACATCGACGTACTCGACTTGCGAACCGAGGGTCTTGAAGAACGCTTCCATGGCCGGCAGGTCGGCAATGTTTGCCGCATGGGTTTCGACACGCGCCTTGATCTGCTCCTGTCGTTCGTCGACCCAGCGTTGCAGTTCCGCCAGATCGAGATCCAGCAGGATCAGGCGATTGTCGGCGTCGGCGGCAAAATCCTCGGCCACCGCACGACCGATGCCTTTCGCCGCACCGGTGATCAGAATGGTCCGGCTCATGGCATTTTCAACCCGCCGTTGACCGGCAGGACCTCCCCGGTCAGGTACAAACCGCGATCGGCGAGGTACAGCACCGCTTCGGCAATTTCTTCGGGTTCGGCATAGCGCTTGATCAGCAGGCGCGACTGAATGTCTTCCTCCTGACTGCCGATCAGTGCCGTACTCATCTCGGTCTTGACGATGCCCGGCGCGACCGCGTTGACGCGAATGTTGCGCGGTGCCAACTCGACCGCCAACGCTCGGGTCAACGATTCGACCCCGCCCTTGGCAGCGGCATAGTTGCTTTGGCCTTTGCCGGGCTTCTGCGCCGCCACCGAGCTGATGTTGACGATGCAACCGCTGCGCTGGCGCAACATGCCCGGCACCACCTGCTGACAGCACAGCATCGTGCCGATCAGGTTGGTCTGGATCACGTCGACCAGGTCGCGCGCCGACATCGTCGCGAGCAAGCCGTCACGGGTGATGCCGGCGTTGTTGACCAACAGATCGATACGCTGGAAATGCCGCTCGACCCGTTCGAAAAACGCCTTGATGCTATCGCCGCTGCTGACATCGCACTGCAACGCCAGGCAATCGATACCTGACGCCCGAACCTCATCGCGCAAGGTCATTGCCGCGACTTCATCGCGAACGTAACTGAACGCGATCTGATAACCCGCCCCGGCCAGGTTCAGGACAATTGCGCGCCCGATGCCACGACTGCCACCGGTCACCACTGCTACTTTATTCGGCATGACCGTTCCTTAGAGCGAGTTGTCGGTTTTGAACTGCGCGAGACTGAAGCCGTGGGTCGCCGCCAGTGCACGAATCTGCTGCACCTGCTCGCGGCTGATATCGCCATAGGAGTAGTGCTGCTTCATACCGGACAGTCCCATCAGCACCGACTCGGCCATGCACGCGTACAACTGACCTTGCTTGAGATAGGCTCGAACGTTTTTCACCAGACCATCGCCCAGCGGCGTCTGCACGATACCGCCGTGCATGTAGAGCACGTCGGTGCGTTGGCTCGCGAGGTTCTGGTCAACGTTCAGTGGAACGGCGATGTCGCAGATCACGCTGTTTTCGGCGAAGTGCCCGGCACCAAGAAACGCCTGCGGTGCGTTCGCCGCGCAGAGCACGATTCGCGCCTGCTTCAGCACTTCAAGATCGTTTGTGACGGTGATAAAGGCGTTCGCGCCCAGGCGCTCTTCAACCAGTTTCGCCACACGCAGGCCTAGATCTGCACTGCTGCCGTGGGCCTGCAAGAGCGCATCGATGCCGTCAATTTGCTGCAAGCGACGGGCGAGGCGATCGTGTTCGGCGACACCCTTGAGGATCGCCCGTGCGGCTTCGGCATAAATCTGTTGAGCGGTTTTTTCCAAACGGCGCAGAGAACCGTCGCGGCCGCTGCCGATGAGCAGCAAATGCTCGACGCTGGTCGACAGCAGCGAGGCGTAGGTCGACGCGATATTGCCCGCGGCACCAACCACCGCAGCGGTCTGCCCGCTCAGTTCCAGGCCTTGCTGCTTGCAACCCTGCTCGATCGCTTCCAGGCCCATGCCGATGGTCAGTGCATTGCCGGACGTCAGCGCCATGTCGGGGATCTGCAGCGCCTGGCAGTTGTTGGTGACGATCGAGGTGTACATGCCCAGCCCGGCAACGGTGTAGCCGTCGGCGCGCGCATCCTTGATGCGGTTGCCGACTTCTTCGCGAATGGTTTGCAGATCGCCGCTGGCGATGTAGGCCGCCATCGCATCGGAATCCATGCACAGCGGGTACAGGGTGAATTCCACGGCGGTGCCGAGCTTCGAGCGAATTTGCACCGGACCGATCGGCGCGGCACGGCGCTCGGGCGCCATGCGTTTGATGAACTCGCGTTTTTGTGCTGCGCTCAGGGTCGACAGCGAAGGATCGACATCGCTGAGCATGTCCGAATCAATCAGATGGTTAATGAACGCCACGCGAGCCACGACGCGTACGTTCTCGTCAGACTTTGGGCGGGTTTCAGTCTCCTTGAAGCTGACCTCGCGCGCTGGCACGTCAGCGATGCTATCTGCACACACACCGGCGGCCAGCGGGAAGGCATCGCGGCGGCGCAGCATGTCGCAGACTTTCTGCAAGGAGCCGATCAGTCCGTCGATTTCTTCGAATGTGATGCACACCGGCGGTTCCAGACGAATGACATTGGCGTTGCTGCCCGACGGTGCCACGCGCAGCGATTCGAATTGCAACAGGTAGCCGGCAATGATGTAGCCCAGCGCATCGTTGTACTGCGCCGAGGCCTGAACCAGCGAACTGGTGCCGGTCAGGTCGTGCAGCTCGAAGCCCAGCAGCAAACCGCGCCCCCGTACATCGGCGATGACATCCGGATAGGCAGCCTTGAGTTCCAGGAGCGAAGACTTGAGGTACTCGCCCTTTCTGTTCACGTCCTTGAGCATTGCGCTGTCGTTCTCGAACAGACGGCGCAAGGCCGACAGGGCGATATGGCAAGAAGCATCATCTTCGGCAAAGGTCGAACTGTGGATGTAGCTGAAATCGTTTTCGTAGTGGCTGGCACGAATCACCGTCGCGGCAATCTTCATCAAACCACCGCCCAAGGCTTTCGACAGGCAGTAGTAATCACCCTGCAAGTTGAAATGGCTGGCGCCGAGCAAGGTGCCGGTGCGTCCGAAACCCGATTGCACTTCGTCGATGATCAACGGGCATTGCTGCTCGTTGCACAGGCGCCGCAGCCCCAGGTAGAACTCACCGGCGAACTCGTTGATGCCGCCTTCGCCCTGAATCGGCTCAAGCAATACGGCAGTGATTGCACTGAACGCCTCGCGGCGCACCTGCAGGGTTTCGCCGCTCCATTCCAGGCTCAGCCAGTGACGAACATGACGCGCCGGTAGCTCCTGCAATTGCAGGGGTTGCTGCGGGTCGATGAACTCGACGTTGAGGCCGAAACGGGCGAAAGGTTTGCGGTACTGCTTGCCGTACGTCAGTTGCACGGTGTTCACCAGTTTGCCGTGGAAGCTGCCGCGTACCGCCAGGAACACTGGCTCGACATGCAGCTGCGCCAGGTTGTGCTGACGCACCGCTTCGGCCACTTGGCGTACGGTGACGCAGGACAGATTCTGCGGCAGAAGACCGGCGGGCAAATCGAGGTCGTCGATGTCCAGTTCGACATACGCCTTGTCGCTGGCGACCAGATTGGCGAGGGCGAAATCGCGCTCGTCGAATTGCTTCTGCAGATTTTTCTGACGACGGTACTCGGCGTGTTTGACGGCGATTTCCACCGACTCGGCGCCACTGTTGGAGAAGGTCGAAATGTAGCGTTCGCTGTTGTTCAGTTCACGGTTGAACGCTTCACTGAGTTCACGCCCCAACTGACCGGCCGCACCGCGCACCGACATCTGCGCGTTGAACGGCACATCGGCCCGCAACAGGTCGACGAGTTGATCAACAAATTGCGGATCGTTGTGGCCATACAACGCTGCGCCGTAGCCGCCGAGGAAGTCGGTGACGGTCACTTCGCTGCCCTGCCGGTCGCGGTAAAACAGTTTGCTGCCCAGCGCTCTGTGGAACTGGCACTCCAGACCCAGAGCCTGCATCAATTCAACGAATTTCGGCCGTACGTAATCGCGGTAATCCATGACAGTTCTTTCCCTTGAGTAAAAAATCAGATGCGTTTCGTTGCGTGCGGACGGTCAGTCGGCCGCGTGAAATTCGAGCTGGTAACCGGCGCTGAAGCCGTTGTCGTCGCGGTTGATGACCAGGCAATCGTGCAGCACGGCATCGCGCGGGCCGCCGATCACAAACGGCAGATGCCCATCCACCGGCCGCTCCAGGCCACTGACCGGCGGGATGCTTTGCGCCTGCAAGGCCTGCCGGGCAAAGATCAGGTCAACCAGGCTCGGTGCACCACTGAGCAGGCCGGTCAGCGGTGTACTGCTGGTGATGTGCGCAGCGCCGGTTCGCGCCAGCGTGCGGGACAGATCGGCATCCTTTTGCGGATCGCCCGTCGCGCTGCTGATCAGCAGATTCACCTGTTTGTCCGGCAGGCTCAGCGAGTCCAGACGAGGATGTGCGAACAGTGCTGTCAGGCTGGTTTGCGGCCCTGCCGGCAGGTCATCGACACGGCGCAGTACCAGCGCCGCCGCACCTTCACCGGCAATGCCGCCACGGCCCTGGCGATCAAAGGCACGCAGGCTTGGCGAACCGTCGGTGCTGATCACCCCCGCCTCGGCCAGTGCAGCGAGCGCCAGCGGATCAAGTTCACTGCCCGCGCCCACCACGATGGCCGCGTCGATCCGGCCGCTGTGCAGCGCCGCGCAGGCTTCACGCAGAGCCGCCAGATTGCCGGCCACGCCTTGCATGTAGGCGTTGCACTCGCACTCAAGCTTCAAGGCCAGACTGACGACGCCGAGCAACCCGTTGCTCAGGCTCTTGAGCACCAAGAACGGGTCGAGTGCACGCTCCTGCAACACCCGTTGCGCGAGACGGCGCATGTCGGCACCGTTGTCGGTCTGACATTCGTGCAGCAGTTCACCGTAGGAAGCCAGCGACGGATGGGTGTACCCCCCCTGACAGCAATAGAGGCCGAAGCGCACTCCTTCGGTTGTCGACTCCAGTCCGGCTTCTGCCAGCGCCTGGCGCACCGCACTGACGCCCCAGATCACTGCCGGCGGGCAGTAACGCTGCAGGTTTTGTGCAACGTCCTGACGGCTACGTTGATGATCTCGATCAGCGATGTGCCCGAACGCAACGACACGCTCGCTGTGGAACAGCGACGAATTCAGGGGCGAGATCGCGCTGCGCCCTTCGCGGGCCGCTGACCATAAACCCTCAACGCCCCAACCTGTGGGCAACACACAGCCGCTGCCGGCGATAGCGACACGTACACTGGCGTCCGTCATTGTCCGTGCTCCCGATATTTGCCAAGGGCGAGCGAGGTATTAAGGCCCCCGAAACCGAAGGAATTACTCAACGCGTAATCCACTCGGCGGCTGACGGCCTGACCGGCGCAATAATCCAGATCGCACTGTTCGTCGGCGTTGTGCAGATTCACCGTCGGCGTGACCAGATCGTTCAGACAGGCCAACGCGGTGACGATGCATTCCGGCGCACCGGCGGCTGCGATCAGATGACCGAACTGTGATTTGTTGGCACTGACGGCCAGGGTTCGATAATGCTTGTGCTCGGCGAACACGCTTTTGATCGCAAGCGTCTCGGCAACGTCGTTGAGCGGCGTCGAGGTGCCATGCGCGTTGATCAGATCAATCTGCTGCGCACGCAAACCGGCGTCGTCCAGTGCGGTCTGCATCGCCAGTGCGGCGCCGCGTCCCTCGGGTTGCGGTGCAGTGACTTTGTAAGCGTCCAGACTGCTGCCGAAACCCAACACTTCGGCATACGGCGTTGCGCCACGGGCCAAGGCATGTTCGAGACTTTCCAGCACAACAAAACCACCGCCCTCACCGGCAATCAGACCGCTGCGATCACGATCGAACGGCCGGCACAGATCAGCGCCCCAGCGCTGCTCGCCCGACGCGGCGCCGAGTAGATATAGCGCGGCCATGGTGTCGAGATTGAGCACCGAGTCGGCGCCCCCCGCCAGCGCGACGCTGACTTCACCGCGACGAATCATCTGAAAGGCATTGCCAATGGCCTGCGCAGCACCGGCGCAGGCACTGCTGATGTTGATCACCGGCCCTTCACAACCCATGTCGTCAGCGATGATCCGTGCCAGACGGTCGTTGCTCTGGCGCAGCGAACCATCGGCATTCACTTGCCCGGCCCGCGACATCAGGTATGACCAGCCCGGGGTGCCACCATTTGGGGCTGCGGTCAGCAGCATGTCAGCGAGCATGTGCTGCGGTGCTCCCGAGGCACACAGCACCGCCGCGCCCCGTAAGTGTTCTGGCTGCAAGCCGCTGTCACCGACTGCCTGAGTGGCAGCAACCCAGCCAAACCGACTGCGCTTTTCCAGCGGCATCGTCCATGCCGGATGGCTTTGCAGTTTTTCCGGTAACAGCCGCATATCGACAGGCGCTGCATAACGCACCGCGAACGACGCCTCTTGCAAGTCGTCCGGCTGCCATGGCCGCACGCAATGTTCGGCGCCGAGCATTTTTTCCCAGAGGGTCTGCCATTCGAAACCGAAACCGGTGACGGCGCCCATGCCGGTGATCACAATCCGTGTCGCACTCATGCGTGCTTCTCCATGGTTTCACTGGCCAACAGCAAGGCGCCCCAGTGACCGGCGCGAGTGTGACTGACAAGCAGCGTGTAGCCCGGCGCCGCCGCCGCATCACGGCTGAGGTGTAAGGTCAGTGCGACCTCTGTCAGCAAGGCGCTGGCGCCCAATTCCCCGGTCATGGCGCGGGTGCTGCGAATCTCGCGCGGGAAAGCTTCGAGCAACGTCATCACTTGCCCGTCAGCGCAATTGCCGACGATATGTTCGACGTCGCCGACCCGCAGTTTCTCGACACTCAGGACCTGGTCGATCACACGCCGGCCCACCGCTGCAGACCGTTGCGGATCCGTGCTGTAACCACGGGCAAACCCGGCAATGCGCACGGCGTGTGCCGCGCCCGGCGGTGGTGTCGACGCCAGCAACAGCGCGGCGGCGCCCTCACCGAAAATCGGTTCGCTCGCCTGATCAGGCTCGCGCAGGTACAGGGCCGGGGTCAGGTTCGGGCTGCTGCTGACCACCAACGCGGCGTCGGCATGCCGCTCGCCGATCTGCTGGCAGGCTTCGATCAGTGCATCCAGCCCGGCGTTGTCCTGGGAACAAAATCCGCCCATCGGCCCGTGGCAGTTCAATGACTCGGCGACATAAGCCATGACGCTGCTGTTGAGCAGGGTCAGCGCATGCAGAGGCGGCGTGTTGGCCAACAATTGGCTGAGTTGTTTGTGTGGCTGTTCGATGATCGCCTGCACCGCATCCCAGCACGGACTCGGCGCATCGACTTCGGGAATAGCGGCTGTCAGAGCAATGCGTGATGCAGGCAACTGCAGCGCCGCCAGTGCTGGCGCCAGCCGTGCGGCGCAATGCAACAGGCGCAAGCCTTGTGGCTCGACGCTGCGCTGGATCTTGCGATCAAACAGGTCACTGGCCAGTCGCGGCGGCGGCAATGCAAACGCCTGACGCTGTGCGTCAAATGCCAGCGGTTGCGCGGCGCAGGGTGTGCCGAGCAAGTCAGCGCATTCACTGCCCGCCACATTCAGCACCGCCGCGGCATTGAGATAGATGGCTCGGTTCATGTCACGCCCTCCCCAGAACCAGCGAGCTGTTGATGCCGCCGAAGCCGAACGAGTTGGACATCACCACGCTGATCGGCTGTCGTACCGGCTCGCTCAAGAATCTCAGCGAAGGGTATTCGGCACGCTCAGGGTCGTAATTCAGGGTCGGCAACAGCACACCGTCACGCAAGCTCATCAGCGACAGCACCGCTTCGATCGCGCCACTGCCTGCCAGGGAATGACCGATGGCGGACTTGTTAGCGGTGAAGGTCATGAAGTCCTGGCAGCCACCGAACAGTCGCTGCAGCGCCAACGCCTCACAACTGTCATTGGCCTGCGTGGAAGTACCGTGGGTGTTGACGTGTTGCACGGCGCTGCGCAGCAGGCCGGCGTCTTCGATTGCTGCTTCCATGCATTCCTCGTATTTACTGCCATCGCGGCTGCTGGAGGTCATCTTCTGAGCCTCGCAAACATTCGCGTAACCCAACACCCGGCCCAGTGGCGCAGCCTTGCGCCGCTGGGCGTGCTCAGCGGATTCGAGGACGATCATCGCCGAGCCTTCGCTGAGTACAAAACCGCTACGGTCAGGCATGAACGGACGGCTTTGTTCGCTCGCCGGCAGGTCGGCCTGACAAAGCGCGCCGAGGCTGTTGAACATGTAATAGGGCAGTTCGTTGGCCATCAGTTCGACGGCGCCGCAGACAGCCAGGTCGATCTCTCCGCGCTCGATGGCCCGGTAAGCACTGCCGATGGCCATGGTGCCGGCGGCACAGGCATCGGAATGGGTCGAGATGTGATCGCGAATGCCGAGCCGATCGGCCAGGTGTTGCGTCTGTTGATCGACCCGCCGGATAAACGTCGCGCTGGACGGGGCCGGACTGTCCAGCAGACGGTCGAGGTCGACGCGCCCGGCCTTATCCATGCAACGGCTCAGTTGCTGCAGATCGTGGCTGTCGGCACAGTATTTGTTGGCGCCCAGAAACAACCCGCTGCGACTGTGGGCAAAGTCCGTCGCCGTCAGACCGGCGTGCTCCAGCGCCTGCCGGGCAACGTATTCGGCCAGCACACATTGCCGTGGGTGCAGCGCCGCGTTGCCACCGAAACCGGCCCCGATTCGCTGCCACTGCGTATCATCGATAAATCCGGCGGCGCTGTTGTTGAATCCCAGCGCCTTGAACCCTGGATGTTCGCGGACACAGGATTGCTTCCGGCAAATCCGCTCGAACAACGTGGCAGCGTCCAGCGCCATGGGCGCCACCAGACCGAACCCGCTCACAAAGACTTCTCGTGCCCGCATGAGAACTCCTACACCGCTTCTTTGGCGTGAGTGGTGAAAAACTGCTCAACCAATTGACGGGACACTTCATCGCCATCCGCCGGCACCAGCCGCGCACTGCACGCGCCGCAGACCACTTGTTGACGCTCGTTCACAACCGCTTGGTGGGCGTTGCAATCAGGGCACGTTGCCGGCAGGTAGTTGAAGAGATTGCGGCACTGATTGGCCCAGTTACGCACGGTGGTCGCGGCGAACACTTGAGCCGGTTGCATGCCTGCTTTCAATTGATCCGGGGTATAGGCGCTCAGACTTTGCTCAAGCAATTGCTTGCCGTTTTCGGTAATGCGACCGTTGGCGAGAAACTCGCTGGCATCACCGCAAACCGCCACCGCGTGGTCGAGCACGCTGGTTTTCGGCAGTGTGCAGCCATATTGGCGACCCAACTGGAAGCTCAGGTCGACGATGTCCAGTGAGTCGGCGCCGAGGTCTTCGACGATGCTGCTGTTTTCTTCGATGTCATTTGCGTCCATCACTAACAGCTGTGCGAGGATTTCGCGAGTGCTGGCAACGACATGTTCCAAGTCCAATGGATTGTTCATTTCTATCTCCCTATATGTCGTGACTACTTCATCAATTCGGCTTATGAAAAGTAACTTTTCCCACAGCAACTTCTCACGCGGCGGAAATCTAAACTCTGCCCTTAAGGGGAGAGTCAACGAACTATTCAAGGTTTTTTTACAACTCGAAAAAAGTCTGGAAAACCCCTGTACACACTGCACCCACTTGGTGCAGCGCATCACAGGATTCGACTTATTTACTTAACAAATACGGGATATGCTGTGGCGCCCGTGCTATCGAACAGGTTGAATATCGAGCGCAACTAAGACACGGCAGCACAGACGTACAAAAAAGCCAAAACCGGACAAGTAAAATAGTTATAACTTCATAACCTTTGTTTCAGATCAGTACTGCCGTTAATTGATTTTGCTGGAAGGTTTACTCTGCGATTCGTAAAACCTGGCAGCGTTTATGAGTATCTGAATGTCGAACACAGACATCCGGGCAAAGACACGGCGCTATAGGGTGCAGCTTCCTTAGATCGCCCTGCCTGGAGCCGACACATGACCGCCCCTATCACCGTTCTGCGTGACACCCATCCACTGCCGGTACTCGACGCCTGCAAATGGGAAAAACTCGAAGGCGACCCGCACACCGTCAACCTCAACGCCTACACCAGCGAAGACGGCAGCAAGATCATGGGCACGTGGATCTGCACGCCGGGCAAGTGGCGCGTGGATTACGTGAAGTGGGAGTACTGCCATTTCCAGGAAGGCTACTGCGTGATCACTCCGGACGGCATGGCGCCGATCCACCTGCGCGCCGGTGATATCTTTGTGGTTGAGCCGGGGATGAAAGGCACGTGGGAAGTGGTCGAGACCGTGCGCAAATATTTCGTGTTCGCCTGACGCAAAAAAGCCGGGAAATCACCCGACGTGATTTCCCGGCAACACCTACTGCAATTTTGTTCAGTTCCCCAGAGATATCTGTGGGAATAGAGAACCTGTGGCGAGGGGATTTATCCCCGCTCGGCTGCGCAGCAGTCGCAAAACCTGAACACTCGGCTTACCTGACTCAATGTAGGGGGCTGCTGCGCAGCCCAACGGGGATAAATCCCCTCACCACAAAAAGCTCTTTCATCACAGGCTTTGAAAGTTACTGCGGCTTGCGATAGCTGTTGATAATCGCCGAGAAGTCTTTGCCGCCTTCCCCGCGCTGGCTCATTGCCTGATACAACTGCTGCGCCACCGCGCCAAGCATCACCGGCTGGTGTGCCTGACGTGCCGCCTCCGTCGCCAGCCCCAGATCCTTGAGCATCAGCTCCGCACCAAAACCGCCGGTGTAACCGCGCGAGGCCGGCGCCGTTTCGACGATGCCCGGCCACGGGTTGTACATTTCCGAACTCCAGCAACGCCCGGTCGAACTGTTGATGATCCCGGCCAGCACCGAGGTGTCGATGCCCAGCGCATCACCCAGCGCCATCGCTTCACTGACACCGACCATCGAAATCGCCAGCAGCAAGTTGTTGCAGATCTTGGCGATCTGCCCGGTGCCAACTTCGCCGCAATGGACGATGTTACGGCCCATTTGCGCCAGCACCGGTTGCAGGGTGGCAAACAGTTCCGCGGTGGCGCCGACCATGAAGGTCAGCGTGCCAGCCGTCGCGCCACCGGTGCCGCCGGAGACTGGCGCATCGGCCATGGCCACGTTCTGTTTTGCCGCCGCTGCTGCGACATCGCGAGCGGTCTGCGGATCAATGGTGCTGCAATCCACAGCAGGTACGCCTTTGCCGATGCCGGCCAGGACGCCGTCCTCACCGAACCAGACGCTGCGTACATGCACCGCAGCCGGGAGCATGGTGATCACCAGTTCGGCGTCCTCGGCAGCTTCGCGCGCCGACGACCGAATGGTGCCGCCCAGTTGCTCAAGTTCCGCCAGCACGGTTTTGTTCAGGTCGACCAGATTCAGTGAATGGCCAGCCTTGATCAGGTTGCGCGCCATTGGCGCGCCCATGTTGCCCAGACCGATAAATGCGATTTTCATGGTCGATTCCTCAGCGCAGGTTGATGGTGGTGTTCACGCCGTCGTTGACGCTGTCGTCGTCGAACCAGCGCGCCGTGACCGTTTTGGTCTGGGTATAGAACTGCACCACTTGCTTGCCGTACGGGCCGAGGTCGCCGAGTTTCGAACCGCGCGAACCGGTGAAGCTGAAGAACGGCACCGGCACTGGAATCGGAATGTTGATACCGACCTGGCCAACATCGATTTCAGTCTGGAATTTACGCGCCGCCGCACCGCTCTGGGTGAACAGGCCCGTGCCGTTGCCGAACGGGTTGGCGTTGACCAGCGCAATGGCCTGATCGAGTGTGTCGACTTCCAGCACCACCAGCACCGGGCCGAAGATTTCCTGAGTGTAAATCTGCATGTCAGTGGTCACGCCCGAGAACAGGGTCGGGCCGACGAAGTTGCCTTGCTCGTAACCCGGCACCTTGATTTCGCGACCGTCCAGTTCGAGTTTGGCGCCTTCCTTGATGCCGCTTTCGATCAAATCGAGAATCCGCGCCTTGGCCTTTTTCGAAATGACCGGGCCGACATCGGTGCCCGGCTCGCTGCCGGCATTCACCTTGAGCTTCTGCGCCAGCGCTTTCAGATCCGGCAGCCACTGTTTGGCCGCGCCCACCAGCACCACCACCGAGGTGGCCATGCAGCGCTGACCGGCCGCACCGAAACCGGCGCCCACCAGCGCGTTCAACGCTTGCTCGCGATTGGCGTCCGGCAGCACCACGGCGTGGTTCTTCGCGCCCATCATCGATTGCACGCGTTTGCCGTGCTTCCCGGCCAAGTCATAGACGTGGGTGCCGACCGCCGTCGAGCCGACAAACGATACCGCTTTGATGTCTTTGTGCGTGCACAGGCCGTCGACCACGTCCTTGCCACCGTGAACCACGTTGAGCACGCCTGCCGGAACGCCGGCCTCGATGGCCAGCTCCACCAGCAGCATGGTCGACAGTGGATCCTGTTCCGAAGGTTTCAGGACAAAAGTGTTGCCGCAGGCGATGGCCATCGGGAACATCCACAGCGGAATCATCGCCGGGAAGTTGAACGGCGTGATGCCGGCGCACACGCCGATTGGCTGACGCAGGGTGTAGGTATCGACGCCGCCGGCAACGTTTTCGGCAAACTCGCCCATTTGCAGCGTACCGATGGAGCACGCGTGCTCGACCACTTCCAGACCACGGAAAATATCGCCCTCGGCGTCGGCAATGGTTTTGCCCTGCTCGGCGCTGAGCACCACGGCGATGCGTTTGGAGTGTTCACGGATCAGCGCCTGAAGCTTGAGCATGATGCGCATGCGTGCGCCGATCGGGGTCAGTTTCCAGGTCTGGAAGGCACGGTGTGCGGCACTGATGGCGGCATCAACTTCAGCGGCGGTGGCAAACGGCACTTTCGCCAGCACTTGCTGGGTGGCCGGGTTGACGATGTCGTGCCACTCGGTGGTCTGCGACTCGACCCACTCGCCGTCGATCAGCAGCTTGACCTTCTGGACCGTGGTTTCGTTGGGCGTAAGCGATGCGTTCATGCTGGTCTCCGAAACTTGTTTTTATCGTAGGAGCCAAGGCGAATGGTTCGCCTTGAGATGAGGCGTGTGTCACGAATTGGTTGTCGGACTGTTTTTGGAGTATAGATGTGCAAACTTCTAATAAGAACGCACATATAAGCCCGTCCATCATGCAAAAAAACATCACCTCTCTAGGTTCGCTGAACTGGGACGACCTCAAGTTTTTCCTCGAAGTCGCCCGTACCCGCAAGGCCAGCACGGCCGCCAAACGGCTCGCAGTGGACTACACCACCGTGTCGCGGCGCATCAGTTCGCTGGAAGCGGCGTTAGGCACTTTGTTGTTCGAGAAGTCGCGCACCAGCGGTTTTGTGCTGACGGCCGAGGGCCAGCGCTTGCTCGGTTATGCCGAGTCGATCGAAAGTACACTGCACATGGCCTGCGAACAGGTGTCCGGCTCCGGCGTGGCGTTGTCGGGGCATGTGCGCATGGGTTGCACTGAAGGCTTCGGCAGTTTTTTCATCACGCCGCAATTGAGCCACTTTGTCGACGCCTACCCGGCGATCTCGGTGGACATCCTGCCGCTGCCGCACTTCATCAGCCTGTCCAAGCGCGAAGCCGACATCGTCATCGCGCTGGAGCGCCCGGAACACGGGCCGTATGTGTGCTGCAAACTCTGCGACTACCGCTTGCAGCTCTACGCTACCCAGGACTACCTCGACAAACACCCACCGATCCGCCGCCCGGCTGATTTGAGCAAGCATCAATTCATCAGCTATGTGGATGATCTGGCGTTCAGTTCGGAACTGCTCTACCTGGCAAACGTGCTGCCGGGCGCCAGCGCACATTTGCGCAGCACCAGCGTGATTGCGCAGTTCGTTGCGGCGCAGCAAGGGCGTTCACTGGCGATCCTGCCGTGCTTCCTCGCCGCGCAGGATCCACGCCTGTTGCCGGTGCTGCCCGATGAAATCGACATCACCCGGCAATTCTGGATGTACTGCCGGGAGGATCTGCGCAAGTTGAAACGGATCACCCTGTTGTGGGATTACATCCGTGAGGTGACCGAGCGCAATCAGGGGCTGCTGATGGGGCAGACCCGGGAGATGTTGTTTGCCGACTAGTCGGCGCTGACCACAATCGCGACGCGGCGGTTTTCCGTGCGGCCTGCCGCCGTGTTGTTGGACGCCACCGGTTCGCTGCTGCCCAGGCCTTGCAGTTGAATGTTTTCCGGCTTCATGCCGACCGTGCCCAGTACTTTCGCCACGCTTTTGGCTCGACGCAGGGACAGTTGCTGGTTGTAGGTTTCCTTGCCCGAGGCGTCCGTATGGCCATCGACTCGTACGCGCTCGATACCCACGCCGAGTAACGCCTTGCCGATACGCTCGACGATTTCGGTGCTCTGGCTGTTGAGGCTTTCGACATCGCTGCCGAACAACACTTTGCCCGACAGGCCAAACTCCCAGCCTTCGTCAGTCAACTCGAAACCTTGTTGTTTGAGCACGGCAATCTGCTCCGGGGTCAGGCCTTTTTGCGGGGCGCTTTGGCAACCGGTCAGGGTCAACGCGGCCATCAGCAGAAAAGCGGAAAACAGTCGAACGGGCAATGTAAACACGGGCATCAGCTCCTGGTTTGAACGGGATCGGCCGGGTGCTCCGACCCGGCCGTGAATTGAGCGCCACGCGACAGGCGCTTGGCCTGATACATCGCCGCATCGGCGGCATTGAGCAAAGCACCTGGCGTGGCGCCATGATCGGGGTAAACCGCAATGCCGATACTGAGCGACGTCACGACCCGGCCGTCGTCCGGCAGAGCGACGGGCATGTCCATGCTGGCGAGAATCTTCTCGGCGATGCGCTCGGCGTCTTCGATTTTGTGCAATGGACTCAGCAGCACGGCAAACTCGTCGCCGCCCAGTCGCGCCACCAGATCCTCTTCACGCAACTGCGCGCGCACCCGATTGGCGATCGCCACCAGCACAGCATCGCCAGCGGCATGGCCGAAGTTGTCGTTAATGCCTTTGAAGCGGTCGCTGTCGAGGAACAGCACGGCCACTCGTTCGTTGAGCTTGCCGGCGTTACGCAATGCGCGAATCAGTCTGCCTTCGAAAAAGGCGCGGTTAGGCAGCCCGGTCAGGCTGTCGTGAGTGGCCTGGTGAGCCAGGGTTTCGTTTTCGTTTTGCAGATGGGTTTGCCAGGACTCGAGCTCGTCGAGCAGGGCATTGAAGTCGTTGCCGAGGTTGTCGAGTTCAGCGATTTGCGCCGGCGGCACCCGACGATCCAGCGCACGTTCGCTGCGCGCCGCGTGGGCGACATTGGCAAGGCTGCGCAACGGGCCGATGATTTCGCGCAACTGCCGACGCGCCAGATAGATCGCCACGCAAGCGCTGATGGCAGTACACAGAATGATCCCGGCCAGACCACTGAGCAGAAAACGCATCAGACTCCCGCCGTGACCCGTCAGCAGGATGCGACCGATTTCGTGGTCTTGGTGCAGTATCGGCAGGCTGATCGGTTTTTCCAGAAGCGCGCGGGTGATCTGCATTTCCAGCTCGGAAAACAATCCGTTCTCCGGTCGCTGCCAGCGCGCGAGCAACTGGCCCTGGGCATCGAGCACCTGGGCATCCGCGACCTCTTCAGTGGAGGCGATCAGCGCCAGCGCTTCCGTAGCAGCGGTCTTGTCGTTGAACACCACCGCAGCTTCCACGGTGTAGCTGATCGAACGAGCGATAAGATGCAAGTTGTGATCGGCATACACGCGCAGCGCCAGCACTCCCAGCAGCGTCAGCGAAATACTCGCCATCGCCACTGCCACCAGCGCCACTGTCAAATGTCCACGGCCGAGAACCGAGCCCAACGTCGGGCGAGTATTCGATCTGAACCGTTTCATGGCGCCGCCGGTTTGCGACGCGACAACTGCAAGACGCTTGGATGAATGCGCACTCCGCTACGGGCAACGGAATCGAGATTGACTTCGAATGACACCTGTTCGTCGCTGACCCGCAGGCAGAACAGGCTGCCAACGGTGCACTGGTCGCCGCCTTCACTGATGCTCAGCACCGGATGGCCGATCAATGCGGCGAACAGCCGGCTGCGTTCATCGGCGGTGAGTTTGCCGATGTACACCGCGTCGCACTCGCTGACGATGGCCGGGTTGTCGGCCAGCAGGCGACGCACCGTCACCGGGCGGCCGGTCGCTTGCGTGGTGCCTTTGACGAGGTCATCGGTGTATTCGGTCGGGCCGACGATACACAGACGCAATTGCGCCGGTTCAACCGGCCAGCGTGCGTAACTGAGGATGCCGAGAACCACTTGGGTGACAGCTTTCGCCCGTTGCTCGGCCATGCCTGTCGGCGGTTGCGGCTGCGCAATGGCCACGCCCGTCAGCAGCCAGAGCAGACCGACAAGCAACGCGTGCTTGTAGCCAACCACGCGCTCTGTCGCCCAGACAGACACCTTCATGCAGGGATTCTCTTGGATCGTACCGAAATGATGCCGCAACGATAGCACAGCACTGGCACACCAGCGAGACAGCGACCTCTGACCGGTTGGTCAGTTACGGTCGTGCACCACGCTTTTTTTCATCCCTGCAGCTCGTTCCCCTCTTCCAGTTCCAGCATCAAGCCACTCAGGCGTTTGACCTTGCGCAGCACGGCCTCCTCGAACACCCCGGCACGCGGCTCGATCAGGGTGAACCAGTGTTTGGCGCGGGTGATGCCGGTATAGATCAACTCTTTGGTCAGCACAGGATTCAAGGCATCCGGCAGGATCAACGCGGTGTGGGCGAACTCCGAGCCCTGGGATTTGTGTACGGTCATGGCGTACACGGTTTCGACGTCATTGAGCCGGCTCGGCAGGACAAACCGCACACCGCCCTGACCATCGTTGCGCGGGAACGCTACGCGCAACACCGGTTTGCCGGCATCCGGCCCCTCACGTTCGGGCAGCTTGAGGGCGATGCCGATGTCGCCGTTCATCAACCCCAGACCGTAGTCGTTGCGAGTCATCAGCACCGGGCGGCCCTCGTACCACTGCTGGTCGTGTTCGATCAGACGCGCCTTAAGCAACGCGGCGGTGATGCGCTGATTGAGGCCTTCAACACCCCACGGCCCCTTTCGCACGGCGCACAGCAACTGGAAAGTGTCGAACGCCTGCAAGACGTCGCGTGCCCAGTTGACCCAGTCCGGATGTTCGAGCGGCCTGCCCGGCGCCGGACGCTGATTGCGCAGCACACTCAGATAATGCCGATAACCCTGCGGGCCGTCGCCATGACCATCGAGCAGCAACCGCTCGAGCTGATGATCGTGCTCACCCTTGAGCGGCAGCGAATACACATCGGCATAGTGCCCGGCGACCAGCAACTGACGCGCTTCACCCGACAACTGTTGATTGACCCGTCGTGCGAGCTGGCCGATGCCGCTGCTTTCACCGAACCGTCGCGAATGACGCAACATCACCACTTGTTGCGCCAGCGGGTGACTGCCGTCGAGGTCTTCGTGCAATCCACTGTCTTGCAAGGATTCGCCGCTGACGGACTCCAGCCACTGGCGAGTCTGCGGGCTGTACCAGCCACTCTCGGCATCGCGACATAAATCCCCCAGCACCGCCCCCGCCTCCACCGAGGCCAATTGATCCTTGTCGCCAAGCAATACCAGGCGAGCATGGGAGGGCAAGGCGTCGAGCAGATTCGCCATCATTTCCAGATCGATCATCGAGGCTTCATCGACCACCAGCACATCCAGCGGCAAGCGATTGCCGGCATGATGGCGAAAGTGTCGGGTGCCCGGACGGCTGCCGAGCAAACGGTGCACGGTGGTCACGTCGCAGGGAATTTTCGCCCGCACCTCTTCCGGTACTTTCAGCGATTGCACCTGTTGACTGATGGACTCGGTCAACCGTGCAGCCGCTTTGCCAGTGGGTGCCGCCAGACGAATTCGCAACGGTTGACCGGACTCGACCGCAGGCGCTTGAAGCAATGCCAACAAGCGCACCACCGTCGTGGTCTTGCCGGTGCCCGGGCCGCCCGTGACGATGCTGAACGCACCACGTGTGGCGAGTGCACAGGCAAGTTTCTGCCAGTCGATCACGTCACCGGGTCTGGCCGCTCCGAACAGTTCATTCAAACGCTGGGGCAGATCGGTCGGCATTGCCTCGATGTGGGCAAGACGTTGACGCAACGCCGAATCGATACGCCGCTCGTAAGCCCAGTAGCGCCGCAAATACAGGCGTTTTCCCGCCAGCACCAGCGGGCGTTGCTGCGCCGTGTCGCGGGTATCGGCTGCCAGCGCAATCAGCGAACTGCTCGCCAACGCCTTGCACCAATGTGCGCCATCGAGCGCTTCGAGCAACTGCGAGGGCAGTAACAAGACACCGCCCTGCACATCCCCTTCGGGCGGCAACGACAGAGCAAAATCCGGCGCTTTGAGGGTCTCGAAAAGATCCAGACAAACGTGGCCATGACCGAGTTGATGGCTGGTCAGTGCGGCGGCGAGCAGCACCAGCGGATCGGTATCAGGCTCGAGTTCGTGAAGGAAGGCGACAAAGGCCTTGTCCAGCGCACGCAACCAGCCGCGTTCCACCCAACGGGTGAGCAACAGCAACAGATCATCCGCGCGAGTCAGCGGCGCAAGACTGGAAAGGCTGTCGTCCGCCAGCGGCGTCGGCAGCAGATCGGCGAAGGTACGGCTCATAACAGGACTCCCTGTTCCCATGCGGGTTCGACTTTGGGTTCGGGTTTGCCCTGAAACATCCGGTCGAGGCGTTCGATCAGCTCACGGGGCGGGCGAGCAAAGTAAACGCCGCGACTGTCGGCACGCGTTCCGCGCAAGAACAGGTACAAGGCGCCGCCGACATGCCGGTCGTAATCGTAGTCAGGCAGCCGTGCCTTGAGCTGGCGGTGCAAAGCCAGCAGGTACAACACGTATTGCAGGTCGTAGCGATTGTCGAGGATCGACTGCTCCATGGCCTGCGCGGTGTAGGCCTGATCATCGACGCCCAGCCAGTTGGATTTGTAGTCGGCCACGTAATAACGGCCATCTTGCTCGAACGTCAGGTCGATGAAGCCCTTGAACATGCCATTGAGTTGCACCGGTTCTGCCGCCACTCGCGCCAAGCCATTGTGCGTGTACTGACGCACCAGCTCATCGAGCTTGAGCACATCGACTTTATGGCTGGCAAACCAGAACTCCATTTCGACGCGGTACTGTTTCAGTTGCTCAAGAATGACCGGTGGCTGCGTATTCCCGACCGGCAGCGGAGATTTGAGCAGGTGTTGCAGCCAGTCGGTCAGGGTGCTGATCCAGCCTTTCCAGCCACGCAGGTTACAGCGCCGGGCAATCAAATCTTCCAGCGCTTCGCGAGACAACGCGAAACCTTCATCCCCCGCCCACTCCAGCAATCCGTGGAGAAACGTGCCCGGATTGGGGCCACGGGGAAAGCGATGAATGTCGGCGCCGCCAGTGATGATTTCTCGCGGTGCTTCAGGGTCGAGACGCTCATCGTCAAACAGCTTTTGCGCCTGTGGATTGTCCGGCGCTTCATCGCTGCCAATGCTCAATACGTCGCTGATACGCAACGCACTGTAGGACGCGATCCACCAGTTTTCGCTGGCCTTGCGCTTGGGCAACAACGTCGCACTGAGCACTGCTTCATTGCGCGGCGGCTGGTAGTGCGCCTCGGTGGCCAGCGGCATTTCACCGATGCCGATGGCCGGGCAATCCTGTTGCAGGTCCTGCAGCCAGCGACTCAGCTGACCGGACTCTCCCAGCGATGCCCCGCCGCCGAGCAAATAACCCAAAGCAGACAGGTGCAGCACCGAACTGTTGTTATTGCCCCGTTTCAGATCCGTCACCCCCAGCCAGCAAGCGTGCTGCGCGCGGGTCAAGGCAACGTAAAGCAAACGCAGATCTTCGGCCAGACGCTCATCGTCTGCCTGGGCGATCAGCTCGGCGGTCGGTTTCAGGCTCACGTGAGCCTTACCTGCAGCATCGTGGTAATGCAGCGGCAATCGACTGCCGTCCACCGGTTTTGCTGAACAGATGAAGGGCAAAAACACCAACGGATATTCGAGACCTTTTGACTTGTGAATGGTTACGACCTTGACCAGTTGCTCGTCGCTTTCCAGACGCAAAATCTGTTCTTCGCCGGCCTGACCAGACAACGCCAACAACTCCGCCAGATGACGGATCAACGCTTGCTCGCCATCCAGCTCGGCGGCGGCTTGCTGCATCAGTTCGGACAGGTGCAACAAATTGGTCAGCACCCGCTCGCCGTCACTGCGTGCGATCAACGTCTGCGGCAAGTGGAAGTCGTGGAGCAGGCGCCGCAACATCGGCAGCACACCTTGTTTGCGCCAGAGTTCGCGATAGCCACGGAACTGCATGACCCGGGTTTCCCAGACCAGTTCGTCCTGATTCAGGCGCTCAAGCTCAGCCAGCGGCAGGTTCAAGGTGATACAGGCCAGCGCGGCTTTCAGCGAACGTTCGACGTCCGGCTCGGCACAGGCCTTGAGCCAGGCCAGCAAGTCGTGGGCCTCTTGTGCCGCGAACACCGAATCCTTGTCGGACAAATACACACTGCGCACGCCACGAGCGGCGAGCTCACCGCGCACGGCCTGAGCCTCTTTACCGTCCCGCACGAGGATGGCGATATCCGAAGGCCGCAGGCCCTTGAAGGTCTTGCCGTCTTGTACGAATCCCGCCTCGCCGGTTTGCCCGCCGTTGAGCAACAAAGTGATTTCACTCGCGCAAGCCGCCGCCAACTGCTGACGATAAACTGCGCCTGACAGTGGTTGTTCGGTGGACAAGTGCCAGACATTCAACGCTGCAACACCTTGCCCGGCGATCATCAGTTGCTCTTTGCGCCCCTGGGATTCGACGGGTTGAAACGGCACCGGGTTTTCACCGTTTTTCTGCCGGAACAAAAACGCGCCGCGCCCCTGTTCACGGGACTCGGCCCGTGCAAATACATGGTTCACCGCCGTGACCATGCCATGGCTCGAACGGAAGTTGGTACCCAGCGTGTGCAGTCGTCCGGTGGTGGCCTGACGCGCGCGCAAGTAGGTGTAAATGTCGGCGCCGCGGAACGCGTAGATCGCCTGCTTCGGATCACCGATCAGAAACAGCCCCGTGTCCGGATTGTCGTCTTCGATGCGATAGATGCTCTCGAATATCCGGTACTGAACCGGATCGGTGTCCTGAAATTCATCGATCAACGCCACCGGAAACTGCTCGCGGATCAACGTTGCAAGGCGCTCACTTCCGTCGGACTGCAGTGCCGCATCCAGACGCAAGAGCATGTCGTCAAAGCCCATTTCGGCGCGACGACGTTTCTCTTCTTCAAACCGCGCCCCGACCCATCTGGCCGCGTGTTGCAGAACAGCGGCATCGGGAGTCGGCAACGCATCGAGACTCGATTTCAGCCCTGGCATGGCGTCCAGCCCGGGATGACTCGGGGCCTGGCCCTTCCAGGCTTCGGCCATGCCATCGGGGGTCAAACGGGTGAACCCGGTGCCAATGTCCAACTGCTCCAGGGTTTCGTCTTCGGCCCAGGTTTTGAGCTTTTCGAACCACGGCTCAAAGTAGCGTGCTTGCATCTTGCGACCGTCGACGCTTTTATCGGCCACACCTTGGTGACAGATAGCGAGCAACTCATCCGCCCACTGCTTCCACGGCATTTTTAACTCAATCAAGGCTGCGCGGCGCTCTTGCAGACACTCTTCGATCAGTTCTGCCGGGGCTTTGCTTTCATCGCTGTCACGCTCGCTGGCGAACAGACCGCGAACCCGTGGCAACAACGCCGCCGGCCCGCCCCAATTGTTGCGAACCCAGTTCAAGGCATCGCCCTGCATCGGGTAGCAGAACAGCCGCCAGTAATCGCGCAACACTTCGCCGAGCAAATCGCTGTGATCGGTTTCCAGCGATTGAGTGAACAAACTGCCGCTGTCGAACGCGTGCTCACGCAGCATCCGCTGGCACCAACTATGGATGGTGGAGACCGCCGCCTCGTCCATCCACTGTGCCGCGATATCCAGACGATTGGCACACCCGGGCCACTGCTGAGGCTCAAACTGGTCGCGCAGTTCGGCGATCAGTGCATCGGGGGCAGGCGTCTCGTCGCGGAAGAAACGCGCGGCTTCGGCAAGACGTGTGCGAATCCGCTCGCGCAGCTCCTTGGTCGCCGCGTCGGTAAACGTCACCACGAGAATCTGCGGCGGCAACAGCTCGCGACTGAATCCGCTGGACTCGCCACCATGGCCGAGAATCAGGCGCAGGTAGAGCGCAGAAATCGTGAAAGTTTTACCGGTGCCGGCACTGGCTTCGATCAACTGGCTACCGCGTAGCGGGAACGCGAGTGCGAGTGGTGTCTTGGTAGTCATGAACGCGCCCCTTCACTGGACAATGAACCCCAGGGCGCTTCGTACAAAGGTCGATACAAGGCATCGCACCAGCCGGAGAAGGTTTCATCAGCGAGCAATGCGTCGAAATTCGCGTATTGCCTGGATAACGCCGGGCTCTCACGACGTTCGCCTTCGCTGGTCTGTCCGTCACCCTCGTAGGCTTTGCGCGCAGCCAATTCTGCCTTGAGTGGGTCGGTCTGAGTCAGCCAGGCAAATGCCGTCTTGACTGCAATGGGCAGTGGTTGACGCATGCCAGCCTGCCAGGCCAGAAGCAGATCACTCAGGAAGCGAACCGCTCGGTCTTTCTCCATGGGTTCCAGCAGCAGCGTATCGTCACTGGCCACCAATGCCGTGGTCAGGGAAAGCCCGCTGGCGCAGGCAACAAGGTGATTGACCCAAGGTTTGGTCAACCGATGCCATTTTCGGCTTTTGACTGAGCCGATGCTGTTGGGAATGGTCGTGACGGACAACACGCCACCGTCAGCGCGCTGATGCAAACCTGCGAGCCAGCCTTCAAGACGTAAACCGTGAAGCTCGAGATTGACCGGGATCGCACTGGTCAGCGGTGTCGGCCAAAGCGTCAGCAGTTGTTGGTAACGGTGCAGCAAGTCTGGCAGCGGCTCGATCAGCTCGCGTTGCAGACACTCGCCGAAACCAGCCATTGGCAACAGACCGCTGTTTTGCAGGCGCCGGGCGTGAGACTCGAGTGCCTGATCGACATTGTCCGGCTGCCTGAGTGCTGCTTCAAGCAGACTGTCGCTGAGCGTATAGCGCTGCAGTGCGTCCAGTACAAAAGGCTCTTCGTCAGCCAGTGGTGCTTCGGCCGCCTCGAAATACACCTTGAGCCGCTGGGTGAAAAAGTGGCGCACCGGGTTGCGTAAAAAGTCCTGCAGCAAGGCGAGCGTCAGCGGCTCTTCCTGAACATGGGGAGCGAGCACCCGCGCCTCGTTTGGCTGCGGGTCGTTTTGATGCAGAACCTGCCATTCGCTGGCATAACTGAAAAGCTGATTACCTTCGTGGAAATAGCGCGCGCTGAACGGTTGCAGCGGGTGTTCTTGGGTCATCGCGCTCAACAGTTCCTCACCGTCGTCGATTGATCGCCATCCGCTGGCGAGGTGATCGCGCAATTGTCCGATCAGCACCGACGCCGGCCGTTCGCTGTTGTCACGGATGCTGCGACCCACCCAGCTGATGTACAACTGATCGCGTGCCGAGAGAAGCGCTTCGAGCAACAGATAGCGGTCGTCTTCGCGCCGTGAACGATCACCCGGCCGGTAGTCGCTGCCCATCAGATCGAAGTCCAGCGGCGGTTGTGCACGGGGGTAATCGCCGTCGTTCATCCCCAGCAAACAGACGAGTTTGAAGGGGATGGCGCGCATCGGCATCAACGTACAAAAATTCACCGCGCCTGCCAGAAAGCGTTGTGACAAACGTCCTTGATCCAGCCCGGCAAGCCACGCTTCGCGCACAACCGTCAACGGCAGTTCGTCGAACAGCCCGACGGACTCGCAGGTTTCCAGCCAGGTCTCGCGAAGCTCTTCAAGTTGAGTCAACAAGTAATCGTCATGCTCGTTGCTGGCTTTGAAGAACAGTTGCATGAGCCCCTGCAATCGCAGGCCCCACTCTTTGGGTGGAGCCGGTTGAGTGAGTTCCTGATGGGCGAGTTCAAGCGCATCGAGCAGCGCAACCAGCGGGCCAATCAATGCTGCATCCAGGCCACCGATCTCGTCGTAGGGTTCGATGCCTGCACAATTCGTCGAGGTACCGACGGCATAACCGAGGAGCATCCGGCGAAGGCCGAAATGCCAACTGTTCTGTTCAAGCTCGTCCGGCAGGCCCAGCCCGGCACGTTGCTCGGCGCTCATTCCCCAACGCACACCGGCGCCTTCGATCCAGCGGTGCAGCGTCGGCAAGTCGCGTTCTTCTACTCCGAAGCGGGCACGTAAAGCGGGCACGTCGAGCAGGTCGAGAATTTCACTGACAGGAAAACGGCTGTCCGGCAGTTTGAGCAGATGTTCGACGGCAATCAGCAAAGGATCGCGTCCACGCTGCCCTTGGTCTGCCAAGGTGAAGGGAATAAAGCGCGATTCGTATCGATCGAGCTGACCAAACACCGCGCGGATGTGCGGGGCGTAGCTGTCGATGTCCGGCACCATTACGATCACGTCGCGGGGCCGCAGATCCGGATTGGCACTGAAGCGTGCAAGGAGCTGATCGTGAAGAATCTCCACTTCGCGCTGGGCACTGTGGGCAACGTGAAAGCGGATCGACAGGTCTTCCTTCAAATCGACAGCGGGCCAGTGCTCGCGGGTCTCATTGAGCGGGCGCAGTTCAAGGATGTCGTTCTGTAGCTGGTTGAGCAGATTGTGGGGCTCGGATTCGCTGAACAGGTCGATTCGCCCGTCGCGAAAGGCTGCGCGATAGCTGTTGGGATCATCGTAGCTGTCGAGCAGATTGATGTAGTCGCGACCTTGCTTACCCCAGGCAGCCAGTAACGGGTGAGCATGTTGATGCAGCGTTTCAGGATCCAGCACGACCGGCATGCCGCCCTTGCGCGATTGCCGCTTGTATTGGTGACGCAACAGATCCTTGTCGGCGACGATATCAGCCCAGTGGTGACGGCAAGGGTTGTGTACGCAGAGTAAAACCTGACTGAACCGCGCAAGCCCGGCCAGCGCTTCAAGTACTTGGGCCGGCAACGACGAAATCCCGAAAACGATCACTCGTGAAGGCAATCCTGCGGGGGCTGCTTGGAGATTATTGATGCGCTCGATGAAACGCTGATGAACGCCGGCGCGACTTTGAGCCATGCCCTGCTCTCCGACATCATCGAGAAGTGCGCGCCACAATTCGGCCTGCCAGCAACTGGTGGGGGCGAGTGGCTTCACTTCACCTCTGACGTTACGCAGTTGATGCCGGCCTTCGGCCCAATCCTCAAGCCAGTCTGCTCGATACACCTGATACTGGTCGAAGAGATCCGCCAGACGCTCGGACAACTGGTAGCGTTTGCGCAAGTCTGTGTCGTGCGTGAGAAACCGTTGCAACGGTTCGAAATGCGGACGGTCGATAACCTGCGGCAGCAGGCGCATCAGACGCCAGGTCAGCGGGGCTTTATCGAGCAAGGATTTGGCTGGAATTTCGTCTCGTCCCAAGACCATCCGGTAGAGCTGCCACATGAAACTGCCTGGTAGTTGCACATCAATGGCCGCGGCAATACCGCAGCCACCGAGATCGTCATCCTCAGGATCTTCGGCCAATGCCAATTTGAGCCACTGGGCAATGCCGTTGCTCTGCACAAGGGCAATCTCGTTCTCCAAGGGTGCGAGCGGGTAGCGGCGCATTATGCTGATCACCAGGCTGCGCAGTTCGTCCAGGCTATTGCTCTGAACCACCATGAATGCAGCGTTGAGGGACTGGGCGTCCGGCATAAAAGCTTCCTTGGAAAAGTACAAAGCCAGGGCAGAACCTTAGCATTGTCGGCAGGTTGTGACAGCCGGACGGCGTCCGAGAATGCTGTACGAACTTTCCTGCGGGCAAAAC
>NZ_VXCA01000015.1 GCF_011369485.1 Pseudomonas atagonensis | reverse complement strand
TCGCCACAGGTTCAGTATCAAATCTGAGATTTCATAAACTTCAGACAGCAAAAAGCCCGCACGAGGCGGGCTTTCTGTGGAATCTGGCGTTCAGTGTTCCAGATTCCGAATATGGCGCAGCGGACGGGACTCGAACCCGCGACCCCCGGCGTGACAGGCCGGTATTCTAACCGACTGAACTACCGCTGCGCGAAACGCTTGAAACGAATGGTGGGTGATGACGGGATCGAACCGCCGACATTCTGCTTGTAAGGCAGACGCTCTCCCAGCTGAGCTAATCACCCTTCGCTTCGTTACGGGACGCATTATGCCACAAGTTTTCGTAAAGTGTTGATTTAATTGAAGTTTTTTTTCAAATAAATCCGAAAACCGGTGAAACGACACATTCCGCATGTACAACTCGAGGCAGAAAAAAACCCGCCTTGGCGGGTTTTTCCGTGGTGACCTGGCGTTCAGTGTTCCAGGTTACCGAATATGGCGCAGCGGACGGGACTCGAACCCGCGACCCCCGGCGTGACAGGCCGGTATTCTAACCGACTGAACTACCGCTGCGCTAAACACTTGAAACGAATGGTGGGTGATGACGGGATCGAACCGCCGACATTCTGCTTGTAAGGCAGACGCTCTCCCAGCTGAGCTAATCACCCTTCGCTTCGGTGTGGCGCGCATTCTACGGAGCGACCCAACCTCTGGCAAGCACTTTTTTAAATAATTTTCTCAGGCCTTCCAAAGGCTTAGAGAAGGGTTGGCCTATCAGGCGGCGAAGACAATAATGCCCCCCTTTGTATAAAGGAGAGACTCACCCCATGTGGTTCAAAAACCTGCTTATCTATCGCCTGACCCAAGACCTGCCTGTCGATGCCGAGGCGCTGGAAACTGCACTGGCCACCAAACTGGCGCGTCCATGTGCAAGCCAGGAGTTGACCACCTACGGTTTCGTCGCGCCGTTCGGCAAAGGCGAAGATGCTCCATTGGTACACGTCAGCGGTGACTTCCTGCTGATTGCCGCGCGTAAAGAAGAACGCATTCTGCCGGGCAGCGTCGTGCGTGACGCGGTCAAGGAAAAGGTCGAAGAGATCGAAGCCGAGCAGATGCGCAAGGTCTACAAGAAGGAACGTGATCAGATCAAGGATGAAATCATCCAGGCGTTCCTGCCGCGCGCGTTCATCCGCCGCTCTTCGACCTTCGCCGCTATCGCGCCGAAACAGGGTCTTATTCTGGTCAACTCGGCCAGCCCGAAACGCGCCGAAGACCTGCTCTCCACCCTGCGTGAGGTGATCGGCACCCTGCCGGTTCGTCCTCTCACCGTGAAAATGGCACCAACCGCCGTCATGACTGAGTGGGTCACCACGCAGAAAGCCGCCGACGATTTCTTCGTGCTGGACGAATGCGAGTTGCGCGATACCCACGAAGATGGCGGCATCGTCCGCTGCAAGCGTCAGGACCTGACCAGCGACGAAATCCAGCTGCACCTGAGCACGGGCAAAGTGGTCACGCAGTTGTCGCTGGCCTGGCAGGACAAACTGTCGTTCATGCTTGACGACAAGCTGACCGTCAAACGTCTGAAGTTCGAAGATCTGTTGCAGGATCAGGCAGAACAGGACGGCGGCGACGAAGCGCTGGGGCAACTGGACGCCAGCTTCACCCTGATGATGCTGACGTTCGGTGATTTCCTGCCGGCGCTGGTAGAAGCACTGGGTGGGGAAGAAACGCCGCAGGGAATCTAACGCCTGACGCGGTTCTAACTGTGGGAGCGAGCTTGCTCGCGAAAGCGCTGTGTCATTCAACGATGTATTGGCTGACGTGACGCCTTCGCGAGCAAGCCCGCTCCCACATTTGGTTTTGTGGTGCTCATTTAATAATAAGGAACAAGCCATGCGCGCACTGGCTGCACTCAGCCGCTTTGTCGGCAATACCTTCGCTTACTGGGTTCTGATTTTCGCGGTGATCGCGTTCCTGCAGCCGGACTGGTTCCTCGGCCTCAAAGGCGCGATCGTACCGCTGCTGGGCCTGGTGATGTTCGGCATGGGCCTGACCCTCAAACTCGATGACTTCGCCGCCGTCGCCCGCCACCCCTGGCGTGTCGCGCTGGGCGTGGTCGCGCATTTTGTGATCATGCCCGGCGTGGCGTGGTTGCTGTGTCAGGTGTTTCACCTGCCGCCGGAAATTGCCGTCGGCGTGATTCTGGTCGGCTGCTGCCCGAGCGGCACCTCGTCGAACGTGATGACCTGGCTGGCCCGCGGTGATCTGGCGCTGTCGGTGGCCATCGCCGCCGTCACCACCCTCCTCGCCCCGCTGTTGACGCCGGCGCTGATCTGGCTGTTGGCCTCGGCGTGGCTGCCGGTGTCGTTCATGGAATTGTTCTGGTCGATCCTGCAAGTGGTGCTGCTGCCGATCATTCTTGGTGTGGTTGCGCAACGCGTGCTCGGCGACAAAGTTCGCCACGCGGTGGATGTGTTGCCACTGGTGTCGGTGGTCAGCATTGTAATCATCGTCACGGCGGTGGTGGCCGCGAGTCAGGCGAAGATTGCCGAATCCGGTTTGCTGATCATGGCCGTGGTCATGCTGCACAACAGCTTCGGCTATTTGCTCGGTTACTTCACCGGGCGCCTGTTCAACTTGCCGCTGGCCCAGCGCAAATCACTGGCACTCGAAGTAGGTATGCAGAACTCGGGATTGGGCGCCGCTCTGGCCAGTGCGCACTTCTCGCCACTGGCGGCAGTACCGAGCGCGTTGTTCAGTGTCTGGCACAACATCTCCGGGGCGTTGTTGTCGACGTATTTCCGGCGGATGAGCGAAAAACAGGATCGCGAAGCGCTGGCGCAACAGACCGCCGACTGAGCCGAAACTTGATCCCCGGGTTGATGCTCGGCAAAATGCGGCGCAACGCGGGGACGACCCTGCGGCTCGATCGAGTTTTCAATCCGGGGACGGCCCCATCTATCGATGGAGGTTTTACATGTCCTGGATCATCCTGTTTTTCGCCGGCCTGTTCGAGGTCGGCTGGGCCGTCGGCCTGAAATACACCGATGGTTTCACCCGCCCGATTCCTACCGTTCTGACCGTTGCAGCCATGGCCATCAGCCTTGGCTTGCTGGGGCTGGCGATGAAGGAACTGCCGCTGGGCACCGCTTATGCGATCTGGACCGGTGTCGGTGCCGTAGGCACGGTAATCGCCGGGATCATTCTGTTTGGTGAGTCGATGGCATTGATTCGGCTGGCCAGTGTGGCGTTGATCATCACTGGTTTGATCGGGCTCAAGGTCAGCGCTTAATTTTTGCGAGCAAACCCGCTCCCACATTCAACCGCGTTCCGCCTGAGGAGTACGGTCAACTGTGGGAGCGGGCTTGCTCGCGAAGAGGCCAGTAAATCACTGATTATCTAACAGTCCCGCGCAATTCCCCGACCAAAGCCTGCAACTCCGCCGGTTGCGCCTCTTCAACAGCGACCGCCGATCCCGCCACCAACGTCACCCGCGACCACAACCGGCGAAATACGCCTTTGCTCGGATCGCGACTGAAGAAACTCCCCCACAACCCTTGCAGCGCCAGCGGAATCACCGGCACCGGTGTTTCTTCGAGAATCCGCGTCAGCCCGCTCTTGAACTCGTTGATCTCGCCGTCAGCGGTCAGCTTGCCTTCCGGAAAGATGCAGACCAGTTCGCCGTCCTTCAAATATTGGGCAATCCGGGTGAAGGCCTTTTCGTAGATCTGGATGTCTTCGTTGCGTCCGGCAATCGGAATCGTCCCCGCCGTACGGAAAATAAAGTTCAGCACCGGCAGGTTGTAGATTTTGTAGTACATGACAAAGCGAATCGGCCGACGCACAGCGCCGCCAATCAGCAGGGCGTCAACAAACGACACGTGGTTGCACACCAGCAGCGCCGCGCCTTCATCCGGGATTGCTTCAAGATTGCGGTGCTCGACGCGGTACATGGAATGGCTGAGCAGCCAGATCATGAAACGCATGCTGAACTCGGGGACGATCTTGAAGATGTAGGCGTTGACGCCGATGTTGAGCAACGACACCACCAAAAACAGTTGCGGAATCGACAGTTTCACCACGCTCAACAACACGATGGAGACGATGGCCGAAACCACCATAAACAGTGCGTTGAGGATGTTGTTGGCAGCAATCACGCGCGCCCGCTCGTTTTCCGCAGTGCGCGACTGGATCAGCGCGTACAGCGGCACGATATAGAAGCCGCCGAAAATACCGAGGCCAAGAATGTCGATCAACACCGCCCAGGTGTGCGCAAAACCCAATATTTCAACCCAGCCATGGCCGGTGACGCTGTCCGGTATTCCGCCGGAATGCCACCACAACAGCAGGCCGAATACGGTCAGACCGAACGAGCCAAACGGCACCAGACCGATTTCGACCTTACGCCCGGAAAGCTTTTCGCAGAGCATCGAACCCAGCGCGATGCCGACCGAAAACACGGTGAGGATCAGCGTAACCACCGTTTCGTCGCCGTGCATCCACTCTTTGGCGTACGCCGGAATCTGCGTCAGATAAATCGCCCCGACGAACCAGAACCACGAGTTGCCGACAATCGAACGCGATACGGCAGGCGTCTGGCCCAGGCCGAGTTTAAGGGTGGCCCAGGACTGGCTGAAGATGTTCCAGTTCAGGCGCATCTCCGGCGTAGCCGCCGCCGCGCGAGGAATGCTGCGGCTGGCCAGATAACCGAGCACCGCGATGCCGATAATCGCAGTCGACACCAGCGGTGCGTAGTGCGTCGAGGACATGATGACACCGGCGCCGATGGTGCCGGCGAGGATCGCCAGGAACGTGCCCATCTCCACCAGTCCGTTGCCGCCAACCAGTTCATCCTCGCGCAATGCCTGCGGAAGGATCGAGTACTTCACCGGCCCGAACAGTGCCGAATGCGTGCCCATGGCGAACAGCGCCACCAGCATCAGCGACAGATGATCGAAGAGGAAGCCGATCGATCCTACGGCCATGATCGCGATTTCCGCGAGTTTGATGACCCGGATCAGCGCGTCCTTGGCGAATTTTTCCCCGAACTGCCCGGCCAGCGCCGAGAACAGAAAAAACGGCAGGATAAACAGCAGCGCACACAGGTTGACCCAGATTGAGCGGTCACCTTCGATGGTCAGCCGATAGAGAATGGCGAGGATCAGCGACTGTTTAAACACGTTGTCGTTGAACGCGCCAAGCGACTGCGTGATGAAGAACGGCAAGAAACGCCGGGTGCGCAGCAGGTTGAACTGTGAGGGGTGACTCATCTTCCGTGTTTCCCTGATGTTGGGTTGGAGTGGCCTGGGTTCTTGTATTGGAATCTCGAACCGCGATCCAGGCCACACCTTACCTAAACTTTTCAGGTTATTTCTTCAAACCTGCAATGCACGGCGAGACAAACAGTTCACCGCGCCACGCCCCTTGCAGCGTGCGCTTGCCGACAATCAGCCACATCACCGCCAGCAAGGTCACCAGCACGCAGCCGACGACACTGAAAAAACCAAGACTCAGCGTGCTGGCAAGTTTCAGCGTCGCCAGCGAATACACGCCCAGCGGGAAGGTAAAACCCCACCAGCCGAGGTTGAACGGAATGCCGTCACGCAGATAACGCACGGTGATCAACAACGCCATCAACATCCACCACAAGCCGAACCCCCACAGGGTGATACCGGCGATCAAGCCAATGCCCGATGCGATTTCGCCAAGGCCCGGCAGACCGTTGGCGGCGAAGATCGCCGGCGCATCCGCGCCCAGCAGCAACATGCCCAGCGCACCGGTGCCGATAGGGCCGAGGGCCAGCCAGCTCGACGCGGCCATGTTTTCGTGGGGCAGTTTATGCAACGCCATGCGCAGCAACAGGATGGTCAGAATGCTGAACGCCACCGGCAGGGAAAAGGCCCAAAGCACGTAGCTGGTGGTCAGTACGATCAGTTGCGAGTGGGCATCGGTGAGATGCGGCGCGAGCAAACCGCCACTGGCCGCCGCGACTTCAGCGGCGACCACCGGCAACAGCCAGACGGCGGTCATCTGGTCGATGCTGTGTTCCTGACGGGTAAACATCATGTACGGAATCAACACACCGCAGGCCAGCGACATGGCCACGTCGATCCACCACAGCACTTCGGCGAGATGAATGACGCCGTCGCCCCAGCGCGGCAGGCCGAACAGCAGAAAACCGTTGATAATTGTCGCCAAGCCCATGGGAATCGTGCCGAAGAACATCGACACCGTGGAGTGCCCGAAAATCCGCCGCGCTTCATCGAAGAACAGAATCCAGCGCGCGGCGTAGGCCGCCGTGAACAGCGTGAACAACAGAATGTTGAACAACCACAGCCCTTCGGCGACGGCGTGTAAACCGGGAATCGCCAGCGGCAACTGCGCCAGTGCCAACGCTAGCACGCCGGTACCCATCGTGGCGGCGAACCAGTTGGGCGTGAATTGCCGGATCACTTCACGCGGGTGCTGAAGCTGGCTGAAAGGCTTGATGCCGGGCTTGGCGCTGTTGGGGCAAATCATCATGAACTCCTCTCCTCTGGTGAGGTTGAGTCCATGGTAGATCCGAATCGAATATCTATATAACGGGTAATATCTCTAACTGTTATCTGTTTTGCAGATAAGTAATCAAACGCTGCCTTCGCTTTCAATCACCAGAATCCGCGCCGCACCTTGCGGATGGGCGACGTGCTCGGTGCCGACCGAGGCGTAGAAAATATCGCCAACGTCCAACTGCACCTGTTTTTCTTCACCCTTCTCGCGGTAATGCATCGACACTGTGCCGTCGAGCACCACAAACACTTCCTCGCCATCATTGACATGCCAGTTGTACGGCTGATCGGTCCAGTGCAAGCGCGTGGTGATGCCCTTCATGTTGGCGATGTCGAGTGCGCCCCAGGCGCGGTCGGCGGTGAAGCTTTTGCTGCGGATAATCTTCATGAGTCGATCCGTGAGAAGAGTGGCGAACAAGGCTAACCGAATCCGCCGGGCTTATGGAGCGCTGCACGCCTTGACCGCTGCCGGACGCACGCTGAGCAATAACGCGCCGAGTGCCAGCACGATCAGCACCGCGCCGTAACCATCGGTGGTTGCGAGCAAGCCAAAACTGCGCGCCAAATGGCCGGCGAGCAACGCCGGCAGACAGAACGCCAGATAACTCAGCACGTAATACGCCGACATCAACCCCGCACGCTCATGGGGCAAAGCCAACGGCACCAGGCTGCGCACGGCACCGAGGAATCCGGAACCGAAACCACAACCGGCGACCAATGTGCCGAGGAAAAACACCGGCAGACTGGCGCTGTGCACACCGAGCAGAATCAGCAGCAGACCCATCGGCAGCAAACTCGCGCCCAGTTGCAAGGCACGTTTGGCGCTGCGATTGCGCAAGGTGAAAATCATCAAAGCACCCGTCACGGTCAATGCCGCCACGGTGGCGCCGCCGATCAGGTTGGACGTGGAACCGGTGGCCGTACGCACCAGCGAAGGCGCCAGCGACGCGTAAAAACCGCCGAGCGCCCAAGTCGCTGTGTTTAGCGGCAGGACTTTCCATAAGGTTGCCCGCGCCTGAACCGGCACATGCAGGGTCGGCCGCAGCGATGCCCAGGCGCCGGCCTGCGGCGTGACACTTTCCGGTAACCGCCAGACATACAGTGCCTGCAACACAAACAGCGCGAGCAATAACCAGTAGGTCAGTTGCAGCGGGGCCGGGGCGAACTCGGCGAGCAAGCCACACCCCATGCCGCCCAGCGCCATCCCCAACAACGGCGCCACACTGTTGATCAACGGCCCTTGGTGGCGGTCAGTGTCGAGCAATGTTGCGCTCAGCACCGCCGTGGCCATGCCAGTAGCAAAGCCCTGCAACACTCGCGCACTGATCAGCCACGCCACACTGTCGGCATAGATGAACAGCAGCATTGCCAACGCGTTGAGCAACACGGCACTGAAGATCACCGGCTTGCGTCCGACGTGATCGGACAGCGAACCGACGGTCAATAAAGCCGCCAGGAGGCTGAGTGCATATACACCGAAAATCAGCGTCAGCACTGCGGCCGAGAAATGCAGTTGATCCTGATACAAGTGGTACAACGGCGTCGGCGCGGTGGAAGCGGCGAGAAAACTGAGTAAGGTGATCGCCAGAAACCACAGGCTGGAACGGTTGGAAGCAAGGCTAATCATGTGCACACTCCGCAAAAGCTAATTTTTTGCTTTTGCGGAGTGTGCTACCGCCTCGCGCTTAAAGCAAATTCTTTGTGTTAAGGTCTGCCGCATGGCTATTAAAGAAGGTTTACGCCCCGGCGGCCGCAGTGCCCGGGTGCAAGAGTCGATTCATTCGGCTGTCCGCGCGCTGCTGCAAGAACAGGAGCGCTCCACGGTGACAGTGCCGCAAATCGCGGCGCGCGCCGGGGTTACACCGTCGACGATCTACCGGCGCTGGGGCGATCTCGCCGCGTTGTTGGCCGACGTCGCCCTCGCCCGCATGCGCCCCGACAGTGAGCCGGCACTAACCGGCAGCCTGCGCAGCGATATTCGGGCATGGGCCGAGCAGTATCTGGACGAGATGAGCTCCGAGCCTGGACGCAACATGATGCGCGACGTACAGGCGAGCGCGACGCCGGGGTATTGCGTGACGATCATTGCGGCACAGTTGCAGATCATCATTGACCGTCACCCCGAGGAAACCGCGCCGAGCATCGACCGCTTGATCAATTTGGTGGTGGCGCCGGTGGTGTTCCGGATTCTGTTTTCGGCGGCGGCGCTGGAGGTGGATGAGCTTCATCATCTGATCGATATTGCGCTGCGTCACAACTGACGCCTGCTCGCGATGAGGCCCGCCCGGTCAGCACAAAAACCACCCGGTTCCACACCTGCGACACCCCGCCACGCCACGACCTTGGTCGACACTGACTAACCGCCGCACTCATGCGAGACTGTCCGCCCGGGCTGGAATGCCCGGGCGTCTTTTGTCAGGAGTGATGCATGTCGTTGTCCACCGGGCTGATCGCCGCCGTCGCCCTGGCCTATATGGCCATCATGTTCGCCATCGCCTTCTACGGCGACCGTCGCAGCGCGCCGTTGCCGCCGCGAATGCGTGCGTGGGTGTACAGCCTGTCGCTGGCGGTCTATTGCACCAGCTGGACATTCTTCGGCGCGGTCGGTCAGGCCGCCGAGCAGCTGTGGTCATTCCTGCCGATCTACCTCGGGCCGATCCTTCTGCTGGTCGGCGCGCCGTGGGTGCTGCAAAAAATGGTGATGATCAGCAAACAGGAGAACATCACCTCCATCGCCGACTTCATCGCCGCGCGTTACGGCAAGTCGCAAACGCTGGCCGTGGTCGTGGCCCTGATTTGCCTGGTCGGCGTGCTCCCCTACATCGCCCTGCAACTCAAAGGCATCGTGCTCGGCGTGAATCTGCTGATCGGTGCTGGTGCCGACGCGATGGGCACGCGTGCCCAGGACACCGCGCTGATTGTGTCGCTGGTGCTGGCGCTGTTCACCATCGTCTTCGGCACGCGCAACCTCGACGCCACCGAACACCATCGCGGCATGGTACTGGCCATTGCCTTCGAGTCACTGGTCAAGCTGTTCGCATTTCTCGCCGTCGGCGCATTCGTCACCTTCGGTCTGTATGACGGCTTCGACGACCTGTTCAATCAGGCGATGCTCGCCCCGCGCCTTGAGGAATACTGGAAGGAAACCGTCAACTGGCCATCGATGGTGGTACAGACCGGTGTGGCGATGATGGCGATCATCTGCCTGCCCCGGCAATTCCACGTCACCGTGGTCGAGAACATCGATCCACAGGATCTGCGTCTGGCCAAATGGGTATTTCCCGCGTACCTCGCACTGGCAGCATTGTTCGTAGTCCCAATCGCCCTGGCCGGTCAGATGTTGTTACCGAGCGACGTACTGCCAGACTCGTTCGTGATCAGTCTGCCACTGGCCCAGGCCCATCCGGCGCTGGCAGTGCTGGCGTTCATTGGCGGCGCGTCGGCGGCCACCGGCATGGTGATTGTCGCCAGCGTGGCGCTGTCGACCATGGTCTCCAACGACATGCTGTTGCCGTGGTTGCTGCGGCGCAACAATGCCGAGCGCCCGTTCGAAGTGTTCCGCCAATGGATGCTCTCGGTGCGGCGCGTGAGCATCGTGGTGATCCTTTTGCTGGCGTACGTCAGCTATCGTTTGCTCGGCTCGACGGCGAGTCTGGCGACCATCGGCCAGATTGCCTTCGCCGCGGTCACGCAACTGGCACCCGCCATGCTCGGTGCGCTGTACTGGAAACAGGCCAACCGGCGCGGCGTGTTCGCCGGTCTCGCTGCCGGCACGTTCCTATGGTTTTACACATTGATTCTGCCGATTGCAGCACACAGTCTCGGCTGGTCGCTGAGCAGTTTCCCTGGGCTGGCGTGGCTGCACAGTAACCCGCTGAACCTACCGATCACCCCGCTGACCCAAGGCGTGGTGCTGTCGCTGGCCGGCAACTTCACGCTGTTTGCCTGGGTCTCGGTGCTTTCGCGCACTCGGGTCTCGGAGCACTGGCAGGCCGGGCGCTTCATCGGCCAGGAAATCAGCGCCCGCCCCAGTGCGCGCTCGATGCTGGCGGTGCAGATCGATGATTTGTTGCAACTGGCGGCACGCTTCGTCGGTGAGGAACGCGCCCGACAGAGCTTCATTCGGTTCGCCTACCGCCAGGGCAAAGGCTTCAATCCCAACCAGAACGCCGACGGCGAATGGATCGCCCACACCGAACGCTTGCTCGCCGGTGTTCTCGGCGCTTCTTCGACGCGAGCCGTCGTAAAAGCCGCCATTGAAGGTCGGGAAATGCAGCTGGAAGATGTCGTGCGCATCGCTGACGAAGCCTCGGAAGTGTTGCAGTTCAACCGCGCCTTGCTGCAGGGCGCGATTGAAAACATCACGCAAGGCATCAGCGTGGTCGACCAATCGCTGAAACTGGTGGCCTGGAACCGTCGCTACCTGGAGCTGTTCAACTACCCGGATGGCTTGATCAGCGTTGGCCGCCCGATTGCCGACATCATTCGCTACAACGCCGAGCGCGGCTTGTGCGGCCCCGGCGAAGCCGAAGTGCACGTCGCCCGGCGCCTGCACTGGATGCGCCAGGGCCGTGCGCACACTTCCGAACGTCTGTTCCCCAATGGCCGGGTGATCGAACTGATCGGCAACCCGATGCCGGGCGGCGGTTTCGTCATGAGTTTCACCGACATCACCGCGTTCCGCGAGGCTGAACAGGCGCTGACCGAGGCCAACGAAGGCCTGGAGCAACGCGTCAGCGAGCGCACTCAGGAACTCTCGCAACTCAACGTCGCGTTGACCGAAGCCAAAGGCAACGCCGAAGCGGCGAATCAGTCGAAAACCCGTTTTC
The DNA here is from genome assembly GCF_011369485.1 of Pseudomonas atagonensis. Classification (GTDB taxonomy): domain Bacteria; phylum Pseudomonadota; class Gammaproteobacteria; order Pseudomonadales; family Pseudomonadaceae; genus Aquipseudomonas; species Aquipseudomonas atagonensis. Next base: position 52,932 of record NZ_VXCA01000015.1, on the reverse strand, counting down.
TCGCGGCGGTCAGCCATGACCTGATGCAGCCGCTGAACGCTGCGCGACTGTTCTCCGCCGCCCTCTCCCATCAGGACGACGGTTTGAGCGGCGAGGCGCAGAAACTGGTGCAGCACCTCGACAGTTCGCTGCGCTCAGCCGAAGACCTGATCAGCGATCTGCTGGATATTTCGCGACTTGAAAACGGCAAGATCAACCCGGATCGCAAGCCGTTCGCGCTCAATGAGCTGTTCGACATTCTCGGTGCCGAGTTCCAGGCGCTGGCGCAGGAGCAAGGCCTGAAATTCCGCGTGCGCGGCAGTCATCTGCGCATCGACAGCGACATCAAACTGCTGCGGCGGATTCTGCAGAACTTCCTCACCAATGCTTTCCGCTACGCCAAAGGCCCTGTGCTGCTGGGCGTACGACGGCGCGACGGCGAGTTGTGTCTGGAAGTGTGGGATCGCGGCCCGGGCATTGCGCTGGATAAACAGAAAGTCATTTTCGAAGAATTCAAACGCCTCGACAGCCATCAGACCCGCGCCGAAAAAGGCCTGGGCCTTGGCCTGGCGATTGCCGATGGTTTATGCCGCGTGCTTGGCCATACATTGCGTGTGCGTTCATGGCCGGGACGCGGCAGCGTTTTCAGCGTCAGTGTGCCGCTGGCCCACTCACAAACCGTACCGGCCAGCGCGATCAGCGAAATCAACGGCAAACTGCACAGCGGCGCGCAGGTGCTGTGCATCGACAATGAAGACAGCATCCTGATCGGCATGAACAGTTTGTTGAGTCGCTGGGGTTGTCAGGTCTGGACGGCGCGCAATCGTGAGGAGTGCGCTGCGTTGCTCAACGAAGGCGTACGACCGCAACTGGCGCTGGTGGATTACCACCTCGATGACGGCGAAACCGGTACCGAGCTGATGGCGTGGCTGCGCACGCGCCTGGGCGAACCGGTGCCGGGGGTGGTAATCAGCGCTGACGGCCATCCCGAAACGGTGGCGCAGGTGCATGCGGCGGGGCTGGATTATCTGGCCAAACCGGTGAAACCGGCGGCGTTGCGGGCGTTGTTGAGTCGGTATTTGCCGTTGTAAAACCTTGACACCACAAGACCTGTGGCGAGGGAGCAGGCTCCCTCGCCACAAAATCGGGTTTACTCAGGCAACTCGACCAATCCGTCGACATCCGTCATCGCCCGCTCCAGCAAATCGGCCGGCAAGCTCTTGCTCGCGCGCGCGCCCAACAGTTTCAGCTGTTCGCTGCGGCTGACCAGGTTGCCGCGCCCTTCAGTGAGTTTGTTGCGCGCCGAGCTGTAGGCTTTGTCCAATTGCTGAAGACGATTTCCGACTTCATCCAGATCCTGAATGAACAGCACGAACTTGTCGTACAGCCACCCGGCCCGCTCGGCGATTTCCCGGGCGTTCTGACTCTGGCGTTCCTGCTTCCACAGGCTGTCGATCACGCGCAATGTCGCCAGCAACGTGGTCGGGCTGACGATGACGATGTTGCGATCGAAGGCCTCCTGAAACAGCGCTGGCTCTGCCTGTAGCGCTGCGGAAAACGCCGCTTCGATCGGCACGAACAGCAAGACGAAATCGAGACTGTGCAAGCCTTCCAGACGTTTGTAATCCTTGCCCGCCAAGCCTTTGACATGATTGCGCAGCGACAGCACGTGTTGCTTGATCGCGATTTGCCCGAGGGAGTCGTCCTCGGCCGCTACGTACTGCTGATACGCGGTCAGGCTGACCTTCGAATCGACCACCACCTGCTTGTCGCCCGGCAGATAAATGATCACGTCCGGCTGGAAGCGCTCGCCGTCCGGACCCTTGAGATTGACCTGGGTCTGGTACTCGCGACCCTTCTCCAGCCCGGCGTGTTCCAGCACCCGCTCAAGAATCAGCTCGCCCCAGTTGCCTTGGGTTTTCTGGCCTTTTAGCGCACGGGTCAGGTTGGTGGCTTCATCACTCAGGCGCAGGTTAAGTGCCTGCAAACGCTCCAGTTCCTTGGCCAGCGAGAAACGCTCGCGGGCTTCGGCCTGGTAACTTTCTTCCACGCGCTTTTCGAAGGATTGAATGCGTTCTTTCAACGGATCGAGCAACTGCCCGAGGCGCTGCTGGCTGGTCTCGGCGAAACGCTGTTCACGCTCATCGAATATCTTCCCGGCCAGTTCGGCGAACTGTGCACGCAGTTCATCGCGCGAACCTTGCAGGTCGCTCAGACGTTGTTGGTGGCTTTCCTGTTGCTCGCGCAGCTCGGCATTCAGTGAGGCGGCTTGAGCGTCGAGACGGCGCAGTTCGGCTTCCTTGTTGGCGCGTTCGATATTCCAGGCATGGGAGGCGTCACGCGCATCGTCGCGCTCGATCTGCAACAACTCGACTTCGCGGCGCAGCGCTGCCAGATCAGCCTGTTTGGCAGCGTTGGCCTGACCGAGATCGGCAACCTCATCACGACTGGCGTCCAGCTGCGCGGTAAGTCCGTCCTGCGCCAGTTGCGCCATGGCCAGCCGCTCTTCCAGCAGGGCCACTTCGGCCTGGCCGCTACTCGCCCGGCGCTGCAGTTGCCAGGCCAGCGCCAATAACGGCAGCCCTGCCCCTGCGAGACCGAGCAATACGCTGGTCAAGTCCATAGCCATAGCGACTCCTGCCGTTGGAATAAAGCCTGAAGGTTAACCAAGGTGTCAGAACTTGGACAGCTCAGTCTTCGATGAGCCCGAGTTCCTGCTGTGCACGCAGATCGCCGGCGCGAGCGGCCTGGCGAAGAAGGTCCTGACCGATACGGCGATCCCGAGCATTGCCGCATTCGCGGCACATCAATTGGCCGAGACGGCTTTGCGCAACGACCACGCCTTCGCGCGCTGGTTGCTTGAGCAGGCGGCCGGCGAGGTGTTTGGCGTTGTGACTGTCACTCAGGCGCGGGCTGTCGAGCAGCCATTCGGCCACGCGTACAGAAAATCGCTTGGGCGAGGTAACACGAGGGGATTGTGAGGTAACAGAGTCTGATACTGAGCGAAACTTCATAAAGCACTGTGGGACAGATCGGAAGGCGCGCCACTCTACTCTCTTTTTCTTACAGGTAAAGTCGAAAAAAACTCGGCACGCCCGTCCTAGAGCAAGCGCTCGGGACAATCCACAGAAGCTGTGGATAACTCAGTGGACAACCGTCTTCAATCCGCCGCAAAGCCTTGTGGAATGGGGGCTGCGCTCAAACTGACGATTTTTTCACCAACAAAAAAAAGCGATGTTTTTCATTGACTTAAACTTTCGTTACAGGCAGCCACCGGGGTCAGGTTTGGTGTGACAGCGACGTTACAGCCTGCGCAACTAATGTGCACAAGTACCTGTTACCCGGTTATATCGATGCGCTTTTTCGGGTCATTTTGGCCCTTGACCTGGGGATAAGCCATTTGGCGACGGATATGGACGCACGCTTTTGTGGCGACGGATGGTCGACTTTCCGATTGGATGGACCCGATCTACACGTCATCACTCGCACCGTCGCTACCGTTTATAATCTTTTTTGCAGGTGGGTTTGCTTTGCCCGGGACGATCCGTTAGTATCCGCGGCGTTAGTACCAAGCTGAAAGTCAATTCCGGTCGAACACATCCCCACGGTCAACCTTCTTCCCAGAAGCCTTCACCGAAAAAAGCGGGAACGACCCCTCGATGGTTTCCAGGTAAATCTTTCGACGACACTGCCTTTGAATGATGCAAAGGGTGTTGCGAAGACCACTTACTCTGACCGAACCAGCCTGCAAATTGATCAGGATCTTCACCCCGGGCCCAGAACCTTTGCCCTTGATGTGTTGCCTGCCCTCCTAAGTACCTACCTGCCAGCCCAAGCGCGCCAACTTATCAGCGCTTCAAACTGGCTGCTTTGTTCCAGTCGGGTTCTTTGTTCGACCAATGGTGGTCGACATTACTGGAACGTTTTAACGTTGCACGGTTCTTATCCGTGTCATTTGTAGGAACACCTAATAACTATGTCTACTCAAATCCAGACTCAGGATGCCATTCGCACCCTAACCAACGCTTTTGCTCCAATGAACTGCCTGATCATGGCCGCTCGCAAAGGCTGCTTCAGCTTCACCGTGGTCAATGAACACGGGATCGCGCGCCACAGCGAGCGTCTGTACCCCGATCAATACTCCAGCGCCGAACCGCTGCAGGCCGTGATCGATCGTACACGTCAGGCATTGATTGCCTGAGAGCCGAAAAGGCTGCAAAAGCAAAGCCCCGCCTGAAACGCGGGGCTTTTTATTGCCCGATGTTTCACTTTTGAGCATTTATGCCTAAGCACCATCCGATATAACGGTTATAACTCGAAGCCGGAAATATTTTAAAAACAGTCCTTTACCTCACCAAGATGACACTACACTTCAACTCAAGCGGCTTGATCCGCTTCCGGCGAACCTGAGTCGATCCACCGCTGCCAAGGCCCCTTCAGGTTTCGCCGCCCAATAACAAGATTCGAGGGCTTTATGGGTATCGCTGCCAGCGAACTGTGCCGCTACGTGATCCGTCCTACATTAATCTACCTGGGACGCCACTGCGCAACTGCCGAATCCCTGCTGCTGGGCATTGCCGCCAGCCAGTCCGCTCTCGGATCCGCCCTGCATGACCGCCGTGGCCACGGCCTCTACCGCATCGCCGAGCATCGCCATCAAGCGCTTTGGGATCATTACCTGGCGCTCGATCCGGAGCGTGCCAGCCTGGTTCGCGGACTGGCCAGCCAGCATGCTTTCCTCAGCGGCCCACACCTCGAATTGACCGTTAACCTGCGTTACGCCACCGCCATCGCCTGGCTGCTGGTCGAAGAACAACACACCACCCTCCCCGCCGCCGACGATTTACTCGGGATGGCGCGTATCTGGCGTCAAACCTTTCAGCCTCAGGGTCGCCTGCGCGACTTTACGTGCGCCTGGCAAACCTGTGTTTCACCGCTGAATCAGGTCGCTTGCTGACTGGCCGGTTTCACAAGATCGCACAACGAGTCGCGATTTTGGTCGGATTGTCCTACAAAACCGCTCTAACTCAAGGCATACGGACTATAGCGCCGGAGCGAAAATGTTGGTAATTTTCGCCCCGGTGATCACCAGGAGTTCTAATAATGAAAAAAGTAATGCTCAAAACCACCCTTAGCCTCGCCGTTACCATGGCATCCACCCAGATTTTCGCAGCTGGCTTTGCCATCAACGAACACAGTATCAGCGGGATGGGCACCGGTTACGCTGGGCGATCTTCTTCTGCCGACGACGCAAGCACTGTTTACGGCAACCCTGCCGGCATGTCGCGCATCAAGCGCGAACAAGTCACCGGCGGTGTTGCATTCCTCGACGCAAAAACCGATATCAGCGACGCCAGCTCCAGCCCTAATGGCGGCAGCAACAAAGGCGACATGGTGCCCTTCACCTCCGTACCTATGGGTTTCTATGTAAAACCGATCGATGATCACTGGGCCTTCGGCCTCGGTGTCTACGTGCCGTTCGGCCTGATTACCGACTACGAAAGCGGCTTTGCCGGCCGTTACTTCGGTAGCAAGTCGGAAGTACAAGTCATCACCTTCCAGCCGACCATCAGCTACGCCTTCAACGATAAGGTGTCGATCGGTTTCGGCCCGACCATCAACCGCATCGACGGTACGCTGGAGTCCAACCTGTCGATCACTCAGGCTTTGCCGGACGGCAAGGTCAAGATCAAGGGTGACGACACCGCGCTGGGTTACAACATCGGCGTGCTGGTACAAGCCACCGACACCACGCGCCTGGGCCTGACTTACCACTCGAAAGTCGACTACAAGCTAGAAGGTGATACCAAGGTCAACTACGGCGCACTCGCGGCAGTGGGCTTGGGTGCCAACCAGAAGTACGACGCCTCGCTGAAGATCACCACGCCTGAATCGATCGACTTCTCGGTCACTCAAGCGATCAACGACCGCTGGAATGTCTACGCCGGTTCGACCTGGACCCGCTGGAGCCAGCTGGAAAAAATCACTGTCAAGAACTCCGGTGTACAGCCACTGCTGGCCGGCCAGTTCGGCGAGATCACCGAAGATCAGAACTGGCACGACTCCTGGGCTTATGCCGTGGGTACTTCGTACCAGTTGAACAAGGAATGGGTACTGCGTACCGGTCTGACCTTCGACCAGTCGCCGACCAACAACGTCGACCGTTCGCCACGTATTCCTACGGGCGACCGGACCATCTTCAGCATCGGTGCCGGCTGGAGCCCGACCGAAGACCTGACCATCGACGTCGCTTACTCGTACCTGAAGGAAGAGTCGGTCAAGATCCGCAACGAAAACGATCGTGGTCAGACCTACAATGCCAAGTATGAAAACTCGGCAAACGGTTTCGGTGTCGGCGCGACCTACCGCTTCTGATGCTGCACGGCGAGGTTGATCCCTCGCCGACAAAAAGCCCCGCCCTCTTCGCAGAGGCGGGGCTTTTTTGTGGGTGACTATCAGGGTTTCAAAGGTTTCGAGGCGATGGCCTTCTCGATTGCCGCGATAAATTCCGGATCGTCCGGTTTGGTCAGGCTGGAAAAATTGGCGATGACCTTGCCCTGACGGTCGATGACGTATTTGTAGAAATTCCACTTTGGCGCACTGCTCTGTGCCGCCAGCACCAGAAACAAGTGCGTGGCGTTATCACCGCGAACCTTTTGCGGCTCAGTCATGGCGAACGTCACGCCGTAGTTGGCGTAGCAAACCTTGGCGGTCTCGGCGCTGTCTTTGGATTCCTGCTTGAAGTCATTGGAGGGGACGCCGAGCATTTCCAGGCCTTGCCCTTCGTAGCGTTTATGCAGCGCCTCAAGGCCTTCGAACTGTGGTGCAAATCCGCAGAAGCTCGCGGTGTTGACCACCACCAGCGGCTTGTCGGCGTAGCGTTGACACAGGTCGATGGATTCCTTGGCGCGCAATTTCGGTAGCGAACCTTGCAACAGTTCCGGACAGTCAGCGGCCTGGGCCAGGCCGGTCAACGCCATCAGCAACGCGGGAACAGCACACCAGCGCATGAGCATGTCGAGCATCCTTGAGCAGTCGTCAGACCTCGACGTTACTCGCCGCGTCCGGTTCTAGCAAATGCTCATGCCCAATTGCATCAGCGCCAGACCGCCCTGATGCCATCCCCACCACACCAGCGCCAGCAGAGCGGCGCCGAGTGCGGTGAAGGCGATTCGCGGCCAGAGTCGGCTCATGCGGCGCTCACACGTGGCTGCAGGCGTTCGACCGGTCGCTCACGCACCGGCCAGTTCAACGCGGCCGCCAGCAGACTCAGAAGAATTGCCACCTGCCAGATCAAGTCATAACTCCCGGTACGGTCATACACCACCCCACCCAGCCAGCCGCCGAGGAACGAGCCGAGCTGGTGGAACAGGAACACGATGCCACCGAGCATGGACAGATTTCGCACACCAAACAAGGTCGCCACGGTGCCGTTGGTCAACGGCACCGTCGACAGCCACAGGAAACCCATGGCCATGCCGAACAGGTAGGCGGATGTCGTCGTCACCGGCAGCCACAGGAACAACACGATCACCACCGCGCGCAGCAGGTACAAGCCGGTCAGCAATCGCGGTTTCGACATGCGCCCACCGAGCCACCCGGCGGTGTAGGTGCCGAAGATGTTGAACAACCCAATGAGCGCCAGCACCGTGGTGCCGACGGTAGCCGGCAAGTGCTGATCGACCAGATACGCCGGCAAGTGCACGCCGATGAATACTACCTGAAAGCCGCAAACGAAAAAGCCGAACGCCAGCAGCCAGAATCCCGAATGCGAACAGGCTTCGCGCAGTGCTTCAGAGAGTGTCTGCTCATGACCGAGCACCGGCAGCGGCTTGTCCTTGAGCATGCTCACCAGCGGCACGATCATCGCCACCAGCAGGCCCAGCACCAGTAGCGCGGCAGACCAGCCGAGCCAACCGATCAGACCGAGGGTGCCGGGCAACATGGCGAACTGACCGAAAGAACCGGCGGCGCTGGCGATGCCCATACCCATGCTGCGCTTCTCTGGCGGAACGGCGCGGCCGACTACGCCGAGGATGACTGAGAAGGACGTGCCGGACAGACCGATGCCGATCAGCAAACCGGCGCTCAACGAAAGAGTCAGCGCCGAATCCGACAAGCCCATGAACACCAGGCCCAAGGCGTAGAGTACGCCGCCGACCAGCACCACTTTCGCCGCACCGAAACGGTCGGCGAGCGCGCCAGTGAATGGCTGCGCCAGTCCCCAGATCAGGTTCTGCAAGGCGATGGCGAAGGCAAACACTTCACGCCCCCAGCCAAACTGCGCACTCATCGGCGACAGGAACAGACCGAAGCCGTGTCGCACGCCCAATGACAACGCCAGGATCAGCGCACTGCCCAGCAACACCCAACCGCACGTACGCCACATCGATGTCATTGTTATTCTCCAGTCGCGGGTATATACCCGCTTGAATCCGAAAAAACTGGCATCAAGCCAGTTCATCCAGCAATTTGAGCAAGGTTTCACGCTTCTCGGCACCCAGACGATCAATCAACCGCTGTTGCGCCGCTTCCCAGGCCGGCAACGCCGCTGCCAGACGCTGCGCACCGGTTTCGGTAAGCCGGACGATGCGGTTACGCATGTCTTCGCCCTCGGCCAGCGCCACCAGTCCCTCACCTTCCAGCACGCGCAGATTGCGCCCCAGGGTGCTGCGATCCAGGCCCATGGCTTCGGCCAGTTCCGAGATGCTCGGTTGATCCAGCCGCTGCAGATTGCACAGCAGAGAATACTGGGCAACGTTGATCCCGAAGCCATCGAGAGCGCCGTCGTAATGCCTGCTGACGCCACGCGCGGCGCGACGCAGGTTGGTGCACAAACACTGAGAAGGAAGCATGATGCGTGTATATACCCGCGACTGTGTTAAATCAAGTTACAGATGAGTTTACCCGTCACATTTGTGACACCTGACAGACCGCCTTCGGGAGAAAGCCCCCTCCCACATTAGATCTCTGGTGCACAAAAAATCCTGTGGGAGCACTTTCCAGACTGGATCTCTGGTGCACAAAAAATCCCTGCGGGAGGGGGCTTGCTCCCGAAGACGGCGGCACGGTTACAGAGATCTTTCAGATCAGAACCAACCCAACAAGCACCGCCATCTCCAACAACTCCAGCAATGCCCCCGCCGTATCGCCAGTCGTGCCACCCAACCGCCGCACCATCAAATGCCGCAACCAGACGAACACAACGACCGCCACCAGCAGCGCAATAACTGCCTTGAATCCGGCAATCACCACACAGGCAAGCGCGCTCACCGCCAAAACCCGCCACCCGGCTCTGCGCGGCAAATGATCGGCCAGCGCCTGGCCCAATCCACCCGCCCGCACATACGGCGTGGTCAGGAACAACCCGAGCAGCGCCGCCCGCCCCAGTAGCGGCACGATGATCAGCGCCAGCGTCTGCTGCTGCTCGATCAGCGCCAGCAATGCGGCAAACTTGAGCAGCAACACCAATACCAGCGTCACCACCGCAATCGGCCCGCTGCGCGGATCTTTCATGATCGTCAGCGTGCGCTCGCGATCACCAAAGCCGCCGAGCCAGGCATCGGCGCTGTCCGCCAGACCATCCAGATGCAACGCACCGCTGAGCAGCACCCAAACCGTCAACAGCGATGCCGCGTGCAACAACAGCGGCGCGCCAGCCAAGGCCAGATTCAGCGCCCAGAGAATCACGCCAAACAGCAACCCCACCAGCGGATAAAACAGCAGCGAACGCCCGAGCTGTTCCGGCGTCGGCATGCCCGGCAAACGAATCGGCAAACTGCTGAGAAATTGCAGGGCGATCCACAGCGGCAACATGTCAGCAACCTTCCTTGAGCGAGCCATCAGCTTCGACGGTCAGCGAGAACAATGCGCCATGCCCGACTTCGACATTCAGCAGTTGCTCACGAGGCAAACCCCGCGCCCGCGCCAGCAACAGGCGCATCACTCCGCCGTGACTGATCAGCAGCACCCGCTCACCCGCGTAGGCCGCCTGCAACCGTGCGACCGCCGCGAGTACCCGAGCGGAGAAATCGCTGACCGGCTCACCCTGCGGCGGCGGGAATGCATACGGATCCGCCCAGAACAGCCCCAACGCATCGGCATCGGTGTCCATCAACGCCGCCGCGCTCTGCCCTTCCCACGCGCCGAAGTGCAGTTCCTGCAGATCCTTGTCCAGATGCACCGGCATATTCAGTTGCTCGCCGAGTTCAGCGGCAAACCGTGCACATCGTTGCAACGGCGAACTGATCAGATGCTCCCAGGGCCCGCCCGCGACCACGGCTGCACGCATCTGCGCCCAGCCCTTTTCAGTGAGCGCATCATCAAGACTGCCGCGCAAGCCGCCGCCCAGTTCGGTCTCTCCGTGGCGCAGCAGATCCAGGCGCAAGGTCATGCCGGACGGTCCGCCACTGCTGCCTCGGCGAATGTCGCCATCTGTCCATGCAGATCACAGGCCAGACGCATCAGCGGCACGGCCAACGCGGCACCGCTGCCCTCGCCCAGACGCAGACCGAGTTCCAGCAACGGTTCGGCGTTCAACGCTTCCAGCACATGGCGGTGGCCCGGTTCCGCGCCACGATGACCGAACAACAGCCACTCGCGGCAGGCCGGATTCAGGCGCACGGCCACCAGCGCGGCGACCGTGCAGATAAAGCCATCGACCAGCACCGCTACACCTTCCTGCGCGCAGGCCAGATAGGCACCGACCAACGCCGCCATTTCAAAACCGCCGAGGTTGAACAGCGTCTGCAACGCGTCACCACGTTGCGCCGCGTGCAAGGCCAGCGCGCGTTCGATGACTTGCGCTTTATGGCTGACACCTTCGGCATTCAGCCCGGTGCCCGGGCCGGTCAGGTGCACCACCGGGCAATCGAGCAAGGCACAGGCCAGCGCACTGGCCGCCGTGGTGTTGCCGATGCCCATTTCACCGCCGATGAACAACTGAGTGCCCGCCGCTTTCGCCCGTAACACGCTGTCACGCCCGGCCTGCAAAGCAAGTTCGCCCTGGGCCTGGGTCATCGCTGCGCCCTGGACAAAATTCGCCGTGCCCGCACCGATGTTCAAGTGACGCACGCCCGGCAAATTCAGCGACGGCGTCACCGTGCCCAGATCGACCACTTCCAGTTGCGCCTCAAGCTTGCGCGCCAGCACGCTGATCGCCGCCCCGCCACTGACGAAGTTGAGCAGCATCTGCCCGGTGACTTCCTGTGGAAACGCGGAAACGCCTTCAGCGACCACGCCGTGATCGCCGGCGAAGATCGCAATCCAGACCTGTTCGAGCGTCGGCTTGACCTGACCTTGCAGACCGGCCAGTTGCACGGCCACCGATTCCAGACGACCGAGCGAACCGGCCGGTTTGGTCAGTTGCTGCTGGCGTGCCGCCGCTTGCTCGACAACGTCGATGTTCACCGGTTTGCACGGGTTCAGCCACCAGGTTTGGGTCATAACGCAGGTCCTTTCAGAGTCAGGGGCAGGCCGGCGACGGTCAGGACAACACGCTGACAACGCTCGGCCAGAGCTTGATGCAGCCAACCGGCTTCATCGACGTAGCGGCGAGTCAATTCGCCCAGCGGCACGACACCCATTCCGGTCTCGTTGCTGACAAAAATGATTTCCCCCGGCAGTGACGCCAGGCAGTCGAGCAGGGCTTCTCGCTCGGCGGCGAGGCGTTCGGCATCGTCGAGCATCAGCAGATTGGTCAGCCACAGGGTCAGGCAATCCACCAGCAGGCAACGCTCGGCGGCGGCGTTTTCACGCAGCACGCGAGCCAGTTCCAGCGGTTCTTCAATGAGTGCCCACTCAGCAGGACGGCGAGCGCGGTGATGAGCGACGCGCTCGCTCATTTCACCGTCCAGCGGTTGGCTGGTGGCGATGTAGGTCACGGCCAGATGGCTTTCGCTGGCGAGTTTTTCTGCCAGGCGACTTTTGCCGGAGCGGGCGCCGCCGAGGATCAGTTGAAGCATAAGGACATCCTGAAAAATGTACGGCGAGACAATTCAAATCCCACAGAGCTGACGCAACAAACCGGTATCCAGATGCTTCTCCACCAGATCCGCCAGCCGCTCGATATCGCGCTCGCGCAAGCCGTGGTAATCCACCTCCTGCACGTCACTCAACCCGGCCCAGCGCAACAATGCCGCACTGGCTGCCGGTGATTCGAACAAGCCATGCAGATAGGTGCCGAACACCTGTCCGTCAAGACCTTGCGCACCGTCGCAACGACCGTCATCCAGATGCACCGCCGCATGCTTCAGCGCCGGCCCGCTGGTCACACCGGCATGAATTTCATAGCCACTGACCTCGGCATCTTCCAGCGCCAGACGCCCGCGCACGTTGCGCAATTGTTTCTCGGCTTCCAGCGTGGTTTCGAACGCCAGCAAACCCAGACCGGCACTCGAACCGGGCGCACCTTCCAGGCCGAGCGGGTCGTGCACCTGCTCACCAAGCATTTGCAGACCGCCGCAAATCCCCAGCACTTTGCCGCCGTAACGCAGGTGACGGCTGATCGCGGTTTCCCAACCGTTGGCGCGTAGAAACGCCAGATCACTGCGCACGCTTTTCGAGCCAGGCAGGATGATCAAGTCCGCCGGTGGAATCGCCTGGCCCGGGCCGACAAACTGCAGGTCGACTTGCGGATGCAAACGCAGCGGATCGAAATCGGTGTGGTTGCTGATCCGTGGCAGCACCGGCACCAGCACTTTCAACACTTGTTCAGCCTTGTCGGTCTGGCGCTGATCGATACCGTCTTCGGCCTCAAGGTGCAGATCCATCACGTATGGCAGCACGCCGACCACCGCTTTGCCGGTGCGCTGTTCGAGCCAGTCGAGGCCCGGTTGCAGCAAGGCAATGTCGCCGCGAAAACGATTGATGATGAAGCCTTTGACCCGCGCCTGCTCGCTCGGCGACAGCAGCTCCAAGGTGCCGACCAGATGGGCGAAAACCCCGCCGCGATTGATATCGGCGATCAACAACACCGGGCAATCCACCGCTTCGGCAAAGCCCATGTTGGCGATGTCGCCAGCGCGCAGATTGATCTCTGCCGGAGAGCCCGCGCCCTCGACCATGACCAGCGGATACGCAGCGCTGAGCCGTTCGTGCGAGGCCAGCACGGCTTGCATCGCGATGGCTTTGTAATCGTGATACGCCACGGCGTTCATGCTGGTGACGGCACGGCCATGGATAATCACTTGCGCGCCGGTGTCACTGTTCGGTTTGAGCAGCACCGGATTCATATCGGTGTGCGGTTCGAGGTTTGCCGCTTGCGCCTGTACCGCTTGCGCACGACCGATCTCGCCGCCGTCAGCAGTCACCGCGCTGTTCAGCGCCATGTTCTGCGGTTTGAACGGCACCACCGCGATGCCCTGACGCGTTGCCCAGCGGCACAACGCCGTCACCAAAGTGCTTTTGCCGGCGTCGGAGGTGGTGCCTTGCACCATCAGGGTGGTCATTGGTTTTCCTTGGCGAATGCTTGCAATGCTTGTTCGAGTCGCGTCTCTTCAGCCGCATCGGCCGGCAGGCCGAAACGCAAACTGCTGTTGTGGGTAAAGATGCGCAGGAGGATGCCGCGTCGGGCCATGAATTCATGCAGCGCTTGCGCCTGCTCGGTGATCAGCCACTGAAACAGCGCGCAACCGCCCTGCGGTTTGAAGCCATAGCGTTCCAGCAACAGGGCCAGGCGCTCGCTCGTTTCATCACTGCGAATCCGTTGACGCGTATGCCCTTCGGTGTCTTGCAGACAGGCCTGGCCGAGCACCCGCGTCGGCCCGCTGACCGCCCACGGCCCGACCTGTTCGGCGAGCAATCTGAGCAACTTGCGCTCGGCCAGCACAAAGCCCAGACGCACGCCGGCCAGACCGAAAAACTTGCCGAACGAACGCAGCACAATCAGCCCGACTTGATGCGCGTAAGGCGCCAGACTGAGTTGCGGCGTGTTGTCCATGAACGCTTCATCGACTACCAGCCAGCCACCACGTTGCGCGAGCCGCGCATGCCAGTCGAGCAAGCGCGCCGGCGTCAGGCTCAGGCCGGTCGGATTGTTCGGATTGACCACCACCAGCACATCGAGGCTGTCGAGAAAGAACTCGACTTCCTGTTCCAGCACTTCGCGCACGATATAGCCACTGCGTCGCCACGCCTCGGCGTGCTCGGCATAACACGGCGACAACACGCCGACCTTGCCGGCACGGCGCAAGCGCGGCAGCAACTGAATGGCCATCTGCGAACCGGCCACCGGCAGCACTTGTGCGGCACCGTAGTAATCGCACGCGGCCTGCTCCAGTCCGTCATCGGTTTCCGGCAATCGCGCCCAGGCGCGCAGCGGAATCTCGGGAATCGCAAACGGCCACGGCGCCAGACCGCTGGACAGGTCGAGCCAGTCCGCCTCGGCAATGCCGTAATCGAGTGCGGCCTTGCGCAGCCGGCCACCGTGCTCAAGCATAGAATTCAGCCCCCACGCAGAGAATCAGCAGCCATAACCATACCCCGCGCTGAACCAATTGCCAGCCACGATCAATGGAATCGGCATCGGCCGCCGGGCCTTCACCGAGTTGCGGACGCTCGTGCAGTTCGCCGTGATAGATCGCCGGGCCGCCCAATTCCACGCCCAACGCACCGGCGCCAGCGGCCATCACGGGGCCAGCGTTGGGGCTGTCCCACTTCGGCGCCTGGGTCCGCCAGCATTTCAAGGCGAGTCGGGTTTTGCCGAGCAGCGCGTAGGTCAGCGCCACCAGCCGCGCAGGAATGTAGTTGAGGACATCGTCGATTTTTGCCGCACACCAGCCGAATCGCTCGAAGCGTTCGTTGCGATAGCCCCACATCGCGTCGAGCGTATTGCTCAAGCGATAGAGCACCACGCCGGGCGCACCGGCCACGACAAACCAGAACAGCGCGGCGAATACTGCATCGCTGCCGTTCTCCAGCACCGATTCAGTGGCAGCGCGGGCGACGGCGCTGCTGTCGAGTTCGCTGGTCTGGCGGCTGACCAGATAACCGACACGCTTGCGTGCCTCGTCCAGATCGTCAGCGCGCAACGCCTTGGCGACTGGCTCGACATGTTCGCCGAGACTGCGCATGCCGAGGGCGCAATACAACGCCAGAATGTCGACGACCCAGCCCACGTACGGCGCCCAGGAAAACGCCGTGGCGAGCAAGGTCAGTGGCAGCACTGCGATCACCCACGCCGTGACGCCATGGCTGCGCCAGCCACGCCCCCCGGCGTTGAAACGTTGCTCGATGCGCCCGGCAAAATTGCCGAACGCCACCAGCGGATGCCAGCGTTTCGGTTCACCCAGCAGCGCATCCAGCGCAACCGCGGCGACACTCAACAACGCCACACTCATTGACTCACTCCCCAATAATTCTCAAACAGCAACTCATTGAGCGGACGCGCCTGCGCCCACCCTTCGAGTACCAGCATCGGCGCCGGATAGAATTCCTTGACCGGGCCTAGACACAAAACGGCCAAAGGCTTGGCGCCGGCCGGCAATTTCAGCAGATCGGCGAGCGCCTGCGGTTCGAACAACGACACCCAGCCCATGCCCAGGCCTTCCGCACGGGAGGCCAGCCACAGGTTTTGAATCGCACAGGACAACGAAGCCATGTCCATTTCCGGCAACGTACGGCGACCGAAGATGTGCTTCTCGCGATCATCCATCAACGCGGCGACCAGCACTTCGGCGCAGTCGGTTATGCCTTCGACTTTGAGTTTCATGAACTCGTCGCTGCGCTCGCCGAGGGCTGCGGCAGTGCGTACCCGCTCCTCTTCCACCAAATGCTGGATCTGCTGGCGCAGACTGCGGTCGCTGATGCGGATGAAACGCCAGGGCTGCATCAGGCCGACGCTCGGGGCCTGGTGGGCGGCTTCGAGCAAACGGCGCAGCAGTTCGGGCTCGACGGTGCCGCCGATGAAGTGGCGCATGTCGCGGCGCTCGGCAATGGCTTTGTAGAGCGCTTCGCGCTCGGCTTCGGTGAATGCGTTGTCGCTCATGGCACCAACAGTGCAGCAATCGCCGATGGATTCGACGGGAAATAAAAATGCACGTACGAAGCCGTCATCCGCCCATCCCGGTAAACCGCTTCGGCGCCGCGACCGCCGTTGGGGCTGAGGCCTCGGGCAATCGGCGTCAGTTCAGTGGTGGTCAGGGAATGGTGATAGGTGTGGCCGCGTAACGAACCTTCCGGCAGTTCGACCGCTTGCAGAGCCAACGCCGCGAGACGCTTTTGCATCACCGCATCACCCGCCAGCAAACCGACCAGCTCTGCGCGGATGCCTTCCACGTCGGTCAGGGAATCGAGCAGGTAAAGCATGCCGCCACACTCGGCGAGCAGCGGTTTGCCAGCCTCATGATGTGCGCGGATCGCATCGAGCATCGCAGTGTTCTGCGACAACGCAACGTGGTGCAGCTCTGGGTAACCACCGGGCAGATACAGGCTGTCCGCCTCGGGCAATTGCCTATCGCGGATCGGCGAGAAGAAGCTCAATTCGGCGCCCATTGCTCGCAGCAAGTCGAGGCTCGCGCCGTAGGTGAAGGCAAACGCTTCATCACGGGCAACGGCAATGCGCACGCCTTTGAGCAACGGCTCGGCAGCGATCACGTCAGGCGCGGCGAACGCCACGGCCGGTGGCAGCGCTACCTCGCAACTGTTGGCGAGGGCTGCGGCGGCCGCATCGAGACGCACGTCGAGGTCATTCAGTTCGCTGGCCTGCACGAGGCCGAGGTGGCGGCTCGGCAGCTCGATCCCGGTCTCGCGGGACAATGCGCCATACCAGCGCAAACCTTCGGTGAGGCTGCCTTCGAGCAACTGCGCGTGGCGCAAGGTGCCGACGCGATTGGCCAGAACGCCGGCAAACGGCAAGTCTGGCTGATAACGCGCCAGCCCCAATGCCAACGCACCAAAGGTCTGAGCCATGGCGGTGCCGTCGATCACGCCGAGCACCGGCACACCGAAATGCCGCGCCAGATCGGCGCTGGACGGCGTGCCGTCAAACAACCCCATCACGCCTTCGATCAGAATCAGATCAGCTTCAGCGGCGGCTTCCCACAACAGCCGACGGCTTTCCTGCTCGCCGACCATCCACATGTCCAGTTGATACACCGGCGCACCGCTGGCGCGCTCGAGAATCATCGGGTCGAGAAAGTCCGGCCCGCATTTGAACACGCGAACCTTGCGCCCCTGATTGCGGTGCAAACGAGCGAGCGCAGCAGTAACGGTGGTCTTGCCCTGGCCGGAGGCCGGCGCGGCGATCAGAACCGCCGGGCAGTGACGTGGTTGATTCAAAGTTCGACGCCTTTCTGCGCTTTGATGCCAGCCTGGAAGGCGTGTTTGAGCATGCCCATTTCGGTGACCGTGTCGCCCATCTCGATCATTTCCGGCTTGGCCGCGCGACCGGTGACGATCACATGCTGCATCGGCGGACGCGCCTGCAAGTCGCTGAGCACCTGATCGAGATCGAGGTAACCGTGCTTGAGGGCGATGTTCAATTCATCGAGCACCACCAGACCGATCGACGGATCGCGCAGCAGTTCACGTGAAACAGCCCAAGCGGCTTCGGCAGCGGCGATGTCACGCTGACGATCCTGGGTTTCCCAGGTGAAACCCTCGCCCATCACGTGAAAGCGCACTTGCTCGGGAAAGCGGCGGAAAAACAGCTCTTCACCGGTGCTGTTGCGACCCTTGATGAACTGCACGACGCCGCACTGCATGCCGTGGCCCATGGCGCGGGCGAGCATGCCGAACGCCGAGCTGCTTTTGCCTTTGCCGTTGCCGGTCAGTACCAGCACTAGGCCGCATTCGTCAGGCGAGTTGGCGATGCGTTCGTCGATGACGGCTTTTTTGCGTTGCATACGCGCCAGATGGCGTTCGTCACGCTCGGGGGAATCAGTCATGGGGGAGCTCTCCGTTGAGGCTGGATAACGGCGGGCAGGCACAAGAATAGACGGCAAAAAGCCTGGCATCGCCCACCGTGATGCCGCTGGATGGATCAGGCCGGTCTCCGGGCTCATGAGCGGCGAATCGCCTGGCTGCGCGCCTTCCCGCTTGTGTCGAAGCAGTGGCTCAAGGCGCAGCTTTTACTCATTTACCGTTGCGGGGGCAGCGCCGGGATCGTGGTGAATCTTCGCTTGAAGACAACCCTCACCGGCTTCCCTGTTTCACTCTGTCGACGCAGGTCACAGAGCACCTGAAACAAGCCGCGAAGGTTAGAGGGTTGGGGGTGGAGCGTCAATTAAAGAGGGGGTCAACGGGTGAATAACTGCCGCCGATCAATTAACTGGCGCCAATCTTGTGCCATGCTGAAACAAGTGATATCAAAGAGCCATGCTTTTCTCGAAAAAGCCATCACAACAATAAGGATGATTACGATGCAAGGCATGATCATCAGCAATCCGCGCCTGGAATTCCTGCGCCCGGTGCTAGAACGCTGGTTTGACTGTATCGACCGCTACAACGCCGTGCGCGGTGACAGCGACACGCCTTACTGGCATGACGAGAAAGCCAATCTCGGATTGCTCTCGGCCGCAGCATGGATGGCCGAACTGGTAACCCTCAACGACACGCCCACACGCAAACAAAATGAGGAAGGCGAGCGCAACGCCCGCGCCGATCTGTTTCTGGCCGGCAGTGAAGATCGCGCGTTCATTCAGGCCACGCAACGCTGGCCACGGGTCAACAACCTCAATCTGACCCAGGCCTTGCTGGACATCACCAGCGACGCCAAACGCATCAGCTACGCCAGCGATCTCAAGCTGGGCTGCCTGTTTGTCGCGCCGCAGAAAGCCCAGCACAGCGCCACCCCCGAAGAACTCCAGGACATGGTCGACGACCTGCAAAAGGAACACACCTGCGCCGTAGCCTGGTATTTCCCTTATGCCTACCGCAAGTTGCGCAGCGAGGCCGGCAACTACCATCCGGGCATCGCCGTGCTGTTCAAGGAAGCTCGCGGCTGAGCAGTTGAACCATCGGGCTTGCGCCCTCCTCTATGATTAAGAATGCATTCATAGGGAAGATCAGCAATGCGCAAGCCCCCGTTCGTTTTAGTCATCGCCCTCGCCGGAGGACTCACTGCCTGCGGCGAATCCTCCAGCCTGCAAGTCATCGACGGCACCGGTCCGTCGCCCAAGTTGCCCGAACCGAACAAAACCCTGATCCCCACGGTGAACATTGCCCCGGCGATTGGCTGGCCCGAGGGCGGCAAACCGACCGCTGCCGCCGGCACTCAGGTGGCGGCATTTGCCGAAGGCCTCGATCACCCGCGCTGGCTCTATGTGCTGCCAAACGGCGACGTGCTGGTGGCAGAAACCAATGCGCCGCCCAAACCTGACGACAGCAGCGGCATTCGTGGCTGGGTGATGAAAAAAGTCATGGGCAAGGCTGGCGCCGGTGTACCGAGCCCGAATCGCATCACCTTGCTGCGCGACGCTGACCACGACGGTGTGGCCGAAACGCGAACAGTGTTTTTGCAGAATCTCAATTCACCCTTTGGCATGACCCTGGTCGGCAACGACCTGTACGTCGCCGACACCGATCGCCTGCTGCGCTTCCATTACGAGGCCGGCGCGACCGAGATCAAAACGCAGCCGATCAAAGTGGCCGACCTGCCGGGCGGCACGCTGAACCACCACTGGACCAAGAACGTTATCGCCAGCAAGGACGGTAGCAAGCTCTACGTCACTGTCGGCTCGAACAGCAACGTCGGTGAAAACGGTCTGGACAAAGAGGAAGGTCGTGCAGCGATCTGGGAAGTGGATCGCGCGACCGGCAATCACCGGATCTTCGCCTCGGGCATTCGCAATCCAAACGGCCTGGCCTGGGAACCCACCAGTGGCGCGTTGTGGACGGCGGTCAACGAGCGTGACGAAATCGGCAGCGATCTGGTGCCCGACTACATCACCTCGGTCAAGGATGGCGGCTTCTATGGCTGGCCGTTCAGTTACTACGGGCAGCATGTCGATGTGCGTGTTTCGCCACAAAATCCGGATCTCGTGGCCAAAGCCATCGCCCCGGACTATGCGGTTGGCCCGCATACCGCCTCGCTGGGTTTGACGTTCGCCGAAGGCAACACGTTGCCGGCACAGTTCAAGGACGGCGCCTTCATCGGCCAGCACGGTTCATGGAACCGTAAACCGCACAGTGGCTATAAAGTGATTTTCGTACCGTTTGCGGCGGGCAAGCCGAGCGGTAAACCGGTGGACGTGCTGACCGGCTTCCTCGACAAGGACGAAAACGCCATGGGTCGCCCGGTGGGCGTGGTGATCGACCAGCAGGGTGGATTGCTGGTGGCCGATGATGTCGGGAACAAGGTGTGGCGAGTGTCTGCCAGTAAATAACTTGTTGCCTGGCACAAAACAACTGTAGGAGTGAGCCTGCTCGCGATGACGGTGTCACATTCAACATCAATGTTGATTGATCAACCGTTATCGCGAGCAGGCTCACTCCTACATTGGATGGCGAGCAATTTGAATTACGGGTTATGCGCCAGATGCTCCGGCTGCAGCACCCGCTTGGCACTCAGATAAGCCTTCTGCCAATACGCCTTCGACAGGCTGTCGAGTTTCACCGTGCCGCCAGTGGCCGGTGCATGTACGAAGCGCCCTTCTCCGACGTAAATCCCCGCATGACTGACCTGCGAGCCGCCGTTGGTGGCGAAGAAAATCAGGTCGCCGGTCTGCAAGCCTTCCTTACCGACATTCGGCGCCTGCATGACGATCATTTCGCGTGTGGAGCGCGGCAAGGAAATGCCCGCCGCATCACGGTAGACAAAGCCGATCAGGCCGCTGCAATCAAAACCCGAATCCGGCGTGTTGCCGCCCCAGCGATAAGGCGTGCCAACCAGACCGAGCGCGCGGAACAGCACGTCTTCAGCAGCAGGTGAAAAAGCTTGGGAAGGTCCGAATACTACCGGCGCGCGAACCACAGGCGCAGGCGGCGGAGTACGGCTGGCACAGGCGCTGAGCAGCGCTGCGAAGAACATCAATGCGAGGCGGGCCGACATGGTCATAAGCAGAACATCCTGATCTGGCTGCGGCTTTCTCTGCCGGATGGACAGAAAACAAAACCGCCTGCGCAGCACGCAGGCGGTTTGCCATCAATATAGATTCAGGATTCTAGCGGCTACGCGGCAAACTTCAAGTAAGACTTTAACTTCACCTTGTAAAGTCTAAGTCTACTCCGTTGCCGGGAGCCGTTGTCGCCGCCTCGGACGTGGCGACAACAGGGGAATTACTTGCGGGCGGTGACCACGGTCGGCGCCATGGCGAGAGCGCGCTTGGCTTCGATGAAGGTCTTGCTCCAGTAGCTGTCACCCAGGCTGTCGATGCGGACACCGCCACTGCGACGGCTGCTGGAGTGGATGAACTGGTTGTCGCCCAGGTAGATTCCGGCGTGGCTGACACGACCGCGACGACCGTTGGTGGCGAAGAACAGCAGATCGCCCGGCTCGAGATTGCTGCGCGATACCAGCGGCGCGTCCACGTTGATCATTTCGCGGGTGGAGCGTGGCAGATTCATGCCGGCTTCTTTGCGGAACAGGTAGCCGATGAAGCCGCTGCAGTCGAAACCGGCTTCAGAAGTACCGCCGAAACGGTAACGGGTACCGATCAGGGACATGCCGCGTTCGAGGATGCTGTCGGCCAGAACAGGAAGCTCGTAAGGCTTCTTGTTGAAATCCGAGAGTTCTTTTTCGGTGTCCAACTCTTCCTGATAAATAACGGAAGACTGGGCGGTGGCAGAATTTTTGACCTGTTGAGGCTGCTCTTGGACTGGAGAATGAGCAGCGCAACCGTACAACAGGGTGACGAGTGCGAGAGGCACGAGGGGTGCGAAGCGCTTTAGCATGGGCACGACCGTGGCTGATAGTTGTAAAGAAGCCGAGACTATGCCCGCTATCAGCCTCATTTGCAAATTCAATCGATCTTTTTGTGACTTCTCGGTTTCTCGTTTACATCTAAGCGCTTAAGCCCATTTGAACGATTACGCGGCCTGCACACCCTGCAGGAAAGCGGTTTTTCTGGCGCCTGAAATCTGCCGAAACTCGCTGAAAGCCGCAGAACCAAAGGGATGGCTACCAGCCGAGGGTTTCTTTGAGAAAGGGAATGGTGAGCTTGCGTTGCGCCTGCAACGAGGCCTGATCGAGCTGTTCGAGCAAGTCGAACAACGCACTCATGCTGCGAGTGCCGCGAGTCAGAATAAAATGCCCGACTTCATCAGTCAGGTGCAGACCGCGACGCGATGCGCGCAATTGCAGGGCACGCAATTTGTCTTCATCGGAAAGTGGGCGCATCTGAAAAATCAGCGCCAGGGTCAGGCGCGATTTCAAGTCCGCCAGTTTGACCGGCAGTTCACGCGGTGAGGTTGAAGCGGCGATCAGCAGACGCCGACCGCTGTCACGCAGACGGTTGAACAGATGAAACATCGCCTCTTCCCAGTCAGGCTTGCCGGCAATCACCTGCAAGTCATCAAGGCAGACCAGTTCGTACTGCTCGAGGTTGTCGAGAATTTCGATACCGCGATCCATCAACTCGGCCAACGGCAGATACACCGCCGGCTCCCCCATCTGCTCGAAACGCAGACACGCTGCCTGCAACAGATGCGTGCGCCCTACGCCGTGCTTGCCCCACAGGTAGATCAGGCTTTCTGTCCAGCCGGCGTCGGCTTCGCATAGGCGCTCGACATAGCCGAGTGCAGCGGCATTGGCGCCTGGGTAGTAGTTGATGAAGGTGGCGTCGTCACGCAGACGCACACCTAGGGGCAGCTGAATCGGTTTCATGCTGACTGAACAGTTCCCAAGGAACCGTTAGTGGCCTCTGTGTAAAGTTTGCGAAGTTTATACCCGTGAAGCTGAGCGCACAATGCGACAGAGTCCAGCCAAATCAAAGGTTTGCGTTAACACACTGGTTTTATGACAGATTCTCTGACGCCAAACCCTGCATGACACGGGCCAACCCGGCGATTCGCCGGGCACCCCTTGATACCATTACAACTCGGGCTCGTCCGCCCCGCTATAAATGTCGGAGTCCTTGTACAAGTCGTGTACATGCCGCACCAGCACCATGATCACCGCCGCCACCGGCAGTGCCAGCAACACACCGGTGAACCCGAACAGTTCGCCACCGGCCAGAATCGCAAATATCACCGCCACCGGGTGCAGACCGATCCGGTCCCCGACCAGCAATGGCGTGAGCACCATGCCTTCCAGCGCTTGCCCGACCATGAACACCGCGACAATCCCGATCATCGGGTAAAGGTCCCCGCCGAACTGGAACAGCCCGGCGATCAGCGCCGCACCGATGCCAATCACAAAGCCCATGTACGGCACGATCGCCGCCAACCCGGCGATCAAGCCGATCAACAGACCCAGCTCCAGACCGACGATCATCAGGCCCGCTGCGTAAATCACCCCCAACGCCACCATCACCAGCAACTGACCGCGGACAAACGCCCCGAGCACCTCATGGCATTCGCCAGCCAGCGACACGATGGTTGCTTCACGGTCACGCGGCAGCAGGCTGCGGATCTTCGCCATCATCACGTCCCAATCGCGCAGCAGGTAGAAACTCACGACCGGGATCAGCACCAGATTGGCCAGCCAGCCGATCAGCGCCAGGCTCGACGCAGTCGCCTGACTGAGCACCACACTGACAATGTCGGTGGTCTGGCCCATGTGCTCGCTGATGGCCGCTTTGACCTTGTCGAATTTCCAGAAACCATCCGCCAAGCCAAGTTTCGCCTGCGCCCACGGCAGTGCCGTGTGCTGCAACCAGTCGAGCATCTGCGGCGCCAGTTCGTACAGGCGCAGCAACTGTTTGGCGAGCATCGGCACCAACACCAGCAACAGTGCCGTGACGATCAGGGTGAACAGGGCAAACACCGCGATCACGCCCCAGGTTCTGGACAGGCCGAGCCGCTCCAGACGATCCACCAGTGGATCGAACAGATACGCCAGCAGCAGCGCCACCAGAAACGGCGTGAGGATCGGATGCAGCAACCATACAAACGCGCAAAGCAGGACTACCCCACCGAGCCAGAACCAACGCCGCGTATCGGCCATGTACCACTCCTGATGCTTCTATATAAGGAAAGACTTACCAGCGAAACCGCAACGACGGTGCTGCCGGTGCCGGGACGGGCGCTGCAACAGGTGCTGCACCGGCCACTGCTGACTGCGGCGCTGCCGCCGGAGCCGGCGCTTCGGCGGGCAACTCCTGCAACTTCGCCAGCGACAACTGCGCACGCATCTGATCGGCGCTGCCATTGACCCGATACACAATGCGATCACCTTCAACACTTTGCAGACGCACGCCAAACGGTTCGAGTAACCGCAACAGCGTGGCGTAGTGCTCAAGATTCATGCCCTGCACCTCCAGGGCCTGCTGCCCCGACGCCCCGGGCTTGGCGACAAAACGCGGCGCCAGACGCTCGGCCACCGCCAGCATCACTGCGTCAGCCACGGCAGCCTGATCGGCGCCCTGTACGCTGCCAGCCTCTTTTTGATCGCCTAGCCATAAATGCCACTTGGCTTGCCACTGCCCGCCCTCTTCGCGCGCATGCACAGCCAGCAAAGCATCAGCGTTGTAACGCTCGGAAGCACCGCGCAATGGTGCCGGGTCCGTGCCTTCCAGCGCCGGGGCCGTCGCGACCAGTTGCTCGCTCAGGTCTGCCAGCGGCAAACGCAGCGGCAGTCCGCGATGTTGAGCCGCTGCACGAAGTGGTGCGGCAGACGCCTGACCGTCACCGACCAGACTCGAGCCTTCGGTTGAATCGTTCAGCCACCAACTCAGAATCGACGGCCGACTGGCGCCCCACAAGGACAACCCGGCGCGGCGCAGAGCCTGCTCGGTGGTACTCGGGTCGAAATCGACCTTCAGCACTTCCGGCGGCCCGGCATCAAAACCGAACTGGCTGATGATCTGCTGCGGATCCTTGCGAATCGCCGCCAGCCCCGGGTTCTGCGGGGCTTTGGGATCACCGGTCAGGCGCAGCACCAGCGTATCGAGCGCCGCCTGAGTGGCGCGATCACGCTCTTCCGGTGCCTGGCCGTTGACCGGTTCACGCACTTGATAAAGGCCTTTGAGGTTTTCGGCATGACTCGCCAGGCTGACCACAGACAAACAGCCCACAAACAACAATTTACAAAAACGCATGGAAAATTCCCGTCGACAGGAGCGGCTGGAACAGGCCGCGTGAACCGGTTAAGCAAGGCTGTGACCCTCGGCCGTTGCAAAACATTCACACGGCGGCGGTAAGTTTTTGCACAGTGATAACGATAGACGGTTAATTGCCACACCTTATACAGGCAGCCCAGCGCCTCAATTGCAAAAAATTTCCGCCGATATGGCCCTGCCCGTCGGTGCGAGGATGGCCGCTGCCCCTCAAGCCTGATAAAATCGCGCGCCTTCGCAGACCGGCAACAGCCGGGCACCTCGAAACTCGCGTGAGGCCATCGCCCTCTCGATTTCGATGTTCCCGCTGAACTCGGTCGTTACCCCTGAATCCCCTCCCCTAAAGGCCTGGATCATGAGCAAGCAACCCTCCCTGAGCTACAAGGACGCCGGTGTAGACATCGACGCCGGTGAAGCATTGGTCGAACGCATCAAGAGCGTCGCCAAGCGCACTGCGCGCCCGGAAGTCATGGGCGGCCTGGGCGGTTTCGGCGCCCTCTGCGAAATCCCGGCCGGCTACAAGCAGCCAGTGCTGGTGTCCGGCACCGACGGCGTCGGCACCAAGCTGCGTCTGGCACTGAACCTGAACAAACACGACAGCATCGGTATCGACCTGGTTGCGATGTGCGTGAACGACCTGGTCGTTTGCGGCGCCGAGCCACTGTTCTTCCTCGACTACTACGCCACCGGCAAACTCAACGTCGACACCGCTGCACAGGTTGTTACCGGCATCGGCGCCGGTTGCGAACTGTCCGGCTGCTCGCTGGTCGGCGGCGAAACCGCTGAAATGCCAGGCATGTACGAAGGCGAAGACTACGACCTGGCCGGCTTCTGCGTCGGCGTCGTGGAAAAAGCCGAAATCATCGACGGCTCGAAAGTCGCCACCGGTGATGCGCTGATCGCGCTGCCATCGTCCGGCCCGCACTCCAACGGCTACTCGCTGATCCGCAAGATCATCGAAGTGTCCGGTGCCGACATCGAAACCATCCAGCTCGACGGCAAACCGCTGACCGACCTGCTGATGGCCCCGACCCGTATCTACGTGAAGCCGTTGCTCAAGCTGATCAAAGACACCGGCGCCGTCAAAGCCATGGCCCACATCACCGGTGGCGGCCTGCTCGACAACATCCCGCGCGTTCTGCCAAAAGGCGCTCAGGCCGTGGTTGACGTGGCCAGCTGGACTCGCCCGGCCGTCTTCGACTGGCTGCAAGAGCAAGGCAATGTTGACGAGACCGAAATGCACCGCGTCCTGAACTGCGGCGTCGGCATGGTCATCTGTGTGGCTCAGGAGCACGTTGAAGTTGCCCTGAACACCCTGCGTGACGCTGGCGAACAACCTTGGGTCATCGGTCAGATCGCCGTAGCCGCTGAAGGCGCTGCTCAGGTCGAGCTGAAAAACCTTAAGGCTCATTAATGTCCGCAACCTGTGATGTCGTGGTGCTGTTGTCCGGCACCGGCAGTAACTTGCAGGCCTTGATCGACAGCACGCGGACCGGCGACAGCCCGGTTCGCATCGCTGCGGTGATTTCCAACCGCGCCGACGCCTACGGCCTGCAACGCGCCAGTGACGCGGGTATCGCCACCCGCTCGCTGGATCACAAGGCATTCGAAGGTCGCGAGGCCTTCGATGCTGCTCTGATCGAACTGATCGACGAATTCAATCCCAGACTCGTGGTACTGGCCGGCTTCATGCGCATTCTCAGCGCTGATTTCGTTCGCCACTATCAGGGTCGCCTGCTGAATATCCATCCGTCGCTGCTGCCCAAATACAAAGGGTTACACACTCATCAGCGCGCGCTGGAGGCCGGCGACACGGAACACGGCTGCTCCGTGCACTTCGTCACCGAGGAACTCGATGGCGGACCACTGGTCGTACAGGCAGTATTACCGGTAGAGTTGCACGACACGCCGCAGAGTCTGGCGCAGCGAGTGCATGTTCAGGAACACCTGATCTATCCGATGGCGGTACGCTGGTTTGCCGAAGGGCGACTGGCACTCGGTGAGCAAGGTGCTTTACTGGATGGCCAGTTACTCGCGGCCAGCGGCCACTTGATTCGACACTAGGAGATATTATGCGTCGCGCCCTGCTCTTCGCTTGCGCACTGCTCGCCCTGCCTTTCGCGCAGGCGGCAGACCTTCAACCGTTCTCCGCCAGCTACACCGCCGACTGGAAGCAGTTGCCCATGAGCGGTACCGCTGAACGCAGCCTGA
This sequence comes from Pseudomonas atagonensis, assembly GCF_011369485.1. Lineage (GTDB taxonomy): Bacteria > Pseudomonadota > Gammaproteobacteria > Pseudomonadales > Pseudomonadaceae > Aquipseudomonas > Aquipseudomonas atagonensis. Next base: position 25,588 of record NZ_VXCA01000015.1, on the reverse strand, counting down.
CCAAGGAAGCGAACGGCGTCTGGAAACTCAGCTTCAAGGCCTCGATGATGATCGCCAGCCTGAGTGAAGAAAGCACCCTGACCCTGGACAAGGACACCTTGCTGCCGCAGTCCTACCACTTCGAACGTGGTGGTCTGGGCAAAGCCAAGAAAGCTGATCTGGATTTCGACTGGAACAGCAAAATGGTCACCGGCACCGACCGTGGCGACGCGGTGAAAATCCCGCTGAACCGTGGCATGGTCGACAAGTCGACCTATCAACTGGCACTGCAGCATGACGTGGCGGCCGGCAAGAAGACCATGAGCTATCAAGTGGTCGATGACGGCGAAGTCGATACCTACGACTTCCGCGTTTTGGGCTCGGAAAAAGTCGAGACCAAGGCTGGCAAGATCGACGCAATCAAGGTCGAGCGCGTACGCGACCCGACACAAAGCAAGCGCATCACCGTCCTCTGGTTCGCCAAGGATTGGGATTACCTGCTGGTTCGCCTGCAACAGGTTGAAACCGACGGCAAGGAGTACAACATCATGCTCCAGGACGGCACGGTCAACGGCAAGGCAGTCAAAGGCAGCTGATCCAACGAAAAGCCCCGCAAATGCGGGGCTTTTTATTGCCTGCGTTTTTCATAGCGACACAGCCCGCTCCCACAGGGTTTCGCAGAGTGATCAATAACCGGATCAAACCGAGAACCTGGCCACCATATTGTTCAAATCCACCGCCAGCCGCGACAGCTCCTGACTCGCCGCACTGGTCTGGTTTGCCCCCGCCGATGTCTGCATCGCCAGATCACGGATATTCATCAGGTTGCGATCCACCTCCCGCGCCACGGCCGCCTGCTCTTCCGAAGCACTGGCGATCACCAGGTTGCGCTCGTTGATCAGGGTGAACGCCGAGGCGATCTCCTCCAATGCCACGCCCGCATTTTTTGCCAGTTCCAGCGTCGAGCGAGCCCGGGCGTTACTTTGCTGCATCGAACTGACTGCCGAATCAGTGCCCTGCTGAATGCCGCCAATCATCTGCTCGATTTCCTGGGTCGATTGCTGGGTGCGATGGGCCAAGGCCCGCACCTCATCGGCCACCACGGCAAAACCACGCCCGGCATCCCCGGCCCGGGCCGCCTCAATCGCCGCGTTGAGCGCCAACAGATTGGTCTGCTCGGCAATCGAACGAATCACCTCCAGAACCTTGCTGATGCTGTAGACCTTCTGCGCCAGATCCTCCACCTGACTCGCGTTGGCCGTCACATCATCGGCCAGCGATTCGATGGACAACACCGTTTGATGCACCTGCTCGCGACCATGCTGGGCGATGCGGTCGGATTCACGCGAAGCTTCAGAGGTCGCCACCGCATTGCTGGCCACTTCTTCCACCGCAGCGGTCATCTGGTTGACCGCCGTGGCCGCTTGCTCAATTTCCAGACTCTGCTGATGCAAGCCTCGCGTGGCGTCTTCCGTGACGCAACTCAGTTCTTCCGAAGCTGAAGCCAGCTGACTGGAAGACTCGGAGATCTGGCGGATAGTGTCGCGCAGGTTGTGCTGCATGTTTTTCAGCGCGTGCAGCAGCCGCGCCGGTTCGTCCTTGCCAGAAATACTGATGTCGCCGGTCAGATCGCCGCCCGCCACGACTTCCGCCACGCCCAGTGACTGCGCCAGCGGCAGCACGATACTGCGTGTCAGCATCAACGCCAGACCGATGGTGATCAGCGCGGTAATGCCGATCATCACCCCGACCCACACCCGCGATTTGATAAACACCAGACGCGCCGCCTCGGTGGCGAGGTTGGCGTTGTGCTTGTTGAGTTCCACCAGATCCCGCAGGGTCACCGCCATATCGTCGGCCAAGGGACTCATTTGCGTGTTGAGAATGCTCGCAGCCTCCTCGACTCGATTCTGCGCGGACAGCTGCATGACCTGCGCTTGAAACTCCAGATACTGATGCTCGGCAACTTTGAAGCGATCAAACAGCTTGCGCTCTTCGGGCAGCACGATCAGCACGTCATATCGTTGCTGGGCTTCACTGAGCACGCCGCGCAGGTCGTTGAGTTTGGCGACATTCTGCTCCAGCGCCTGCGGATCGCGATTGAGCAACAGGCGCATGGTCAGTGCGCGCAGGCGCAACATGTCCTGACTCATCTCGCCCACCGCCATCACGCTGGGCAGCCAATTGTTATCGACCTCCTCGGACTGCGCGCGCATGTTCGACATTTGCAGCAGGGCGAACGCCCCCAAGGCAAACACCATGAGCGCCAACACGCCGAAACCGAGACCTGCACGCGGGGCAATATTGAGACTGCGGATACTCATTGCTCTGGTTCCTTCCAAAAGCGCTGCATCAACCCTGCAGCTGGTTGCTTAAGAAGGTATCGGCCCTTCGCAAATTTGCGTAAGACGAAAAGGTGATATCAAAAGGCCTTAATACTTCGAACACTCGGCATTAACGATTCAGCGCGGTTTTCCCGGACTTTGGCACCGTTCGCGGCAAGATCGCCAGGAAGTTATCTTTGGCGACTTTTTCTGCAATGTCTTGTGGCAGTGCATCAAGGAAAGGCTGGAAGCTGCGCATCTCCTGACCCAGTTTGTTGAAACGTCCGACCACGTCGGAGCCCAGCATGAAGCGCTCCGGGTATTTCTCGACCAGTGCCAGCCATTCGGCGCGCGGTTTGCCCTGCTCGTCGAGCAGATACGGCGTCAACATGCTCCACGACAAGTCGATAAACAGGTTGGGATACGCCTCAAGCATGCGCGTCAGCGTTGGCAGAAGGAATTTCAGCTGGGTCTGATGCCGATGGATTTCAGCACTGGTGCCGGCATGCGCCCAAATGAATCGCGTGTGCGGATGATTACGCAGCGGCTCTTCGACTTCCCGCAGATACAACGGATTTTTCTCACGCTTGGAGGTGATGTTGGAGTGCAGCATCACCGGCAGATCATTTTCCGCCGCCAGGTGATAGACCCTGGTCATCGCCTCGTTGTTGGCCCGCGGCGTGTCACCGGCGGTCAGCGCCGTCAGGTCATCATGGCGAGTGAACACCTCCCCAATCCCCTGCCACAACCCCGGATACAGATCGAGCATGCGCTGGATGTGCGCGGCGGAGTTCTTGTCGTTGGGATTGAAACCCGAGAGGAACGGATGAAAGTACGGACGCTGCTCAGGCGTCAGTTTCTGCACCGCTTCGGCGACGATCACGTCGGTGGCGCTGTACCAATAGGCATCGGCGTCATCGCCGGCGTAGTAACGAGGACGCTTCGGCTCGTCCTCGTGCCATTTTTTCGCCACGGGGATGCCGGAGATCATCACGTGCTCGACGGAATTTTCCTTCATGGCCGTCAGCAGTTTCTCCATCCCGGCGGTTTCCTGAAAGAAATCCACATAGTGCAGGTGCGCATCGCTGTAGGTGTATTCCCGCGCACTGGCCGCACCGGCAAATACCAACAGGCAGGCAAGACTCAAACGAAACAAGGACACAAGTAATCTCCGGCAGGTGGGCATAGCCTAGACCCCGATCCGACAACAAGGGTTCATCCCGCAGGAAAGTGGAACGCGCACCGGTGGGAATGCTCTATAACTGCAAGGTCTTTTTTGATCGAACGACTTTTTCCTACTGCTTGCGAGGTTCCCATGACTGTTACCGTCAATACCGTCTCCGCTGAAGGTTTTCGTCACACCGTACAGATTGATGACCACGAACTGTTTGCCGACGTACCGAAATCTGCCGGTGGCGAAGGCTCGGCACCTGAGCCGCACGACTATTTCGACGCCGCGCTCGGTGCGTGCAAGGCCTTGACCTTGAAGATGTACGCGAAGAAGAAAGACATCCCGCTGACCGGCGTGGGCGTCGAAGTGAAACGCGACAACAGCGAAGAGCAGAAAGGCAAATACGCCCTGCACGTCACCCTCACTCTCAAAGGTGTGCTCACCGACGCCCAGCGCGAAGAATTGCTGCGAGTGGCCGACCGTTGTCCGATCCACAAGCTGATGACCACCAGCGAAGTGACCATCGAAACCCACGCCCCACAAGGCTTTGACAGCCAGTAATCACCACAGCGCCAGCGGCGGGTTATGCTTCTGGCATCACCCGCTCAGCCTGGAATGCACCATGGACACGCCACCCCTGATCATCCGCCCGCGCGCCGAAGACGTCGAAGGCCAGCCGATCCTGCGTCCGCTACCGTCAGCCAAATGCCGCAGCGTCGGGCCTTTCGTATTTTTTGATCACATGCTCGAGACGGTTTATCCGACGGGCAAGGGCATGAACATCCGACAGCATCCGCACATCGGTCTGTCGACCCTTACGTATTTGTTTGCAGGGCAGATCCAGCACAAGGACAGCCTCGGCTCCGATCAGGTGGTCAGTGCGGGCGATGTCAGCTGGATGACTGCGGGCAGCGGCATTGCTCACGTTGAGCGCACGCCTGAGCCGCTGTGGAACCAGCCTTTCACGATGCACGGCCTGCAGATCTGGCTGGCCTCGCCCAAGGATCACGAACAAGGCCCGGGGCATTACAGCCATCATCCGGCCGCGACCTTGCCGGTCAGCGACAACCTCGGCGTGCAGATTCGCATGATCGCCGGGTCAGGCTTTTGCCTGGAATCACCGGTACCGGTGCTTTCTCCTACGCTGTATGCGGAAGTGAAGATGCAAACCGCGACCACGCTGCTGATCCCCGGCGAACACGAGGAACGCGCAGTGTATGTGCTGAGCGGAGATGCGCAGTTGAATGGCGAAACGATTGAGCCGCACGCGCTGGTGGTGTTGCCGGCCGGGGAAGAGATGAGTCTGTTTGCCGACAGCGATGTGCATGCCGTGATATTCGGCGGCGCGCCGCTGGACGGGCCTCGGCGGATCAACTGGAATTTTGTTGCGAGCGATCCGGCGGCGATTGATGAGGCACGGCGCAAATGGGCGGCCGGGGACTGGCCGACGGTGCCGGGGGAAGTTGAGCGGATTGAATTACCGCGTTAAACCGCCTGCCCTCACCCCAGCCCTCTCCCGAAGGGAGAGGGAGCTGACCGAGGTGTCTTGCGTGATACATCGACCTGAAACACCGAGTCGATTATGGATTCAACAATGCAAGTTCAGGTCGGCGTAGATCTCAAATATGCCCCAATCAGTCCCCTCTCCCTTCGGGAGAGGGTTAGGGTGAGGGGCTCTTGCTGTTAAAGCATTTGCTCCTCAGGCTTCAGCCCTTGAACACTTCATCCAGCAAATCATGCATCGACTTGAATGCGCGCCTGGCGGTCTTCTCGTCGTACATCATCTTGCCCGGCACATTGGCGTGCGGATCGGTAAACGAATGCACCGCACCGCCGTAGCTCAGCAACTGCCAATCCACGTTCGCGGCGTTCATCTCGTCTTCAAATGCCGGCAACTGCTCTTTCGGCACCAACGGATCGGAAGCGCCGTGCAGCACCAGCACCGAGCCTTTGATGTTTTTCGCATCCACAGGATTCGGCGAATCCAGAGTGCCGTGGAACGACACCGCCGCTTTAACAGCCGCGCCAGTGCGTGCCAGATCCAGCGCACAGCAGCCGCCGAAGCAGAAACCGAACACCGCCAGTTTCGACGTGTCGACCACTGCTTCACCCTGCTTCTGCAACTGCTCGAACGCGGCCTGCATGCGCTTGCGCAGCAGTGCACGGTCGTCCTTCAGTGGCATCATCGCCGCGCCAGCCTGATCGGCGTTCTGCGGGCGCACGGACTGGCCGTACACGTCGGCAATCAACACCACATAGCCCTTGGCCGCCACCGACTTGGCGATCTCTTCAGCGCCGGCGCTGACGCCCATCCAGTTCGGCGCCATCAACAAACCCGGGCGCGCGTCTTTGTGCTCGGCATCGAACGCCAGACGACCTTCATACGGCTGGCCGTCGATCTGATAGATCACGGAACGTACTGTGACTTGGCTCATTTCTGACTCCTGATTGGTTAAACACCAGAATGAAAAAACCCGCCGAAGCGGGTTTTTCTCCAACTTGATTAAACCGACAGTTCAACCAGCAGCTTGTTCAGTCGGCGCACATACGCGGCCGGGTCTTTCAAGCTATCGCCGGCCGCCAGCGCGGCCTGATCGAAGAGGATGTGCGACAGGTCGCCAAAACGCTCTTCGCTCTGCTCGCCGTCGAGTTTCTCGATCAGCGGGTGGCTCGGGTTGAATTCGAAGATCGGCTTCGAGTCAGGCACTTTCTGGCCGCTGGCTTCAAGGATCTGACGCATTTGCAGACCCAGATCCTGCTCGCCAATGGCCAGGATGGCCGGCGAATCGGTCAGACGATGCGATACGCGGACTTCAGCCACAGAGTCGCCCAGCGCAGTTTTCAGACGCTCGACCAGACCTTCTTTGGACTTGGCGACTTCTTCTGCAACCTTCTTGTCCTCTTCCGAGTCCAGGTTGCCCAGATCGAGGTCACCGCGTGCCACGTCAACGAAAGTCTTGCCGTCGAATTCGCTGAGGTAGCTCATCAGCCACTCGTCGATACGGTCGGTCAGCAGCAGCACTTCGATGCCTTTCTTGCGGAAGACTTCAAGGTGCGGGCTGTTCTTGACCTGCGCGTAGGTTTCGCCGGTGAGGTAGTAGATCTTGTCCTGACCTTCCTTGGCGCGTGCCAGATAGTCAGCCAGAGCGACGATCTGCTCGCCGTCGTCGCCATTGGTCGATGCGAAACGCAGCAGACCGGCAATTTTTTCCTTGTTGGCGAAATCTTCTGCCGGGCCTTCTTTCATGACCTGACCGAAGTTTTTCCAGAAGCCTTTGTATTGCTCAGGCTCGTTCTTCGCCAGTTTTTCCAGCATGTCGAGCACACGCTTGGTCAGCGCGGTTTTCATCGAATCGATGATCGGGTCTTTCTGCAGGATCTCGCGCGACACGTTCAGCGACAGGTCGTTGGAATCGACCACGCCCTTGATGAAGCGCAGATACAGCGGCAGGAACGACTCGGCCTGATCCATGACGAACACGCGTTGCACGTACAGCTTCAAGCCTTTCGGCGCTTCACGCTGGTACAGGTCAAACGGTGCGCGGGCCGGCACGTACAACAGCGAGCTGTATTCGAGCTTGCCTTCGACTTTGTTGTGGCTCCAGGCCAGCGGATTTTCAAAGTCGTGAGCGATGTGTTTGTAGAACTCCTGGTATTCCTCGTCCTTCACCTCAGTGCGCGGACGGGTCCACAAGGCGCTGGCGCGGTTGACGGTTTCCCATTCAACGGCAGGCTTCTCTTCGCCCTCGGCAGCCGTGACTTCTTTTGGCAGCTCGATTGGCAAGGCGATGTGGTCGGAGTACTTCTTGATGATGTTGCGCAGACGCCAGCCATCAGCGAACTCGTCTTCACCGGATTTCAGGTGCAGCACGATGCGAGTGCCACGCTCTGGTTTCTCGATGGTGGCGACTTCGAATTCGCCCTCGCCTTTCGACGACCAGTGTACGCCTTCGCTGGCCGCAGTACCGGCGCGACGGCTGTATACGTCAACTTTGTCGGCAACGATGAAGGCGGAGTAGAAACCTACGCCGAACTGACCGATCAGGTGCGAATCCTTCTTCTGATCGCCGGACAGGTTTTTCATGAAATCAGCGGTGCCGGACTTGGCGATGGTCCCCAGGTGGGTAATCACATCGTCGCGGTTCATGCCGATGCCGTTGTCTTCGAGAGTGACGGTCTTGGCGTCCTTGTCGAAGCTCACACGGATTTTCAGATCAGCGCCACCTTCGAGCAACTCAGGCTTGGCCAGGGCTTCGAAGCGCAGCTTGTCGACAGCGTCAGAGGCGTTCGAGATCAATTCGCGAAGGAAGATTTCCTTGTTGGAATACAGCGAATGGATCATGAGGTGCAGCAGTTGCTTCACCTCGGTCTGGAAGCCCAGGGTTTCCTTTTGAGTTTCCACACTCATGGTCATCAAACTCCAATCAGATGGCATTGGCCGCGACCCGAATCGTCGGCGGCGGGTTGTCATCTGAGTTTGGGGCAGTGTTCAGGATTTCAAGGGCTCTTCAATTTTGAAGTGCGCGCGGGCGGTGGCAATCGGTTCGCTTTCGGTGCTTTGCCAGGCCGTGACCGCCACGTTCGCCACGCGCCGCCCCTGCCGGCAGACCTGACACTTGGCCCAAGTGTCGCGAAATTGCCCGGCGCGCAGGTAGTCGAGGGAGAAGTCGATGATTTTCGGCACACCCGGCGCTTCAGTGAAGATCAACAAATGCAGGGCGGCGGCCAGTTCCATGAACCCGGCAATTACCCCGCCATGGATGGCTGGCAGTAAAGGGTTACCAATGTTGTCCTTGTTCGCCGGCAGCTTGAACAGCAACTCATCGCCGACCCGCGAACATTCAATGCCGATGAGACCTGCGTAAGGGATCAATTTCAACAGCGGTGCGTAGTCGCCCTGAGCGTGAGCTTTATTCAACTGCTCCTTGAGATCATTGCTCATTGACCTTCTCCCTTGATCGCGCCGCCAAAGCCTTTGGTGCCTTTGAGACCCTTGCCCATGCGCATGAACGTGCCAACGACGTGGGCAATCGGCTGCTCGGGATCGTCCTGATAGGCAAAACCCCGGGCGAAGATCACATCGGTCGTGACCCGATAGCACTGGGCGAAGCCGTAGACATCTTTATTGGGCTCGGCGGCGTGCATGTAATCGATGCGCAGATCGAGTGTCGGACAGACCTCGAACTCCGGCAGCACGCACAGCGTCGACATGCCACACGCGGTGTCCATCAATGAAGTGATCGCCCCGCCGTGAATAACGCCCGTTTGCGGATTACCGACAATTTTCGGGCTGTACGGCAGGATCACAGTGAGCCCTTCGCTGGAGGCGCTGAGCACCTTCAGACCCAACACCTGACAGTGGCGCAACGCCGAAAGAAATCGCGTCGCACGCTCAAAAACGGGGTTTTCAGCCATTCGATAATTACTCTCGTTAGAGCCTTTTGCCAGTAGTGAGAAACACGGCAAAAGTTCCGTATAAAAACAAACTTATATATCTGAAAGAAATGAGGAACTTAACCCTCAGGGCCAAGCTCTTAAGGCCAGTAGTTATTTTCCATAAGGAGAAACACCCCATGCGTAAGACTTTAGCTATTGCCTTGATGTTGACCGCTTCCCTCGGTCTCGCTGCCTGCGATAAAAAATCCGAGGACAAAGCTCAAGATGCCAACCAACATGCTGAACAAGCTCAGCAAGACATGAATAAAGCTCAGGATAAAGTGAACGACGCCGCGAAAGAAAACGCCGAAGCTGCCAAAGCTCAGGCTGAATCGAACCAGGCTGCACAAGAAGAAGCTGCCAAGAAGCAATAATTCGCTTCTGGTACGCAAAAAAAGAAACCCGCCAAGTGCGGGTTTTCTTTTGCCTGTCATTTTTCGGTAATGCCTTGTTAGAGCAAAACTGTTCTAAAAGTCGGACTAATCATCAGCAACAACGAACACACTAAGCCAACCAGCCAGACCAGACTGCGCAGCTTGGGTAGATCCGCCAGGTAGAACCATAAGTAGATGATTCGCGCGATAACAAAAATGATCGCCAATGCATCGATCAACCATCCCTGGGTCTGCGTGGTATGCGCCATCAGCACACCGACGGCAAACAAGATGAACGCTTCAATACTGTTCTGGTGTGCCGCCAGCGCCCTCGCCCCATAACCGGTGAGTTGCGCCTGCTGTTGGCGTGGCAAGTGGTTGTTGTAACCGCCCTGCTCTTTCATGGCCTTGCCCACCGGCAGGCGCGCGATATAGATCAACAGTGCACTGATAAACACACACCAGAACGGAATACTCATCAAGCGGCCTCTTTGTTCGCCTCGGGGATGGGCGCCTCTGTAGGGGTATAGACCATTACGTCGAGAACGTCGGAATGAAACTCGCGGCGGTACAGTACCAACACCACGCCGGCACTCATCAGCATGAACAGCCACGGGCTGACGAACCACGCCAGCATGGTCATGCCGAAATAATAGGAACGCAGGCCGAAGTTGAACTGGTTGGCCGCCATGGAAATGACCCGGGCCGCCCGAGAGGCAAACGCCTTGCGCTCCTGCTCCGACACATGCCGCTCACCGACCATCGGCGCCGACCCCACCAGAACGGCGGCAAAGTTGTACTGACGCATGCACCAACTGAACGTAAAGAACGCATAGACGAACACCAGCGCCAGGCACAGCAACTTGATTTCGGACATCCCCTGGGAGGCCTGTTGCACCATCGGAATATCCGCCAGCAATGACACCGCCCGCTCGGAAGCACCCAACACGGTGAGAATACCGGCAAGGATGATCAAGGTGCTCGAGGCGAAGAACGAGGCGTTGCGCTCCAGGTTGCCGATCACACTGGCGTCGGCGATGCGGTTGTCGCGCAGCAACATGCGGCGCATCCAGTCTTCGCGATACAGGTGCAATACACTGGCCAGACACGCGGTGTCGCGCGCCTTCCAGCTGGCGTAGCGGGTGTAACCGCCCCAACAGATGACAAACCAGAGTGCGGCGAGCAGGTGAATCAGGTTGGCTTGGATGAACGACATGCGGGTCCCTGTGATGGATGGAAGCTGGCCCAGATAAAATCTGTGCAGTGCTTCGACGTTAGCTCAGGAAAAAAGACACTGCCTGACACCCATAAAAAATGCCCCGTATCGATTGATACGGGGCATTTCTGTTTAAGCGTTGAAGACCCGCTTGTGGCGGGTCAACCAACATCAGGCAATGACTTCGCTGCGCTTGCCCAGCAGACGATCGCAAACCACCGCGACCACCAGCGTCATCACACACGGCACCAGCCAGGCCAGACCCTGCTCGCTCAGCGGCAGGTGCGAAAGCTGCGTCGGCATCCAGTCAGCCAGACCGGCGCCTTTCAGCGCATCGATGGTGCCGAACAGGAACGACACCAGCATCACCGGGCCGAGAATGCGCGCATGTTCATGCCAGAAGTCTTTGCAGAAGCTCAGCGCCACCAGCACGATGCACGGCGGGTAGATCGCCGTCAGCACAGGAATGGAGAACGCAATCAGCTTGGTCAGGCCCAGGTTGGACACCAGCAGCGAGAACGCGGCGAGGATGATGACCAGTGTCTTGTAAGACAGTGGCACCACACGGCTGAAGTACTCGGCACAGGCGCAGGTCAGACCGACCGCCGTTACCAGACAGGCCAACGAGATCAGCACCGCCAGGAACCCGCTGCCCAGCGAACCGAAGGTGTGTTGCACGTAAGCGTGCAGCACCGCCGCGCCATTGGTGGCACCGACAGCGACTTCATGACTGCCGGAACCGAGGCGGAACAGGCTGACATACACCAGCGCCAGACCGACGCCGGCAATCAGCCCGGCAATGATCGCGTAACGGGTGATCAGTGCAGGCGACTCGACGCCGCGGGAGCGGATCGCGTTGACGATGACGATACCGAACACCAGCGCGCCCAGGGTATCCATGGTCAGGTAACCATTGATGAAACCTTGGGAAAACGGTGCAGCCACGTATTCCGGCGTGCCATGACCAATGTCACCGGCCGGCAGGGCAAATGCCGCGATGCCCAGTACCGCCAGGGCAATGATCTTCAGCGGCGCGAGGAAACGCCCGACGGTATCCAGCAAACGGCCTGGATAAAGCGAGATGAAGAACACCAGCAGGAAGTACACCGAGCTGTAGAGGAACAGCGCGAGTGGGCTTTCGCCGGTCAGTGGCGCCAAACCAACTTCAAAGGACACGGTCGCGGTGCGCGGGGTAGCGAACAACGGGCCGACCGCCAGGTAGCACGCGGCCGCCAGAATGCCGCCGGCGATCTTGCCGATCGGGCTGCTCAGTGCGTCCATCGCCCCACCGACCTTGGCCAGTGCGACGACAGTGATCACCGGCAGACCGACCGCGGTGATCAGAAAGCCCAGCGCCGCCATCCAGACGTGAGGTCCGGCCTGCAAACCGACGATAGGCGGGAAGATGATGTTGCCAGCCCCGACGAACAGGGCAAATGTCATAAAACCAAGTGCCAGGATGTCCTGACCTTTCAAAACTTTCATTAAGGAAACCACACTACTGAATCGGAATTTAGGAGGGATTTCCCTGTGGGGTTAGGGAAATGCTGTCGATCCGTATGGGACTGACCCGTTTAGCGCGTTGCCACCTTGTGGGCGGCGGACGCAAAAATGGCTGTTAGCCTAACGAATTTGGCTTGCAAACGCACTGTTAGAGGGCGAACTAACCGATACGCGACGTTTCTGTGTCGCGTTTACGTATCTATTTTTCATATCCCGAACCTGTAGTCAAAACAGGAAACCTGTGGCGAGGGGATTTAGCGAAACGTCGCACCGCCCCGTTGGGTAGCGCAGCTGCCCCAAGGAATATCAACCGGGATTACCTGACTGGTCGCCGGTGCTTGTACTGGGGCTGGTGCGCAGCCCAACGGGGCGGTGCGACGTTTCGCTAAATCCCCTCGCCACAAAAAGCCTTCGCAACATTCCTTATTGCAGAAACGACAAAGGCCACCCGAAGGTGGCCTTTGTTTGGTAAAGCGTCAGCTAAGCGCGAGGCTTACTTGACAGCCCAACCAGTCAGCTCGGCCAGGGCCTTGCCGATGTCTGCCAGCGAACGCACGGTTTTTACGCCTGCGTCTTGCAGCGCAGCGAATTTCTCGTCTGCAGTGCCTTTGCCGCCAGAAATGATTGCGCCAGCATGGCCCATGCGCTTGCCCGGAGGAGCAGTCACACCAGCAATGTAGGAAACAACCGGCTTGGTCACGTGCGCCTTGATGTAGGCAGCCGCTTCTTCTTCAGCCGAACCGCCGATCTCGCCGATCATTACGATCGCTTCGGTCTTCGGGTCTTCCTGGAACAGTTTCAGGATGTCGATGAAGTTCGAACCCGGGATCGGGTCACCGCCGATGCCGACGCAAGTCGACTGACCGAAACCGGCGTCAGTGGTCTGCTTCACAGCTTCGTAGGTCAGGGTGCCGGAACGCGAAACGATACCGACTTTGCCTGGCAAGTGAATGTGACCTGGCATGATGCCGATCTTGCATTCGCCTGGGGTGATCACGCCTGGGCAGTTAGGGCCGATCAGGACTACGCCCAGCTCGTCGCACTTAACTTTAGCGTCCAGCATGTCCAGGGTAGGAATGCCTTCGGTGATGCAGACGATCAGCTTGATGCCGCCGAAAGCAGCTTCCAGGATCGAGTCTTTGCAGAAAGGAGCCGGAACGTAGATCACGCTGGCGGTAGCGCCGGTAGCAGCTACTGCGTCTTTGACGGTGTTGAACACTGGCAGACCCAGGTGCTCGGTGCCGCCTTTACCAGGAGTAACGCCACCCACCATTTTGGTGCCGTATTCGATGGCTTGCTGGGTGTGGAAACTACCTTGCGAACCGGTAATACCCTGGCAGATAACTTTGGTGTCTTTATTGATCAGGACGCTCATTATTTGCCCTCCGCAGCTTTGACAACTTGTTGAGCAGCGTCGGTCAGGCTGGTAGCAGCGATGATGTTCAAACCGCTTTCTGCCAGTACTTTAGCGCCCAGCTCAGCGTTGTTGCCTTCAAGGCGAACAACAACCGGGATTTTCACGCCGACTTCTTTCACAGCGCCGATGATGCCTTCGGCAATCATGTCGCAGCGAACGATGCCGCCGAAGATGTTAACCAGTACTGCAGCGACGTTAGTGTCGGACAGAATGATTTTGAATGCTTCGGTAACGCGTTCTTTGGTAGCACCACCACCTACGTCAAGGAAGTTGGCTGGCTTGCCGCCGTGCAGGTTGACGATGTCCATGGTACCCATGGCCAGGCCAGCACCGTTGACCATGCAGCCGATGTTGCCTTCCAGTGCTACGTAGTTCAGTTCGAACTTGGCAGCGTGCGCTTCGCGCGGATCGTCTTGCGACGGATCGTGGAAAGTCTTCAGCTTAGGCTGACGGTACATGGCATTGGCGTCGATGTTGATCTTGGCATCCAGGCAGTGCAGATCGCCGTCAGCCTTGATCACCAGCGGGTTCACTTCCAGCAGAGCCAGGTCGTGATCCTTGAACAGCTTGGCCAGACCTACGAAGATCTTGGCGAACTGAGCAACCTGCTTGCCTTCCAGACCCAGCTGGAATGCCAGCTCGCGACCCTGGAATGGCTGAGCGCCAACCAGTGGATCGATAGTGGCTTTCAGAATTTTTTCTGGAGTGTCGTGAGCGATTTTCTCGATGTCCACGCCACCTTCGGTGGAAGCCATGAACACGATGCGACGGCTCGAACGGTCAACGACAGCGCCCAGGTACAGCTCTTTAGCGATATCAGTGCACGATTCAACCAGGATCTTGGTGACTGGCTGGCCATTGGCGTCAGTCTGGTAAGTCACCAGACGCTTGCCCAGCCACTGCTGTGCGAAGGCTTTGGCGTCTTCTTTGCTGCGAACCAGCTTGACGCCGCCCGCTTTACCGCGACCACCGGCGTGGACCTGGGCTTTGACAACCCACTCGCTGCCGCCGATTTTGTCGCAAGCTTCTGCTGCTGCTTCCGGGGTGTCTACTGCGTAACCAGTGGAAACTGGCAGGCCGTATTCAGCGAACAGCTGCTTACCCTGATACTCGTGAAGATTCATGCTTTTTACCGTCTTCGTTAGGTACTGCGCATTCGGCGCTGCGCTCTTTATGAGTGCCGCGCCACCTGTGACTGCTGCTTGCGTAACCTTTCCGGATACCCGGTGCAGCTACGCAAGACTGCGTCCAGCGGACATTCCGCGGTGAGACTTGCTCGCAAGGCTCACGACGGGCCGTTACCGCCGTGGTTTCTTATTGTCTATTAACGCTTCTTGCGGTTGGCAATGTGGATGGCGCCGCCATTCACAGCCAGAGCAGCTTCGTGCAAGGCTTCAGACAGGGTCGGATGGGAGAAAACCATCATGCCCAGGTCTTCAGCGCTGGTGCCGAATTCCATACCGATCGCGCCCTGCTGAACCAGTTCTGCAGCGCTCGGGCCAATCACGTGCACGCCCAATACACGGTCAGTCTTGGCATCTGCGATGACCTTGACGAAACCACCGGTATCGTTGGCGGCCATGGCACGGCCGGAAGCGGCGAACGGGAAGGTGCCGACGTTAACTTCAACGCCTTCAGCTTTCAAGGCCTGCTCGGTTTTGCCAACCCACGCGATTTCCGGGTGAGTATAAATAACCGAAGGGATCAGGTCATAGTTCATCTGGGCCTTGTGACCCTTGATGCGCTCGACAACCATAATGCCTTCTTCCGAAGCTTTGTGAGCCAGCATCATGCCGCGAACCACGTCACCGATGGCGAAAACGCCCGGTACGGTGGTGGCGCAGTGATCGTCAACGTGCACGAAACCGCGCTCGTCCAGGGTCACGCCGCTGTCGGCAGCCAGCAGATCAGTGGTCACCGGACGGCGACCAACGGCTACGATCAGCTTGTCGAAAGTGATGGTCTGTTCGCCGTTGGCATCGGTGTAGTTAACAACGACTTCGTCGCCGTTGACTTTCGAACCGGTTACGCGAGCGCCCAGTTTGATGTCCAGACCTTGTTTGGTCAGGGTTTTCAGCGCTTCCTTGGAAACAGCGGTGTCCGCTGCCATCAGGAAGGTGTCCAGTGCTTCGAGGACAACTACTTCAGAACCCAGACGCGACCACACCGAACCCAGTTCCAGACCGATCACGCCAGCGCCGATCACGCCCAGACGCTTGGGAACGGTTTGGAATTCCAGTGCGCCCGTCGAATCGACGATGACTTTCTGGTCAACCGGAGCCGGTGGAATGTCGATTGGACGCGAGCCCGGTGCCAGGATCACGTTTTCAGCTTCGATGACTTCAACCGAGCCGTCAGGCTTGGTGACTTCGACTTTCTTGCCAGCCAGCAGTTTGCCGTGGCCCTGGATCGAAGTAACGCCGTTGGCCTTGAACAGGGTGGCAACGCCGCCGGTCAGGTTCTTGACGATGCCAGCCTTGCGGCCAACCATCGCAGCGACGTCCATTTTGACTTCGCCGGTCGAGATACCGTGAACGTTGAAGCTTTCTTTGGCTTCCTTGTATTTCCAGGAGCTGTCCAGCAGCGCCTTGGAAGGAATGCAGCCGACGTTCAGGCAGGTACCGCCCAAGGCTTGCTTGCCTTCGGCGTCGGTGTACTTCTCGATGCAGGCAGTGGTCAGACCCAGCTGCGCGGCCTTGATGGCAGCTACGTAACCGCCAGGGCCGGCACCGATCACTACTACGTCAAATTTCTGCGACATTCAAAAAATCCTCTTTAGCGAAAAGCTTCAAGCCACAAGCTTCAAGCCAAGCCGCCTTTTCTTGCGGCTTGTCGCTCGAAGCTTGCAGCTGCTTCTATCAGATATCCAGCAACAGACGAGCCGGATCTTCCAGCAGGTTCTTGATGGTCACCAGGAAGGTTACAGCTTCTTTGCCATCGATCAGACGGTGATCGTAGGACAGTGCCAGGTACATCATCGGACGGATAACGACCTGACCATTGATGGCCATAGGACGCTGGATGATGTTATGCATGCCCAGAATCGCTGCCTGCGGCGGGTTGACGATCGGGGTCGACATCATCGAACCGAAGGTACCACCGTTGGTGATGGTGAAGGTACCACCGGTCATCTCGTCCATCGACAGTTTGCCGTCACGGGCTTTCTTGCCGAATGTTGCGATGCCGCCTTCGATTTCAGCCAGGCTCATCAGCTCGGCGTTACGCAGAACCGGAACAACCAGGCCGCGGTCGCTGGAAACGGCAACGCCGATGTCAGCATAACCGTGGTAAACGATGTCGCCGCCGTCGATCGACGCGTTGACAGCCGGGAAGCGTTTCAGCGCTTCGGTAGCTGCTTTGACGAAGAACGACATGAAGCCCAGGCGTACGCCGTTGTGGGACTTCTCGAACAGATCCTTGTACTTCGAACGCAGCGCCATGACTTCGGTCATGTCGACTTCGTTGAAAGTGGTCAGCATCGCCATGTTCGACTGAGCTTCTACCAGACGCTTGGCCACGGTGGCACGAACGCGGGTCATCGGTACGCGCTTCTCGATGCGGTCGCCAGCAGCGAACACAGGCGCGGCGGCCGAAGGGGCAGCAGCCTTGGCAGGCGCGGCAGCCGGAGCGGCTTTCTTGGCAGCAACGGCTGCAACCACGTCTTCCTTGGTCACACGACCGCCCTTGCCGGTGCCGGCAACGGAGGCGATGTTGATGCCGTTTTCTTCAGCCAACTTGCGGGCAGCCGGTGCAGCCACAGGATCTTCTTCGCCTTCGGCAGCAGCCGGTGCAGCAGTAGCAGCGGCCGGAGCAGCAGCGGCAGCCGGAGCAGCGGCAGCAGCGCCGCCTTCAACGATGGAGCCCAGCACTTCGTCGGACAGGACGGTTTCGCCCTCGCCCTTGACGATTGCGCCCAGCACGCCGTCGGCGGTAGCCAGAACTTCCAGTACGACTTTGTCAGTTTCGATGTCGACGATCAGTTCGTCACGCTTGACGGCGTCGCCCGGTTGTTTGTGCCAGGTGGCAACGGTGCCATCGGCAACCGATTCCGGGAAAGTGGGGGCTTTGATCTCGATAGCCATTATCTGTGGTTCCTTAAATTCGGTTTCAGGTGCGCGAAGGCGTTAAACGGTAAACGCGTCTTGCAGCAGTTTTTCCTGCTGCTCGGCGTGCATCGATGCGTAACCACATGCAGGTGCAGCAGAAGCCTCACGGCCCGCGTACTCAAGTACGAGAGATTTGTCGAGGTTGCTGATGCTGCGACGCAAGTGGTGCTGGCTGCAGTACCAGGCGCCCTGGTTCATCGGCTCTTCCTGACACCAAACGGCGTGTTTGACGTTGGTGTATGGAGCCAGGACTTCTTTCAAGTCGTCCTCAGGGAACGGGTACAACTGCTCGATACGCACGATGGCGATATCTTCGCGGCCTTCGGCACGGCGTTTTTCCAGCAGGTCGTAGTAGACCTTGCCGCTGCACAGAACCACGCGCTCGACCTTTTTCGGGTCCAGTGCATCGATTTCCGGGATAACGGTCTGGAACGAACCTTCGGCCAGATCTTCCAGCGTCGAGATGGCCAGCTTGTGGCGCAGCAGCGACTTCGGAGTCAGAACAACCAATGGCTTGCGCAGCGGGCGAATCACCTGACGACGCAGCAAGTGGTAGATCTGTGCCGGCGTGGTCGGCATGCACACCTGAATGTTGTGCTCGGCGCACAGCTGCAGGTAACGCTCAAGACGTGCCGAGCTGTGCTCAGGGCCCTGACCTTCGTAGCCGTGTGGCAGCAACATGGTCAGACCGCAGAGACGGCCCCACTTGTGCTCGCCGCTGGTGATGAACTGGTCGATAACAACCTGTGCACCGTTGGCGAAGTCGCCGAACTGGGCTTCCCAGATCACCAGCGCGTTTGGCGTGGTGGTCGAGTAACCGTATTCGAACGCCAGTACCGCTTCTTCCGACAGGAACGAGTCGTACAGGTCGAAGCGTGGCTGACCGTCGTACAGGTTCTGCAGCGGAATGTAGGTGCCCGCGTCTTTCTGGTTGTGCAGCACAGCGTGACGGTGCGAGAACGTACCGCGGCCGATGTCCTGACCGGTCATGCGGATCGGGTGACCTTCGAACGCCAGGGTCGCGTACGCCATGGTTTCGGCGTAACCCCAGTTGATCGGCAGGCCGCCGGCTTGCATCTTCTGACGGTCTTCGTAGATCTTCGCGACCTGACGCTGAACCACGAAGCCTTCCGGAATTTCCAGCAGCTTGGCGGACAGTTCCTGCAAGGTCTTCAGATCGAAGCGAGTGTCATGACGCGCAGTCCAGGCATGGCCCAGATACGGACGCCAGTCCACGAACAGCTCTTTGTTCGGCTCTTTGACCAGCGATTTCACGACGTGCAGACCGTTGTCCAGCGCGTT
Source organism: Pseudomonas atagonensis (assembly GCF_011369485.1). Lineage (GTDB taxonomy): Bacteria > Pseudomonadota > Gammaproteobacteria > Pseudomonadales > Pseudomonadaceae > Aquipseudomonas > Aquipseudomonas atagonensis. Next base: position 6,760 of record NZ_VXCA01000015.1, on the reverse strand, counting down.
GCGGTATTCGTCGACTTTCGCCTGAACACGCTCGGCATCGAGCACACCGCCCTGGGTCAGACGATCAGCGTACAGCTCACGGGTGGTGCGCTGTTTGGTGATCTGCTGATACATCAGAGGCTGGGTGCCGCTTGGTTCGTCGGCTTCGTTGTGGCCGCGACGACGGTAGCAGACCAGGTCGATCACCACGTCACGCTTGAACTGCATGCGGTAGTCGATGGCCAGCTGGGTCACGAACAATACGGCTTCCGGATCATCACCATTCACATGGAGGATCGGCGCCTGGATCATTTTCGCAACGTCGGTCGCGTACTCGGTGGAGCGCGAGTCCAGCGGGTTGCTGATGGTGAAACCAACCTGGTTGTTGATCACGATGTGCACGGTACCGCCGGTCTTGAAACCGCGGGTCTGCGACATCTGGAAGGTTTCCATCACCACGCCTTGACCGGCGAATGCCGCGTCACCGTGGATGGAGATCGGCAGAACCTTCTCGCCGGTAGGGTCGTTACGACGATCCTGACGGGCGCGAACCGAACCTTCAACCACCGGGGAAACGATTTCCAGGTGGGACGGGTTGAACGCCATGGCCAGGTGAACTTCACCGCCGGCGGTCATCACGTTGGACGAGAAGCCCTGGTGGTATTTAACGTCACCGGAACCCAGCTCGACCTTCTTCTTGCCTTCGAACTCGTCGAACAGCTCGCGCGGGTTCTTGCCGAAGGTGTTGACCAGCACGTTCAGACGGCCACGGTGGGCCATGCCGATGACGACTTCCTTGGTGCCGTAGGAACCGGAACGCTGGATCAGTTCGTCGAGCATCGGAATCAGGCTTTCGCCGCCTTCCAGACCGAAACGCTTGGTGCCCGGGTATTTGGTGCCCAGGTATTTTTCCAGGCCTTCACCGGCAGTCACGCGCTCAAGCAGGTGGCTCTTGATGTCGGCGGAGTACGTCGGACGACCACGCACGCTTTCCAGACGCTGCTGGAACCACTGGCGCTGCTCGGAATCGGTGATATGCGTAAATTCAGCGCCGATGGTGCGGCAATATGTCTGCTGCAACGCTTCGTGAATTTCGCGTAGGCTCGCTTCCTCTTTGCCGATGAACAGGTCGCCGGCACGGAAGGTCGTATCAAGATCGGCATTGGTCAAGCCGTAATGATTGATCGACAGGTCTGCAGGTGCAGGACGCTGCCACAGCCCCAGCGGGTCAAGCTGGGCTGCCTGGTGGCCACGCATACGGTAGGCCTGGATCAATCGCAGCACTTCAACTTGCTTCTTCTCGTGCTCACTGCTCACGCTGCCGGCGGAAACCGGTTGGGCGCGGCGCTGGTTCTTTGCCAGCAGCACAAAATGATCGCGAATTGTGGAGTGCGAAACATCAGTGGCAGAGTTGCCGTCGGCAGGCAACTTCTGAAAGTAGGTGCGCCACTCTTCTGGCACAGCGTTAGGGTCGTGCAGGTAGAGCTCATAAAGCTCTTCCACATAGGCAGCGTTTCCACCTGAAAGGTAGGCGCTGTTCCACATGCGCTGCATCACGCTTTCTTGCATGCTTGGTCACCCTCGGTTAGGGGAACACCATCGGCGTCGACACCGAGCAAACTTGCAGAAGTCCGAATGCAGCGACCAAAACAAGCCACCTAGGATCACGCTGATAGTCCGGGTACCAGCCCGGATGCCCCTGCTTGTCTCATTTCTTCAAAATAAGAGCCGCAGCTTATGGCTGCTGCTCTGGTTATAGCCATGACGCGGGTTGAAGCCCGCGCCACAGCCTCTACGGTACAGCGGTTACAGCAGCTGAATCACACGCCGCTCGAAAGCAGCATGTTACGGATGTGACCGATGGCCTTAGTCGGGTTCAGGCCTTTCGGACATACGTTGACGCAGTTCATGATGCCCCGGCAGCGGAATACGCTGAACGGGTCATCGAGCGAAGCCAAACGCTCGTTGGTCTTGGTGTCACGGCTGTCTGCCAGGAAGCGGTAGGCTTGCAGCAGTGCAGCTGGACCCAGGAACTTGTCCGGGTTCCACCAGAAGGACGGGCAAGAAGTCGAGCAGCAGGCGCACAGGATGCACTCGTACAGACCGTCAAGCTTTTCACGCTCTTCTGGCGACTGCAGACGCTCGATGGCCGGAGCCGGCGTGTCGTTCTGCAGGTAAGGCTTCACCTTCTCGTATTGCTTGTAGAAGATGCTCATATCGACGACCAGGTCACGGATAACCGGCAAACCTGGCAGAGGACGAACGATCAACTTGTTACCTTTTACGACGGCAGACAGCGGCGTGATGCACGCCAGACCGTTTTTGCCGTTGATGTTCATGCCGTCGGAGCCGCAGACGCCTTCACGGCAAGAGCGACGATAGGAAAAACCCTCGTCCTGCTCTTTGATCAGCGCCAGCACATCCAGCACCATCAGGTCTTTACCACCGGTATCGACCTGGAATTCCTGCATGAACGGCGCAGCGTCCTGATCAGGGTTGTAGCGATAAACACTGACTTGCAACATGGCGGTCACCCTTAATAAGTCCGGACTTTAGGTTCGAAAGTCGGAACAGTCTTCGGCGAGAAGTTCACGGCACGCTTGGTGACGCGCTTGTCACCCGGGAAGTACAGGGTGTGGCACAGCCAGTTTTCGTCGTCACGATCTTCGAAGTCTTCACGGGCGTGAGCACCGCGGGACTCTTTACGCACTTCGGCAGCGATGGCGGTAGCTTCAGCCACTTCCAGCAGGTTTTGCAGTTCCAGCGCTTCGATACGGGCAGTGTTGAACGCCTGCGACTTATCGTTGATCTTCACGTTGGCGATGCGGGTACGCAGGTCAGCGAGCTGAGCGATACCTTTCTGCATGTATTCGCCGGTACGGAATACACCGAAGTAGTTCTGCATGCAGCTTTGCAGCTCGCGACGCAGGGTTGCCACGTCTTCGCCATCGGTACGGCTGTTCAGCGCGTTCAGTCGCGACAGGGCTGCATCAATATCAGCTTCGGTGGCGTCGTCGTACTCGATACCGTCAGTCAGGGCTTTTTCCAGGTGCAGGCCGGCAGCGCGGCCGAATACCACCAGGTCGAGCAGCGAGTTGCCGCCCAGACGGTTGGCACCGTGAACCGATACGCAAGCCACTTCACCTACCGCGAACAGACCAGGAATGATCTGGTCCACGCCTTCGGCGTTCTGGGTGATCGCCTGACCATGAATGTTGGTGGCAACGCCGCCCATCATATAGTGGCAAGTCGGAACAACCGGAACCGGCGCAACAACCGGGTCAACGTGGGCGAAAGTCTTCGACAGTTCGCAGATGCCTGGCAGACGGCTGTGCAGCACTTCCTCGCCCAGGTGGTCGAGTTTGAGCATTACGTGGTCGCCATTCGGACCGCAACCGTTGCCGGCGATGATTTCTTTAACCATCGAACGGGCAACCACGTCACGACCGGCAAGGTCTTTGGCGTTCGGAGCATAACGCTCCATGAAACGCTCGCCGTGCTTGTTGATCAGGTAACCACCCTCACCACGGCAACCTTCTGTAACCAGTACACCGGCGCCGGCGATGCCGGTCGGGTGGAACTGCCACATTTCAATGTCTTGTACCGGTACGCCGGCACGCAGAGCCATGCCGACGCCGTCACCGGTGTTGATCAGGGCGTTGGTGGTGGACGCGTAGATACGACCTGCACCGCCGGTAGCCAGTACGGTGGCCTTGGCGCGGATGTAGGTGGTTTCGCCGGTTTCAATGCAGATCGCGATCACGCCGACGAATTCGCCTTCGCCATTTTTGACCAGATCAACAGCGTAGTACTCGTTCAGGAACGTGGTACCGGCTTTCAGGTTGCCCTGATAAAGGGTGTGCAGCAGCGCGTGACCGGTACGGTCGGAAGCGGCGCAAGTACGTGCAGCCTGACCGCCCTTGCCGTAGTCCTTGGACTGACCGCCGAACGGACGCTGGTAGATACGACCCTGCTCGGTACGCGAGAACGGCAGACCCATGTGGTCCAGCTCGAACACGGCAGCCGGGCCTTCCTGACACATGTATTCGATAGCGTCCTGGTCACCGATGTAGTCGGAACCCTTGACGGTATCGTACATGTGCCAGCGCCAGTCATCGTTCGGGTCGGCGGAGGCGATGGCGCAAGTGATACCGCCCTGGGCGGATACAGTGTGCGAACGCGTCGGGAAGACCTTGGTGATCACGGCAGTCTTGTGACCGCCCTGTGCCAGTTGCAGCGCAGCGCGCATGCCGGCACCGCCACCACCAATAATGATGGCGTCGAAAGAAATCGTTGGAATGTTAGCCATGAATCAGATACCCCAGAGAATCTGCACACCCCAGACGAAGTAAGCGAACATCGCGATGCCGCAAACTGCCTGGAAAAGGAAACGTACTGCAGTCGCGGACTTGCCCAGCGCCATCGGCGTCAGGTAGTCGGTCGCGATGGTCCACATGCCGACCCAGGCGTGAGCGCCGAGGGCAACGAGGGCCAGCAGACTGAAAATACGCATCCCGTTGTGAGCGAACAGGCCGTGCCACTGGTCGTAGCCAATGCCCGGATTCGCTGCAAGGTATCCGATCAGGAAGATGAAATAAGCCGCGAGAACAACCGCAGACACACGTTGCGCCATCCAGTCATAGAGGCCCGAACGCGAAAGGTTCGTAACGCTGGTTACCATATCCAAACTCCTGCCAGAACGATCAACACCACGGAAACGGCGATGATAATTTTCGAGCCCAGGCGGCCGCCTTCCAGCGTCTCACCGATGCCCATGTCCATGATCAAGTGGCGCACACCGGCTACCAGGTGATACAGCAGAGCGGACAGGAGGCCCCATGCTACGAACTTGGCCAGCGGACTGGTCAAGCATGCCTTCACTTCGGCAAAACCTTCCTCGGAACCCAGGGATTTGCCCAATGCATAAAGCATGAAGCCGAGGCCCAGGAAGAGGATGATGCCGGAAACACGGTGAAGAAACGACGTAACGCCGGTGATGGGGAGTTTGATGGTCCTTAGGTCTAGGTTTACAGGTCGTTGGCTTTTCACGGCTTTTTTTTCACACTGAAGAGCCCCTAACAATCAGGGCAAAGTTGTTGGGGAGTGCACTGGTCAGGTAACCACCACCCAGGGATGCGACCCCCAATAAAGCAGGCCCAAAAGCCCTTGGCGGTCGGTGGCCGAGTATAGACAGTTAGGCTACTAATGACAACGCAATCACCTACCCCAAATAGCTGATTGCACAACTCGTATAAAAGGCGTAAATGGCAGTCAATTTCGAGGAAAAAGTGCGCTTAAAGCCTTCTGGAGCAAGACTTTAGGCAAATTGACATTCGAATTTATCTCACTATAGTGGTGCGGGCCCTGCGTGGGGGGTCTGTCTGATGGTTCAAGCATAAATAGGAGGCCACATGGCTGACAAAAAAGCGCAGTTGATCATCGAGGGCGCAGCCCCCGTCGAGCTGCCCATTTTAACCGGCACCGTTGGTCCCGATGTAATCGATGTTCGGGGCCTGACGGCCACGGGCCGCTTCACTTTCGACCCTGGTTTCATGTCGACCGCTTCGTGCGAATCGAAGATCACCTATATCGACGGCGACAACGGCATTCTGTTGCACCGCGGTTACCCGATCGAACAGCTGGCTGAAAAGTCGGACTACCTGGAGACCTGCTACCTGCTGCTCAACGGCGAACTGCCGACAGCAGAACAGAAGGCCCAGTTCGTCAGCACCGTGAAAAACCACACCATGGTTCACGAGCAGCTGAAAACCTTCTTCAACGGTTTCCGTCGCGACGCCCACCCGATGGCCGTCATGTGCGGCGTAGTCGGCGCCCTCTCGGCCTTCTACCACGACTCCCTGGACATCAATAACCCGCAGCATCGCGAAATCTCCGCGATCCGCCTGGTTGCCAAGATGCCAACCCTGGCAGCGATGGTTTACAAGTACTCCATGGGCCAACCCATGATGTACCCGCGCAACGACCTGACGTACGCGGAAAACTTCCTGCACATGATGTTCAACACCCCGTGCGAGATCAAACCGATCAGCCCGGTGCTCGCCAAGGCCATGGACCGGATTTTCATCCTCCACGCCGACCACGAGCAGAACGCATCGACTTCCACCGTGCGCCTGGCAGGTTCTTCGGGTGCCAACCCGTTCGCCTGTATCGCTGCCGGTATCGCCGCACTGTGGGGCCCTGCCCACGGCGGTGCGAACGAAGCCGTTCTGACCATGCTGGATGAGATTGGCGACGTTTCGAACATCGACAAGTTCATCGCCAAGGCCAAGGACAAGAACGATCCGTTCAAACTGATGGGCTTCGGTCACCGCGTTTACAAAAACCGCGATCCGCGTGCCACCGTGATGAAACAGACCTGCGACGAAGTGTTGAAGGAACTGGGCATCAAGGACGACAAGCAACTCGAGCTGGCCATGCGCCTGGAAGAGATCGCCCTGACCGATCCGTACTTCATCGAACGCTCGCTGTATCCGAACGTCGACTTCTACTCGGGGATCATCCTCAAGGCGATCGGCATTCCGACCAGCATGTTCACCGTGATTTTCGCCCTGGCACGCACTGTTGGCTGGATTTCGCACTGGAAAGAAATGCTCTCCAGCCCGTACAAGATTGGCCGTCCGCGCCAGTTGTACACGGGTTACGAGTCGCGTGATCTGACCAAGCTGGAAGACCGCAAATAAGACTTGTCTTGCGATAACGTCTTGAGTTGTACCGGGAACGGCCTCTATTTATATAGGGGCCGTTTTTGTTTGTCTGGGGT
>NZ_VXCA01000014.1 GCF_011369485.1 Pseudomonas atagonensis | reverse complement strand
TCACCTTTTAGCGGCATGAGTTGTTGTTGAGTGCACATACGGGGCCGCGTGTGGGCGAACAGCTGGCCGTGCGAGTTTCCAGCCTGAGTCGCGGCGGATACCGCGGCATCGAGTGCGGCCAGCTGGGGCGGGAGAGGATGCGGGTGGCGCTGGATGAGCAGCACGGGGTCCGGATTGTCGAGTCTGATGGGGTGCTCAAGTTGGGAAAATACCCGCATGCCTCGGTGGCGCGGCGATTTAGCGAAACGTCCCACCGCGCCGTTGGAGTGGGTCGTTTCGCTAAATCCCCTCGCCACAAGGGTTACACACCAAAAAATTCATCACCCCGAATTCAGTGTGCACCGGTCAATCAAAGGAGCCTCACCATGAACACCCCATTCAACGCGCCAACCCCGAACACCAAAATCCCGGTGACCATCCTCACCGGCTTCCTCGGTGCCGGCAAAACCACCCTGCTCAACTACATCCTCAAGGAAAACCACGGCCGCAAAATCGCTGTGATCGAAAACGAGTTCGGCGAGGTCGGCATCGACGGCGATCTGGTGCTCAGTTCCGAGACCGAAGAGATCTACGAAATGGTCAACGGCTGCGTGTGCTGCACCGCCGAAGTTCGCGAGGATCTGGTGCGCATCGTTCGCGAGCTGGTGGCGCGGCCGGTGCGCCTCGATCACATCCTCATCGAGACCAGCGGTCTGGCCGATCCTTACCCGGTGGCGCAGAGCTTTTTCATCAATGACCCGATTGCCGAAGAGGTTGAACTCGACGCCATCGTCACCATGATCGACGCCAAGCACATCGCCCAGCATCTGGAAGACCTGCAACTGGACGGCGTCGACAATCAGGCCGTCGATCAAATCGTCTGCGCCGACCGCATTGTCATCAACAAGGTCGATCTGGTCAGCCCTGAAGAGGTGGAAACTCTGCGCGGCAAGATCCGTGGCTTGAACGCCACGGCGGATCTGGTGACCTCAACACATGCGCAAATCGACCTGACGAAAATCCTTGGCATCGGCGCGTTTGAAAGCACACAGAAGCTCATGGAAATCGGTGCGGATCAGCACGATCACGATCACCACGACCATGAGCATCACGCTGAGCACTCTATTGAAGAGCAGGATCACCAACACGATCCGAGCGTGTCCTCGGTGGGCATCGCCGTGGACGGCGCGGTCAACCTGATGGCGTTTCACCGCTGGATCAGCGAACTGCGTTCCTCCCAGGCCGACAACCTGTACCGCATGAAAGGCGTGCTGGCGGTGGCCAACGAAGACCAGCGCTACGTGCTGCAAGGCGTGCACAGCCTGGTGGAGTTTCGCGCCTCGACCGCGTGGGGCACGGAGCCTCGCTCAAGCAAGATCGTGTTCATCGGCCGCGACCTGGATCGCGCGGCCCTGAACCAGGGCTTCGCCGCCTGCCTTGCAGGCTGAAAAAGGCGTCGAAGCCGGTGGATGGCGGCTTCGCAGCACGAATGACTGATGTCACAACGAACCAGCAACTGTGGAGTGAACTCTGTGGCGAGGGGATTCAGCGAAACGTCGCACCGCCCCGTTGGGGTGCGAAGCGCCCCCAAAACCGGAACTCGCGGTCTACCAGACAAACCGCATTCGCTGGATTTGCGACTGCTGCGCAGCCGAACGGGGATCAATCCCCTCGCCACAAAAGCTCACTCCTACAGGGATCTGCAGGAGGCATCAGACGAATACCCCTCTCTACCGCATAAAAACAGCCAGAGGTGTTTCCCCATGTCGTCAGCCACATCCCCATCGCAAACCGCTTCCACCGTGCATCCCGTCGACCGCATTCTGCCGGTGCGACAGATGCTCACCCTCGGCCTGCAGCACATGGCCGTCTCGTACATCGGCGCCATCGCCGTACCGTTGATTGTCGCCAGTGCCCTGAAAATGTCCCACGCCGACACCGTGGTGCTGATCAGTACCACGCTGTTCTGCTCCGGCATCGCCACCCTTCTGCAAACCGTCGGCTTCTGGAAATTCGGCGTGCGCCTGCCGATTCTGCAAGGTGTGGCGTTCAGCAGCGTCGGCCCGGTGATCGCCATTGGCAGCAACCCCGACGTAGGCTTCGCCGGCGTCTGCGGAGCGGTGATCGGCGCCGGTATTTTCACCATGTTGATGGCGCCGTTCGTGGGTCGATTGCGGCGGTTTTTCCCGCCCGTGGTGACCGGTTGCATCGTCACCGTAATCGGTTTGCAACTGTTCCCGATTGCTTATGAATGGGTCGGTGGCGGGCGCAATGCGAGCAACTTCGGCGCGCCGGCGTTTCTCGGTGTGGCGGTGGTGGTGTTGCTGACCATTCTGCTGGTCAACCGCTACGGCAGTCCGCTGCTGCGCAACATGGCGGTGCTGATCGGCATGCTGATCGGCGCGGGTCTGGCTTACGGTCTGGGCATGGGCAGTTTTCACAGCGTCGAAGACGCGCCGTGGCTGACCGTGCCCTACCCGTTCTACTTCGGTTTGCCGACCTTCAGCCTGATCCCCATCGCGACCATGGTGGTGGTGATGATCGTGCAAATGGTCGAGTCGATGGGGCTGTTCGTGGCCATCGGCGACATCGTCGAAAAACCGGTGGAAGACAAACAGGTGATCAATGGCCTGCGCGCCAACGGCCTGGCCAGCACCATCGCCGGGATGTTCGCCGCGTTTCCCTTTATCGCCTTCATGGAAAACGTCGGCCTGGTGATTTTGACCGGCGTGCGCAGTCGCTGGGTGGTCGCGGTCAGCGGTTTGCTGATGTGCTCGATTGCCTTGGTGCCGAAGGCCGGAGCGATCATCGCCTCGATGCCGACTGCCGCGCTGGGTGGCGCCGGGATCGCCATGTTCGGCGTGGTCGCGGCGGCGGGGATTCAGACCCTCGCCAAAGTCGATTACGAGCGCAATCGCTACAACGTCTTGATCGTCGGTTTCACCATCGCCGCCGCGCTGGTGCCGGTGCTCGCGCCGACCCTGTTCAAACAATTACCCGAGTGGTCGCAGCCGTTCCTGCACAGCAGCGTGGTCATCGCCTGCCTGGTGTCGGTGTTGCTCAACGCCGCGCTGAATGGCGTCAGCGTGCCCGAAACCACCGCCAGCAAATCTGCCTCGCACACCCTTTAGTTTGGAGCTGCCCATGACTCAACTTCAGAACATCCTGATCAAACATCCGCTCGCGGTGATGACCGGCCTGCGCGGTCCTCGCGCACGGGCCGGCGCCGTGGACATCCGCGTGGTCGACGGTCGCATCGCCGAAATGGCCGCGAACCTTGAGGCACAGCCCGGTGAGCGGGTGATCGACGCGCGCCATTGCGTGGTCTACCCGGGCTGGATCAACACTCACCATCACCTGTTCCAGAACCTGCTCAAAGCCGTGCCCGAAGGATTGAATCAGGATCTGCAGGGCTGGCTGGCCAGCGTGCCCTACCCGCGCCTGAACCGCTTCACCCCGCAACTGGCGCGGATTGCCGCACGGCTGGGCATGGTCGAATTGCTGTTGTCCGGCGTGACCACATGCGCCGATCACCACTACCTCTACCACGCCCACGGCAGCACCGAGACCGGCGATCTGTTGTTCGACCTGGCCGATGACTTTGGCCTGCGTTTCGTCCTGTGCCGAGGTGGCGCACTGGAGTCAGCCAGCGCGCACCCGGGCTTTTCGAAAACCGCGCTGCAACCGGAAACCCTCGATCAGATGGTCGGCGATATCGAGCGCCTGAAATCGCTGTATCACCAGGACACTCCGGACGCGATGCGCCGCGTGGTCGTCGCGCCAACCACGCCGACCTTCTCGCTGCCGCCAACCCTGCTGCGCGAACTCGCCCACACCGCGCGCGGCCTCGGTTTGCGCTTGCACACCCATTTGTCGGAAACGCAGAACTACGTGAATTTCTGCCGCGACAAATACAACTGCCTGCCCGTGGAATTCGTCGCCGAACACGAATGGCTCGGCCCCGACGTCTGGTTCGCCCACGCCGTGCACCTGCAACCCGGCGAGATCCGTATGCTCGCGCAAACCGGCACCGGTATTTCGCACTGCCCGGTGAGCAACGCCCGGCTGGGCAGCGGCGTCGCCCCGGTGCCGCAAATGTACGAGGCCGGCGTGCCGGTTTCCCTTGGCGTTGACGGCGTAGCGTCCAACGAATCCGGGAGCATGGTCGGCGAAGCCAACACCGCCTGGCTGATCCACCGCGCCGAACAAGGCGCCTCGGCGACCACCGCCGAAGACGTCATCTACTGGGGCACGGCGGGTGGCGCGCAAGTGCTCGGGCTCGGCGCGGTCGGCACACTGGAAATCGGCCAGGCAGCGGATCTGGTGATCTACAGCCTCGACCATCCTCGCTTCTACGGCTTCCACGACAGCGCGGTTGCGCCGGTGGTGGCGGGTGAACCGATCACGGTGAAATACAGCCTGGTGGGTGGGCGAATCGTCGTCGATAACGGGGTGATTCCGGGACTGGATATCGAACGGATGCGGGCGGAGGCGTGGGAAGGTGTGCAGCAATTAATGAACGTTGACGACTAACCTGAACCCACCACAAAACCCATGTGGGAGCGGGCTTGCTCGCGAATGCGGTATGTCATTCAGCAATTGTGCCGACTGAACCACCGCTTTCGCGAGCGAGCCCGCTCCTACACAAAAGCCTGCCATTCGCGCGTCTCGGGTTTGTCGTCTAACGTTACTCCCTCATCGGATTGAGCCCCTGCCAGCTTCACCGGGCTCTTGATCAAGGAGAGACTGATGACGTCGCGTCGCAACATCGAACAGACCTATCGCACCTGGTCCAGCCCCATCCTGCTGGAGCTGAAAAAGCGCGAACACCAAATGGCGCCGGTCGAGCGTCAGGCGCTGGAGAATGTCTTGGTGGAAAGGCGATTGCTGGACATTGGCGGGCCGGAGGGCGTGGAGCGGCGCCAGTCCGCTGCGAGCAAGAATGAGCGTCCGGGCTGATCACAGCATCAGGGGGTGGGGTTCAATCCCAGCTTCAGCAGTTCCTTGCGCAGCATCGAGGGTTTCAGAACCGCCAGCTCTGCCTGCCACGCAAGTGGCAACAAACGATTCAACTTCTGCTGGCTGACCATCGGCTCAGCCAGCAAACAACTCAGGCGATCACGGATGCTGATGACATTCAGCAGCCAGTCTTCGCCCTGCCCGTTCATCCAGTGACTGATCGCTGCGCGGTGCGAGCGGATCAGTGCGACGGCGTCCCAAACGGTCAGTTGCGCGAAAACCTGCGGCAGATTGCTTTGCGGCTTCATGCGTTTCAGGTCGGCGGCCAGTGCTGCGGCGAGGTCGGCTTCGATGGCGGTCTGACATTCGCGAAAGTATTGCCCGGGCCAGTCCGCCGTCAGTTTTGCCTGCGATGCGAGCCGGGCGTAGGCGTCGATATCCGCCGTCGTGGTCATCTGCCCGATGAAATTCAGCGTGTTGTCCAGGATGGCCGTGGCCAGCAGCGCGGCGCTTTGCTCGCTGATGTTGTGCAGCAAACCTGCGGTATCCCAGCGCTGAAAAACCTGTGTCGCCGCCGCGCCGATCGGGCGAATGTCAGCGGCAGATCCGAGAGTCTGCGCCCAATGGCTTTCGAAACCGGGATGATGATCGATGACTTCCACCACCCGTTCGAGCACGACCAAAGGGTCGAAGTGGTGGTAATCAGAGACGTCGACCAACACGAACTCATCGTTGGAGGTCGGGCGGTAATCGTCCAGAACAGCGCCCCAACCGAGTACGGTTTTCGACACGCTGGCGTTGGTTTTTGCGCTGCTGACGGCACGGGCGGGAATGCCCTGAAGGTTGAGCAATTCGGCGTAGGCGATGCAGCAGGCGAAGGCGTCGATGTCCAGATAGGCCGAGCCTGAGGTGATCACTTTGATGGGCGACATTGCGCGTCCCTGGCTGCCATTTCAGGGGCGGCAACGTCGCATATCTTCATGAAGCATTGATGACCGTCAGGCCGCGCGCTGCCCGGCAGCCACCATCGCCGAAGCTGCGAGCATCGCCCGCAACAACACCGCACAGCCGGCCGCCAGATCATCGGGCGCGGCGTTTTCGATTTCGTTGTGGCTGATACCGCCTTCGCAGGGCACGAAGATCATCCCGGCCGGGCCGAGCTCGGCGAGGAAGATCGCGTCGTGGCCGGCGCCGCTGACGATGTCCATGTGCGACAGGCCCAGCCCTTTCGCGGCGTCGCGCACGGCTTCCACGCAGCCCTTCTCGAAGTACAGCGGTGGAAAATCGGCAGTCGGGGTCAGTTCATAGGTCAGACCGTGCTCTTCGCATGTAGCGTCGATGACTTGCTTCACCTCGGCGATCATCGAGTCCAGCCGCGCCGGTTCCAGATGCCGGAAGTCGAGGGTCATGCGCACTTCGCCCGGGATAACGTTGCGTGAACCGGGATAGGCTTGCAGGCAACCGACCGTGCCGCAGGCGTGGGGTTGGTGGCCGAGGGCGGCGCGGTTGACGGCGCCGACGACGATCGAGGCGCCGACCAGCGCATCCTTACGCAGGTGCATGGGAGTCGGGCCGGCATGCGCTTCGACGCCGCGCAGCTTCAGGTCGAACCATTTTTGCCCGAGTGCGCCGAGAACCACGCCGATGGTTTTCTGTTCGTCTTCGAGGATCGGGCCTTGTTCGATGTGCGCTTCGAAATAGGCGCCCACCTTGTGCCCGCTGACCTTGCGCGGGCCGGCGTAGCCAATCGCGTTGAGCGCTTCGCCAACGGTGACGCCGTCGGCATCGACTTTGGCGAGGGTTTCTTCGAGGGTGAATTTCTCGGCGAATACACCGGAGCCCATCATGCACGGGGCGAATCGCGAGCCTTCTTCGTTGGTCCAGACCACCACTTCCAGTGGCGCTTCGGTTTCCACGCCGAGGTCGTTGAGGGTGCGCAACACTTCGACGCCGGCGAGGACACCGAAGCAGCCGTCGAACTTGCCGCCGGTGGGCTGGGTGTCGATGTGGCTGCCGGTCATCACCGGAGGCAGGTTGGGGTTACGGCCGGCACGACGGGCGAAGATGTTGCCGACTTCATCGACCGTGACGCTGCATCCGGCGTCCTTGCACCATTGCACGAACAGGTCGCGGGCCTGACGGTCGAGGTCGGTCAGGGCCAGGCGACAGACCCCGCCCTTGACCGTGGCGCCGAGTTTGGCCAACTCCATGAGCGAGGCCCACAAGCGGTCGCGGTTGATGTGCTGATGGGTCGATTGCAGAACGTCTACGGCTGCGTTCATGGGGATCTCCTCAGGCTGCTAGTTCCCACGCTCTGCGTGGGAATTCATCCATGGACGCTCTGCGTCCGCTGTGGGGACGCGGAGCGTCCCGGGCTGCATTCCCACGCAGAGCGTGGGAACGATCATCTGCTACACCGGTGTTTTCACGACAGAAGGTTGTGCACGCATCGCGCACAACCCGTAATAGATCAACCCGCCCAGCGCCGAGCCGGTGAACCAGCCGTAGCTGTAAAACCAGCTGAACGCATCGCTGCCCAGCGACAGCAAGGTCAGCACCACCGGCACGCCGAACGCGAGAAATCCAGCCCGATTCCACGCAGGATAGACGTCATCGCGGTATAACCCGGCCAGGTCCAGTTGCTGCTTCTTGATCAGGAAATAGTCCACCACCATGATCCCGGCAATCGGCCCGAGCAGGCTCGAATAGCCCAGCAACCAGTTGGAATAGACGCTTTCCAGGCTGACATCGGAAACGATCCAGCCCAGCTTCTTCAGCAGTTCGTGAGCCATCAGCGCCAGGCCGACGAACCCGGTCAGCAACACCGCTTTGGTGCGGTTGATCACCTTGGGCGCGATGTTCTGGAAGTCATTGGTCGGCGAGACGATGTTGGCAGCGGTGTTTGTCGACAGCGTGGCGATGATGATCAGCGCCATCGCCACGGCCACCCACACCGGGCTCTGGATATGACCGATCAACGTGACCGGGTCAGACACCGTGACGCCAACCAGTTTCACCGACGCCGCTGTCATCACCACGCCGAGTGCCGCGAACAAAAACATGGTCAGGGGCAAACCGATGATCTGCCCGAGGATCTGATCCTTCTGGCTCTTGGCGTAACGGCTGAAATCGGGAATGTTCAGCGACAACGTCGCCCAGAATCCGACCATCGCCGTCAGCCCGGCAGCGAAGTAACCGACCACACTGGCGCCTTCCGGACGTTTGGCCGGGATCGCCATGAGTTCGGTCATCGACACGTTCGGCATCGCCCACACCAGCAGGCCGATCCCGACCGCCACCAGCAGCGGCGCCGATAGCGTTTCCAGCCACTTGATCGACTCGGCGCCACGGATCACCACCCAAAGGTTCAGCGCCCAGAACACCATGAAGCCAATCACCTCGCCCGTGCCACCGAGGGATTTCCAGCCGTCGAACACCGAGCCGAGAAACAGGTGAATCGCCAACCCGCCGAACATTGTCTGGATGCCGAACCAGCCACACGCCACCAGCGCACGAATCAGACACGGCACATTGGAACCTAGAATGCCGAACGATGAGCGCAGCAACACCGGAAACGGAATGCCGTACTTGGTGCCGGGAAACGCGTTAAGCGTGAGCGGTATCAGCACGATGATGTTGGCGAACAAAATCGCCAGCAGCGCCTCACCGACCGTCAGGCCGAAATAGGCGGTCAACACACCGCCGAGGGTGTACGTCGGCACGCAAATCGACATGCCGACCCACAACGCGGTGATGTGCCATTTGTTCCAGGTTCGTTCGCGCACCTTGGTCGGTGCCATGTCGTGGTTGTAACGGGGACTGTCGAGGACGTCGCTGCCGGCGTCGAGTTCGAACAAGCCGTCGCGCTCGGTCACTTGCGATCTGTTCTGTTGCATGGCCGCTCCACTGTTCTTCTGATTATTTTTTTCTCATCAGGCGGCTGCACCCACAGGTGCGAACCGGACGATGGCCGGAGGAACTGACAACTTTCATGCACCGGCCATGGTGTCAGCGGCGGCATCAATAAACGTGCCGGGTGCCCCGCTTGCGCATCGGGCGGTGTTTCAAACGCTTTGCAACTTTCTGATATTTATCAGTTTTAATAATTCACCGAGTGAGTCCGCGAATACTTGTCTGAACGCTCAGGCTAAACGTCCGGAAAGTTGTCCGAACTATCAGGACTCAAACTGGTGCACTGCATTTATTTTCATTGTGAGCGAGCAACCGCAGCTCAACTTCAAGCGGCTGATTTCACATAGGAAATCTTGCTCATATTTCCATCCTGTCAAGTGCGTCAAAATGGTGAACGGCCTCACCATTTTGGTGATTTTTAACTTTTATCGTTATTTTTCAATACCTTAAAACAGTCATAAGCTTATAAAAAATAATCTTGATCTATTGTAAAACTGCGACTAGCTTCTATTCCTGACAGCGCTGACAGGAATACGAGCTATCACGCTGCTTATCAATAAAACATCTAGAACCGACACAAGTCGGTCATGCCTGCGAGGAACTCGGAATGTCTCTGTTGATCCGTGGCGCCACCGTTGTTACCCATGATGAAAGTTATCGCGCCGACGTCTATTGCGCCGACGGCGTGATCAAAGCCATCGGTGAAAACCTTGATGTTCCCGCCGGCGCCGAAGTACTCGACGGCAGCGGCCAGTACCTGATGCCCGGTGGCATCGACCCGCACACTCACATGCAACTGCCGTTCATGGGCACCGTTGCCAGCGAAGACTTTTACAGCGGCACCGCTGCGGGTCTGGCCGGTGGTACCACGTCGATCATCGATTTCGTTATCCCCAATCCGCAGCAGTCTTTGATGGAAGCGTTTCATCAGTGGCGCGGCTGGGCCGAGAAGTCTGCGTCGGATTATGGTTTCCACGTGGCCATCACCTGGTGGAGCGAGCAGGTGCGCGAGGAAATGGCCGAACTGGTCAGCCATCACGGCATCAACAGCTTCAAGCATTTCATGGCGTACAAGAACGCGATCATGGCCGCCGACGACACACTGGTGGCGAGCTTCGAGCGCTGTCTGGAACTCGGTGCAGTACCCACCGTGCACGCGGAAAACGGTGAGTTGGTTTATCACCTGCAACGCAAATTGATGGCCCAGGGCATCACCGGGCCGGAAGCGCATCCTTTGTCGCGACCGTCGCAGGTTGAAGGTGAAGCGGCGAGCCGGGCGATTCGTATTGCCGAAACCATCGGCACGCCGTTGTATCTGGTGCACGTCTCGACCAAGGAAGCCCTCGACGAAATCACTTACGCCCGCAGCAAGGGTCAACCGGTTTACGGCGAAGTGCTGGCCGGGCATCTGCTGCTCGACGACAGCGTCTACCAACAGCCCGACTGGCAGACCGCCGCCGGTTACGTGATGAGCCCACCGTTCCGTCCGCGCGGGCATCAAGAGGCGCTGTGGCATGGCTTGCAAAACGGCAACCTGCACACCACCGCCACCGACCACTGTTGCTTCTGCGCCGAGCAAAAAGCCGCCGGGCGCGACGACTTCAGCAAGATCCCCAACGGCACCGCCGGCATCGAAGACCGCATGGCGGTGCTTTGGGATGAAGGCGTGAACAGCGGACGGTTGTCGATGCAGGACTTCGTCGCCCTCACCTCCACCAACACCGCGAAGATTTTCAATCTGTATCCGCGCAAGGGTGCAATTCGCGTCGGCGCCGATGCCGATCTGGTGCTGTGGGATCCACAAGGCACTCGCACCATTTCCGCCAAGACCCACCATCAGCAGGTGGACTTCAACATTTTCGAAGGCAAGACCGTGACCGGTGTGCCGAGCCATACCGTCAGCCAGGGCCGTCTGGTCTGGGCCGATGGCGACCTGCGTGCCGAACGTGGCGCCGGGCGGTATATCGAACGGCCGGCGTATCCGGCGGTGTTTGATTTGCTGAGCAAGCGGGCGGAGCAACATCGCCCGACGGCCGTGAAACGCTAAAGCGAGGCCTCCGGCCTCATTGATCGTTCCCACGCTCTGCGTGGGAATGCCTCAAGGGACGCTCTGCGTCCAGTGACGCGGAGCGTCACGGGCTGCATTCCCACGCGGAGCGTGGGAACGATCAATTTCAGGCAATACAAAAACCACTGCCCATCAGAGGCAGAGCACCTCAAATAACCGTGAGGCACAAAACCGTGATCGAGACCCTGAACCATCTCCCGCACCCGCACGAAAGTGCGGCTGCCCTCGCCGGCCATTTCACCGATCTGGCGCCACCGCTCAACGACCGCCAGGCGCATCTGGAAGCTTCGCGCTGCCTGTATTGCTACGACGCGCCCTGCGTGAATGCCTGCCCGAGCGAAATCGACATTCCGTCGTTCATCCGCAATATCCATCAGGACAACGTGCCCGGTGCCGCGCAGAAAATACTTTCGGCGAACATTCTCGGCGGCAGTTGCGCCCGGGTCTGTCCGACCGAAATCCTTTGCCAGCAAGCCTGCGTGCGCAACAACGCCCACGAGTGCGCGCCGGTGCTGATCGGTCTGCTGCAACGCTACGCCGTGGACAATGCGCATTTCAGCGAGCACCCGTTCCAGCGCGCCGCTGTCACGGGTAAACGTATCGCCGTCGTCGGTGCCGGGCCAGCGGGTTTGTCCTGCGCTCACCGCAGCGCCATGCATGGACATGACGTGGTGATTTTCGAGGCGCGGGAGAAGGCTGGCGGGCTCAACGAATACGGGATCGCCAAGTACAAACTGGTCGACGACTACGCGCAGAAGGAACTGGATTTCCTGCTGCAGATCGGCGGCATCGAAATCCGCCACGGACACAAACTCGGCGAAAATCTGACCCTCAGCGAATTGCATCAGCAGTTCGACGCGGTGTTCCTCGGCCTCGGTCTCAACGCCAGCAAACAGCTGGGCCTGCCCCACGAAGACGCTCCCGGCCTGCTCGCCGCCACCGATTACATCCGCGAACTGCGCCAGGCCGATGACCTCACACAACTGCCGCTGGCCGAGCGTTGTATCGTCCTCGGCGCCGGCAACACCGCCATCGACATGGCCGTGCAAATGGCTCGCCTCGGGGCCCGCGACGTCAATCTGGTCTATCGCCGAGGCGCCGCCGATATGGGCGCGACCGGCCATGAACAGGACATCGCCAAGGCCAATCAGGTACGGCTGCTGACCTGGGCGCAACCGGAAGAAGTGCTGCTCGACGATCAGGGTCACGTGCGCGGCATGCGTTTCGCCCGCACCGATCTGGTCGACGGTCGCCTGCAAACCACCGGCGAAACCTTCGAACTGGCCGCCGACGCGATCTTCAAAGCCATCGGCCAGGCCTTCGACGGCAGTGCCCTCGCCGACCCGCTGGCCCGTGAACTCAAGCGTCAGGGCGAGCGGATTCAGGTCGATGAAAACCTGCGCACCAGCATCCCCGGCGTGTATGCAGGGGGCGACTGCACCAGCCTCGATCAAGACCTCACCGTGCAAGCGGTACAACACGGCAAACGTGCCGCCGAAGCGATCAACGCGCAACTGATGCTCAACGTGGAGGCTGCGTAAATGGCCGATCTCTCGATAGTCTTCGCCGGCATCAAAGCGCCTAACCCTTTCTGGCTGGCGTCCGCGCCACCCACCGACAAGGCCTACAACGTGGTGCGCGCCTTTGAGGCGGGCTGGGGCGGCGTGGTCTGGAAAACCCTCGGGGAGGATCCGGCGGCGGTCAATGTCTCGTCGCGCTACTCGGCGCATTACGGCAACAATCGTGAAGTGCTCGGGATCAACAACATCGAACTGATCACCGACCGCTCGCTGGAAATCAACCTGCGCGAAATCACCCAGGTGAAAAAGGACTGGCCGGATCGTGCGCTGATTGTTTCGCTGATGGTGCCCTGCGTCGAGGAGTCCTGGAAACACATCCTGCCGCTGGTCGAAGCCACGGGCGCTGACGGTATCGAACTGAACTTCGGCTGCCCCCACGGTATGCCCGAACGCGGCATGGGCGCGGCGGTCGGTCAGGTGCCGGAGTACGTCGAACAGGTCACGCGCTGGTGCAAGACCTACTGCTCGCTGCCGGTGATCGTCAAACTGACGCCGAACATCACCGATATCCGTGTCGCCGCCCGAGCTGCGCATCGTGGCGGCGCCGATGCGGTGTCGCTGATCAATACGATCAACTCGATCACCAGCGTCGACCTCGAACACATGGTCGCCCTGCCCACCGTCGGCAGCAAAAGCACCCACGGCGGCTATTGCGGCTCGGCGGTCAAACCGATCGCGCTGAACATGGTCGCCGAGATTGCCCGTGATCCGCAGACCCAGGGTTTGCCGATCTGTGGGATTGGCGGCATCGGCAGCTGGCGCGATGCGGCGGAATTCATGGCGCTGGGCAGCGGCGCGGTGCAGGTGTGCACGGCGGCGATGCTGCACGGTTTCCGGATTGTCGAGGAGATGAAGGACGGGCTGTCGCGGTGGATGGACAGTCAGGGCTACGCCAGCATCGCCGAGTTTTCCGGGCGCGCGGTGGGCAACACCACGGACTGGAAGTACCTCGATATCAACTATCAGGTTATCGCTAAGATCGATCAGCAAGCGTGCATCGGTTGCGGGCGTTGCCACATTGCTTGCGAAGACACTTCACACCAGGCGATCAGCAGCGTGAAACAGGCTGACGGAACGCATAAATATGAAGTGATCGATGAGGAGTGTGTGGGCTGCAATCTGTGCCAGATCACCTGCCCGGTGGCGGACTGCATCGAGATGGTACCGATGGAAACGGGCAAACCGTTTCTGGACTGGAATCATGATCCGAGGAATCCGTATCACGTTGCTGTCTGAATCGTGGGCTGACCATGAAAGCCCCTCACCCTAACCCTCTCCCATAGGAGAGGGGACTAATTGGGGGATGCTGCGAAACTCCGCCGACCTGAAAGTGCTGTTGTGAATCCATAATCGACCCGGTCTTTCAGGTCGATGTAACTCGCAGGACACCTCGGTCGGCTCCCTCTCCCTCTGGGAGAGGGCTGGGGTGAGGGTTTGCTTTTAGGGCTCCAGGCCGATCCCGCGCAAGATCACACTGGTCACCGTCTGCACCGCCCGTTCGAACTGCATGTCCGACAGCGGCTGATGATCATTGAGAATATTCACCTGATGATCGAAGTCGGCGTAATGCTGGGTCGAGGCCCAGATCATGTACAGCAGGCTCGACGGCTCCACCGGCAGAATCCGTTTGTCTTCGACCCATTGGCGGATCTTCGCTTCCTTCATTTTCGCCCAGTCATACAGGCTGACATCCAGCGCTTCGCCTAGCGTCGGCGCGCCGTGGATGATTTCGTTGGCCCAGACTTTCGAGCCATAGGGCCGGCTGCGCGAGTGGTTCATCTTGGCGCGAATGTAGCTGCTGAGCACCACGCGCGGATCGTCGAACATCTCGAAGCACAGCGCGTCCTGTTTCCACACTTCCAGCAGATCGAACAACACGGCGCTGTACAGTTCGCTTTTGGTGCTGAAGTAGTAATGCAGGTTGGAACGCGGCAGTTGCACTTCGGCTGCGATGTCGGCCATGGCGGTGCTGCCGAAGCCTTTTTCGGCGAAGACTTTTTCCGCCGCCAGGAGAATTTTTTCGACGTTACTGCGGCGGATTTCGATCTTGTGATTGCCCATAAGGGCTCCCTGACAACAGCGATGCCCAAGACTAGCATCCGCTCTGGTGCGCGGGCGACCGCTGAAAACAAAACTTCGTACACGCGTGGCCGGATGGCTAAACTGACGGCTTCTTCGATTCTGCCTCAGAGGTACCCGCGATGCTGTTCAAGAACATCCTGACCACCACTGCCCTGCTCGCCTCGCTCTTCACCGCCTCCTCCGTATTCGCCCACGCCCACCTGAAAAACCAGACCCCGGCCGCCGACAGCACCGTCGCCGCCCCGGCCGATCTGCGCCTGACTTTTTCCGAAGGTGTTGAAGCCAGTTTCACCAAAGTCACTTTGACTAAGGATGGCGCGCCTGTCGCGGTCAAAGCGCTGACCACCGAAAACGACAAGAAAACCCTGATCGTCACGCCGGCCGCAGCGTTGACGGCGGGTGAGTACAAAGTCGAATGGCACGCCGTGTCCGTCGACACGCATAAAAGCGAAGGCGCCTATCAGTTCAAGGTTGGCCAGTAATTCATGAGTGAAGCGCTGGTGCTGTGTCGCTTTGTACATTTCACCGTGGTGTTGATGCTGTTCGGTGCCTGGCTGTTCAGGCCGTTGCTGCTCAAGGGTGACGCGCTGGCGGTGGATCGGCACCAGGCGCGGCTGGCGCGTTGGCTGACCGCCGTCGCGCTGGTCAGCGGTGTGGTCTGGGCGCTGTTGATCACGGCGAGCATGGCCGGCTCAGCGTCGGCCGCGTTTGATCCGGACACGCTGGCGCTGGTGCTGGGCAAAACGTTTTTTGGCCAGGTGTGGCGTTGGCACTTGCTGCTAAACGCTGTGTTGGTGGCAGTGCTGTTTACGCCGTGGCGGGCAAGCATGCCACTGCGGCTGGGCTTGAGCGGATTATTGCTGGCGACGCTGGCCCCGGTCGGGCATGGCGCGATGCTCGATGGGTTGAGCGGGCAACTGCTGATTCTCAACCAGATCATTCACCTGATCTGCGTGGCGGCTTGGCTGGGCGGGTTGTTGTTGCTCGTGATGATTTTGTTTCAGCCAAGTGAACCAATACCGGCGATTTTGCGGCGCTTCAGTGGTGTCGGTTATGCGTTGGTGGCCGGGCTGTTGATCACAGGTCTGATCAACGTGCGCGTACTGACCGGTCAGTGGTGGCCGGCGCCGTTGTTCACAGGATTCGCGCTGATTCTGCTGATCAAAGCGCTGATCGTGCTGGGGATGTTGGGGCTGGCGCTGTTCAACCGCCTGCGCATCGATGATTGCGAACAGCGCATGGGCGCACTCCGGCGCAGCGTGATGCTCGAGTGGTTGCTCGGCATTGGCGCCGTCGCCGCTGTCTCGCTGCTCGGCACCCTGCCACCGATGATCGCTGGATAAACGCAGGTCAACTGTTGATCGGAGTTGATCAGTGGGGCTGGGTATCGCCCGCGGCGGTGTCGATGCTCACCACCACCGACATCCCCGGACGCAAACGCTCTTCTTCCTGCTGATCCGGATCAATGGTGATCCGCACCGGCACGCGCTGAGCGATCTTGACGAAGTTGCCGGTGGCGTTGTCGGCCTGCAACAAGGCGAACTCCGAGCCCGTCCCCGGCGAGATGTGCTGCACATGCCCGGTAAATTTCTTGTGGTTCAACGCATCGACGGTGAACCGCACCGGTTGCCCGACCCGGACGTTATCCATCTGGGTTTCCTTCATATTGGCAATCACCCATTTCTGGTTCGGCACCAACGCCATCAACTGTGCGCCAGAGTTGACGTAGGCGCCCAGACGCACGCCGATCTGCCCGAGCTGGCCGTCGCGCGGGGCGACAATGCGCGTATTCGACAGATCGATCCGCGCCAGTTGCACCGCCGCTTCCGCGCTGGCCACTGCCGCTTCCTGCGAGCCGCGATTGACGATCACGGTTTGCAGATCCTGCCGGGCGATTTCCAGATTGGCCTTGGCCTGCGCCACCGCCGCGATGCCTTGCGCATTGGCCGCCAGCGCGACGTCCATCTCGCGTTTGGACACCGAGCCGTCGCTGACCAGCTCCTTGTTCCGGCGCAGATCCGCTTCACTTTTGCGCAACTGCGCTTCGCTGTCGGCCTGCACGGCCTGGCGCAGCTTGATCGTCGCTTCGGCGCTGTTGCGTTGCTGCACAACGTTGGCCAATGCCGCTTTCTGCACCGCCAGTTGCGCCAGCGACTGATCGAGGCGTTGCTGGTAAATGCGGTCATCCAGACGCACCAGCAAATCCCCAGCCTTCACGTACTGGAAATCCTGCACCGGCACCTCGTAGACATAACCGGCGAGCTGCGGGCCAATGATCGTCACCTGCCCGCGAATCAGCGCGTTTTCAGTGGTTTCAACCGCGCTGCTGAACGGCGGCAATTGCCAGGCATACAACACGATCAACACACCGACGATGGCAATCGCGGCGAAACCCAGCGAAGAGATGATCCGCACCCGCAACGAGCGTGGCTCGGTGTTCGGCGATGACGGTGGCGCGACACCTTCAGGCGTGGCGGCAATGGCGTTGGTGGTTGTGGTGGTCGGTTCGGTCATGAAGGAGTGGCACCGCTCGAAGGTACGGAAGGCGCTGGCTCGACGGCTTTGGTGGTGCTCATCAGCCACAGCGCCCGAATGGAAATCCAGATCATGGTCAGCACCGCAATCACGGCGATCAGCATGAAGACATCGTTATAGGCCAGCACGTTCGCTTCGCGGGTGGCAGCATTGGCGAGGCTGCGAATCCCGGCCAGATTGCGCAGGCTCGGATCGGCCAGTAACGAGCCGTACGCCGTGCCGCCGCTCGCCACCCGGGCGGCGACCAAGGGATCCGACATCACCAGTTGCTCGACGATGTGACTGGAATGGAATTTCTCCCGGACAATCTGAAAGGTGCCGAGCAACGCCGCACCGATCAACCCGCCGAGGTTATTGCAGATCCCGAACAGCACCGAAAAACTCACCAGATTGCGCGGATTGGTCAAAACGTTGCGGGTGCCAAGCACCATGGTCGGGCCAAGGAAAAACGTACTGCCGAAGGCCAACAGAAACTGACTGAAATACAGGTTCTCGGGACGGGTCAGGTTGTTCGAATAACTGTCCATCACCGAACCGGTCGCCATCAACGCCAGCGAGATAATCAGCGGCATGATCAGGTGTTTCGGGCTGATGGTCAGCGCACTGGTGGCCAGACCCGCCACGCTGCCGATCAGCATCACCACGTACAGACTGTGCAACTGCTGACTGCTCATGTTGAGGTTCTGCATGAAGCCGACGGCACCGGTGGATTGCTCGGAGGTGACCATGCGGATCAGGATCACCGCCAGTGCCAGCCGCACCATCGCCCCGCTGCCGAGCCAGCGGGTCATCAGCATCGGGTTACTGCGGTTGTGCTCGATGGCCAGGCCCATGACGATCAGCGCAATCGACGACGCCAGCGCCACACCAGTCCAGTCTGCCTCCAGCCACCAGTCAATGCGCCCCAGCGACAGCACCGCACACAACAACGCCACGCCCGTGGCGAGAATGGCGAAGGTCAGGAAGTCGAGTTTTTCGAAGGTTTTGAAGCGGTCACCCGGCGGCAGTTTGAGCAGCAACACGCAGCCCAGCGACAGCAGCGCCATACCCAGTTCGAACAGATACAAGCCGCGCCATTCAGCGATCTGCAGCAAATCCTCGGAGAACAATCGTGCCAGCGGCAACGCCAGTTGGGAGGTGCCCAGGCCGAGCACCAGCGCCTTCATCCGCCACTTCGCCGGGAACGCCTGAACCATGTAATACAGGCCCAGCGAACTCAGTGCGGCACCGACCATGCCGTGTGCCGCACGCACCGCCACCGCCGAATTCAAGTCATTGACGAACAAATGGCCGAACGTCACCAGCGCATACAGCACCAGAAACACCTCAGTGAACGCGCGCAAACCGAACTGCTGGCGAAACTTCACCAGCAGCAGGTTCATCGACACGTTGGTCATCACATACGCCGCCGGCAACCAGGCCATTTCCGCCGTGGTCGCGCCGAGCGCGCCTTGCAGATAAGGCAGGTTGGCAACCACCAGCGAATTGCCCAAACCACCGGTCAAAGCCACCAGCAAACCGACCAGCGCATAGGCCAGGCGCTTGGGATTGGAATGCAGCGGCGTCGACGGGGAACCGGGCAGACTGGGCTTCTCGTGAGGTTGCCAGTTGCGCGGGGCGTATTGATCCATTGAAAGGCCTTGTGCGGGAGGTGGATGAAGTTTGCCGCAATTTCACCGGCAACACACATTCCATGGACAACACAAATCCCTTAGCAGTCTCACGCCTGACAGGGATCTGCGTAATGACAGAAGGTCATCGTATAACTTCTGATTGACATTCCCGAAAAACCTAGGAAATATCCGCAACCATGTTGTACGACGACGTATAACAAATAATAAAAACAACAAACGAAACAGGGAGCGTCACAGTGAGCACACTCGTCCGCAATTCCGTCCGCCCTTCACGTTTTTTCCTCACCCACCCGCGTTCTACCCTCAGCCTGATCGGCTGCAGCAGCCTTGCCCTCGCACTGCCGATGAGCGCCAATGCCGAAGGTTTTCTGGAAGACAGCAAAGCCACGCTGAACCTGCGCAACGCCTACTTCAACCGCAACTTCGTCAACCCCGCTTACCCGCAGGGCAAGGCTGAAGAGTGGACGCAGAACTTCATCCTCGACGCCAAATCCGGCTTCACTCAAGGCACCGTCGGTTTCGGTCTGGACGTGCTCGGTATGTATTCGCAAAAGCTCGATGGCGGTAAAGGCACGGGCGGTACGCAGTTGCTGCCGATCCACGATGACGGGCGCCCGGCAGACAATTTCGGCCGGCTCGGCGTGGCGCTGAAAGCCAAGGTGTCGAAGACTGAACTGAAGGTCGGGGAATGGATGCCGGTGCTGCCGATCCTGCGTTCCGACGATGGCCGCTCCCTGCCCCAGACCTTTCGCGGCGGCCAGATCACATCCACCGAGATCAATGGCCTGACCGTCTACGGCGGCCAGTTCCGGGGCAACAGCCCGCGCAACGACGCGAGCATGGAGGACATGTCAATGAACGGCAAAGGCGCGTTCACCTCCGATCGCTTCAACTTCGGAGGCGGCGAATACACCTTCAACGACAAGCGCACGCTGGTTGGCGTGTGGTACGCCGAACTCACTGACATTTATCAGCAGCAGTATTTCAACCTCAGCCACAGCCAACCCGTCGGCGACTGGACGCTGGGTGCCAACCTCGGCTTCTTCACCGGCAAGGAAGACGGCAGTGCCCAGGCCGGCGACCTCGACAACAAGACCGCATTCGCCATGCTTTCGGCCAAATATGGCGGCAACACCTTCTATGTCGGTCTGCAGAAACTGACCGGCGACAGCGCCTGGATGCGCGTCAACGGCACCAGCGGCGGCACGCTCGCCAACGACAGCTACAACGCCAGTTATGACAACGCCAGGGAAAAGTCCTGGCAACTGCGCCACGACTACAACTTTGTCGCCCTCGGCATCCCCGGCCTGACCATGATGAACCGCTACATCAGCGGCGATAACGTGCATACCGGGGCGATCACCGATGGCAAGGAATGGGGCCGCGAGTCGGAACTGGCCTACACCGTGCAGAGCGGGCCGCTAAAAAATCTCAACGTGAAATGGCGTAACGCGACGATTCGCCGGGACTTCAGCACCAACGAATTTGACGAGAACCGGATCTTTATCAGCTACCCGATTTCGTTGTTGTGATCTGTGGCGAGGGGGATTTATCGAAACGTCGCACCGCCCCGTTCGGCTGCGCAGCAGTCGTCAGCGTTCGTCCTGATAAATGAAGGGGCTGCTGCGCAACCCGACGGGGATAAATCCCCTCGCCACAGGGTCTGCGCACGGAACTGGAATCGGAAGAGCCTTCCGTCATTTACACCCAAAGTCGCGTTGACAAGATCAAGAAACCGTACCGATACTTCAGAACAGTCATACGACAACCTACAACAAACCAATAACAATGTGTCCAGGGATTGCCATGACGACTACCTCTACCCCACGCGTTCCTTTCAACCGCCTGCTGCTCACCGGCGCCGCCGGTGGTCTGGGCAAAGTCCTGCGCGAACGCCTGCGCCCCTACGCCAATGTCCTGCGCCTCTCGGACATTGCCGCCCTCGCCCCGGCCACCGATGATCGCGAAGAAGTCGTGCTGTGTGATCTGGCCGACAAACACGCCGTTCACCAACTGGTCGAAGGCGTCGACGCGATCCTGCATTTCGGTGGTGTGTCCGTGGAACGGCCGTTCGAGGAGATCCTGGGTGCCAATATCTGCGGGGTCTTTCACATCTACGAAGCCGCGCGCCGGCATGGCGTGAAACGGGTGATTTTCGCCAGTTCCAACCATGTCATCGGCTTCTACCAACAGGACGAGCACCTCGACGCCAGCTCCGCCCGCCGCCCCGATGGTTACTACGGCTTGTCCAAGTCCTACGGCGAAGACATGGCCAGTTTCTACTTTGATCGCTACGGCATCGAAACCGTCAGCATCCGCATCGGCTCCTCATTCCCCGAACCGCAAAACCGCCGAATGATGCACACCTGGCTGAGCTTCGACGACCTCACGCACCTGCTCGAGCAGTCGTTGTATACGCCGAATGTCGGCCACACGGTTGTCTACGGGATGTCCGACAACAAAGACGTCTGGTGGGATAACCGCTTCGCCAGCCACCTCGGATTCAGCGCCAGGGACAGCTCCGAAGTGTTTCGCGAAAAAGTCGAGGCGCAGCCCATGCCGGCCGCCGATGACCCGGCACGGATCTATCAGGGTGGCGCCTTCGTGGCTGCCGGCCCGTTCGGCGACTGATCTGTCCGCTTGATCCCCCTCTCCAATAAAAACCAAGGGAATGAGTATGCAAGCCGAATTGATCGTCGACGCGCGCAACGCCGTGGGTGAAAGCCCGGTCTGGGTGCCGCAGGAAAATGCCTTGTACTGGGTCGACATTCCTAACGGCGGCCTGCAACGCTGGAGTGCCGACACCGGCCATGTCCACGCCTGGAAAGCCCCGGAAATGCTCGCCTGCATCGCCCGTCACAGCCGTGGCGGCTGGATCGCCGGCATGCAAAGCGGCTTTTTTCATCTGCATCCGCACAACGACGGCAGCCTCGACACTGAACGACTGGCCAGCGTTGAACACAGCCGCGAGGACATGCGCCTCAACGATGGTCGCTGCGACCGTCAGGGTCGTTTCTGGGCCGGCAGCATGGTCTTGAACATGGGCCTGAATGCGCCCGAGGGCAAACTCTATCGATACAGCGCCGGCCAGTCTGGCGTGATTGAAGCTCAACTGGATGGCTTCATCGTGCCCAACGGCCTCGGTTTCAGCCCGGACGGCAAGACAATGTATCTCTCCGACTCGCACCCTGATGTGCAATTGATCTGGGCCTTCGATTACGACACCGAAACCGGCACCCCGTCCAACCGCCGGGTGTTTGTCGACATGAACCACCACGCCGGCCGCCCGGACGGCGCCGCTGTCGACGCCGAGGGTTGCTACTGGATCTGCGCTAACGACGCCGGCCTCGTTCACCGCTTCACACCGGACGGACGCCTCGACTATTCGCTGTCGGTACCGGTGAAAAAACCGACCATGTGCGCCTTCGGTGGCAGCCGCATGGACACCTTGTTCGTCGCCTCGATTCGCCCCGGCGACGATCACGATCCGCAGTCCCTGGCTGGCGGGGTGTTTGCCCTGAAAACCAGCGTCAAAGGCCTGCCGGAACCCTTGTTCGACGATTTGCTGTAACCCGCCTCTGCTGCATCGCTGTGCCTTGAACACAAAAATAACAAGACTGGAGACACCCCCAATGGACTTCAAACGCACGTTGCTCGCCGCTGCACTTCCGCTGGCCTTCACCTTTGCCGGCGCCGCCCACGCGCTGGAAATCAAGTTCGCCGACATCCACCCCGCTGGCTACCCGACCGTAGTGGCTGAAGAACAACTGGGCAAAACCCTGGTCGCCGACAGCGACGGCAAACTGACCTTCAAGATGTTTGCGGGCGGCGTGCTCGGTTCGGAAAAGGAAGTGGTCGAACAGGCCCAGGTCGGCGCGATACAAATGGCCCGCGTCAGCCTCGGCATCGTCGGCCCGGTGGTGCCGGATGTGAACGTGTTCAACATGCCGTTCGTGTTCCGCGATCAGGCGCACATGCGCAAGATCATCGACGGTGAAATCGGCGACGAAATTCTCGACAAGATCACCAACTCCGAATTCAACCTCGTCGCCCTGGCGTGGATGGACGGCGGCACGCGCAACCTTTACACCAAGAAACCGGTGCGCAGCCTCGAAGACCTCAAGGGCATGAAAATCCGTGTGCAAGGCAACCCGATGTTCATCGAAACCATCAACGCCATGGGTGGCAACGGCATCGCAATGGACACCGGCGAAATCTTCAGTGCCCTGCAAACCGGCGTGATCGACGGCGCAGAAAACAACCCGCCGACCATGCTCGAACACAACCATTACCAGAACGCGAAGTTCTACAGCCTGACCGGGCACCTGATCCTGCCCGAACCCATCGTGATGTCGAAAATTACCTGGGACAAACTCACCCCGGATCAGCAGGCGCTGGTGAAGAAAGCCGCCAAGGCTGCGCAGGCCCAAGAGCGCACGCTGTGGGACGCCAAGTCGGCCAGCAGCGAAGAAAAACTCAAGGCGGCCGGCGTCGAATTCATCACCGTCGACAAAAAACCCTTCTACGAGGCCACCGCCTCGATCCGCGAAAAGTACGGTGCGCCTTACGCCGATCTGATCAAGCGCATCGAAGCCGTTCAGTAACCCTCCCTGCTCTCAACGAAAGGCCCGGCAGCGCCAACCTCGCCTGAGGTGCGCGCCTGCCCGGTTACGGTGGAACCCGATGAAGAATTTGCTGCTGAGCATCAATGACCGGATCTACATGGCCTGCATCTGGGTCGCCGGTCTCTCGGTGCTGTCGATTGCCCTGATCATCCCCTGGGGCGTGTTCGCCCGTTACGTCCTCGGCACCGGCTCAAGCTGGCCAGAGCCCACTGCCATCCTGCTGATGATGGTCTTCACCTTCATTGGTGCCGCCGCCAGTTACCGTGCCGGCGCGCACATGGCCGTGGCCATGGTCACCGACCGCTTGCAACCGGATCTGCGCCGTGCCATGAGCATCGTTTCGCAACTGCTGATGGGCACCATCTGCCTGTTCATGGCTATTTGGGGCACCAAGCTGTGCCTGTCGACGTGGAACCAGTTCATGAGCGCCCTGCCCACGTTACGCGTGGGCATCACCTACCTGCCGATCCCGATTGGCGGCGCGCTGACGCTGATTTTCGTGGTGGAAAAACTGCTGTTCGGTGATCAAAGCAATCGCCGCGTGGTGCGTTTCGATCTGGTCGAAGAAAACGAAGGGGCTGCCTGATGGACGCACTGATTCTGCTGGGCAGTTTTATTGTATTGATCCTGATCGGCATGCCGGTCGCGTATGCCCTCGGGTTGTCGGCGCTGATCGGCGCGTGGTGGATCGACATTCCCTTTCAGGCCCTGATGATTCAGGTCGCGGGCGGGGTGAACAAATTCTCGCTGCTGGCGATTCCGTTCTTCGTCCTCGCCGGGGCGATCATGGCCGAGGGTGGCATGTCGCGGCGCCTGGTGGCCTTCGCCGGTGTGCTGGTGGGTTTCGTGCGCGGCGGCCTGTCGCTGGTCAACATCATGGCCTCGACGTTTTTCGGTGCAATCTCTGGCTCGTCGGTGGCGGACACCGCGTCGGTCGGCTCGGTGCTGATTCCGGAAATGGAGCGCAAAGGCTATCCCCGCGAATTCTCCACGGCAGTGACCGTCAGCGGTTCGGTGCAGGCGTTGCTGACGCCGCCGAGCCATAATTCGGTGCTGTATTCGCTGGCGGCGGGCGGCACGGTTTCGATTGCTTCGCTGTTCATGGCGGGCGTCGTCCCGGGCCTGTTGATGAGCGCATGCCTGATGGTGCTGTGCCTGATCTTCGCGAAGAAACGCGACTACCCGAAAGGCGAAGTCATCCCGTTGCGTGAAGCCCTGAAGATCTGCGGCGAAGCGCTGTGGGGCATGATGGCGATGGTGATCATCCTCGGCGGCATCCTCTCGGGGATCTTCACCGCCACCGAGTCGGCGGCCATCGCCGTGCTCTGGGCGTTCTTCGTGACCATGTTCATCTACCGCGACTACAAATGGCGCGAACTGCCGAAACTGATGCACCGCACGGTGCGCACCATTTCGATTGTGATGATCCTGATCGGTTTCGCCGCCAGCTTCGGCTACATCATGACCCTGATGCAGATCCCGGCGAAGATCACCACGCTGTTCCTGACCCTGTCGGACAACCGCTACGTGATCCTGATGTGCATCAACGTCATGCTGCTGTTGCTCGGCACGGTGATGGACATGGCGCCGCTGATCCTGATTCTGACCCCGATCCTGATGCCGGTGATTCTCGGCATCGGCGTCGACCCGGTGCAGTTCGGCATGATCATGCTGGTCAATCTGGGGATAGGATTGATTACGCCGCCGGTGGGCGCGGTGCTGTTTGTCGGTTCTGCGGTGGGCAAGGTCAGTATCGAAAGCACAGTGAAGGCGCTGATGCCGTTTTACGCGGTGCTGTTTCTGGTGCTGATGCTGGTCACCTACATCCCGGCGATTTCGCTGTGGCTGCCGCACCTGGTGCTGTAAACCGTCGAAAAAAAATCGCAGCCCTCAAGGGCTGCGATTTCTTTTGAGTCTCAGGCGCGCAACAACATGTAGCCCGCCACCACCAGACACACACCGGCAAACCCCACCTGCAACGCCCGCGCCGGCACCCGTGCACAGAGCTTGCGACCGATGATCATGCCGACGACGCTGGCGACGATGAACGCGCCACCCTGGCCGTCGATGCGCACCCCGGCGTGGAACGAGCCGATCACGCCAATCGCGGAAATCAGGCTGATCACCATCAACGACGTGGCGACGATGCCGCGCATCTGTACGTCGGTCAGTTGCTTGAACGCCGGCACGATCAGGAAACCGCCACCAACACCGAGCAACCCGGACACCACGCCCGTAACCGCGCCCAACGCCGCAAGGGTCGCGGTGCATTTCGCCGTCCAGTCGAAACGCCCGGTCTGCTCATTGAGCATGCAGTTCTTCTGCCCCCAACTGGCATGCCCGTGGTCGCTCGGCCCTTCCTGCTGACGTTCGCGGCGCAACATGCGCCAGGCGACCATGACCATCAGCAGACTGAACAGAATCATCAGAATCTTTTCCGGCAACTGATGCGCGAAGTAAATTCCCAGCGGCGAAAACACCGCGCCCAATGCCGCAATCAGCAGCGCCGCACGGTAACGCACCAGACCATGACGCAAGCCGTCGATGGCCCCCACCGCTGCCGCACTGCCCACCGCAAACAATGCGACGGGCGCCGCTTGCGTCATCGTCCAGCCCAGCCCGAGCACCAGCGCCGGCACGGCGAGAATGCCGCCGCCCGCGCCGGTCAAGCCAAGGATCAACCCCATCACCACGCCAAACAGACTTGCCAGCAACATAGGTTTATCTCAGTCGACTCTGGACAGGCTGGTCAGCCACTCGCGGCCCTTGAGCATGCCGTTCCAGTAGAACCACGGCAGCAGCGTCGCTTTCAGCCACCACGCCGAACGGCGCGGCACGGTCGGATCCAGCGGGAAGGTCGGCAACAACTTCCCGGCATAACCGAACTCGGCGAGGATCACCTTGCCCTTCTCCACCGTCAGCGGGCACGAACCGTAGCCGTCGTACTTCAGCGGCAGCGGTTGTTGCTTGCGCAGCGCCAACAGGTTTTCCGCCACCACCACGACTTGCTTGCGCACCGCAGCAGCGGTTTTCGCATTGCTGGTGCCGCAGATGTCGCCAAGCGCAAACACCTCGGGATAACGCGGATGCTGCAGGCTGTGCGGGTTCACTTCGCACCAGCCGGCGGCGTCGGCCAGCGGACTTTGCACAATGAAGTCCGGCGCGACCTGCGGCGGCACGACGTGCAGCAGATCGAAGGTTTTCGACTCACGAACAACATTGCCGTCAGCGTCCTTGCGTTCGAACCAGGCGGTTTTCGCCGGCCCGTCGACCTTGACCAGATTGGAGTTGAACGCCAATTGCGCGTTGTATTTTTCGATGTACTTCATCAGGGGCGGGACGAACGTCGCCACGCCGAACAGCGCGGCACCGGCCAGATTGAACTCGACTTCGACCTTGTCCAGCACGGCAGTCTTGCGCCAATAATCGCACGACAGATAAAGCGCTTTTTGCGGCGCCCCGGCGCACTTGATCGGCATCGCCGGTTGGGTGAACAGCGCCTTGCCGCCGCGCATTTTCTGCACTTGATCCCAGGTGTATTGCGCGTGCTGGTAGCTGTAATTGGAGGTCACACCGTTCTGGCCAAGGCTGTCTTGCAGACCTTCGATTTTCTCCCAGGCCAGGCGCAGGCCGGGGCAGACGATGAGGTTCTGATAGCTGACCGTGCGTTGATCGTTGAGGGTGAGTTGACGTGTGTCCGGGTCGATGCCGGTCACCGCTGCCTGAATCCACATGGCCTGACGCGGCATCACCTTGGCCATCGGCCGTGCGGTGTCTTTGACGTCGTAGGCACCGCCGCCGACCAGCGTCCACGCCGGTTGGTAGTAATGGTGCGTGGCCGGTTCGATGACCGTGACCTTCAGGGTCGGATCACGCTTGAGCAGGCTGGCGACGAAGCCGATGCCGGCGGTACCGCCGCCGATGACCACGATGTCTGCACTGATGGATGGGCCCCAGTGTTGATCGTTCATTGCTTGTTCCTTATTGCTGCACGCAAGGATTTCTCAGCCTTCACCTAAAACCAGTGTGGGAGCGGGCTTGCTCGCGAAAACAGTAGATCATTCAACATTGATGTCGACTGATACGACGCCTTCGCGAGCAAGCCCGCTCGCACATTTTGATCCAGTGCTGGCCGGCATTTTTATGGATGACCCCAGCTTTTCAGCACCGCGCCGCAATACAGCCCGGACAGGGTTTTCATTACCTGAATCACTTCAGGACTGGCGAGACCGTAAAAGATGTACTTGCCTTCACGACGGGTCGCGACCAGTCCTTCATCGCGCAAGATGCCCAACTGCTGGGACAGCGTCGGCTGCCGCACGCCGGTCATTTTCTCCAGCTCGCCGACATTGCGTTCGCCTTGGGTCAGTTGGCACAGGATCAACAACCGATCCTCATTGGCCAGGGCCTTGAGCAACGAGCAGGCCTTGGAGGCCGAGGCGCGCAGTTGGGCGACTTCACATTCGGTCAGACTGGATTGCATTTGCAGGATGCCTTCAACGTCACTTAAGCTGCGAACATTATGTTTTTACATAAAGTGTTGCAACCCATGACTGACTTTTCCTCCTCTTGCACAGGTTCGTGTCCATGCCCGCGCTGATTGAAGCTTTTCTCGACCCCGCCTCCTCGACCTACAGCTACGTGGTCTACGAAGCCTGCGGCGGGCAGTGCGCAATCGTCGATCCGGTGCTCGATTACGACGGCGCCGCCGGGCGCACCTGCACCGCGCAGGCGGACAAGATCATTGCGTTCGTCCGCGCGCATGACCTGCAAGTGCAATGGTTGCTGGAGACTCACGCCCACGCCGATCACCTGTCCGCCGCGCCGTATCTGCGCCGTGAACTGGGCGGCAAAATCGCGATTGGCGAGTCGATCAGCAAGGTGCAGAACGTGTTCAAGGCGCTGTTCAATCTGGAGCCGGAGTTCTGCGTCGACGGCTCGCAGTTTGATCACCTGTTCGCGCCGAACGAATCGTTCCGGATCGGCAACCTCAAAGCCACGGCCCTGCACGTCCCCGGCCACACCCCGGCGGACATGGCCTACTTGATCGACGGCGAACAGATCCTGGTCGGCGACACGCTGTTCATGCCCGACGTCGGCACCGCCCGCTGCGATTTTCCCGGCGGCAACGCGCATCAGTTGTTCAACTCGATCCACAAGCTGCTGGCCTTCCCCGCCAGCGTGAAACTCTACGTCTGCCACGATTACCCGCCCGAGGGTCGGGAATCGCAGTGCCAGACGACTGTCGGCGAGCAGCGCAAAAACAATATTCATGTGCATGACGGCATCGACGAAGCGGCGTTTGTCGAGATGCGCACCAAGCGTGATGCCGGGCTGGGGATGCCGACGCTATTACTGCCGGCCATTCAGGTCAATGTGCGGGCGGGGGATCTGCCGCCGGCGGAGGACAATGGCGTGACTTACCTGAAGATCCCGATCAACAAACTTTAAGTGCCCAGCGTCAGACCATTCGCCGGCAGCGGCAACGCCGTTTTGTAGCGCACCTGCTTGAGCGCAAAGCTTGACCGGATATTCGCCACACCGGGGACTTTGGTCAGAAAGTCCATCATGAAGCGCTCCAGCGACTGAATGGTCGGCACCAGAACCCGGATCAGATAGTCCGGGTCGCCGGCCATCAGGTAGCACTCCATCACCTCGGGGCGATCCGAAATCGCTTCTTCGAAATGCTGCAATGCTTCCTCGACCTGCTTCTCCAGGCTGACGTGAATGAACACGTTGACGTGCAGCCCCAACAGGTCGGCATCGAGCAGCGTCACCTGCTCGCGAATCAGCCCTAATTCTTCCATTGCCTTGACCCGGTTGAAGCACGGCGTCGGTGACAGATTCACCGAGCGTGCAAGGTCGGCGTTGGTGATGCGCGCGTTCTCCTGAAGGCTGTTGAGAATGCCGATGTCGGTACGGTCCAGTTTGCGCATGAGACAAAACCACCTGTTTTTTATGTTTATGCAGAATTTCTATCTGCAAATGATCTTCAGCGCAACGAAACAGAGATAAATATTCTTCTTGCCCGAGCCTATGATTGTTGTAGGACAAGATTTCTTTCACCCAAGAATGATTGCCAGCTCACTACAAGAAATTCACAAGATCGAGCGTAGAAGCCATGACCCAAGCGTATGAACCGCTGCGTCTGCACGTCCCTGAACCCTCGGGCCGTCCAGGCTGCAAAACCGACTTCTCCTACCTGCATCTGACTGATGCCGGCACGGTGCGCAAACCTCCCATCGACGTAGAACCCGCCGACACCGCCGATCTGGCCCGTGGCCTGATTCGCGTGCTCGACGATCAGGGCAACGCCCTCGGCCCCTGGGCCGAAAACGTGCCAGTCGAGATCCTTCGCAAGGGCATGCGCGCCATGCTCAAGACGCGGATCTACGACAACCGCATGGTGGTCGCCCAGCGTCAGAAAAAAATGTCGTTCTACATGCAGAGCCTTGGCGAAGAAGCCATCGGCAGCGCTCAGGCCCTGGCCTTGAACATCGACGACATGTGCTTCCCGACCTACCGTCAACAAAGCATCCTGATGGCTCGCGATGTTCCGTTGGTCGATTTGATCTGCCAACTGCTGTCCAACGAGCGCGATCCGCTCAAGGGCCGGCAGTTGCCGATCATGTACTCGGTCAAGGACGCCGGTTTCTTCACCATTTCCGGCAACCTCGCGACCCAGTTCATTCAGGGCGTGGGCTGGGGCATGGCTTCAGCGATCAAGGGCGACACTAAAATCGCTTCGGCCTGGATCGGCGACGGCGCCACCGCCGAATCGGACTTCCACACCGCCCTGACCTTTGCTCACGTCTACCGTGCGCCAGTGATCCTCAACGTGGTCAACAACCAGTGGGCGATTTCGACCTTCCAGGCCATCGCCGGTGGTGAAGCCACCACCTTCGCCGGACGCGGCGTCGGTTGCGGCATTGCTTCGCTGCGGGTCGACGGCAACGACTTCTACGCAGTTTACGCCGCCTCCGCCTGGGCTGCAGAACGCGCCCGCCGTAACCTCGGCCCGACCATGATCGAATGGGTCACCTACCGCGCCGGCCCCCACTCGACCTCCGACGATCCTTCCAAATATCGTCCCGCCGACGACTGGAGCCACTTCCCGCTGGGCGACCCGATTGCCCGCCTCAAGCAGCACCTGATCAAAGTCGGTCACTGGTCGGAAGAAGAGCACGCCGCCGTCAGCGCCGAGCTTGAAGCCGAAGTGATTGCCGCGCAGAAACAGGCCGAACAGTACGGCACCCTCGCGGGCGGCCAGATTCCGAGCGCCGCGACCATGTTCGAAGACGTCTACAAAGAGATGCCGGAGCACTTGAAGCGCCAGCGTCAGCAGTTGGGGATCTGACATGAACGATCACAACAACAATATTCAGCTGGAAACCGCCATGACCACGACCACCATGACCATGATCCAGGCTCTGCGCTCGGCCATGGATGTGATGCTTGAGCGTGACGACAATGTGGTGGTATTCGGTCAGGACGTCGGCTACTTCGGCGGCGTGTTCCGTTGCACCGAAGGCTTGCAGACCAAGTACGGCACTTCCCGCGTATTCGACGCACCAATCTCGGAAAGCGGCATCGTCGGCGTCGCCGTCGGCATGGGTGCTTACGGTCTGCGTCCGGTCGCCGAAATTCAGTTCGCCGACTACGTCTACCCCGCTTCCGACCAGATCATTTCCGAAGCCGCCCGCCTGCGTTATCGCTCGGCAGGAGAATTCACCGCGCCGATGACCCTGCGCATGCCTTGCGGCGGCGGCATCTACGGCGGCCAGACCCACAGCCAGAGCATCGAGGCGATGTTCACGCAGGTCTGCGGTCTGCGCACCGTCATGCCCTCCAACCCGTATGACGCCAAAGGCCTGCTGATCGCCTCCATCGAAAACGATGACCCGGTGATCTTCCTCGAGCCAAAACGCCTGTACAACGGCCCGTTCGACGGCCACCACGACCGCCCGGTAACCCCGTGGTCGAAACACCCGCAAGCCCAGGTTCCGGACGGTTACTACACCGTGCCGCTGGACGTTGCCGCGATCACGCGTCCGGGCAAGGACGTGACCGTGCTGACCTACGGCACCACGGTTTATGTATCACAAGTCGCTGCCGAAGAGTCCGGCGTTGACGCTGAAGTCATCGACCTGCGCAGCCTGTGGCCGCTGGATCTGGAAACCATCGTCAAATCCGTGAAGAAAACCGGCCGTTGCGTGGTGGTTCACGAAGCCACCCGCACCTGCGGTTTCGGCGCTGAACTGGTGTCGCTGGTGCAAGAGCATTGTTTCCATCACCTGGAAGCGCCGATCGAACGCGTCACCGGTTGGGACACTCCCTACCCGCACGCACAGGAGTGGGCGTATTTCCCAGGGCCGTCCCGAGTGGGCGCGGCGTTGAAACGGGTCATGGAGGTCTGAATGGGCACGCACGTTATCAAGATGCCAGACATCGGCGAAGGCATCGCAGAAGTAGAACTGTCGCAGTGGCACGTCAAGGTTGGCGATCTGGTCGTAGAAGATCAGGTGCTGGCGGATGTAATGACCGACAAGGCGATGGTCGATATTCCGTCGCCGGTGCACGGCAAAGTGATTGCGCTCGGTGGTCAGCCGGGTGAGGTGATGGCGGTTGGCAGTGTGCTGATCAGCATCGAAGTGGAAGGCGCGGGCAATCTCAAAGAGTCCGACAAACCGGCTCCCCTTGCAGCGAAAGAAACACCGGTCGCAGCAAAAGTTGAAGCGGTCGTTGAAAGCAAACCCGCCGCGCCACGTACGGCGCCGGTTTGCCAAGGCCCGATGGTTGCCCGTGAAGCCGATGAGCGCCCGCTGGCCTCTCCGGCCGTGCGCAAACATGCGCTGGATCTGGGCATTCAATTGCGCCTGGTGCGTGGTTCTGGCCCGGCTGGTCGCGTGTTGCACGAAGACCTCGACGCCTATCTGGCTCAGGGTCAATCGAACGCATCGTCACCGGCAGCCACCGCTTACGCCCAGCGTAACGATGAAGAACAGATCCAGGTTATCGGGATGCGCCGCAAGATTGCCCAGCGCATGCAGGACGCCACTCAACGTGCTGCCCACTTCAGTTATGTCGAAGAAATTGACGTCACCGCGATCGAAGAACTGCGTGCACACCTGAATGAAAAACACGGCGCCAGCCGTGGCAAGTTGACCTTGCTGCCGTTCCTCGTGCGTGCATTGGTCGTTGCCCTGCGCGAATTTCCGCAGATGAACGCCCGTTATGACGACGAAGCGCAAGTCATCACCCGCCTCGGCGCCGTGCATGTCGGCGTCGCCACCCAAAGCGATGTCGGCCTGATGGTGCCGGTGGTGCGTCACGCCGAGGCTCGCAGCCTGTGGGACAGCGCCGCCGAGATTTCCCGTTTGGCCAACGCCGCCCGCAATGGCAAGGCGAGCCGCGATGAACTGTCCGGCTCGACTATCACCCTGACCAGCCTCGGCGCCTTGGGCGGCATTGTCAGCACGCCGGTGCTGAACCTGCCGGAAGTGGCCATTGTCGGCGTGAACAAAATCGTCGAACGCCCGATGGTCGTCAAAGGCCAGGTGGTGATCCGCAAGATGATGAACCTCTCCAGTTCCTTCGACCACCGCGTGGTCGATGGCATGGACGCGGCGCTCTTCATCCAGGCCATTCGTGGCTTGATCGAACAACCCGCGACCCTGTTTGTGGAGTGACGCAATGCAAACTCTGAACACCACGCTGCTGATCATCGGCGGCGGCCCCGGCGGTTACGTGACGGCCATTCGCGCCGGGCAACTGGGCATTTCGACGATTCTGGTCGAAGGCCAATCGCTGGGCGGCACCTGCCTGAACATCGGCTGCATTCCATCGAAAGCTCTCATTCATGTGGCCGAGCAGTTTCACCAGACTCAACATCACAACCAGCATTCGGCACTGGGCATCAGCGTTGCGGCGCCGACGCTCGACATCAGCAAAAGCGTCGAGTGGAAGGACGGCATCGTTGACCGCCTGACTACCGGCGTCGCCGCGTTGCTGAAGAAGAACAAGGTTCAGGTCATCAATGGCTGGGCCAAGGTTATCGACGGCAAAACCGTTGAAGTCGGCGACACCCGTATCCAGTGCGAACATCTGGTGCTGGCCACCGGTTCGACCAGCGTCAACTTGCCAATGCTGCCGATTGGCGGCCCGATCATCTCTTCCACCGAAGCATTGGCACCGAAGTCGGTACCGGAACGTCTGGTGGTGGTCGGCGGTGGTTACATCGGTCTGGAACTGGGCATTGCTTATCGCAAGCTTGGCGCCGAGGTCAGCGTGGTCGAGGCACAGGATCGTATCCTGCCGGCCTATGACGCGGAACTGACCCAACCGGTGCATGAAGCTCTGAAGCAACTGGGGGTGAAGCTGTACCTGAAGCACAGCGTGATGGGCTTCGACGGTACGTTGCAAGTGCGCGATCCGAACGGCGACACCCTGAATCTGGAAACCGATCAGGTGCTGGTGGCTGTGGGGCGCAAACCGAACACTCAGGGCTGGAATCTCGAAGCGTTGAATCTGGACATGAACGGCTCGGCAATCAAGATCGACAGCCGCTGCCAGACCAGCATGCGCAATGTCTACGCCATCGGCGACCTGAGCGGTGAGCCGATGCTCGCTCACCGCGCCATGGCTCAGGGCGAAATGGTTGCCGAGCTGATCAGCGGCAAGACCCGCGAATTCAACCCGACCGCCATTGCCGCCGTGTGCTTCACCGACCCGGAGCTGGTAGTGGTCGGCAAGACGCCGGATGAAGCCAAGGCTGCCGGACTGGACTGCATCGTGTCGAACTTCCCGTTCGCGGCCAACGGCCGGGCGATGACCCTGGAATCGAAAACCGGCTTCGTGCGAGTGGTCGCCCGTCGGGACAATCATGTGATTGTCGGCTGGCAGGCGGTGGGTGTCGGAGTCTCGGAGCTATCGACCGCGTTCGCGCAAAGCCTGGAAATGGGCGCGCGACTGGAAGACATCGGCGGCACCATCCACGCGCATCCGACCCTGGGTGAAGCGGTGCAGGAAGCGGCGTTGCGTGCATTGGGGCATGCGTTGCACCTGTAATAGAGGGTGGCTTTGATGGCCCCTTCGCGAGCAAGCCCGCTCCCACATTTGGAATGCATTCCCCTGTGGGAGCGGGCTTGCTCGCGAATTCTTGAGGTCAACACGAACTATCTGTCTGTCATCCGATAGTCCGGGCTGCGAAACCGCTCAAGAATGAAGTATTGTTGTGCCCATCCAAAAAACGTCAGAAGCCTTGAACCGTTTCGACGGTTGTTCAGTGATAGAGGGTGTCATGGGTAACGAAAGCATCAATTGGGACAAGCTGGGTTTTGACTACATCAAGACCGACAAACGCTATCTGTCGTACTTTCGCGATGGCGAGTGGGACAAAGGCACCCTGACCGAAGACAACGTGCTGCACATCAGCGAAGGCTCGACTGCCCTTCACTATGGCCAGCAGTGCTTCGAAGGCATGAAGGCCTATCGTTGCAAGGACGGCTCGATCAACCTGTTCCGCCCGGACCAGAACGCCCTGCGTATGCAACGCAGCTGCGCGCGTCTGCTGATGCCGACAGTCGACACCGAGCAGTTCATCGAGGCCTGTAAAGCCGTGGTTCGCGCCAACGAGCGCTTCATTCCGCCATACGGCACCGGCGGCGCGCTGTACCTGCGTCCGTTCGTGATCGGTGTGGGTGACAACATCGGCGTGCGCACCG
This sequence comes from Pseudomonas atagonensis, assembly GCF_011369485.1. Taxonomy (GTDB): domain Bacteria; phylum Pseudomonadota; class Gammaproteobacteria; order Pseudomonadales; family Pseudomonadaceae; genus Aquipseudomonas; species Aquipseudomonas atagonensis. The sequence goes on along the minus strand of NZ_VXCA01000014.1, from coordinate 75,926 downwards.
CTCCCGAGTTCATCTTCTCGATCTTCTGCATCCCGGTCGGCGCCTACTTCAAGGGCGGCCTGACCCCGCACAACTTCCAGATCTCCAGCTACGACCGCGCTGCCCCACAAGGCACTGGCGCTGCCAAGGTCGGTGGCAACTACGCCGCGAGCCTGATGCCGGGTTCGAAAGCAAAGAAAGCAAACTTCGCCGATGCGATCTACCTGGACCCGATGACCCACACCAAGATCGAGGAAGTCGGCTCGGCCAACTTCTTCGGGATCACCCACGACAACAAGTTCGTCACCCCGAACTCGCCATCGGTACTGCCGGGCATCACCCGCCTGTCGCTGATCGAACTGGCCAAATCGCGTCTGGGCCTGGAAGTGGTTGAAGGTGACGTGCTGATCGACAAGCTGTCCGACTTCAAAGAAGCCGGCGCTTGCGGCACCGCTGCCGTGATCACCCCGATCGGTGGCATCAGCTACAACGACCACTTGCACGTGTTCCACAGCGAAACCGAAGTCGGCCCGGTTACCCAGAAGCTCTACAAAGAGCTGACTGGCGTGCAAACCGGCGACATCGAAGCGCCAGCGGGCTGGATCGTCAAGGTTTGATCTGACGGCCAGAACCACTAAAGAAGCCCCCATCGAGTGATCGATGGGGGCTTTTTTATCCGCTGCGTTCAACACCTTTCAGCGCAATCCGCTTGCCCGCGCGCGTAGAAATCCCGCTCGCCTGTCCATCCTGCTGTTTGCCCATGCGCGCCTGAGTGATCAGCTGCGGGATCAACTCGCCTTCCGGCAGATTCTTCCAGAACCGCACCGGCAGATGACCCTGCATCACTTTCGGGTTCAACCGCGCCGGGTTGAAGATATGGCTGTAATAGGTCAGCCACAGATCACCGTGCGGATCGTCGACGTTTTGCGCCAATTGTTGCCATTCGGGCGGGCATCGACGTTCGTGAATCAGTTGCTCGCCATCGTAGTAAACACCATCACGCGGCGTGGCGATCAGCCAGCGATGACGACCCATGCGCCCGATGAAGTGTTCGCTGGCGCTGTGCAGGATGTCGTGGGCCGGTTCGTGCCACGCCACGTATTGTGGGCCTGGCAAAGCTTTCGGTCGTTCAATGAATCGCACGAATGCATGCAAATGATGGGCTTCGCGACTCACTTGCTTGATCCGCCGTTGCAGCTCGCTACCCAGTTTGTCGCCAGCCATCATTGCCGTGCGGTCGCCGTGACTGACGCGCCACAACACCTCGTACAACAGGCTCCAGCGTTGATCGCCGCGATAGCGTGCGGCGTTTTCCAATGTGTCGAGCAATGCCCGTGGAATACGCGCCTGAAACGGCCCCTGCCCTTCAGGAACCGGGTGATCACTGGCGAACAGATCACCCACGCCTTCCGCCGCCCAGCTCACCAGACTCGGGTCGATTTCATGACTGAGCAACCAGCGCGCCTGCTGGCGCCAGGTGTCGAACAGATCGTCGCAATCGAGATTGATCACCCCCACAACCCCATCTGCTGCGGCGCTGGCCGGTCGCGCAATTGTTGATAAAGCAAATGGCTGGTCACTTCAGCTTGCTGCGGGTGGTAGTCGCTGGTGATGATGAACGGCTTGGCCTTTGCCAATACGCAACGCATGCGCGCCACGTCTTCGTAGCGGATACGCCGTTGCCGGCGCAATTCGACCAGCCGTTCAGTGGTGCGCAGGCCGATGCCGGGAATGCGCGCGATCAATGAAGCCTCGGCACGATTGAGGTCGAGCGGAAACACCTCACGATTCTGCAGTGCCCAGGCCAGTTTCGGATCGATGTCGAGCGCCAGATTGCCCGGCCCCTTGAGCAGTTCATCGGCGCTGTAGCCATAACGGCGCAGAAGAAAATCGGCCTGATACAAACGGTGTTCGCGCATCAGCGGCGGCGCAGCCAAAGGCACACTTTTCGGGCTGTCGGGAATCGGACTGAACGCCGAGTAGTAGACCCTGCGCAGACGGAAATTGCCGTAAAGAGCCTGGGCGCCGTGAAGGATCGTGCTGTCGTCCGTGTCATCGGCGCCGACAATCAACTGCGTGCTTTGGCCCGCCGGAGCAAATTTGGGGGCGCGAGGTTCGTTGAGTACGGTTTGCTCGCCGGTGTAAATGGTTTGCATGGCCTGCTTGATCGAGCCGATGTTCTTCTCCGGCGCCAGGGTTTGCAGGCTGGCATCGGTGGGCAGTTCGATATTGACACTCAGGCGGTCGGCGTAGCGCCCCGCTTCAGCGATCAAGGCAGGGTCGGCGTCGGGAATGGTTTTGAGGTGAATGTAGCCGCGAAATTCATGCTCTTTGCGCAACAGCTTCGCCACACGCACCAGTTGCTCCATGGTGTAGTCGGCGGAACGGATGATGCCGGAACTGAGGAACAATCCGCTGACGCAGTTGCGCCGGTAGAAATCGAGAGTCAGCGTGACCACTTCCTCGGGCGTGAAGCGTGCGCGCGGGACATCGCTGGAACGACGATTGACGCAGTATTGGCAGTCGTAGAGACAGAAATTGGTCAGCAAAATCTTCAGCAGCGAAACGCAGCGCCCGTCCGGCGTGTAGCTGTGGCAAATGCCCATGCCATCGGTCGAGCCGAGCCCGCTCTTGCCCTCGGAGCTACGCTTGGGCGCACCGCTACTAGCGCAGGACGCGTCGTACTTGGCGGCGTCGGCGAGAATGCTGAGCTTGTCGATGATTTGCATGGAGCGAGCCCTATACTGTTCGGATGTACAGTATAGGGCCGACTCGACCGATTCAAGCGCAAAGTCTGCCCTTCGTCGGTCAGCGCGAATTTTATTTAGCGCGCGCTGGCAGTGACGGACGTTGCCCCGGATCGATGTAGAGGCCCCGAGGCGTCGATTTCTGGCACTGTCAGACCAAAACGCGCAGTCATTTCCTTACGTCCAAGCGCCGTCAAGGCCAGTGCCCGACTGTCCAGATCCTGCGCCACCCATTTACGCTTCAACGCCGTTTGCAGAAACGCTGCCCCCAGCGATCCGCCGAGATGCGGTCGGCGCATGCTCCAGTCCAGGCACGGGCAGGCAAACTTGCGCCGCCGCGCATTCAAATCCTCCACCTCGATACCCAAGCCCTTGAACGCAGCTTCGCCGATGTCGCTCAAGCGATAGGCCTGCTCATCAGTCTCCACCAGCCATCCAGCCTCAAGCAGGCGGTCATGCAGCAACACCGCCAGTGTCCCGGCCATGTGGTCGTAACAGGTTCGGGCAAATTGCAGGCGATCCGGCGTGTGTGGCTTGTAAGTCGGTGTGGCGCTCTGGCCGATCACCATCAAGGCTTCCAGCGCCTGGGCCACGCGTTTATCGGCAAGGCTGTAATAACGATGACGGCCCTGAACGTGCAGACGCACCAGCGCCAGATCCTTGAGTTTGGCCAGGTGCGCGCTGGCGGTGGAGGCGCTGACTTCGGCGATGGCCGCCAACTCCGTGCTGGTGCGGGCGTGGCCGTCCATCAACGAGCAGAGGATTTTGGTACGTGCTGGCTCGGCGATGGCGGCGGCCACCTGCGAGACGCCAACGTCTTGATGTTCTGCGTGCATACTTCGCTCCCGGACGAATCATCGCCGCTGGGCAATGAAGATACTCGCATCACTTTCCCGACGACAAGGCTGCGAACCATGGACCCGATCATCGCTGCAACTCATGCCGATCCTTATCCTTATTACGCCGAACTGCGTGCTCAGGGCGGCTTGACCTTTCATCACGGCCTGAAACTGTGGGTCGCCAGCAGCGCCCGCGCGGTGTGCGCAGTGCTGGCGCATGCCGATTGCCGAGTGCGCCCGCTGCAGGAGCCTATACCGAAAACGATTGCTGACGGCATGGCCGGACAGGTATTCGGTCAGTTGATGCGGATGAACGACGGCGAGCGCCAGCGTTGCCCACGGTCAGCGATCGAGCCGTCCATTCAACTGATTGATCTCGACACCGTCCGGGCGCTGGTGAATACACGCCTGATCAGCCCGGACGCCGATGGCTTATACAAAGCAATGTTTCGGAGCCCGGTGTGCGTGGTGGCAGCACTGTTGGGATTCTCGCCAGCACAATGCCGGGCGATCAGTGAGCTGACTGCAGATTTCTCCGCTTGTCTGTCGCCGTTGAGCAATGAGCTGCAACGGGCGGCAGCGCACGTGGCGGCGGAGCAACTGCGCGGTTATTTCATCGAGTTGCTGGCCGAAACGCACGGCGATTTACTCAAAGCCATCGAACAACGGTTTGCAGGCAATGAAGAAACTCTCATCGCCAATCTCATCGGCCTCTGTTCGCAGACATTTGAAGCAACTGCCGGGCTGATCGGCAATGCCCTGATCGCGTTACAACGACAGCCGCAATGGCGCGACGTGCCGCTGGAGCGGGTGCTGGCAGAAGTGCAGCGCTTCGATCCGTCGGTGCAAAACACGCGACGGTTCGTGGCACAGACCTGTGAGATTGATGGCATGCGCGTCGAGGCCGGCGATGTGATTCTGGTGCTGCTGGCCTCGGCCAATCGCGATCCGCTGCTGAATGAAGCACCTGACACGTTTTTGCCTGATCGCCCGAATCGGCGCAGTTTCAGTTTCGGCAGCGGCGTTCATGAATGTCCGGGGCAGAGGCTGGCAATGGAAATTGCCGGGGCGACTGTCAGGGAAATCCTTGAACACGGTGTGAAGCTGGAGCAGTTGACCTGGCATTACCGCCCTTCTCTCAATGGACGGATTCCAATGTTCAGTTTCGTCGGTGCTTGATAGTCCGCCTTCGCGGGCAATCCCGGTTCCTACAGAAGTTTCACGCATATCCAGGGACACTGTATGAGCAAAGCTTGCTCGCGAAGAGGCCCGGAAAAATAACGCATCATTTCGGCATCATCCACGAGGCTACGTTGCCTTGCGCCTTTGCCTACAACTACGCCAGAATCCGCCGGCTTGTGCGGCTTGTGCGGCTTGGGGAGCGCCGGTAACTTGATTCGCGTCACTGAATGTTCAGTGATCGGGTTTAGTCGCTCGGTAATCTATTCAATCTGCACATATTCCAGACAGTTAGTATTTCGATACCTTGCTCAATGGTAGCTGTGCACAGGGCATCTGCGGGTGCGCCGGTTTGAGTGGGTTTCCGGTCGACTAACCTGTGCATAGCTGCCACCTTCTGGTTTAGTCGCGAGCTGGTGTCAGCATCACTTTGGAAACCTGCTCAATGTTCAAAGTAACGCCGAATCCACCTGAAACAGATGCCATACCCAATTCAGATCCAGCATCCCCGTACTGCGCTCTCGATCCGACAAAACTGAACGACACCGCCGAACGCGCCCTCGATCACTACCTCAAACCTCACGTCTCACCACAGCGAACCCCGAGCACCATGTTTGTCGTCGCGCCGAACACGGACACCGAATCCCTGCTGGCCCACGCCTGCGAATCCATGGCCTCCGCCAGCATCATGCTCAGCGACTTCGCCGGCCTGCTCGAAAAGCCCTACCGCAACACCCTGCTCGGCATCCAGCAAGTGGTGATGCTCGGCGAACTCGCCGTCAACCGCGCTCTCGACAACCTGGAGCCGCTACCCAGAAATTGAGATGCGTTCTTGTGGTGAGGGAGCTTATTCCCTCGCCACGGACAACCATTGAGAAAAAGCTCATTCTTGCGCACGTTTGCACTGTTGACTCAATGCTCTTCAAACAATGGAATCAACGTTAAGCACAGTACGCAGGCCCATTCGAATGAAGGAAAGTGGTCATCTAACCATGAAGGATCAATACTGCCAGTGCTTCTCAAATGTCTGGGATGCATTGGAAGATACGCCGCAGGACGCAGCCCATATGCGTCTGCGAACCGAATTGATGTATACACTCTGCAAGGCCATTCAGCTTTCAAACATTCCGCAACGGAAAGTGGCCTCACGACTTGGAATCACCGAGATTCAGCTAAACGATTTGCTCAAAGGCAAAATATACAATTTCACGCTGGATGCCCTGATCCATCTCGATGCCCGTGTTTCGCTTTTACACTTGTATTAAGAGCAAGTATTTATGTTTTTATGGATTAGCGGTTTTCTAAAAGATGACGCCGAAGACGACTCGCTAAAATATGAGCTGATAGTCAAACCTCAATTTGAGGCTGCCGTAATGGCTGTATTAGGCTGGAAAAACCTTGATGAAAGTCCCGATGGCGAATGGCTGCTTACAGAAACCCAAACGCTAGAAATCGCCAAAGAGCTAAACGAACAGATACCGACAGAACTCGACCTATTCATGGGCGTTAGGGGGTAACGTCCGCAGTGAGCCTAACTTTTCAAGATCCATCAGTCAGCCAGGATGAAGCCATAAAGCTCTTTGCCAGCGATTTGGACAAAAACGTCGTTTCCGCCTTGATATCCATCGGCCTGAATGAAATCGACAGAATCTGGGCTCAGGACACCTGCCTGAAATACCTCACCAGCGAAACCGAATCGATTGTGGTGTCTGCGATTACTGCCATTGGCCACATCGCGCGTCGACATGGCGAACTGGATTGCGAAACGGTCCTGCCAGCACTGGAATCCGTTAAGAGGAAGTTTCCTGCTCTTGAAGGCGTCATTGAGGACACGCTCGACGACATCGAAATATTCACCTGATGCGTCAAATATCCGAACTCCAAATATTTGGATGAGGAGTTATCGCTCCTCATCCACATCGGTTCAGCTCGCCAACCTCAATCCTCCCGCGTCAAAACCTCCAGCAATTCAATCTCGAACAGCAGATTCGAATTCGGCGGGATCTTGCCCATCGTCCGCTCGCCGTAGCCCAGATGCGCCGGCACCCGCAATTTGCGCTTGCCACCGACCTGCATCCCCATCAGCCCCTGATCCCAGCCCTTGATCACCCGGCCAGTGCCGATCACGCACTGAAAAGGTTTGCCACGGCTGTAGGAAGAATCGAACTCGGTGCCGTCTTCCAGCCATCCGGTGTATTGAGTGGTGATCAGCGCGCCTTTGACGGCGGCTTTGCCCTCGCCTACCTGAAGATCGATTACCTGCAGTTCATCATTCATAACATTCACTCTATTGTTCAGCTGGCCGCCGTTTTCCCAAAATTGCCGGTTATTGGCAACCCGCAAGCGAAGATCAATGCTGTATCCGAAGCGAGTGATGAACCATTAACATAGCCATCCGCCACTACTTCACGGATCGACTCGCCATGTGGGCAATCACTGAATGATTCAGCTCTGGATCAGCCTTGTCGTTGGCGCAGTCTTGCTGGTGGTGATTGCCCTGCTGGTTCGCCGCGAGCGCGGGTTGCGCAGGCAACTCGCCGAATACCGCGAGCTGCTGACGCGTGCCGCGCAAGGACAGAACATTCATCAGGACGGTGACGCCGAGCGTTTCAAACGCAGTCAGTATTTCGCACGCATCGGCACCTGGGACTGGGAAGTCGACAGCGATCGGCTGTACTGGTCGGACGCGATTTACGGCATGTTCGGATTCAAGATTGGCGAAGTCACACCGTCCTACGCGTTGTTTTGCTCCTGCGTACACCCGGATGACCGCGTCAGGGTGCGCGACGGTGAATTGCGCTGCCTGGAAACCGGCGAAAACCATGACGAGGAATACCGCGTGGTCTGGCCCGACGGTACGATCCGCTGGCTGCGGGAGACTGGCAATGTGGTGCGCAATGACCACGACACGGTCATCAAAATGATGGGCGTGGTGCGCGACATCACCGAAGAAAAAGCCTCGGCCAGCTACCTCAAACACCTCGCTCACTTCGACCCGCTGACCGGTTTGCCCAATCGTCTGGTGCTGGAGGAGCGACTGTCCGAAGCACTGGCCCAGGCACGCCAGAGCAACACGCGAGTCGCTTTGGTATTCGTCGATCTGAACGGTTTCAAATCGATCAACGACCACTACGGCCACGCCGCCGGCGACCGGGTTTTGACCACCACCGCCTCACGCCTTAAACGAATCCTGCGCGCCACCGACACCGTCGCCCGTATCGGCGGCGACGAATTCGTGGTCATCCTGCAAGGTCTCGCGCCGGGCCTGAATTTGCAGGACGAAGCCCGCAGCATCTGTCAGAAAATTTTCATTGAGCTGTCACCACCGATCAGCATCGGCAACGACCAGCGCCACATCGGCACCAGCCTGGGCGTCGCGGTGTATCCCGATCACGCGCCGACCATGGATCGCCTGCTGCACATTGCCGATCTGGCAATGTATGAGGCCAAGCGCAGCGGGAACAATCAGTATCGGTTGGGCGGGGAAAGCCCTGCACGGGTACATGCGCAGGGCCTTTGAATCCTGGATTTATCGCGGAACCGGTTTCATCTCGACAATCGTCCCGTTGGTAATCATCACCATGACGTACTGGTCATTGATCTGCACCCATTGCGCCTGTTCAACCGGCTTTTTCAGGCCTTTGGCTTTCCAGTCGATGGCTTTCTCGCTGCGTTGATAAATATCCGGAGCGCGGTCGTTGACCTTCAATTCGCGGTCGCTGACCGGCGATTGTACGGAGGGATCGCTTGAGGTTTGCGCCGCTTGAACAAGTGGACTGATCCCGGCGATGCCGGCGACGAGGGCCAGGCTGGCGATTAGGGTTTTGCTGTTCATCGGTGAACCTCCTTAGGTGTGTGATACCTGAACTCCGACTGCGAGGTTCGGGAATCATTCCGTGTTTTCGCTGGGTCTGGCCGGGAAAGTCTAGTCGCCGGTCAGGCCGTCATCGCTGGCAAGCCAGGCTCCCACAGGATTTTCATGTGACCGCAAATTTCACCCACGCAGCAAAACCTGTGGGAGCGGGCTTGCTCGCGAATACGGTCGCACCGGCAAAATATCTAGAGACTGACACACCGCCTTCGCGAGCATGCCCGCTCCCACAGGGTTATACGTTGCTACCAAGTGCATTGATCCGCTTTGCACATCAATCCATGCCAATAATGCAATTAACATCCTGTTACACCTGCGCCACCATCCGCCCCAATAACATCCGTGCGCTGACTCTCCGTGGCGCACGTCATAAAAGCGGTGGAGTACTTTTCTATGACAGCCTCAATCCCACACGGCGGCTCGCGGGCCGGCGCCATTTTCCGGGTGACCTCGGGTAACTTTCTCGAACAGTTCGACTTCTTTCTGTTCGGCTTCTACGCCACGCAAATCGCGGCGGTGTTCTTTCCGGCGAGCAGTGAGTTCGCCTCCCTGATGATGACCTTCGCGGTATTTGGCGCAGGCTTTTTGATGCGTCCGTTGGGGGCGATTGTGCTCGGTGCGTACATCGACGATGTCGGTCGGCGCAAGGGCTTGATCGTCACGCTGTCGATCATGGCCAGCGGCACGATATTGATTGTGTTGGTACCCGGTTACGAAAGCATCGGCCTGTTCGCGCCAGCACTGGTGTTGCTCGGACGCTTGCTGCAGGGCTTCTCTGCCGGTGCGGAACTGGGTGGAGTTTCGGTGTACTTGTCCGAGATCGCCACGCCGGGGCGCAAAGGTTTCTTCACTGCCTGGCAGTCGGCCAGCCAGCAAGTGGCGATCATTGTCGCGGCGGCGCTGGGCTACGCGCTGAATGCCTGGATGGCGCCGGACGTAATTGCCGATTGGGGCTGGCGCATTCCGTTTTTCGTCGGCTGCATGATCGTGCCGTTCATCTTTGTGCTGCGCCGCAATCTGGCGGAAACCGAAGAGTTCGCCGCGCGCAAACACCGTCCGAGCATGGGCGAAGTGTTCCGCACGTTGGGCCAGAACTGGATCGTGGTGCTCGGCGGAATGCTGATGGTCGCGCTGACGACGACGGCGTTTTACCTGATTACCGTCTACGCGCCGACCTTCGGCAAAACCGTGCTGCACCTGAGCACATCCGATGCGTTGCTGGTGACCTTGCTGGTGGGCGTTTCCAACTTCTTCTGGCTGCCGATTGGCGGCATGTTGTCCGACCGCATCGGTCGTCGTCCGGTGTTGATTGCCATGTCGCTGCTGGCGCTGGCCACCACCTATCCGGCGCTGTCGTACCTGGTGCAGGCACCGAGTTTCAGCCACATGTTGCTGTCGCTGTTGTGGCTGTCGTTCATCTACGGCATGTACAACGGCGCGATGATTCCGGCGCTGACCGAGATCATGCCAGTGGAAGTACGGGTCGCCGGTTTCTCGCTGGCCTACAGCCTGGCCACGGCGATTTTCGGCGGTTTCACCCCGGCAATGTCGACGTTCCTGATTCAGTACACCGGCGACAAGGCTGCGCCGGGTTACTGGATGAGTGTCGGCGCGCTGTGTGCCTTGTGCGCGACGCTGTACCTCTACCGCCGCGCGGGCGGCCGTCTGCAACCGGCGACAGTCTAAGGAGCGCCCGACATGAAAAAACTGTTCAATCTGACTGCCCTCGCCCTCCTCGCTTTCAGTGCCCTGGCGCACGCCGAGGAAGTACGCGTAATGACATCGGGTGGTTTCACCGCCGCCTACAAAATTCTCGGGCCGAAATTCGCTGCGGCCACCGGCAACACCCTCGACACCACCCTCGGCCCGTCGATGGGCAAGGCGCCGGAGGCAATCCCCAATCGCCTCGCCCGTGGTGAAAAGGCCGACGTGGTGATCATGGTCGGCTACGCCCTTGACGACTTGATCAAACAAGGCAAGGTCGACCCGGCCTCGCGGGTCGAACTGGCAGACTCGCGAATCGGTCTGGTGGTGCGTGAAGGCGCACCGAAACCGGACATCAGCAGCGTCGACGGTCTGAAGAAAACCCTGCTCGACGCGCAATCGGTGGCGTACTCCGACAGCGCCAGCGGCGTGTACATCGAGCAGCAACTGTTCAAGAAACTGGGGATTGAAGATCAGCTGAAACCGAAGGCGAAGATGATCGCAAAAATTCCGGTAGGCTCAGTGGTCGCTACCGGCGACTATCAACTGGGCTTTCAGCAGGTCAGCGAATTGTTGCCGGTGCCAGGGGTGAGTTTCGTGGCGAAGATTCCGGAGTCAGTGCAGTCGGTGACGCGATTTGCCGCTGGCATCCCGGTGGGCGCACAGCATCCGGCCGAGGCCAGAGCTTTACTCGCCTACCTCGCCGCCCCGGCCGCGCAGCATGATGTACAAGCCACGGGGCTGGATTCGGTCAAGCGCTGATCGTTGGCGGCAGGACTTTCATTTCCACCACCAGCCGCTCCAGTTCCAGTGCCGCCGGGGTCAACGTGCGATCCCGGCGCTTGATGATGCCGACACTGCGCATCACCTGCGGATCGGTCAGCGGCACCCGCGTCAGGATCGGATGATCCGCGCCCGGCATCGCCATCAAGGGCACCGCCGCCACTCCTAGCCCCGCCTCCACCAAGCCAATCATCGTCGTCACATGCCGCGTCTCGCAGATGCTCTGGCGTTGCGGCACCACGCGGCTTAGCGCCTGATCGAGCAAAAAGCGGTTGCCGGACGTCTTGTCCAGCGAGATGTAATCCTGCCGGTAAAACTCGTCCCAGGTCACACTGCTGCGCGTGGCCAACGGGTGATCGCGCCGACAGGCGACCACGTAGCACTCCTGCACAAGCGGTTCGAAATCGACTTTGGCATCCTGCGTGCCCATAAAACTCAAACCGAAATCCGCCTCGCCGTTGACCACTGCGCTCAGAACGTCGTGGGCGCTGGAATCGAGGACTTTGACTTTGATCCGTGGAAACTGCTGGTGATAACGCGCGACTACGCGCGGCATGAAGTAGTACGCGGCGGACGGCACACACGCGACGGTGACGTGGCCCAGACGGGTGGACGCGACTTCGCTGATGCCCAGCAGCGCCACGTCCAGATCATCCAGCAAACGTTCAACGCTAGGCATGAACCCGCGTCCGGCCTGGGTCAGGCTGACCTTGCGCGTGGTGCGTTCGAACAGCTTCACGCCGAGGGCCTCTTCAAGCTTCTCGATGCGCCGACTCAGAGCCGGTTGCGACAGCCGTACGGTGTCGGCGGCCTTGCGAAAACTGCCCTGCTCGACCACCGCGCGAAAGGCTTGCAGATCGTTGAGGTCGAAGTTGATGGCCATGGCGAGACTCGGGAGGATTGATACGCAGAGGTTATGAATGTAACCAATTGATGCAATATGTTACAGAGAGAATCGAATCCTCTGCAGGGATCTTCGGTGGATTGAAGATCTATGCAGCCTTTATCCTTGTCACCCCCGCCGTACCGCTGTCAGGAGTTTGATCCATGCCCCATGAAGGCAACCTATTACAAGCCGCCGTCGTGTTTCTGTTCGCGGCGGTGCTCACCGTGCCTTTGGCCAAACGCCTGCAATTGGGCGCGGTGCTCGGTTATCTGTTTGCCGGGGTGATCATCGGCCCTTCGGTGCTCGGCCTGATCGGCAACCCGCAAAGCGTTGCGCACATTTCCGAGCTAGGGGTGGTGCTGTTGTTGTTCATCATCGGCCTTGAGTTGTCGCCACGACGCTTGTGGGTGATGCGTAAATCGGTGTTCGGCGTGGGCCTGGCGCAGGTGTTGCTGACCGCGTCGGTGATTGGTGTACTGGCGCTGTCGGTTTTCGGCCAGCCGTTGAACAGCGCGATTGTGCTTGGCCTCGGTCTGGCGCTGTCGTCGACCGCCTTCGGCCTGCAAAGCCTCGCCGAGCGCAAAGAACTGACCAGCCCCCACGGCCGTCTGGCCTTCGCGATTCTGCTGTTCCAGGACATCGCCGCGATCCCGTTGATCGCGCTGGTGCCGATGCTCGCCGGCGGCAATCACACCAGCAGCACGGCCGAAGACCTCAATCATGGCTTGCAGGTACTTGGCGGCATCGCCGTGGTGGTGGTCGGCGGTCGGTATCTGTTGCGCCCGGTGTTTCGCATCGTGGCGAAAACCGGTCTGCCGGAAGTCTCCACCGCCACCGCGTTGCTGGTAGTGATTGGCACGGCATGGTTGATGGATCTGGTGGGCGTATCGATGGCACTGGGGGCGTTTCTCGCCGGTTTGCTGCTGGCGGATTCCGAATACCGGCATGAGCTGGAAGCGCAGATCGAACCGTTCAAAGGCTTGTTGCTCGGGCTGTTTTTCATCAGTGTCGGCATGGGCGCCAACCTCAGCCTGCTGCTCAGCGCGCCCATCACCGTGCTGGGCCTGACGCTGTTGCTGATCGGCCTGAAACTGCCGCTGCTGTTTGTGGTGGGACGTCTGGCCGGTGGCTTGAACAAAGTCAGTGCGATCCGCCTCGGCATCGTCCTCGCAGCGGGCGGTGAGTTTGCCTTTGTGGTGTTCAAGATCGGTCGCGATCAAGGCCTGTTCGAACCGCGCCTATACGACCTGCTGGTATTGACCATTACCCTGTCGATGGCGTTGACGCCGTTGCTGTTGTTGATTTGCGCACAACTGGTCAGCCCGAAAGTGCAGCCAGTGGAAGTGCCGGAGAAATTCCGCCAGATCGACACCGAAACACCACGGGTGGTGATTGCCGGCATGGGCCGGATGGGCCAGATCGTTGCGCGGATTCTGCGGGCGCAGAACATCAAGTTCGTGGCGCTGGACACCTCGGTGGAAACCATCGAACTGTCACGCAGCTTCGGCGGCGTGCCGGTGTTCTACGGCGACCCGATGCGCCCGGAAATCCTCAATGCGGCGAAGGTCGGCGAGGCCGAGTACTTCGTGATTGCCACCGATGACCCGGAGACCAACATCAAGACGGCCGAGGTGGTGCGCAAGCTCTATCCGCACATGAAAATCATCGCCCGCGCACGTAACCGTCAGCACGTGCACCGCTTGGTGGACGTAGGCGCCGAGCCGATTCGGGAGACGTATTACTCCAGTCTGGAAATGAGCCGTCGCACGCTGGTCGGCCTGGGACTGACCCAGGCGCAGGCCGATGCGCGGATCAAACGCTTCAAACACCACGACGAACAGGTGCTGGAAGCACAACACGCTGTCTACGACGACGCCGCCAAAGTCCTGCAGACCGCCCAGGAAGCCCGGGCGGAACTGGCCAGATTGTTCGAGTCGGATCAACTGGAAGAAGAATCGCGCAAATCCTGAGCCCCTCGCCTTTATCCAAAAAACGGGCTGGCCGGTCTGGCGCCTTCGCAGGCTTGCCCGCGAAGAGGCCAGCACGTCCACCCGCAATTTTTCTTGAGTCAGGCTGGCTCCAGCATGCGCTCCGCTTCGACTGGCGCGACCTCAAACCGATCCGCCAGAAACGGCGTGATGTCCAGCGGCAACGGTTCATCGTTGACCAGTTTGTCCAGCAACACACCGGTAATCGCCGAGGTCAGAATGCCGGTGCGGAAGTGTCCGCAAGCATTCAGATAACCCTCGACACCGCGCATCGGCCCAAGAATCGGCAACTCGTCCGGCGAACCCGGACGCAATCCCGCCCAGGTGCGTTTGAGGTTGACGTCTTTCAACTCAGGCAAACAGCGCACTGCGCCCTGCACCAGCCCGGCGATTTCCGGGTAGGTGGTGGTGACGTCGAAGCCTTTGTCTTCGGTGGTGCTGCCGATCAGGATTTCGCCGTTGTCCTTCTGCGCCACGTAGCAGTCGCTGGTGGTCAGGCAGCCATTGAGGATTTTCGGCATGCGCTCGGTCAGAAGAATCTGGCCCTTGACCGGTTTCACCGGAATACGGATACCGGTCGCCCACTCACTCAGATCCGCTGCCCAAGCGCCGCTGGCATTGATCAATGTCTTGCAGTGGAACACGCCCTGCTCGGCCGTCTGCACGCCAGTCACCCGCGAGCCGTGGTGCAACACACCGGTCACGTTGGTGTTGACATAGAAGTCAACGCCATTTTGCCGGGCACCTTCGGCATAGGCGTCGGCAAGGCGGAACGGGCTGACCTGATGGTCGCAGAGGAATTCCAGCGCCCCGCGAGCTTCATGGCTGACGCTGGGTTCCGACTCGCGCAACTCGGCCTGATCGAGCCAGCGCACCTGATCGGCCAAGTGCGGAATGCAACTGACGATGTGCTCGGCGTAGAGGCGGTCTTCGTCGTCATAAATCACGAATTTCAGGCCGGTCTTTTCGAACTTGAAATCCATACCGTGGTTGTCCTTCAGCTCACGGTGCAACGCCGGGTACAGCGCATTGGACTGCAAGGCAAAATCGAAGAACGACTCCGGCAGGATGTGCGGCGTGCTGGCATCCACCGCCACGGCTGCACCCTGGGTTTCGCGTTTGCGGCTGGCCGACATCATGCGGAAGAAAATCACCCCGCAACCGAGCCCGACCGACTCGCCGATGGCCCACAGGCCGCCGGCCGAAGCACGAGTCGCGTTGCCCGGACGCTTGGCGTCGATCACTGCAACCTTGAGGTCTTTGCGTTTGGACAGTTGATAGGCGCAGGACGCCCCGATCACACCGCCGCCGGCGATGATCACGTCATAGAACTTACTCATGGGAAGCGGCCTCCGTGCCGACGGACTGAAACGCGGAAAAGGGAATCGGATCAATCGGGAAGCGCGGACGCAACCAGCCCACATCCTTGCGCCCGGTGGCTTGACGCAAGCGGTCGCTGCAATAGCCGACGCACATCCGGCCCTGACAGTCGCCCATGCTCACGCGGGTGCGCATTTTCAGGCTGGCGATGTCTTCCACCCCCTGCGCCAGCGCCAGATCGATGTCGGCGCGGGTCGCGTGTTCGCAGCGGCAAATCACCGTGTCGGCGGCGGGCAAAGCGGTCTGGCCGACACCACGTTCGGTGTAGCGATCCACCGCGGCACGGAAGCGTACGATGGTTTTCAGTTTGCTCAGGTAGCGGTCGCGGCGTACGCGGGCCAGTTCCTCTTCCAGTACACCACGCTGTACCAGGATCGACGTCGCGGCGATCTTGCCGGCGAACATCGCCGCTTCGCCGCCCCGAATACCGCCCATGTCGCCAGCCATGTGCACGTGCGGTTCATTGCTTTGCTGCCAGAGGTTGGCGTTGGCGCGCAGGTAGCCGTCGTCGCTGAAACCGTGGTCTAGGCCCATCTGCTGACTCAGTTGCGTGCGCGGTATGAAGCCGTAACCGACCGCCAGCGTCTTTGCCTCAAAACGCTCGACGCGGGACAAATCCGGCTCCCAAGTGGATGAATACGGCGCGACGCTGACGCTTTTCAACTCGCCCTCGCCGTGGGCTTCGACCACGCCCCAGCCGTAGTTCATCGGGATACCATGCAGTTTCAGGTAGGCGAGCATGCTCAAGCCATCGAGAAACAGCTGCGGCTTGTTCAGCAGCGCCAGGCTTTCGCGGGCGATCTTGCCGAAGGCGCAGGCCTCGTAAACGCCCGCGACACAGACCCCGGAGGCATGCAATTGAGTCGCCACCAGCGGCAGCAACGGCCCGGTGCCGGCGATGATGACCGGGCCTTGCGGCTTGACCACGCCGCTTTTGATTTGCAACTGCAGACCGCCCAGCATGATCACGCCCGGCAACGTCCAGCCGGGAAACGGTACGCTGCGCTCGTGGCAACCTGCCGCGAGCAGCAGTTGCGAATATTCGATCTCGTGCAGTTGCTCGTCGCCGTCCAGTACCACCAGCGCGCGGGTGCCTTCAGCACCGACCACACGATGGTTCAAGCGCACGTCGATCAGGCCGGCTTGCTCCTGAAAATCGCCGTGCAGTTTGCCCAGCGCCTCGGCGTAACGTGGCCCCAGGTAATCCAGTTGCACGCCGTCGCGCAGCGGCCCGCGATAGACCACACCGCCGAGGCGCGACGCCTCTTCAAGCAAAGTGCAACGCACGCCATGGCGGGCCAGTTCAATGGCCGCCGCCATTCCCGCCGGGCCACCGCCGACGATCACCGGTTGCAGGCTCATACGACCTCCTGCGCGGTAATGCGGTTGACTTGGGTTTCGATCTGCATGCCGTCCCGCACGACGGTCTGGCAAGCGCGGCGCTTGTGCCGGCCGTTGATTTTCACCAGACAGCACTGGCACACGCCCATGCCGCAGTAGGCACCGCTGATCTGGTTGTGATCATTGCGGGCGATCTGACGTACGCCGAGTGACTGAATCACACTGAGGACAGTTTCGCCGATGGCGGCGGTGACCGCCTGGCCGTTGATGTGGACGGTCATATCCGCCTGCGCCAAGGGCTGGATATCGAAGGATCGTTCTAGGCAGTGCATTGCGATGTTCATCCGTGAAGGTTCGGTTGAGGTTGTGTCAGCTCCTTGCTGCACTACTCCTCGTCGACGCATTGATTGCTTTGATTGTGGACGTCGACGCGGTTACTTCGTCAGCGCAACAAGGGCGCGGGAAGCACTGTAGCTCATACCTCAGCAAAGGCCTGGATCAATTACGTTAGGGGATATTCCAAGGGGAAATATTGATCCAGGCCAGTGAATCGGTCGGATTGTCCAACGATCAGTTGGAGAACACGAATTGCCCTTTGATTTTCTTCGGCCCGACGAAGCCGAGATCAGGAAACAGCAGGTTTTTCAGCCAGGCAACAAAGAACACCATGGCCAGGGTAATCGCCACGCCAATCAACGTGCCCGTCGGATCCTCGGCGTAATCCTTGAACATGCGCGGCACCTGGCTGATCGACAGGATCACGTACGCGGTGTAAGCCTGCGCCGCATTGCGGTAGAACCCCCAGGCGAACAGCAAAGGCACGACCCCGGCGAACAGGCCCAGGCCAATGGCGAAGCCGGGGCTGATGGTCAGGCCGAGAAAATACCCCGCCACCAGACCGATCAAGGCTTGAACGTAAGTCAAACCCAGCAACACTTTGATCTTGCCGGCGTGTCGCTCCAGCAACGCCGGATCGGGGCGTGAGCCGATCAGGTACGCCAGCACCCTGTCCTTCAACGCACCACCGGACAGTGCCTGGAACGTCTCGGTTTTCGAGCGGCCGGCTGCCAGCATTTCAGCCACCTGGCGTTTGATTTCCTTCTTGTCCAACGTTGTCATCCTTAATCAGCGGGAAACCCGAATTGAAGCACAGCATCTGCTTGAGGCGCGGATTCTCGCTTTATCGGGGGGCAGAAAGCAAAAAGCCGCTTCTACCCGAGGGCAGAAGCGGCCGAGGCATAAGCCTCAATGAATCAATGCACGAACAGTGCGATCAGGATGATGATCGGGATCGGCACGCCGAGGAAAAACAGCAGTAATGAGCGCATGGTGATTCTCCCTTTTAACGGACTGGAGGCAGCGTGGAGGTGGTGGTGTAAGTGTCGACTTCGACGTACTCGACAGCATCCCGGCGACGACCGCCGAAGGTGGCTGCCAGACTGGCGAAGAACGCACCGGCCAACAGGGCAATGAACATCCACAGCGAAGTCCAGGCAGCGACTTTGGCAGCCGTGTCAGCGGCTTGCTGGGCTTTGAGTTTCGCGTCGGCGATGGCTTTTTGCGTGCGGGCATAAATCTCATCAACACGACGTTCGGCGTCGGCCTGAGTCAGGTTGGTCCGCTGTGCCACCAGTTGCGCGAGGTAGGTGCGGTCTTCGGCACTGAGCTGACCGTTGGCCAGGCTTTGCGCGAAGATCCGGGTCACGGCACCGTGGGCGGCGTCATCGCTGACGGCGGCAGGACGGTCATCGCGGAACAGGCTGTCAACGAAGTAACCGTACTGATTGCTGTCGGTATTGGCCGCTGCTGTGCCTGCCGCTTGGGTCATGGCTGATGCAGCGCCGCCGGCCACACTGGCCCCGGCCTGAACGCCACCGCTGATCACGCTGCTGACCGAGCCCACGACGAGGATCGCGGTCACCAGTGTCGCGACGCACCAGGCGAGAAAGCCGTGGGCGGTGTCGCGGAAATACACTTCATCACCGTGCATGTTCGCCCACTTCACCCGCAGGCGTCCGGCGATATAACCACCCAGACCGGAAGCAATGATCTGCGTCGCCGCCAGCCATACAATCGTTGAAATGCCCAGGCCTTTGGCACTGATGCCCTCCCCGGCCCACGGTGAAACGGCAGAGAATCCCAGACCGAAGCCGAGCAATACGAGGATCATCGACAGGGCAGCGGCAGCCGCGGCACCGGCGAAAATCGCGCCCCAGGACACCCCCGAGACGTCGCTCGACTCTCCTTCATAGGCAGGATAAAACCCTTCAGAGGATCTATTCATTGTTGTAGTGCTCCAGGCATGAAAAATGGTGTTACAACTCGTCACGAGATGAATTGCAGCGACCGTGCCAAGCACTAAAAATAAATAAATTCTTATATTTCAAAAAGATAGAAATACTGAACTTCCTCAGACCATGCAATTTGCAAAAAGGCGCGTATAACAGCGGGTTTTATGCATTGGCAACTAAGCGGCAACGGCAACGAAATATCCGTTGGTGGCCCGGCAACATGAAAGTTAATTTAAAGCGTCACGGAAAATTCTTGGCAAAATGCAGCCATTCCGTTTGAACCGATCAGCAGGCCTGCCTATGACTCGTATCTTGACCATCGAAGACGACGCCGTGACCGCCCGGGAAATCGTCGCCGAATTGAGCAGCCACGGGCTGGACGTCGATTGGGTCGACAACGGCCGCGAAGGCCTAGACCGCGCCGTCAGCGGCAACTACGACTTGATCACCCTCGACCGCATGTTGCCCGAGCTCGATGGTCTGGCCATCGTCACTACCCTGCGCACCATGGGCGTGGCCACGCCGATCCTGATGATCAGCGCCCTTTCCGATGTCGATGAGCGCGTGCGCGGTTTGCGCGCCGGTGGCGATGATTACCTGACCAAACCGTTCGCCACCGATGAAATGGCCGCGCGAGTTGAAGTGTTGTTGCGCCGGCAGAACAGCGTCGCCACCCAGGCCACCACATTGCAGGTGGCCGACCTCGAACTGGATTTGATCAGCCACGAGGCACGCCGCGCCGAGCAGGTGCTGACGCTGCTGCCGACCGAATACAAACTGCTCGAATTCCTCATGCGCAACAGCGGCCAGATCCTCTCGCGGATGATGATTTTCGAAGAAGTCTGGGGTTATCACTTCGACCCCGGCACCAACCTGATCGATGTGCACATCGGTCGTCTGCGCAAGAAGATCGACGCCGCGGGCAATGTCCCGCTGATCCGCACGGTACGGGGCTCGGGTTATGTCATTGCCGAACCCGTCTGACGGTTGGCGCTCCTCCAGCAGCCGCTTGCTGGCGCTTTACAGTTCGCTGTTCGTGGCGTGGAGCGCGATCCTCATGGGGGTCATGTATTACGAGGTGTCCGGTTACCTCGATAACCTCGCCAAGCATTCGCTGATGCAACGTCAACATCTGTTTTCGCACTTTCGCGGCGAGCAACTGGAAGAAGCCCTCGCCGCCAGCATGACCTTCGACATTCGCGGCATCGACGCCTATGGCCTGTTCGACGCCCAAGGCGTCTACCTCGGCGGCGCGCTCCAGCAGATCCCCGAAGGCCTGCCGCTGGACGGCAAGATCCACATGCTCGCCGACTGCGCCAACTCCGACGACCCAACCCTGCCCAATGACAGCTGCGACGCCGTCGCCACGCAAACGCGTGACGGTCGCTGGCTGGTGTTGCTTCGCGATAACGGCTCGCTGTTCGCGGTGACGCGGATCATTTTGCATGCGTTGTTCTGGGGCGTGTCGTTGACGATTCTGCCGGGGATTGCCGGTTGGCATTTGCTGCGGCGCCGGCCGCTGCGCCGGATCCGCGCGATCCAGGCGAGTGCGCAGTCGATTGTTGCCGGTGACTTGACTCACCGTTTGCCGCTGTCCAATCGCCGCGATGAACTGGACATGCTGGCGGCCATCGTCAACGCCATGCTCGAACGCATCGAGCGTTTGATGAATGAAGTCAAAGGCGTTTGCGACAACATCGCCCATGACTTGCGCACGCCACTGACGCGCCTGCGCGCGCAGTTGTATCGCATGCAGCAACAGGCGGGCGAAGGCTCGCAGGAAGCGGCGCAACTGGATCTGGTGCTGGCCGAAGCCGATACGCTGATGGCGCGGTTTCGTGGCTTGTTGCGGATTTCCGAACTGGAGGATCGCCAGCGCCGCTCGGGTTTCGTCGAGCTCGATCCGGTGTTGCTGCTGCAGGAATTGCACGAGTTTTACCTGCCACTGGCCGAAGAAGGCGAGTTGCGTTTCGAGCTGAACATGCCGGAAACCTTGCCGCCCTTGAACGGCGACCGGGCGTTGCTGTTTGAAGCGTTGGCCAACCTGCTGAGCAACTCGATCAAGTTCACCCCTCCCGGCGGCACGGTGATGTTGCGCGGGGTGAATGCCGGTGGGCAAACGCGGATTGAAGTGCACGACTCCGGGCCGGGCATTCCCGAATCCGAGCGCGAGGCAGTGTTTCAGCGTTTCTATCGCGCCGAAGGTGGGCAGCCGCAGAGCGGCTTTGGTTTGGGACTGTCGATTGTCGCGGCGATTGTCAGCCTGCATGGCTTCAGTCTTGAAGTCGGCAGCAGTGATCTGGGAGGGGCGAAACTGGTCCTGGATTGCCAGCAGCGTTTGATCTCCCAATCCTGAAGATTGAAAGATCGCAGCCTACGGCAGCGCCTACAGGTTTTCACGCTGCTGACGGGCTCAGTGAGCACTGAAAATCCTGTGGGAGGGGGCTTGCTCCCCAAGGCAGTGGAACAGACAACATCAATGTTGAATGTCCCGCCCCCTTCGTGAGCAAGCCCACTCCCACAATCAGAATGTGGACAAAGCCCAGTCCTCCGTCCCCCACTGCTCCCACATTCAGTTTTTTGCAGGATCAGGCGGGGTAGTTGGCGCGCAGCGCTTCGAGGCCGCCCTGGTAGATGCCGCTGAACAACGCCACCACTTCCTCCTCGCTTACGCCTTTGGCCGTGAAGCGTCCCGACCACGTCACCCGAGCGCCCTGCCCCTGGGCTTCGACCTTGATTGTCGCCAGATAATCAGTGGCCGGGAACGGTGCCTGTTCGATCGAGTAGCTGTAGCTCTTCGCCGCGTTATCGAACGCTTGCAGGCGTTCGATAACCACGCCGCCATCGGCGGTTTGCAAAGTGCGCACACGGCCGCCGTCGCTCAGTTCGCTGTTGGGAATGAACGGCAGCCAGTCCGGCAGCGTGTTGAAACCGCCGATCAATTGCCAGACCTGATCGGCCGAAGCCGGGATGTCGATTGTTGCAGATGCAGTTGCCATAAAAATCTCTCTTCAAATACTCAAATGGTCAGGCTGTCGACGACGCCGCCATCAACGCGCAAAGCGGCGCCAGTGGTGGCCGAGGACAGCGGCGAAGCAATGTAGGTCACCAGGTGCGCAACCTCTTCGACATCGGCCACGCGCTGGATGATCGAGGTCGGCCGCGCGCGGCGCACGAACGCGTCAGCTTCGTCGCGCAGGCTACGGCCAGACTCGGCGGCGGCGTCTTTGAGCATCGCCTCGACACCGTCGGTGTAGGTCGGCCCCGGCAGGATCGAATTGACCGTGACCCCGGTGCCCGCCAGACGTTTGGCCAGACCGTGGGACACCGCCAGATTGGCGCTTTTGGTCACACCGTAGTTGATCATGTCGGCGGGCGTCGCCACGCCGGATTCCGAGGACAGGAAGATCACCCGCCCCCAACCCTGCTCGACCATCCCCGGCACGTAATGCCGAGACAAACGCACGCCGGAGATCACGTTGACTTCATAGAAGCGCGTCCATTCATCGTCGGGGGCGTCGAAGAAATCCACGTTGTTATAGATCCCGAGGTTGTTTACCAAAATGTCTGCACGCGGTTCGGCGTCGAACAGCTTCTGCGCACCTTCGGCGGTGCCAAGATCGGCAGTCAGACCGCGCAATTGCGCGCCCGGCACTTTCTCGCGAATGCTCGCCAGGGCCTGCTCGACCTTGGCCGTGTCGCGACCGATGACCACCACGGTGGCGCCGGACTCGGCCAGCGACTGGCTGATGCCCAGACCGATACCGGCCGTGCTGCCGCTGACGATGGCCAGTTTTCCACTCAGATCAATCTTCATGCTTTCACCTCATCGATAGGTAATGGTGCACGTTCGGACACCAGATTTGCATCACGCATGGCCTGCCAGAAACCGGCGGGAATAGTCGCCGACAGCGCAGCGACGTCTTCGGCGATGCGCCCCGGTTTGCTGGCGCCGGGGATTACGGCGGCGACCGCTGGGTTGGCCAGGGAGAATTGCAGGGCAGCGGCTTTTACATCGACGTTAAAAGTAGCGGCGATACGCTGGATCTGCCCGACTTTGGCAATAATTTCCGGGCTGGCCTTCTGATACTCGAAGTGCACGCCACCGGCCAGAATCCCCGAGCTGTAAGGGCCACCGACAACGATTTCGACGTTTTGCACCCGCGCCGACTCCATCAGGCGTTGCAACGGGCGTTCGTGGTCGAGCAGCGTGTAGCGCCCGGCAAGCAAGAAACCATCGGGTTGCGCTTCAGTCAGGTCGAGGGTCAGTTCACACGGCTCGACCTTGTTGACACCCAGCCCCCACCCCTTGATCACGCCCTCTTCGCGCAGCCGCGTGAGCACTTTGAACGCGCCAGTGCGGGCCTGATTGAAGTACTCCAGCCACTGATCGCCGTAGAAGTCCTGAGCGATGTCGTGCACCCAGACGATGTCGAGGCGATCGGTTTGCAGACGCTTGAGGCTGTCTTCAATCGAGCGCAGGGTCGCATCGGCGCTGTAGTCGTTGATGATTTTATTAGGGCGGCCGTGCTCGAACACACCGCTTTTTTCGCCCAGATCCCGGGCAGCCGCGTCTTCGACTTCGTCGAGAATCACCCGGCCGACTTTGCTGCTCAAAACGTAGTCATTACGGTTGTACTGCTTGAGCGCTTCACCCAGGCGAATCTCCGACAGACCCGAGCCGTAGAACGGCGCGGTGTCGAAATACCGCACGCCGGCAGCCCATGCGGCATGCACGGTGGCCTGCGCTTCATCTTCGGGAATGGCGCGAAACATGTTGCCCAGTGGTGCGGTGCCGAAGCCCAGTTGGCCGGGCAGTTTGTCCTTCAAACTCATTGGATTGTCCTCATTCGTTGCGGGTCTGCGTGACCGTTGAGCAGATCCTAGATTGCGACGCCTAGACCGTCCAAGACATAATGCGCAGAACTTGAGTCCTCAGAGGTCTGACATGATCGACATCCGCCAATTGCGCTACTTCGTCGCCGTCGCCGAGGAGGAACACGTCGGCCGCGCGGCCGAACGCCTGCATATTTCCCAATCGCCGCTGAGCCGGCAGATCGCTCAGCTTGAAGAACGCCTGGGCCTCACGCTGTTCGAGCGCAGCCAGCAACGCATTCGCCTGACCCGCGACGGCCAGACTTTCCTCGCGGAAACCCGTGCCCTGCTAACCCACGCCAATCGCCTGGAATCCCTCGGCAAACGGCTGGGCCGGGGCGAAGAAGGCGGGTTGTGCATCGGCTACATCGAGAACGCGATGCACGCCGGCGTCCTGCCCAATGCCTTGCGCGTGTTGCGGGTGGATCGCCCGAATGTGCATGTCGCGCTGTACAACCTGAGTTCGGCGGAGCAACTGGAAGGCCTGCGTCAGCGTAGTCTCGATATCGCGCTGGTGAGCGAACCGCCGACCGATGACGACCCGGATCTGTTGGGGTTTCAGGTGCTGGATGATCCGATGTTACTGGCATTGCCGGAACAGCATCCGTTGGCCGCGAAAGTGGTATTGAGTCCGCAGGATCTGGCCGATCAGGAATGGATTGGCGTACAGCCCCGGCAGGATGCCGGCGACGCGTTCGTCAGCGCCTGCATTCGCGCAGGCTTCACCCCGGATGTACGCATGCAGGCGAGCGAGCCGTTTACCGCGCTGGGCCTGGTGGCGTCTGGGCTGGGCATTGCGATGATTCAGAAAGGTTTGAGCCGTAACGCCCCGCCGGGCGTGGTGTTGCGCGAAGTGCCATGGCTGGCGTTTACCACGCCGTTGTGGGCCGCCTGGCATCGAATCAATTTGCGGCCGCTGGTCGAAACCTTCAGAAAAGTCCTCACCGACCCCGTCCCCCGTGGGAGCGGGCTTGCTCGCGAAGGCAATTCCATATCCAGTATCGCCGTCGATTGACCTGCCGCATTCGGGAGCAAGCCCCCTCCCACAAACGGATTTGCGGCCGCACGCCAATCCTTGTGGGAGCAAACCCCTTCCACAAGGGGCGGCGCCTGATGGTCGGTCTCGCACTACACTGCAAGGAACAGCCTCGTCGATGAGCTGATCATGAAAATGTCTGCGCAAATGACCGTCGTCGCAATACTCGCCACCCTCGCCTATCTCGGCCTGGCGGTGTGGGGTATCGGCGGCGTGGCGATATTCTTCTCCCACGGTTCGCTGGTGGTGGTTGCACTGGCGACGGTGGCGATGGTGGTGGCCTCGTTGTTTACCGAGGTCAACCTGAGTTCCGGCGAGCGTGAGGACCGGGCCAATCGCTGGGTGATTCCGGCGTTCGGGGTGATTGGTCTTGTCAGTGGTTTCCTGCCGGCGTATTGCGATCGGGTGAATGTCTGGACGTTTGGCGGCGAGGGGGTGCGCTGGCTCGGCGCGTTGCTGTTTATCATCGGCGGGGCGTTGCGCTTGTGGCCAGTGTTCGTGCTGGGGCGACGGTTCAGTGGGCTGGTGGCGATTCAACCGGGCCATCGGCTGGTCACTGACGGCATCTACCGGCGGCTGCGCAACCCGAGTTATCTGGGACTTGTGGTCAATGCCGTGGGCTGGGCGCTGGCGTTTCGGTCGGTGG
Organism: Pseudomonas atagonensis; assembly: GCF_011369485.1. Classification (GTDB taxonomy): domain Bacteria; phylum Pseudomonadota; class Gammaproteobacteria; order Pseudomonadales; family Pseudomonadaceae; genus Aquipseudomonas; species Aquipseudomonas atagonensis. Next base: position 50,381 of record NZ_VXCA01000014.1, on the reverse strand, counting down.
CGGGGTTGTTGCTGGCGGCGTTGACGCTGATCCCGCTGATCGCGCGGATTCATTCCGAAGAAACACTGCTGCGCGGCCAGTTTGGCGCCGAATACGACGCCTACTGCGCCCGAAGCTGGCGGCTTCTACCAGGCATTTACTGACTGAAGATCACAGCAGATTCCTGTGGGAGCGGGCTTGCTCGCGAAAGCGGTGTGTCAGCGACAACTGTTTCACTGACAAGCAGCCTTCGCGAGCAAGCCCGCTCCCACAAAACCAGCGTGGCTTCAGGTCTTTTGCAGGTAGAGCCTGCCTTCGCTGTCAATTTTGACGCTGACCGCTTCGTAACTGGCCAGTGTTGCATGGGCGGTTTCCAGCGGATGCTGATGCGTCGTGGTGATGATTATCAGCGGCGCACCGGCGGCTTCAGCGGCCTGAATGCCGACCGTGGCGTCTTCGAAGATCAGGCAGTCGCCAGGTTCAAGTCCCAGACGCTTTGCCGCCAATCTATAACCGGCCGGGTCAGGCTTGCCGGCCTGCACGTCCTCGGCCGTCACCATCACCGCAGGCTGTGGAATCCCCGCCGCCGCCATGCGCCGCAACGCCAGATCCCGTGGCGCCGAAGTGACCATGGCCCAGCGATCCGCCGGCAACGTTTTGAGAAACGCCGCCGCGCCGGGAATCTCGACAATACCTTCAACATCGTCAATTTCCGCTACGGTAATGAACGCGGCTTGCGCCTCGGCATCGACCCCGGGCAGGTTCAGGCGCTTGATGGTGTCGATGGCCCGCACGCCGTGAATGGTCGGCAGAAACGCCGCGACATCCACGCCATGACGCACGGCCCAGGCCGACCAGATCCGCTCGGCAGCGGCGATGGAGTTGAGGACGGTGCCGTCCATGTCGAACAGAAACGCGCCGAACGCGCGGTCAAAAACACAATCGTGAGCAGACAAGGGCTCGCATCCTCAGGCATGGGGGGTCGGGCAATGTAGCATTTGCCCAACCGTTTCACCCAACGTCTCAGTGCAGGCGTGGCGCCTTGGATTTGAAGGCGCTGTCCACGCAGTCGAGCAACTGACCGATGGCCCAGGGCTTCTTGATAAACGCGACGGGATGCTTGACCCCCGAGGTTTCCGGCGTCTCATAACCGGACATGACCATGACCGGTTTGTCTGGCCAGCGGTCACCGACCAGATTGGCCAGATCCGCACCATTGAGCAGGCCGGGCATGGTGATGTCGGTCAATAACAACCCCACTTCCGGCGCATGCTCTTCCAGATAAACCGACGCCGCGTCAGCGCTGGTCTGTGGCTCGACCGTGAAACCTTCCTCCTGAAGAATTTCGCAGAGAAACTCCAGAATCAACGGATCATCCTCTACCACCAGAATCAACCCGCCAGGAAGGTGCGCGTTCGCCGTTGGTGTTGGGCACATGAACTTGCACTCCCGCTTTTGCATTAACGATTTAGCGGCTTGAATCCGCTGCTTATCTGGTATGAGCGACGGGTTCTGCAGAAATTCATTTTTGATACAGGACTTTTCAACAAGCCCTGCGCGGCGACCCGGCACTCGCCGGTATTTGTGGTTAAAATGCCCGCCCTTTTGCTGGCCGATCCCCCTCGATGAACCCTCAAGCCCTCGCCCTCCTCCAAGCCCACCTGCTCACCGCGCTGACCTCGGCGCCAGCGGAGACACGCCGACTGTTTCATGGCCGTGGGCGCTGCTGGCCCGGGCTGGAGCAATTGACCGTGGACTGGCTGCAAGGCGTGGTGCTGGTGTCGCTGTTCAAGGAACCGGCAGCGGATCAGCTCGAAGACCTCAAGCGCCTGCTGCTGGCGATCACCGGTTCGGCCCAATGGCAGCAATCCGCCGCGCACACGTTGCTGATCCAGCATCGCTACCTGCCGCAAAGCACCGCCGAATGGCTGCTGGGGAACGAAATTGATGAAATGACTATCATCGAGGGCGGCTTGCAGTATCGGGTCGATCTGGGCCGCAAACAGAATGCCGGACTGTTTCTCGACATGCGCTACGGGCGCAACTGGGTACGCGAACAGGCCGGCGGTCAGCGTGTTCTGAACCTGTTCGCTTACACCTGCGGTTTTTCCGTGGCAGCCATCGAGGGTGGCGCCAGCCATGTGGTCAACCTCGACATGTCGCGCGCAGCATTGAGCCGTGGTCGCGACAATCACCGCTTGAACGGCCATGACCTGAGCAAAGTCAGTTTCCTCGGCCACGACCTGTTCAAGTCCTGGGGCAAGGTGATCAACAGCGGCCCGTACGATCTGGTGATCATCGACCCGCCGTCGTTCCAGAAAGGCAGCTTCCTGTTGACCAAGGATTACCAGCGCGTACTGCGCCGCTTGCCGGAACTGCTGACGGCAAACGGCACGGTGCTGGCGTGCATGAACGATCCGTCGTTTGGCCCGGACTTTTTGATTGAGGGCGTTACGCAGGAAGCGCCGGGGCTGCGCTTCGAGCAGCGACTGGAAAATCCGCCGGAGTTTCCGGATGTTGATCCGCAAAGTGGCTTGAAGGCTTTGATCTTCAAACGCAACATCTGACACGCCTCAGCCCAATGTGGGAGCGGGCTTGCTCGCGAAAGCATCCTGTCAGGTAACACATACTGGTTTGACCGACGCCTTCGCGAGCAAGCCCGCTCCCACAGGGTTTGGTGGTGTATCAGGCAGTGAGTGGCCGCAACACCAGCGCGAACAGCTCGCCATGCCCGTTGACGTTGAGTTTTTGGTACAGGTTGCGCCGGTGCACCTTCACGGTCTCCGGCGAAATCCCCATCTGCTGGGCCATCGCCTTGCTGGAGAACCCTTGCAGAATCAGCCGTGCGGTGTCGATTTCACGCGCGGTCAGGCGGGCGTCGAAGCGATCGAGCAGAGTCGCCAGATCACCGACCACTGTTTCAACGCCGCTACCTTGTGGCGGTAGCAGTTGCACGTGGCGACGCATCGCCGCCAGCACCCAGTCACGCACGCACAGCAGCCTGCCCTGCTCCGCCAGATCAAATGCCTGTAAGCGCCCCAGCGACAATCCCAGCACACCGCCCTCGACGTTAATCATGAACTGCAACTCGTCCTCGCCGACCACCGAGCGAAAGTAGCTCTGGTAATACTCGCTGTGCAGAAACTGGTCCGGCGCGACGCTGGCGAGGCTGTGCAAACCATCGGCAATGCCGGTCGCGGCGGCTTGATAAAACGGATCGAGCAGGTACATACCCGCGCAGTAACCGGCCAGTTCCTTCTGCTCGTCGGCGCCACCCTTGCTGTCGAAGTCGATCAGCAACTGCGGCGTCTGCCCTGCGCTCATCAAGGCGACCAACGCGTTATCCAGCGGCACCAGCAGGCGCAAGGTGTCCACCAGCGCTCGCCAGAAAGTGTCCTGACCGATGCTTGCAAATACCCGCGCCAGACTTTGATGCACCGGCAATTCCTGCAACAACGCGTCCACGCACTACCCCTTTTGAGTAACCCATGATGGGAATGGGTCAGGCGCGATCACGCCTATAGGCTGACCACTCCTGTTCCTCACCGGCCTGCACAGGCCAGGAGTGCCGCATCATGCGTCGACACCGTGGGTATATCAACTCAAGCATCAAGTTCGGCCTGCTGGCCTGGCTGGGCATCGTTTCAACGGCCGGCGCCAGCGAGGCGCCGACTGTGCATGTCTACAACTGGTACGACTACATCGGCCCGAACACCCTGCACGATTTCCAGCGCGACAGCGGTATTCAACCGGTGTACGACACCTTCGACAGCGCCGAAGTGCTTGAAGGCAAATTGATGACCAGCCGCAGCGGTTACGACGTGGTGGTGGCGAGCAACTTCAGCCTGCCGACGCTGATCAAGGCCGGCGCCCTCGCGCCGTTACCCCGCGATCAATTGCCGGGCTGGAAGAACCTCGATAACGATCTGTTGAGCAAACTGGCCAACAACGATCCCGGCAACCAGTACGCCGTGCCTTATCTGTGGGGCACCAACGGCATCGGCTACAACGTCGACAAGGTGCGCGCCGCGCTCGGCGACAAGGCACCGGTGGACTCCTGGGATCTGGTGTTCAACGAAGACAACCTCGCCAGACTCGGCCAGTGCGGTGTAGCGATGCTGGATTCGCCGTCGGAAATGCTCCCCGTGGTCTTGCATTATCTGGGGCTGCCACCCAACAGCACCGACCCTGAAGACTATAAAAAAGCCGAAGCGCTGCTGCTGAAACTGCGCCCGCACATCGCCTATTTCAATTCGTCGAAGTTCATCAGCGATCTGTCCAACGGCAATATTTGCGTGGCGGTGGGCTGGTCTGGCGCGATGCTGGAAGCCAAGACCAACGCCGAACAGGCCAACAACGGCGTGAAGATCGCGTACAGCCTGCCCAAGGAAGGCGCGCCTGTGTGGTTCGACACCCTGGTGCTGCTCAAGGATGCGCCGAATCGCCCTCAGGGTCTGGCGTTTATCGACTACCTGCTGCGTCCCGAGGTCATCGCCCCGGTCAGCAATCATTTGTCCTACCCGAACGGCAATCGTGCGGCCACGCCGCTAGTCGCCGAAGCGACTCGTGACAACCCGGCGGTTTATCCGTCCGCCACCGCGATGGCCACGCTGTACACCCTCGAACCGCTGCCAAAAGCCATCGAGCGGGTACGCACGCGGGTGTGGAGCAAGGTCAAAAACGGCCAGTAACCCGCCCGTCATAAAACACAAAATCTGTGGGAGGGGGCTTGTTCCCGAAGGCGGTGGCTCAGTCACCCTCGACGTCAACTGACAGTCCTCATTCGGGAGCAAGCCCCCTCCCACAGAGTTAGTGCTCAACCAATCATTTTTACAGTGAGACCGAAATCCATGAAACCCCGTGCCCGCGATCTCGATATCCATATCGGCCAACTGCCAACCGGCCCGCTCAACGCCATCACCGACGTGCCGGGCGTGCGCGTCGGCCACAGCAATGTGCGAGGCCTGAGCAGTGCCGGCCGCGACATTTGCACCGGCGTCACTCTGATCGAACCACGTTTTGGCTCGACCAATCAGCAACCGTGTTTTGCCGGGGTCCACGTGCTCAACGGCAACGGCGACGCCACGGGGCTTGAGTGGATTCGCGAGGCCGGCCTGCTGACCAGCCCGATTGCTTTCACCAACACTCACAGCCTCGGCGTGGTGCGTGATGCGCTGATCACACTGGATCGCCAACAACAACCGGACGACGGCCGGCTCTACTGGAACATGCCGGTGGTACTGGAGACTTTCGACGGCCTGCTCAACGACATCAATGGTTTCCATGTCCGCCCCGAGCATGTCGCCGAAGCCATGGGCAACGCAGTCGGCGGCGCAGTCGTTGAGGGTGCGGTGGGCGGAGGCAGCGGCATGATCTGTCATGAATTCAAGGGCGGCATCGGCACCGCGTCGCGGCGCTTGAGCAAGGCTCTGGGCGGCTGGACCGTTGGCGCGATCGTCCAGGCCAACCACGGGATTCGCAGCGAACTGCGCGTCGACGGCTACCCGGTCGGGCGTTACATGGAACAGAAGGATTCACCGTTCCTGCGCGCCTCGTTGCCGCATCCGGGCATGGGTTCGATTGTGGTGTGTCTGGCCACCGACGCGCCGTTGCTGCCGCATCAGTGCACGCGTCTGGCGCAACGGGCCAGCCTCGGCCTGGCCCGTACCGGCGGCGGCAATGAAGACCACAGCGGCGACATCTTCATCGCGTTCGCCACGGGCAACGAACACGTTCCGCCCGCCGCCTACGAAGGCAAAGGTGCGCCCACCTGCGATGGCTTGCGGATGGTCAACAACGATCACATCAGCGAGCTGTTTCTGGCGGCCACCGAGGCGGTTGAAGAAGCCATCATCAACGCCTTGCTTGCCAGTGACAGTACCGAAGGCAACGGACACTCGGTGCCGGGACTGGACGCCGAGACCTTGCTCGCGGCGCTCGACAAAGCCGGTTGGCCGGGATCGAAATAAAACCCGCAGGGTTCAGGTGAGCATTTGAGCACCCAGCTCCCGGGCGACGCGCAACTGTTGCCCGGGATCGCGCAATTCCGATTCCGCCAGCAACGTCGAACTGAGCACCGTCGCCCCGCTGTAATCGAAAATCCCGTGCTCGATCTGTGCCTTCATCGCCGCGCCATACCCGTGTCGCTCATAGGTGCGCGCATCCGCACCGGCGAGCTGAACCAAATGCACGCGCAGACGCTGCAGCAGCTTCACATGCTTGAGGTCGCCGCTGAAATCAAACGCCCAGCCATTGCTGAACACCCGGTCGATCCAGCCCTTGAGCAGCGCCGGCATCGACCACCAATACACCGGATAAACCAGCACCAACGCATCGGCGCGGTCGATTCGCGCCTGCTCGGCCAACACATCTGCCGGCGGTGCAGCCTCACGATGATGCACGGCGAAGTCCGCGGCGCCGAAACGCGGCTCGAAGCCTTCGGCATACAGATCGGCAATCTCGAACGTGTGTGCCGCATCGGCCTGGTTCAGGCCTTCGGCAATCTGCTTCGCCACACTGTGAGTCAACGAGCGGGGATCGTGATGAGCAATAACGATCAAGGTGTGCATGAGAACTCTCCTGTTGGTGATTGCTGACCAAGGCTTATATACTCTTGGCAAGTTACGATGAGTAGGTTACCAACAGTAAGTTACGTTTGGTATATAAGCGATGTCAACCACTGAAATCTCCGAACAGGATTCCCCGGCGCAACCGCGCAAACGTCTGTCGCGTGAAGACCGCCAGCGCCAGTTGCTCGATGTCGCCTGGCAAATGATTCGCGCCGAAGGTACCGATGCCCTGACCCTTGGCTACCTCGCTGAACAGGCGGGCGTGACCAAACCGGTGGTGTACGATCACTTCACCACGCGCGCCGGATTGCTCGCCGCGCTTTACCGGGATTTCGATGCACGCCAGACCGTGGTCATGGACGCCGCCGTCGCCCATTGCGAGCCAACGTTGGTCGGCACCGCTTCAGTGATCGCCAAGGCGTACGTCGATTGCGTGTTGCTGCAAGGCAGCGAGATTCCCGGAGTCATCGCCGCGCTGGCGAGCACTCCGGAACTGGAAAAGATCAAGCGCGAGTACGAGGCAATCTTCCTCGAAAAATGCCGCAAGGATCTGGCGCCCTATGCCAATGGCGGGCAGATCACGCAAGCGGCTTTGCGTGCAATGCTGGGCGCTGCGGAAGCCTTGTCCCACGCCGCAGCCAACGACGAAATCAGTGCCGAACAGGCCAGCGACGAGTTGTATGAAACCATCATGGGGATTGTCGAGAGAGCCGCTGCCCGCGCGACTGGCGGTACTTGAGAGCCCCCCGTCACACTCCTAGGATGGACTGACGCAGCGACTCGAATCATCGAGCGTTGCGTAGGCGCGGGTGCTCTGAACCCCAATCAAGCCCGCGCCTTGCATCATGCGCATCTTGAGCCTCACGGGCTCTACTTCCTCCCCATCAAAGAGCTTTGAGGCTCTTTTTTGTCTGCACAAAACGCTCAGTGCAGAGTCATTCGCTGGCGGACAAACGCTTCGGTGTGACGAGTGGTCTGGTCGAGATGGCGGTCGCGCTGTTTCTCGGCGTCGAGCATGGCGCGCTTGCCGTTTTTCTGCAGCAGGTACGTGTGGATCTGCTGCACTTCCAGCGAGCGGTAGATCGGCGTGGTGTCGATAAAGCCACGCAAACCGTTGCTGCGATAATGGCGGGTGCTCATCAGCACCTGGGTCTCGCGCTGACCGATCACCTCGAAACGCAGCGCTTCGAAATACGGGACTTTGCCAACCGTGCACGCCAGTTCGACGTGGGGATAGCGCCCGACCATTTCGCCTATCAGCGCCCGCGCCACGCCTTGACGCCGATGCCCTTCATGCACCGCCATGTAGGCGACGCTGCACGCTTCCCAATCGCCTTGCACCGGCAAGTACAGCAAGAAACCGATCACTTGCTCGGGATCGTTTTCGGCGGTGGCGACAAGCAACTCCACCTCGGTGCCCTTTTCCCCGTTCAATGCCTCCAGATACAGATGCACCTCATAGCCGACCGCGTACTGATAGACGTTGTACAGCAGGTTGCTCGGGCCGAGGCCGACGGCGCTGATGTCAGTCAGGTAATCGACGACCATCTGCAGAATCTGGCTGTTGACGCCTTCAGGGCATGGGGTTTTGTAATGGGTGATGCGGGGCATGGCAGGCGAACTCCGGCGGAAAACCGCGACATCATACCTTGTAGGCCGGATCCGCCTGTATCTGTGCTGACTGAACAATCGACAGTGTCCGTCGCAGCGAGATGCGAAGGCCGGATTCCTGACAAAAATTTCATCCGCCGCCGCCAGGATCTTTCGCCGTTTCAGCGTCCAAGTCTTCAGCTGCGTTCATTTTTCGACGCAGGCCTTGAGGAGTTGTCATGAGCGTTTTGCGTTCCCTGTCCAGATGGCGGAAAACCTTGTTGCTGGTGCCGTTGACACTGGCCACGCTGGCCAGCGCGCCAGTGTTTGCTCAACAGGTGGTGATCGTCCAGCAAGCCCCACCGCCAATGCGCATGGAAGTGATGCCGGGACCGCGCCCCGGCTATGTCTGGGACCAGGGCCATTGGCGCTGGGAAGGTCGCGGTTACGTGTGGATGCCCGGCCACTGGCAACAGGTGAGACACGGCGCTCGCTGGAAACCGGGGCACTGGCAGGCACGCGGGCCGAACTGGTTCTGGGTTGAAGGGCACTGGGTGCGCTAATTGAGCCCCCGCCTGCACACATTACTTTGCGGGAACATCACCATGTCGAAAACCGTTAAATCGCTGCTCGCCGCCACACTGGTGGCCATTACCCTGAGCGGTTGCGTCGTCGCCCCGGCTCGCCCGCACCGCCCTCCGCCGCCGGTGGAAGTGGTGCCGGTGATGCCGGCGCCGGGGTATCACTGGATCGCCGGTCACTATCGCTGGGGCGGCAATCAATGGCGCTGGGTGCCGGGTCACTGGCGCGCTTATTGAATGACCCGGGCGTGTGGCGTCACTGCTGTGGCGCCACCACCTTGAACTTGATGGTGATCTCTTTGGACACCACGGTGTCCGCCCACTCCCCCGCGCCGAGGCCGAACGCGTCACGCTTGAGCAGCAGTTCACCGTCGAAAATGCCGATGGCGCTGCCCGGTTTCAACTCGACCGGCACCTGCACCTCGCGGGTGATGCCCTTGAGCGAGAGCTGCCCGGCGATCAGGAAGTGATTTTCAGACACTTGGGTAAACCGGCTCGATTCAAATACCGCCACCGGATATTTTCCCGTGTCGAACCACGCCGGTTTCACCAGTTCAGTGTTGGCGTCCTCACTGCCGGCATCAATGCTGGTGAGGTCGATGTGCAAGGTCGTGCGGGCGTTCGCGAGATTGTCGGTATCGAAGTTCAATGTCGCGTCAAACTTGCCGAAAGTGCCGTACATCCGTGAGCCCATCTGACTGTAGGTAAAGCTGATCTGGCTGGCGGTGGTGTTGACGTGGTCGTACTCGACCGCCTGCACAGTGGCGATGGCGCACAGGGAACACGCGGCGGCCAGCAGCATTCGGATCGACATCGGATTCTCCGGGCAGCGCTCGCCGTCGAGGGGTCTCGATTGACTTAAGCAAACAACCGGCGGTTACGCCACCACTACACCAGTCGTTCGATCTTCTGATGCTGCCAGACCAGTTTGTAATACAGCGTCTGCAACACCAGCATGCCCAGATACGCCACCGGAAACGCCATCCACACACCTTGCAATCCGTACTGGCCGTCGAGCCAGTACGCCGCCGGCAACTGCACGCCGACCACGCAGATGATCGCAATCGCCACCGGCACCAGCACCGTGCCGCTGGCACGCATGATCCCGCCGATGATCGCCTGAAAGCCGAACACCAAAAGGCTCCACAGCATGATATGCAGCAGGTGCTCGGCCATCGCCCGGGTCGAATCCTCCGTCAGGAACAGCCCCAGCAACCAGTGCGACAACAGGTAGCCCAGCACGATCAGGCCTCCAGTGAGGCAGACGTTGATCAGCAACCCGGTACGCAGAATCGGCCCCATGCGTTCCAGCCTTCCCGCGCCGATCGCCTGGGCGCCGAGAATCGATGCCGTGATCGCAATCGACAGAGCCGGAAACTGCACGTAGTTGACGATCTGCGTCACCGCACCGTAGGCCGCCGTCGCCTGCGACCCGTGCTGGTTGACCAGCGCCAGAATCACCAGCTCCGACAACGACAGCACGATCATTTGTACGCCGGTCGGCAGACCGATGCGCAACACCTTGCCGAGGATCGCGCCGTTCAGACGCAGCGCCCTGAAAAACTCACGGTCGGGCGCCAGCGGATGCTGTTTGCGAATCAGCCGCCACGCCAGCCACGCCATCGCCGCCAGGTTACCGGCCAGCCCGGCAAACGCCGCACTTTGAATCCCCAGTTGCGGCAGACCGAACCAGCCGCGAATCAGCGCCGGTGTCAGCGCCAGCCCCACGCACGTCGACACCACCAGCGCGAGCAACGGGGACAGCGTGTCACTGACCCCGCGCAACAACTGCGTGAACAACACGAACACCAGCATCGACGGCAAAATCCACATCATCACGTGCGCGTACGCCACCGCATCGTCGAGCACATCGGCCGGCGTACCCAACCCGCTCAACGCCTGCCGCGCAAAAACACTGCCGAGCACCGCCGCGACCAGACCGATCAACACCCCCAGCAACAACGTCGCCCCGGCGATGGCCTTGACCATGTGCGCCTCACGCGCGCCCCACGCCTGACCGATCAACACCCCTGCCCCGGCGCCCAAGCCGATGACCAGAGCAATAAAGAAAAACACGATGGGGAACATGCCCGACACGGCCGCCAACGCTTGCGTGCCCAGCATCTGGCCGATGTAGATGCTGTTGACCGTGCCTGACATCGATTGCAGGAAGTTGGACAACACCATCGGCGCAAGGAACAGCAAATAGGTTTGCCAGAGGGGTTTGATGGCGGCGGGGGTTTGCATTGAATAGAGGTCCATCTCGACGGCAGGGAGACTAATGGAGGATAGCTTCGGCGAGATGGGTGCGAGGTGCAATTAACATTTCAGCTGTGAGTTGATATTTCCCTGACGCACGAAGATGCGCACGCGGTTGATGCCGTCGCCTGCTCAACCGTGATACACAACGCATCCTGCTGCTGCCACCGAGGTACCCCGCTCATGCTCCATTCGTCACGCCTGCTGACCTGCACCCTTCTGGCTCTGTTTGCCAGCGCCGCTCACGCCGCTACGCCCTCCCCGGCACCGCCAACCTTGAAGCCGTTGCTGGCGACACTCAACGAACGCCTGAACATCGGCGACCTCGTTGCCTTGACCAAATGGGACAGCGGCAAGCCGATTCAGGACAGCCCGCGCGAGGCGCAGGTGATTGCCAATGCCCGTAAGCTGGCCAGCGAGCGCAAGCTCGATCCGGAGGATGTCGCACAGTTGATCGCGGCTCAAATGGAGGCCAATAAACTGGTGCAATACGGTTTGCTCGCGCAGTGGCAAGCGGCCGGCGCGGCGCCGGACACGAAGCGCCCGGATCTGGCTAAACAGATTCGCCCGCTCCTGGATCAACTGCAAAGCCGCCTGTTGCAGCAATACGCTGATTTCGCACCCTATCGACATGACCCGAAATGCCCGGTCTGGCTGGCCGCTGCGCGCAGCGATCTGAACCGTGATCCGCTGCATGACCTGGCCCTGACACGGGCTACCGGCGAGTTATGTGTTCGCCCGACAACGCCATAACAGCGGCTACGGAAAAGCCCGGCCTGATCAGCCGGGCTTTTTCATGCATGCGCTCCTCGCATGGATTACAAACCCCGGTGCGGCGTCCGACAAAGTCCGGCGGAATCGGCCGACTGGCCACCCACCGACCATTACGCATACCATGCGGCCACAACTCCAAAACAGACATTGCCTGCCCATGCTCAAAGCCAGTTTGCGTAGCCATCTCACCCTTTGGTTTGCCGGTTTGTCCCTGCTGACGTTATTAAGCGTCGGGTTCTACGTCGGCCATATCGCCACCGAACAGATGAAACAGGCCAGCGGCAATGCCCTGCTGAACACCGCACGTTCGGCGGCGACCTTGCTGGGAGAGCAGTTGCGCGAGCGGCAACTGGAGGTTTACCTGCTCAGCCGCGCACCGCATCTGGAGCGCGGCGATCTGGACAACCCGGCGATTCTGAAATCCATGCAACTGCGCACTCAGGCCCGCGCCGAGTATGCGTGGATGGGCGTAACCGATGCCGAAGGCAAGGTGCATCAGGCGGTCAATGGTTTGCTGGTCGGTCAGTCGGTGCAGGCACGTCCGTGGTTTCAGGCCGGAGTGCGCGGCGAATACACCGGCGATCCGCACGAAGCGGTGTTGCTGGCCAAATTGCTCCCGGGCTTGCCCAACGGTGAACCGTTGCGCTTTATCGATTTCGCCGCGCCGATCCATAACGCCGAAGGTCAGGTCATTGGCGTACTGGGCGCCCACGCTCACTGGAGTTGGGTGACACGAATCGTCGAGTCGGCGACGTTCTCGCACAAGAACACCTCGCCGGATATCGAAGCCCTGATCATCGATCACGACGGCAAAGTGCTGTACCCGGAAGCGCTGATGGGCCAGCAACTGGCCACGAACGGTTCAACGTCGCCAGGCTGGTCGGTGGGCAACGGATATCTGACCAGCATGGTCACAGTGCCAACGCCTTCGAGTACCGCGTTGTCGTGGTCGATTGCCGTTCGACAACCATTGGAAACCGCGCTGCAACCAGCGCGTCTGCTGCTATATAAATTGCTGTTGCTGGGTGTCTTCGCTGCGTTGGTGTTCGGCCTCGTCGCGTATTATCTGGCGCTGTACCTGAGCCGTCCGATCGAACAACTGGCGCATTCCGCCAAACAGGTGCAGGACAACCAGCCCGGCGCGCACTTCCCGCTGCACCATCCGGTACGGGAAATCGCCCAGCTCGGCCAGTCGATTGATGCAATGACTCAATCGTTGCTCGGCAAGGAGCACGAGTTGCAGGAGGCCAATGCCTCACTGGAAGCCACGGTGGCGCAACGCACCGCCGATCTTGTGCGGGCCAACGCCGAATTGCTCAGCCTGGCGACTCACGATGCCTTGACCGGCGTTTACAACCGTCGTCGCTTCGACGAAAAAATCACTGAATACAGTTTGCTGTCCCGACGCACGGGACGGCCGTTCGCCTTGCTGTTGATCGACGCCGACCACTTCAAACGCATCAATGACAGCCATGGTCACGCCGTGGGCGATGAGGTGTTGCAGCAATTGGCGCAATTGATTGAGGCCAGTCTGCGCACCACGGATTTCGTCGCGCGTTATGGCGGCGAGGAATTCGCCGTGCTGCTGCCGGAAATCGCCCAGCCTGACACCCCGGAGGTCGTCGCCGAGAAGATTCGCTCGGCGGTCGCCAACGCCCTATTCCCTGCGGCCGGCAATGTCACGGTGAGCATCGGCGTCGGGCTGGCGGATCCGGCGGACAACAACCAAATGGCGCTGATCAAGCGTGCCGACCAGCAGCTCTATCAGGCTAAAGCAGCGGGACGTAATCAGGTGGCCTGATCAGCCCTTCTTCAGGTCGCAAATCCCGTTGGCCCTGTTCTTCCCGGTGTACGACACCGCCGGCGAACCATCGGGATTGATGCTCAGGGAAATCGTCACGCCTGCACCCTTGGCCTCGAAGTAGTTCTCGTTGAATTTCTTCAACTTGCCTTCCTTGCCATTGATGTAAATCGGCCCGCCGTCATCGGCATGCACTTCGATGTTGCCCGGGCACGTGGCGTTGAACATCGGAATGCCGGCGTGAGCCAGGCCGGCGGCGAGCATCAAGGGTGTTGCCAACAATATTGATTTCATCACGGACTTCCTGATCTGGACGCAATAACCAGTCTTCAGTAATAGCCCAGAATGGCTCGAGAGCCCTTATTGAGCGGCACTGAACGTCGCAAGATACGCCAGCAGATTTTCGACCTTTTCCTCGTCACTCAGTCCCCAGAAGATCATCCGCGTGCCCGGCACCACGCCCTTCGGATCCTTGAGGTACGCGATCAGGGTTTCTCGGTTCCAGGTCAGTCCGGAGTTCTTCATCGCATCGGAATAGACATAGTTCGCCGAAGTCCCGGCTGGCCGACCGATGATGCCGTTGAGTTGTGGGCCGAACCCTGGTCGGGCGGATTCGCCGACCTGATGGCAGCCGCCACACAGGCGCGGGAAGATCTTTGCACCGGCCTCGGGGTCGCCGGCTGCGTGAGCGGTTGTGCTGAAAAGGCCAGCGGTGAAGATCAGGGCGAGGGACAGTGAAGCGTTTATTTTCATCTGACGATCCAGAGCGGTGTATTGCAATGGGGGGCAAGGCTAACACCCTGTAGTTTTTACAGGTAAGCGCCGACGACTTTTCTGACGGTAATCAATGCCTCACGCAACACCGCCATGTCCACCGACCCCAGCGCCAGACGTATCGCGTGCGGCACATGTGCCGATACCGAGAACGGCTCGGCGGTGGTGACCGAAATCTGTTGGTGCATCAGTTCCACGACAATCTGATCGGCACGCACATCTTCCGGCAGCGGCAGCCACAAAAAATAGGAAGACGGATGACCGATGCAGGTCAGCCCTTTCAGCAGCTCGCCAGCCAGAGCCTGACGAGCCTTGGCGTCGTTGCGTTTTTGCGCCTCAAGCACGCTGACGGTGCCATCATCGAGCCAGCCGCAGGCAATCGCTGTCATCACGCCGGGAGTGTTCCAGGTGGTTGCGCGAATTACCCGTTCCAGTGCAGGCACGGTGTCTAGCGGCGCGGCGATGAAGCCGACGCGCAGGCCGGTGGCGATATTTTTCGACAGGCCCGAGACATACACCGTGCGCTCCGAGGCCATGTCGACCAGCGTGCGCGGAGGATCTTCCACCAGAAAGGCGTAGGCCGCGTCTTCGATGAGGGTCAGATCATGCCGCCGGGCAATCGTCACCAACTGCTCGCGCTGTGCCAGTGGCATCACCCAGCCCAGCGGATTGTGCAGGGTCGGCATGCAGTACACGGCTCGCACCGACCGGCTGCGACAGAGCTTGTCCAACGCTGCGAGGTCTGGCCCGTTTTCACTGCTCGCAATGGCGACGATCTCCAGATGCAACGCCTCGGCCAGCACCTTGAAACCGGAATACGTCAGCGCGTCCGCTGCAATCACATCGCCCGGTTTGAGCAGCGCCATCAGCGCCACCGCCAACCCTTGCTGCGCGCCGTTGACGATCAGCACTTGTCCGGCGTCGACCGTCACGCCACGGCTCAACAAATGCCGCGCCACCGAGGCACGTTCATGGGCGCGACCGGCGTGAGGCTGGTAACGCAGCAACGATTCCAGATCCCCAGACAACGCCAACTGACGCAGCGCCGTGCGCAACAGTTCGGTTTGGCCGGGCAGCGACGGGTAGTTGAAATTCAGATCGATCATACCGACCGCCACGTCCTTCTGATCTATGCCCTGCCCCGGCAACAGAGAGGTTTCCCGGACGAACGTGCCACGCCCGGTTTCGCCGCTGACCAGACCCATCGCCTCAAGCTCGGCGTACACCCGTGACGCAGTGACCAGCGCCAGACCCTGATCAGCAGCCAATTCTCGATGAGTCGGCAGTCGCGTGCCCGGCGCCAGACGGCCCGAGCGAATGTCCGCAGCGTAAGCATCAACCAGTGTCTTGTAACGGGCGCGCGGCATGTCGAGATGTATCCATGACAATTTTTTGATTGTGCTGATTCTCAACCCTAGGATTTAGCCAACGCAACCCCACTTTTTCTGAGCGCGACCTCGTATGGAACGAATCTCGAACCTGCACAACCCGGCGCTGGAAAAAACCAGCGGCTGGATCAACGGCTTTATCGGCGTGGTGATTTTCAGCGGTTCATTGCCCGCCACGCGTCTGGCAGTGCTGGAGTTCGACCCGGTGTTCCTCACCGTTATCCGCGCTGCCATCGCCGGGGTACTGGCGGTGGCGCTGTTGTGGCTGTTTCGCCAACGGCGCCCGGCGCGCAGTCAGTGGCTGTCGTTGTTGATCGTCGCACTGGGCGTGGTGCTCGGTTTTCCCTTGCTCACGGCATTGGCGCTGCAGCACGTGACGTCGGCACATTCGATTGTGTTTGTCGGATTACTGCCGCTGGCAACGGCGATTTTCGGCGTGCTGCGCGGCGGCGAACGACCACGCCCGGTGTTCTGGGTATTTTCGTTGCTCGGCAGTGCCCTGGTGGTGGGCTACGCGCTGGCGCAAGGCCTGACCGCCTCGCCCACCGGCGACCTGCTGATGCTCGCGGCGATTCTGGCCTGCGGCCTCGGTTATGCCGAAGGCGCGAAACTGTCGCGCAGCCTCGGCGGCTGGCAGGTGATTTGCTGGGCGCTGGTTTTGTCGTTGCCGCTCATGGCGGTATTGAGTCTGTGGCTGGCGCCCGCCTCCTTCAGCCACATCAGCCTGTCGGCATGGCTGTGTCTGGCTTACGTGTCGCTGTTCAGCATGTTGATCGGCTTTG
Source organism: Pseudomonas atagonensis (assembly GCF_011369485.1). Classification (GTDB taxonomy): domain Bacteria; phylum Pseudomonadota; class Gammaproteobacteria; order Pseudomonadales; family Pseudomonadaceae; genus Aquipseudomonas; species Aquipseudomonas atagonensis. The sequence continues at coordinate 33,884 of NZ_VXCA01000014.1, read as the reverse complement.
TGTTCTGGTATCGCGGGCTGGCTCAGGGCGGGATCGCGGCAGTTGGCCAATTGCAGTTGCTGCAACCGTTTTTTGGCCTTGCACTGGCGGCGACCTTGCTGCATGAGCAGGTCAGCGCCGGCATGCTCGCGGTGACGCTGGGGGTGATTCTGTGCGTGGCCGGGGCGAAGAAATTTGCCCGATAAGCTTCAGGCGCCAGCCTTCCATTCGCGCGGGCTGAGCCCGGTCTTGCGGCGAAACGCCCGGGCCAGCGCCGAAGGACTTTCATAACCGACTTCATCGGCAATCAGCGCAATCGCCTTGCCTTCGCGCAGACGCTTCTGCGCCAGACTGACTCGCCAGCTCAGCAGATAATCCGCCGGCGTTTGCCCGACGACACGGCGAAACTGTTCGGCAAACCCGGCGCGAGACAGGTTCGCGGCGCTGGCCAGATCCGCCACGCTCCAAGGTTTCGCCGGTTGCTCGTGGATCAGATTCAAGGCTCGTGAAAGACGCGGATCAGCCAGCCCGGCCATCATCCCCGGTTGCTGAACACGGTTGCTGATGAGGTGCCGCAACAACAGAATCACCAGCAATTCGAACAAGCGATCCATCACAGCCATACGCCCGCAATGGCCTTCGAACGCTTCCTTGAACAACCATTCCAGCGTGCTGCCCAACTCCGCAATGTCAGTCAGTTTGAGCACCAGATAATCCGGCAATGCTGCCGCCAAAGCATTGCCCGAGCCACCGTCGAACGTCAGCGTCGCGCACACCAGTTTCGTCTCCATGGCCTCATCGGCCGACATGCGGTGGGCAAACGGGCGGGGAAAGAAAATCAGCGAAGGCTCGGCGATGCGAAGTTCACGTTCATTTCCAGGTTTGAGCAGCAGCTCACCCGCCTGCAACAGGTGCACATGCCCACTCGGCTCGCCCTCGTGCACGCTGATACCGCAGAACTCGCCGCTGTGGAAGGTGCCGGCATTGACGCCGAAATGACTGAGCAGTGTAGACAGGCGATCCATGGCGACTCCCGACGGCAATTCTGGACGATCTGTCGCATATCCTCGACGATTTGCCGCCAAAGCACCAGTCACCCTCCCTAACATGAACTCCATCGCCGGCGCACTTCGCACCGGACTTTCGGAGAGTCATCATGAGCCGCATCAACGCTATCAGCCTCGACACCGCCACCGACGCCAGCCGCCCGGTACTGGAAGGCGTGAAGAAAAAAATCGGTTTTCTGCCGAACCTGTTCGCTACCCTTGCCAAGGCACCGGTGGCCCTCGATACCTACGTGCAAGCCTCGTCGCTGCTCGGTAAATCCTCGCTGAGCGCCAAAGAGAAAGAAGCGGTTTACCTCGCCACGTCACAGGTCAACGGTTGCGATTATTGCCTGGCGGCGCACACTTTGTTTGCCAGTAAATCCGGGCTGTCGGCGCAGGACATCGTCGCGGCGCGTCAAGGCGAACTCAACGCTTACGCCGCCCTCGCCCATCAACTGACGCAAACCCGTGGCCACTTGAGCGACGAGCAAATCGCCGCCGCCCGCGCCGCCGGGATCGACGACAGCAAGATCATTGAAGTGATTGCGCTGGTGGCCGTGCAGACCCTGACGAACTACCTGAACAACACGGCGCTGACCGAAATCGATTTCCCGGCGATCGACTGATCGCTACGCCGCAGATCGACTGTGGGAGGGGGCTTGCTCCCGAAGACAGTGTGTCAGCCAGCAGTGATGTCGGCTGATCCAGCGTCTTCGGGAGCAAGCCCCCTCCCACATTTTGCCCGCCCCCATAGCGGTCAGTCGTGGTCGACGCCCGCGCGCTTGAGCAGTTTCTTGCAGCGTTCGGACAGATGAAACACCTGCACCTGCTTGCCCGCCTTCTCATAGCGTTCGCGCAGGGTTTTCAGCGCGGCGATGGCCGAATAGTCAACGAAGCTCAAGTGCCGGCAGTCCAGCGTGACCCGTTGCGGATCATTGGCCGGATCAAACTGGTTGAGAAACGGCGTGGTCGAGGCGAAGAACAGCGTGCCGTGCAGGCGATAGAGTTTGCTGCCATCCGCTTCCAGATGTTCATCGGCGTACAGTTCGCGTGCTTGCTGCCAGGCGAAATTCAGCGCGGCGATGATGATCCCGCACAGCACGGCAGTGGCCAGGTCAGTGAACACGGTGATGGTGGTCACGGCGATGATCACCAGCACGTCGTTCAGCGGCACCTTGTTGATCACCCGCAGCGAGGCCCAGGCGAAGGTCTGTTGCGACACCACAAACATCACCCCGACCAGCGCTGCCAGCGGAATGCGCTCGATCAGCGGCGACAGAAAAAGAATGAACAGCAGAATCAGCACGCCAGCCACCACGCCGGACAGACGCCCGCGTCCGCCGGAACTGAGGTTGATCACGGTCTGACCGATCATTGCGCAGCCGCCCATGCCGCCAAACGCACCGGAAACCATATTCGCCGCGCCCAGCGCCACACACTCGCGATCCGGGTAGCCACGGCTTTCGGTAATTTCGTCGGTGAGGTTGAGTGTCAGCAGGGTTTCCAGCAGGCCGACCAGCGCCATCAGGATCGCGTACGGCGCGATGATGCGCAGGGTCTCCAGCGTCCAGGGGATGTCCGGCAACGCCAAGGTCGGCAAGCCGCCAGCAATGTGCGCCATGTCGCCGAGGGTTCGGGTCGGCAGGCCGAACAAGTAAACCAGCAGGCCGACGCCGAGGATCGCCACCAGTGCCGGCGGCACCGCACGGGTCAGGCGCGGCAGGACATAAACGATGGCCATGGTCAGCAACACCAGCCCGGTCATCAGGTACAACGGCGTGCCGCTGAGCCAGTGTTCGCCGCTCTTGAAGTGCTCCAGTTGCGCCAGGGCAATGATGATCGCCAAGCCATTGACGAAGCCGAGCATCACCGGATGCGGCACCATGCGCACCAGTTTGCCCAGCCGCAATAAACCAAACGCCATCATGATCAGACCGCCCAGCAACACGGTCGCCAGCAAATACTGCACGCCGTGTTGCACCACCAGTGCCACGATCACCACCGCCATCGAACCCGCTGCGCCGGAGACCATTCCCGGCCGACCGCCGAACAACGCCGTCAACGTACAAATGATGAAGGCGCCATACAGGCCCATCAGCGGATTGAGGTGCGCGACCAGCGCAAACGCAATGCACTCGGGCAACAGTGCGAACGAAGTGGTGAGTCCGGCGAGGACATCGGCGCGCAGACGAATCGGTTTCATGGCTTACCTGGATTGAGCGGTCGACAGCAGCGACCGTGACGGTGATCTGAAAAAGTGCGGTAGAAAAAGCGGGAGGCGGATGTTACGGAATTGTCCGGGATCGGGCCAGCGATCGCTGACACTTGTCGCGTCACGCCTTATGCTGGCGCGCTTCTTCTTTATCGAGTCTGAACATGTCGTCTTTTCTGACCGCCCGCGAAGTGTGCCAGCGACTGCGTGAAGCGGCGCTCGGGGTGCTTGCGTTCGAGGTGTGCGAGACGTCGGCCGAGGCCGGGCTGGTTGCAGTCAATATCGAAGGCTGGCACCTGTTGCTGGGTTTTGAAGGTCAACGGTTGCATCACTGTGAATGTGCACGTGACGGCGATGGCCGTGAAGGTGCGCTGCAGACCTGGCAGCGTTACGGCACTGATCCGGTGAGTTTGCTCAGCACTTGGGAGCTGGCGCAGATCGAAAAATTGCTGGGTGAGCGCGGCTGATCGCTGTCCTTCAATAAATGTTGCCTGCGCGAGAGTAAACACGGTTGCTCGATGGTGGCACTCTGCCCATAATTCGCGCCCTCTCTATTCCCACGCAAGGAACTGCCGTGAAGAAGTCTCTGTTGTTGATCCCGATGTTGGCGGTGTTGCTGCAAGGTTGTGGCATGACCATGACCCGCTACGAGCCGAGCTACGAAAACGTCCAGAAGCTCAAGCAGACCCCGCCGTTGCACGCGATCAGCAATCCTCAGGTCACTGCCGAAAGCGGCGAAGGTTCGCTGGTGGTTCGGGCCAACCCGGTGCGCTCGCCGTCCGGCAGCATCCCGGCGCACATTCAGGACGCCATCACCGAAGAGCTGCGCAAGGCCGGTTTGCTGGATCCACAAGCCCAGCGTCAGCTGAAAGTGCTGGTGGTGAAAAACGAACTGTCGGCCGGCATGGGTACAGGCGATGGCCAACTCGCGGCACGTTTCACCCTGCTCAACGGCCAGAACGTTGTCTACGACGCGACCAAGAATGTCAGCAGCCAGTGGAGCAGCAGCTTCTTCGGTTTCATTGCGATTCCGAATGCGGTCAACGCCTACAACCCGATGCTGCGCGATTTGCTGAAAGAGTTGTACAGCGATCCTCAGTTCATCCAGGCCCTGAAGTAAGGGCGAAAAAAAGAGCCGCAATTTGCGGCTCTTTTTTTTGGCATCACGCCCGTGGAGTGCGGGTGTCGAGTGCCGAGTACTTCAGGTTGTTGTTGTCGATCATTTGCTTGAGCAGCGCGTTGACCTGACGGGCGAACGTGTCGCTGACGGCCGCCTTCGGGGTGTTGCCCATCAACGGAATGAACCAGATACCGACCCAGGTACCAACCGCATCGTGGTTGCTCGCGGTGGTCAGGGCCTGGCCCTTGCCGTCCACGGCTTCCAGGCTCATGGTGTATTGATCGGTGCCGTACGCCGGGATCACCCCCAGGCTGAAACCACTGATGAAGCCCAGCACCATCGAACCGGCATTCGGCGGATGGTTGTACATTTTCAGACGCAGGCTGTAGTCGCCCGGTTGCTTCTGGAACTCGTCCAGCGTGACACGGCCGAACAGGCCGGAATCAGTCAGAATCTTTTGCAGCTCAGGCTTGAGCTGGTCACGTGCCTGCGGCACCTCTACGGCCGAAGCGCTTTTCGGCTCGCCCTGATAGAAGTCGAAATCGACGTAGACGTTCGGCTTGTTGGCGTAGCTGGCCATCGACGGCATCGTCACCGGCGCCACTTCGTCTTTGGTGAAGCTGGCACAACCGCCCAGCGTAAGTACCAGGCCCAGCGCCAGGATTTTCCCGAATTGCATGATGTCCGTCCCTATTTGAACAACGCCAGATGATGGCAATGCGCCTCCACTGCGGAAGCCGGGCGGATTCTAGAGACAGTGCTCGCCTTGGGAAAGGCCGATTCGGGAAAAACCGGAAAAAAATTGCTCAGCCCTGACTCAAGTCGAGCAGGTAGGTGTAGTACCCCGTGTCTCGTATATATCCCAACGATTCGTACAAACGCTGCGCGGTGAAGTTGTCGGTTGCCGTTTCGAGGACCAGGCCTTTGGCGCCTGTTTCCAGGGCGAAGTCGCGCGCGGCGTTCATTAACAGGCGCCCGACGCCACGACCACGAGCCTGGGGCGTAGTGAACAGATCGCTGAGCAGCCAGGTGCGGTGGGCATCGATCGACGAGAACGTCGGGTACAACTGCACGAATCCCAGCGCACTGCCCTGCTCATCCTCAGCGAGAAAAATCGCCGATTCGTCGCGTTCGATGCGCTCGGCGATGAAGGCTCGCGATTGCTCAAAGTTCGACGGCTGCTTGTAGAACTGTCGGTAGGCATCGAACAGCGGCGCGACCGCGTCCACTTGTTCCATGCGCGCCCGCCGCGCCTGAATCGTCATATTTGCTCTCCGTTTCAGATCAAGGATGCAAGCAGCATAGCGCTGTCCGTCGAACAGACTGGATTCACCGCTATATAGTTTTGTATATTGCGAAACCGAAATTGTCAGAACCTTTCCATGCCGTCCAGCCATTCCGTGTTTCCATGAGCGCCATCCGCGTCCGCAATGAGCAGTTGATCCTCGCCGCTGCCAGCGAAGAATTCGCCGCCAACGGCTTCGATGCCACCCAGACCCGCGACATCGCCGCCCGCGCCGGGGTGCCCAAGGCAAATCTGTATTACTACTTCCAGACCAAGGAAAACCTCTACGGCAAGGTGCTGCTGGGTTTTGTCGAACCGCTGCTGGAAGCTTCGGCGGTGCTGCGCGAAAGCGATGATCCGCTGATTGGCTTGCGTGCCTATGTCGCGGCGCGGATTCGCATCGCCCGCGAGCATCCAGCGATTGCCAAGGTGTTCAGTGGCGAGCTGCTGCTCGGCGGACGGCAGTTGCCCGACGAGTGCCGCGACCTGTTGCACGCCGAAGCGCGGCGTAACGTCGACTGCCTGCGCAGCTGGATCGAGCGGGGTTTGCTGGCGCCAGTGGACCCGGAGCATTTGATGCTGTTCATTTGGTCGGCGACGCGCACCTACACCAATATCGGCTGGCAGATGGGCCGGATCATGGAACGCGAGATTCCGCTGGATGAGGATTATCAGACTGCGGCGCAGACGATTACGCGAATGGTGCTGGAGGGTGTGGTGATGGCGCCACGGGCCGGGGAAATCCGTGGGATTCTGTTTGCGACTTGAGGGATCTGGGGGCTGCCGGTCAGCCCATCGGGGCGATGCGACGCTTCGCTGAATCACCTCGCCGCAGCGTCAGGGGATGTGGTCCAACGCTATCGCGCGATTGCCATTGATGCGTTGGTACCAGGCTTGCAAAACGTCGGGTAAACGTCCCTTCCACTGCGCAGCGTTGGTGTAATAGCGCATTCGCTCCTGACCGTGCGCATCGTAAGTCAGCAAGATGACCCAGAAGTGCTGGTCGGCAGTGCTCATCAGGATGCCGGTGCCCCCCAGGCCACGCATCCACATCTCCACGACCTGACTATCGGGAACGTCGCTTGAAGGGTCACCGATCTGCAAGTTGCCGGAGAGCTGTACCAGCTTCTGATAATCGTCCTTGAGCAATGCCTTCAGGGTTTGATTTTCTTCAGGGGTTCGCGCCAGCCCCAGGCTGAGCATGTCGTAATCCAGCGTCAGCGGTTGCTCCGAAGCGACATAGGTGCCGCCGTAATACACGCCCATTCCGGCACTGCAATCGGCATCCGCACCGGCTTGCGAGAGATTCAACACGCCGTTGAGCGGGGTGAAACTCAACGCGCACTCCCCGGACACGTAATGCGCTTCGCCGTTCTTGAGTTTGGCGACACCATCAAGCTCTCCAGAGTTGGCCCCCTCTGCCGCCGTGATATCGAACGTGATGTGCGTAGCATCGCGGCGATGGGTGGTTACGGTGGCGGCCGTCGATGTCCCGGGAGGAATAAGCTGCCAGGTCGCATCCCAACTGAATGGCTGAGTGGCGTGTTCCAGTTCGGCCAGACGCATCAGATACTCGCGGCGCAAACAGGCCGTCAGCGCGCCACACGCGTTACGCGCTTTCAGCCATTGTCGCTGATCGGTTTTGAGCGCCTTTGGTTCGGGAACATTGGCCAGCGTCGAACGCCAACGCTCGGCGAGTTGCACATCGAGTTGCGACAGATACGGATCGGCACAAATGGCTTTTTCGGTTTTGCTCGAGGCACTGGCGCAATCGAAACTGCTGGCGTGGGTGAGCGATGTGAACACGAGAGATGCCAACAACACAGCGTGGCAGGATCTGAAAGACAACATCGAGAGATTCCATTCTTCGGGCGGCGCGCAGTATGCCAGCGCCACCGTCAGAAATCCTCGATGAACTCAGCTTTTAGCCACGCCACCTGGCACTGTGGGAAATCGGGGTCAGAACTCAATCTCTGTGGCAGGTTTGACATCGATCCGCGCCACCGAACCGGTCAGGTGCGCCAGATCCTTGTTGTGTTCGGCGATGATGTCTTCGGCGCTCATGTTGCCGTTGTCGACGGTGGAGTGTGCGTCGGCCGCCAGTTGCACGTCGTAACCGAGTTGATGAGCCTGGCGCACGGTGGCGTTGACGCAGTAATCGGTTTGCAGGCCGCAGATCACCAGACGGTCGAAGTCTTCGCTCGGCAGCAATTTGCGCAAGTCAGTCTGGTAGAAAGAATCCGGGGTGGTTTTGCGCACGCGTAAATCTTGCGGGGAGGTTTCAAGTCCCTCGGCCAGTTGCCAGCCATCGGCACCATGGGCCAGCGGACTGTCCATTTCTTCATGCTGAATCAGCACCACCGGCACCCCGGCCTTGCGTGCGCGGGAACTGAGGTTGTTGATGGTGTCGATCACATGATGGATGTCGTGGCACTGGTATTCGCCTGAGCACAGAGCGCGCTGGACGTCGATGATCAGTAATGCGGTGGTCATGATGAGCCTTCCTTGATCAATACTTGAGACAGGGGCGGACGCTAGCCCGCCCCTTTTTTACGCTGCTCAGTAACCCAATGACAACCCGGTGTTGCGCCGTGGATCGTTGGCCCCGTAGAAGCGGTTTTTGCCGACCGGTTTCCCGCCCAGCGACGGTGCGCCAACCAGGATCGCGGCAATATGGTTAGGGTCCTGTGGCCCGGCGAACTTGTGGCCCCAGCTCTCGAGGATTTTCTTCGTGTCGGGACTGGCGGCGAAGTCTTCGAGGTTGGTTTCCTCCGGCATCCACTGTTGGTGGAAGCGCGGTGCGTCGACCGCTTCCTGCAAGCCCATGCCGTAGTCAATGACATTGAGCATGGTCAGCAAGGTTGCGGTGATGATTCGGCTGCCGCCCGGCGTGCCGACCACCATCACCACTTTGCCGTCCTTGGTGACAATGGTCGGGCTCATCGACGACAGCGGCGCCTTGCCCGGGGCGATGGCGTTGGCTTCGCCCTGCACCAGACCGTACATGTTCGGCACGCCGACCTTGGAGGTGAAGTCGTCCATTTCATCGTTGAGAATCACCCCGGTCTTGCTCGCCATCACACCCGCGCCGAACCAGTCATTGAGGGTGTAGGTGACCGAGACCGCGTTGCCCCACTTGTCGACGATCGAATAGTGCGTGGTGTTGCTACCTTCATGGGGCGCCACGCCGGGTTTCAACTCGGCAGACACACCGGCCTTCTGCGGCTGGATGGCATTACGCAGTTTGGTCGCGTAGTCCTTGTCCAGCAGGTGCTCAATGGGGTTTTTGACGAAATCCGGATCGCCGAGATAGCTGTTTCGATCCACGTAGGCGTGGCGCATCGCTTCGATCTGGTAGTGCATGCCCTGAGCCGAATGGAAGCCCAGATCCTTCATCGGATAGCCTTCGAGGATGTTCATGATCTGGCAGATCACCACCCCGCCCGAGCTTGGCGGTGGCGCCGAGACCACGTGGTAGCCACGATAGTCGCACTCCACCGGGGCCAGTTCGCGAGTCTTGTATTTGTCGAGATCGGCTTGGGTAATGATGCCCTTGTTGGCCTGACTGGAGGTGACAATGGCGTCGGCGACCCAACCTTTATAGAAGCCGTCGGCACCTTTCTCGGAAATGGTTCGCAGGGTTTTGCCCAGGTCTTTCTGCACCAGTTTCTGCCCGACCTGCATCGGTTCGCCGTTGTGGAGGAAGATCGAGCCGGAATCCTTGATGTCCTTCTTGAACACGTCGGTGGCGTATTCCAGCAGTTCGACATCGCCCTGCTGTAGTTCAAAACCGTCTTCCGCCAGTTTGATCGCCGGAGCGATCATGTCCTTGCGCGGTTTGGTGCCGTACTTGCTCAGCGCCAGCTCCATGCCGGACACGGTGCCCGGAACGCCAACCGCGAGGTGCCCGCGCGTACTCAGGTCGGGAATGACATTGCCTTCCTTGTCGAGGTACATGTTGGCCGTTGCGGCCAGCGGCGCTTTTTCACGGAAGTCGAGGAACGTCTTACGCCCGTCGGCCAGTTGAATGGTCATGAAACCGCCACCGCCCAGGTTGCCCGCCGCGGGATAAACCACCGCCAGCGCGTAACCAACCGCGACCGCCGCATCCACCGCGTTGCCACCGTTTTTCAACACATCGACGCCCACGTGCGTGGCCAGATGCTGGGCGGTGACGACCATGCCGTTTTCGGCGGCAACCGGGGCCACCGAAGCCGCGTGAGCCATGAGACAGCTGAGTGCCAGTGAGGTCGCTATCAGCGATTTGGCCAAAGGTTCGTACTTCATGAGTCGGTCTCTTCTTTTTATAAGGTAGGAAAGCGCTTCAAGAGCATCAGCCAGTATGGTCGCGATTGCGGTTTGCGCCTCCCCGATCCGGCAGTATGCTGGCCGCTGTTGCCGACCCGATCCGGAGTTTTCCCCATGGCCTACACGTTCATCACCTTGCCCTCGCCCGTCGGCGAGTTGAAGCTGGTCGCGAACGTTTCACGACTCGTCGCCATCCTCTGGGAAAACGACAAACCGAACCGGGTGCGCCTCGGGCCCATGACCGAAGCACCGGACAACCCGGTGTTAATGAAAACCGCGCGACAACTGGAAGAATATTTTGCCGGAACGCGAAGTGCGTTCGATCTGGAGCTGGACTTCGCCGGCACCGAGTTCCAGAAAAAGGTCTGGACCGCATTGCTGACCATCCCGTTTGGCGAAACCCGCACCTACAGCCAGATTGCGCAGCAGATCGGTCACCCCAGCGCCGTACGTGCCGTCGGCGCGGCGAACGGAAGAAACCCGATTTCGATCATCGCGCCCTGTCACCGGGTGATCGGTGCCTCGGGAAAACTGACCGGGTTTGCCGGAGGCCTGGAGGCGAAAGAGCGGTTGCTGGCTCTGGAAGGTGGGCAGTGGTCAGGCATCGGCAAAACCGGTGATCTGTTTTAAGCGCCGAAGAAGTTATTCATCGCCGCATATTGCAACAGCATGATGGTCTTGGCATCGCAGATTTCACCTCGCTGGAACGCTGCCATTGCCTCGTCGAAAGGCCACTCCAGCACTTCAAGCTCTTCGGTTTCCTCCTCAAGGCCACCACCGTCGCTGACCTTCGAAGTCGCGTCGTACTCGGCGACAAAGAAGTGCAGTTTCTCGGTGACCGACCCCGGGCTCATGTACGCCTCGAAGACTTTTTTCACGTCATGTACGCGATAACCGGTTTCCTCCTCCGCCTCATCGCGGATGCGTTGCTCTGGCGCTGCACCTTCCAGCAACCCGGCGGCAACCTCGATCAGCAACCCGTCGTGACCGTTGACGAACACCGGCAGACGGAACTGGCGAGTCAATACTACTGTGCGTTTTTCGCGGTTGAACAACAGAATTGCCGCACCATTGCCACGGTCGTAAACCTCGCGGGTCTGGCGTTGCCATTCACCGTTGTTACGCAGGTAGTCGAAGGTGATTTTCTTCAGCAGATACCAGTCGTGGGACAACACTTGAGTGTCGACGATGTTGATCCGCTCAGCGGTGTTGGGCATGACGCTTGAACCTCATTGGAAATCGGAAAGCCCCATGTTAGGCGAAAAAAAGCCCGGCAGCGCTACCGGGCTTTTTCATGCGTTTACTGCTGACGGGCCATGTCGGCCATTGCGACATCAGGCTCCTGCGGAGCCGCCAAGCCATTGATCAACGCCCCATAACGCCGACTGAACTCCCAGTTGTAGGGCACACGATCCTTGCTGGTGCCGTTGTCCCAGTTTACCGACCAGGTCATCAGCCCCTTGATCGGGTGACCTTTGACCGCCAGGCGTTTCATTGCATTGCCGACCACGTTTTTGTCAATTACATAACCGGTGGCCGCCGCTTCGACGTTGGCTGGAAGGCCGATGACGAACTTGTCCGCAGGGATCTTCGTGAACCCGCGAGTACCGGTCACCAGACTTTCAGTCAGGTAATAGAGGAAGTCCTCTTTCAGCGTGTCATTGTTCTGCGCGATCCACGCACCGGCGCCATTGTTGGCCTCGGGCACCCAGACGCCGTCACCACCCTGGTTGTAGAACTGCGGCGCGATGAAGTCGTAGTAGCCTTCCAGTGCCTGCAGGTAACCAACGTATTTGCCGTTGGTGGTCAGGTAGGGAAACTCCGGGGCCATGCTGATGATGAAATGCTTGCCCTGGCCTGCGTAGTGATCCTTGACCAGTTTCAGTGCGGCCGGCAGGACGGTCTTGTTGGCAGCGAAATCAATCGCGCTCTGTTCAAGGTCGATATCCAGTCCATCGAAGCCGTAGGTTTCCACCAGCCGGATGATTTCATTGGCCAGCGCTTGTTCCTGACCGGCGCGCAACTCGATGTGCGCATCGGCGCCACCCAGGGAAATCAGCACCGCCCGCCCCTGACTGTTGAGCACGCCGACCTGACGACGGAACTCGGCGTCAGAGACGTTGTACGGTTTGAAGGTCGGAATCCCGCTGCCCTTCATGAAGGCCACCGCGACCACGTTGTAATCCTTGGGCACCTCTTCCAGCGAAAGGCTGGCAAAACGACCCTGACGATAACCGTCACTCGGTCCCGCCGGCCAGTTGTGCCAGAAGCCCATGAGGATCTTCTTGCCGGCGATACTCGGCATCAAAGATGCCGCATCGCTGACCGGGTTTTGCATCAATGAAAAGTCGATATTTGACATGTTCTAATCCTTCAGAACCTGTGGGTTTGACGACGTTGCGCCGTTATTTGAAGTCGACATCGAATGCCTGATAGAAGGCGTTGCCGGTATTGGCGACGATCCACATCAGCACAATGACGTGTTGCCCGTGCTTGTTGGCCGGCAATTTCACCGCGTGGTTGACCTTGGCTTTCAGCTCATTGGGATGGCTGTAGTAAGGCACCTGCGTGTAGAAATCCTCGGAAAACGGCACAGCCTCCAGTTGCGCGCGGCTGATGCGTTGTTTCGGGTCCCAGCCATCCTTGGTGATCAGCCAGCGGTAACCGCGGGTGGTGTGTGGCGCGGTGTATTCCCATTTAATTTCCAGGGTCTGCCCCGGGGTGACGTTGAGCAACGGCCAGCTGAACGGGCGGCCGAGTTTTTTGCTCATTTCATCGTTGGTGAAGTTCACACAGTCACGGGCATCCGTCTTGCCGCCGCTGAGGATGAATCCGTCGGCCGGTGGCGTGACGCTGTCAGAGTCAGTGCCATAAGGCGCAGGGAAAGGCCCGGCAGTCAGCGCCGGGAAGTTCTTGCCCCCTTCCATTTCATTGACCTGCCAGGCACCGAGCAATCCTTGCTCGATGGCCACTGCACCGCGGCTGGCCGGGGAGACAACGCGACCGTGTCGCAGTTGGGTTTGAGCTTGTGGTTGATTCATGTTTTTCACTCCGTTGATTTAAGAACTCTCCTGTCCGAGGAGAGGCCTTCAAGCTAACGGAGCGCGATTTTTTGTCCATCGGCGCTTTTGTCGCAGCTTTCACGGCAGTGATCGGCAAAACAGCGAAAATACTGGATATAAACACAGTGCATTGTGATGAGTCGTACCTGACGTGTAGCCAAATTCGTACACGTCAATGTTACGAACACCTGCATTCAGGCATCAGGGCAACTGTGCCTTGAACTCCTTTTCATACTCCCCGGCGAGCTGCTCTTTCTGCTTTTCATTGAGCAATTTGCCGGCCATCTGGAAGAACTTCTGTTCTTCCTCCTTGAGGTGGTGATGCACCTTTTCCGAGAGTTTTTTCGCGGTCGCCAGCCACGCCGGACTGGACATCTCGGTCTCGTCCAGTTCCTCCATCATCTCGTCCATTTCATGGTGCTCGGAGATCGCGTGCCGGCTCAGGTCGACGCCGTTGTCGAACTCCATCAGCGGAATATAGAAGTGCCGTTCTTCGGCGGTTTCATGGGCCTGCAGTTCGGCTTTCAGCTGTTTATAGGCCTCAACCCGTTCCGGCGTGTCACCGCTGGTTTCGATCAGGCTTTTGGCATAGCTACGCTGACGGTCGTGGCTTTCGCGAAGGGCTTCGAAAATGTTCATGGGCTGTCCTCATCAACCACGCTCTGAAATGGCGCTGTAAAGGCTAGACCGTGGCGAGGGAGCGGCAGTTCCAACGGCTTTTCGGGTGAGGGTTGGAACAAAGGTGCCAGCGCGATAGGCTGTCCGTTCATTGCCAACAAGGAGGTCAACATGGCCCTGCGCATCGAGCTGTCGCCAAACCCCACGGAAGAACAACGCATGGCCATTGTGGCGCCGCTGCGGGCCTACAACAGAGCCCACGGTGGACCCTCGTCTATGGAGCCATTCGCCCTGCTGATTCAAGACGACGAGGACGCGATCCTCGGCGGCCTGTATGGCCACACGTTTTACCGCTGGATGTTCGTTGATTTGCTGGCGGTACCGGAACAGGGTCGTGGTCAAGGCATCGGCCGGGATTTGATGGAGAAGGCCGAGGCGATGGCCCGGGAAAAGGATTGCGTCGGCATCTGGCTCGACACGTTTTCCTTCCAGGCGCCGGAGTTCTACAAAAAACTCGGTTTCACCGAGTGCGGAATGATTGAGGATTATCCGCTGGGCCACAAACGGCATTTCTTCCAGAAACGCCTGCTGGAATGCCTGACAGATTGATCCTCAGGGTTTGCGCAATAGATAAGTGTCCATGATCCAGCCGTGCTCACGCCGGGCAGCTTTGCGCACGCGTTCAATCTCATCGGCCACGTCCTTGAGTTTGCCGCTGAGCAGTATCTCGTCCGGCGTGCCGAGGTACGCCCCCCAGTAAATCCGTGTCTCCGGATCTGCCACATGGTGGTAGGAATCTTCGGCATCGAGCATCACCACCAGGCTGTCGGTATCGCTGACCTGTCCCGCCGCCAGCCGTCGACCCGTGGTGATTTCGATTGACCGGCCGATGGTGTTCAACGGCACCTTATGTTGCGCCGCCAGGGCTTGAACACTGGTAATGCCGGGGATCACTTCAAACTCGAAAGCACACAGCCCTGCCGCCAGAATCTCCTGCAAAATACGCACGGTGCTGTCGTACAACGCCGGATCGCCCCAGACCAGAAAACCGCCGCATTGCCCGTCAGCCAATTCGTCATTGATCAGCCTGACGAAGGTCTGCTTCTTGGCGCGGTTCAGATCACCGACGCTGGCGAGGTAATCCACATCGCCCCGATCGCGCTCCGGGCTGTGAGCTTCGGCAAAACGATACGAAGGATCGGTGATGTAGCGTTCGCAGATTTCCCGGCGCAGATCGATCAGTTTGTCCTTGCTCTGGCCCTTATCCATCAGGAAGAACACATCGACCTGATTCAGCGCCTTGACCGCTTGCATCGTGATGTAGTCCGGGTTGCCGGCGCCAATGCCGATGACCAGCAATCGTTTCATCTAAGAACTCCTTGAGGATCGATGCCGGGCAAGCGCAGCCGCCAGACACCGTTGAAGCATAATTCGAGCGTCGCCAGCGGCTCGATGTCGATGACATTGAAACCGGCGCCTTGCACCACATGCATCAGCGCGGCGCGGATGACAAACGGATGGGTGACGGCCACAACATGCCCCGGCGTAGCTTGTAAACCGTAGAGCCATGCCGCGACTCGAGCAGTTAATTGACTGACTGATTCGCCACCGTGCGGGGCAGCTTGCGGATCCTTCAACCAGGCTTGCAGGGCTTCGGCATCCGTTTGTTGCAGCGCCTTGATCGACTTTCCGTGCCACTGCCCCCAGTCACAATCGCGCAATGCCAAATCAACCTGTGCATCGGTCCCCAACCACTCGGCCGTCTGCCGTGTGCGCAATTCGGGGCCGCAAAGCAGACGGCGTTCGGCGTTGAATCGAACAATCGGTCTGTCAGACGCCAAACTGCTCTCTTCAACAGGCTCATCTGTAGGAAAGCACGCCAATTTTTGTGCGACGGTTCGAGCATGGCAAAACAATGTCAATCGGGTGGTTTGCACAGGCATTCACTTTTTCTAATCGGATTTAACGGGGCATGGGTTTCCAGTCATTGTGCCGTAAAACGGGCGTTTCAAGGCAGCAGCGAGCACTACCCCGCACTGCCGAATGTAGGACAAAACGGCGATATCTGACACGCTTGCAGGCAATGGACTACAAGCTCACTCGCCGCGCGTATAGCCCTTGTTACACGGGTGTTCTGCGCCATTTTGGGGCTTTCCCGGCACTCACAAAAATTCACTAGACATGTAGCGTCAGTTACATAAATACTGTTTTAACGGATTGTGAAGCGAATTCGACACCCCCATCCAGCAGGAGCCCGGATGCCCCCTCTCAGAGACCTGATCACCGATCCCGGCCTGGATCTTACGCCGTCGGAGCGCAAAGTCGTTCGCGCCTTGCTTGATCAGTACCCGCGTAACGGGCTGGGACCGATGGCGCGTCTGGCCGAACATGCTGGGGTCAGCGACCCGACCATCGTGCGGCTGGTGAAGAAACTCGGATTCGGCGGCTATGCCGAATTCCAGGACGCCCTCCTCAGTGACATGGATCATCGCCTGCGCTCGCCGCGCACGCTGTTACAACCCCGCGCACAACAAAACAAGGACGACGCCTGGAGCCATTATCTGGGCGACAGCCATCGCCTGCTGGTCGAAACCCAATCACTGACGCAACCGGAAGACGTGCGCATCCTCGCGGACTGGCTGCTGGATGGACGCCATCAGGTGTATTGCTTCGGCGGCCGGTTCAGCAGTCTGCTGTCGACCTACTTGCTCAATCACCTGCGCCTGTTGCGCCCCGGTTGCTTTGCCCTGGAAGACAACGCGCAGTTGCCGGATCGCCTGTTCGACCTGCAACGTCAGGATGTGGTGCTGGTGTTTGATTACCGGCGCTACCAGACCCAGGCCCTGCGCGTCGCCACGGCAGCGAAGAACCACAATGCGCGGGTGGTGCTGTTTACCGACATCTATGCCTCGCCGCTGCGTGAGCTGGCCGACGTGATCATCAGCTCACCGGTGGAATCAGCCTCGCCCTTCGACACCATGGTGCCGGCGCTCGCGCAAGTCGAAGCGCTGATCGCCTGCCTGACCCTGCGCACTGAAGATCTGGCCGATCGCCTGGAAGGCATCGACGCCCTGCGCAACGAGTTCAATACTCATCTACTGGAGGAAAAATAAGGATGTTCAGCCTTCCCCACCGCTCACCACGGGATTTGCCGTTTGTCACCGATCACACCGCATTGTTGCTGGTGGACATGCAGTGCGCCTGGCTCGACCCGCAGTTCGACCCGCACCTCACAGGCCCGGACGCCACCTACTTTCTGAATCGCGTGCGCTCGCAGGTGGTGCCCAACCAGCAGCGGTTGCTCAGTGCCTTTCGCGAAGCACGGCAGAACGTGCTGCACACCCACATCGAAAGCCTGACCGCCGACGGTCGCGACCGTTCGCTGGATCACAAGCTGTCGGACATGCACCTGCCCAAAGGCAGTCCGCAGGCGCAAATCATTCCTGAGCTGACCCCGACCGAGAACGAAATCGTTTTGCCGAAGACCTCGTCCGGGGTCTTCAACTCAACCAACATCGACTACGTGCTGCGCAATCTGCAAACCCGTCACCTGATCATCGCCGGCATCGTCACCGACCAGTGCGTTGACATGGCCGTACGCGATGCCGCCGACCGCGGCTATCTGGTGACACTGGTGGAAGACGCCTGCGCCACCCACACCGCCGAACGTCATCAAGCCTGCCTCAATGCGATCAAGGGTTACTGCTGGATCACCGACACCGACACCGTGCTCGGCCGCTTGCAGGAGATGCAGCCATGAGCGCACGCCTGACGCCGCTGCCGATGACCACCGTGGTCACTACCGACCTGACCGGCATCACCCGGGGCCGTTCGTTTCCCACCGATGAACTCGAGCATTATCAGGCTGCCGGCATCGGCTGGGTGCCGGCCAACAGCGCCCTGACCCCACAAGACTCCATCGCCTCGACCAGCCCGTGGGGCGCCTATGGTGACTTGCGTCTGATCCCCGATCTGAGCAGCCGCGTCACCGTCGCCAACGGCCCGGACGCCGATGCGCCGCCGCTGGATTTCATCCACGGCGACTTGCGCGAAACCGATGGTCGCCCGTTCGGCGCCTGCCCCCGCACGCTGCTGCGCGATGAAGTCGAACGTTATCGAGATGAATTGGGGCTGCAGGTCAACGCGGCGTTCGAACACGAATTCAATCTGCACGCCGACGCCGCCGAACCGCCGGCGTTCTCCCTCGAAGCCCAGCGTCAGGGTGCAGGTTTCGGTGGCTGGCTGCTCAGCGCCTTGCGCGCCGGCGGCGTCGAACCGGAAATGTTCCTGCCCGAATACGGCAAGCATCAATACGAAATCACCTGTCGCCCGGCCTTGGGTGTCGCGGCGGCGGATCGTGCGGTCAACGTGCGCGAGATCGCCCGTGAAATCGCCCGGCAAATGGGCCTGGATCTAAGCTTTTCGCCAAAATCCGCTGCCGACGCGATGTGCAACGGCGTCCACCTGCACGTCAGCCTGCTCGACCTTGCCGGCCAGCCGATGCTCTACGACGCCGGCACCAGCAACGGTTTGTCCAGCCTTGGCCAGCATTGGGCCGCCGGCATCCTGCATAACTTGCCGGCACTGTGCGCGATCACCGCGCCGACACCGTTGTCGTACGAGCGCCTGCAGCCACACCACTGGAGCGCGTCCTACGCGTGTCTGGGGCAGCAGAACCGTGAAGCGGCGCTGCGAATCTGCCCGACCGTGACGCTGGGCAGCAAACCCGTGGCCGCACAGTACAACCTGGAATTCCGCGCCATGGACGCCACCGCTTCGCCGCATCTGGCAATGGCGGCACTGCTGATTGCCGGACGTCTGGGCATCGAGCAGCGTCTGGCGCTGAACGCCATCACCAATGAAATTCCCGATTCACTTAACGACGAGCAACGCAAGGCACGGGGCATCGTTGCCCTGCCCGGCTCACTGGCACAGGCACTGGATTGCCTGCGTGACAGTGGCGCCCTCAACGAATGGCTGCCCAAGCCGTTGCTCGACAGTTATTTCGCCCTTAAAACCGAGGAACTGGCGCTGACGGAACAGCACTCGATCGCTGACCTGTGTGAGCACTATGCACGCGTGTACTGAATCTGCCGAGCTTGGGTTGTACACCCGACCGGTCTACAACTTGAGTCGCGAAGATTCGAACCATCCGTTGATCCTGGTGTGCGAACACGCCAGCCGCTACATCCCAGAGGCCCTGAACAATCTGGGCCTGGACGATGTCGCGGCCGGCGAGCACATCGCCTGGGACATCGGTGCGCTGGAACTGGCCGAGCAATTGTCGCAAACACTGGGCGCCACACTATTGAGCGCCAACTATTCGCGACTGCTGATCGACCTCAATCGACCACGCCATGCGCCGGACAGCATCCCGGCGCAGAGCGAGATTTATCAAGTGCCGGGCAATCGCGAGCTGGACGAAGCCACCCGTGAGTACCGGCGCCAGACACTGTTCAAACCGTTTCATGCGCGCTTGCAGACGTTGATCGACGAACGCATCGCCAAGGGCCAGCCGGTACGGGTGGTCGGGATTCACAGTTTTACCCCGGTGTATTACGGCCAGCCGCGTGCGGTGGAAGTCGGCGTGTTGTTCGGTCAGGCCAAAGCTTACGCGCAACGACTGCTCGCAGGCCTGGAGCAACATCCACTGAAAGTGGCGGGCAACCAGCCCTACAAGATTGACCCGCTGGGCGACATGACCGTGCCGGTGCACGGCGATGCCCGCGGCCTGGACTCGGTGCTGATCGAGGTGCGAAACGACCTGCTGCGCAGCCCCGAAGCCGTAACGCGCTGGGCCGGATACCTCGCGCCATTGCTGTAAGAACGACTGCTGATGCTGTAAACGACGGACCGATATAACAACTAAAACGACTGATTGGCTGACAAGGAGTTGCGCTTCATGGAAATAGAAGAATTCGGCTACAAGCAGGAGCTTAAACGCAGCCTGACGCTGACCGATCTGGTGATCTACGGGATGATTTTCATGATCCCCATCGCCCCGTTCGGCGTGTATGGCTACGTCAACGCCGAAGCACCGGGGATGGTGCCGCTGGCCTACATCATCGGCATGGTGGCGATGGTCTTTACGGCCCTGAGTTACGGCAGCATGGCCCGCGCCTTTCCGGTGGCCGGCTCGGTGTATTCCTACGCGCAACGCGGCCTCAATCAACACGTCGGTTTCATCGCCGGCTGGCTGATGCTGCTCGACTATCTGCTGATTCCGCCGCTGCTCTACGTGTACGCGGCCATGGCGCTGAACCATTTGTACCCGGACATTCCAAAGGTCGGCTTCATTCTGGCCTTCCTGGTCAGTGCGACCTTCGTCAACCTGCGCGGCATCACCTTCACCGCACGGATGAACATCATCTTCCTGCTGGCACAGCTGGTGGTACTGGGTATCTTCCTGTTCTACGCCTGGAACGCCCTGCACAACGGTGCAGGTAACGGCGGCCTGACGCTGGCGCCGCTTTATCACCCGGAAACCTTTAACTTCGCCCTGCTGATGCAAGCGGTGTCGATCGCAGTGCTGTCGTTCCTCGGTTTCGATGCAATTTCCACCCTCGCCGAAGAGATCAAGGGCGACCCGGGCCGCAGCGTCGGCAAGGCAGCGTTGATTACGCTGGTGGTGATGGGCGCGATCTTCGTTGTGCAAACCTGGATTGCCACCGATCTGGCGGCAGGCCTGGGCTTCAAATCGGCCGACACCGCGTTTTACGAAATTGCCGAACTCGCGGCCGGCAGCTGGCTCGCCACCCTGACCGCAATCACCACCGCATTGTCCTGGGGCATCGCCGTGGCCGTGACTTCGCAATCGGCGGTGTCGCGCCTGCTGTTCGGCATGGCCCGCGACGGCAAATTGCCGAAAATCCTCGCCAGGGTGCACCCGAAACACAACACGCCGTACATGAGCATTTATCTGGTGGCGGTGCTGTCGCTGGTGATCTGCTACCTGTTCATCAACTCGGTCGACACCTTGACCTCGCTGGTCAACTTCGGCGCCCTCAGTGGGTTCATGCTGCTGCACCTGACAGTGATCAACTACTACTGGCGTCGGCAGAAGTCCGGTCAGGTGGTGCGCCATCTGATCTGCCCGGTGATCGGCTTCATCATCGTCGCGGCCATCATGTACAACATGGGCGTTGCTGCTCAGAAGCTCGGCCTGATCTGGATCGGTCTGGGCGTGGTCTATCTGTTGTGCCTCAACAAGCTCGGCAGCCGTGCCGCGTTGCCCGACCCGAGCAACGGCTGACAAGAAAAAGAGCGGCGTCTGACAACAAATCAGGCGACCGCCGATTTAACGCGTGGAAACCGACAGTGATAGTCAGGTTCGGCAAATGCGCCGAACCCTTTGATACAGGAGTGCATCCATGCTGGTCTTACGCCCAGTCGAGCCAACCGACCTGCCGCAGTTGCAACAACTGGCCCGCGACAGTCTGGTGGGTGTGACGTCTTTGCCCGACGACAGCGAACGGCTGCGCGAGAAAATCGCCGCTTCCTGCGCCTCCTTTGATAGCGATGCCGCAGCGCCTGGCCCGGAAAACTATTTCTTCGTAATGGAAGATCTAGACAATCAACGTTTGCTCGGCTGCTCGGAGATTCTGGCCACTGCCGGGTTCAATGAGCCGTTCTACAGCCTGCGCAATCGCCACTACACCAGCGCTTCTCGAGAGCTGAACATCGAACATGGCGTGCCGGCGTTGTCACTGTGCCACGACCTCAACGATCACACGCTGCTACGCGGCTTCCACATCGACTCAGCATTGGTGCGCACGCCTTCTTCCGAATTGCTGTCACGGGCACGGCTGTTGTTCATTGCCGCCCACAAGCAGCGCTTTGCCGACGCGGTAATTACCGAAATCGTCGGCTACAGCGACGAGAACGGCCACTCACCGTTCTGGGATGCGCTGGGCAAGCACTTCTTCGACCTGCCCTACGTTGAGGCGGAACGGCTGTGTGGCCTGCAAAGCCGCAGTTTTCTCGCCGAACTGATGCCGCAATACCCGATTTACGTGCCGATGCTGCCGCCAGCGGCGCAGGAATGCATCGGGCGCATTCACCCGGACGGCCAGGAAGCGTTCGACATTCTTGAGCGTGAAGGTTTTGAAACCAACAGCTACATCGATCTGTTCGATGCCGGCCCGACCTTGTATGCCCGCACAGCAAACATCCGCTCGATTGCGCGCAGCGCGTCGCTGCCTGTCGAGCAACAGCCGCAGATCGACGCCCGTGGCCGATATCTGCTGAGCAACGATGCCCTGCACGGCTTCCGCGCCGTTGTTGCCGAACTCGACTATCTGCCGGATCAACCGCTGGCCCTCACCCCTGCCCTCTGCGCGGCACTGCAGGTGAGCGATGGCGCCAGCGTCCGGCTGATCGCCCTGTGAATCGCCGCCAACGACAGCGCCGCTGCCTGTGCACCGAAGGAGTTACCGCATGATTGTCCGTCCGGTCAAAGTCAACGACCTGCCAGCACTGATGGCGCTGGTGCAACAGGCCGGCCCGGGGTTCACTACCCTGCCGGCCAACGAAGATCGTCTGGCCCACCGGGTGCGCTGGGCGCAACGTGCGTTCGCCGAACAGGTGGAGCGTGCCGACGCCGACTATCTGTTCGTGCTCGAAGACGATGACCTGCGCGTCGTGGGTGTCAGCGCAATGTCCGGGGCGGTGGGCCTGCGTGAACCCTGGTACAACTATCGGGTCGGGCTGACCGTCAGTTCGGCGCCTGATCTGGGGATTCAACGGCAGATTCCGACGCTGTTCCTCAACAACGAACTGACCGGTCAATCGGAGCTGTGCTCACTGTTTCTCGGCCATGACCAGCGTCACGGCAGCAATGGCCGCCTGCTCTCGCTGGGGCGTTTGTTGTTCGTGGCCGAGTTTCCGCACCTGTTTGGCGAGAAGATGATCGCCGAGTTGCGTGGCAGTGCCGATGAACAGGGCCGCTCGCCGTTCTGGGACAGTTTGGGCCGACACTTCTTCCAGATGGACTTCACCCACGCCGATCACTTGTCGGGGCTGGGCAACAAATCCTTCATCGCCGAACTGATGCCGCGCCAACCGCTGTATACCTGCCTGCTCACTGAACAGGCGCAAGCGGCGATCGGCCAGCCACACCCCAACACTGAAGCGGCCCTGAAGATTCTTCAGGCCGAAGGATTTGCGCATAAAGGCTACATCGACATTTTCGACGGTGGCCCGGTGATCGAAGCGCCGATCCGCAGCATTCGCACCGTGCGCGACAGCCTGGAACTGGCCCTGAGCATCGGCACCCCGGACGAACAGGCACCGCTGTGGCTGATCCACAACCGGCGCCTGGAAAACTGCCGCATCACCGTCGCCCGAGCACGTCGGGTCGGCAGCAGCCTGGTCATCGACCGGCAGACGGCGAAACGCCTGCAACTGCAACCGGGCAACTCGGTACGTGCGGTGATGTTGCCCAATCAACAGCAGCAAGCAGCCGCCGCATGACGGGGAGCTACTGTGGCGAGGGGATTTATCCACTCACCACAGCAAGCATCCTCGGTAGAAAGAAATTATTCAGGCCAATGCTGAATCCTTTCATCTAAAACATCCCTTCTCGGCGCAATACTCCGCGTCAGCTCGCAAATTCGTCATGATCCTTGACCCATTCGCGTGATAGCCTTTTCATCCTTCGGCGTTGACACATTTGCTCAAGCCTTTCCATTCCTTTGTATTGGTGGAACTCGTATGTCCAGGCTTTCTCATCAAGATTTGCGCCGTAACTTCCGTCAGTTGCTGGCTTCCGACACCTGCTATCACACCGCCTCGGTGTTTGACCCGATGTCCGCCAGAATCGCCGCTGACCTGGGTTTTGAAGTGGGGATTCTCGGGGGTTCGGTGGCATCGTTGCAGGTATTGGGCGCTCCGGACTTTGCTTTGATCACCCTCAGCGAGTTCGCCGAACAGGCCACCCGCATCGGCCGTGTCGCGCAACTGCCGGTGATCGCCGACGCCGACCACGGCTACGGCAACGCCCTCAACGTGATGCGCACCATCGTCGAGCTGGAACGCGCCGGCGTCGCCGCCCTGACCATCGAAGATACCTTGCTGCCCGCGCAATTCGGCCGCAAGTCCACCGACCTGATCTCCGTCGCCGAAGGTGTCGGCAAGATCCGTGCGGCGCTGGAAGCCCGGGTCGACTCGGAAATGGCAATCATCGCCCGCACCAACGCCGGCATTCTGCCCAATCAGGAAATCATCAGCCGCACTCGCCAGTACCAGGCTGCCGGCGCCGATGGCATCTGCATGGTCGGCGTGCAGGACTTCGATCAGCTCGAGCAGATTGCCGAGCACCTGACCGTGCCGCTGATGCTCGTCACCTACGGCAACCCGGCGCTGCGCGATGACAAACGTCTGGCCGAACTGGGCGTGCGCGTGACCATCGACGGCCACGGCGCTTACTTTGCGGCGATCAAGGCCACTTACGACAGCCTGCGCGAACAGCGGCAGATCTTCACCCAGGCATCCGACCTGAGCGCGACCGAACTGACGCACACCTATACCCAACCTGAGGAATACATTCTCTGGGCCAAGGAATACATGAGCGTCAAGGAATAAAGAGTGGATCGAGCAGTTCATGCCTCGGCGTGTTATCGCAATTGCAGATGACCCGATTGCGTCCGCCGGCCTTGGCTTCATACAGCGCCTGATCGGCATCGTTGAGCCAGCGCGTCGCATCGGCGTGAGCAGGGTCGTAGGCCGCCAGCCCGATACTCAGGCTGACTTTCAGCGCCGGATTCTGCTCATAACCCAGCGTGGCGAAACGCTCGCGCAAGGCTTCCATGGCCTGGGCGGCGTTGAACAGCGGCAGCTCCGGCAGAATCACGCAGAACTCATCGCCACCGTAGCGCCCGGCGACATCGGTGGCGCGCAGGTTCTGTTTGAGCATTTTGCTCAACTGCCGCAGCACGATATCACCGGCCACATGGCCGTACGTGTCGTTGATCGCCTTGAAATGATCGATGTCGATCAGTGCAATGGCCGCGCCCTGCTTCTGCCGTTTGCAGCGCTGGAAGGCGATTTCCAGTTGATCCTTCCAGGCACCGTGGTTGAGCAGCCCGGTGAGGCTGTCAGTGCGGCTCAACGCCAGCAGCTCACGCTTGTGCTGACCGAGGGTGTAAGCCTGGCGGAAACAGATCCAGCCCAGCGCCAGCGGATAAAGCATCAGCAGCGGCAGGCAGGCATATAGTTGCAACGGCGAAGTGGCCGGGATGAATGCCGGGGCAAAAACCACCAGCCCCACGCCAACACCGAGCAATTGCGCGGCCAGACCTGCCAATAGAAAGCGCACCCCGCCAATGGCCACGTTGTTCATCGCCATCATCGAAATGGTCGTGGCGCTGGGCAGCGGATTGAACTGCATGGCGCTGACCCAGAGGCCACCGAGAAAGGCGTCGATCAGCAGATTCCGGTGTTCGGCGTGATAAGGCACACTCGAACGACGCGCCCATTGAAAGGCCAGATGCGGCCAGACCAGGCCATTGAACAACATCAGCGCCCAGACCCACAGCGGTGGATCGAGCGGGTACATCGCGGCACTCACGCACAAAAGCCCGAGCAACAGCCCGAGGGTTCGCGATGTATAAAGCCTCCTGGCCAATGAAAGTCCCTTTCCTCCCGTGTTTCCCATAAGGGCCTCGATCACTCGACGGACGTGCGCGCACCGCAGGACGGATGTGCTGGGAGTCTATCAGGGCGACGTTAAATAGCCATCACCGGCCAGCGGGCTGAATAGCGCCCCACAGTGCGAATATTTGGCTATACATGAAAGGAGCAAAACGGAAAAACAACTATAAGAAGGAGGCCCATGCAGACTTATCGAGTGTTGATCATCGGCAGCGGGTTTGGCGGCCAATGTGCGGCCGTCAACTTGCTCAAGGCCGGGATTGACGATTTTCGCTTGCTCGAACGGCGGGACTTCTTCGGCGGCACCTGGTGCCAGAACACCTATCCCGGCGCCGCGGTGGACGTGCCGTCGCCGCTGTATTCGCTGTCGTTCGCGCCGTACCGCTGGTCACAGATGTTCGCAGGACAAGCTGAACTGCATCGCTACACCGAACATGTGATTGAGCGATTCGGCCTGCGCGAGCGTGTCGAACTGCAGGCCAATGTCGAGCGCATCGAGTGGGATGACACGCAAAAGCGCTGGGCCGTTCACACCGCCGCCAAGGGCACTTTTTATGCGCAGTTCCTGATCAATGCCACCGGCCCGCTGAGCCAACCGGTGATTCCGCATTTCCCCGGTCAGGAACGCTTTCAGGGCAAGAGCTTTCACACCAACAACTGGGATCACAGCTACGACTATCGCGGTAAGCGCGTGGCCATCGTCGGCAGCGGAGCCAGCGCTGCGCAGGTGATTCCTGCGATTGCCGCGCAGGTGGAGCATCTGCACGTTTTTCAGCGCACGCCGCATTGGGTGCTGCCCCGCGCCGACCGTGTTTTCGGGCCCTTTCAGCGCTGGCTGCTCGGGCGCAAACCGGCCTATAAACTGCTGCGCTGGTTGATCTACTGGCAGTTCGAAACCCGGGTCATCGCCTTCAAATACTCGAAACCGGCGATTCATCTGGTGCAGCAACAAGCCCTGCGTTTTCTCAAACGTCAGGTGCCTGATCCGGTCCTGCAGAAAAAACTCATCCCCGACTTCACCATCGGCTGCAAACGGGTACTGGTCTCCAGCACTTATTACCCGGCGCTCAGGCGGCCCAACGTCACGCTGCACAGTCGCGAGCAAGGCATTGCTTCACTCGATGAGGGTGGAATCAACACGAAGGACGGTCAGCGCATCGATGTCGATCTGATTGTCTGGTCGACCGGCTACGACGCCACCGACGGGGTGATTTCCTACCCTGTCTACGGAAAAAACGCCGTACAGCTCAGGGATGTCTGGGCGCAATACCCGCGTGCGTACCTGGGCACCAGCCTGCCGGACTTTCCCAACCTGTTTATCGTCACCGGCCCCAATACCGGCATTGGCCACACTTCGGCGCTGTTCATCATCGAATCGCAGATGAACTACATCCTCGACTGTATCCGCACCGTGCAGGCCAAGGGTCTGCGCAGCATCGAAGTGCGCCCCGAAGCGGAACGTACCTACACTGAGATGATTCACCGGGAGATGGAACGCACGGTCTGGAAGTCCGGCGGCTGCCACAGTTGGTATCAAAGCAAGAGCGGTCATGTGATCGCAATGTTTCCGGGCTTCAGTTTCAGCTATCACCGGTTGACCCGGGCGCTGAAACCGGCTGACCACATTCTGTCCTGAACACGTAAAAGGAAGACGTCGATGCTTGTGCTGTTTGTCGCCCTCGCGGTTTTCGTGGCCTGGAGCTGGTTGAGTTACCCGGCGGTCGGCCATTGGCTGTATGACCTGAACATGGCCATCGAAGCCAAGTTGTACAAGTTGCACAAAATCGAAGTGCCCATCGCCGAAATGACCGTGTCGACCTGGCAGGGCGGGCCTTATGAGGCATCGAGCGCGATATTGATGCTGCATGGTTACAGCGCCGAGAAGAATCTGTGGCTGCGATTCTCCCGGCATTTTGTCCGGCAGTATCGGGTGATCATCCCGGATCTGGCCGGTCATGGCGAAACCGGCTTCAAGGCCGGCGGCGGCTACGACATCCCGCTGCAGGCCAAGCGCATGATTCAGTTGCTCGACGTCTGCGGCGTGGAGAAAGTCCACGTGATCGGCAATTCGATGGGCGGCTACATCGCCGCGTGGCTGGCCGCGACGTATCCCGAGCGGATCGCCTCGGTGGCGTTGATCGACCCGGCGGGCGTCACCGCGCCGGAGGCCAGCGACATGGAACGGCACCTGGCGCGCGGGCACAACCCGTTTCTGATCAATTCCCGGGAGGAATTCCGCCGCTTTTACGCCATGACCATGGCTTCGCCGCCGTGGGTGCCGGGGCTGGTGCTCGACGCCATCGCCCAGCGCTACGAACAGCAACGCGATGAGCTGGAAGAAATCTTCCGCGACTTCCGCGCCAGCCCGCCGATGGAGCCGAAACTGCCCGACATCAAATGCCCGGCGTTGCTGCTCTGGGGGCGCAAGGATCGGTTGATCGACGTCAGCAGTGTTCCGGTCTGGAGCAAGGGCATCGCCAATCTGCAGGTCGATGTGTGGGACGGGGTCGGGCACATGCCGATGGTCGAGCAGCCGGGGAATACTGCGCGGTTGTATCGCGAGTTTTTGGGTAATCAACGCGCATGAATGTAATCAACACATTCCCAGTGATGAGGGGAAAGTGTTCATCCAGGGAGCTGGGTGTGAGATGAACATCCTTTATGACGAACACTTGGACGGCCCTTTGCCGGATGTGAACAAGGCCGGACTGCTCAAGGCCTTGCAGCACGCGGTGCCCGATCTCGATCTGCTTTGGCGCGAAGAAGAACTGAAACCCTACGAATGCGATGGTTTGTCGGCCTATCGCACCACGCCGATGCTGGTCGCCCTGCCCCATCGGCTCGATCAGGTGCAAACCCTGCTCAAACTCTGCCATCAGCAGAACGTACCGGTGGTCGCACGCGGCGCCGGCACCGGATTGTCCGGCGGCGCGTTACCGCTGGAAAAAGGCCTGCTGCTGGTGATGGCGCGATTCAACAAGATTCTGCACATCGACCCGGCAGCGCGCACCGCGCGGGTTCAGCCGGGCGTGCGCAATCTGGCGATCTCCCAGGCTGCCGCGCCATTCGGCCTGTATTACGCGCCGGACCCGTCGTCGCAGATCGCCTGTTCAATCGGCGGCAATGTCGCCGAAAACGCCGGCGGTGTGCATTGCCTCAAGTACGGATTGACCGTGCACAACCTGCTGAACATCGAAGTGCTGACCATCGAAGGCGAACGCCTGACTCTGGGCTGCGATGCCCTCGACTCGGCGGGTTTCGATTTGCTCGCGCTGTTCACCGGTTCCGAAGGATTGCTGGGGATCATCACCGAAGTCACGGTCAAACTGCTGCCCAAACCCCAGGTCGCCAAAGTGCTGCTGGCGAGTTTCGATTCGGTGGAAAAGGCCGGGCGTGCGGTCGCCGATATTATTGCCGCGGGGATCATTCCCGGCGGCCTGGAGATGATGGATAACCTCGCCATCCGCGCGGCCGAAGATTTCATCCACGCCGGCTACCCGGTCGACGCCGAAGCCATTCTGTTGTGCGAACTCGATGGTGTCGAAGCCGACGTCCACGATGATTGCCTGCGCGTGCGTGAGGTCATGACGGCGGCGGGCGCGACCGAAGTGCGTCAGGCGCGGGACGAAGCCGAACGCGTGCGGTTCTGGGCCGGTCGCAAGAATGCGTTTCCTGCCATTGGCCGGCTGTCGCCCGACTATTACTGCATGGACGGCACGATTCCGCGCCGCGAATTGCCCGGTGTGTTGCAAGGCATCGCCCGGCTTGGCGAAGAGTTCGGCTTGCGCGTGGCCAACGTGTTCCATGCCGGCGACGGCAACATGCATCCGCTGATTCTGTTCGATGCCAATCAGCCCGGCGAACTGCACCGCGCCGAAGCGCTGGGCGGCAAAATTCTCGAACTGTGCGTGCAGGTCGGCGGCAGTATCACCGGCGAACACGGTGTCGGCCGGGAAAAAATCAATCAGATGTGCGCGCAGTTCAACAGCGCCGAACTGAGCCTGTTCCATGCGGTGAAAGCGGCGTTCGACCCGCAGGGTCTGCTCAACCCCGGCAAGAACATTCCGACCCTGCGTCGCTGCGCCGAATTCGGCGCGATGCATATTCATGGCGGACAACTGCCGTTTCCCGAACTGGAGCGTTTCTGATGGCGGATTTCGATGGCGCCGACGCCCTGCTCGATCAGGTCAACGCGGCACGCGCCAATGCCACGCCACTGAAAATCCAGGGCGGCAACAGCAAGGCTTTTCTCGGTCGCGAGGTGGCCGGTGAAGTGCTCGATACCCGCAACCATCGCGGCATCGTCCGTTACGAGCCGACCGAACTGGTAGTCAGCGTGCGCGCCGGCACACCGCTTGGCGAACTGCTGGCGGCACTGGACGCCGCCGGGCAGATGCTGCCGTGTGAGCCCGCGGCGTTCGGCGAAAGTGCAACGGTGGGCGGCATGATTGCCTGCGGACTGTCCGGGCCACGGCGCCCATGGTCGGGTTCGGTACGCGATTTCGTTCTCGGTACTCGGGTGATCACCGGGCTTGGTCAGCACTTGCGTTTCGGCGGCGAAGTGATGAAAAACGTCGCCGGTTACGACCTGTCGCGGCTGATGGCCGGCAGTTACGGCTGCCTTGGGGTGCTCACCGAAGTGTCGCTGAAAGTCCTGCCCAAACCCCGTCAATGCCTGAGCATCCGCCTCGATATCGATTGCACACGCGCATTGGCCAACCTCGCCGAATGGGGCCAGCAACCGTTGCCGATCAGCGCCGCGTGCCATGACGGCGAGAGTCTGTACCTGCGCCTTGAGGGCGGCGAAGGCTCGGTCACCGCCGCGCATCAGCGACTCGGCGGTGAGCCGCTGGACTCGCTGTTCTGGCGCGACCTGAACGAACAACGCCTAAGTTTTTTCGACGAGGGTTTGCCGCTGTGGCGCCTGTCGCTGCCGAACAATCTCGGCGTACAGTCCCTGCCCGGCGCACAGCTGATCGACTGGGCCGGAGCGCAACGCTGGTTGAAGTCTGACGCAAAAGACATTCAGTCCATTGCCGGTGAACTGGGCGGCCACGCCACGTGCTTCAGCCATGGCGCCAGCGACACGCCTTTTCAGCCACTGGCCCCGACACTGCTGCGCTATCACCGGCAACTCAAGGCGCAACTCGACCCGCAAGGGCTGTTCAACCCCGGCCGGATGTACGCGGAGTTCTAGGCATGCAGACCACCCTCAGCGAGCAATCCCGACAATTGCCCCGTGCCGCCGAAGCGGAAAAGATCCTGCGTACCTGCGTGCATTGCGGATTCTGCAACGCTACGTGCCCGACCTATCAACTACTCGGCGACGAACTCGACGGCCCGCGCGGGCGCATCTACCTGATCAAGCAAGTGCTTGAAGGCGCGCCGGCCACCGCGCAGACGCAACTGCATCTGGATCGCTGCCTGTCGTGCCGCAACTGCGAGACCACCTGCCCTTCCGGCGTGGATTATCACAATCTGCTCGACATTGGCCGCGCCGTGGTCGATCAGGCCGTACCGCGCCCGGCGGCGCAGCGCCTGTTACGCGAGGGATTGAGGGCATTGGCGCCCAATCCCGGGCTGTTCAAAGGCCTGCTGCGCGTCGGCAGCACGTTCCGCCCATTGTTGCCGCGGATGTTTGAAAGCAAGCTGCCGCAACAGCTGCCGACGTCAGGTTCACGCCCATTGCCACGCCACTCGCGCCGCGTATTGCTGCTTGAAGGTTGCGTGCAACCGGGGCTTTCACCCAACACCAATGACGCAACGGCGCGAGTGCTGGATCGACTGAGTATCAGCGTCACTCCGGTGGCTGGAGCCGGTTGCTGCGGTGCGCTGGACTATCACCTCGACGCCCAGGCCAAAGGCCTCGACCGCGCCCGGCAGAACATCGACGCCTGGTGGCCGCATCTGCAAAACGGCGCCAAAGCCATCGTGCAGACCGCCAGCGGTTGCGGCGCGTTCATCAAGGATTACGGGCATTTGCTGGAGGCTGATCCGGCGTATGCCGACAAGGCACGGCGAGTCAGCGAGATGACGGTGGATCTGGTGCAGATCCTCGCGCAGGAACCCCTTGAGCAAATCTGCGCGGCCGCCGAGCGGCGGATCGCCGTGCATTGCCCCTGCACCTTGCAACACGCGCTCAAACTCGGCGGCGCGGTGGAAGCGCTGTTGACGCGCCTCGGTTTCAACCTCACTGCCGTGCCCGACGGCCATTTGTGCTGCGGCTCGGCAGGCACTTACTCACTGACGCAACCGGCGCTCGCCCGACAGTTGCGCGACAACCGCCTCAATGCCCTGGAGAGCGGTCGCCCGGAACTGATCGTGACCTCGAATGTGGGTTGCCAGAGCCACCTCGCCAGTGCCGGACGCACGCCGGTTGCGCACTGGATCGAACTGGTCGATCAGTCGTTGGCAGAATGAAGTTCGTAGGATTCTTCGTTTGCCCGCGCGCGCAAAGGCTGCGATCTTTTCTGCCATCCATTCCGTGACCGTGGCAGGAATTTTTTTCATGACCGTGCAGCCTTTCGTCAGCCCCGACCTGATCCGCCAACGCTTCTCCAAAGCGATGTCCGACATGTACCGCGAAGAAGTGCCGTTGTACGGCGCGCTGATGGAACTGGTGGAACAGACCAATCGCGAGGTGCTTTCCCGGCAGCCCGAGATCGCCCGACAACTTGCCAGCACCGGCGAAATCCAGCGCCTGGACATGGAGCGCCATGGTGCCATCCGCGTCGGCACTGCGACCGAACTGGCCACCCTCGCCCGCCTGTTCGCGGTAATGGGCATGCAGCCCGTGGGCTATTACGACCTGACACCGGCGGGCGTACCGGTGCACTCAACGGCTTTTCGCGCGGTGCACGAAGAAGCGCTGCAAGTCAGCCCGTTTCGGGTGTTTACCTCGTTGCTGCGCCTGGAACTGATTGAAGACCCCGAGCTGCGGGCATTTGCCGAATCGGTGCTGGCCAAACGCTCGATCTTTGCCCCTGAGGCACTGCGCCTGATCGCACAAGCGGAAAACGCTGGCGGATTGAATGAGAGCGACGCGCAGACATTTGTTTTGCAGGCGCTGGAAACCTTTCGCTGGCACCACAGCGCTACCGTCAGCGCCGCGCAGTATCAGACGCTCAGCGCCCAACATCGTCTGATTGCCGACGTGGTGGCGTTCAAAGGCCCGCACATCAATCACCTGACCCCACGCACGCTGGACATCGACACCGTGCAGGAAGAGATGCCCGCCCACGGCATCACGCCCAAAGCAGTGATCGAGGGACCGCCCCGCCGGCAATGTCCGATCCTGCTGCGCCAGACCAGTTTCAAGGCACTGGACGAGCCCATCGCCTTCACCGATCAAAGCGAAACCCGTGGCAGCCACAGCGCGCGATTCGGCGAAATCGAACAGCGCGGCGCTGCGCTGACGCCCAAGGGCCGTGCGCTGTATGACCGCTTGCTGAATGCCGCGCGGGATGAGTTGGGCGACTTTCCCAACGAAGGCAACGCCGCACGCTACAACGCGCTGATGACGCAGCACTTTGGCGAATTTCCTGACAGCCTCGAGGGCATGCGCGAACAGGGGCTGGCGTACTTTCGCTATGTCGTCACGGACAAGGGACTGGCGGCGGGTAGTCCTAGTGACGCGTCGCTGGAGGATCTGCTGCGCGACGGCTGTGTGAAAGCCGAACCGCTGGTGTACGAAGATTTCCTACCAGTGAGTGCCGCCGGGATCTTTCAGTCAAACCTCGGCGACGCCGCGCAGGCTCATTATGGCGAGCGCTCCAACCGACAGGCGTTTGAACAGGCGCTGGGGCGTTCGACCATTGATGAGTTGGGGCTGTATGCCGAGACGCAGCAGCGTTCGATCGAGGCGTGCCTGGCGCGGCTATCGCGCTGAAGGATTAAAAGATCGCAGTCGGCGGCAGCGTCACAGGGAGAGGTATTTTCCTGCGAAAACCGCCACTGATAGCTCTTAGCCTTAGTGCGCAAGAAGTTGCGCACATGCTCGTAATATTTTGCCCTCAACTTCTCTGAAGACCACGCCGCACAAGGCCTGCAGCCAAGTGCGCAAGAAGTTGCGCAGTACTGCGCAACTTCTTGCGCACTTTCACCCTGAATCAGCCGCCGAAACTGTCGGAAATCTGCGCTCAGCGTGGTTTCACCCCCGGCTCCCGGCGACGTCACAAAAGCTGGCACGCTCCTTGATAACCGTCAGGCACCCACCGGGCGATTTCGCCTCCCGGGCACCCTAAATTTATCCGCAAGGAGAGCACCCCATGGCAACACCAGCGTACATGTCGGTTACCGGCGAAAAACAAGGCCTGATCACTGCAGGCGCTTTCACCGCTGACTCCGTCGGCAACACCTATCAGGAAGGCCACGAAGACCAGGTGATGGTTCAGGCTTTCACCCACGACGTGATCATCCCGCGTGACCCGCAATCCGGTCAGCCAACCGGTCAGCGCGTGCACAAGCCAGTTGTGATCACCAAGGTCTACGACAAGGCTTCGCCACTGCTGCAAGCAGCCCTGACTTCCGGCGAGGGGATGAGCGAAGTCGTTATCCAGTGGCACCGCACTTCGGCTCTAGGTACCCAAGAGCACTCCTACACCAC
>NZ_VXCA01000013.1 GCF_011369485.1 Pseudomonas atagonensis | reverse complement strand
GTGGCGAGCAGCACCGGCCATGTGCCCAGGCCGAAAGCGAGCATCAGCAGCGCACTGTCCAGCGCATTGCCCTGACTCGCCGACCACAGCAGCGTGCTATAAACCAGTCCGCACGGCAGCCATCCCCACAGGGCGCCGAGCAGCAAGGCGCGGGGCAGGCTCGACACTGGCAGCAAGCGATTGGCCACCGGTTGGATGTAGCGCCACAAACCACGGCCGAGGCTTTCAATGCG
This sequence comes from Pseudomonas atagonensis, assembly GCF_011369485.1. Classification (GTDB taxonomy): domain Bacteria; phylum Pseudomonadota; class Gammaproteobacteria; order Pseudomonadales; family Pseudomonadaceae; genus Aquipseudomonas; species Aquipseudomonas atagonensis. The sequence goes on along the minus strand of NZ_VXCA01000013.1, from coordinate 222,549 downwards.
GGTCAGACCGCTCCACCAACCGGCCAGATACAAACCCATGGCGATCAGCAGCAACCCGGCCAGCACGCGCATGAACAGCGCGGCAGGGCTGTTGGCCACCGCCCAGCCCGCAAGGCCGATCAGCAATCCGGCGGTGGCGTAACTGAGGATTCGCCCCAGGTTGTACGCCAGCAGCAAACGAAAGCGTCGGCTGCGCTGCTCCTTGGGGATCGCCAGCGTCAGCGCGCCCATCAAACCGCCGCACATTCCCAGGCAATGGCCGCCGCCGAGCAAACCCAGAATCAGCGCCGACACCAGCAGTGGCGCCAATTCAAGCATGGGGCGGCGCCTTGTCGTCCGGTTTGCCGGCGTTGGCCTCGTCCACCGCTGCTGTGTGGTTCGGATCCTGATCGTCGAACAGAATGCTGTGAGCCGGGCCGTCGAGGTCGTCGTACTGACCGCTGTCCACCGCCCAGAAGAAGATGTACACGGCGATGGCCACGATCAACAGTGCGGCCGGGATCATCACGTAGAGAGCTGGCATCGGTACTCCATGCCCGCGCGGCTCAGGCCGGCAGCGGACGGGTTTCTGACGAGGTACGAACAGCCGGCGCACTCGGCAGGCGAGTCAGGCGCAGGGCGTTGAGCACCACGGTCAACGAACTGATCGACATGCCGACAGCGGCCCACACCGGAGTGATCCAGCCGAGCGCGGCAAACGGCAACATGAGGCCATTGTACAGCGCGGCCCACAGCAGGTTCTCGATGATTACCCGGCGGGTGCGACGGGCCAGGGTGAACGCTTGCACCAGTGCGTCGAGGCGATTGGACAGCAGCACGGCATCGGCGCTGGTTTTCGCCAGATCGGTGGCCGAGCCCATGGCCACGCTGATGTCGGCCGCGGCCAGCACCGGTACGTCATTGACGCCATCGCCGAGCATCAGCACTTTGCGTCCTTGCTTGTGCAATTGTTGCAGCACTTGCAGCTTGTCGTCCGGGCGCAAGCCACCTCGGGCTTCGTCGATGCCCAGTTCGGCGGCGACACTGGCGACCATCGGCGAGCTGTCGCCGGACAACAGCAACGTCCGCCAGCCGCGCGCCTTGCACGCCGCGAGCAGGGCCGGAGCATCGTCACGCAAGCGGTCGTCGAGGACGAACCATGCCAGCGGGCCTTGAGCGTCGCCGAGCAGCAGCCATTGGCCCGGTTCGTCGGGCATTGCCGGTGGCGGTGCGTTGCTCAGGGCGCAGACAAACGCAGACTGGCCAATGCGCAGGCGCTGCTCGCCAACCAGACCTTCGAGGCCGAGGCCCGGTGTGCTGTGGACTTCCTCCGCCGCCAGCGGTGCCCGCCCAAAGGCGCGGGCAATCGGGTGTTCCGAGCGGTTTTCCAAAGCGGCGGCAAGGCTCAGGCATTGCTCGCCATTCAGCGCCCCGAGCGGGCGAATGGAACGCAGCACCAGACGCCCCTCGGTGAGCGTGCCGGTCTTGTCGAAAATCACCGTGTCGATTTGATTCAGGCCTTCCAGTACATGACCGCGCGTCAGTAACAGACCCAGTTTGTGCAAGGTGCCGGTGGCCGCCGTGAGGGCGGTCGGGGTCGCCAACGACAGCGCGCACGGGCAAGTCGCAACCAGCATGGCGAGGACGATCCAGAAGGCGCGCGACGAATCCAGTTCCCACCACAACAGGCCGATGGCCGCTGCGGCAATCAGCGAGAGCAGCAGGAACCATTGCGCCGCGCGGTCGGCGATTTCTGCCAGTCGCGGTTTTTCGGCCTGCGCACGATCGAGCAAACGGACGATGGCGGACAATCGCGTATCGTGCCCCAGCGCCTGCACTTCAACGGTCAATGCGCCTTCGACGTTGAGTGTACCGGCGGTCACCGCGTCACCCGGCGAGCGCGGTTGCGGCAGGTATTCACCGGTCAGCAGTGACTCGTCGATGCTCGATTGGCCGTCGAGGATCTTGCCGTCCGCCGGCAGGATCGAACCGGGCTGCACCAGAATCTGATCGCCAAGGCGCAATTCGCTGAGCAGGATGCGCTCGCTCTGGTTGTTGTCGTCCAGGCGCAGGCACGAGGCCGGCAACAGATTGACTAGCTGTGCGGTGGCGGCGGCGGTGCGTTCGCGGGCACGTCGCTCCAGATAGCGCCCGGCGAGCAGGAACAGGGCGAACATGCCGACCGCGTCGAAATACAACTCGCCGACGCCAGTGATCGACGTCCAGATCCCCGCAACGTAGGCGCTGCCGATGGCCAGCGACACCGACACGTCCATGGTCAGGTGACGAGTGCGCAGGTCGCGCATCGCCCCCTTGAAGAACGGCGCGCAGCTGTAAAACACAATCGGCGTGGTGAGAAACAGCGCGACCCAGCGCAGGATCGTGTGCAGTTCCGGGCTGAGGTCGATGTTGAATTCCGGCCATGTCGCCATGGTCGCCATCATCGCCTGAAACCACAGCAGCCCGGCCACCCCGAGCTGTCGCAGAGCCAGACGGTTCTCGCTGGCCAGTTGTTCGCTGGCGCGGTCGGCTTGATAAGGATGGGCGGCGTAACCGATGTGGCGCAGTTCGGCGAGGATCTGGCTCAGCGGCAATTGCGCGTCGGCCCAGCGCACATGCAGGCGATGGTTGGACAGGTTCAGTCGCGCCTCGGCCACGGCGGGCAAGGTGCGCAGGTGTTTCTCGATCAGCCAGCCGCACGCGGCACAACTGATGCCTTCCATCAGCAGGGTGGTTTCGGCCAGCTCACCTTCGTGGCGGACGAAAGGTTGTTGCACATCGGCGCGGTCGTACAGTGCCAGTTCATCAGTCAGTTGCACCGGCAATGCTTCAGGGTTGGCGGAGGCTTCGCTGCGATGCTGGTAATAACTTTCCAGGCCGCCGGCGACGATGGCTTCGGCCACGGCCTGGCAGCCGGGGCAGCAGAATTCGCGGGGTTCCCCGAGGACGACGGCGGTAAAGCGGCTGCCGGACGGGACGGGCAGGGCGCAGTGGTAGCAAGGGAGTGGGGTGGTCATGGCATTGTCGAGGGGATAAACCCTTGGAGTCGAGTGATCCGCTTGCCCTCACCCCAGCCCTCTCTCGGAGGGAGAGGGAGCCGATCGGTGGTGGCCGGATTAATGGGTTCAGTCAGCGCTATCGTCACTGGCATACATCGATTATGTAAACACCCGAGACCAGTTCCCTCTCCCTCCGGGCGGTCCGACGTTTCGGGAGCGCTAGGGTGAGGGGCTTTTGACTTTGATTCACTTCTTCAGGTCTTCAGCGCCTTGCAGCGGCTCATCGCCGAGCAGCAGATCCTTGTCATGGCTGACCAGTTCTTCTTCGAACATGCGCCAGACGTGGTCGTCCTGAGTACCCAGCAATTCGACAAACCGACGCCCTTCGATCTTGTCGCTCAACTGGCCGATGTAACGTCCGGTTTCCGTTTCGCTGCGGGACAGAACAATTTTGCGATCCTTCTCCGGCTGAGTCGGCGAGATCAGGTTCAGTTCCAGCGTCTTTGGCTGGCTGTCGCCGCTCAAACGCAGATCCACTTCGCCGGTGACGTCGTCCAGATGCACGGCAGCGCGCATCTTCAGGTTTTGCGCCAGCAGCTCACGGTCCAGCGAACGGTTGATGCCTTTGCCCGCCTCGTAATAGTTGTCGTTGACGAGGTTGTCCGGGTTGTTCACCGCGATGGTCACCATCGACAAGGTCAGGGTCACCGAGCAGGCCAGAATCCCGATGATGATCCATGGCCAGAGGTGCTTGTACCAGGGACTTGCGGCGTTTGCTGCGGGCATGTTCAGTTCTCTCAACGGATTTGTGGGCCGATGAATCGGCTCTTGGCTTCAACGTGGACGCTGTCGTCATCGGCGTCCTTGAGGATGAATTTCACCTCGTTGGTGCTCGATGGAAGTTGTTCGGGTGCACTCGACAATTCGACCGGCATGCTGAAAATCTCGCCCGCCGGCACCTTGATCTCGCGCTTGCCTTGCAGTCGCAGATCCGGCAGACCGGCGGCTTCCAGCACGTAGGTGTGGTCGCGCTGGTCCTTGTTCATGATCTTCAGGCTGTAGACGTTTTCGATCCGGCCTTCGGCGTTTTCGCGGTACAGCACGCGGTCCTTGCTGACGTCGAAACCAACCAGCGAGCGCATAAAGAACGCGGTCACCAGCAGGCTGATCATCGCCAGCAGCACCACTGCGTAGCCGATCAGGCGTGGCCGCAGTTTATGGGTTTTCTGCCCGGAGAGGTTGTGCTCGGTGGTGTAGCTGATCAGGCCGCGCGGGTAGTCCATCTTGTCCATGATGCTGTCGCAGGCGTCGATACACGCCGCGCAGCCAATGCATTCGATCTGCAGGCCGTCGCGGATGTCGATGCCGGTCGGGCAGACCTGCACGCACATGGTGCAATCGATGCAATCGCCCAGGCCCATGGCCTTGTAGTCGACGCCTTTCTTGCGTGGGCCACGGCTTTCGCCGCGACGCGGGTCGTAGGAAACGATCAGCGTGTCCTTGTCGAACATCACGCTCTGGAAGCGCGCATACGGACACATGTAGATGCACACCTGCTCACGCAACCATCCGGCATTGCCATAAGTGGCGAGGGTGAAGAAACCGACCCAGAAGTACGACCAGCCATCGGCCTGGCCGGTGAAGAACTCGAAGACCAGTTCGCGAATGGGCGAGAAGTAACCGACGAAGGTCATGCCGGTGACAAAACCGATCAATAACCACATCGTGTGTTTGGCACATTTACGCAGGAATTTGTTGGCGCTCATCGGCGCCTTGTCGAGCTTGATGCGCTGGTTGCGGTCGCCTTCGGTGACCTTCTCGCACCACATGAAAATCCACGTCCACACGCTTTGCGGGCAGGTGTAACCGCACCAGACCCGGCCGGCATACACGGTGATGAAAAACAGGCCGAACGCGGCAATGATCAACAAGCCCGACAGCAGGATGAAGTCCTGGGGCCAGAAGGTGGCGCCGAAGATGAAGAACTTGCGCTCGGGCAGGTTCCACCACACGGCCTGATGGCCACCCCAGTTCAGCCACACCGTACCGAAATACAGCAGAAACAAAGCGGCGCCGCCCATCATCCGCAGATTGCGGAACAGCCCGGTGAAAGCGCGGGTGTAGATTTTTTCTCGTGAGGCGTAAAGGTCGACGCTGTTGTTCGTGTTTTTGCTCGGTGGCGTGACGTCGTGTACCGGAATCTGGTTGCTCATCATTGCATCCCACGGCAGTGGAAAAATGCCTCGGTCGATACGTGCCAACCCAGGTCAGAAAGAGGTGTTGCAGTGGCGCAATGATACGCCTGTCGCTCTGGATCAAGGGTGCGACCTTTGGTCGCGTTGGGAAAAAAACCTGAATGGTGTAGCGAATTCAGCAAAGCATGACGCAGGTCAATTGACTATAGCTGACAGGTACTGCCGATATCGGTGTTGCGCGATGGCAGCAGAGGAGGGCAACGCGAACGTTGCCCGGTTTTTCATTCAGCGATCAAGGCAGTCGGCCGCCGCCCAGGGTGTCGAGCCCGCCGGAACCATGCTTTTTGTCCGCAGCACTTTCGTCGATGAAAGATCGCTTCTGACTCGACCGGTTTCCGGTCTCGTTGGTCGTGTCATTTTTAACGGGGGGTACGCAGTCCGGGATCGACTGTGCAGTGTTCGGACTTTCGTTTGGTTTGGTCATGAAGGGCATCCTTGCCAGGTGGTATGCAGGCGTCGCCTGCGGTTTCAGATCAGGACGATATCGTCTGTCGGCAGATTGGCCCATCGACATTGCATTGCCAAATGTGAGCCAGTCGCGTTATCCGGAGCTTGCAGACTGGTGTCGCGTATGAAGTCGGAACATTGTCAAAGTTTGTGCGATTGTTTATTTAAAGTATTGCAGCCAATGATGAGTTTGAATTTGGTGTAAGTAGTGAAATATGGTTAATTAAAGTTTGAGGGTGTGGTGATTGTGTTGCGGTGTTCTGTTGGTTACTTTGGGGGCAAGCGATGGAATGAGTCTTTCGCTAACTTTTATTACCGGAAAAGAAGTCTATGTTTAATAATAAGTTTTCGTATTTTGGCAGTCTGTTTTTTAGTGCGCTTGCAGTTTTCATTAATACTGCGCAGGCCGATTACTCCCCGAGTCGTTTTGTTTTTGCATCGGACCCGCAGTTTCCTTGGACTGAAGCTTCTGATGACGGCGACAAGGAATCTTCCTCGGATCGAGATAAGCGTTCGCGCTGGTTAATTGAAACCCAATACGCCGACATTGCAGATTTCCGAAGGAGTGTCGTTCTCAATCCAAACAATGTACCTGTCATGATCAACGGTGACATGACGGCATTCGGTCACGGGTCTGAGCGGGCCACTGTCCGGGAAATACTGGATAAACAACTGGCAGGCAACTATGACTACGGTCTGGGTAATCATGATTACGAAAATAACGTCGATGACTGCTTTCTGAATAATTGCGCAGCGGGAAGTATCGTTGATTTTAAAGAGCGATATTTTGGCAAGTTGCCAGGCCTGGATATGAGCTACGACAGTGAGAGCACCATTAAAAGACGCCTTAGTGGCAGTCTTGCTTATTCAAAGGATTATGGGGATGTGCATGTGGTTCAGCTGAACAATGAGCCTACTTACAGCACTCAATTCACCGCATATGATTGGGGCGTGCCAACGCTGTATGCGATAACCGACTCACTCGACTGGCTGGAAAAGGATTTGAAAGCGGCGCGTGTAAAAGGTCAGATCATTCTGCTCAATATGCACAAGCCTGATGACTGGAAGGGCTCGGCCGAGCAGATCACCAGGTTCAAGGAAATGATCGAACGATACAAAGTGACCGCAGTGTTCGCCGGTCATTATCACCAGCGTGTGGGGAATTACAGTAAACGCAGTGTCGAAAGAGTGTTCGGGAGTGTGCCTGTCTATCTCAGCGGTGGGGCGTCCAATCAGTCGTATCTGACGATCAGCATTGCCGGGGATCGCAAGTCAATGAAGGTGTATCAGGTCAGCGCCAATGACTGGCGCAAGACGCTTGAAGAAATCGACACCATCGAAATTCGTTAAAAAGCCGGTATGGAACGACAACGGCCCCGTTCATGGAAATGAACGGGGCCGTTGTCGTTATCAGTTATCGACCTTATTGCGCCTCGGCTTCCGGTGCTTTTTCACCGTGGGACAAGCTGTAAACATACGCCGCCAGCAGGTGCACCTTGTCGTTGCCCTGCAGTTGTTCCTGCGCAGGCATCTGGCCCTGACGGCCGTACCGGATGGTCTGCTGCAGTTGCGCGAAGCTCGAACCGTAGATGAACGCCGCCGGGTGGGTCAGGTTAGGCGCACCCATCGCCGGGGTGCCTTTACCTTCCGGGCCGTGGCACGCCACGCAGTTGGCGGCGAAGAGTTTCTGGCCGTTGGCCGGGTCGGCCTTGGTGTCTTCCGGCAGTTTGCGACCATCGAGTTGGGTCACCACGAAGGCTGCAACGTCGGCGACGCCTTGCTCGCCGATGACATCGGCCCAGGCCGGCATCACCGCGTGACGACCGCCCATGATGGTGGTCTTGATGGTTTCCGGCTCGCCGCCCCAGCGCCAGTCGGCGTCGGTCAGGTTCGGGAAACCGTAAGCGCCCTTGGCATCGGAACCGTGGCAGACCGAGCAGTTGGAGGCGAACAGGCGGCCCCCCATCTTCAGGGCTTGCGGATCCTTGGCCACTTCTTCGATCGGCATGGCGGCGAACTTGGCGAAGATCGGACCGAACTTGGCGTCCGAGCGAGCCATTTCCTTTTCCCACTCGTGCACGCCGGTCCAGCCGGTCTGGCCGTTGGCGAACGCGGTCTGCTTGTCGTTATCGAGGTAGTTGTAGCCCGGCAGCAGGCCTTTCCAGTTGCCCAGGCCCGGGTACAGCACCAGGTAACCCAAGGCAAAAACGATGGTGCCGACGAACAGCATGAACCACCATTTCGGCAGCGGGTTGTCGTACTCCTCGATCCCGTCGAAGGAGTGGCCGACCGTCTCGTCCGTCTGCTCGCTGCGCTGGCCCTTGCGGGTCGACAGCAGCAGCCAGGTCAGGGAAAAGATCGTACCGAGACTGAGGACTGTGACGTACAGACTCCAGAATGTAGTCATTCTTTGTTACTCCTAGAAGCTTGCTCGACGTGCTTGATGGCTTCGGGATCATCCGCGAAAGGCAGCAAGGTCGCGTCTTCAAACTCCGACTTGCGCTTGGGGCTGAATACCCACAACGCCAGGCCGATGAAGGCAACCATCACAACAACGGTGCCCAGGCCTCGAATCATCCCGATATCCATCTAGATCACCGTTTGCTTTTGATGATGGTGCCCAGGCCTTGCAGATAGGCCACCAGCGCGTCCATTTCGGTTTTGCCCTTCACAGCATCCTTTGCACCGGCGATGTCTTCGTCGGTGTAAGGGACGCCGAGCGTGCGCAAGACCTCCATTTTTTTAGCGGTGTCCTTACCGTCGAGCTTGTTCTCCACGAGGAACGGGTAAGCCGGCATTTTCGACTCAGGCACCACGTTGCGCGGGTTGTATAAGTGCGCACGCTGCCAGTCATCGGAGTAACGACCGCCGACGCGGGCCAGGTCCGGGCCGGTACGCTTGGAACCCCACAGGAACGGGTGATCCCAGACGCTTTCACCGGCGACCGAGTAATGGCCGTAGCGTTCGGTTTCGGCACGGAACGGACGGATCATCTGCGAGTGGCAGCCGACACAGCCGTTGGCGATGTAAACGTCGCGGCCTTCCAGTTCCAGCGCCGAACGCGGCTTCATGCCCTCGACCGGTTTGTTGGTGACGTCCTGGAAAAACAGCGGAACGATTTGGGTCAGGCCGCCAACGCTGACGGCGATGACCATGAAGAAGGCCAACAGGCCAATGTTCTTCTCGACAGCTTCATGCTTCATCAGTGAGCTCCAACGACAGCGATCTGGGCAGCGGCTTCGGCTTCAGCCGGGTTCGAGGCGCGCACGGTGCGCCAGACGTTGTAAGCCATCAGGAACATGCCGCTGGCGAAGAATGCACCGCCCAGTGCACGGACGATGTAGCCCGGGTGGCTGGCCTGCAGCGCTTCGACGAACGAGTAGGTGAGGGTGCCGTCGTCGTTGATTGCACGCCACATCAGGCCTTGAGTGATGCCGTTGACCCACATCGAAGCGATGTACAGCACGGTGCCGATGGTTGCGAGCCAGAAGTGCGCGTTGATCAGACCGACGCTGTGCATCTGCGCACGACCGAACAGTTTCGGGATCATGTGGTAGATCGCGCCGATCGAGATCATCGCTACCCAGCCGAGCGCGCCGGCGTGTACGTGGCCGATGGTCCAGTCGGTGTAGTGCGAGAGCGAGTTGACGGTCTTGATCGCCATCATCGGACCTTCGAAGGTCGACATGCCGTAGAACGCCAGCGAGACCACAAGGAAGCGCAGGATCGGGTCGGTGCGCAGCTTATGCCAGGCGCCCGACAGGGTCATCATGCCGTTGATCATGCCGCCCCAGCTTGGTGCCAGCAGGATGATCGACATGGCCATGCCCAGCGATTGTGCCCAATCCGGCAGTGCGGTGTAGTGCAAGTGGTGCGGGCCGGCCCAGATGTACAGGGTGATCAGTGCCCAGAAGTGCACGATCGACAGGCGATAGGAGTAGATCGGACGTTCGGCCTGTTTCGGCACGAAGTAGTACATCATCCCCAGGAAACCGGTGGTCAGGAAGAAACCCACTGCGTTGTGGCCGTACCACCACTGGATCATCGCGTCGGTCGCGCCCGAGTAGGCCGAGTACGACTTGAACAGGCTGACCGGCAACGACATGTGGTTGACGATGTGCAGCATCGCCGTCACCACGATGAACGCACCGTAGAACCAGTTACCGACATAGATGTGCTTGGTTTTGCGCTTGGTGATGGTGCCGAAGAACACCAGGCCGTAGGTGACCCAGACAATGGCCAGCAAAATGGCGAGCGGCCATTCCAGTTCCGCGTATTCCTTGGTGGTGGTGTAACCCAGCGGCAAGGTAATGATCGCGCCAACGATGACCGCTTGCCATCCCCAAAAGGTGAAGGCGGCGAGGCTGTCGGAAATCAGTCGCGTCTGGCAGGTTCGCTGCACGACATAGTAGGAAGTGGCAAACAGTGCACAACCACCGAAGGCGAAAATCACCAGGTTTGTGTGCAACGGGCGCAAGCGTCCAAAGCTCGTCCACGGCAGACCGAAGTTCAATTCCGGCCAGACCAGTTGCGAGGCGATGAAGACACCGAGCCCCATGCCAAGGATCCCCCAGACCACCGTCATGATGGCGAACTGGCGGACTACCTTATAGTTATAAGCAGTCGGACTGATTGCTGTGCTCATTCTAAGGTTCCACGGTTTGGGTGTTTTATTAGGATTAAAATCGGCCGCAAGTATGCAGAGAGCAGGGGGTCATTGCAACGCGCCATGACCTGGGTCAATGCTTTCCAACGCTGATTCTGCGGCCTTTCCATGCGCCACGTAAGGTCAAAATTGGCCTCGGACAAAATGTCGCAGCGGACGGAAAAAGCGAGGGGTTCAGGTCAGTTGTAACGAGGTGTGTTCGAACGGCCAGTTAGGCGGATGAATGGCAATCGGCGCGACAGCCGGTATCTACCGGCCTTTGCGGCGAGTCTGTCAGCCAATTCATCGAACACATCGCTCGGGGTCGACCTGGAACCGGCACGGGCCAGTCCGCATCGAGCAAGCGTAGACCCGAATCCGGGGAACCGAAAGGTGAGGGTGTGAAGGGGTGCGACAATGCGTCGCAAAGGGGCGGGATGCTGCCGCACCGAGAATGGTGCGGCAGTGATGTACGCAATGCTTACTGCTTGTTGTCTTCAGTAATAACTTTTTCTGTATTCAATCTGTGCGACAGGCTGTACACATAAGCGGCCAGCAATTGCACTTTATCGTTGCCCAACAGTTCATTTTGCGCCGGCATGTGGCCCTGACGGCCATGGCGGATGGTCTGTTCGAGTTGGGTCAGGCCGGTGCCGTAGATAAACCCGGCCGGGTGCGTCAGATTCGGCGCGCCCATGGCTGCAGTGCCTTGGCCGGTTGCCCCATGACAGGCGACGCACGTGGTGCTGAAGGCTTGCTGCCCGGCTTGCAGGTCAGCCTTGCTGTCGGCGGGCAGTGGCAGGCCGGCCAGTTCGTGACGCACGTAAGCGGCCACGTTCTTCACCCCGGCTTCGCCCAACACTTCGCCCCACGCCGGCATCGCCGCCATCCGTCCACCCATGATGGTGGCCTTGATGGTTTCGGCGTCGCCGCCCCAACGCCAGTCCTTGTCGGCGAGATTAGGGAAACCGAACGCGCCTTTGGCATCAGAACCGTGGCACACCGAGCAGTTGGACGCGAACAGACGGCCACCCATTTTCAGCGCCTGCGGATCCTTCGCCACTTCTTCCAGCGGCATGGCGGCGAATTTGGCGAAGATCGGCCCGAATTTGGCGTCGGCCTTGCTCATTTCCTTTTCCCATTCGTGGACGCCGGTCCAGCCGTCCTCGTAGCCGGGCAGGATGCCTTTCCAGTTGCCCAGGCCCGGATAAAGGATCAGATAGCCCACGGAAAACACCAGCGTGCCGGCGAACAGCATGAACCACCACTGCGGCAGCGGGTTGTCGTACTCCTCGATGCCGTCGAAGCTGTGGCCCATGGTCTGGTCGACGCTGCCCTTGGTCTCGCCCCGACGGGTGCCGACCAGCAGCCAGGTCAGGCCGATCAGGCTGCCGATGGTCAGTACGCAGATCCACGTACTCCAGAAGGTGGTCATGGCCGGGTACTCCTTGTTTCATTAGCTTGGGTAGTGTCGGGTTGCGGCTCGTCGGCAAACGGCAGCAGGCGCGCTTCGGCGAATTCCGGCGTGCGCTTGCGGTTGAACACCCACAGGGTCAGGCCGACGAAGGCCACGAACACCACGACCGTGCCGAGGCCGCGTATCAGCCCCGCGCTCATTTCAAAGACCATCTAGATCACCTCTTGCTCTTGATCGCAGTGCCAAGCACTTGCAGGTAGGAGACGAGGGCGTCCATTTCGGTCTTGCCCTTGAGGCTGGCCACCGCGCCGCTGATGTCATCGTCGGTGTATGGCACGCCGAGGGTGCGCATGACCTTGAGCTTGTTTTCGGTGTGGCTGCTGTCGACCGGTTGGGTGACCAGCCATGGGTAGGCCGGCATTTTCGATTCCGGTACAACGTTGCGCGGGTTGTACAAGTGCGCACGGTGCCAGTCATCCGAGTAGCGCGCGCCAACCCGGGCCAGGTCCGGACCGGTACGTTTCGAGCCCCACAGGAACGGGTGATCCCACACGCTTTCGCCGGCCACCGAGTAGTGCCCGTAGCGTTCGGTTTCGGCGCGGAACGGACGGATCATCTGCGAGTGGCAGCCGACGCAGCCTTCGCGGATGTAGATGTCGCGGCCTTCCAGTTGCAGCGCGGTGTAGGGCTTCATGCCTTCCACCGGTTTGTTGGTCACGTCCTGGAAGAACAGCGGGACGATCTGGGTCAGGCCGCCGATGCTCACGGCAAACACCATCAGCAGCATCAGCAGGCCGACGTTCTTTTCAATCGTTTCGTGTTTCATGGCGGACTCCTCAGGCCATCTGCGCGGCAGCAACGACGTCAGCAGGCTGCGAGGCCCGCACGGTGCGCCAGGTGTTGTAAGCCATCAGGAACATGCCGCTGAGGAAGATCGCCCCACCAATCAGCCGCACGACGAAGCCTGGGTGGCTGGCCACCAGGGTTTCGACGAAGGAGTAGGTCAGCGTGCCGTCCTCGTTCACTGCGCGCCACATCAGGCCTTGGGCGATGCCGTTGACCCACATCGATGCGATGTACAAAACGGTGCCAATGGTCGCGAGCCAGAAGTGCGCGTTGATCAGGCCGATGCTGTGCATCTGCTCTTTGCCGAAGATTTTCGGGATCATGTGGTACAGCGCGCCGATGGAAATCATCGCCACCCAGCCGAGCGCGCCGGCGTGTACGTGGCCGATGGTCCAGTCGGTGTAGTGGGAGAGGGCGTTCACCGTCTTGATCGCCATCATCGGACCTTCGAAGGTCGACATGCCGTAGAACGCCAGCGACACCACCAGGAAGCGCAGGATCGGGTCGCTGCGCAACTTATGCCAGGCGCCCGAGAGGGTCATCATGCCGTTGATCATGCCGCCCCAGCTTGGGGCCAGCAGTACCAGCGACATCACCATGCCCAGCGATTGCGCCCAGTCCGGCAGCGCGGTGTAGTGCAAGTGGTGCGGTCCGGCCCAGATGTACAGGGTGATCAGCGCCCAGAAGTGCACGATCGACAGGCGATACGAATACACCGGACGTTCGGCCTGTTTCGGCACGAAGTAGTACATCATCCCGAGGAAACCGGCGGTGAGGAAAAAGCCTACGGCGTTGTGGCCGTACCACCATTGCACCATCGCGTCGGTTGCACCGGCGTACACCGAGTAGGACTTGGTGAAGCTCACCGGCAACTCAAGGTTGTTGACGATGTGCAGGATCGCCACGGTGATGATGAACGCGCCGAAGAACCAGTTACCCACATAAATGTGCTTGGTCTTGCGTTGCATGATCGTGCCGAAGAACACGATGGCGTAGGCGACCCAGACGATGGTGATCAGGATGTCGATCGGCCATTCCAGCTCGGCGTATTCCTTGGAGCTGGTGTAACCCAGTGGCAGGCTGATGGCCGCCAATAGAATCACAAGCTGCCAGCCCCAGAAGCAGAACGCGGCAATTGCGGGAGCAAATAAGCGGGTCTGGCAAGTACGCTGCACCGAGTAAAAAGAACTGGCAAACAACGCACAGCCGCCGAACGCGAAGATCACCGCGTTGGTGTGCAGCGGGCGCAGGCGTCCGAAGCTGGTCCACGGCAGGTTGAAGTTGAGTTCGGGCCAGACCAATTGAGCCGCGAGAAAAACCCCGAGCCCCATGCCGACGATGCCCCACACCACCGTCATAATGGCGAATTGGCGGACCACCTTATAGTTGTAGGCGGTACTGATAGAAGTGTTCATGGTTCCCCATCCACGGTTCAGCCGAAGTGAGCGCGCGCAGAAAACGCCGCGAATCCTTCGCCTGGAGTTATAGGCAGACTAAAAGCGAGGCAAGCATGGACAAACAGCACAAGGCCAGTATTGACGGGGATCAATGGGCGCAGTGCCTGCGGGATCACGGGTGGCTTTGGGATGCCGCTGTTGGGGAGGTTTCGGCGACCCTCATCCTCGCGCATGGGGCGGGGGCGCCGATGGACAGTGAGTGGATGACGGATGTGGCTGGGCGCCTTGCTGGGCTTGGGGTGAATGTGTTGCGGTTTGAGTTTCCTTATATGGCGCAGCGGCGGGTTGACGGGGTCAAGCGACCGCCGAATCCTGCGGGGAAATTGCAGGAGTGCTGGCGTGAGGTTTTCGTTGAAGTGCGACGTCATGTCGCTGGGGTTTTGGCGGTTGGCGGGAAGTCGATGGGGGGGCGGATGGCTAGTCTCCTGGCCGACGAGTTGGGTGCGGATGCGTTGGTTTGTCTGGGATATCCGTTTTATGCGGTGGGGAAACCGGAGAAGCCTCGGGTTGAGCATTTGGCTTCTTTGCAGACTCGGACGTTGATTGTTCAGGGGGAGCGGGATGCGCTTGGCAATCGTGAGGCGGTCGAAGGTTATTCGTTATCGCCAAGTATTGAAGTGTTTTGGCTGGCGGCGGGGGATCATGATTTGAAGCCGCTCAAGGTTTCCGGGTTTACGCATGAGCAGCATTTGGCTAGCGCCGCGCAGAAAGTGGTTGCGTTTCTCAAGGGTTCACCAAAATTCTGAAACGCACAGAGATCGGCCCCCTCACCCCAGCCCTCGCCCCCCTGGGGGAGAGGGCTGGGGTGAGGGGGTAGATCTTGAACACGACACACTTTTCGATCTGTGTGCATATCCATTGCTGCGGTTAAGGCCACCTAGGGTTCCGCCCTTACGGCGGGTCACTTTTTACAAACGCCTAAAAAGTAACCAAAAACGCTTGCTCCTACGTCCGGCCCACTCGCTAAGGCTCGGGGTTCCTTCGCTCCGGGATTCATCCGGGGGGCATCGCCTACGGTTTGCTTCGCTGCACCTCCTCTCGATGTGTTTGGCTTCGCCAAACGGTCGCTGCGCTCCCACCCCCGGATCAATCCCTCCACTCAGCCTTCCGACGTCGCCCGTGGATCAAGATCAAAAGCAGGCGAGCTGACACTCGGCCTATTGAGTGGTGAGGAGCGGATGTTCGGCTTTGGTTTTGTGGTGCTCTTGCCCTTCATCGGAACGCCGCCCGCCAAGCCCTCTGGGAGAGGGTTAGGGTGAGGGGCTATTTCGCTGACACGATAAAAAACTGGAAGCGCTCACTGCCCAGCATTTCCTGTGCGTAAACATGATTTTGTGAGCGCGTTTAAAGTACACGAACCGTTACGCCATAACGGCTACAACACCTTGCGCCGTTACCTACGCGTACGCCAGAATCCGCCGGCTTACACGACCATGGCGCGGGCTATATCGTTTGCCTGCCACTGCCCATCAGTGGTCGGGTTTAGTAGCCCGTATGGTTTTAGTAAGTGCATAGGTCCCATAAAGTCAGGCGCATCTGCCTGTACTCAATGGTGGCTGTGCTCAGGGCGCTTTCGAGCGCGCCGGTCTTGCTAATTCCTCCGGTCTACTAACCTGCGCACAGCCGCCACCCTTCTTTTAGTAGAGAACGGTCGCGGCCCTTGATCAGGAATTAGATATTTATGTTCAAAGCCACGCCAAACCCTCCGGGCATCGACCCAACTCCTCACGACCCAGCGCTTGAGTCTCAAAAGACAAAAGAAGCGACGGATCGCGCCCTCGACTACTACCTCGGACCCGAAGCACTGGGAGCCCCACCAAGCTCGCCCAAGTTTCGCCCGGTCTATTTTGTCGACCCCACGCTGAATGACGAAACCCTCCTGGTCGAGGCGAGCGAGTCGCTTTCATACGCCCATGCCATGGCCGGCAATATCGCCAATTCAATAGGCGGCCCGGAACGCAAACCGCTGCTGGCGCTGCAACAGGTGATCATGCTCAACGAGCTGTTGGTCAATCGACTGCTGGATAAGCTGCGTGTGCCGCAGTAGCCGTCGAGCACCGCAAAAGCGCTAAAAAACCCGGAAGCTTTCGCTAGTCCGGGTTTTGCTACTCGATTTTCAGTTTTTGATCGCAAAATAATCCATGCAATCAGAGGTCGTTCTCATAATCTTTGAGAAACTCTTCCCAACTGATCTCATCGTCATCATTGGGATTTACCTCTTTCAACAAGGCCGCAGTAGTTTCGGGTGTCAAAAATTTTTCAACCACTCGTGTAAACTCCTCAACAGTTACACGGCCGTCTTTGTTGCTGTCGTAGTTATTGAAAGCTTCTTTTGCTCGTTTGCGTTGTTCATCTGTCAGCTTGGTCATTTTGCCTCACCCTGGAAGATAAAATGTAAACTCATCAGTGCGGAAATTTTGATGAACCTGCCTGATAGGAGCAAAGTAGTGACGGCTGAGGGATTCGGCAACTGTCATAGTTGACAGTTGACAATTGACAATTGACGTTAAGGGCTTATTTGTTGAGGGCTTCTACCTCGATACTGCGGTTCGATATGATATTGATTTGGGACTGTGCTCTAAAAGCGTCTGATATCTGCTCCGTTGAGAGGGGCATGATTGTAGGGCGTGGCGCACCGATAGGTAGTCACGGAGTGATTAACAACAAAAAACCCGGAAGCTCTCGCCCTCCGGGTTTTTTGTTATCGCCTTTCAATCAGCGGTTAAACCGCTCCACCAACGAATACTGCGTATTAGCCGTCTTCGTCAGCTCTTCACTCAGCAACGCCGAGTTATGCGCCTGTTCCGAGGTCTGGTCCGCCAGTTCCGAGATGTTGCTGATGTTGCGGCTGATTTCTTCAGCCACGGCACTTTGCTCTTCGGTCGCGGCGGCGATCTGGGTGGTCATGTCGGTGATGTTGGCCACCGCTTCGCTGATGCCGACCAAGGCCTGATCCGCTTCCAGTACCCGCGCAACACCTTCTTCCGCCTGGCGATGGCCGGCTTCCATGGTTTGTACGGCGCTGGATGCAGTCTGTTGCAGCTTGGCGATCAGGGCGTGGATCTGGCCGGTGGATTCGCTGGTGCGTTGTGCCAGTTGACGAACCTCGTCGGCGACCACGGCAAAACCGCGACCCATCTCGCCTGCGCGGGCGGCTTCAATCGCAGCGTTGAGCGCCAGCAGGTTGGTCTGGTCGGCGATGCCTTTGATCACGTCGACCACGCCGCCGATTTCGTCGCTGTCCTTGGCCAGTTGGGTCACGGTCAGGCCGGTTTCACCGACGACGACCGACAGGCGCTGGATGGCTTCGCGGGTTTCACCGGCGATGTCGCGGCCGCGACCGGTCAGGCGATTGGCTTCCTGGGTGGCGTCGGCGGTGCGTTGTACGTGGCTCGCCACTTCTTGCGTGGTGGCGGCCATCTGGTTGACGGCGGTGGCGACCTGTTCGGTTTCCACACGCTGACGTTCCAGACCGCTGGAGCTGTTGTGCGCCAGGGCGTCGGACTGTTTGGCTTGATCGGTCAGGTGCTCGGCGGTGTCCTGCAGACGGGTCAGGCAGGTTTTCAGGCGGGCTTCCTGGCTGAGGATCGACATTTCCAGACGCGCCTGGGCGCCACGGCTGTCGGTGTACATCTGCGCGATCAGCGGGTCGGACGTGGTCTGCTCGGCCAGACGCAACAGGCGTTTGAGCCCGCGTTGCTGCCACTGCAGGCCCATCAGGCCCAGCGGCACCGACAGACCGGCAGCGAGGGCAAAACCCCAGTGCGAGTTCAGCGTCGCGCCGATCACGAAACTCAGTTGGCTGACCAGAATGAACGGCAGCCAGTCCTGCAGCACCGGTAGCCATTTATCGCTGGAAGGGATCGCCGACTTGCCCTGGTTGATGCGTTGATAAAGCGCTTCGGCACGGCGGATCTGTTCGGCGGTGGGTTTGATCCGCACCGACTCGTAACCGACCACCTGATTGCCGTCGAACACCGGTGTTACATAGGCGTTAACCCAGTAATGGTCACCGGTCTTGCAGCGATTCTTGACAATGCCCATCCATGGCAAGCCTTGTTTCAGTGTGCCCCACATGTGCGAAAACACCGCCGCCGGCACGTCAGGGTGACGAACCAGGTTGTGCGGCGCACGGATCAGTTCCTCACGCGAAAACCCGCTGATTTCGACGAAAGCGTCGTTGCAGTAGGTGATCACGCCTTTGGCGTCGGTTGTGGAAATCAACCGCTGCTGAGCCGGGAAAGTCCGTTCGCGTTGTGTAATGGGCTGGTTGTTACGCATGGTTTTTCAATCCGCAAGGCTTTGAAAGGTTGTCGGCGGTGGCAGGAAATTATTGAAATTTTTTTTCAGATTTAAGAATGGCGTCGCAAAACGGCCATTGCTTCAGCCCGCGAGCATCGGATAGCTGAACAGCGCAAAATGCAGCAGGTTCAGGCCGAAATGGGTGGCGATCGCCGCGCCCAGTCCGCCAAAACGATAGGCCAGACCATAGCCGACCCCCGCCAGACCTGCCAGCAGCACCCACGTCCATCCTGCGCCCAGATGCGCCAGTGCGAACAGCGACGAGGCCAGCAGCAACGCAAGGTTTTCGCCGTACGGCAGGTGCCGGAATCGACGGCTCAGGCCGCCCTGTATATAGCCGCGAAACAGCGCTTCTTCGACCAGCGTCACCAGCAGCAGGTTGTTCAGCACCCACAGCCACGCCTGATCCGGCCATTTCGGCGCCCAGGCGATCATGCCCAGCAACACGGCGCCGCCCAGTGCCAGGATTACGCTCAACGTCAGTGCCAGCGCGGTGGCGTAGACCGTCAGGCGCAACGAACGCCGCGCGACGATCCATGGGCAGACCAATAGCAGCCAGAAACCAATCAACGGTTTGTCGAGATTCAGGTACATCGAGAACGGCACGGCGTTGTCGGTGAAGCGCTGCGGCTCGATGGCCCGGCCGTTGTAGAAGCCCGGCAGCCAGTGCAGGGCCAGCGCCAGAGCCAGCACGATAAAGAGGCCATGGCCGAGATAACGCCCGACCGGCACGGTTTGCTGGCGCACGGCGTAACCGGCGAAAACCAGCAGTGCAATGGAGATCAGCGCCAGCCAGCCGAGCTGGCCGAAACTCAGCGCCAATCCGTAACAAAGGCTGAGAAGCCCGAGATAGAGCCATGGCAGAGCTGTCATGGAAAGTCCTTGTGCACGATTTGTGGACAGGCTTTCTACACGGGTGGGGGCGAGGGGACAAGTGAAGGTGTGGCGAGAAACCGGGACAACACCCAAACCTGTGGCTGACACAAAAAGCTGTGGCTAATACAAAAACTGTGGGAGCTGGCTTGCCAGCGATGGCGGTGAATCAGTCGATGAAGATATTGACTGTGCCGACGTCATCGCTGGCAAGCCAGCTCCCACAAGTTTTCAGGTGTGGTTGAAAGTTAGTGCAGGTTGAGTTTTGCCGCCGCGCGCTCGGTGATTTCCGTGCGCAACTTCAGCGAAGGCGCCGCACGCTTGCGCGCCTCATCGACAACCGCACCCGGCGCCGTCTCCGGGCTTCCCGAATCAAACGGCGGCGCCGGCGCATATTCCAGCTGCAACTGCACCAGTTGCGCCGTATCGACACCGACCAACTCTTGCGCCAAGGTCAGGGCAAAATCGATCCCCGCCGTGATGCCGCCCCCGGTAAACAGATTGCCGTCACGCACCACCCGATCCTTCACCGGGATCGCGCCCAGTGTCGGCAGCAAATCGTGATAAGCCCAGTGCGTGGTCGCCCGTTTGCCCTGCAACAGACCCGCCGCCCCAAGCACCAGCGATCCGGTGCACACCGACGTCACGTACCGCGCATGCGCCGCTTGCGCCTTGATGAAATCCAGCGTCTGCTCATCTTCCATCAACGGCCCAACCCCCGCGCCGCCGGGTACGCAGATCACATCCAGAGCCGGGCAGTCCTCGAACGTTGTGGTCGGTTTCAGCACCAGCCCCGTGCTGGCGGTGACCGGCACCAGATCTTTCCAGATCAGGTGCACCTGCACGTCCGGCAACGAGGCCAGCACGTCATACGGGCCAGTCAGGTCGAGTTGCTGCACCTGGGGAAACAACAGAAAACCGATCTGCAACGCCATGATTCTTCTCCGTGAAAAGGGGGGTAGACGGCTTCACTGTAGGCGCGTAGGTTTTGGCGCATAAGCCAATCAGCCCACGAATTACGCCAAATGCCGAAAACCATCCACGTACTCGCGTTCGCCAACGTGCAACTGCTCGATGTCACCGGGCCGTTGCAGGTGTTCGCCTCGGCCAACGATATCGCCCGCCAGCAGGGTTTGCCTGCGCCGTACGCGCCAACGGTGATTGCTAGCGGTGGTGGGGCGGTGAACTCGTCTGCCGGGTTGGCGATGCTGGCCGAGCCGCTGCCGAAGCAGCCCAGCGATACCCTGATCATCGCCGGCGGCTGGGGCGTTTATGCCGCTGCCGAAGACACTGAGTTAGTGAGCTGGGTGCGTGAACACGCCAACGGCTGCCGGCGCGTGGCCTCGGTCTGCACCGGCGCATTTCTGCTGGCGGCCAGCGGCTGGCTCGACGGTCGTCGGGTCGTCACCCACTGGACCCGCTGCGAACAACTGGCGCAGCAGCATCCGCGCTTGCAGGTCGAGCCCAATCCGATCTTCATCAACGACGGCCCGGTCTGGACCTCGGCGGGTGTCACCGCCGGCATCGACCTGGCGCTGGCCATGGTCGAAGACGACCTCGGCCGCGACATGGCCCTGGACGTCGCCCGGCAACTGGTGGTGTTCCTCAAGCGCCCGGGCGGGCAGTCGCAGTTCAGCGTGACGCTGTCGCTGCAAAAACAGGGCAACCGCTTCGACGATTTGCACGCGTGGATCGCCGAACACCTGACCTGCGACCTGGGCATCCCGACCCTCGCCGAACAGGCCGGCATGAGCGAACGCAGCTTCGTGCGCCACTACCGCGCCGACACCGGCCAGACCCCGGCCCGCGCCATCGAACTGATCCGCGTCGAAACCGCTCGCCGGTTGCTGAGTGATACCGGGCTGCCGATCAAACGGGTCGCGGCGAATTGTGGATTTGGCAGTGAGGAGACGTTGCGTCGCAGTTTCCTGCGGGCCATGGGTGTGACGCCGCAGGCGTATCGGGAGCGGTTTTCGGTCAGCACGGCAATGGATTCAATAGTGCCTTGAGATATTGATCAGCACTTATGAGGTCTGTAAAAACCGCTCATATCGGCACTTGGCTATTCTTCGAATAACGATATTTAAAGCGTTCGCCATAAATGGATTTGAAGACCAACTCATAGTCAACGCGCTCGCGAGCATAGGTTTGCAGCAGCAAATTATTCAGGGCGCATTCTTTAGGAGCTTTGGGGTTTGCCTCTATGAGTCTCTCTTCACTGCCTACTTGAAAGGCATCGTTCGGACGTGGGCCGCCGATTAAAAAACATAGTGGGTTCAGTCCAAGCTCGGTGACGGCTGAGAAGAATTTTCCGTACTGATGATCCTGTACGGGTTTCCCATCTACATAGACCTCCAGACTTTCAACGAAAGCATTACCCATGCCGTTATTGAATGCGTAAATCCCCCATTGGTTTTTATTTCCGTTGTTTGAGAAATACGAGGTGATACGTGGTTCCACTGAAACATGGTCATGTTTGATTTGGGCGTTCGCCTGCCAGATTGTTGCTCCAAGTGCCAGCAGAGCAACGCCAAGCGCGAGCTTGTCGATGTGCGTCGATTTCAAAAGATAACTCGTAGTCGATGGTTAATGGTGTGGCTTGAGTGGGGCTGAGAGCTACAAGCGTTACATTTCAACCTTCGGCTTCCGCCACCTGATTAAAATACTTGCTCCGATCCGGCGTAAACGTCACCACCATTTTCGTCCGCGAGCAGGTCATGACTCGTTCGGAACCCAGATCAATATCCAGATCTTCCCCACGCAACCCTTGCCACTGGGCGAGGTATTTCAGCGATCCGTATTTTTCATTCTTCTTCAGGCTGCGGCTCACGCCACCTTTCCAGCCCAGCACCGGTAATTCATCGGCACGGCAGCGTTGGGCGAGGTCGGGGAAGCGGGCGGCGCGCTGGCGGCCGATTTCCCAGCATTTGATCAGGCCTTTGTCGGCGGCTTCCCATAGTTCATCGCGCTTGAGGCCGGTGCGCAGTGGGGTGTCGATCTGGCGGTGGATGCGTTGGCTCATTCTGGTTCCTTGAATCGGGTTTTTATTGGACAGCTCCGCTGTGCCCGTTGCGATGGATGGTAGGGGGCGATGTAACAGCTGGCAACAAGGTATTTCGGGGTGTAAGTGCGAGTTGCGGGCCAAGCGTTACACGGGGTTGGCAGGTTTCTGTAGGCCGTGCCATCAACCAGTTGTATCGAAAGGAATCGATTGTGTGGGCCAGCCCTTCAACCATAAGGCTCGGGGGTGTTTGCCGTTCGTAGGTAGCCTTCCTACAAACGGCAATTGGGGTTGAGATCTTTCTTACAGCGTGTGGCGAAGAAGGATGACTACGGCTGCCAGTAATTTTTCTCCCCACTCAACTTGCGATCCAGAAAACTCGCCGCGCTGATTAACGCCAAGTGGGTCAGCGCCTGTGGTGTGTTGCCCAGATGCCGGCCACGGTTGTCGAATTCCTCCGCGTACAGCCCCAACGGATTGGCGTAACGCAGCAGTTGCTCGAATTCCAGGTGAGCCTTTTCCACTTGTCCGGCGCGGGCAAGACATTCCACGTACCAGAATGAACAAGCGGCGAAGGCGCCTTCAGTGCCGGACAAACCGTCGATACCCGCATCATCGTTGCGATAGCGATAAACCATGCCATCACGCACCAGATGTTTTTCGATCGCTTCCAGCGTCGCCAGCCATTTCGGATCCTTGGCGCTGACGAAGCGCACTAACGGCATCAGCAACATCGAGCCATCCAGCGCCGTGCCGCTCTGGTACTGCACAAAATGCCCGCGCTCTTCGTTCCAGAAGTTGTCCCAGATGTCGGCATGAATCGCCTGACGCGTCTGGTCCCAGCGGGCGAAGGGCGCCGGCAGCGAACGTTTCGAGGCCAGGCGGATGGCCCGGTCCAGCGCCACCCAGCACATCAGTCGCGAGTGCAGGAAGTGATGTTGCTCACCGCGCATTTCCCAGATGCCTACGTCCTTGGTCTGCCAGGTCTCACAGACCTGATCGACCACTTCCATCACATGTTTCCAGCCTTCGTGGGAAATCGCGTCGCCGTATTTGTTGACCAGATAAACGGCGTCCATCAGTTCGCCGAAGATATCCAGTTGAATCTGGTCGTAGGCGCCATTGCCGATGCGTACCGGTTTTGCGCCGCCATGGCCGGACAAATGCGTGAGTTCGGTTTCCGGGAGTTCCTGGCGGCCGTCGATGGCGTAGAGGATGTTCAGCTTCATCGACTGGCCGCTGCAATCGCTGACCCGTCCGCGCAGCCAGCGCATGTAGCCGTTGGCTTCGTCGACAAAACCCAGGCGCATGAAGGCGTAGACGGTGAAGGAGGCGTCGCGGATCCAGGTGTAGCGATAGTCCCAGTTGCGTTCGCCACCGGGTGTTTCCGGCAGGCCGAAGGTGGCGGCGGCGAGGATTGCGCCGTGCTGGCGTGAGGTCAGGAGCTTCAGGGCCAGGGCCGAGCGGTTGACCATTTCGCGCCAACGGCCGCGATAATTTGACTGACCGATCCAGTCGCGCCAGAACTTCAGCGTGCGTTCGATGCACAGCTGCGCGGCGCCTTCGGCAAAGCGTGGGTCGTCGCTGGCGCCGAGCATGAACGCCGCCGTTTGATCCTGCTTGAGGGTGAACTGTGCGGCTGCCGCAGCGTTATCGACGCTCAGGGTTTGATCCGAAGCCAGCCGCAGTGTCGGCTGCCCGCTGGCGCTGAACAACACATCCTCTTTGTCGATGACGGCGCGCGTTTCAGCGCGGGCATAGTCATGCCGAACCGCGCAGCGCAGATGAAACGTTGCCTGCCCGCTGACCACTCGCACCCGGCGCATCAACAGCGGCAAGGCATCGTCGTTGTCGCCAATCGGCAGCAGGTCGGTGATTTCCACCACGGCGTGGTCGCTGAGCCAGCGGGTTTGCAGGACGTTGGTGTCCGGCAGGTAAATCTGTTCGCGTCGGGCATCGGGCAGGTCAGGGTTGAGCTGGAAAATCCCCGCGTCGGGGGTATCGAGCAGCGAACAGAAGATCGACGGGCTGTCGAACTCCGGCCAGCAGAAGAAATCCACGCTGCCTTTGTCATTGACCAGCGCGGCGCTGCGCATGTCGCCAATGATGCCGTGGGCGTCGATGGGGCTTTGTCGTTCGGAAGGATGCTCAGCCATTGCCACGGAACTCCGGATAGAGGCTCATGCCGCCGTCGATGAACAGGGTGGTGCCGACGATGTAGTCGGAGGCATCGGAGGCGAGGAACACCACCGCGTTGGCCACGTCCTCGACATCGCCGATGCGCCCGTAAGGGATGAGTTTGAGCAGGGCTTGCCCGGCGTCGCCCTCGGTGGCGTCCTTATTGATGGCCGTGCGAATCGCCCCCGGCGCGATGCCGTTGATGCGGATTCTCTGGTGGCTGACTTCCTGGGCCAGGGTCTGCATCAACTGATCGACGCCGCCCTTGGACGCTGCGTAATTGACGTGCCCGGCCCAGGGAATGCGCTGGTGTACCGAACTCATGTGGATGATCTTGCCCGCCGCCCGGGACACGCCTTCGCGCACGCCCTGGCGGTGGAAAATCCGCAGCGCGGCGCGGGCGCAAAGGAACTGGCCGGTGAGGTTGACGCCGATCACCGCGTTCCAGTCGGCCAGCGACATATCCACAGCCGCCGCGTCTTTTTGCAGGCCGGAATTGGCCACCAGAATGTCCAGTGTTCCGAAGGCGTCGAGGGTCTGCTGGAACAGTCGCTCGACGTCCTCTTCCTTTGACACGTCGGCGCCGATGGCGATGGCCTGACCACCGTCGGCGACGATCTGCCGGGCCAGCGCTTCGGCGGGCTCGGCCTGACGGTTGTAGTTGATGACCACGGCGGCACCGGCAGCGGCCAGGGCTTTGGCGGCGCCGTGGCCGATGCCGGAGCTTGCGCCGGTGACCAGTGCCACCTGACGGGCGAGGGAAATCTGCATGCAGGGTCGCGCCTTGTGTGGGGATCTGAACAGCTGACCGACGCCCTCGGGTCAGAGTTCAGCGCAAATGCGAAGGGCCGGGCAATCGCGTCGAATCCCCGCAGGGTTGCGCGGGTTCAGACATGGTAGCGCGCACTGTGTTTATGCCATTCCAGATTGCCGCCAATCCATGTCCTCAATCCTGTGAGGTAGCGCCGCAATACCGGCGAGCGCGTGCCTTTCATCAGCGTTGCGTGCAGGTGCTCGTATTCTTCCATCACTGCGTCATGGATATCGGCCGCCAGGTCGATTGCCCCTTGAAGCGAACAGTTGTGCCTGGCTGCCAACAGGTAAGGCAGCTTGAAGTCGCCGGTTTCGTTCAGGTGCTCTTTGTAAGCGGAGTACAGATCGTTGACCAGAGTAGTCGCCAGCGAGGCCAGTGCGGTGATGTGGTGAAACTCTGGAAGGGAATACTTGTTGGCCGGGACTTCGTAGCCGCCGATCGGATCGATCAGTACCAGGCAAGGCCAGAAGCTGTTGACCTGCCGACTGGCCAGGTATTCAGCGACAGTGGGTTGGGTGCCATAAAGGCGCCAGGGACTTTCCGCCGCCATGGTGACGAACATGGCGGTTGTGATCTGGCGCACCCGGGCGACTTGCGAGGGCGTGCAGAACTGGGCGACCCGTTTCATATAAGCCAGCAACCCCCTGATCACCGGGTCGCGCATCTGCTGCCGTGCGAGTTCTTTGTCGAACGGTGCAGGCAAGTAGACCGGGTCGATCGCGGTGAGCGCGAAGGAGAGCCTTTCGGCCACTTTCTCAGGGCGACCGCCGAGGGATTGATCGTCGCAATAGTGATCGTCCACCGCAAACAACGCCGCGAAGCATTGCGCCGCGAGCAGCAATCGATCCGGATCGTCCGTATCGGCGTGACACAGCATTGCATAGCGACCGAAATCACTGGCGCGGATTTTTTCCTCCTTGCCGGCAAAGATCCCTATGTTCGGTATCCATGCCATCAGACGCTCGTTGATGTCCTGACCCAGCGCTTCATCGATGCGCGTGGGAGGAGGACAAAAAAGCGAGCGCACGACAAAGGGCGCAGTGGCGCTGCGTGGCGTCGGGGCGTTGGTGGCGTGATCCATGGTGTCATCCTTTTCTCTGGGAGGAGGGAGGGCCTCACCGATGCGGTTCCCGTGCGGAAATGGCAGGTTTATGTAAAACCTTTGACGGAATTTGCGCACCTGTCAGGTTTGACAGGTGCGCAGCTCAATGGACGAGCGGGCAGCGACCCGCCCGAAGCGGCAGGCAGGCAATTTGCGAAGCCAAAACGAATAACCTTTTGCTGTGCATGCCCTTCACATTCCACCAACAATTCCTCGCTTCCCCGGCCGTCAGGCTCTGTGGCAACTTGGCCGCCCCTGATGAGGCCGCAACCCATGGCAAACCCTTACCGCGAACTGTTCAACGCCCCCGGCGCCCGGGCTTTTGTGATTGCCGCGATGATCGCGCGCATGCCGATTTCCATGACCGGCATCGGCGTGATCACCATGCTTTCGCAATTGACCGGCGGCTACGCGTTGGCGGGCGGGGTGGCGGCGACGTTTGCGCTGGCCACGGCGTTTTGCGCGCCGCAGGTGTCGCGGCTGGTGGACCGTTTCGGCCAGGGGCGGGTGCTGCCGGTGGCAGCGCTGATCGGCGGGGGCGCGCTGCTGATGTTGCTGCTGTGCACCCGTTTGCAGGCGCCGACCTGGACGCTGTTTGTCTGCGCTGCACTGGCCGGTTGCATGCCGAGCATGTCGGCGATGGTGCGGGCGCGCTGGACGGAAATCTATCGCGGCCAGCCGCAGTTGCAGACCGCATATGCGCTGGAGTCGGTGCTTGACGAAGTCTGCTTTATCGTCGGCCCGCCGTTGTCGGTGGGGTTGTGCGTGGTGGCGTTTCCCGAAGCCGGGCCTTTGGCGGCGCTGGTGGCGCTGGCGATCGGCGTGACTGCATTCGTCGCCCTGCGAAGCACGGAGCCGCCGGTGCATCCCCACGAATCGCAGCATCAAGGCTCGATCATTCGCTCGACCGACGTGCAATGGCTGCTGGCGTTGATGCTCGCCATGGGTGTGATTGTCGGCGTGGTGGATGTGGTCAGCGTCGCGTTCGCCCAGCAGCAGGGCCAGCCTGCGGCGGCGAGCATCGTGTTGTCGGTGTACGCCATCGGTTCCTGTCTGGCCGGTATCGCGTTCGGGGCGATGCGCTCGAAGCTGCCGCTGCCGCGCCTGTTTCTCTACGGCGGTTTGGCGACAGCGGTGACCACTTTGCCGTTATTGCTGGCGAGCAATATTTTCGGGTTGGCCGTCGCGGTGTTCATCGCCGGGCTGTTCTTCTCGCCGACTCTGATTGTGGCGATGGCATTGATTGAGCGCATCGTACCGCCGGCCAAACTCACCGAAGGCCTGACCTGGCTGGTGACCGGTTTGAGCATCGGCGTGGCCATTGGCGCCGCCGGTTCCGGCGCACTGGTGGATGCGTTCGGCGCGCGGAGCGGCTTCTGGCTGGCGATTGCCGCCGGGGCGGTGGTGCTGGGCTCGGCGGTGCAGAGCTTTCGTCACCTCAAATAATGCCGGTTACCAGCCCCGGCCCGAGTTCACCCAGAAGTTGACCGACAGCGACGTCGAGACTGACTCCACCTGATGGAACCAGCCTTCAGGCAGGAACAGCAGATCACCGGCCTCCAGCGTCACGCGCAGGAACGTCACGTCGCGCGCGGCGGGGAAGCGCTCATAGTCCGGCGCATCCGGGTTGAAATCACAGCCATCCAGGCCCCCTTCCGGCGCGGTGGACCAGGTGCCCAGCGCATCTCGATGGTGGGGTGCGGCGAGGGTGAATTTCTTCTGGCCCCAGACCTGGGCGAACAGGTTGTCGGAGTCGTCGCGATGCAGCGGCGTCAGCGTGCCCTTGGGGCCGATCCAGATCCGTGGCGGGATGAACAGCGAGGCATCGAAGTAGGACGGGTATTTGATCTGCTGCATCAGCGCGGCCGGCAGGATGTTGTTGCCCATGTACGCCGGCGGCTCGCCATCCGCGCCCTTGACCGCCGGGCTGTCCAGCGAAGCGATGAAATCGGCCATCGAGGTGGAGCGGAAATCCCTCTCGGTGGAGAAGGTTTTCTTCACATAATCGCCGTGGCGGGTGATGCCTTGCAGTTCGGCGAAATGCACCAGCGATTCTTCGCGGCTGAGTTTGAACAGCGGCCAGTCGTGCAAGGCATTGCTGATGACCACCGGCGTGCCGAAGGGCAGGTAGCGCTCCTCGAATTCCTGGACTGACAACTCGCTGCGTGGCCGGCGGTCGACGACGGTCTGCAGCGGCCGTGCGGCGGTGATGGTTTCACTGCGGCGCGGCGGCGTCGGGTAGCGCTTGTTCATGTCGACCTTTTGCGCCGGCGCACCCCCGTGGCGGGCGTGGTCGATGATCTGCGGCAGCATTGTCGCCAGGCCCATGTTGCCGCCGATCTTCAGCCGACCGCTGGCGAACAGTTCTTCGACGTTGGCGGTGCCGCTCATGATCCCGGCGAAATCGTTCGGCGCCACCTCAATGGTCACGTCCGGGTTCGGGTGTCGACCGGCCTCGGTGCGGGTGCTGGCCTTGACCTCGGACCAGCACGCCAGCTGTGGACCCAGCACGAATTGGAAAACGCCTTCGATGCCGACGGCACCGGCATTGGCGAACAGCTTGCCCAGGATGGTCTGCAGGTCCACGGTGAGTCCTCGTTGTAGTTTTGGCCTGAACGGTTAACGAGGGTTTGTGGGGGAAATTTAGCCACCGCCGACTAATTTGCCCGGCCGTTGATCCGTACCCTCTTGAAGAGACATTTTTTCGAGGGAAGCGTGGTGACCAAGTTGACCCTGCTGTGCCTGCCGTACTCCGGCGCCAGTGCCATGGTCTACAGCCGCTGGCGGCCGAAGCTGCCGCAATGGCTGCAACTGCAACCGGTGGAACTGCCGGGGCGCGGCGCACGGTTCGACGAGCCGCTGCACACCGACATGCGCGTACTGGCGATGCAACTGGCCAGGGAATTGCGCCCGACGCTGAAGACCCCTTATGCGTTGTTCGGCCACAGCCTGGGTGCGCTGATGGCCTGCGAAATCGCCCACGCCTTACGCGCGCTGGGCTGCCCGGAGCCGGTGGCGTTGTTCGCTTCGGGAACGGCGGCGCCGACGATGCGCGCCGAATACGACCGTGGCTTCGCTGACCCAAAGACCGACGCTGAGCTGATCGACCAGCTGCGCACGCTCAACGGCACCAGCGAGGAAGTGCTGGCCAACGAAGAGTTGATGAGCCTGACCCTGCCGATTCTGCGTGCGGATTTCCTGCTCTGTGGCAAATTCCAGCCGTTGCAGCGCCCGCTGCTCAAATGCCCGGTGCATGTGCTCGGGGGCAAGGCCGACAAGGCCACCACCGAGCAATTGATCGGCTGGAGCAAGGAAACCTCGGGCAGTTTCTCGGTGGACATGCTGGCCGGCGGGCACTTCTTCATTCATGAGCACGAAGCCCGAGTGCTCAAGGTGATCAAGGATCAACTTGAGGTGCATCACCGTCGCCACGCGCTGGCCGTCAGCGCCTGAGTTTCAATCGGCGACAGCGGGCGTCCTGCCTGCTGTCGCTGCGCTTTCAGTTGGCGGCTTCATGCTCGCCACTGCCTTTCTGACACTTCTTCTCAATCGCTAATTTTTCCGGTCTGCATTCGTTTTATAGGGACGACGTGCCTTTGTGCTGCCTGCCTACTGATCCGGATGCCAAGAAATGAATGCAGAAGACTCCTTGAAACTCGCTCGCCGGTTTATCGGGTTGCCCCTGGAAAAGCGCCAGATGTTCCTGGCTGCCCTGGCGAAAGAAGGGGTGGATTTTTCCCGGTTCCCGATTCCCGCAGGCGTCGAGGCCGAGGATCGGCAGGCGCTGTCTTATGCCCAGCAACGTATGTGGTTTCTCTGGCATCTGGATCCGCAAAGCGGTGCCTACAACCTGCCGGCGGCGGTGCGCCTGACCGGTCGCCTGAACCAGACAGCGCTGGAGCAAGCCTTCGCCAGCCTGATCGAACGTCACGAAACCCTGCGCACGGTGTTCCAGCAGCAGCCCGACGACAGCCTGCTGCAAGTGCCGCTGCAACAACCGCTGGACATCCAGCGCATCGATCTCAGTGATTTGCCGGCCGCCGAACGTGAAGCTCGTGTCGCTGCGGCGGCCCAAGAGCAATCGCTGCTGCCGTTCGACCTGGCCAACGGCCCGCTGCTGCGGGTGCGCCTGTTGCAACTGGCCGAGCAGGAACATGTGCTGCTGTTGACGTTGCACCACATCGTCTCCGACGGCTGGTCGATGAACGTGCTGATCGACGAATTTTGCCGCTTCTATGACGCCCACGATCAGGGCCGCGCCGCCGAACTGCCGCCGCTGGCGGTGCAATACAGCGACTATGCCTTGTGGCAGCGCCGCTGGCTGGAGGCCGGCGAGCAGCAGCGTCAACTCGACTACTGGCTGGCGCAGATGGGCGACGAACACCCGGTGCTGGAATTGCCGGTGGATCACCCGCGCCCGGTGCTGCCGAGCAACCAGGGTCAGCGTCTGGAACGCGTGGTGGACGCCGCGCTGGTCGAGCAATTGCGTGGTCTCGCCCGTCAGCATGGGGTGACGTTGTTCATGCTGTTGCTCGGCACCTTCAATATTCTGCTGCACCGTTACACCGGCCAGTCCGACCTGCGCGTCGGCGTGCCGATCGCCAACCGTAATCGCCGGGAAATCGAAGGGCTGATCGGCTTCTTCGTCAACACTCAGGTGCTGCGCGTCGAACTGGACGGCCAGACCTCCATCGCCGATCTGCTGCGTGACCTCAAGGAAGCCGCCCTTGGCGCCCAGGCCCATCAGGATTTGCCATTCGAGCGTCTCGTCGAGGCGTTGAAGCTGGAGCGCAGCCTCAGCTACAACCCGCTGTTTCAGGTGATGTACAACCACCAGCCGGAAGTCGCCGACGTCACCACGCTCAAAGTCGGCAGCGGTCTGGAACTGGGTGTCATCGAGTGGGAAAGCCGCAGCACCCAGTTCGACCTGAGCCTGGACACCTACGAGAAGGGCGGGCAGCTGCACGCCGCGTTCACCTACGCCACGGATCTGTTCGAGCCTGAAACCATCGAACGCATGGCGCGTCACTGGACGAACTTGCTGCGCAGCATCGTCAGCGATCCGCAGCAGCGCGTCGGTGACATCGCGTTGTTGGAAACGACTGAGCTGGAACAACTGACTCACGACTGGGGCCGCCACGATACCCAGTGGCCGAGCGAGCGTCCGGTACATCAGCTGTTCGAAGCCCAGGCCGAACTGACGCCTGATGCCGTCGCGCTGATTTTCGACGGCCAGCGACTGACCTACGCCCAGCTCAACGCCCGGGCCAATCGCCTGGCGCGCACACTACTGGCGCAAGGCGTCGGCCCGGACGTGCTGGTGGGCGTGGCGGTGGATCGCGGACTGGAACTGATTGTTGCCATCCTCGCCGTGCTCAAGGCCGGTGGCGCTTATGTACCGCTGGATCCGCAATACCCGCGTGATCGCCTGCTGTGCATGATCGAAGACAGCGGCAGCCGCTTGCTGCTGACCCAAAGCCATTTGCTCGAGCGTTTGCCGGTGCCGCAAAACGTCCAGAGCCTGTGCCTGGATCAGGCCGAAGTCTGGGCGCATGCCGACGAAAGCAACCCGCAACGCGCAGTGTGGGCCGATAACCTCGCCTACGTGATGTTCACCTCCGGCTCCACCGGTCGCCCGAAAGGTGTGGGCATCAGCCACGGCGCCCTGAGCAAGCACGCATTCGCCTCGCAGCATTACTACGATCTGAGCGCCGCCGATTGCGCGCTGCAATTTGCGACCTTCAACTTCGATGCCTTCGGCGAGCAGCTGTTCGGCCCGCTGACCTGCGGCGCCTCGGTGGTGCTGCGCGGCAACGAAGTATGGGACAGCGAAACCCTGTACCGGAACATTGTTGAGCACGGCATTACGGTCATGGACCTGACCACCGCTTACTGGAACATGATCGCTAAGGAATTCGCCGCCGCCGGCCCGCGTGACTACGCGGCGCTGCGTCAGGTGCACAGTGGCGGTGAAGCGATGCCGCCGGAAGGTGTGCAGGCCTGGCGTCAGGCTGGGCTGGAACACGTCAAACTGCTCAACACCTACGGCCCGACCGAAGCCACTGTCACTGCGACCACCCTCGATTGCAGCGATTACGTGTTCGGTCGCCAGCCGTTGCCGCTGACCCTGCCGATCGGTCAACCGCTGCCGGGCCGTCACACCTATCTGCTGGATGCCGACGGCCAACCGACCCCGGTCGGCGTGGTCGGTGAACTGCTGATCGGTGGTGAATTGCTGGCACGCGGTTACTTCCAGCGTGCCGATCTGACTGCCGAACGCTTCATTCCCGATCCGTTTTCCAGCAGCGGGGCGCGTCTGTATCGCACCGGCGACCTGGCGCGTTACAACGCCCTCGGCCAGCTCGAATACGTTGGTCGCGTTGACCATCAAGTGAAGATCCGTGGTTTCCGTATCGAGCTGGGCGAGGTCGAAGCGCGACTGCTGGAACTGAACGACGTCAGCGAAACCGTGGTGCTGGCGGTGCAGGGCGGCAGCAGCCTGCAACTGGTGGCTTACGTGGTGCCGAAGCAGGCATCGGTGGTTGCAGCGAACGCCGATGAACAAGGCGCGGCGCGTGAGGCGATCAAGGCGCAGCTCAAGGACAGCCTTCCGGACTACATGGTGCCGACGCAGTTGTTGTTCCTCGCCGAACTGCCGCTGAGCCCGAACGGCAAACTGGACCGCAAGGCCTTGCCGGCGCCGGACGCCAGCCAGATGCAGCAGGCGTTCGTCGCGCCACGCAGCGAGCTGGAACAGAAGATCGCGGGCATCTGGCAGGACGTGCTCAAGCTCGAACAGGTCGGCCTCACCGACAACTTCTTCGAGCTGGGCGGCGACTCGATCATCTCGATTCAGGTGGTCAGCCGCTCGCGTCAGGCTGGCATTCATTTCAGCCCCCGCGACCTGTTCCAGCACCAGACCGTGCAAGGTCTGGCCGGCGTGGCGCAGCAGGGCAGCGCTGGCGTGAGCATCGATCAGGGGCCGGTGACCGGCGAACTGCCGTTGCTGCCGATCCAGCAAGTGTTCTTCGAAGAGCCGATTCCCCAGCGTCACCACTGGAACCAGGCAGTGCTGCTTCGCAGTCATCAAACCCTGAACGCCGAAGCGCTGTTGCAAGCGTTGAACGCGTTGATCGCGCATCACGACGGCCTGCGTTCGCGCTTCGTCGAAAGCGCCGAAGGCTGGCGTGCCGAAGTCGCGCCAATTGCGCAGGATCCGGAACTGTTGTGGACTGCCGACAAGCTGGCCGACAGCGAACTGCAAGCGCTGTACGCCAAGGCCCAGCAAAGCCTGAGCCTGCAAAACGGCCCGCTGTTGCGCGCGGTGCTGGCGACCGTCGCCGATGGCAGTCAGCGTCTGCTGCTGGCCGTGCATCACCTGGTGGTGGACGGTGTTTCTTGGCGGATTCTGCTGGAAGACCTGCAACTGGCTTATCAACAGGCTGCGCAAAAAAACGCAATCAAACTGCCGGCGAAAACCAGCGCCTACAAGGTCTGGGGCGAGCAGCTGCAAGCCTATGCCGCGACCGAAGCGCTGCAGGCCGAGCTGGGATTCTGGAAGCAACAACTCGACGGTGCGGCACTGGATCTGCCTTGCGATAACCCGCAGGGCAGCCTGCAAAGCCGTCACGCCTTGGTGCTGCACAGCCGCCTCGACAAAACCTTCACTCAGCAGTTGCTGCAACAGGCCCCGGCCGCTTATCGCACGCAGGTCAACGACCTGCTGCTGACCGCGCTGGCGCGGGTGATCAGCCGCTGGACCGGCCACGCCGACACCCTCATCCAGCTGGAAGGCCACGGCCGCGAAGACCTGTTCGACGACGTCGACCTGACCCGCACCGTTGGCTGGTTCACCAGCCTGTTTCCGGTGCGCCTGACCCCGGCGGATTCCGTCGCGGCGGCGATCAAGCAGATCAAGGAACAACTGCGGGCGATCCCGAACAAGGGCATCGGTTTCGGTGTGCTGCGCCATCTGGGCGACGCATCCACCCAGGCCAGCCTCAAGGCGCTGGCCATGCCACGCATCACCTTCAACTACCTCGGCCAGTTCGACGGCAGCTTCGATGCCGAGGACGGTGCACTGTTCAGCCCGGCCGGTGAAAACGCCGGGCCGGAGCAAAGCCTCGACGCGCCGCTGGACAACTGGCTGGGCGTCGAAGGTCAGGTCTACGACGGCGAACTCGACTTGCGCTGGACCTTCAGCCGCGAGCAATTCAACGAGGCGACCATCGCCCGTTTGGCTGAGGATTACGAGCGTGAACTCCAGGTGCTGATCAGCCATTGCTGCGACGCGGATTCGATGGGCGTGACGCCGTCGGACTTCCCGCTGGCGCACATCGATCAGGCGCAACTGGACGCGATCCCGGTGCCGGCCGCCAGCATCGAAGACATCTATCCGCTGTCGCCGATGCAGCAAGGCATGTTGTTCCACACCTTGTACGAGCAGGGCACCGGTACTTACATCAATCAGCTGTGTGTCGATGTTGACGGCCTCGATCCCGAGCGTTTCCGCGCGGCGTGGCAAGCGACCATGGACGCCCACGACATCCTGCGCAGCGGCTTTATCTGGCAGGGCGAATTGCAGGAACAACTGCAAATCATCCATCGCCAACTGCCGTTGCCGTACACGCTGCTCGACTGGCGCGAGCGCAGCGACATCGCCCAGGCCCTCGAGGATTTCACCGCCGCCGATCTGGCCGAAGGGTTCGACCTGACCCAGGCCGGGCTGCTGCGTGTGACCCTGATCCGCATCAGTGACCAGCGTCATCACTTGATCTTCACCAACCACCACATCCTGATGGACGGCTGGAGCAGCGCGCAGATGCTCGGCGAAGTCCTGCAGCGTTATGCCGGCCAGCAACCACCGCGTCCGGTCAGCCGTTACTCGGATTACATCCAGTGGCTGCAACGTCAAGACGCGGCGGTCAGTGAAGCGTTCTGGCTGCAACAACTGGCGGATTTCCACGAACCGACCGTGCTGGCGCAAGCCGCTGCCGGCGGTGGAGAGGTGCGCAGCGAAATCGGTCATCTGCTCAAGCATTACGACCTCAATGCGTCGCGCACCCGTCGTTTAAATGCGTTTGCCCGTGAGCAGAAAGTCACCGTCAACACCCTGGTGCAAGCCGCGTGGCTGTTGCTGTTGCAACGCTACACCGGCAGCGCCTGCGTGGCATTCGGCACCACCGTGGCCGGGCGTCCGGCGGAACTGGTGGGCATCGAGCAGCAAGTCGGTCTGTTCATCAACACCTTGCCGGTGATCGCCGGCAGTCGTCCGGACCAGACCGTGGCCGCGTGGCTGGCGGCGGTGCAGGCGCAGAACCTGTCGCTGCGCGAGTTCGAACACACGCCGCTGGCGAGCATTCAGCGCTGGGCCGGGCAGGGCGGCGAGTCGCTGTTCGATACGCTGCTGGTGTTCGAGAACTTCCCGATTTCCGAAGCGCTGCAACACGGCACTGCCCAGGGCGTGGTGTTCGGCGAAGTTGCCAACCAGGATCAGACCCACTATCCGCTGACCCTCGGCGTGACGCTGGGCGAAACCCTGGCGCTGCACATGAGCTTCGACCAGGCGCATTTCAGCGTCGCCACGGTCGAGCGCCTGAGCGCGCAGTTGCTGCACCTGCTGGAGCAGTTCGCCGAATCCGCCGAACGTCGTCTCGGTGAAATCGCCTTGGCCACGGCTGACGAACATGCGCGGCAACAGGCGCAGAACCATCCGCAGGCGTATCCGACCGATATCGCCGTGCACCAGCGCTATGCCCGCTTGGCCGCGCAGCAACCGGATCGCACCGCGGTCATCTTCGATGGCAAGCATTACAGCTACGGCGAACTGGATGCCCGGGCCAACCGTCTGGCCCATGAACTGGTGGCCCGTGGCGTGCGCGCCGAAGTGCGGGTCGGCGTGGCGATGCCGCGCGGCGAAGGACTGATCGTTGCCTTGCTGGCGGTGCTCAAGGCCGGTGGCGCCTATGTGCCGCTGGACACCAGCTACCCGCGCGAGCGTCTGGCGTACCTGATGCAGGATTCCGGTCTGGCGCTGCTGCTGACCGATTCCCGTGTGTCGGCACAACTGCCGATCGACGACGCCATGAGCGTGCTGGAGCTGGATCGCCTCGACCTCAGCGGCCATTCGGCGCAGGCGCCGGCGGTGACGATCGATCCGGACAATCTGGCCTACGTGATTTACACCTCCGGCTCCACCGGTAATCCGAAAGGCGTCAGCGTCACCCACGGGCCGCTGGCGATGCACTGCCTGGCCATCGGTGAGCGCTATGAAATGCGCGACAGCGATTGCGAATTCCATTTCATGTCGTTCGCCTTCGACGGCGCCCATGAACGCTGGCTGACCAGCTTGACCCACGGCGGCTCGCTGCTGATCCGCGACGACAGCCTGTGGACGCCGGAGCAGACCTACAACGCCATGATCGAGCACGGCGTGACCGTGGTCGCTTTCCCGCCGGTGTATCTGCAACAACTGGCCGAACACGCCGAGCGCGTGGGCAATCCGCCGCCGGTACGCATCTACTGCTTCGGCGGTGATGCGGTGCCGAATGCGAGTTTCGAACGGGTCAAGCGTGCGCTGAATCCGGAATACATCATCAACGGCTACGGCCCGACCGAAACCGTGGTCACGCCGCTGATCTGGAAGGCCGGTCGCGATGTGCCGTGCGGCGCCGCCTATGCGCCGATCGGCAGCCGCATCGGCGACCGCAGCGCCTACGTGCTCGACGCCGATCTGAACCTGCTGCCGCAAGGCATGGCCGGCGAGCTGTACCTCGGCGGCAGCGGCGTGGCCCGTGGTTACCTGAATCGTCCGGCGATGACCGCCGAGCGCTTTGTCGCGGACCCGTTCAGCGCAACCGGTGGCGTGCTGTACCGCACCGGCGACCTGGTGCGCCAGCGTGCCGACGGCACCTTCGATTATTTGGAGCGCATCGACAACCAGGTGAAGATCCGTGGTTTCCGTATCGAACTGGGCGAGATCGAAGCCAGCCTGCAAGCCCTCGACGGCGTGCGCGAAGCGGTGGTCGTGGCGCAGGAAAGCGCTGGCAGCAAACGGCTGGTGGCGTACGTGGTCGGCGACTCGCAACAGACGGATTTCGCCGAGCAACTGCGGGCGCAACTCAAGGCCAGCTTGCCGGCGCACATGGTCCCGGCTTACGTGCTGACCCTTGAGCGCATGCCGCTGACGCCGAACGGCAAGCTTGATCGCAAGAGCCTGCCGAAGCCCGACGTCAGCCAATTGCAGCAAGCCTACGTGGCGCCGCAAAGCGCACTGGAGCAGCAACTGGCAACGATCTGGCAGGACGTGCTGAAGCTGGAACGCGTCGGCCTGACCGACAACTTCTTCGAGCTGGGCGGCGATTCGATCATCTCGATTCAGGTGGTCAGCCGCGCCCGTCAGGCCGGGTTGCGCTTCACCCCGAAAGACCTGTTCCAGCACCAGACCATTCAGGCGCTGGCCAATGTGGTGCAGACCGGCGAGCCGGTGCAGCAGATCGATCAGCGCCCGGTGACCGGTGAAACCGCGCTGCTGCCGATTCATCAGTGGTTCTTCGCCCAGCCGATTCCCGACCGTCATCACTGGAACCAGTCGGTGATGCTCAAGACGGCTCAGCCGTTGGACGCTGTTGTGCTTGAGCAAGCACTGGATGCGCTGGTCGTGCATCACGACAGCCTGCGCCTGGACTTTGCCGAGCAAGCGCAGGGCTGGACGGCGCAGTACCGCGACGTCGAAACCCAGGCCGGCGAAACCGTGCTGTGGCAAGTCGAGGTTGCTGATCTGGCGGCTCTCGAAGTGCTGGGCAATCAGGCCCAGCGCAGCCTGCAACTGAGCGGCGGTTCGCTGATCCGCGCGGTGCTGGCGAACCTGGCGGATGGCAGCCAGCGCCTGCTGCTGGTGGTCCATCATCTGGTGGTGGATGGCGTGTCGTGGCGGATTCTGTTCGAAGACCTGCAAAGCGCTTACCGGCAGATCCAGTCGGGGGCGGCGGTGCAGCTGCCGGCCAAGACCAGTGCCGTGAAAGCCTGGACCGAAGCGTTGCAGGACTACGCCGGCAGTGCACCGCTGCAAGCCGAACTGGGCTTCTGGCAGCAACAACTGCAAGGCGCATCCAACGCGTTGCCGTGCGACAACCCGCAGGGCGGTCAGCAACATTGCCAGGCGCTGGCGATCCGCACGCCGCTGGACAAGACTCTGACCCGTCAACTGCTGCAAGAGGCCCCGGCGGCCTATCGCACCCAGGTCAACGACCTGCTGCTGACCGCCCTGGCGCGGGTGATGGTGCGCTGGACCGGCGACGACAATGTGCTGGTGCAACTGGAAGGGCACGGTCGTGAAGACCTGTTCGACCACGTCGACCTGACCCGCACCGTGGGCTGGTTCACCAGCCTGTTCCCGGCAAAACTGACCCCGACCGCCGACCTCGGCGCCTCGCTGAAACAGATCAAGGAGCAGCTGCGGGCGATCCCGAACAAAGGCATCGGTTTTGGTGCCCTCGCGCATCTGGGCGACGACCATGCCCGGGCCACCCTGCAAGCGCTGCCGACGCCGCGCCTGACCTTCAACTATCTGGGCCAGTTCGACGGCAGTTTCGAGGCCGGTGATGCAGCGCTGTTCGTGCCGACCAGCGAATCCGGCGGCGAAGAAGTCAACATGCAAGGCCCGCTGGGCAGTCCGCTGGCCCTCGACGGCAAGGTGTTCAACGGTGAGCTGGACCTGAGCTGGACCTTCAGCCGCGAGATGTTCGAACCGGCGACCATCCAGCGTCTGGCCGACGATTACCTGCAAGAGCTGACCGCGCTGATCGCCCATTGCTGCGACAGCGCCAACCGTGGCGTGACCCCGTCGGACTTCCCGCTGGCGAGCCTGACCCAGGCCCAGCTCGACGTGCTGGCGCCACAGCCGCAGACCATCGACGACATCTACCCGCTGTCGCCGATGCAGCAGGGCATGCTGTTCCACACCTTGCTCGAACACGGCAACGGCGACTACATCAACCAGATGCGTCTGGACGTCGATGGCGTCGACCCGCAGCGTTTCCGATCGGCGTGGCAAGCGGTGGTGGATGCCCACGACATCCTGCGCACCGGTTTCGTCTGGCAGGGCGATCTGGAGCAGCCGGTGCAAGTGGTGCAGCGCCAGCTCGAAGTGCCGTTCCGCGTACTCGACTGGAATGGACAGACCGATCTTGATGCCGCGCTGAAAAAACTTGCCGATGAAGAACGTGCCCAAGGCCTCGACCTGACCCGCGCACCGTTGCTGCGTCTGGTGCTGGTGCGCATCGCTGAAAACCGTCATCACCTGATCTACACCAACCATCACATCCTGATGGACGGCTGGAGCAGCGCGCAGTTGCTCGGCGAAGTGTTGCAGCATTACAGCGGCGAAGCGGTGCCGCGTCCGACCGGGCGTTACCGTGATTACATCGCCTGGCTGCAGCGTCAGGACGCCGCGACCGCTGAAGCCTACTGGCTGGCGGCGCTGGGCAATCTGCAAGAGCCGACGCGTCTGGCCGATGCCATCGCGCGGCCGAATGCTGGTTTGCCAAGCGTTGGTTATGGCGATCATTTCCAGATGCTCGATGCCGGCCTGACTCAGCGTCTGGGCGAGTTTGCCCGGGCCTCGAAAGTCACCGTCAACACCCTGGTGCAAGCCGCGTGGCTGCTGCTGTTGCAGCGCTACACCGGCAAGGATTGCGTGGCGTTCGGCGCCACCGTCGCCGGGCGTCCGGCGGATCTGCCGGGGGCCGAGCAGCAGGTCGGTCTGTTCATCAACACCTTGCCGGTGATCGCCGCGCCGCAAGCGCAGCAGAGCCTGGCCAGCTGGCTGCAAGGCGTGCAGGCGCAGAACCTGGCGCTGCGCGAGTTCGAACACACGCCGCTGGCGCAGATCCAGCGCTGGGCCGGGCAGGGCGGTGACGCGCTGTTCGACAGCTTGATGGTGTTCGAGAACTACCCGATCGCCGAGGCATTGGAGCAAGGCGCGCCACAAGGCCTGCGATTCGGTCCGGTGGAGAACCACGAACAGACCAACTATCCGCTGACCCTGCTGGTGCATCTGGGCGCCGAACTGTCGGTGCACTTCAGCTATCAGCGCGACCGTTTTGCCGACGTCGGCGTGGCGCAACTGGGCGCGCATTTGCAGCGTTTGCTTGAGCAGATGACCGAGGCGGGCGAGCGTTCGCTCAGCGAGTTGCGTCTGATCGAGACGGCGCCGGTTTCCAGCGATTTCGTCACCGAACTGTGCATCCACCAGCGCATTGCCCGTCAGGTCGCCGCGAGCCCGGATGCGCTGGCCGTGACCTTCGCCGACACGCAACTGACCTACGCCGAACTGGACGCCCGGGCCAACCGTCTGGCGCACAAGTTGATCGAACTCGGCGTCGGCCCGGAAGTGCGGGTGGGCGTGGCGTTGCCGCGTTCCGAGCAGTTGCTGATTGCACTGCTGGCGGTGCTCAAGGCCGGTGGCGCCTACGTGCCGCTGGACCCGGATTACCCGGCCGATCGCGTGGCCTACATGCTCGAAGACAGCCGTGCGCGAGTGTTGCTGACTGAGCAGGAACTGGCTGTCACGTTGACCGTGCCGTCCAAGGCTCAAGTGTTGTTGCTGGATCAGGTCGCGTTGGGCGGCTATCCGGCTCAGGCCCCGCAAACCGCCGTGACCCCGGACAACCTCGCCTACGTGATCTACACCTCCGGTTCCACCGGCAAGCCGAAAGGCGTGGCGATTGCCCACCGCAACGTCATGGCGCTGATCGACTGGTCGGCCAAGGTCTACCGCCGCGAAGACATTCAAGGCGTGCTGGCCTCGACTTCGGTGTGCTTCGACCTGTCGGTGTGGGAGCTGTTTGTGACCCTGGCCAACGGCGGCTCGCTGATCATCGCCCGCAACGCGCTGGAACTGCCGCAACTGCCGGCCCGCGATCAGGTGCGCCTGATCAACACCGTGCCGTCGGCGATCAACGCGTTGCAGCGCGCCGGGCAGATTCCGCCGGGTGTGCGGATCATCAACCTGGCGGGCGAACCGCTCAAGCAAGGGTTGGTGGACGCGCTTTATCAGCAGTCGACGGTCGAGCATGTCTACGACCTGTACGGCCCGTCGGAAGACACCACTTACTCGACCTGGACCCGCCGCACCGACGGTGGTCAGCCGCGTATTGGTCGTGCGCTGGATCACTCCGCCAGCCACTTGCTCGATGCCGATCTGCAAGCGGTGCCGCAGGGCGTGTCGGCCGAGCTGTACCTGTCCGGTGCCGGCGTAACGCGCGGTTATCTGGGCAAAGCGGCGATGACCGCCGAGAAGTTCGTGCCCAATCCGTTCGCCCGCAACGGCGAGCGTCTCTACCGCACCGGCGACCTGATTCGTCAGCGCGAGGACGGGGCGCTTGAATACATGGGCCGGATCGACCACCAGGTGAAAATCCGTGGTTTCCGTATCGAACTGGGCGAAATCGAAGCGCGGCTGCTGGCGCAACCGGGTATCAGCGAGGCGGCCGTGCTGGCCGTCGAGGCCGAGGGCGGCGCGCAACTGGTGGCCTACGTGGTCGCTGCGCAACTGGACGTGTACGACGGTGAAGCGCAGCGCCAACTGCGCGACGGACTAAAGACTGGCCTCAAGTCTTCGTTACCTGACTACATGATTCCCGCGCACCTGCTGTTCCTTGAGCAGTTGCCCCTGACCCCCAACGGCAAGCTCGACCGCAAGGCGCTGCCCGCGGTGGATGCCAGCCAGATGCAGGCCGCGTATGTCGCGCCGCAATCGGAGCTTGAGCAACAGGTCGCGGCAATCTGGCAGCAAGTGCTTACCGTGGAACGCATCGGTCTGAACGATCACTTCTTCGAACTCGGCGGGCACTCGCTGCTGGCGGTCAATGTCGTGTCGCGCATCGCCCTGGAACTGGGCCTGACGCTGACGCCGCAACTGCTATTCCAGCACCCCGTCCTGAGCGACTTTGTCGCTCGACTCGATACAGGAGGCGGGGCAATCAACGAACAGAAACTGAACAAGCTGGAAGCCCTGCTTGACGATATGGAGGAGTTCTGATGGACACGAGTGTTGCTTTGAGGATTGCCAAGCGCTTTATCACTCTGCCGCTGGACAAACGTAAGCTCTACCTGGAAAAGATGCTCGAAGAGGGCGTCTCGCCGGCCAACCTGCCGATTCCGGAAACTCGCTCAAGCTTCGAGGCGATACCGCTGTCCTACGCCCAGGAACGCCAGTTGTTCCTGTGGCAGATGGATCCGCACAGCACCGCGTATCACATTCCCAGCGCGCTGCGTTTGAAGGGGCGGCTGGATGTCGCGGCGCTGGAGCGCAGTTTCAACGCGGTGGTCGCCCGCCACGAAAGCCTGCGCACCACGTTCGTCGAGCAGGGTGAAACCTTCTGCCAGAAGGTTCACGCGCAGATGCCGTTGAGCATCACGGTCGAGACGCTGGCGTCCGGTCAGGATGCCGACGCTGCGATCAAGGCTTTCGTCGAGAACGAAACCGCGCGCCCGTTCAATCTGCAACAGGGCCCGTTGCTGCGGGTGTCGTTGCTCAAGGTCGGCGAAGACGACCACGTGCTGGCGCTGATCCAGCACCACATCATCTCCGATGGCTGGTCGATGCAAGTGCTGGTCGGCGAGTTGATCAAGCATTACGCCGCCGACACCGGCGGCCAGTCCCTGAGCCTGCCGCCGCTGGAAGTGCAATACGCCGACTACGCGATCTGGCAGCGTCACTGGCTGGAGGCCGGCGAGCGTGAGCGGCAGCTGAAATACTGGATCGACACCCTCGGCGGCGAACAGCCGGTGCTGGAGTTACCGATCGATCACCCGCGCCCGGCGGTGCAAAGCTTCCGTGGTGCGCGCCTCGATCTGAACCTGCCGACGGCGCTGGGCGATGCCCTCAAGCAACTGGCGCAGCGCGAAGGCGCGAGTCTGTTCATGGTGCTGCTGGCGTCGTTCCAGGCGTTGCTGCACCGCTACAGCG
Source organism: Pseudomonas atagonensis (assembly GCF_011369485.1). Taxonomy (GTDB): domain Bacteria; phylum Pseudomonadota; class Gammaproteobacteria; order Pseudomonadales; family Pseudomonadaceae; genus Aquipseudomonas; species Aquipseudomonas atagonensis. Next base: position 179,262 of record NZ_VXCA01000013.1, on the reverse strand, counting down.
GCCAGTCGCAGATTCGTGTCGGCGTGCCGACCGCCAACCGTAACCGGGTGGAAACCGAAGGCCTGATCGGCTTCTTCGTCAACACCCAGGTGCTGAGCGCAGACGTTCACGGGCAACTGCCGTTCAATCAATTGCTGGCCCAGGTCAAGCAATCGGCGATGGCCGCCCAGGCCCATCAGGATCTGCCGTTCGAGCAACTTATCGAAGCCCTGCAACCGGAACGCAGCCTGAGCCACAGCCCGGTGTTTCAGGTGATGTACAACCACCAGGCGGTCAACGACCAGACTCAGCGTCAGAGCCAGGTGCAACTGCCGCAACTGAGCGTCGAGGATATCGTCTGGGAGGGCCGCACCGCGCAGTTCGACCTGACCCTCGGCACCTACGAATCCAGCGAAGGCGTGGCGGCGGAACTGACTTACGCCACCGACCTGTTCAAACCGCAAACCATCGAGCGTCTGGCACGCCATTGGCTGAACCTGCTGCACGGCATTGTTGCCGCGCCGAACCAGCGTGTCGGCGAACTGCCGCTGCTGGCAACCAACGAACATCAAGTGTTGTTGCAGGACTGGAAACGCGTGGTCGATCACGCCGCGCCGGCGCCATGCGTGCAGCAACGCATCGCCTTGCAGGCCGAGAAAACGCCTGACGCCACCGCGCTGATCATCGGCGAAGACCAGCTGACTTACGGCCAGTTGAATGCGCGCGCCAACCAGCTCGCGCACAAGCTGATCGAACTGGGCGTCGGCCCGGATCGACTGGTCGGCATCGCGGTCGAGCGCAGCGTGGAAATGATCGTCGGCCTGCTGGCGATCCTCAAGGCCGGCGGCGCTTATGTACCGCTGGACCCGGCGTATCCGGAAGATCGTCTGGCCTACATGATCGAGGACAGCGGCATCGAATTGCTGCTGACCCAGTCGCACTTGCAGGCGCTGCTGCCGATCCCGGCCGGCCTTGCCACGGTGTTGCTGGATCAACCGCAGGAATGGCTGGCGGCGTACCCGACCACCGTGCCTGAAGTGGCAGTGAGCGGCGAGCATCTGGCCTATACGATTTACACCTCAGGCTCGACCGGCAAGCCTAAAGGCGTGATGGTCCGTCACGCAGCCCTGAGCAACTTCGTCGCGAGCATGGTCGAGCAACCTGGCATCGCGGCGGCGGATCGCATGCTGTCGCTGACCACGTTCTCGTTCGACATTTTCGGCCTGGAAATCTACGGCCCGCTGTTGGCCGGCGCCGCCGTGGTGCTGACTGGCAAGGACGTGCATCAGGATCCGCAAGCGGTGCTCGACCTGATCGCCCGCCACGGCGTGACCATGCTGCAAGCCACGCCTTCGACCTGGCGCATGCTGCTGGACAACGAACACGCCGCGATTCTCGAAGGCCGCACCTTCCTCTGTGGCGGTGAAGCGCTGCCCCAGGAACTGGCGCAACGCATGCTGGCGCGCTCGCCGAAGGTCTGGAATCTCTACGGCCCGACCGAAACCACGATCTGGTCGGCGCTGCATCCGCTGAGCGTGGACAACAGCCGTCCATTCCTCGGCAAACCGATCGACAACACCGCGCTGTACATCCTCGGCAGTGATCTGGAACTCAATCCGCTCGGCGCGCCGGGCGAGCTGCTGATCGGTGGCGATGGCCTGGCGCGGGGTTATTTCCAGCGTCCTGCGCTGACCGCCGAACGCTTTGTGCCGGATCCGTTCTCGACCAGCGGCGAGCGTCTGTATCGCACCGGCGACCTGACCCGTTACCGCGCCGAAGGCGTAATCGAATACATCGGGCGGATCGACCATCAGGTGAAAATCCGTGGTTTCCGTATCGAGCTGGGCGAAATCGAAGCGCGCCTGCTGGCGCTCGACAGCGTGCGCGAAACCGTGGTCGTCGCTCAGGATGGCCCGACCGGCCCGCAACTGGTGGGCTACGTGGTGCCGGCGTCCGGCGAAGCGCTGGATGCTGATGGCGAAGCCGCGTTCCGTGCTGCACTGAAGGCCAGCCTCAAGGCTGAATTGCCGGAGTACATGGTGCCGGCGCATTTGCTGTTCCTCGCGCAACTGCCGCTGACCCCCAACGGCAAAGTCGACCGCAAGGCCTTGCCGGCGCCGGACGCCAGCCAGTTGCAATCGACTTACATTGCGCCGCAGACCGCCACCCAGCACACCGTCGCCGAAATCTGGCAAGCGGTGTTGAAACTGGAGCAGGTAGGGCTGGGCGACAACTTCTTCGAACTCGGCGGCCATTCGTTGCTGGTGACCCAGGTCGTCTCGCGAGTGCGTCAGGCGCTCAACGTGCAGGTGCCGCTGCGCACTTTGTTCGAACACAGCACGCTGGTGGATTTCGTCGCCGCTCTCGGCGTCGAGCAAGCACAGCAGGAGCCGCCGATTGTGGCGTTGCCGCGTCTGCAACCGCTGACGCTGTCCTACGCTCAGGAACGTCAATGGTTCCTCTGGCAACTGGAGCCGACCAGCACCGCTTACCACGTGCCAGCCGCACTGCGCCTGCGCGGCGAACTGGACTTGCCGGCGTTGCAGCGCAGCTTCGATGCGCTGATCGCCCGCCACGAATCCCTGCGCACCTGCTTTGTCGAAGAGCAGAGCCAGACCCTGCAAGTGATTCAGGCTCAGGCATCGCTGGACATCACCGTCGAAGCTATCGACCGCGACCTGGACGACTCCGTGCTGCAAGCTCTGGTCGCTGCCGAAACCCGGCACCTGTTCGATTTGCAGAAAGGCCCGCTGCTGCGGGTCAAACTGCTGCGCCTGGCGGCCGATGACCACGCGCTGATCATCACCTTGCACCACATCGTCTCCGATGGCTGGTCGATGGGCGTGATGGTCAACGAGCTGGTGGCGTTGTATGCCGCGCACAGCGAAGGCAAGACCGCGCGGTTGCCGGCGTTGCCGGTGCAGTACGCCGACTACGCCGTGTGGCAGCGCCAGTGGATGGACGCCGGTGAACGCGAGCGTCAACTGAGTTACTGGACCGCGCAACTGGGCGACGGCGACCAGCCGTTGCTGGAGCTGCCGACCGACCGTCCGCGTCCGCCGGAGCAAAGTTACCGGGGCGCGCGTCAGGACATCCCGCTGAGCGCCGAACTGGCCGCCGGCCTGAAGCAGGTCGCACAACGGGAAAACGTCACTCTGTTCGCGCTGCTGCTGGCGTCGTTCCAGACCCTGCTGCATCGCTACAGCGGTCAGGCCGACATTCGCGTCGGCGTGCCGGTGGCCAACCGTAACCGGGTCGAGACCGAAGGCCTGATCGGCTTCTTCGTCAACACTCAAGTGCTGAAGGCCGAGTTCGACAGCCAGCAGACTTTCCGCAGCCTGTTGCAGCAAGTGAAAAACACCGTGCTCGGTGCTCAGGCCCATCAAGACCTGCCGTTCGAGCAACTGGTCGATGCGCTGCAACCGGAACGCAGCCTGAGTCACAGCCCGCTGTTCCAGGTGCTGCACAACCACCAGAGCCAGGCCCGTCAGGCCGAAGGCGCGATGCGTCTGTCGAAGATCGAGATCGAAGGCCTGAGCTGGGTCTCGCACACCGCGCAGTTCGACCTGACCCTCGACACGTTCGAATCGGCGGACAACGTCTGGGCCGAACTGACTTACGCCACCGACCTGTTCGACGCGGAGACCATGGAACGTCTGGCGCAGCACTGGACCAATCTGCTGCACGGCATCGTCGCCGATTGCGCCCAGCGCATCGCCGAGCTGCCGCTGCACGAGGAAGCCGAGCGTGAGGCCACGCTGTTGCAATGGAACCCGGCCGTGGCCGATTTCCCGAGCGAGGCGTGCCTGCATCAATTGATCGAAGCCCAGGCTGCGCGTGCGCCGCACGCGGTGGCCGTGACCTATGGCGAACAGAGCCTGAACTACTTTGAGCTCAACAGCCGCGCCAACCAGTTGGCCCACAAGCTGATTGCCAGTGGTGTCGGGCCGGACGTACGCGTCGGTCTGGCGGTGGAGCGCAGCCTGGAAATGCTCGTCGGGCTGCTGGCGATTCTCAAGGCCGGCGGTGCCTATGTGCCGCTGGATCCGACGTATCCGGAAGATCGCCTGGCCTACATGATCGGCGACAGCGGCATTGGCTTGCTGTTGACCCAGAGTCATCTGCTCGGTCGTCTACCGGTGCCGGACTCGGTGCGCAGCGTGATGCTCGATCAGGAACGCGACGGCCTCGAAGGCTACAGCGACGCCAACCCGCAGGTACGCATGAGCCCGGACAACCTGGCTTACGTGATCTACACCTCCGGTTCTACCGGCCAGCCAAAAGGCACCTTGCTCGCCCATCACAACGTACTGCGCCTGTTCAAGGCCACCGATGCCTGGTTCGATTTCGGTCCGCAGGATGTCTGGAGCCTGTTCCATTCCTACGCGTTCGACTTCTCGGTCTGGGAAATCTTCGGGGCGCTGCTGTACGGCGGCAAACTGGTGGTGGTTCCATACGAGACCAGCCGTTCGCCGGAAGATTTCTACGCCTTGCTGTGCCGTGAAGGGATCACCGTCCTCAACCAGACGCCGTCGGCGTTCAAGCAACTGATGCAAGTGGCGTGCGCCCCGGAACACGCGGCGGCGCAACCGTCCCTGCGTTACGTGGTGTTCGGCGGCGAGGCGCTGGAGGTCAAGAGCCTGCGCCAATGGTTCGAGCGTTTCGGTGATCAGACGCCGCAACTGATCAACATGTACGGCATCACCGAAACCACGGTTCACGTGACCTACCGGCCGATCTCACTGGCCGATCTGCAACGCGATGCCAGTAGCCCGATCGGCGAGCCGATTGCGGACTTGTCCTGGTACTTGCTCGACGGCGACCTGAACCCGGTGGCCAAAGGTTGCATCGGCGAGCTGTACGTCGGTCGCGCCGGTCTGGCCCGGGGGTATCTGAACCGTCCTGACCTGACCACGCTGCGCTTCATTCCCGATCCTTTTGCTGCCGATGGCGGTCGTCTGTACCGCACCGGTGACCTGGCGCGTTATCGCGCCGACGGCGTGATCGAATACATCGGCCGGATCGACCATCAGGTGAAGATTCGCGGCTTCCGCATCGAACTCGGCGAGATCGAAGCGCAGTTGCTCGAACAGGCCGCCGTGCGCCAGGCCGTGGTACTGGCGCAGCCGGGTCTGAGCGGTCAGCAACTGGTGGCGTACCTGGTGCCGAGCGAGGCTGCATTGCTCGACGCCGACTCAGCCGAGCAAGCCAAGTGGCGCGACGTTGTGCGGGCCGCGCTCAAGGAAAACCTGCCGGATCACATGATCCCGGCGCACTTGCTGTTGCTCGAACAATTGCCACTGACCGCCAACGGCAAACTCAACCGCAGCGCCTTGCCGTCGCCGGATGCGAGTCAGGCGCAGCAGGCTTATCAGGCACCGCAAAGCGAACTGGAACAGCGTCTGGCCGAGATCTGGCAGGACGTGCTGAAGCTGCCGCAGGTCGGTCTGAACGACAACTTCTTCGAGCTGGGCGGCGATTCGATCATCTCGATTCAAGTGGTCAGCCGCGCCCGTCAGGCCGGTATCCGTCTGAACCCCAAAGACCTGTTCCAGCACCAGACCGTGCAACGTCTGGCGTTGGTTGCGCAGATCGGCGACAGCGAGTCGACCATCGATCAGCAACCGGTCACCGGCCCGGCGTTGCTGCTGCCGATCCAGCAGCAGTTCTTCGAGGACGAAATCCCCGAGCGTCATCACTGGAACCAGTCGGTGCTGCTCAAGCCGCGTCAGCCGCTGGCGGTGGAAAAGGTCGAGCAAGCGTTGCGCGCGCTGGTCATCCATCACGATGCCTTGCGCCTGAGTTTCAGCCAGCAGGGCAGCGTCTGGCAGGCCGAACACCTGTCGGTCGATGCGTTGCCGCAAGACCTGCTCTGGCAGGAAACCATTGCCGACATCGCGGATCTCGAAGCCTTGGGCAACCGCGCCCAGCGCAGCCTCGACCTGCAAAACGGCCCGCTGCTGCGGGCGGTGCTGGCGAATCTGGCCGACGGCAGTCAACGCCTGTTGCTGGTGATCCATCACCTGGCGGTGGACGGCGTTTCGTGGCGGATTCTGCTGGAAGACCTGCAAACCGCGTATCAGCAAGCCACCAGCGGTCAGGCCCTGAGCCTGCCGGCCAAGACCAGTGCCTTCAAGGACTGGAGCGAACACTTGCAGCGCTACGCCAACAGCCCGGCGTTGCAGGAAGAACTGGCGTACTGGCAGGCGTGCCTGAGCGATGTCAGCATCGATCTGCCGTGCAAGCGTCTCGACGCCGGCCAGCAGAATCGTCTGGCGCAAACCGTGCAGACTAGCCTCAGTGCGGAGCTGACCCGGCAGCTGTTGCAAGAAGCCCCGGCGGCCTATCGCACCCAGGTCAACGACCTGCTGCTGACCGCGCTGGCCCGAGTGATCGGGCGCTGGAGCGGGCAGCCGTCGACCCTGATTCAACTGGAAGGTCATGGTCGCGAAGAGCTGTTCGACGGCGTCGACCTGACCCGTACCGTGGGCTGGTTCACCAGCCTGTTCCCGGTGCGTCTGACCCCGGCCGAAGGCGCGGGCGATTCGATCAAGCGGATCAAGGAACAGCTGCGCTCGATCCCGAACAAGGGCATCGGTTTCGGTGCGCTGCGTCATCTTGGTGATGCCGAGGCGCAAAGCAGCCTGAAGGCATTGCCGACCCCGCGCATCACCTTCAACTACCTCGGTCAGTTCGACGGCAGTTTCGAAGCCGATGACGGCGCACTGTTCGCGCCGGCCCCGGACAATGCCGGCATGGAGCAAAGCCCGGATGCGCCGCTGGGCAACTGGCTGACCCTCAACGGTCAGGTGTATGGCGGCGAATTGAGCGTCGGCTGGACCTTCAGCGAAGAACGTTTCGACAGCGCCACCATTGAAGCGCTGGCCCGCGATTACGCCGATGAACTCGCCGCACTGATTGACCACTGCCTGACGCCGGGCGTGGAAGGCCTGACCCCGTCGGACTTCCCGCTGGCGGGTCTGAGCCAGGCTCAGCTCGACGGTTTGCCGACTGCGCCGCGTCTGATCGAAGACATTTATCCACTGTCGCCGATGCAGCAGGGCATGTTGTTCCACACCCTCTACGCGCAGCAGTCGGGCGATTACATCAATCAGATGTGCGTCGCCGTGGACGGTTTGCAGGTCGAGCGTTTCCGCGAGGCCTGGCAGGCGGCGATGGACAGCCATGACGTGCTGCGCAGCGGGTTTGTCTGGGAAGGTGATCTGCCCCATGCGTTGCAAGTGGTGCACAAGGGATTGCAGGTGCCGTTCAGCGTGCTCGACTGGCGTGAGCGCAGCGATCTGGAACAGGCTCTGAGCGAACTGGAGCGTGCGCAGCGTCAGCAAGGTTTTGATCTGCACGCGGCTCCGTTGCTGCGGTTGGTGGTGGTGCGGGTGGCGGCCGAGCGCTTCCATCTGATTTACACCTCGCACCACATTCTGATGGACGGCTGGAGCAACTCGCAGTTGCTCGGCGAAGTCCTGCAGCGCTACCACGGCCAGGCGCCGGTGAGCGGTGCCGGGCGTTATCGCGATTACATTCAGTGGCTGGCGCAGCAGGACGCGCAGGTCACGGAGCACTTCTGGAAGGGCCAGTTGGCCGATTTCGACATGCCGACCTATCTGGCCGATGCGGTGCCGCACGGCACGGACAGCTCGGTGGCAGGCCAGGGCGAGCACCTGCTCACGCTCGACAGTCGCGCGACTGCTGAACTCAACCGTTTTGCCCGCGTGCAAAAGGTCACGGTCAACACCTTGGTTCAGGCCGCGTGGCTGTTGCTGCTGCAGCGCTACACCGGGCAGGACACGGTGGCGTTCGGTGCCACGGTGTCGGGGCGTCCGGCGCAGTTGAGCGGCGTCGAAGGCCAGATCGGTCTGTTCATCAACACCCTGCCGATCATCGCCAGCCCCCGTGCCGAACAGCCGTTGTCGCACTGGCTGCAACAGGTGCAGGCGCAGAATCTGTTGCTGCGCGAGCAGGAACACACGCCGCTGTTCGACATTCAGCGCTGGGCCGGGCAGAGCGGGGAGGCGTTGTTCGACAACATTCTGGTGTTCGAGAACTACCCGATTGCCGAAGCCTTGCAGCAAGCCGCATCGGATGACCTGCGCTTCGGCGAGGTCGACCGCTATGAGCAGACCAACTATCCGCTGACGTTGATGGTCAACCTCGACCAGCAACTGACCGTGCATTTCAGCTATCAGCGCACAAGCTTCGCCGCCGAGACCGTGGTCAAACTGGCCGCGCAGTTGCAACAGCTTCTGACGCGCCTCGACCTCAGCGCCGAAGGCTGCCTGGGCGAATGGAACCTGCTGGAAGCGGCGGACGAGCAACGGATCGTGCATGACTGGAATCCGGTCGAGGCCAACCCCCTCGAAGCGCTGTGCATTCACCAGGCCATCGAGCGTCAGGTGGCTGCCCAGCCGGACGCGCGGGCGGTGACCTTCGGTCATCAGTCGTTCACTTATGCCGACATCGACACCCGGGCCAATCGCCTGGCTCATCGTTTGATCGACTGTGGGGTCGGCCCGGAAGTGCGGGTCGGCGTGGCCATGCAGCGCTCCGATCAACTGTTGGTGGCGCTGTTGGCGGTGCTAAAGGCCGGCGGCACCTACGTGCCACTGGACCCTGATTACCCGGCGGATCGGGTCGCTTACATGCTCGAAGACAGCCGCGCCCGGGTGCTGCTGACTGAAACCGAGGTGGCTGCGATTCTGACGGTCGGTGGCGATACGCAAGTGTTGCTTCTGGATCAACTCGACCTGTCGGCCAACAGCGCAATTGCGCCGGTCACGGACGTGTGCGCGGACAATCTCGCTTACGTGATCTACACCTCCGGTTCTACCGGCAAGCCGAAGGGCGTTTCGATCACCCACAGCAACGTGATGGCGCTGAGCGACTGGTCGAAGAACACCTACAGTCGCGATGACATTCAAGGCGTGCTGGCTTCGACGTCGGTGTGCTTCGATCTGTCGGTGTGGGAGCTGTTTGTCACACTGGCCAATGGCGGCTCGCTGATCATCGCCCGCAACGCCCTTGAACTGCCGCAGCTGCCCGCCCGGGATCAGGTGCGCCTGATCAATACCGTGCCGTCGGCGATCAATGCCTTGCAGGACGCCGGCGACATTCCGGCGGGCGTGCGGCTGATCAACCTGTGCGGCGAAGCGCTGAAGCAGAATCTGGTGGACTTGCTTTACAAACAGGCGAGCATCGAAGACGTCATCGACCTGTACGGGCCGTCGGAAGACACCGTTTATTCCACCTGGACCCGTCGTGAAGCGGGTGGCACGGCCAACATCGGCCGGGCGATGGCGCGCACCGCGAGTTACGTGCTGGGCGGCGATCTGCAACCGGCGCCACTGGGCGTGTCGGCCGAGCTTTACCTGGCCGGTGCCGGTCTCAGCCGAGGCTATCTGGGTCGGGCGGCGATGACCGCCGAGAAGTTTGTACCCAACCCGTTCGCCGGCCATGGCGAGCGCATGTACCGCACCGGCGACCTGACCCGTTATCAGGCCGACGGCACCTTGCAGTACGTCGGGCGTATCGACCATCAGGTGAAGGTGCGCGGTTTCCGTATCGAGCTGGGTGAAATCGAAGCCCGTCTGTTGCAGATCGAGCGTGTCAGCCAGGCACTCGTGGTCGCGCAACCGATCGCTTCCAGCCATCAACTGGTGGCGTACGTGGTGATGGACGACGCGGCCGTGGCGAACGCCGATGCCGCCGCGCAAACCTTGCTGCGCGAAGACTTGAAGACGCAGCTCAAGGCAAACCTGCCGGACTACATGATCCCGGCGCACCTGTTGTTCCTCGCCAGCCTGCCGCTGACGCCGAACGGCAAGATTGATCGCAAGGCCTTGCCGGGCGTCGAGAGCGTGGTTTCGGCCGGGGACTTCGTGGCGCCGGTCGGTGAGCTGGAACAGCAGATCGCAGTGATCTGGCAGAACGTGCTGGAGCTCGATCAGGTAAGCCGCGAAGACCACTTCTTCGAGCTGGGCGGGCATTCGTTGCTGGCCACGCAGGCGGTGTCGCGTTTGCGCCAGTTGACTACCGGCACGCTGGGTCTGCGGGATCTGTTCAACCATCCGCGCCTCAAGGATCTGGCGGCGTGGATGCGTCAGGCCCAGGCACCGACGGCTACCGTCGCTGGCAGCCAGGCCTTGCCGCTCAAGGCCTTTGGCGCCAAGTCGACGGCACCGTTGTCGCTGGTGCAGCGCCGCTTGTGGGTCGCCGAGCAGTTGTCCGGCGGCAGCTCGGCGTACGGCATGCCGCTGGCCTTGCGCTTGCGCGGCGAGCTGTCGACCGAGCGGTTCATCAGCAGCTTCGCCGAAGTGGTGCGCCGTCATGAGGTGCTGCGTACCGCGTATTCCCAGGACGATGAAGGTGATCCGATCGCCTTGATCGCCGAGCAGGTCGGCGTCGATTTCCCGGTGATCGATCTGTCCGGTCTGTCGCGCATTGCTCAGGAAGAGCAGGTAGCACAGGCGGTGCTGGACAACGCGCACACGCCGATTGATCTGGAGCAGGCGCCGCTGTGGCGCGGGCGCATCCTGCACCTGTCGGCGACCGAGCATGTGCTGCTGTTCTCGATGCATCACATCATCTCCGACGGCTGGTCGATGGGCGTGCTGGTCAACGAGCTGGTGCAGATCTACGAGCTGAGCAAGGCTGGCGACAACACGCCGTTGCCGGCGCTGGAAGTGCAGTACTCCGACTTCGCCCTGTGGCAACAGGAACTGGAGCGCGCAGGCGTTCTCGGGCAGCAGGCGGCTTACTGGAAAGAGGTGCTCGGCGGTTACAGCGGGCAGCTCGACCTGCCACTGGACAAGCCGCGCGGGGCGGTGGCGTCGTACGACGGCGATGCGGTGCAGTTCCGTCTGCCGGCGGATCTGAGTCAGGGCTTGCGCAAGGTCTCCACTAACGCCGGGGTGACGCTGTACAGCACGCTGCTGGCGTCGTTCCAGGTGCTGTTGCATCGGTTCAGCGGTGGCAACGATGTGCTGGTCGGCGCGGATGTCGCCGGGCGTGAACAGCCGGAACTGGAGCGTCTGATCGGCTTCTTCGTCAACGTGTTGCCGCTGCGTTCGCGCTTCGAGGCGCACAGCGCGTTCTCGAATTTCCTCGCCCGTACTCAGGACAACCTGCTCGGGGCGCTGGAGCATCAGGACCTGCCGCTGGACATGATCGTCGAAAGCTGTGGCGTGCCGCGTCACAAGGGCATGAACCCGCTGGTGCAGGTGTTGTTCGTGATGAACAACCTGCCGGGGCGCACCCAATCGATGGGGGGCTTGAGCGTTGAACCGCTGGCGGCGTTGCAGACCCATTCTAAATTCGACATGGCATTGTTCGTTGACGAAGAAGAAGGGCAATTGCTGGGTAATTGGCAATTCGCCACAACCTTGTTCGGACACGAGCGCATTCAGTACCTGGTGCAGGCCTGGATAGCCCTGTTGGAACAGATCGTCGCTGATCAGGACATTCAATTGGGAGCTATCAGCATGCCAGTCGACAATTTAGCAGTGGCCGCCAAACCCGCTGCGCCCGGACCCAAGGCCGACAAACTGGGCAAGTTCCTCAAGCGCGGCGCCGCCCCGGTGGCCAAGGTTCGTCCGGCACCGATCCGCGAGTCGCTGATCGCCGCTCCACAGCCATTCCCGCTGTTGATGGAGCCGAACGAGCCGCAACTGGACTTGATCGAGTGGATCAAGAACAACCGGCCGCTGATCGAAGAAAAACTCGCCACCCACGCCGGCATCCTGTTCCGCGGGTTTGAACTCGACGGCATTCAGGGTTTCGAGGCGTTCGCCGAAGCGATTCAACCGGGCCTGTACGGCCAGTACGGCGACCTGCCGAAGAAGGAGGGCGGCAAGAACACCTACCGCTCCACGCCGTACCCGGAACGCAAGATGATCCTGTTCCACAACGAGAGTTCGCATCAGGATCGCTGGCCGCGCAAGCAGATGTTCTATTGCGAAGTGGCGGCGCCGATTGGCGGTGCGACGCCGGTGGTGGATTGCCGTTTGATGTACGAAAAACTGCCGGCCGATCTGCGCGACAAGTTCGAGTCCAAGGGCTTGCTGTACGTGCGCACCTTCACCGACAACCTCGATGTGTCGTGGCAGCATTTCTTCAAGACTGAAGACCGCGCTGAAGTCGAAGCCCGCTGCCGCGCTGGCGGTATCGAGTGGCGCTGGCTCGACAACAACGAACTGCAAACCCGCACACCGGGGCCGGCGATCATTCGTCACCCGATCACGGGCGCCAAGTCGTTCTTCAATCAGGTGCAGTTGCACCACATCTACTGGCTGGAGCCGGATGTGCGTGAAGACCTGTTGTCGATGTTCGGCCCCGAGCGCATGCCGCGGCACGTGTACTACGGCGACGGCACCCCGATCGAAGACGAGGTGATGCAGCGCATCGGCGATCTGTACGAAGAGTGCGCGGTGCGGTTCGACTGGCAGAAGGGCGACGCGATTCTGCTCGATAACATGCTGGTGGCTCACGCTCGGGATCCGTTCGAAGGCCCACGAAAAATCGTTGTGGCGATGGGCGACATGTACGACCACAGCAGTCTTGAACGTGCGCCGGCCGCCGGGCAAACCGCCCCGGGCACAGTGAGCACCGAGGAAACCGGAGCATGAACGAGGTCATGATGGACACGCAGGAAAGCGGATTCGCCCTGACGCCCGAGCAACAGGCGCTGCTGGAGCAACTGTCGAACACGGCGACCTGCGGTGCGGCCTTGCGCTGGTTGAGTGTGACCCTGGAGGGCGACCTCGATCCGCAACGCTTGCAGGCCGCTTTCGATACGCTGCTGGCGCAACAGCCGATGTTGCTGGCGCAATTGAGCAAGGTCGCCGGTTTCCATGGCTTGCGCCAGAGCGCGATTCCGGCCAGCCGTTTTCCGCTGACGATTCAGGCAACCGAGCAGGGTGCCGAAGAAATCCAGGCGCAGATCGACGAGTCGATGAGTCGCGCCTTTGTGGTCGGCGAATCGGCGGGTTTCCAGGCAATGCTCTATCGACTGGCGCCGCAGCAATGGCAGTGCCTGATCGGTATCGCTCGCCACAGCGCCGATGCGCAATCGCTGAATCTACTGCTGGAGCAGGTGCAGCAAGCCTTCGCCGGTACTGAGTCTGCCGAAGATGAGGCACCGGGCGAGTTCAGCCAGTACCTGGAATGGCGCAGTGAAGTGGTGCTCGACGAGGATGCGACCACGGCGCGGACTTATTGGCAGCAACAGCTGCAAGGTGCTCAGGTCGACATCGCCACGCCGTGGCTGGCCACCCGCAGCGCCGGCCAGGCAACGGCTGCTGCCGACAAGCGCCTGTCACTGACGTTGCAACCGGCGCAACGCGCAGGCTTGCAGGCTCTTGCCGAGCAACTCGGCCTGTCTGTCGCCACGCTGTTGCAAGGTGCGTGGTGGGTGTTGCTGGGCCGCATAAGCGGGCTTGAGCAGGCACTGGTCGGTGTACGCCATGACAGCCGCAGCGACTATGAATACTTCGCTAGCGCCGTGGGCGTTTTCGAGAAAACCTTGCCGCTGTCCGTATCGTTGCCGGCCGGCGCGGCATTCAGCGACTGGCTGCTTGAACTGGCGGCGCGTCTCGAAGAACATCGCACCTGGCAGGAATACTGGACCCCGGATCTGGCGCCGGATGCAGCGCGCCCGGCCTACGGCTTTACCCTCGGCCAGGCCGGTCGCAGCGGTAACAGCGGCGGTTTGCGCTGGACGGTGTCGGATACCTTGCCGGTGCAGCCGGATGCCTTTGAATGCTTGTTGCAGGTGCAACTGGACAACGCACAGCAACCGGCGGCGGTGGAACTGCGGTACGCGAGTTCGCGTTATTCGCCGGCAGCAGCGACCGTGGTGCTGGATCAGTTCAGCGTTCTGCTGGATTCTATCCTGGCCGCCCCGAACACCCCGCTGGCGCAGCTCAACCTGCTCGGTCATGCCGAAAAGCAGCGTTTGCTGGCCATCAATCCGTCAGTGCAGCCATTGGCCGACAACCGTTATCTGCCGCAGCGGATCGCCGAGCTGATGCTGAGCACCCCGGATGCGATTGCCCTGACCGATGCCGGGCAGTCATTGAGCTACGGCCAGTTACAAGCCCGCGTGGACAGCGTCGCGCAAGGTCTCAAGGCACAGGGGCTGGGCGAAGGCTCGATCGTTGCGCTGGCACTGCCGCGTTCGGCGGATCTGGTGATCGCCATGCTGGCGAGCTGGCGCATCGGTGCGGCCTATCTGCCGCTGGATGTGCAATGGCCGCCGGTACGTCAGGCCTTGATGCTGGAGCAGGCCGGCGCCGCACTGCTGCTGACCGACGCCGCGCATCTGCCGGCCTGGCTGGGGCAGCCGTATAAGGCGTTGACTCTGCTTGACGTCGGCCAGTCGGCCGCACCGTTGCCGGCGCTCGCCACCCAAGGCCAGGACATTGCGTATGTGCTGTTTACCTCCGGCTCCACCGGCGTGCCGAAAGGCGTGGTGATCGAGCATCGGCAACTGCTGAACTACACGGCTCAGGCCAGCCAGGCGCTGGGGCTTGAGCAGTGCCGCAACGTCGGTTTCAGTTCGACGGTGGCGGCGGATCTAGGCAACACCGCGTTGTTCGGGGCGTTGTTCAACGGGGCCACTCTGCACGTTGCCAGCGATGAGCAGATGCAGGATGGGGCATTGTTCGCCGAGTACCTGCAACAACAGCAGATCGATTGCCTGAAGATCGTGCCGTCACACCTCGCCGCGCTCCTCGACAGCGAGCGGGCAACCCTGCCGCGCACGCTGGTGCTGGGCGGCGAGCCGATTGCTGCGACGCTGATCGAGCGCATTGCGCGGCTGCGCAGCGACTGCCGCGTGTTCAACCACTACGGTCCAACCGAAGCGACGGTCGGGGTCATGATTCATCCGCTGGATCTGCACGGTGCGGCCGGCGATTGTTCGGCGTTGACTCAGGTGCTGGGCAACAACCAGGTTTACGTGCTGGACGCGCAGTTACGTCTGGCACCGGTCGGTGTGCTGGGCGAGTTGTACCTGGGCGGGGCGCAGTTGTGCCGTGGCTACCTGAATGCCGAAGCTGATGAGCAGACGTTCATTCAAAGCCCGTTTGATCCGGCGCAGCGTCTGTATCGCAGCGGCGACCTGGCGCGCTATCGCGTGGACGGCGGCATTCAGTTGCAAGGTCGGCGCGATCAGCAGGTCAAGGTGCGTGGATTCCGCATTGAACTGGCGGAGATCGAAGCCGAGCTGCTGCGTCTGCCGCCGGTGGCGGAAGCGCTGGTGCTGCCGGCCGCGTCGGCCGAGCAGGGATTGCTGGCCTTTGTCGTTGCACATCAGGGCCAGTCGGCGGGGTTGCTGGACGCTGCACGCGCCGAACTGAGCGCACGTCTGCCCGGCGTGATGGTGCCGCAGCATCTGCAACTGATCGACCGTTTCCCACGGTTGGCCAACGGCAAGATCGATCGCAAGGCATTGCAGCAACAGGCGGGCAGGGCGGCGGATGACGAGGGCGTCGCACCGCGTGATGCACTCGAGCAATTGCTGGCCTCGCGCATGGCGCAGTTGCTCGGGCTCGAACGCCTGGGTGTTGATCGCGATTTCTTTGCCGCCGGTGGCCATTCGTTGCTGGTGATCAAGCTGGTGGCGGGGATTCGCAAGTTGTTGCAGTGCGAAGTTCATCCGGGACTGGTCTTCGATCATCCGACCGTGGCGTCGTTGGCCCTGGCGTTGCGAGGGGTGGAAAGCAGCCCAGGCCAGTTGGAGAAAATCGCCCAGGTACGTCTGCGCATGGACGCGATGAGCCCCGAGGAAAAGGCCCGACTGGCCGAGCAGGCGCGGCAGCTGCAAGCCGCGAAAGCTGCACAAGGCAGCTGACATGACATGAAACAAAAGGCCGTCGCCCAACAGCGTCGGCCTTTTTTTTAACTTTTCGCGCTAATGATAAATAAACTCATTCCGGTTTTTTGGAGGTGCTCCGTCTTACTAAGGTATGTGGGCAAATCGGGTCGGGCAGGGCAGCCAGGTCACCGGATTTGTTCAGCGCAAAATTTCGCCGCTGTCCAGCCAGATGACCGTGCCCGGGGAGGGGCCGGTCGGCACGCACTGACAGATCGCCTTGAGAGGCATCGAGTACGTGGCTCACTTGTGCAGGCAGAGGCGGGCCCTTCGGCCCAATGGACTTTCACATCTACCAATAATAGAGAGCACGATGTCAGCAATTCATGAGTTGAAACCTCTGTTCAAGGCACTCGTCATGTCCCGCGGCCTGCGTTCGCGCCGAGTGTTGACCGGTCTGGGGCTGGTCTGCGTATTGCCGCTGAGCGCTCAGGTGATGGCGCAAGACGTCAGCATCAATATTCCGGCGCAATCGCTGCCGCAAGCGCTGCAGGCATTCGGTCAACAGACCAACCAGCAAGTGATCTACAACGCTGATGACATGGCCGGGCTCAAGAGCCACGCGGTCAGCGGCAAGATGAGCCCGCAGGCGGCCATTGCCGAATTGCTCCGCGGCACCGGCGTGCGTTACAGCATCGAGGGCAACACCCTGATGCTGGTGCGCGGCACGGCCACACAGGGCCTGGAACTGGGCGCAACCAATATCAGTGCGCAACAGGTCGGGGCAACCACTGAAGGCAGCAACTCGTACACTTCCAACGCCGTCACGATCGGCAAGGGCACTCACACCCTCAAGGAAATTCCGCAGTCGGTCACCGTGATGACCCGCAAGCAGATGGACGATCAGGATCTGGTCGACCTCAAGGACGCGCTTAACCAGACTACCGGCATCGTCGGCCTGCAGGGTGTCGGCAAGGGCATCATCGTGTCTTCGCGCGGTTTCCAGATCGACGACTGGCAGTACGACGGCGTGCCGATTCCACGTAACACCTACTCGCTGGGCAACTGGGCAACTCAGGACCTGATCTTCTTCGACCGTCTGGAAATCCTGCGCGGTGCGTCCGGCCTGTTGCAAGGCACCGGCAGCCCTGGCGGTGCGATCAACCTGGTGCGCAAGCGCGGGCAGACGGCACCGACCGTGAGCATTACCGGCAAGGCCGGTTCGTGGGATCACTACGGTCTGCAACTGGATGCTGGCGGCCCGCTGAACCAGGCCGGCACGATCCGTGGCCGTCTTGTTGCCGATGAAGACCAGAGCGATTCCTTCGTCGACTACGAATGGAGCAAGACCCACTCGCTGTACGGCTCGCTGGACTTCGACCTGAGTGAAGACACCACCCTGGGCCTGGCGGCCAGCCGCACGGAAGCCGAGTCGCGTCCGATGATCCGTGGCCTGCCGCGTTATTCCGACGGAAGAATGCCGGACGTTTCGCGTTCGACCTACGGCGGCGCGAAATGGAACCACTCGCAGATCAACGTCACCACTCTTTACGCTGATCTCGAACACCGTTTCAACGACGACTGGGCGTTCAAGGTCGGTGCCGTGCAGATGACGGAAACCAACGAGTCGAAAAGCCAGCGTCTGCAAAGCTCCGGTGCCGGTCTCAAGCCTGATGGCACTGGCATTCAGTACGCCGACTTCATCACCGATTTCGACTCCACCAAGGTCGGTCTCGACATGAACCTGACCGGCAAGTTCGAAGCCTTGTCGATGCAGCAGGAAGTCATGATCGGCGGCAACTATTCCCAGTTGAAAACGGATGACCAGCTCGCCCGTACTTTCAACAACAACACCACCGACACGATCTTCAACGTCAATCATGATCGTCCGGACATCAGCTACGACAGTCTGCTCAATACCGCCGGCGGCCGTGCCATCGACAGTAAGTACGATATTCGTCAGAAGGGTCTGTACGGCACCTGGCGCGTCAAACCGGTCGATGACCTGACGCTGGTGCTGGGTTCGCGTGTCAGCTGGTATGACTTCAGCTACAAGTCCAAGAACCGCGCGGCTTTCAGCGATGAATATGTCGACGCTGATCCGAGCAAATCGAACGAAACCGGGGAAGTCACTCCTTACGCCGGTATCGTCTATGACCTGAGCCGCGAGTGGGCGGTGTATGCCAGCTACACCGACGTGTTCCAGCCGCAGACGGTGCGCGATGCCAATGGCTCGATGCTCAAGCCTATCATCGGCAGCAACTACGAAATCGGCCTCAAGGGCGAGCTGATGGACGGTCGGGTCAACACCTCCCTGGCGCTGTTTCGCTACGACCAGAAAAACCGTGCGGTCGATGATATCTCCGGCGGTATGGAATGTGACGGCTGGTACTGCTCCACGGCGGCGGGCAAAGTGCGCAGCCAGGGTCTGGACGCTGAAATCAGTGGTGCTGTGACCGATAACCTGCAACTGTTTGCCGGTTACACCTACAACACCACCAAGTACCTCGACGACCCGGACATGGAAGGTCGTACCTTCAGCACCTGGACGCCGAAACACATGCTGCGCGTGTGGGGCAACTACCAGTTCACCGGTGACTTGAACCGTCTGAGCACAGGGCTGGGTTTCACCACTCAGAACCATACCCTGGGCTATGAAGGCACTTACGAGGTGGCGGGTTACACCGTGTGGAACGCCCGTGTTGCCTACCAACTGACGCCGGAAATCGGTCTGGCGGTCAACGCCAACAACCTGTTCGACAAGAACTACGTGAATGCTGCCTATAACCAGCTCAGCGGTAACAACAACTTTGGTGATCCTCGCAACGTGATGTTCTCCGTGAAGTACACCCCGCAGTTCTGATGAACTGATCGGGCGCCGAACCGGCCCACGCTCCTGAACAAGGAGGGTGGGCCGGTTTTTTTATGCCCGCAATTCCTGTGGGCACGCAGAAAGCCCCGGACAAAATTGCAGGCATAAAAAAACGCATAAGCCGAGGCTTCTGCGTTTTTGTTGGTGTAACCGAAGGGTCAGTCCCGCGTCACGCCTTCGCAGGCAAGAAGCACGGATTCAAACGAGTCCAGCAGACTCTCGCCATAGATCATGCTGCGGTGCGGCAGTGGCGAGTGGACGGAGCCTTGTATCTGCCCGCTGACGTTGTACTGACGCAAGACCTTCTCCGAGTGCAGCACTTGCTCCAGGGTCTTGTGCTGCAACGACCACCAGCAACTGGCCTTGACCTTCAGGGTTGGCAGCGAGAACGCATCGAAACTCTTGACCAGACGCTCATGGATGTCGAACGCCTGGGCGTTCATGATTTCCTGCTTGATGGCCTCCAGCGTGGCGATCATTTCCTGTTCGTCGGTGGCGGCTTGCTGGCTGGCCCACTGATAAAAGGCCTTGAGACTGGTCGTCGGATTCTCGGCGATGTAACGCGCCGCCGGCTCTTCCAGATGGGCAAACATCAGGCTGAACATTTCCACGGCAACGGACAGTTCGTTGTCTGCGCTGAGGTACTCGGGGTTGTCTTCCTCCAGCGGTTTGCGTGGCAGGTCCGCAGGGAAGATGCTTTCCGGCAGGGTGGTGTCGACCAGGCCCAGGAAGGTTACCTGTTTACCCTGGCGTTCCAGTGCAGCAGCCACGTCCATGGCGATCGCGCCACCCAGCGACCAGCCCATCAGGCGATAGGGGCCGTCGGGGTGTTTTTCGACAATCTGCTCGGTGTACTCGGCAATCATCTCGGGCCAGGTTTGCGTGCTGGCGTCCTTGTCGGCGAAGCCTTTGTGCATGATGCCGAAGGTGCGCGCGTGCTTGCTCAGGCGCTTGGCCAGCGGCTGATAACAGAAAACAATGCCGCCGCTCGGGTGCAGGCAGAACAGCGGTGTGGCGGTTGATGTCACGCCGGTCAAATCGACCACGCATTGCACCTGTTGTTGATGCTCCATGCCGATAAACCGGGCCAGCACTTCGACCGTGGGGTGCGCGAGCATTTGCTGCAGGGCCAGTTTGATCCCCAGGCGCGCGTTCAAGGCGGAAATGAACTGAATGGCCAGAATCGAATGACCGCCCAGCTCGAAAAAATTGTCGTCCAGACTCACGTGCTCGACATGCAGCGCCTCCTGCCAGAGTTCGGCCAGTGCTGTTTCGAGGGGCGTTTGCGGCGCACGGAACGGCCGGTGTGCCTGATGCATATCGGCCAATGGCAGCGCCTTGCGATCCAGTTTGCCGTTGGGGCTCAGTGGCAATGCGTTCAGCACCATCAGGTGAGCGGGGACCATGTAGCCGGGCAGGCGGCTTTTCAGTTCTGCCTTGAGGGCTTCGCGCAGTTCGTCCTCTGGTGGCTCGCTCGCATGCGGCACGACATAGCCGATCAATTGCGTGCCGGTCGCGCCTTCGTGGGCGATGACTACCGCTTCACGTACGGCGGGCCATTGCAGCAGGCAGGACTCGATTTCGCCAAGCTCGATACGGAAGCCGCGAATTTTCACCTGGTGGTCGAGGCGCCCGACATATTCGATCACGCCGTCGGCGCCATAGCGTGCCAGATCGCCGGTGCGATAGAGGCGGCCACCCCCTGTGCTGAACGGATCCGGGATGAAGCGCTCGGCGGTCAGTTCCGGTCGATTGAAATAGCCCCGCGCGAGCATTTCGCCGGCAATCATCAGTTCGCCTATGGTGCCGACGGGCACCGGCTGACCGCCGCTGTCGAGCAGATACACGGCGCGACCGGCCAGCGGCCGACCAATCGGCATGGCTTTGGGCAGTGGCAGGCACCCGGTGACGTAGTCGCTGCAGTCGAGCAGCGTGGAGTCGACGGTCGCCTCCGTCGGGCCGTAGACATTGAGCAGGCGCACGTGGCCGAGGCCGGCCTGGCCCCAGGCCGCGACCGCTTCCGGCGGCATGGCTTCGCCGCCGACCACCACCTGACGCAGCGATCCGTAATCTCGTGGGCCGGCGGCCGCGAAGTCCTTGGCCAGCAGATTCCAGTACGTCGTGGTCAGTTCGCTGACGGTGAATTTTTTCTCCAGCAACTGCTGGTACCAGGTTTCGCTGTCCCAGATATCCTGTCCGCGCAGCACCACCGAAGCGCCACAAATCAGCGCCGGATAGAGCTGATCGACAAACGCATCGAAATTGAACGTGCCGTATTGCAGCAAGCGGTCGGCAGGCGTCAGACCGTGGAATTCCCGGCCGATTTGCGCGTGACGGGCCAATGCACCGTGAGTGATGCCCACACCTTTCGGACGACCGGTGGAGCCCGAGGTGAACATCACGTACGCCAGATTGCTGGCAAAGGTGCGGCAGGGCGGGTTGTCGACAGGTCGGTCATCGAGGGGATCAACCTCATCGACGCACAGCACCTGGACCGACGGCGCCGACGGCAGCCGCTCAAGCAGCGAATCCTGCGTCAGCAATACATCCAGGCCGCTGTCTTCGATCATCCAGGTCAGGCGTTCCTGCGGGTAGTCGGGGTCGAGCGGCACATAGACACCGCCGGCCTTGAGCACCGCCAGCAGGCTGATGATCATGTGCGCCGAGCGCTCGACGGCAATGCCTACGCGGACTTCGGGGCCGACGGCGCTTGCGATTAAGGTGTTCGCCAGTCGGTTGGCCGCCGAGTTGAGCTGGGCATAACTCACGTGCAGGTCATTGACGATCAGTGCCACCGCGTCCGGTGTGGCGAGCGTCTGGCGCTCGAACAACTGGTGCACGCCTTCCTCGGGCAAGGCCGAGGGCGGCGGGTTCCATTGTTCGAGCTGCACGCGGCGTTCATCGCGACTCAGCAGTGGCAGTTCGCTCAGCGCTCGGCCCGGATCTTCGATGATGGCGTGCAGCAGGTTCTGCCAGTGACCGGCCAGCCGTTCAAGGGTCGCGGGGGTGTACAGGTCGCGGCTGTATTCGAGGCTGGCGTCGATGCGCTCCAGCGAATAGGCGATGTCCAGCGACAGGTCGAATTTGGCCTGGGTCGTGTCCGCCGGAAGGAAGTCCAGCGCCAGGTCGCCCAACATCAGCGGGCCTTCGCCGGAGGCCTCGGTGCGCCAGTTGAACAGCGTTTGAAACAAAGGATTGATCTGCCCGTTCGCCCGCAGTTGCAGGTCGTCGAAGCTCAGCTCCAGCGGGTAGTCGGCATGGTCCAGCGCGGCGAGGGTTTCGCGGCGCAGGCGCTGGAGAAAATCCTCGCACGACAGCAGTGGATCGATGCGTACGCGATAGACCTGAGCGCTGACAAAAAAGCCCACCAACTCCTGGGTTTCGCTGCGATTGCGGCTCGCATTCGGCACGCCGACCGTGAAGTCCTGTTGGTTGCTGTAGCGGCTCAACAGCAATTGCCAGGCGCCGAGCGCCACCACAAACGGCGTCAGTCCCCACTGTTGGCAGAAGCGGTTCAAATTCTGTGTCAGCGCCGTCGGCAGGCTGAAGTCGTGTTTGCCGGCCGGGTGAGTCTGCTGTTCGTGACGAGGAAAGTCGGTCGGCAGTTCCAGCGGCGGCAGGGTCTGCCCCAGGTAGTTGCGCCAATAGTCAGCGCTGTCGGTGCACGCAGGGCTGTTGAGGTATTCGCCGCGTTGCCAGTTGGCGTAGTCGGCGTACTGGATGGCAGGTCGGCGCAGCGGCGACGGATCGCCCGCCACGACCTGTTCATAGGCCTGCATCAGGTCCTGCATGAGAATGGCGTTGGACCAGGCATCGGAGGCGATGTGGTGCATGTTCATCAGCAGCAGGTGTTGATCGTCGGCGGTCTGCAGCAGCGTTGCGCGCATCAGCGGCGCGGTTTTCAGATCGAAGGGCAGACCGGCCTCGACGGCGATGCGTCGGGCAAGTTCGGGGTCGCGTGTTTCGCCGCTCAGGTGGCGCAGGTCTTCGAAGGCCAGTTTGAGTGTCGCGTGTTCATCGACGACCTGCATCGCCACGCCGTCGATCTCGACGATCGTGCTGCGCAGCACGTCGTGGCGGGCGATGACTTTGTTCAGCGCCGCTTGCAGATGCCGGGCTTGCACAACGCCGTTCAGGCGCACGGCACGGGGCAGGTTGTAGGCGGCACTGTCGGGCGTCAGCTGTTGCACGAACCACAAGCGCTGCTGGGCGAAGGAGAGCGGCGCCGGGACCAGACGGGGGCGGGCCGGAATGCCTTGAAGTTGCACGCCGGCATCAGCCATCAGCAGCGCCAGCACTTCATCATCGAGTAAGTCGTTCATCGGTCTCTCGTGGTTGGCAGCGCCGTGGTCGCTGACGGCGTTGCCGACAGTCGGGTCCACGGCGATAAACATTCAGGTTGAAGGCCGACAGCGCACAGGCGCTGACGGCTGAAAGGGCGCTTTCGCTCAGGCGGTTTCGAGGGGCTTTTTGTGGGTGACGACCCGGCCACCCTCCATGCGCACCAGTTGATCGGCGACGTCGAAATAGCGGTCGTCGTGGGAGATCACGATGATGGTCTTGCCCAGCTGTTTCAGTTCCGGCAGCAACTCGGTGTAGAAGATCCGCCGGAACGCCGGGTCCTGGTCGGCGGCCCATTCGTCGAACACCAGCACCGGACGTTCCTCCAGCCAGGCGTTGATCAGGGCCAGACGCTTGCGCTGGCCGGTGGACAGATCGGTGGTGCTGAACACGCCGTCCTGAATGCTCACCTTGTGGGCGATTTCCAGGCGCTCCAGATAACGGCCGGCATCGGCAGGGACCTGTTGATCGCCCTGTACCAGCTCATCGAACAGGTAGTAGTCGGCGAAAATCGTGGTGAACAGCTGGCGGTAATCATCACGTGCCCGGGCATCGACCACCTGACCGTTGAGCAGGACTTCACCGCGCTGTGGTGCATACAGCCCCAGCAGCAGTTTGATCAGGGTGGTCTTGCCGCCGCCGTTCTCGCCGACGATGAACACGATGTCGCCCTGAGCGATGTTCAGATTGACCGGGCCCAGTTCGAAGGCGGCGCTGCCTTTGACCGGGGGAAAGGCGTAATGCACGTTGTGCATTTGCAGCTGCTGGACCGGAGTTTTGCTCACCGGCGCGGATTCGCTCAGCAGCAGGTGCGGCTCCGGCGAGGAAAACTGCTCGGCCAGGTCGTTGATGCGCTTGAACGCGATGTTCGCGCGGCTGATCACCGGCAGGGTGGTGATCAGGTATTCCAGCGGGCCTTTCATGTACAGCAGCACCAGCACGAACCCGCTGAGCACCGCTTTGTCAGTGCCCAGCCACAAGGACTGCAGGGCCAGCACCAGGCCGATGACCACGAAAAACAGCATCGAGCCGAACGTCTTGGCCATCACGAAAATGTTGACCGAACGAATGTGGGTCCGGCAGATGAAATCGGCGGTGCCTTCGATGCGCTGGCTGAACATGCGCTGGCGGCGCGGCCGATGAATGCGCAATTCCTTGGCACCAGCGGCAATCGCGCTGTAGTGCTTTTGCAGCTCATCTTCGGCTTCGCGAGCGGTTTCGAAGCCTTTGATGCCTTTGTTGCGGGCGACGTATTGCACCGCAATGCCGACCACCAGGGCCACCAGCAACAGGATGAACATCGGCAAGGACAGGAACGCCAGATAGCCCAGGCAGCCGAGCGTCACGGTAAAGGCGATGGCCAGCGGCGCGAAGGAAAAGGCGAAATCGCTGACTGTATCTACGTCATGGGTCAGCACCGGAATCAGGCGGTGGCTGCGGAACCTTTCAATTTGTTCGATGGGCGCCAGCAGGACCTTTTCACCCAAGGATTTACGCAGCCCGGCAATGATGTGCTGGCCGACATGGTTGGTGCCGATGTCCGACAGAATCGAGGTCAACAGGGCAAAGGCGCAGAGGCCGGCAAACGTCGCCAATACCGTGGCCGAAGGGCTGCCAGTGCCGTTCAGGGCTTTGTTGATGGTCGCCAGCAGGGCGGTGACGCTGACGCCACCGAGCATGCCGAGCAGGATCGACAGCGCCACGACGACCCGATAAGGCTTGAGCAGGCCGAGGACTTCACTGATGGCTCCGCGCGATTTTGTGGTCATGGAGGTTTCCGCTTTTAGTGCCGGTCAAGGCATTGGTTCAAAGGTAGGGCTGGTTAAAAGACGAAACCCGCGGGCAGCGATTTAGCCGCCCGCGGGTTTATCAAGGACTCAAGCGACGAGCGAGCGGCGGCTGCCGCTGCGGTGCTCTCGCTTACAGGTCGCGCGCCACGCGAAATCCGATCCAGTCACCGCGCTCGGTCGGCACCAGCGCATTGCGGTTTCCGGAGCGGGAGAACACCGGCGCTTCGCCCCAGTCGTTGCCGCGGATGCGCTTGAACTGGCACTTGCCGGTCTCCCACGCACTGCCGTCGCTCGGCGCGCCTTCGTAGTTTTCGTTGTAGCAATCGGCAGTCCATTCGTAGACGTTGCCGTGCATGTCGTACACACCGAAGGCGTTGGGCGCGAAGCTGCCGGCCGGCGCGGTGAAGTTGTAGCCATCGGCCGCACCGTAGGTATTGGCGTGCTTGGCGATGCTGTATTCCTTGCCCTCATCGAACGGAAACGGGAACGGCCCGGTGGTGCCGCCACGGGCGGCGTATTCGCGCAGGGACTCACTCACCAGCCGATATTGCTTGCCGGTCTTTTTCGACAGCCAGGCCACGTAGGCGTTGGCCTCGGCGAAGTCCATGCACACTGCCGGGTGCTTATCGGTGTACTGCTTGCGCGGGTCGCTGCCGGCGTAATCCGGGATCCCGGCCTTGCACGCGCGGCCCGGGCGGGTATCGCCATCGGGCATGACGTAACCGGTGTCCTTGAGGTAGGCAAACCATTCGCCCTTGAGCACCTGGAAACGGCTGATCGCCAGCGGTTTGGCGAACGTCACCGGGTGCAACGGGCCTTCGTCGGGCTCACGGCCGACTTCATCTTCAGGCGTACCCATGGTGAACGTGCCGGTGGGCAGCACGACCATTTCCGGGCAGTCCTTGCAGTCCTTGAACACTTTGCCAGGTGCCGGTGGGGTGGCGGCCTGGGCGGTGGTCGGCAGCAGGCAGGCGGCGAGGGCGGCGAGTGTCAGCGCCGACAGGCTTTTCAGGGCAAAACGAGGCAGTTCACTGTTCATTTCGAGTCTCTGTAAAAAGAAAAAGGTTCGGCTCACAGCGCCTGATCCAGCACGGCCAGCAGGCGGTCGATCTGTGCTTCGTCGTTGAGCAGGCCCGGCGCGGTGCGGATCACCGGCCCGACATCACGCTCCACGGCGTCGGCCACGACCTTGTTGGCCATCAAGTGCGCGGCGATCTTGTCGCTGTTCTTGCCAGTGACCCGGAAGAAGGTGAAGCCGGCGGAAAACTCAGGGCTCAACGGCGTGACCAGCTCGATTTGCGGGCGTTGCAGCAGGCGTGTTTTCAGGTAGCTGTTGAGTTCATGAATGCGCGCCTGCACGTCGGCCTTGCCCAATTGCAGGTGCAAGGTGAAGGCTTCGGTCAGCGCCCAGCGATGTTCGAAGGCGTGGTAACCGCCCGGGGTCATGGTGGTGGAGAAGTGCTCGGCTTCAGAAAAGGTCGGGATGATCGGCGTGACGTATTTCACCTCGGGCGTGCGGCTGACGACGATCCCGGTCCCGCGCGGGCCGAACATCCATTTGTGGGTGCCGGCAATGAAGAAGTCGCAGTTCATGGCCGGGAAGCTCAGGTCTTCCACACCGAAACCGTGCACGCCGTCCACCACGTAAATGATGCGATCGGCTTCGCTGCGCCCGCGGTTGTGTTTGTCGACCAGCGCGCCGATGTCGGCGAGCGGCAGTTTTACGCCGCTGCCCGAATGCACCCAGCACATGCCCAGCACGCGGGTTTCGGGGCGGATGGCGCGGTCGATGCTGGTCAGGATTTCGTCTTTGCTGAGCTGTTGCGGATCCTTGAACAGACGGATCTTGCGCACCTTGGTGCCGTCACGCTGGGTGCGCAGTTCGAGGATGGTGTGAGTGGCGTAATGCTCATGGGCCGTGGTGAGGATTTCCTGATCGGCACGCACCTGCACGCCGCCGTAAATCATCGCCAGGCCTTCGGTGGTGCTGCCGGTGAGCGCAATCTGCCGGGCATCGGCCTGCACGTATTGGCCGGCCAGCACGCGCACGGCTTCCTCGCGTTTTTCGGTGACGCCGTGATCCCAATCCATCGCCAGTCCCGGGTTTTTGTCGAGGGCGGCGCGGTGCATCTCGATGGCCTCGCGCACCGGGCGCGGATGGGTGGTGATCAGGAAGTTGGAGAAGTGCAGCCAGGCCGGATCCTGATCGAACAATTGCTGCAACTGCGCCCACTTGTTGCGGGGCAGCGGGGCAGCGGCGCTCGAAGTGCTGGCGAGGCTTGGCAGGCTGGCGCCCAGTGGCAATGCGGCGGCAAGGATTGTGGCTTGCTTGAGAAAGTCACGGCGGTTGCTCATGGCTTGGCGACTTCCCGGGCGGTGGCCAGTGCCGGTTTGGCGGATTTTTCCACCTGGTCCCAGACCCGCAGGAAGTTGCCGCCCCAGAGCTTGGCGATATCGGCTTCGGAGTAGCCACGCGACAGCAGTTCAGCGGTCACATTGCGGATCTCGCCGACGTTCTCCCAGCCTTTGACGCCGCCGCCTTCGTTGAAGTCCGAGCTGATGCCGACGTGGTCGATACCAATCTTGCGCACCGTGTAATCGATGGCGTCGCCCAGATCCTTGAGGCTGGCCTTGGGTTCGCCTTCGAGGATCGCGTAGAGCTGGCCGGCGTATTCGCCGAACTTCTGCTCCGACCACGCCGAGATGATCGGATCGCCCGGCATCAGGGCCACGGCCAGGTTCGGCAGTGGCGGCAGGTCGTAGCGTTTGCGCAGTTCGTTGAGCTTGTCCTGGGTCTCTTGGGTCAGCGGTCGCAGGTACTGCGAGAAGCCGACAATCTGCACCACGCCGCCGCTGTTCTTGATCAGCTGCATTTCCTTGTCGCTGAGGTTGCGCGGGATATCGACCATGGCGCGCGGCGCCGAGTGCGACGCCACCAGCGGGGTGCGGCTCAGTTGCGCGACTTGCTCCAGAGCCTTGGTCGACATCTGCGACACGTCGATGATCACGCCCAAGTCGTTCAGGCGTTTCACCGCTTGCTTGCCCAGATCCGAGAGACCGTCGAGGGCGTCCGGCGAATCATTGAAGAACGGCAGCGGGCGCGACGAGTCGGCCCAGTCGTTGTTGCCGATATAGCTGAAGCCGAACATGCGCATGCCGCGCGCCGTCCACAGATCCAGCAGGTTCAGGTCGTGGCCCAGCGGGTAGGCGTTGAGCATGCTGATGAAGATTGCGAACTTGCCTTCGCCGTGCAGGCGCCGGAAGTCGTCGGCGGTGTAGGCGATGCCGACCTGGTTGGGAAAGTCGCGGACCATGCCGGAAATGATCTTGTAGCGGATTTCCTGCTGGTTGCGCGCCTCGTCGACGAAACCGGCGGTGGGCTTGTGCGGGGCATTGGCGCCGTTCCAGATTTCCGGCCAGCCGAAGATCGTCAGTGCCGCGCCGGACAGGCGTCCGCGATTGGCCTTGACCAGGTCGAACTGGTCGCTGCCGTCCTTGTCGACTTCGTGGCCGGTGGTGCCGAAGTTCTGGGTGATGGTGATGTGGCTGTCGAACGAGAGCATGTGTTCGTGCAGCTCTTCGGCCTGCTGCATGACTTTGCGAGGGTAGCCGGGATTGTCCTTGAACCAGATATCCCAGACCGCGAAACCGGCACCGGCGCTGATCGCCAGGGCCAGCGGCAGGCCGATGTAAAGAGCCTTTTTCGAACGTGGTTTTGTCATTGCCATCTCAGTCAGGTTCGCCGTCGAGGTGCAGGCACAGAGGCCTTTGCTATCTGGGAAGAACGAGCGGGCGCGGAAGAAAATTAGTCCGCCGCGATGGCGCTTAAATTTGTTCGCTCAGCAAACGTTCTAGCTTGGATAAAGCCTGCTTCAGGGCTGAACACAGGTAGGGCAATGAGGATTTCTCGACGATGGTTCATGGCAGGCCTGGCGCTGACCGGCGCTGCCGTACCTGCAGCTTATTTCGGGCATCGCGAATGGACGAAGCCCGACCCGACGATCACCCCCGGTGAGGCGTCTTTCGATGTCGCCGACGTGGCCGGGCAACGCCTGGCGAATGCGTTGCGCGGGGTCTGGAAGATCCGCTTCGTTGGGCGTGACGCGGGCCTGGACGGTTTGCCGGCCCAAGGCCTGGAAGTGTTCCTCGACATCGGTCAGAAAGGCCGGGGCGTGTGCGGTTTTCTCGACACGCCGGAGCGTCTGCGCTCTGCCGACACACCTCGTTACCGAATACTCGGCGATCTTGCCGGCGCCGAGGTCTCGAAGCTCAGCTGGCGCCTGCTGGGCACCGGCGGCAGCGTCGACTACGAACTGAACATGATCCTCGACGAGGTCTGGGCGGACTTCGGCAATGCCGGCAGCGGCACCCTCAGCGGCAGCGTCCAGCGCCTCGACCGGGCGCTGGCCTTGCCGGCGCAGGATCACCGTTTCATCGCGGTCAAATGCCTGTTCCCCGAAGCCCGCCAGCGCACGCCGCTGAATGGGCCTTTGCTGGCCTGGCTGGTGTCGCCCGAGCATCGGCTGTTCCACCAGGTGTGGCACGCAACGCGGGACAAATGGCACACCCTGTCCGAGGACAAACGCAACGCCATACGCGGCCTCGGCTGGCAGCCCGGCCCCCGCGATCAGGAGCGTGACGCCCGGGGCAAGCGCAAGGATCGCAACGGTTCAGGCATCGATTTCTTTTTCATGCACCGGCACATGCTCGGGACGGCGCGCTCCCTGCAGGATCTGCCGTCGTGGGAGTTCTTCCCGCTGCCGCAGCCGGAACTGGTGCGCGACCGTCAGGGTTTTGCCCGTTATTTCGACAACCACGACGGCACCGCGCTGCCGCCGACCTGGCTGGCCGATGGCGACGATGAATTCAGCCAGTGGGTCAGTGACATCAAGACCGCCGAGACCTATCAGAGCAACTTCGAAGTCTGGGAGTCGCAGTACCGCGATCCACAATATCTGTCGAAGATGACCCTCGGTCAGTTCGGCTCCGAAGTAGAACTGGGGCTGCACGACTGGTTGCACATGCGCTGGGCTTCGGTGCCGCGCGATCCGTCCAACGGTCAGCCGGTGCCGCTGGCCCGGGATCTGGACGACTTCGCCGCGCGCTGGTTCGCCCCGGAAAACGACTTCCTCGGCGATCCGTTTTCATCTCATGTGAACCCGGTGTTCTGGCATTTCCACGGCTGGATCGATGACCGTGTGGAAGACTGGTTCCGCGCCCATGAGCGTTTCCATCCGGGCCAGGTCACGCGGCTTGAAGTCAATGGTGTGAAATGGTTTGCGCCGGGACGCTGGGTCGAAGTCGCGGATCCGTGGCTCGGTCCGACCACCCACGGTTGCAGCACCACGCCGGGGTTGCAGGTCGGCAAGTCGGTGGAGATGGATCCGGAAACCATGAAGCTGGCGCTGCGAATCGTGTTCGGTTCGGATGAGAAGAAGCTCGAAGGATTGTTCCGGCGAGTGCCGAAGCGACCGTGGTATGCGCGCAATCTGAAGGCTAAAACCGACGCAGTCTGAGGGCCGCGTTATCGTTCAATCGTCGAGTCGCAGCCTGCTCCGGGCGGCGACTCAACGATGACAGTCTGAAGGGCGGGGCAATTACAGCGCCTGCCATCCCCCACCCAGTGCCTTGTACAGCGCGATGCTCGCTTGTAGCCGCGACAGGCGTAGCTGCACATTCGAGTCCTGCGCGGCATAAAGCGTGCGCTGGGTTTCCAGCACCGTCAGCAAGTCCTCGGCGCCGGCCTGATAGCGGCTCTGGGCGATATTGAAAGCGGTCTGCGCCTGATTCAGTTCTTCGCTTTGCCACTGCCGCTGTTCATCGAGGCCACGAATACTGTTCAGGGCTTTTTCCACGTCGGCGAAGCCATTGATGATTGCGCCGCGATAGGTTTGCAACAGCTCTTCCTGGCGGGCCGTGGCCTTGTCGCGCTCGGCACCGAGACGGCCGTTATTGAAAATCGGCGCCACAAGTCCCGCCGTGAGGTTGTAGAACGGGCTGCGCCACACATCATCAGCCTGATTGGCGCCAGAGCCCAGGCTGGCGCTCAGGGTCAGTTTCGGCAGCATGGCCGCGCGGGCGACGGTGACGTCCGCCTGGGCGGCGGCCAGTTGCGCTTCGGCGCGGGCGATGTCCGGGCGGCGCGTCAACAGTTCGCTGGGCAGGCCGGCGGCGATGGCCGGCCATTGCAACTGATCGAAGGATTCATGGCTGGCCGGCAAGTCCTGCACCGGTCGGCCGAGCAGTGCAGCCAGGCTGATCTGTGCTTCGCGGGCCTGTTGCTGAACGTTCGGCAACTGCCGTTGCTGCGCCGCCACCAGACTTTTCTGCTGGGCCAGTTCGAGCGCCGTGGCGGAGCCGGCGTTATAGCGGGTCTGCACCAGTTGCAGGACGTTTTGCGCATTGGCCAGATTGAGTTCGGCGATGCGACTCTGTTCCTGCAGGGAGAGAAATTGCGCATAGCTGTTGGCGACACCACTGAGCAGCGTCAGCTCGACGGTGGCGCGGTCGAACTCGCTGGCTTGCAAGCTCAATTGCGCGCTGTCACGGGAGGCACGCTTGCCGCCCCAGAAATCGATTTCGTAACTGGCGCTCAGGCCGATATCAAAGTAGTCCACCGCCTTGTTGTTGCTGTCGGCATCCAGTTGACGGTAGCCATCGCCGCGCAGCAGTTTCTGTCGATTGGCATTGCCGGTGCCCTGAATCTCCGGCAATTGCGAGCCGGCGGCGATCACTGTCCCCGCGCGGGCCTGACGGACGCGCGCGATGGCGGCAGCCAGATCGTAGCTGCCGACTTGAGCCTGTTCGATCAGTTGATTGAGTTGCGGGCTGGCGAAGCGTGTCCACCAGCGCGCGTCATCGCGCAAAGCGTTGGTGTTGTGCGGGGACTGCCACGCGGCGGGCGGCACAATGCCGCTGTCGGGACGTTGCGGGGGACTGCCGCAGGCACTGAGAATCAGGCATGCGGTCAACAGGCTGAGGCGCGGTTTCATAGATCGATCATTCACTGGTAAGGGCCGTGACCGGGTCGAGCCGGGCAGCTTTGCGGGCCGGCATGAAGCCGAAAACAACACCGGTCACCAAGGCACAGCCAAAGGCGCCAAGCACTGCCATCAAGGAAAACGCCACGGCGACTTCGCTGAGAATCAGCACGCCGCCGACGATCAATGCCAGGGCGATCCCGGCAATGCCGCCGACCACCGAGAGCATCACCGCCTCAGTGAGGAACTGGCGCAGGATGTCGCGCTGACGGGCGCCGGTGGCCATGCGGATACCGATCTCGCGAGTGCGTTCGCGCACGGTCATCAGCATGATGTTCATCACGCCGATGCCGCCGACCAGCAGCGAGATCGCGGCAATCGAACCGAGCATCAGCGACAGGGTGTTTTGCGTGCGCGCTTCGGCCTGGATCATGGCGGCGTTGTTGGTCAGTTCGAAATCCTTCTTGCCGTCGTGCAGGCGCAACATCAACTGCTCGATGGCGTGTTCGGTTTCCTTGACCTTGCGGGCGTCGGCGGCGGCAATCGCCACGTATTCCGGATTGCGTGTGCCGAACAGGCGCACGCTGGCGGCGGAGTAGGGCACGGCGATGCGGTTGTCGCTGTCGGAGTCGCCGGAACTGGC
This sequence comes from Pseudomonas atagonensis, assembly GCF_011369485.1. Classification (GTDB taxonomy): domain Bacteria; phylum Pseudomonadota; class Gammaproteobacteria; order Pseudomonadales; family Pseudomonadaceae; genus Aquipseudomonas; species Aquipseudomonas atagonensis. The sequence goes on along the minus strand of NZ_VXCA01000013.1, from coordinate 146,831 downwards.
GCCTTTTTCCGCGAGCACCCCGACCACTTGGAACGGCACGTTCTCGATCAGAATGTATTGGCCGATCGGGTTGGGCACATCCTTGAGCAGTTTGCTCCGTACCTTGTGCCCGATCACTGCAACGGCGGCGGCATTCTGTTCATCGGCCTCGGTAAAGTAACTGCCCTGAACCACTGGCCAGTTGAAGATCGCCGGGAAGTTGGTGTCGTTGCCGCCGACGTAGCTCAAGTGGTCGGCATTGCCGTAGCGCACGCCGGCCTCGGAGCCGTTCACCGGCATGATCCGCTGCACTTGCGGCAGGCTCGCCAGGGCGTGGACATCGTCAAGCGTGACGATTCCCGGCGGCGTGCGCGGATTGGGTGCCGAGCCGCTCAGATAAATGATGTTCGAGCCGAACGCGCCCATTTGCGCCATGACCTGGCGCTTGCTGCCTTCGCCGACCGCGAGCATCACCACCACTGACGCCACGCCGATGATGATCCCGAGCAGGGTCAGCGCGGTGCGAAAACGGTTGATCCACATCACCCGCCACGCGGCGTGCAAGGCATCGATCAGTTCACCTTTCCACGCGCCGGTGGCTTCGGCGCCTTCGGCCAGTCGCTTGCGCAGATCGACCGCTTGCAGAGCGCCGGGGTTGGCAGTGGTCTGCGCCTCAGGGTTGTCCCGGGCGCTGTCGCTGATGATCAGGCCGTCGCGGATTTCGATGATGCGTTTGGCTCGCGCGGCCACTTCGCGGTCGTGGGTGATCAGGATCACCACATGGCCTTGACTCGCCAGTTCATCGAGCAGCGCCATGACTTCTTTGCCGCTGTGGCTGTCCAGTGCGCCGGTCGGTTCGTCAGCGAGAATGATGTGGCCGCCGTTCATCAGGGCGCGAGCAATCGACACCCGTTGCTGCTGGCCGCCGGACAACTGGTGGGGGCGGTTGCCGGTGCGTGACGCGAGGCCGAGGCGATCGAGCAGGGCGGCCGCGCGCGCATGGCGCTCGGCGGCCGGGGTGCCGGCGTAGATGGCCGGCATCTCGACGTTTTCCTGGGCCGAGCCGGACGGGATCAGGTGATAGCCCTGAAACACGAAACCGAAGGCTTCGCGGCGCAACCAGGCCAGCTCATCGCTGTCGAGGCCGGCGACGTTTTCGCCGGCGAAACGATATTCGCCCGAGGTTGGCCGGTCGAGACAGCCTAGGATGTTCATCAGCGTCGATTTGCCGGAGCCGGACGCGCCGACAATCGCCACGAATTCGCCGGCGTGGATCGAAAGGTCGATCCCGCGCAGCACATGGACTTGCGGGGCGTCGCCGCCGCCGTAGGATTTGCGGATGTCCTGCAGGTCGATCAGAGGCGTTTGCATTCAGCCTCCGCTGCCGTCGGCCGGGCCGACCAGCAAATGATCGCCTTCGTTGAGGCCATCCAGAATCTGCACCTTCAAACGGTCGCTGATGCCGGTCTGCACCTCGCGCGACTGGATCTGGCCATTGGCGGCAACCACTTGCGCGGTTTGTCGATTGGCCACGGCGCTGCCTTGCAGGGCGGCGACCGGTGCGGTCAGGACGTTCTTCGCTTGATGGGCGACAAAGAATACTTGAGTGGTCATTTCCGCCATCAGGGCGTTGTCGGCGTTATCGACGTCCAGCAGCACGGTGTACAGCACCACTCGCGCGCTGCCGCTTTTGCTCGAACTGGCCGGACTGCCGCCGCCCTGGCTGGTTTGATCCAGAGGTTTGGGCGGCACTGGCAGGATCTGCCGCACGGTGCTGCTCCAGCGCCGGTTGCCGCCGCTGAGCGTGGTGAAGTAAGCGGTCATGCCCGGTTTGACATGGCCGATATCGGCTTCGGAAACCTCGGCCCACACCGTCATCGGCGAAAGCTTGGCGATTCGCAGGATCAATGGCGTTTGCTGTTGAGCGTTGAGGGTCTGGCCTTCACGAGCGTCAAGAGCGACCACGGTGCCTTCCATCGGCGCATAGATTCGGGTGTAACCAAGCTCGGCCTGATCGCTGCGCAGGCTGGCTTCGGCCTGACGGATCTGGGCACGGAACATGTCGATGCGCGCTTGCGTCGCCTTGAGTTCGGCGCGCGCGGTCTGCACGTCTTCTTCACGGGTGGCGCCGCCAGCGGCGAGGTTCTGCTGGCGCTGGTATTTCTGTTTGGCGAGCTCGTGCTGGGCCTGTTGTTCCTGCAGTTGCGCCTTGAGGTTTTCGATGGAGAACTGACTGGCGTCGAGCTTGGCTTTTTGCGTGGAGGGATCGATTTCCACCAGCAATTGGCCCTGTTTGACCACGTCGCCAACCTCGACATGAATCTTGCGAATCTGCCCCGACGCCTGCGCGCCGACATCGACGTAACGCCGTGGCTGCAGGGTGCCGAGGGCGGTGACGCTGCTCTCAATGTCACCGCGACTGACTTGCACGGTGGCGAACTTGTCGCGGCCGGGCGGCAGAATCTGCCAGGCGGCTACGGCGACAACAGGGATCAGACAAAGGGCTGCGAGCAGGGCGCGTCGGGCGGGGCGGGGACGTTTCATGCAGGGTTCCGGCCAGTGGGAATCGACCCGTCATTCAGTGGGCACCGCACGCGGGGCACAGCCGAACGCTGACGCAGGAGGCGACAGACACGGGGAGCTGTCCTTTAAACGAGGCAGGAGGCGGGTAATTTAAGCGCTGAAAAATGCCGTAACAGGTATAGGCGTTAACAATTTGTCGGGCAAATCGAAACAGCGCTTTAAATCTATATGAGAATTACTATAAATTACGCACCTGAAATTGCCACCATCGTGCCATTGTCGTTTTGACCGTGGCGGATCTGGCTCAAGGATCGAAACCGCCTCGCTGCGGCCGGGAGTCATGTTGGAAAACTACTATCGCGAGCTGGTGTGTTTCCTCAACGCCAAGCTGGGCAACCGCCAGGTTGCCGAGGATGTGGTGCATGACGCCTATTTACGGGTGCTGGAGCGTTCCAGTGACACGCCGATCGAGCAACCCCGGGCCTTTCTTTATCGCACGGCATTGAACCTGGTCATCGATGATCATCGACGCAACGCCTTGCGCCAGGTCGAACCGCTCGATGTGCTCGACAATGAAGAGCGCTATTTCTCGCCGTCGCCACAAGGCACTCTCGATCATGGCCAACGTCTGGAAATGCTCCAGCGCGCCTTGGCAGAGTTGTCACCGGTATGCCGTGAAAGCTTTTTGCTGCGCAAGATCGAAGGCCTGTCGCACAACGAAATCGCCGAGACCCTTGGCATTTCCAAGGCGCTGGTCGAAAAGCACATCGTCAATGCCATGAAGCATTGCCGGGTGCGGATCAAACAATGGGACGCCCATTGATCCTTCCTCGTTAAATTTTTTTTCACCGTCCTCGTTCCTACTCAACAGACGATCTGCTGTCCTGCTCCCGGGCCGGTCAGGTCACCCAGGCTTTATTCCCGCTGTTGACGGGTTCATCCAGAGGACACTGGAAATGACACAGGCAATTGCATCGCCCATCGTTCACGACCTGATCGGCGTCGGTTTCGGCCCGTCGAACCTGGCGCTGGCCATCGCTCTGCAAGAGCGCGGCCCGATCCAGGGTGAACTGGATGTGCTGTTCCTCGACAAACAACCCAACTACAGCTGGCACGGCAACACCCTGTCGACCCAGAGCGAGTTGCAGATTTCCTTCCTCAAGGATCTGGTGACCCTGCGCAACCCGACCAGCCCGTACTCGTTCGTCAACTACTTGAAGTACCACGGTCGTCTGGTTGATTTCATCAACCTGGGCACCTTCTACCCGTGCCGCATGGAGTACAACGACTACCTGCGCTGGGTCGCCGGACAGTTCACCGAGCAGAGCCGTTACGGTGAAGAAGTGCTCACCATCGAACCGGTGCTGCACAACCATCAGGTTGAAGCATTGCGCGTGATCTCCCGTGACACCCAGGGCCAACAACACGTACGCACCACCCGTTCGGTGGTGGTCAGCGCCGGCGGCACTCCGCGTATTCCGGAGGCGTTCAAGGCGCTGAAGGGCGATACCCGCGTGTTCCACCATTCGCAATATCTGTCGCAAATGGCCAAACAGCCGTGCGTGAACAATCAGCCGATGAGCATTGCGATCATCGGCGGTGGGCAGAGTGCGGCGGAAGCCTTTATCGATCTGAACGATTCGTTCCCGTCGGTGCAGGTCGACATGATCCTGCGTGGTTCGGCACTCAAGCCTGCGGATGACAGCCCGTTCGTCAACGAAGTGTTCTCGCCGGAGTTCACTGACCTTGTGTTCCAGCAGAACAGTGCCGAGCGCGAGCGTTTGGTCAACGAGTACCACAACACCAACTACTCGGTGGTCGACATCGATCTGATCGAACGCATCTACGGCATCTTCTATCGCCAGAAGGTTTCCGGGATTGCCCGTCATGCCTTCCGCACCCTGACCACTGTCGAGAAAGCCACCGCGACCGAAAACGGTATCGAACTGGCCGTGCGCAACAACGCCACCGGCGAAGTCACCGTGCGTCTTTACGACGCCGTGGTACTGGCCACCGGTTACGAGCGCCAGATGCACCGCAAACTGCTGGCGCCGCTGGAAGAATACCTGGGCGATTTCGAAGTGGATCGTAACTACAAACTGATCACTGACGAGCGCTGCAAGGCCGGCATCTACATGCAGGGCTTCTGCCAGGCCAGCCACGGTCTGAGCGATACGCTACTGTCGGTGCTGCCGATTCGTGCGGACGAGATTGCCGGCTCGCTGTATGAGCACGGCAAGAATCGTGGGCATCGTTCGATGGCGGATCTGTTGTTGGCGACTGCCAGCTAAATTTGCGGCGCCAGTCAAACCGCCTTCGCGAGCAAGCCCGCTCCCACGTTGGATCTGTGTATGCACGACTAATGTGGGAGCGGGCTTGCTCGCGAAGAGGGTCTTGCGAACACTGCAGGTTTTGAAACCTGAACCAATCCTGAAGCCTCCTGCAATTCCCCGACACACTTCCTTTAGCGGGTTTACTCTCCAGACATCGGGGCGTAAGCTTCGCGCGTTTTCATCAATTGCGGAGACCCACAGTGGGTACTTGTTCGAGTGACAGTTGTCGGCCGGTCTCGGTAACCGGCAGATTCTCGGCAAGATAACGCGCAGTTTCTCTCTGCCGTTGTCTCGCCGTAAAAGCGAGCAGCGGCATCCCGTGCATGGCCCGTCCGTGGTCATGTCCCGACGTCCTTCTCATCGACACTGAAAGAGCGTGGTTTCGACGTCATCGTCGTGATCGCAGCCCTATCGACACGCTTGTCTTTTCTGACCGGCGCGCCAGACCTTGCCGTGCCGGTTTTTCCGGCGGACGAGGCGCGGCCGTACCTGCTCGACGGTTTCCCGGCTGACCATAGGGGCAACAGCCATGAAACTTACGCTCAAGGAATTTTTCGCAGGCTTCCTGCGCACTCGCCACATCGCCCGGCATTTCCGTCGCCTGGCGCTGCTGGAATCGATCAACGACACCACGGTCAGCCGTGAAGTGCCGCCCACACTGGCCAACACCCTGGTCGATGCCGCGCATTGCGACAGCGGCGTCCTGTTGTCACAACTCGGCACTCACTCCGAAGGCCTCACCGATTTCGAAGTCGATGCGCTGCGTGCGCAACACGGCCTCAATGAAGTCGAACACGAGCAGCCGCTGCCGTGGTGGACCCACCTGTGGCACTGCTACAAAAACCCGTTCAACCTGTTGCTGACCTTGCTGGCGGTCATCTCGTGGCTGACCGAAGATCTCAAGGCCGCTGTGGTGATTTTCTCCATGGTCGTGCTGTCGACATTGCTGCGCTTCTGGCAGGAAAGCAAATCCAACCAAGCCGCCGATGCACTGAAAGCCATGGTCAGCAATACCGCCACGGTGATTCGCCGGGACGCACCGCGCAGCGAGTTGCCGATCAAGCAACTGGTGCCCGGCGACCTCATTGTGCTCTCGGCCGGCGACATGATCCCTGCCGATTGCCGAGTGCTCAGCGCCAAGGATCTGTTCGTCAGTCAGGCCGCGATGACCGGCGAATCGATGCCGGTGGAAAAGTTTCCGCGTCAGGCTGATCGCGACACGCGCAATCCACTGGAGCTGGACAACATCCTGTTTATGGGCACCAACGTCGTGTCCGGCACGGCGGTGGCGGTGATTCTCACCACCGGCAACAGCACATATTTCGGTGCGCTGGCCCAGCGTGTCGGCGCGACTGATCGCGCGGTCACGTCGTTCCAGCAAGGCGTCAACAAAGTCAGCTGGCTGTTGATCCGCTTCATGTTCGTGATGGCGCCGCTGGTGCTGTTCATCAACGGTTTCACCAAGGGCGACTGGACCGAAGCGCTGCTGTTCGCACTGTCGATTGCCGTGGGCCTGACCCCGGAAATGCTGCCGATGATCGTCACCTCGACCCTGGCCAAAGGCGCGGTGTTTCTGTCGCGCAAAAAAGTCATCGTCAAACGCCTCGATGCGATCCAGAACTTCGGTGCCATGGACGTGCTGTGCACCGACAAGACCGGCACCCTGACTCAGGACAAAATCTTTTTGGCGCGCAACGTCGATGTCTGGGGCGAAGACTCCGATGACGTGCTGGAAATGGCCTATCTGAACAGCTACTACCAGACCGGCCTGAAAAACCTGCTCGACGTGGCGGTGCTGGAACACGTGGAAATTCACCGTGAACTGAAAGTCGGCACGGCGTTTCGCAAAGTCGATGAGATCCCGTTCGATTTCAATCGCCGGCGCATGTCCGTCGTGGTCGAAGGGCGCGGTCAGCCGCACCAGCTGATTTGCAAAGGTGCGGTGGAAGAAGTGCTGGCGGTGTGCAGCCGCGTGCGTCACGGCGAGGTCGATGAAGCCTTGAGCGATGAATTGCTGACCCGGATTCGTCAGGTCACCGCAGCATTCAACGCTGAAGGCTTGCGCGTGGTGGCCGTGGCCGCCCGCTCGATGCCTGAGGGCCGTGACACCTACAGCCTGGCCGATGAACAGGAGCTGACGCTGATCGGTTATGTGGCGTTCCTCGATCCACCGAAAGAAAGCACCGCACCGGCGCTCAAGGCTCTGGCCGAGCATGGCGTGGCGGTGAAAGTGCTGACCGGCGACAACGAGCTGGTGACCGCGAAGATCTGCCGCGAAGTCGGCCTGGCGCAACAGGGGTTGTTGCTGGGCAATGATGTCGAGCGCATGAGCGATGCCGAACTGGCCGTGGCCGTGGAGAAAACCAACGTCTTCGCCAAACTGACGCCGTCGCACAAGGAGCGCATCGTGCGCATCCTCAAGGGCAACGGTCACGTCGTTGGCTTCATGGGCGACGGCATCAACGATGCGCCGGCGCTGCGTACGGCCGACATCGGTATTTCCGTGGACAGCGCGGTGGACATTGCCAAGGAAGCGGCCGACATCATCCTCCTGGAAAAGAGCCTGATGGTGCTGGAGGAGGGCGTACTCGAAGGGCGCCGCACCTTCGCCAACATGCTCAAGTACATCAAGATGACTGCCAGCTCCAACTTCGGCAACGTCTTCTCGGTGCTGGTCGCCAGTGCGTTCATTCCGTTCCTGCCGATGCTGCCGATGCACCTGCTGGTGCAGAACCTGCTCTACGACATTTCGCAGATTGCTATTCCGTTCGATAACGTCGACGAGGAAATGCTCAAGAAACCGCAACGCTGGCAGCCGGGTGATGTCGGTCGTTTCATGCTGTTTTTCGGGCCGATCAGTTCGATCTTTGACATCACCACGTTCGCCTTGATGTGGTACGTGTTTGATGCCAACACCCCGGATCACCAGACGCTGTTCCAGTCCGGCTGGTTCGTGGTCGGGTTGCTGACCCAGACGCTGATCGTGCACATGATCCGCACACCGAAGATTCCGTTCCTGCAAAGCCGCGCAGCCATGCCGCTGCTGGTGATGACCGGGATCATCATGGCGATGGGGATCTTCCTGCCGATGGGCCCGTTGGCGCACTACTTCAAATTGCAGGCGCTGCCATCGCTGTACTTCGTGTTTCTGCCAGTGATCCTGTTGGCATACATGGCGCTGACTCAGGCGGTGAAAGGTTTTTACATCCGTAAGTTCGGCTGGCAATAACAGCACGAACAACGCTATTCCCCCTGTGGGACCGGTTTTGCTCGCGAAAGCGGTGTGTCAGTTGAAAATATTTGACTGACACGACGCCTTCGCGAGCAAGCCCGCTCCCACAGGGGATGTGTGTTTTTTCAGGGAGATGACGATGCAAGCCATCAACAACCTCAACCTCGACTCGCTGCTCGACACCCTCGTCAGCCTCAGCGCCGCGTTCATTCTCGGCGGCCTGATCGGCTTCGAGCGTCAATACCGGCAACGCACCGCCGGCCTGCGCACCAATGTGCTGGTGGCGGTCGGTGCGGCGATTTTCGTCGACATGGCCAACCGACTCGCCGGTGCTGAAGGCGCGGTGCGCGTCGTCGCTTATGTGGTCTCCGGTATCGGCTTTCTCGGCGCCGGGGTGATCATGCGCGAAGAAGGCAACGTGCGCGGCCTTAACACCGCCGCGACCCTGTGGACTTCGGCAGCCGTCGGTGCCTGCGCCGGTGCCGACCTGCTCGCCGAAGCCGTGCTCGGCACGCTGTTCATTCTGGCCGCGAACACCTTGTTGCGGCCGATCGTCAACAACATCAACCGTCAGCCACTGGATGTGGTCTCGGCGGAAGTCACCAACATCGTCTACGTCATCGCCCGACGCTCGCAGCAGAAAGCCGTGTTCGCCTTGCTTGAAGCCGAACTGGAACGCAGCAACTACCCGGCAAGCGATGTCGACGTGCATGCCTTCGGCGCCGACGAAATTGAAATCGAGGCGACACTGGCGACCACCTCGGTCGATGGTGATGAGTTGGACGCGCTGGTGGCGCGGATCTCGACATCGGCGCTGGTGGTGCAGGCGTTCTGGAGTCCGAGTACCACCGAATAAAGCGGGAAACTTTCGCCCCCACCCACAGTTTTCTTGGAACTCTGTAGGAAGTTTCCAGCGATTTTTCAGACTTTTCCTAGGTTTTTCGAAAGTGGATTCGGTTAGCGTGATTTCCATCGCGTGCCTACGCCTTTTCCTTAACTGTCGAAAGCCCATGTCCTACAAATGCTGGCGAATTCTGATCGCCGAACAGCACAGCACTCTGCAAGACAGAATCGAAAAAGCCTTCAGGGAGCTGGGCTGTCGGCATATCACACGGGCGCGCTCCTTTCGCGAACTGCTCGGTGTGACCCATTACTCGCATGAGCCGTTCGAGCATTTTGATCTGCTGATCATCAACGGTGAGTTGTTGGCGGCGGCCGGCGTCGACCCGGTGCGGTTCTTTCAAAGCAATTCGCAGATTCGCCACGGTGTGATCCACGACGCGCGGCGTGGTCAGCCACACGCCGAAACGGTTTACGCCAATCAACGCCGGCAGTTGCGTCTGATCCAGACTCCCGACCGGCCAGCGCTGAAATCGCTGTTGGAGCAACTCGATGTTTAAGACCTTTTCCTGGCACGCGCGGCCGATGTGAGGGGGATGCTGCATCGACACTGTGTTGGCAGCTCCCCTCCGGATGAGTGACCGGTTTTTTAGGAAACGTCCTACAGATCACGTTGGCAGGCTTGCGTAGCCTTGGCGCACCCAGAAACCCTGACCACCGGGAGATTGAGCATGATCAATAAAGCCCTGCGTATCCTCATTGCCGACCCGCAGCACTTTCACCGGATGAAAATCGAGCGCCTGTTCAACGGTCTCGGTTATTACCGTGTCGCGCCGGTGCAAAGCCTAGGCGAGCTGTTGACGCTGGTGGATTACGGCTGTGAGCCATTCGATGTGGTGGTGATCAACGCCGAACTGGCGGCAGGCTCACTGGATCTGCTGGGTTTTTTCCTCGATAACCCGCAGGTGCGCCATGCATTGATCTACAACGAGCCTTCGGCGCCGCTGCAAGTGGCGATGGGTTTCGCTCAGGAAAACGTACAGATCAGTCATGCGGCGTTGCCCGGTGCCCAGACCATCGGGCATTTGATGGCGTTGGTCGATGTGGCCGAAACCGCTTCTGCACTGGCGGACTGGAAACCGGAGCCGGTGCTGCAACGTCGGGCTAACGCATAAAATTCAACTTTGCACAACTGTCAGGTCTGACAGGTGTTTCCTCTCCACTTCCGTGCAACAGTCTCTGCGCAGCCATTGTGTGCGGCTTCGTCCGCAACACTGGCGACTTGCTCAGTATTCGTCCGGGGAGTGGACATGAAGTCAGCGTTGATCGTCGACGATCACCCGGTGGTGCGTGCCGCCATCATCATTGTGCTGCAGCGTCTGGGTTTCAAAATCATTCATGAAGCATCCAGCGGCAATGAAGTGCTGTCACTGATCCGCGAGCACAATCCCAGTCTGGTCATACTCGATCTGCGTTTGCCGGTACTCGATGGTCTGGAGGTAATGGTGCGCATCAGAACCAACAACCTGCATTGCAAGGTTCTGGTTTTCAGCTCCCACGAGCCCCTGTTTTATCAGGAGCGTTGCCGGCGCGCCGGAGCGCTGGCCTACGTGACCAAAACCAACAAACTGGAAGAGCTGAGCAGGGCGATAAGTGGGGTGATGTCGGGCTACAGCTATTTTTGTGCATTGGCCGACAGCGGTGTCATGAGTCCGGCACAACTCACCGAAAAACAGATGATCGAGCAGTTGTCCGACCGCGAATTGAGCATTTTCGTCCAGCTGGCACAGGGCAAACTCAACAAGACGATCGCCGAGGAAATGCACCTGAGCCACAAAACCATCAGCACCTATAAAACCCGTCTGATGAAAAAACTCGGCGTCCGCTCGGTGGTGCACTTGCGCGGTTTTGCCCTTCGCAATCATTTGCTGTGAGTCGCCAAGCATGAAATTGCTGCGTTGGGCGTGTTTGCTCTGGCTGAACGTTGCCACCATCTGCTGGGCCGGTGAAGCGCCCCGGGTACTCGAAGTGCTGACGCGTGAGAGCCAGCACAAACTGCAGATTCGACTGGATGAGCAGGATCGAAAATGGCTGGGCGAACACCCGGTGTTGCGCATGGGTGTTTCCGGGGCGGATTACCCGCCATTCGAAATCACCCGCAATCAGCAGGAACTCGAAGGCCTCACGGCTGACTATGCCAACCTGATGGCGCGCCTGCTCGGTGTGCGCATCGAGGTCCAGCGCTTTGCCAGCCGCGAGGCATTGATGGCGGCCCTCAAGCGCGGCGATCTGGAGCTGCTGGGCACCTCCAACAGTTTCGAAACCACCGACCCGGATATCATTCTGTCCCGCGCCTACGCTGAAGATCAGCCGATGCTGGTGAGCCGGATCGATGAGGTGCTCCCGCCTCGTTTGGCCGGTAAACGTATCGCCATGGCCGAGGATTATTTGCCGCTGGCGACGGTGCAAGGGTTCTATCCCGATGCGACGGTGCAGCGTTATCCCTCGGCAATGGATGCCCTGGGAGCGGTGGCGTTCGATGCCGATGACGTGTACCTGGGCGACTTCATCAGTGCTAATTACCTGATCAACACCAACTATCGCAACGACCTGCAATTGGCCGGGCCGTCGGGGCTCGATGCCAACCCGTTCGGCTTCGCCTTGTTACGCAAGGAGCTTCGCCTCAAACGCATCATCGATCGGGCATTGATGGCGATCCCGATGGCGCGACGTCAGCTGATCGAGCAACGCTGGAGTGCGGGGCGGGCCGAGATGGCCGAGCAATCACGGATACAGCTCAGCGCCAGCGAACAGCAATGGCTGGCGCAACACCCGCGAGTGCGGGTCGGCGTCATCGAGGATTTCGCGCCGCTGACATTTTTTGATGCCGAAGGCCGTTTTCGTGGTCTTTCGGCGCAGTTGCTTGCCTTGATCGCACAACGCAGCGGTTTGAATTTCGAGATCGTGCGCGGACGCTCACTGGATCAACAGATTGAACAGCTCAAGGTCGGTGAACTCGATGTTTTGCCGGTGGTGACGCCCAGCAGCGAGCGCGAATCCGAACTGCAATTTACCCGGGCCTACCTGAACAATCCGTTTGTGCTGGTCAGCGCGACGACGGCGCAGAGTCCACGCAACCTTGACGATCTGGCCGGCAAACGCCTGGCGATTTATCGCGGTCACCCGTTGCGCGCGTACCTGCAAGGCCGGGTGCCGCAGATTCGTCTGGTCGACGCCACAAGCCCGGCCGAAGGCATGGAAATGATCGCCAAGGGCCAAGTGGACGCGACCGTCAGCTCATTGTTGGTGGCGCGGTTTCTGATCGCCCGCCAATACCGTGAACGCCTGCGCATCGCCAGCACCATTGGCGATCAACCGGCGCGTATCGCCCTGGCCACTGACCCGCAGGCAGCGGCGTTGCACTCGATCTTGAACAAGGCCTTGCTGAGCATCGCGCCGCAGCAGATCGACGAACTGGTCGAGCGCTGGAGCCATGATGTGGTGGTGGAGGAGAGCTATTGGCTGCGCCACCGCCGCGAGATCCTTTTGGGCTTCGCCGCCGCAGCGGGATTGCTGGTGTTAGCGCTCGGCTGGATTGCCTTTCAGCGCCGGCAGATCCGTCAGCGTCACCAATGGTTGCAGCAATTGCAGGCTGCCAAGGACGCTGCCGATGACGCCAATCGCGCCAAAACCACTTTTCTGGCGACCATGAGCCACGAAATCCGCACGCCGATGAATGCCTTGATCGGCATGCTCGAACTGGCACTGAAACGAGCCGAGGAAGGCGTGACCGATCGCCTCGCCATTCAGGTGGCATCGAATGCCGGGCAGCAATTGCTGGCGCTGATCGGCGACATTCTCGACATCGCCCGCATCGAGTCCGGGCATTTGTCACTCGTCCCGGAGCGAGCCAATCTGCGCGAATTGGTGGCGTCGGTGAGTCGGGTCTTCGAAGGGCTGGCGCGGCAGAAGCGTCTGCTTTGGCACATTGACCTGGATGCACGCAGCGACGTTGACGTGATGATTGATCCGACGCGCTTCAAGCAGGTTTTGTCGAACCTGTTGAGCAACGCAATCAAGTTTACCCAGGAGGGCGAGGTCAGCTTGTCGCTGTCAGTGACTGCGACACCGGCCGAGCGCATGGCTTTCACAGTTGTCATCGCCGACAGCGGAATCGGTATCGACGCCGAAGATCGCCAACGCCTGTTCAGCCCGTTTGTGCAGGCGAGCAATCATGGACAATCGGCGCGCAGCGGATCCGGGCTGGGGCTGGTGATCAGCCGCAATCTTTGCGAAATGATGGGCGGCACGCTGCGTCTGGACAGCAAGCCGGGGGTCGGCACGCAGGTTACGTTCAGTCTTGAGCTGGCATTATTGGACGCTATGGAGTCGGATCCGGTTATCCCGCAATCAGAGCGTTTGCCTGCGCAGGCACTGGACGTGCTGGTGGTGGACGACAATCCGGTAAACCGTTTGCTGCTGTGCTGGCAACTCAGCGAACTCGGTCATCGCACCGTTGACACGGCGGACGGCGATGAGGCGCTGGAACGGTGGCGTGAACAACACTTCGACGTGGTGATTACCGACTGCAACATGCCCAGACGCAATGGTTATGAACTGACGCGGGCGATTCGTGATGAAGAGGTGAGGGGGGACAGAATGCCTTGCCTGATTCTCGGTTTTACCGCCAATGCGCTGGCTGAAGAGAGGCTTCGCTGTTTCGAGGCCGGCATGGACGATTGCCTGTTCAAGCCGATTGGTCTGGGCGATCTTGTGTTGGCGCTGGAGGGAGTCAACCACGGTGAAAGTGTCGTTGACTGGCCACAACCGTCGCAACAGATGGATATCGACTTGGGCGCGCTGGAGCAAATGGCCGGGGATGATCGCTCGATGATCGATCGCTTGCTCAAGGAGATGTTGAACAGCCTTCACAGTGACCTGCTGCAACTCGACGAGCTACGAAGTAAGCCCGATCAGGCCGCGCTGTGTGATCTGGCCCATAGGATCAAGGGCGGTGCGCAGATGGTCGGAGCGGCGCGAGTGATATCGGCATGCTCCGACCTTGAACAGGCTTGCCGCGAGGCAAAAACATCGGACGTTCAAACGGCAATCAGCGTGTTGTTCGAGGCCATGCACGGCCTCGAACAACGCCTTTCGGCTTGACCCATCAATCCCATTGCGGGGCGATGCCTTTCGGGCTGGTCAGGCGATGACCGCGCTCGAGCGTGGCAATCAGGGCCATGTCGGCATCGCTCAGGGTCAGCGCCGTTGCGCCGAGATTGCTCTGCAGATTGGCGCGCTTGGTCGATGACGGAATCACCGCGAAACCCGATTGCATCGCCCAAGCCAGAGTGACTTGCGCAGGCGTGGCTTGCAGGCGTTCTGCGATCTGCTGGATCACGGGATCCTTCAGCACTTCACCGTAAGCGAGGGTCATGTAGGAGGTGATGTGAATGCCCTGGCTGTGTGCGAACTCGACCACTTTGCGGTTTTGCAGATACGGGTGCAGTTCGATCTGGTTGGTCGCAATGTTCTTTGCACCGACAGCGGCGATGGCTTGTTTCATCAAATCGATGGTGAAGTTGGACACGCCGATTTCACGGGTCAGACCCAGGCGCTTTGCCTCCAGCAAAGCACCCATGAACTCTTCGACAGGCACTTCACTTTCGGGCGATGGCCAGTGAATCAGGGTCAGGTCGAGGTAGTCGGTCTGCAGCTTCTGCAGGCTTTCCTTGAGGCTGTCGATCAGACGCTCTTTGGCGAAGTTGGCGACCCAGATTTTGCTGGTGATGAACAACGCTTCACGAGGGATTCCGCTGGCCGCGATGGCCTGACCGACATCGGCTTCGTTTTCGTAGATCTGCGCGGTGTCGATGACCCGGTAGCCGAGTTCAAGGGCGGTGCGCACGGAGTCGATGACGACCTGACCTTGCAGGCGAAACGTACCAAGACCGAAAGCGGGAACAGACATGAAGGACTCCAGGATTGCAGTGGGAATGGGCTGGAGTATCCGTGTCTGAATCGTTGAGAAAAACAGCTGGTGGGGCAAAGCACTGTTGACCGCAAGTCATGAATCTTTTTTGGAGCGTGTGTTGTCGGCAGATCGGTTCGGCGTTGAATTACAGATGATTGTCCTTCTGGTAGAACACTGAGGCCGGTTTTCCCCGTCTAGTGCGGAACTGGTGATGCGATTAAGCTTAATCCATAGCGTCACCCGTCTAATTGGAGGCAACCATGAAAAACATCATCGGTATTTACACCAGCCCGCGCGGGCATTGGGTCGGCGATGGGTTCCCGGTTCGCACACTGTTTTCCTACGACAATCTGGGTCAACACATCAGCCCGTTTTTGCTGCTCGATCACGCGGGCCCCGCCGAATTTACCCCGACCACCGAACGGCGCGGCGTGGGGCAACACCCGCACCGTGGTTTTGAAACCGTGACGATTGTGTATGACGGCGAAGCGCAGCACCGCGACTCCACCGGCAGCGGCGGCACCATCGGCCCGGGCGATGTGCAGTGGATGACCGCTGCTTCCGGGATTTTGCATGAAGAGTTCCATTCGGAAAACTTTGCCAAAACAGGTGGCAAGCTGGAAATGGTGCAACTGTGGGTCAACCTGCCGGCAAAAGACAAAATGGCAGCACCCGGCTACCAGACCATTCTCGATGCCGACATCCCGAACATCGCGCTCAAGGACAATGCCGGCAGCCTGCGTTTGATCGCCGGTGAGTTCGACGGCCATACAGGCCCGTCACGCACCTTCACGCCGATTGACGTGTGGGACCTGCGTCTGAACGCGGGCAAGTTGTTGACCCTGGATCTGCATGAAGGTCGCAATACCGCGCTGGTGGTGTTGAAAGGTTCGGTTGAGGTCAACGCTCTGGAGTCGGCGCGTGAAGGGCAACTGGTGTTGTTTGGCCGCGAGGGCAAGCAGCTCAGCCTTGAAGCCAGCGAGGATGCGGTGGTGTTGCTGCTCAGCGGCGAGCCGATCGACGAGCCGATTGTTGGCCACGGCCCGTTCGTGATGAACACCGAGCAGGAAATCCATCAGGCGTTCGCGGACTTCCAGTCGGGCCGTTTCGGTCGCATGCACGGCTGACCCTGCCATCACACCCCCTGTGGAGTGGTTTGATGTTGTCTCTGCTGACTGAACATCCGTTGTTTTGCGCGTTGATCCTGATCCTGCTCGACCTGGGGCTGTGGCGCCTGATCAGCTCCCGTGGCAGTGAGTGGAAACTGCTGGTGCGGGTGCTGATTTTCACGTTGTTCAGCGTGTTGCTGTTCAACGAAGGGCTCAATCCGATGGAGCCGGCGCCGTGGGCCGATAATGTGCCGCTGCACCTGGCGGCGACCGGTTTGCAGATTGGCTGGTGGCTGTTCGGCGCACGCACGCTGACAGTGTTGATTGGCGCGGTGATGATGCAGCGTGTCGGGCACACCGGACGGCTTTTGCAGGATTTGCTCGGCGCGGTGATTTTCCTGATCGCGATCATCGCCGCACTGGCGTACGTGCTGGATCTGCCGGTCAAAGGCGTGTTGGCAACGTCCGGTGCTTTGGCAATCATCGTCGGTCTGGCGTTGCAAAGTACCTTGAGCGACGTGTTTTCCGGGATCGTGCTCAATACCACCAAGCCGTATCAGCTGGATGACTGGATTTCCATCGACGGCACCGAGGGCCGGGTCACCGACATTGACTGGCGCGCCACGCGCCTGCAAACCAGTCAGGGCAGCATGGCGGTGATTCCCAACTCCTTGGCGGCCAAGGCCAAGATCATCAACTTCAGTCGGCCGAGCAACATGTTCGGTGTCGCGGTCAGCGTGCAAGTCAGCCCGCACGCGCGGCCCAACTCGGTGATCGATGCTCTGGAGCGGGCGATGCAGGGTTGTCGGCAGTTGCTCGACACGCCTGCGCCGAGCGTCGCACTGAAAAGCTCCGGCAGCAGCGGCGCGGAATATGAAATCAGTGGATTCGTCGCCTCGATGGGCGAAAAGCGCGTGGTGCGCAATCAGCTATTCGATCTGGCGTTCCGGCATTTGCAGGCGTCCGGGGTCAATCTGCTGTCGAGCGACGAAAACAACGCGCCGACTAACCTTTCCCGGCCACGGGCGTTGCTCGACAGCTCGCCGATTTTCTCGACGTTGCGCCAGGAGGAGAAAGAAACCTTCAGCCAGAACATGACCCTGCAAACCTTCCGTGCCGGTGAAACCATCCTCGCCGCCGGGGAGGTCAGCGATCACTTGTTCATCATTGAGTCCGGGGTTGTCACCGTGACGCTGACCCGTCACGGCACGCCTTTCGAGTCTGGGCGCATGGGGCCGGGCGAGGTGATTGGCGAAGCGGGGATTCTTTCCGATACGTCGGTGCCGGCGACGTTTGCCGCGAAAACCTTTTGTGCGATGTATCGCATCGAGAAGACTTACTTGAAGCCGTGCCTCGATGCCCGCCATGACATCAGTGACGCGATGAAAACCTTGCTCGATTACCGCCTGCACAAAGCACAATCCCTGACCGAGGATGTGCCGGTGGTCGTGCCGAAAAAGGGTTTCTTGCAGTGGTTGCGCAATCGCGCCTGAGCCTTATGCGTTGTAGTCGGCGAGTTTCTTTTCCAGCTGCAGGCGCACTTGCGGCCACTCATCGTCAATGATGCTGAAGCGTACCGAGTTGCGCTTGCGCCCGTCCGGCATGATCCGCTCATGCCGGACGATACCTTCCTGCTGCGCACCGAGGCGCAGGATCGCGTTGCGTGACTTTTGATTGTTTTCGTCGGTAGTGAACTGCACGCGCACGCAGTTGAACACCTCAAACGCGTGGTGCAGCATCAGGTATTTGGCTTCGGTGTTGACGAAGGATTTCTGCCAGCTTGCCGAGATCCAAGTGCTGCCGATTTCCAGTTTGCGATTGAGCGAGTCGATCTTCCAGAAACGCGTCGATCCGATCACTTCGCCGCTGTCCTTCAAAGTGATGGCAAACGGCAGCACCGTGCCGGCGTCACGCCCGTCGAGGGCTTTTTTCAGGTAGCTGTCGACGGTGCTCGCTGAAGGGACGACGGTCACGGTGAGGTTCCACAGTTCGCCGTCAGCGGCTGCGCGAACCAGCGCTTCGGCGTCCGAGTATTCAAGCGGGCGCAGGACAATGCCCTGGCCTTGCAGTGTGGTGTGCATGGAGTGTGGCTCTCGACAGTTCAGGCAAAGGCGAGCGCCTATTACGCCGTAACGGCCTGATCCGATGCAACCCGCACGGTGATCGCAAGGTCACAATGCTCACATGCCACGAGCAGGAGCCTCAGCCGATGAAAAACCTGCGTATCGCCACGTACAATGTCAACGGCCTGCGCGCACGGCTGCCGAACCTGGTCGAATGGCTCAAGCGCGAGCAACCGGACATCGTGTGCCTGCAAGAACTGAAATGCCTGGACAGCGCGTTTCCCGCAGCAGAGCTTGAGGTCGCCGGCTATGGGGCAATCTGGCACGGCCAGGCTTCCTGGAACGGTGTGGCGATTCTCGCCCGGGACGCGCAACCGCTGGAAAGTCGACGCGGCTTGCCGGGCGATCCTGATGACAAACACAGCCGTTATCTGGAGGCGGCGGTGCATGGCGTGCTGGTCGGTTGCCTGTATCTGCCCAATGGCAACCCGCAACCGGGGCCCAAGTTCGATTACAAACTGGCCTGGTTCGAGCGCTTGATCGATTACGCGAAAGACCTGCAAGGCAGCGATCATCCGGTGGTGCTCGCCGGCGACTACAACGTGGTGCCGACCGACAGGGACATCTATAACACGCGCTCGTGGCTCAAGGACGCGTTGCTACAACCCGAAAGCCGTGCGTGTTATCAGCGCTTGCTCGATCAGGGCTGGACCGATTCACTGCGGCATCTGTATCCCGAAGACCGCCTCTACACGTTCTGGGATTACTTTCGCCAGCATTGGCAAAGCAATTCCGGTCTGCGCATCGATCATCTGCTGCTCAACCCGGCGCTGAGCCCTTATTTGCATGAGGCCGGCGTCGACGCCTGGGTGCGCAACGAGCCGCATGCCAGTGACCATGCGCCGACGTGGATTCGTATCGGTTCACGTAAAAAGCGTTAATAAGAAATAACCGTATTTGAGAATGTTTGTCAGAATACATTGGTAGCAGCAAACTTCCCGTAGTGGCTTTTTGGTTCTGAATGTCGTAGTTTTGGGTTATTGGACGCATAAAAATACGACGGAGCGAAACGGATGGCCAGTTATTTCAAAGATGCAATTTCAAAAATTTATGGTGATGATGACGACTTCATAATTATTGGGCTAACAGGTCGAACGGGGAGCGGGTGCTCTACAGTTGCCAAGATACTTTCAAAGCCGCAGGCAGAAATTAAGCATTCCTTGTTTTCTGGTAATAATCCTGATTCAAATCCTCAAAGAAAACAGAAGATCGTCCTAAAGAACTTCGAAAAAACTTGGCAACCGTTTGTCACTATTCAGGCAAGCTCGGTTCTTACTCTTATGTTGTCAGAGCTTGATATAACAGAGTCATCAGTTTTTTTGGGTTCGGTTGAGGGTATAGATGATAAAGTTAAGCTGGGGATTGTAGAGGTATTGCAAGAAATAAAGAATGAGCCCTTGGTAAAGGAGGATATAAAAAGTCTGAGAAGGTATTATGCGGATTTTTTACCTGGGCAAAATGAAAAGCTGAAGCTAGTAATTGGGGGGTCAGGTTATGTGAAGTTGTTTCAGCAGGTCGGTAATAACCTCCGAAATTCAGGTAATCCTACTTCTAGTGAGCTTAAGGGCGGTAGCTTCTACTCATTGGCCGATAAAATAAATGAAATTATAAAATCTATACGTTCTGCTAGAGGGAAAGGGCAAAAAACCTTCATTGTTATCGACGCTATTCGCAACCCATTTGAAGCGACTTATTTTCAAGATCGATATTCATCGTTTTATTTGATGGCCGTATCCTGTGAGGATGAACAGCGTAGAAGGCGATTACGGCTTTTAGGGTATACGGACGAACAGGTAAACAGGATCGATAATGAAGAATATAGTTCTCGAGGTCTTGATCAGCACTCAACATATATAAAGCAAGATATCCAGGCTTGCTTAGAGCGGTCTGAACTATATATCAGTAATCCCGATTCAGAGAATGCTGTTTCGGATTTTTCTAGTTTGGCAAATCAACTAATAACTTTTGTGTCGTTAATGACAAGGCCGGGTCTTGTTACGCCTACACCTTTAGAAAGATGTATGCAGATGGCTTATACTGCAAAATTAAACTCTGGCTGTATCTCGAGGCAGGTAGGAGCAGTCGTTACAGATTTAAATTTTTCTGTGCAGTCAGTTGGCTGGAACGATACTCCCTATGGGCAAGTGCCTTGCAGTCTGCGTAATCGATTCGATCTTGTTAGTGGCTATGATCAAGTTGCTTATTCTGAATATGAAAAAACTGATGTGACGTATATTGAGCGATTTAGTGGGGAGAACTCTAAGTACCAAAAAATCGCCAGCACGGGAAGGAATGTGTCTTACTGTTTTAAGAGTGAGTATAATAGTCTAAAGAAAGAAAAAAACCAAGTTCATACTCGGTCGTTGCATGCGGAGGAAAACGCGTTTTTACAAATATCTAAGTATGGTGGAAGGCCTGTTGAGGGTGGGAAGCTGTTTACCACCGCCAGCCCTTGCGAACTATGTTCGAAGAAGGCCTATCAGTTAGGTATAAAAGAGATTTATTATATAGATCCATATCCAGGGATTGCTGTAACCCATATCCTGATGGGAGGTACTAATAATCCACAGTTGATAATTTTTTCTGGTGCCATTGGGCGAGCGTTTCACAATTTGTACTCTCCTAGGCTACCATATAAAGACGAGTTAAATGCCTTGGCGCGAGATGACTGAATAAGCGGGCCGGCAGCTTGCTCGGGGAGTAGGTTGTCCGAATAAGTTACTGTCGTTGGTATTTTGAGATGTTAGCGCCCCGGCGCGAGTAGACTTAAATTTGCATTGGTTCAAGGAAAAAACGCTAGAGGCGATTGGTGAAATCAATTGTCGAAACCCATGCCCGATCCCGTATACATGGCGTCCATCAACGCAGTGAACTGCGGCCCCATGCATAAGGATTGAGCAATGAGCGAGCCACGCCTGACGAATCGGAAACTGTACCTGCAGCGCCTGGGGTTCGACGCACCGCCGGCACCGACCCTGGAAACGCTACGCCAGTTGCAGTTGCGCCATACCGGCGCCTTTGTCTTCGAAAATCTGTCGACCATCAGCGGCATGGCCGTGCCGATCGATCTCGCCTCGATCGAGCAGAAAGTCCTGCACGATGGCCGTGGCGGCTACTGCTACGAGCTCAACAAGCTGTTTTTTACCTTGCTGCTGGAATTGGGTTTTGACGCGAAGGCCATCAGCGGTCGCGTGGTCATGAATCAGCCTGAAGGCACCTGGACGGCGCGGACTCACCGCTTGAGTCTGGTCACCCTTGATGGCGTGCGCTACATCACCGATGTCGGCTTCGGCGGCATGGTGCCGACGGCGCCGCTGATCCTCGACACCGACGCCGAGCAGCAGACACCCCACGAACCCTATCGCATCGAAAAACAAACCGATGGCTACATGCTGCGCGCCAGGGTGGCCGGGGAGTGGCGGTCGATGTACCTGTTCGATCTGCAACGCCAGGAAGACATCGATTACACCATCGGTAACTGGTACGTCTCGACGCACCCGGATTCACCGTTCGCTCAGCGTCTGATGGTTGCGCGCACCGGCGACGGCTGGCGCAAGACCTTGAACAACGGCAGTTTCGCCATCCACCGCATAGGCGCCGACAGCGAGCGTCGCGAACTGACCAGCATCGGTGAGCTGATCGATGTGCTGACAACGGAGTTCGACCTGCAGGTTGCGGATCAGCCGTCCATGCGCCAAGGGTTCGAGAGGCTGATCGTGCCGGGCTGAAGCTTACGGCTTGGCTTCGGGTTCGAGTACCCGGCGGATTTCACCGATGGCGGCCGAGAGCTTTCTCTCCAGGCTCTTGAGATCGGTGGCGGTGATGCCTTTCTTGAATTGACCGGAAGGGGTGGTTGAGTCGACCTGCTCCGGTCTGGCGGTATTGAGCAGGGCGTGGCGCAGGGTGGTGTTGATCACCGTCTGATAACCGAATCCCTCGTTCTCGGCTTGCTCGCGTGCGGCCTCGATGACTGCGTCATCGAGCATGATGGTGATGCGGGTTTTCCCCTTGTTTGGCGCCAATGCACCGCGTTTGCCCTGAGAAAAGTCATATTCGTCTTTCATCGATCAATCCTCCTGAAAATATGTGTGACGTTCGCTCGGTGTGGCGAGACGTGCGGAAATAACTCGAACGACATTCACTTCACGGTAACTGTACGCAACGACCAGTAAACGCCCCTTGGCGTCGAGGCCGAGGGTAATCCAGCGTTGTTCGTCATGGTCGTTGTCCTCAATTGTGAGCGCGCGTTCGTCGTGAAACACCGGTTCCGTTTCGGCGAGGCTCAGCCCTTTGTGCTTGAGTTTGTTGGCTGCGTTCTTGCTTTTGTCGTATTGAATGTCGAATGACTTCATTATGCATACTTTATATGTATAAAAAAGAGCGCGACCGCACCGTCGGTCGCCATGAACACTTCAGCCTAGTAGTGCAGGGACGGCGGACAGGAGGGGATGTGTTGCCGGATTTGTGGGCGATGCAAGCGCCGGGTAGAAGGTTGGGTGGCTACCTATCCATTATGTGACTGATAAGTTGTATACAACTCTATGGACATTTGTCACGAGTATTGAATACAGTGTGCGCATAACAAAAACCAGGGAACCCCCCACCATGAAAACGCCCCATGTTTCACACCAACGGCCCGAGGACGAAAATCTCGGGGTCGGCGCGAATATGGCTTACGGCCTGCAACATGTTCTGACCATGTATGGCGGTATCGTCGCGGTGCCACTGATCATCGGTCAGGCTGCCGGGCTGTCGCCGGCGGACATTGGATTGTTGATTGCTGCTTCATTGTTTGCGGGGGGGCTGGCGACGTTGCTGCAAACCCTGGGTCTACCGCTTTTTGGTTGTCAGTTGCCGCTGGTTCAGGGCGTTTCGTTCTCCGGCGTGGCGACCATGGTCGCGATTGTCAGCAGTGGCGGGGAGGGCGGTTTCCAGTCGGTGCTGGGTGCGGTGATCGCGGCCTCGCTGATAGGCTTGTTGATTACCCCGGTGTTCTCGCGAATCACCAAATTCTTCCCGCCGCTGGTCACCGGCATCNNGATGCCGGTGGCCGCACGCTGGGCCATGGGTGGCAATAGCCATGCGCCGGACTTCGGCAGCATGCAGAACATCGGTCTGGCAGCCGTGACGCTGGTGCTGGTGTTGCTGCTGAGTAAGGTCGGCAGTTCGACCATCTCGCGTTTGTCGATCCTGTTGGCCATGGTGATCGGCACGGTGCTGGCGGTATTCCTTGGCATGGCGGATTTTTCCAACGTCACCCAAGGGCCAATGTTCGGCTTCCCGACACCGTTCCATTTCGGCATGCCGACCTTTCACTTCGCGGCAATCCTGTCGATGTGCATTGTGGTCATGGTGACGTTGGTGGAAACCTCCGCGGACATCCTGGCGGTCGGTGAAATCATCGGCACCAAGGTCGACTCCAAGCGTCTGGGCAACGGCCTGCGGGCCGACATGCTGTCGAGCATGTTCGCGCCGATCTTCGGTTCGTTCACCCAGAGTGCGTTCGCCCAGAACGTCGGGCTGGTGGCGGTGACCGGGATCAAGAGCCGTTACGTGGTCGCCACTGGCGGTATCTTCCTGGTGATTCTCGGTCTGCTGCCGTTCATGGGCCGAGTGATCGCGGCGGTGCCGACGTCGGTACTCGGCGGCGCCGGCATCGTGCTGTTCGGCACCGTGGCAGCGAGCGGCATTCGCACGTTGTCGAAGGTTGATTACCGCAACAACGTCAATCTGATCATCGTCGCCACTTCAATCGGTTTCGGCATGATCCCGATTGCCGCACCGAACTTCTACGATCACTTTCCGAGCTGGTTCGCGACCATTTTCCACTCGGGCATCAGTTCGTCGGCGATCATGGCGATCCTGCTGAATCTGGCGTTCAACCATTTCACCGCAGGCAACTCGGATCAGCAGTCGGTGTTTGCGGCAGCGGAGGAGCGGACCCTGCGTTATCGCGATCTGGCTGCGCTGCGTGAAGGCGATTACTTCAGCGACGGGAAGCTGCATGACTGCGATGGCAATGAAGTGCCGGTGATCGAACCTGATGATCACGACCACGGACATGGCGCGCCGAAAGCGCATGTGAAGAGCAGCGAGCATGTCTGACCGCTGCGTCTGAACAGAAAAGGGCCGATCTGTGATGAGATCGGCCCTTTTCTTTTGACCTTTTCGAGCGTCCACAAAAAAGCCCCTGAATCTTTCGATTCAGGGGCTTTGCTATTTGGCTCCACAACCTGGACTCGAACCAGGGACCCAATGATTAACAGTCATTTGCTCTACCAACTGAGCTATTGCGGAATTGGTGCGTATGTTACTGATTCAAAAAGAGAAGTCAAGCGTCGTTTGTGAAAATAAGTGAATTCGTGGGACAGGCGGCGGTTTATCCGCGATTGGCGGTTACCAGAATCGCAGCAGGGGTCTACCATGGCCGCCCGGAAGTGGTCACACGCGCTACCGGCCATTCGCCGAAAAGGTACGCGCCATGAATCATTTGTCCCGCAACAATGAGGTGCTCGCATGAGCATCGCTCAGATCAGCCTGCCCAAAGGGGTAGGCCCGCACGCCGAAAAACTCTTCGACGCAATCACTCAGGCCAGCACGGCTGAAGAACTGAACCGCGCCGGCGGCAAGGCTGAAGGGTTTGTCCTTGGTCTGGAAAGCACCAAGGCAATCAAAAGCCAGATCGCCGAATCGCTGTACGTCGCTTATGACGATGCCGCCAGCCAGCGGGCGACGGAACTGGCTTAACTGCCGAAGGTAATGGTGCCCAGCAACAGCTTGGCGTAGGCCGCGGTCGCCGCCAGTTGCACCAGCCAGAGGGCCAGTCCGCCAAGAAACACGCCGGTCGCGACTTGCAGCACCAGGCTTTTCTCACGCTTGGCCGGGGCGCGGGGGATAAAGTCATCCAGATCGTCACGGTCGGCGCGCAGGTTGTCGTTTTTCATTTGGGTTCTCGCAGAATTCTCGGGTTGACTCATACCCTGTGGGAGCGGGCTTGCCCGCGAAGGCGCCGGGTCAGCCGCCATCAATGTTGGCTGACACACTGCTTTCGCGAGCAAGCCCGCTCCCACAATTGACATTTGTATGCAGTCTAGAGGGTATGGGGCTTGGCTTCAGACAAATAAAAACGGGAAGCCCGAAGGCTTCCCGTTTTTATTCGCGCGGCCAATCAGATGACCTGAACGATCGCGTCTGTCACAGCCTTGATGTTGCTCTGGTTCAGCGCGGCCACGCAGATGCGGCCGGTGTCCAGCGCGTAGATACCGAACTCGTTGCGCAGGCGGTGAACCTGAGCGGTGGTCAGGCCGGAGTAGGAGAACATGCCGCGCTGACGACCGACGAAGCTGAAATCACGGCCCGGTGCTTTCTCTGCCAGCAGGTTGACCATTTGCTCACGCATGCCGCGAATGCGCAGGCGCATTTCCGCCAGCTCTTCTTCCCACTGCGCGCGCAGTTCCGGGCTGTTCAGCACGGCGGCGACGATGCTTGCACCGTGAGTCGGCGGGTTGGAGTAGTTGGTGCGGATCACACGCTTGACCTGCGACAGCACGCGTGCGCTTTCTTCTTTCGATTCGCTGATGATTGACAGCGCACCGACGCGCTCGCCGTACAGCGAGAACGACTTGGAGAACGAGCTCGAAACGAAGAAGGTCAGGCCCGATTCAGCGAACAGGCGCACAGCGGCGGCGTCTTCGTCGATACCGTCGCCAAAGCCCTGGTACGCCATGTCGAGGAACGGCACATGACCTTTGGTCTTGACCACTTCCAGCACGTTGTTCCAGTCAGCCGGGCTCAGGTCGACGCCGGTCGGGTTGTGGCAGCAAGCGTGCAGGACAACGATCGAGCCGTTCGGCAAGGCGTTGAGGTCTTCGAGCAGGCCGGCACGGTTCACGTCGTGGGTGGCGGCGTCGTAGTAGCGGTAGTTCTGCACCGGGAAACCGGCGGTTTCAAACAGCGCGCGGTGGTTTTCCCAGCTCGGGTCGCTGATCGCTACAACGGCGTTCGGCAGCAGTTGCTTGAGGAAATCGGCACCGATTTTCAGTGCGCCGGTCCCGCCGACGGCCTGAGTGGTGATGACGCGACCGGCTGCGATCAGCGGCGAGTCGTGACCGAACAGCAGCTTTTGCACCGCCTGATCGTAGGCGGCGATGCCGTCGATCGGCAGGTAACCACGGGAAGCGTGCTGAGCAGCGCGAATTGTTTCGGCTTCAATAACGGCGCGCAGCAGGGGAATTCGCCCCTCTTCGTTGCAGTAAACACCTACGCCCAGGTTGACCTTGTCGGTCCGGGTATCGGCATTGAATGCTTCGTTGAGGCCCAGGATTGGATCACGGGGTGCCATTTCGACAGCGGAGAACAGGCTCATTATTACGGCGGCTCTGAATGGAGAGTGGAGGGACGTGTCGCGCTCCAGCCGAATGCACTAGAGCGGTGCACAAACGGGGAGCTAGTATAGAGGCCATCACCGAGTAATGGCGACAGGCGATTGGGCTTTCAGGCCAAGTTTTTCGGATTATTTCTCGACCGTTAGTCGCTTGGCCGTGTCAGAGTCTCTACCCGATGTAGGACGTTTGCCTTGAAAGGACAGGCAATCGCCACCACATTGAGCACAATCCAGGTTTTTTCTTGCGCGACACCGGTCGTTTGCGGTCGTCCCCGTGGTGTTCCGCTTTGCTCGGAGTGCCGCGATCCAGAGGTGTATATGTCCGAATTCCAGCTCGTCACCCGCTTCGAACCCGCCGGCGATCAACCGGAAGCCATACGCCAACTGGTCGAGGGCATCGAAGCCGGGCTGGCGCACCAGACGCTGCTCGGTGTGACCGGCTCGGGCAAGACCTTCAGCATCGCCAATGTCATCTCGCAGATACAGCGCCCGACGCTGGTACTGGCGCCGAACAAGACCCTCGCCGCGCAACTGTATGGCGAGTTCAAGGCGTTCTTCCCGAACAACGCCGTCGAATACTTCGTTTCCTACTACGACTACTACCAGCCCGAAGCGTATGTGCCGTCGTCCGACACCTTCATCGAGAAGGACGCGTCGATCAACGACCACATCGAACAGATGAGGCTGTCGGCGACCAAAGCGCTGCTCGAACGCAAAGACGCGATCATCGTCACCACGGTGTCGTGCATCTACGGTCTGGGCAGCCCGGAAACCTATCTGAAGATGGTGTTGCACGTTGATCGCGGCGACAAGCTCGATCAGCGAGCGTTGCTGCGGCGTCTGGCCGACCTGCAATACACCCGCAACGACATGGATTTTGCCCGCGCCACGTTCCGCGTACGCGGCGATGTGATCGATATCTATCCGGCAGAATCCGATCTGGAAGCGATCCGCATCGAACTGTTCGATGACGAAGTCGAGAGCATTTCCGCGTTTGACCCGCTGACCGGCGAAGTCATCCGCAAGATGCCGCGCTTCACCTTCTACCCGAAAAGCCACTACGTGACGCCGCGCGAAACCCTGCTCGACGCCATCGAACACATCAAGGTCGAACTGCAGGAACGCCTCGAATACCTGCGCAGCAACAACAAACTGGTGGAAGCCCAGCGTCTGGAGCAGCGCACCCGTTTCGACCTGGAAATGATCCTCGAACTGGGTTACTGCAACGGCATCGAAAACTACTCGCGTTATCTGTCCGGACGCCCGGCCGGCGCCGCGCCGCCAACTCTCTACGATTACCTGCCGGCCGACGCCTTGCTGGTGATCGACGAATCCCACGTCAGCGTGCCGCAGGTCGGCGCGATGTATAAGGGCGACCGCTCACGTAAAGAGACGCTGGTCGAATACGGCTTCCGTCTGCCGTCGGCGCTGGACAACCGGCCAATGCGTTTCGACGAGTGGGAAGGGGTCAGCCCGCAGACCATTTTCGTCTCGGCGACGCCGGGCAACTACGAAGCCGAGCATGCCGGGCGCGTGGTCGAGCAAGTGGTGCGTCCGACCGGTCTGGTCGACCCGCAGGTTGAAGTGCGGCCGGCGCTGACTCAGGTTGATGATCTGTTATCGGAAATCACCAAGCGTGTGGCGGTCGAGGAGCGGGTGCTGGTGACCACGCTGACCAAGCGCATGGCCGAAGATCTCACCGATTACCTGGCCGACCACGGCGTGCGTGTGCGTTATCTGCACTCGGACATCGACACCGTCGAGCGGGTCGAAATCATTCGCGACTTGCGTCTCGGCACTTTTGATGTGCTGGTCGGTATCAACCTGCTGCGTGAAGGTCTGGACATGCCGGAAGTGTCGCTGGTGGCGATTCTCGACGCGGACAAGGAAGGTTTCCTGCGCTCCGAGCGCTCGCTGATCCAGACCATCGGCCGCGCCGCGCGCAACCTCAATGGCCGGGCGATTCTGTATGCCGATCGCATGACCGGTTCGATGGAGCGGGCGATTGGCGAGACCGAGCGTCGGCGGGACAAGCAGATCGCCTTCAACCTGGAAAATGGTATTACGCCCAAAGGCGTGTTCAAGGATGTCGCCGACATTATGGAAGGCGCCACGGTGCCGGGCTCGCGCAGCAAGAAGCGCAAGGGCATAGCCAAGGCCGCCGAGGAAAACGCCAAGTACGAAGCCGAACTGCGTTCACCGAGCGAGATCACCAAGCGTATTCGTGCGCTGGAAGAGAAGATGTATCAGTTGGCGCGCGATCTTGAGTTTGAAGCGGCGGCGCAGATGCGCGATGAGATTGCCAAACTGCGTGAGCGGCTTTTGGCGGTTTGATCTTCATCGTCTGGTCGGGCCTCTTCGCGAGCAAGCCCCACACATTGGATCTGTGCCGTTCACAAATCCTATGTGGGAGCGGGCTTGCTCGCGAATGGGGCGACGCGGTCTCAATGAGATTCCCCAGCCTTGAGTCCCTGTGGCAGTTTCTTGGTCAACAGAATCGCCAACATGCTGATCCCCAGCGCAATCCCGACAAAGTGAAACGCATCGTTGTAAGCCATGATCAGCGCCTGCTGGTGGACGATCTCGCTCAACTTGCCCAGCGCCGCCGTGTCACTGCCAAACCTGTCCGTCATTGATGCCAGTCGCTCGGCCACCTGAGGATTGGTCGGCACCACCGCTTCACGCAGATAATCGAAGTAAGTTTTGGTTCGTGCATCCAGCAGCGTCGCCAGCAGAGCGATGCCGATCGCACCGCCGAGGTTGCGCAGGATGTTGAACAGGCTCGACGCCGAGCCGGCGTCCTGCGGCAGGATGTAGGCCGTGGCGATCAGCGAGATGGTCACCATGATCAGCGGCTGCCCCAGCGCGCGAATGATCTGGATCTGATTGAACTGCGGCCCGGCGAAATCCGGGTTGAGCACCCCCGAAGAAAAACTCGCCAGACCGAACAGGCCAAAGCCGATCGTGCACAACCATTTCGGTGAGACGAACTTCATCAGTTTCGGCACCAGCGGAATCAGAAACAGCTGCGGCACGCCCATCCACATGATCACTTCGCCGATCTGCAGCGCGTTGTAGTTCTGTATCTGC
This sequence comes from Pseudomonas atagonensis, assembly GCF_011369485.1. GTDB lineage: Bacteria > Pseudomonadota > Gammaproteobacteria > Pseudomonadales > Pseudomonadaceae > Aquipseudomonas > Aquipseudomonas atagonensis. The sequence continues at coordinate 117,245 of NZ_VXCA01000013.1, read as the reverse complement.
GCCAGATACAGCGGCAAAAGATAGATCGAGCCGTACAGTCCGACGCCCATACCCAGGCTGGAAATACTCGACAGGCCAAAGTTGCGATTGCGCAGGATGCCGAGATTGATCAGCGGGTTGGGTTTGGAAATCTGCACAATCACAAAGGTGATCAGACTCAGCAGGGCGATGCTGCCCAGTGTCACGATCAGGCTCGATTCCAGCCAGTCCTTGCGATGGCCTTCTTCGAGAAAAACCTGCAAGCAGCCGAGGCCGATCCCCAGCGAAAGGATGCCGGTGTAATCGGTGCTTTTCAGCAGTTCCCAATGCGCTTCTTTCTTCTCCAGTCCATACATCAGCCCGGCAATCATGATCAGGCCCGGCGGGATGTTGATGTAGAAGATGTATTCCCAGCCCCAGTTTTCCGTGAGCCAGCCGCCCAGCGTCGGGCCGATGGAGGGGGCGAACGTCGCGGTCATGGCGAACATTGCCATGCCTTTGGCGCGGTGATGTTCGGGGAGTTTGATCAGCGTCAGGGTAAACGCCAGCGGGATCAGCGCGCCGCCGGTGAAGCCCTGCATGGCGCGGAAGACGATCATGCTTTCCAGGCTCCAGGCCATTGAGCACAGCAGTGACGAAATCAGAAACCCCAGCGACACCCATACCGCCAGTCGCCGCGCCGAGAGCAACTGCACCAGCCAGGCGGTCAGCGGAATCATGATGATTTCCGCGACCAGATAAGAGGTGGAAATCCACGAGCCTTCTTCCAGCGTCGCCGACAGCGCGCCTTGAATATCCTTGAGCGAGGAGTTGGTGATCTGGATGTCGAGCACCGCCATAAAGGCGCCGAGCATCACGCTCATCACGGCAATCCAGTCCCGCCGGGTCGGTTCGCCGACCGGGCGGATCAGCGAATCACCGGCCATCGTCAGGGGTGTCTTTGATGTTCACAGTGGCGGTGACCGACATGCCCGGACGGATTTTGCCGTGCAGCGGGTTATCAGCCTTGAAGGTCAGTTTCACCGGAATCCGTTGCACGACTTTGGTGAAGTTGCCGGTGGCGTTGTCCGGTGGCAACAGGCTGAACTGCGCACCGGAAGCAGCGAACAGACTGTCGACCCGCGCTTCGATCGGCGTGTCACCATAGGCGTCGAAGGTCAGCTCGGCTTTCTGCCCGGGCTGCATGTGGCCGATCTGGGTTTCCTTGAAGTTGGCCTGCACCCAGATGTCTTCGTCAGGGACGATCGACAACAAATAGGCGCCGGCCTGCACCACTTGGCCATTGCGCGCGGCGCGCTGGCCGACGAGGCCGCTGATCGGCGCGTGGATTTCGCTTCGCGTGAGGTTGAGTTCGGCTTGTGCAAGGTCGGCTCGGGCGTTGGCGATCTGCGCGTCGAGGCGTTTGATTTCGGCGCTCAGGGCGTTGACCTGTTGGCGTTGACCCTGCGCGTCGGCCTGGGCCTTGGCCACTTGCGAGCGGGCAATGTGGGCGTCTGCGGAGAGGGTGGTCACCCGTTCTTCGGAGACGTAACCGGGTTTGCGCAAGGTTTCTGCGCGCGACAAATCCATCTGCGAACGGCCAAGCGTGGCTTGCGTGGTCGCTACTTGCGCATCGCTGGCGGCAATCAGGCTCGATTGCTGAGTCAGTTTGCTCTGTGCTTGCAGGCGTTCGGCTTCGCGGGTGGCGAGGGCGGCATTGGCGCGATCAATGGCCAGACGGAAATCATTGGGTTCAAGGCGCACCAGCAACTGGCCTTTTTCCACATGCTGGTTGTCCTGCACCAGCACCTCGTCGATGCGCGCGCTCAGTTGGCTCGACACTCGGGTGATTTCGCCCTGGACATAGGCGTTGTCGGTGCTTTCATAAAAGCGTCCCTTGAAAAACCAATGGGCGAAGAAGCCCCCGGCAATCAACAGGACCAGCAACAGGAAAATGAACAGGCGACGCTTGAGTTGAGCAGGCATGGGCAAACTGTAGTCGAGGAATTGTAAGGAAAGTTATCAGCAGGCGAATCTGGCATACAGCCGATAAACGGTAAATGCCGTCTGTTGATATTCGGCCATTCATCACGGTCTATGGGCGCTCCAGCCGCAAACTTGGCTTAAATGCCCTGCCCGCTGGAGCGGGGCGGGTGTCGCCTGTTACCATTCGCCGCTTGATAGTTTTGCTTTTCATTCTTTTCGAGACATGCCATGACCACCGTCCGCACTCGCATCGCGCCATCGCCTACCGGGGACCCCCACGTAGGTACCGCTTACATCGCATTGTTCAACTACTGCTTTGCCAAGCAGCATGGCGGTGAGTTCATCCTGCGCATCGAAGACACCGACCAGTTGCGTTCGACCCGCGAGTCCGAACAGCAGATCTTCGACGCCCTGCGCTGGCTCGGCATCGACTGGAGCGAAGGCCCGGACGTCGGCGGCCCGCACGGCCCATATCGTCAGAGCGAGCGCGGCGACATCTACCAGAAGTACTGCCAGCAACTGGTCGACATGGGCCATGCGTTCCCGTGCTTCTGCACCGCTGAAGAACTGGATCAGATGCGCGCCGAGCAAATGGCCCGCGGCGAAACCCCGCGTTACGACGGCCGTGCGCTGCTGCTGTCCAAGGAAGAAGTCGCCCGTCGTCTGGCTGCCGGCGAGCCGCACGTGATCCGCATGAAGGTGCCGAGCGAAGGCGTCTGCGTAGTGCCGGACATGCTGCGTGGCGATGTCGAGATCCCGTGGGATCGCATGGACATGCAAGTGCTGATGAAGACCGACGGCCTGCCGACGTACTTCCTCGCCAACGTGGTCGACGACCACCTGATGGGCATCACTCACGTTTTGCGTGGCGAAGAATGGCTGCCATCGGCGCCGAAACTGATCTTGCTCTACGAATACTTCGGCTGGGAACAACCGGAGCTGTGCTACATGCCGCTGCTGCGCAACCCGGACAAGAGCAAGCTGTCCAAGCGCAAGAACCCGACTTCGGTGACGTTCTACGAGCGCATGGGTTTCATGCCGGAAGCAATGCTCAACTATCTCGGCCGCATGGGCTGGTCGATGCCGGACGAGCGCGAGAAGTTCTCGCTGCAGGAAATGGTCGACAACTTCGACCTCAAGCGTGTGTCGCTGGGCGGGCCGATTTTCGACATCGAGAAACTGTCGTGGCTCAACGGCCAGTGGCTGCGTGATCTGCCTGTGGAAGAGTTCGCCGCTCGCGTTCAGAAGTGGGCGTTCAATTCCGAATACATGATGAAGATCGCGCCGCACGTTCAGGGCCGCGTTGAAACCTTCAGCCAGGTTGCACCGCTGGGCGGCTTCTTCTTTGCCGGTGGCGTGAATCCGGATGCCAAGCTGTTCGAATCGAAAAAGCTCTCGGGCGATCAGGTTCGCCAGTTGATGCAGTTGATCCTGTGGAAACTGGAAAGCCTGCGTCAGTGGGAGAAGGACAACATCACCGCGACGATTCAGGCAGTGGTCGAATCCCTCGAGCTGAAGCTGCGCGATGCGATGCCGCTGATGTTTGCCGCGATTACCGGGCAGGCGAGTTCGGTGTCGGTGCTCGACGCGATGGAAATTCTCGGGCCGGACCTGACCCGTTATCGCCTGCGTCAGGCCATTGACCTGTTGGGCGGCGTGTCGAAGAAAGAAAACAAAGAGTGGGAGAAGCTGCTGGGCGCTATCGCTTAAGCGGGTCTGACTCTGTTGCAAGCACCGAAGGCCGCGATCATTTGATCCGGCCTTCGGCGTTTTCCCCCGATTTTACGGGGGGAGGGCGGTAAGTGATTGTTATGCCGACAAAAAATTTTGAAAAATTTCAAAAATAAGTTTGACAGCCTTTCGATACGCCCTTAAGATTCGCCCCGTCCTCAGCGATGACATCAACGATGAGGGGCTATAGCTCAGCTGGGAGAGCGCTTGCATGGCATGCAAGAGGTCGACGGTTCGATCCCGTCTAGCTCCACCAATTTACACTTCGAAGCCTGGCCACACCGGCTCCGAAGCGATCAACACTCAGCGTTGATCAGTTGTATAGAAGGGTTTGCGTCCCCTTCGTCTAGTGGCCTAGGACACCGCCCTTTCACGGCGGTAACAGGGGTTCGAGTCCCCTAGGGGACGCCAGTTTTACAGAAGCGATGTTGCAAGATGTCGCTCCGCCGCGAGGCGAAAAATCCGGGGCTATAGCTCAGCTGGGAGAGCGCCTGCATGGCATGCAGGAGGTCAGCGGTTCGATCCCGCTTAGCTCCACCAATTTTACAGTTCAAGGTCTGGCCACACCGGCCTTGAATCGATCAGATCTCAGCACTGATCAGTTGTATAGAAGGGTTTGTGTCCCCTTCGTCTAGTGGCCTAGGACACCGCCCTTTCACGGCGGTAACAGGGGTTCGAGTCCCCTAGGGGACGCCACGATTACCCGCTCTGCGGGATTTATAAGGGTCATTCAATTATTGAATGGCCCTTTTGTTTGTCTGGCGTTTGGCCAAATCTCCTTTTTCCTTACACTGTGCTTCAGACCAGCGGTCATATCCTTGACTTGCAGAATATTATTATGTGAATAATATTCTAGTCGTAATATTCGGAGGCAACGATGAACGATAAAAAAGCTCAAACCCGCGAACGCATCCTCAAGGCTGCCAGCGCTGCACTGATTCAGCGTGGTCCTGCAGACCCTAGCGTGGGCGAAGTGATGGGCGCGGCCGGCCTGACTGTTGGCGGCTTCTACGCGCACTTCGAAAGCAAGGACGCAATGATGCTCGAAGCGTTCAAGCAGTTGCTGGGGCGCCGCCGCGATCTGATTGCCGACATGGACGCCGAGCTGACCGGTGAAGAGCGCCGCGCTTTGGTCGCTGCGTTTTACCTGTCACGCAAGCATCGCGACTCCAGCGAAGCGGCGTGCCCGATTCCGGCGTCCATCGGTGAGTTGGGTCGCTTGCCGGAGTCGTTCCGCCTGGCGCTCAACGAACACCTGGAATTGATGATTGCGCAGTTGGCGTCCAGCCCTGAGGACACCGACAAAGCCCTGGCCGACGTGGCCTTGATGGTGGGTGGTCTGGCGCTCGCAAGAGCGCTCGGCCCTGGAGATTTGTCTGATCGATTGCTGCGCGCTGCCAAGTCGGCGGTGCGTTGACCTGAAGGCAACACGCCTGAGGAGAGAGCGATGAACACGTTGAAGTGGATTCGTGGCGTTAATGGCACCTTGGGCTGGATTGCACCGCAACAGGTAGCAAGCAAAATGCGTCTGGCGTTCATGACACCACGCGCGCTGCCGCTGCGCGACTGGGAGTTGCCGCTACTGGCCAACGCCGAGCGGATCACCTTGCGCTTTGGTCTCTCCGCCTTGCGCTGGGGCCAAGGCCCGACGGTGCTGCTGATGCACGGTTGGGAAGGGCGGCCCACGCAGTTCGCCTCGCTGATCACGGCGTTGGTTGAAGCCGGTTACACCGTTGTTGCTCTTGATGGCCCGGCCCACGGTCGTTCGCCGGGGCGTGAGGCGAATGTTGTGTTATTCGCCCGTGCCATGCTCGAAGCCGCCGCCGAGCTGCCGCCACTGCAAGCGGTCATCGGTCACTCGATGGGCGGCGCCAGCGCCATGCTGGCCGTGCAATTGGGCTTGCGTACCGAAACCCTGGTCAGCATCGCCGCTCCCGCACGCATTCTCGGTGTGCTGAGAGGTTTTGCACGTTATGTCGGCATGCCGCCACGGGCGCGTTCAGCGTTCATTCGTCAGGTCGAGCGGGACGTCGGTATGCGCGCCGCGACCCTTGATGTCGCCCACTATCAACTGGATATGCCGGGCCTGATCGTGCATGCCGAGGATGACAACTTTGTCTCGGTCAAAGAATCGCAACTGATCCACGAGTCCTGGTTCGACAGTCGTTTGTTGCGCCTCGAAAGCGGTGGTCATCAGCGTGTGCTGGCCGACCCTCGGGTGATTGATGGGGTGTTATCACTGCTGGCCGGTCGCAGCCTTCAGGCGCGCCAATCGGCGTGAGCTCCGTTACACTGCCCCGGTTGAATAATTGACCGGGAGTTGGGGCATGGGCTGGGATCGGGCAACGCCGTTTACCATTGATCTGCAAGTGAACGCCGAGGACATCGACGGGCTGGGTCACGCGAACAACGCGGTCTACGTGACCTGGCTAGAGCGCTGCGCCTGGCGGCATTCGCAGCGTCTGGGGCTGGATCTGGTCGAGTACCGGCGCCTGGATCGGGCGATGGCCGTGGTGCGCCACGAGATCGATTATCTGGCCGCTGCCTACGAAGGCGATGAACTGCAATTGGCGACCTGGATCGTCGATTGGGATCAGCGCCTGAAAATGACCCGGCATTTCCAATTGATCCGCCCAAGCGATAACGCCACGCTCTTACGTGCGCAAACCACGTTTGTCTGCATCGAATTGTCCACCGGCAAACCGAAGCGCATGCCGGCCGAATTCATCGAGGGCTATGGTCCTGCGATCCGGTCTCCAGAGGCAGTGAAAATCTGAATGTGGGAGCGGGCTTGCTCGCGAAGGCGTCCTGTCAGTCAGCATTTATTCAACTGACCTACCGCTTTCGCGAGCAAGCCCGCTCCCACAGGTTTCTGCGGTTTTTCTCGTAATCCAGTAAACTGCCGCACGTTTTTTCCTCAAGTAGTGTTTTCCCATGCAAATTGCTCTGGCGCCCATGGAAGGGTTGGTCGACGACATTCTGCGCGACGTGCTGACCCGCGTTGGCGGCATCGATTGGTGCGTGACCGAATTCATCCGGGTCAACGACCAGTTGCTCACGCCGGCCTACTTCCACAAGTTCGGTCCGGAGCTGCTCAACGGCGCCCGCACCCGATCCGGTGTGCCGCTGCGCGTGCAGTTGCTCGGTTCGGATCCGGTGTGTCTGGCGGAAAACGCGGCGCTGGCCTGTGAACTCGGCTCTGAAGTGATCGACCTCAACTTCGGCTGCCCGGCCAAAACCGTCAACAAATCCCGTGGCGGCGCGGTCCTGCTCAAGGAGCCGGAACTTCTCAACCAGATCGTCGAGCACGTGCGTCGTGCCGTTCCCGCGCACATTCCGGTGACCGCCAAGATGCGTCTGGGCTTCGACAGTCCGGACGGTTCGTTGGTCTGCGCAACGGCGCTGGCCGAAGGCGGCGCCGAGCACATCGTGGTGCACGCACGGACCAAAATGGACGGCTACAAACCGCCGGCGCATTGGGAGTGGATCCCGCGCGTGCAGGACGTGGTCAAGGTGCCGGTGTTCGCCAACGGCGATATCTGGAGCGTCGATGACTGGCGTCGATGCCGCGAGATCAGCGGTGTTGAGGACATCATGCTCGGCCGCGGCCTGGTTTCGCGCCCGGATCTGGCAAAACAGATTGCCGCCGCCCGCGCTGGCGAAGAAGTGATCGAGATGAACTGGGCCGAGCTGCTGCCGCTGATCCAGGACTTTTGGTTACAGGCCAAGGCGCAGATGACCGCCCGCCAATCGCCGGGCCGTCTGAAGCAATGGCTGGCGATGCTGACGCGCAATTATCCCGAGGCCACCGAGCTGTTCACTGTCCTGCGCCGCGAGACGGAGCCGGATCAAGTCTCGCGCTTGCTCGGTCTGCCGGTCGCCGAAGCGGCCTGAAAAAATCTGCAAACAGTCTCTTGAAAACATTTCAGCGGTCCCTATCTAAGGGTTACGCGATGCCGAATTCGGGTCGCGGAGACACAAAACCTTGCTGATTGTTTTCAGGAGATTTGAACCATGAGTACTGCATTTTCCCTCGCGCCACTGTTCCGTTCCTCGGTAGGTTTCGACCGTTTCAACGACCTGTTCGAAACCGCTCTGCGCAACGAGCCAGGCAGCACCTATCCACCCTACAACGTCGAAAAGCACGGTGACGATCAATACCGCATCGTCGTGGCCGCCGCCGGTTTCCAGGAAGAAGACCTGGACCTGCAAGTCGAGAAGGGTGTGCTGACCATCAGTGGCGGCAAACGTGATGCCAACGAAGGCGTGACCTTCCTGCATCAGGGCATCGCCCAACGTGCTTTCAAGCTGTCCTTCCGTCTGGCCGATCACATCGAGATCAAGGCCGCCGACCTCAGCAACGGTCTGTTGAGCATCGACCTGTTGCGGGTGATCCCGGAAGAGGCGAAAGCCAAACGCATCCCGATCAACGGGACGCAGAAACCGGCTCTGCAGCACTGAGTGATGTGCCGCAACACAATCGTCTGAACAGGCGCTGAGCCGCTGAATGAAGGCCCCGATACGTCGGGGCCTTTTTTGTGGGTGAAAGAAACCTGCTGTTCGACTTTGCCGCTGGCGGCGGTTTCTCTACAATCCGCCGCAGTTTTGCCGACCCCCATTCCTCACCGGTCGGCCTGGAGCCTTTTTTCATGGACGATATTCAGCAGCGCTGGCTGTGCGCCCTGTCTGCACCCATGGCGGCGATCAATACCGGCGCCAGCTACGACGACCCCGCGTTCTGCGACGATCGCTACATCGATCTGAAAGACAGTTGGGGTATCGATGATCGTGGGCAGTTGTTCGACATGCTCGAACGGATGACTGACGACGGCCATGCCAAACACCTCAGCGCGGCCTATCTGGCGTGGCAGCGGTGTCTGCCGAGTGAATGGCAAGCGCTGCTCAAAGAACTCTCTCCCCGTGATCGCATCCTGCATGAGTTCGCCAGCCGCACCTTCGGCAGTTGCGGGCCGGGCGGAATATTGTCGTGGGACTATGGCCGCATGGGTTTTCTCTTGCGGTGTGCGGTGCGCAATCAGTGGATTGACCTGGACGAGAGCAACTGGCTGCACAGTCGTTTGGCCGTCAGAGCACAATTTCACTACGGCAGCTGGATGGCTTACTTCGATGGTTTTGTTGTCGGTCGTACCTTTTGGTGCTGCTTGAGCGATAGCGACGATGAGCTGGCTTTTGAGCTGGACCGGCAAGGCGGCAGCGCCCTCAACGTGCGGATTGCCCGTGGCCTGGCTGAGAACATCCCTCGGTTTCTGGCGGATCTGCCTTGGCACATGAAAATTGACCTGCCGCCACGTCCGGCATCGCTCAAGGAGTTCGACTGGTCATGAGTTGCTGGATCCGCTTGGGCATCGAGCCTACCGCCGACGAAAACCTGATTCGCAATGCCTACCGCGCACGCTTGCCGGCGCATCACCCGGAGACTGATCCGCAAGGGTTTCAGGCGCTGCGTCTGGCTTACGAAAACGCGATGCGTCTGGCCCGTGAAGGCGAGGAAGAAGAGCCCGAGCAGGTGCTTGAAGCATCAGAACACAAGGTGGTTGAAGTCCCACAGACGTTCGTGGCGTTCTGCGAGCTGCTGGATGATCCCGCTCGCCGGTTCAATTTCGCCGCGTGGCAGGCATTTGTCCGGGGTCTGGATGAGCTGCCGCTGGAGGTGCTCGATGACCTGAGCTGGGGCTTGTACCACCGGCTCGCCGACGCCGGCCCTCTGTCGTACCGCTGCGCGAATCTGTTGGCCAGACGTATGGCCTGGGATCAACAGCTGCTGGATCTGGAGTACGAAGACGCGCATCAGGTGGGATTCTTTCTGCAGCGAATCGAAACGCCTGACCCGTTCGTTACCGATCTGATGAGCACTTGGTCAGAGGCTGCGCAGACCGAATCACTCTGGTACGCCCGCAGTCTCGATTTCATTTTCGCCCAACGGCCTCTTCATGAGTTCGCCGACTTTGCCAGTCGACACACATGCTTACCATTGCCGGATGATGCCGCGTTCCTCAAGCGTCTGTTGGTGCAGTTCACTCAGGCGGGAATCGGCGTGCCGACCTTTTTGCAGTGCTGCGTCGAGCAGCAGCTTGCAGCACCGGATGATGTGGACTGGCTTTTCCTGTTGGCGTGTCAGAGCAGTCTGCTGGGCCGGGACGATCAGGCATTGCCTTGCTGGATACGTCTGTGGAATGAGCATCGTCATCCGATGGCTGAAAGTTGCCTGCTGCAAATGTGTGCCACGCGGCAGTCGACATTCCTGCCTTTGCTGATTCAGGCGTTTGATCGTCAGGAGGACTGCTCTGACTGGCCGGAGGATCTTGGCGATGACCGTCAGGTGTATGGCAGTCCGTCGCAACATCCCGAGACGCTGAATCGTTGGCTGGGTGTCGGAAGACTGGAGCTTGATAGCCTTGCGCAAAGCTTTGTCGATTGGCGCATGACGGCTGATGAGCTGCCATTGCTCGCGCAACTGTTGGGCGAGAATGCCGACAGCCGATTGCTGCATTTGTACCGGTACGCCTGGGCGTTGCATCGGGGTGATTCGGTTCTGTTGCAGCAGATACTGGATGCGCCGCTGCCGATCGATGCCCTTGAAAACCTGGTGATGAGCGGATTCAAACTTCAGGCCGAGCAACACCTGCGCTGGTTGAACAGGGCGCCGATTGCTCTGGCCATGAGCGCTTTCAGTGATGCGGATTCAAATCCACGGCCATTGCCACAAGTGCTGATGCAAGGCGAGCCGCACAAGGTCTGTCGGCTGTGGTTGCGTCGTTTGCGGCCCTACAACGAGGCGGCGTTGGAGCGAATCGCAGAAGCGTTCACACTGGCAGCCGTCAAAGACGACGTTGACTTGTCCGGACTCGACTTGATTCTCCAGTTGAGCCGTCGCGGGATTCAGATGCCGCCGGTCGGGCTGGGTGACGCCGTGTGGGAGTGGCACGCGCAGACCTTGTTTTTACTGGCATTGCTGGAACACCCCGAACGCTGGCTGCAAATGATCGATGCGCAGTGCCTGGAACGCCTGGCTTTCAATCCGGCCCATCCCCTGAGTCGCCTGCAGCCGCTGTTGCGGCGCTTGCAACGAGAACAGGGGCATTGCGAGGGTTTGCTGGGATGGCTGCAAGGCAGTGATCCGGTGCACGGCTTGTTGGTGCAGCAATTGTTCAGTGTTCAGCAGGCACTCGACAGCGCGCGGTTGCCCGCCAATCCCTTGCTTTACACCTGCCTCGAAAGCGATCGTGCGGCATGCGGCGACGATTTGCTGGGGCTGATGATGTTCTGGGGTGTGCTCTATCACGACCCGAGCCTGAGTGCGGAGCAGCATCGTGCATTGCTGCAGTCGATTGCCGCGGTCAGTTGCGAGGATGATTGGTTCGAAGGCTTTCGCGACGGCTTGATCAAGGGCGAGCCGGTGTGGCCGCCGCGCAAAGTGCTGACCGATTTTGGCGTCGACAAACTGCTCGCGTACGAGGCGCTGGATGCACTCAAGGGCTTGATTCGTCATGGCGCTGCCGGTGTGCCGAAAACCCGCGTCTTGCGCCAATTGCAGCAGGGTAAGGACGATGCGAATAACAGCATAGGTCTGCGATTGGCCTTGTGCGCCTTGTTGTCCTGGTCGGAACGCTTACTGCTGGCGAAAAGCGATGTGCAGCCGGTACCGGCGACGGCGATCTGGCGTCTGAAATCGAGATTGGGACGCAAGGCTTTTATCGCCCAGGTCTTGGGCTGTGTGGTGATTGCGCCGCTGGCAGGGCTGCTCACGGGCATTACGGGCGCGGGCATTCTGGTCTTGTTGCTGGGCGTGCTGCTGATATTCGGTGCCATTTTGCGCCGATTGCACGACATGGGCCGGGGCATTCCCACGTTGCTGATATTCATCGCGCTGACGCCGGTGTTGCCATTCCTGCCATTGGTGCTGTTCGGCTTGCCCGGTGACAAGTTGCCCAACCGTTATGGTGTGCCGCCGGACAGCGGTGAAACCGAAAGGCTGTCCGGCGGCCTGCAGGCCGCTTTGCGGCGGCTCAACGGCTAGAGACGCAGTTGATCAAGCGCCTTGTTCAGCTCTGAACGCTGGCTGGCAATCTCCGAGGGTTGCTGGCCGCCAAGCACGGTGGTGAAGTTGTGCAGCCATTCGGCAATGTGCTCTCGTTGCGTGCCGAGGCTTTGCATCCATGCCCGTTCCAGGCGGGCCAGCAACGTGCGGTTGGGCAGTGCGTCGCGGGGGTGGACTTTCAGCGTCGACAGGCGGTTATGGCTGTCTCGGCGCGCTTGCTCATCCAGGCCGGTGGGGCTGCGGTCGATGCTGTGACTGTGGCGGTCGCCGGTTTCGAGCAGGGTGACGTCAACCTCGAGCAAACCATTGATGTCATAACTGAAGCGTACATCCAGCGTCTGCACATGCTCTGTGGGCGTCAAGGTGACATCAAACGCATCAATCAGAATGTTGTCGCGCACCCACGGCCGTTCACCCTGATACACGCCAATACGGATCGCCTTCTGCTGGGGATGAGTCGTGTAATAGCGTTCTACCCGTGACGTGGGGATGATGGTGTTACGTTCGATGATCGGCGAAAAAGCACCTTCAATGCCTTTGCCATGCCGGGTCTCAATGCCCAGCGTGTACGGGCAGACGTCGGTCAGGATCAGCTCTTCCACCGCGCCATCGCGCGCCTTGCACGCCGCTTGCGTCGCCGCCCCCAGCGCGACAATGGTGTCCGGATCGAGGTGTCGGTACGGCAAGCGTCCGAACAGCGTGGCAACCATTTGCTGCACCGCCTGCATCCGTGTGGCGCCGCCGACCAGCACCAGGCTGTCGAGATCGCGCGGTTTCAGGCGGGCGTCGCGCAGAGCCTGTTCGATCGGTGCGCGCAGTCGGGCGAGCAGGGGCTCCCAAATTTTCACGGCGCGGGCTTCGTCCAGCGACCATTCAAATGCGCGCTCGGCATGGCGCCAGCTCAATTGCTGGGTGCCTTCGCCAAGTTTGCACTTGAGCTGTTCCAGGGCATCGCCGAGGCTGGCCATGCCTTGCGGGTCGATCATCGACGGATTGAGTTGCCAGTCCTTGAGGCAGGCTTGCAGCAGCGCGGCGGTGAAGTCTTCGCCGCCGAGAAAGTTGTCGCCGGTGGAGGCATGCACCTCGATCAGTGGCAGCGCATATTCCAGCACCGTGACGTCGAAGGTGCCACCGCCCAGGTCGAAGATCAGCGTGCGTTCGAACTTCTGCTCATGCAGCCCATAGGCCATGGCGGCGGCGGTCGGTTCGTTGATCAGACGTGTGACGGATAGCCCCGCCAGTTCGGCGGCAAACAGCGTGCGTTTGCGCTGCTCGTCACTGAAATACGCCGGCACGGAAATCACCGCCTCTGTGACTGGGTGCCCGAGAAAGGCTTCGGCGTCCTGTTTGAGCGAGCCGAGCACCAGCGCCGACAACTCTTCCGGACTGAAATGACGGTTGCCCAATTCGATCTGTTTGTCGCTGCCCATAAAACGCTTGAACGCGGCGGCGCTGCGCTCCGGGTGCGTGGTCAGTCGCGCGCGGGCCGCTTTGCCCACCAGAATGCTGTCGTCTTCATCAAGGCTGACCACCGAGGGGGTCAGCACTTCGCCGAGGGCGTTGGGAATCAGGCGGGCCTGACCGTCCTGCCAGACGGCAATCAGGCTGTTGGTGGTGCCAAGGTCGATGCCCAGCAAGGCCAGGCGGGGGAGGGTTGCATCCTGCATGACAGATCTCGAAACGGCGCAAAAAGCGCGACCCTACAGGTTGTCGTCTGGCCTGGCAATTACGCGTCAGCGGCAAGCTGTACGGCGTCGGGGTGTCACTCAAGGAGTTTCTTCAAGCCCTCCAGCGGCAGCGGACGACTGTGCAGATAACCCTGATACAAATGGCAGCCCAATCCCTGCAGGAACGCGAGCTGTTCCGGGGTTTCCACGCCTTCGGCGATGACCTCCAGCTCAAGGCTGCGGGCCATGGCGACGATGGCGCGGATGATCTCGGCATCGTTCGGGTCGGTCGTGGCATCGCGGATAAACGACTGATCGATTTTCAGCGTGTCCACCGGCAGGCGTTTGAGGTAAGTCAGCGACGAGTAGCCGGTGCCGAAGTCGTCCATGGCGAAGCTCACGCCGAGTTTTTTCAGGCGGCGCATTTTGCTGATGGTGTCTTCCAGATTCTGAATGACGATACCTTCGGTGATCTCCAGTTTCAGCAGCGAGCAGGGCAGGCCATGGCTGGTCATGCTGCGTTCGATGCGTTCGACGAAGTCGTTCTGGCGGAACTGTCGCGGGCTGATGTTCACGCACAGGCTGAAGTCGAACGGGTCGATCAGTCTGGCCGCGATCAGTTGCTTGAAGGCCTCGCAGGCTTCATCGAGGATCCACGTGCCGACCTCCAGAATCAGTCCGCTGTCTTCCAGCACTTTGATGAATTCAGTCGGCGACTGTGCGCCGAGTTCCGGGTGATTCCAGCGCACCAGCGCTTCGGCGCCGATGATGCGGTTGTCTTGTGCATCGACTTGCGGCTGGAAGTGCACGTTGAATTCGCCACGAGACAGCGCCAGGCGCAAGTCAGTCTCCATGCGCAACCGTTCGCTGGCCGCTTTCTGCATGGTGTTGTGATACATCTGCGTGGTGTTGCGCCCTGAATCCTTGGCCCGGTACAGGGCAATGTCGGCGCGTTTGAGCAGGTCGGTCGGGGTCGAGCCGTGATCGGGAATCAGCGCCACGCCGATGCTTGGCGTCACTTGCAGGCGCTGGCCGTCGAGGAACATCGGTTCCGAAAGCAATTCACGAATGGTGTCCGCCAGCGTGCGCACTTGCGCACTGACTTCGTTGCGCGAGCCTTCAAGACCGCTGAGCAACACCACAAACTCATCGCCGCCGAGCCGCGCGACCGTGTCTTCCATACGCACGCTGGCCTCAAGGCGAGCGGTGATGATCTTCAGCACCGTGTCGCCGACCGGGTGGCCGAGGGAATCGTTGATGTGCTTGAAGTGATCGAGGTCAAGGAACAGCAACGCACCGCGCAGGTTGTGGCGTTTGAGCAGGGCGATCTGCTGGCTCAGGCGATCCATTAGCAGCGCGCGGTTGGGCAGGTTGGTCAGCGGATCGTGGTAAGCCAGATGGCGGATCTGTGCTTCGGCGTTTTTCAGCAGGCTGACGTCGCGGGCGGTCAGCAGCAGGCACGCGGTTTCATTGAGGGTGATGGGCTCCACCGAGACTTCCACCGTCAGCAGCTCGCCGCGCTTGTTGCGCCCGAGCATTTCCTGATGATGTACGCGACCCTTGATCTGTAATTCGGCGAGCAACGCCGAGCGTTGTTTTTCCTCGGCCCAGATGCCCACCTGATAGACGGTTTTGCCCACCACCTCATCGGCGCGATAGCCGGTAAGACGACAGAAACCGTCGTTGACCTCCAGATAGCGCCCGGTGTCGCGTTCAGTGATGGTGATCGCGTCGGGGCTTGAGTGAAACGCCTTGGCGAATTTCTCTTCGCTGGCCTTGAGCGCCGCTTCCGAGCGTTGTTGTTGAGTAATATCGCGCAGGGTGGTGACGATGCAGGGCTGATTGCCGACGCTGATCTGCCGGCTGGAAATGACGCAGGTCAGCGACTGCCCATCCTTGTGCTGGACGATGATTGCGACATTGCTCAGGCCTTGTTCGCGGATCACCCGTTCGATGCGTTGCAGGCTTTTCGCCGAAGCGTCCCACAGGCCAATGTCCTCGGCGGTGCGGCCAATGACGTCGGCGGCGCTCCAGCCGAAGGTCTGGGTGAAGCTCGAGTTGATTTCGATGAACTCGCCGCTGTCCTGCCGCGTGACGCAGATCGGGTCGGGGCTGACCTGGAACAGCGTGGCGAATTTCTCTTCCGAGGCCACCAGCCGTTGTTCGCGTTCGACCTGATCGGTGATGTCCAGCAGGGTCCCGGCCATGCGTAACGGGGCGCCGTTTTCGTCGCGGTAGAGGCGGGCGCGGCTTTCCAGATAGCGCGAACTGCCGTCAGGCAGTTGCACGCGATAGGTCAGTTGGTAATTGCCCGCCGGGCCTTCGCGCAGGCTGCGGTAGGCGTCGCGCATGCTGTCGCGCTCTTCGCCGGGCACGCCTTCGAAAAACTCGTCGAATGATTCGTGGAACGGAATCGGCGCCAAACCGTGTAATTGCGCGGCGCGTGCCGAGCCGTAGAGCATGCCGCTGGGAATGTGCCAGTCCCAGGTGCCCAGCTGCGCCGAGTCAAGCGCCAGATCAAGGCGTTCCTGGCTGTCTTTCAGGGCATGTTCGGCGGCTTTGCGTTCGGTGGTGTCGAGAAACGTGCTGAGCAGATAGGGCTGGCCTTCGAGTTCGACCTTTTGCGCGCTGAGAATGCCGTCATGGATCTGGCCATTGCTGGCGCGAAACTGCACTTCCATGCTGATCAGCTCGCCCTTGGCCTTGGTCTTCTTGACCAGTTCGGCGCGTTGCTCGGGGTGTACCCACAGGCCCAGCTCCAGGGTCGTGCGGCCAATCGCGCTCTGCACCGGCCAGCCGAACAGGCTTTCAAAGTATTGGTTGGCCTCGCTGATCAGGCCGTCCTCCTGACGGGTGAGCAAAACCATGTTCGGGCACAGGTGAAACAGTGTGGCGAATCGTTTCTCCGAACTGCTCAGGGCTTGTTCGCGTTGGCGTTGGTGGGTGATTTCGCGAATCACCCCGATCATTCGGGGACGGCCGTGTTTGTCGGGGAGCAAACTGCCGTTGATCTCCAGCCAGTGCAGACTGCCGTCGGGCCAGCGGATGCGGTGGTGCATTGCCTGCTCGAGCGGTGCGCCGGCAATCACCGCGTGGAAGGCGCGAACGGTTTTTGCGCGGTCTTCCGGCGGCAGCAGATCAAGGTATTCGAGGTCTTCCGGCAGCGGCTGGCGTGGATCGAAGCCAAACAATGCCTGCGTGCCCCGCGACCAACTGATCTGCCCGCGCTCGATGTCCCAGTACCATGCCCCGAGCCGCGCACCGTTGAGCGCCGCCAGCAATTGCGGCGCGCTCTCCCAGCTCTGCTCGGAATGTCGCGGATCAATGGCTTGAATGCGCGGCATCGGCGGAATTCGGTCAACAGATTTCGGCATCGTTAACAGGCCTTGAGCTGAGAGTGGCGTTACGCACAGGGACAGCGGCTCTATAGGAGTAGCACAAGTTGGCCTTATGTCCCTGGCAGATCGATTTGTGCATCCAGCAGGGCCATAAAGGCTCTTGCCGCATTCGATAGCGTCCGTTCGGTGTGCACGATATAGCCTAGCTGGCGACTGAGCTGTATGCCCGGCAAAGGTATGCGCGCGACCTGATCGTCGAGCATTGTGCGCGGCAAAACACTCCACGCCAGGCCAATGGAGACCATCATCTTGATGGTTTCCAGATAGTTGGTGCTCATGGCGATGTTGGGCGTCAGTCCCTGGGCCTCGAACAATCGTTGGACAATATGGTGAGTAAATGTGTTGCCGCCGGGGAAAACCGCCGGATGACCGGCAATGTCCGCCAGACTGACGGCGCCATTGCTGATCAGCGAATGCTCGGGCGCAACCACAAAATCCAGTGGGTCGTCCCACACCGGCGTGGCCTTGACCAGCGTGTGCGGCTCCGGCGCCAGGGTGATGACCGCCAGTTCGGCGCGGCCGTGGAGAATTTCCTCGTAGGCCACTTCCGAATCGAGGAACTGAATATCCAGCGCGACTTGTGGGTAGCGGCGGGTGAACTCCCTTAACAAGGGTGGCAAGCGGTGCAGACCGATGTGGTGACTGGTGGCCAGCGTCAGGCGGCCGCTGACCTCGCCGGTCAGGTTGGTCAGCGCACGGCGGGTGTCGTCCAGCACGTTAAGAATCTGATAAGCGCGCGGGAGCAGGGCGCGCCCGGCCTCGGTCAGACCGACCTCCCGGCCCAGTCGATCAAACAGGCGTACGTTTAATTGTTGCTCCAGCCCGGCGATGCGTTTGCTGATGGCCGGTTGCGTCAGGTGCAGCCTTTCGCCCGCGCCAGAGAAGCTGCCCGTCTCGGCAATTGCGATAAAAGCGTTGAGGTTGGCCAGATCCATGTTCGTATTCCAGTTGGTTATCCAAAGCATAAAAAATATGAATTTGAGTTATTTAATCTAACCCCATAGGATCGGCCTCACAAGCCAAAGGGTTATTGATAAGCCCGGGGCATAGAAACAAGCTGATGAGGAACCGTCTGATGGCCGGCAAAACGCTCTACGACAAGCTCTGGGATTCGCACTTGGTCAAGCAGCGCGACGATGGCTCTGCGCTGATCTACATCGATCGTCACATCATCCATGAAGTGACCTCGCCGCAAGCCTTTGAAGGCCTGCGTCTGGCCGGGCGCAAGCCTTGGCGCATCGATGCCAACATCGCGACCCCGGACCACAACGTACCGACCACGCCGGAACGCAAGGGCGGCATCGAAGCCATTGCCGACCAGGTCTCGCGTTTGCAGGTGCAGACCCTCGATGACAACTGTGATGAGTACGGCATCGTCGAGTTCAAGATGAACGACATCCGCCAGGGCATCGTCCACGTCATCAGCCCGGAGCAGGGCGCGACCTTGCCGGGCATGACCGTGGTCTGCGGCGACTCGCACACCTCGACCCACGGCGCATTCGGCGCGCTGGCTCACGGTATCGGCACTTCCGAGGTTGAACACGTACTCGCCACCCAGTGCCTCGTTGCCAAAAAAATGAAGAACATGCTGGTGCGCGTTGAAGGGCAATTGCCATTCGGCGTGACTGCCAAGGACATTGTCCTCGCGGTAATCGGCAAGATCGGCACTGCCGGCGGTAACGGCCACGCCATCGAGTTTGCCGGCAGCGCGATCCGCGACCTGTCCGTCGAAGGCCGCATGACCATTTGCAACATGTCCATCGAGGCCGGCGCCCGTGTGGGGCTGGTGGCGGCGGATGAAAAGACTGTCGAATATGTCAAGGGTCGTCCGTTCGCACCGAAAGGCGCGCAATGGGATCAAGCAGTCGAAGCGTGGAAGGATCTGGTGTCCGACGCCGATGCCAAATTCGATGCCGTGGTTGAACTCGACGCCGCGCAGATCAAGCCGCAAGTCAGCTGGGGCACTTCCCCGGAAATGGTTCTGGCCGTTGATCAGAACGTGCCGGACCCGGCCAAAGAGATGGATCTGGTCAAGCGCGATTCGATTGTCCGTGCCTTGAAATACATGGGTTTGACCGCCAATCAGGCGATCACCGACATTCAGCTCGACCGCGTATTCATCGGTTCCTGCACCAACTCGCGGATCGAAGATTTGCGCGCTGCTGCGGTGATTGCCAAGGGCCGCAAGGTTGCGTCGACCATCAAGCAGGCGATCGTGGTGCCGGGCTCGGGTCTGGTGAAGGCGCAAGCGGAAGCCGAAGGCCTCGACAAGATCTTCCTCGAAGCCGGTTTCGAATGGCGCGAGCCGGGTTGCTCGATGTGCCTGGCGATGAACCCGGACCGTTTGGAGTCCGGCGAGCATTGCGCCTCGACGTCCAACCGTAACTTCGAAGGCCGTCAGGGCGCCGGTGGCCGTACCCACCTTGTCAGCCCGGCCATGGCCGCTGCGGCGGCGGTGAACGGTCGTTTCATCGACGTTCGTGAATTGATTTAAGGAGCGCAGCATGAAAGCTTTTACCCAGCACACTGGTCTTGTCGCGCCCTTGGATCGTGCCAACGTCGACACCGACCAGATCATTCCAAAACAGTTTTTGAAGTCGATCAAGCGCACCGGTTTCGGCCCGAACCTGTTCGACGAATGGCGTTACCTTGATGTCGGCCAGCCGTATCAGGACAACTCCAAGCGTCCACTGAACAAGGAGTTCGTGCTCAACGCCGAGCGCTATCAAGGCGCCAGCGTGTTGTTGGCCCGCGAGAACTTCGGTTGCGGCTCCAGCCGTGAGCACGCGCCGTGGGCGCTGGAAGAATACGGTTTCCGCAGCATCATCGCGCCGAGCTACGCCGATATCTTCTTCAACAACAGCTTCAAGAACGGCTTGCTGCCGATCATCTTGAGCGACGCCGAAGTCGACGAGCTGTTCAAGCAAGTCGAGGCCGCGCCGGGCTATCAGTTGCAGATCGACCTGCACGAACAGACCGTGACCAGCCCGAACGGCAAGGTCTATCGCTTCGAGATCGACGCGTTCCGCAAGCATTGCCTGTTGAACGGTCTGGACGATATCGGTTTGACCTTGCAGGACGGCGACGCCATTGCTGCGTTCGAGGCAAAGCATCGCGTGAGCCAGCCTTGGTTGTTCCGCGACGCATAAGCAAGATTTGAGATTGATGTCGTCTGGGCCGGCCTCTTCGGGAGCCCCCTCCCACTGGTTTTTTGTATACGCCAAAAATCCAGGGTGGGAGGGGCTTGCTCCCGAAGGCGGCGGACCAGGCAATGCAGGGCTAAAACCAAAAGGAAGTCCCCATGACCAGCACCGCCCAACACACTCAGGTTGTACAGAAGCAATTCGGTGAACAGGCCGCCGCCTACTTGAGCAGCGCCGTTCACGCTCAAGGGACTGAGTTCGCACTGCTACAGGCTGAACTGGCCGGGCAGGGCGGGGCACGGGTGCTTGACCTTGGCTGTGGCGCCGGTCACGTGAGTTTTCACGTCGCACCGCTGGTCAGGGAAGTGGTGGCTTACGACCTGTCGCAGCAAATGCTCGACGTGGTCGCTGCCGCTGCTGTTGATCGCAGCATGAGCAACATTGTCACGGTCAACGGCGCCGCCGAGCGCTTGCCGTTTGCCGATGGCGAGTTCGACTTCGTGTTCAGCCGTTATTCGGCGCATCACTGGAGCGATCTGGGCGTGGCCTTGCGTGAAGTGCGTCGGGTGCTGAAACCGGGCGGTGTGGCAGCGTTCGTCGACGTGTTGTCACCGGGCAGTCCGTTGTTCGACACTTACCTGCAAAGCGTCGAAGTGCTGCGCGACACCAGCCATGTGCGCGATTATTCCGCCGGCGAGTGGTTGCGTCAGGTCAGCGAGGCGGGGCTGCATACGCGCAGCACCACCCGTCAGCGCCTGCGTCTGGAGTACAGCAGTTGGGTCGAACGCATGCGCACACCCGAGGTGATGCGCGCCGCGATCCGCCAGTTGCAGCAATCGATGGGCAACGAAGTGCGCGAATATTTTGAGATTGATAGCGACGGCTCGTTCAGTACAGATGTGATCGTATTGATGGCCGAGCGATAAGAATTTTTCCGGGCGCGTCATGCGTGGCGCACCGACTGAAGACACGAGGAAAGCATGAGCAAGCAGATTCTGATTCTCCCAGGCGACGGTATTGGTCCGGAAATCATGGCCGAAGCGGTCAAGGTGCTGGAACTGGCCAACGACAAGTACAGCCTGGGCTTTGAGTTGAGCCATGACCTGATCGGTGGCGCCGCCATCGACAAGCACGGCGTGCCGCTGGCCGACGAAACCCTCGACCGCGCCCGCGCTGCCGATGCTGTGCTGCTGGGCGCCGTCGGCGGCCCGAAATGGGACACCATCGAGCGTGATATCCGTCCTGAGCGCGGCCTGCTGAAAATCCGTGCGCAACTGGGCCTGTTCGGCAACCTGCGCCCGGCCATTCTCTATCCGCAACTGGCAGAGGCGTCGAGCCTGAAGCCGGAAATCGTTGCCGGCCTGGACATCCTGATCGTCCGTGAGCTGACCGGCGGCATCTACTTCGGTGCACCGCGCGGCACCCGCACCCTGGAAAACGGCGAGCGTCAGTCCTACGACACCATGCCGTACAGCGAAAGCGAAATCCGCCGCATTGCCCGTGTCGGTTTCGACATGGCCATGGTGCGTGGCAAGAAGCTCTGCTCGGTGGACAAGGCCAACGTGCTGGCGTCCAGCCAACTGTGGCGTGAAATCGTCGAAGAAGTGGCCAAGGACTACCCACAGGTCGAACTGAGCCACATGTACGTCGACAACGCCGCCATGCAACTGGTGCGGGCACCGAAGCAGTTTGACGTGATCGTCACCGACAACATGTTCGGCGACATCCTGTCCGACCAGGCGTCGATGCTCACCGGCTCCATCGGCATGCTGCCGTCGGCCTCGCTGGACACGAACAACAAGGGCATGTACGAGCCTTGCCACGGTTCGGCGCCGGACATCGCCGGTCAAGGCATCGCCAACCCGCTGGCGACCATTCTGTCGGTGTCGATGATGCTGCGTTACAGCTTCAATCTGCAGGACGCGGCCGATGCCATCGAGCAAGCCGTCAGCGTCGTACTGGATCAAGGCTTGCGCACGGGCGACATCTATTCGGCCGGTTGCACTAAAGTCGGTACGCAGGAAATGGGCGACGCAGTAGTCGCCGCGCTGCGGAATCTGTAATCTCTCGGGCCCGCTGCGAAATTCAATACAAAGCAGCGGCCCACTTTTCAAGAAGGTGTAGTTGCGATGAAACGTGTAGGTCTGATCGGTTGGCGCGGCATGGTCGGTTCCGTGCTCATGCAGCGGATGCTGGAAGAGCAGGATTTCGATCTTATCGAGCCGGTGTTTTTCACCACTTCCAATGTCGGTGGCCAAGGCCCGTCCGTGGGCAAGGACATTGCTCCGCTCAAGGACGCTTACAGCATTGAAGAGCTGAAGACCCTCGACGTGATCCTGACCTGCCAGGGCGGCGACTACACCAGCGAAGTGTTCCCGAAGCTGCGCGAAGCCGGCTGGCAGGGTTACTGGATCGA
Organism: Pseudomonas atagonensis; assembly: GCF_011369485.1. Lineage (GTDB taxonomy): Bacteria > Pseudomonadota > Gammaproteobacteria > Pseudomonadales > Pseudomonadaceae > Aquipseudomonas > Aquipseudomonas atagonensis. Next base: position 94,887 of record NZ_VXCA01000013.1, on the reverse strand, counting down.
CGCGGCGTCCAGCCTGCGCATGAACGATGACGCGGTCATCATTCTCGATCCGGTCAACCGCAAGGTCATCGATCAGCAGCTTGACGCAGGCACCAAGAACTACATCGGCGGCAACTGCACCGTCAGCCTGATGCTGATGGGCCTTGGCGGTCTGTTCGAGGCCGGTCTGGTCGAGTGGATGAGCGCCATGACTTATCAGGCGGCTTCCGGTGCCGGCGCGCAGAACATGCGTGAACTGATCAAGCAAATGGGCGCGACTCACGCGGCTGTCGCCGATCAACTGGCCGATCCGGCCAGCGCGATCCTCGACATCGACCGTCGTGTGGCCGAAGCCATGCGCAGCGACGCGTACCCGACCGAAAACTTCGGCGTACCGCTGGCCGGCAGCCTGATCCCGTGGATCGACAAGGAACTGCCGAACGGCCAGAGCCGCGAAGAGTGGAAGGCCCAGGCCGAGACCAACAAGATCCTCGGTCGCTTCAAGAGCCCGATCCCGGTCGACGGCATCTGCGTGCGCATCGGCGCCATGCGCTGCCACAGCCAGGCGCTGACCATCAAGCTGAACAAAGACGTGCCGATTGCCGACATCGAAGGGCTGATCAGCCAGCACAACCCTTGGGTCAAACTGGTGCCTAACCAGCGCGAAATCAGCATGCAGGAGCTAAGCCCGACCAAGGTCACCGGCACCCTGAACGTACCGGTCGGTCGTCTGCGCAAGCTGAACATGGGTTCGCAGTTCGTCGGTGCCTTCACCGTCGGCGACCAACTGCTGTGGGGCGCGGCCGAACCGCTGCGTCGCATGCTGCGGATCCTGCTTGAGCGTTGATCGATTGAAGCACTGAAATAACCCGCGCCTTGAAAGAGGCGCGGGTTTTTTTTGCCTGCATGGCGGTCACCCGGTAAAGTGCCGCTCCCCCCGTTTCGCCAGAGGCTCGCACCATGACCCAGACCCTAGATATTGCCGTGATCGGCGCCACCGGTACTGTCGGCGAAACCCTCGTACAGATTCTCGAAGAGCGCGATTTTCCGGTTGGCAATCTGCACCTGCTGGCGAGCAGTGAGTCCGCCGGCAGCTCGGTGCTGTTCCGCAACAAAAACGTGCGCGTGCGTGAAGTCGACGAGTTCGATTTCAGCAAGGTCAAACTGGTGTTTTTTGCCGCCGGCCCGGCCATCACCCTGAGCTATGCCGCGCGCGCCCATGCTGCCGGTTGCTCGCTGATCGACCTGTCCGGCGCGTTGCCGGCCGATCAGGCGCCGCAAATCGTTCCCGAGGCCAACGCCAGCAAGGTCGATGGTTTGAAGGTGCCATTCCAGGTCAGCAGCCCAAGTCCGTCGGCCACCTCGTTGGCCGTGGTGCTGGCGCCGCTGCTTGATCTGATGGACTTGCAGTCGGTGCATGTCACCGCCAATCTGGCCGTTTCCGCTCAGGGGCGCGAAGCCGTCACCGAGCTGGCCCGCCAGACCGCCGAACTGCTGAACATGCGTCCGCTGGAGCCGACATTCTTCGACCGGCAGATGGCGTTCAACCTGCTGGCTCAGGTCGGCACGCCTGACGCACAGGGCCATACGCTGCTGGAAAAACGCCTGGTGCGCGAGTTGCGCCAAGTGCTGGCACTGCCTTTATTAAAGATTTCCGCAACTTGCGTTCAAGCCCCGGTGTTTTTTGGCGATAGCTTTAGCGTGACCTTGCAGTCAGCGAAGCCGGTCGACCTGGAAAAGGTCAACGCCGCCCTCGAAGACGCAGAGGGTATTGAGCTGGTCGAGGCCGGTGATTATCCGACTGCTGTTGGTGACGCAGTCGGGCAGGACGTTGTCTATGTCGGTCGCGTGCGCAGCGGTGTCGACGACCCGGCGGAACTTAATCTGTGGCTGACGTCAGATAACGTACGCAAAGGTGCAGCCCTTAACGCTGTGCAGGTAGCTGAATTGTTGATAAAAGACCTGCTGTAAAAGATACTTGGCAACAATTTGTCGACTGATTCTAGGTGAGCGCTATGCTTGCCCAGATTGCTTGATAACGTTTCACCTCCGGGACTTTCCGGGGCATCAAAGAAATGATCGCGCGCGACATCTGTCGTCGTCGCGCGCAATGCCTTACGGCAGCGGCAATCAACACTTCTCGCTGGCCGAGGAACGTTCAAACAAAGGATGAGGCTATGGTTCAAGTTCGCAAACTGGTGTTAGCAATAGCGGCCGCCTCGGCGCTGTCCTCCGGTATGGCGCATGCCCTCGGGCTCGGGGAGCTGACCCTGAAGTCGACCCTGAACCAGCCGTTGGTGGCTGAAATCGAGCTGCTCGACGTCAAGGATCTCACCGCTGCCGAAGTGGTGCCGAGCCTGGCTTCCCCTGAAGATTTCGCCAAGGCCGGCGTTGATCGTCAGGCCTTCCTCAATGACCTGACGTTCACTCCGGTGCTCAATGCTAGCGGCAAAAGTGTATTGCGCGTAACGTCGAGCAAGCCGCTGTCGGAACCGATGGTGAAATTCCTCGTTCAGGTGATGTGGCCGAACGGCCGTCTGTTGCGCGATTACAGCGTGCTGCTGGATCCGTCGAAGTTCTCGCCGCAGACCGCTGATGCGGCCGCGCAACCGGCGCCGTCGCAAACCATTGCCGCACCGACCACTGGCGCAACGCACCCGACTCAATACACCACAACGCCGCGCGATACCCTGTGGGAAATCGCCGCGAAAGCGCGCATTGGCGGTTCGGTGCAGCAAACCATGCTGGCGATCCAGGCGCTGAACCCGGATGCGTTTATCGGCGGCAACATCAACCGGCTGAAAACCGGTCAGGTGTTGCGTTTGCCGGATTCGGTGCAAAGCACTGCGTTGTCGCAAACCAAGGCCATCGCTGAAGTCGCGGCGCAGAACGAAGCCTGGCGTCAGGGTCGTCGTTATGTAGCCAAGCCTGGCACCGGTCAGCAGCAGCTCGACGCGACCAACCGTGGTCGCGCCAACACCGGTACCGCGCAGAACGCCAAGGACAATCTGAGCCTGGTCTCCGCCGAAAGCGCCAAGGTGCGCGGCAAAGGCCCGGCGGGCGACGCCAAGGCGTTGAGCAACAAATTGGCAGTGACTCAGGAAAGCCTCGACACGACCCGTCGTGACAACGAGGAACTGAAGAGCCGCATGTCCGATCTGCAGAGCCAGCTGGACAAGCTGCAAAAACTGATCGAGCTGAAGAACAATCAACTGGCGAAAATGCAGGCCGAAGGCGCGGGCGCCGCACCTGCCGCGAATGCCGCTGCTGCACCGGTTCCAGCAATCACCGCCGAGCTGGCCGCTACACCGCCAGCCACGCCGGCAGAGGCTGCCTCTGCATCGCCGACGCCAGAATCCGCCATTGCGCCACCGGTCGAGACACCAGCGGAAACGCCGGTGGTCGAACCCAAGCCTGTGGTCGATGACGAGAAGACCTTCAACGAGCTGCTGACCAACCCGATCCTGCTGGGTCTGATCGGTGGCGGTGCCGTGGTTCTGCTGCTCCTGTTGTTGCTGCTGGCGCGTCGCCGTAAAGCGCAACAGGAAGCCGAGAAGCACCTGCGCATGGCGCGCGCGTTATCTGAGGAGCAAGAATTCTCCGCTGAGCAGGATCTGCCGGAAAGCAGCTTCGAAGGTCTGGAAACCCCGGCCGCCAGCGTCAAGCTCAACACGCCAGCGCCGGTTGTTGCTCCGACACCGACTCCAGCGCCGGTTGTTGCACCGGTGGTCATGGCTGAACCGATTGCCGCGCCACTCGTGGCTCCGGCTGCCGAGCGTTCGGATGACGTACTGGACAAGGCCCAGTCGCACATCAACGCCGGTCGCCTGAATCAGGCCGCCGCGTTGCTGGAAGAAGGCGTTAGCCTGGAGCCGCAACGCAGTGATCTGCGCCTGAAACTGATGGAAGTCTACGGTCAGCAAGGCGATCGTGATGCGTTCGTGGGGCAAGAGCGTCAACTGGTTGCCAACGGCGACAACTTCGCCAAGGTCGAAGCGCTGAAAAGCCGCTTCCCGGCCATGGCGGTGGTGGCCGCTGCCGGTTTGGCGGCCGCCGCTGTCGCAGCCGAGCTGGACGCACAATACGTCAAGGACTTGCTGCTGGATGAACCGGAAGCACCTGCACCTGCACCGGTTGAAGATGATCTGGACAGCGCGTTCGACCTGAGTCTGGACGATCTCGACAACATTACGCCGGTCGAGCCTGCGCCGGTTGTTGAACCGCAAACACCGGTCGAACTGGACGAATTCCCGTCAGATGACGACCTGAGCTTCGAGTCGGTGCTGCAACAGCAGACCGAGATCAAAGAGAATCTGGACGATCTGTCGAACTTCGACCTGGATCTGGACCTCGGTGCCGAGCCAGCCCCAGCGGTTGACCTGGCGGACGATGACTTCTTGCTGGATCTGGACGAAGGCGTGAAGGATCTGGCGCCCGTCGAGCCGCCGGTTGTCGCTGACGTGCCGCAAGACGATCTGGAGCTGCCGGCTGATTTCGATCTGTCGCTGGCCGACGAAATGGACAGCAATCCTGCGGCTGAGCCTGATGCGTTTGCTTCTGAGCTGGATGACGTCAACGCTGAGCTGGATCGCCTGTCGCAAAGCATCGCCGAGCCGACCTTCACCGAGGCCGATGCGGCAATCGGCGGTGATCTGGGCGAGGACGATTTTGACTTCCTCGCCGGCACCGACGAAGCCGCCACCAAACTCGATCTGGCTCAGGCCTACATCGACATGGGCGACAACGACGGCGCGCGCGACATCCTCAACGAAGTATTGACCGAGGGTGACGAGAAGCAGCGGGGCGAAGCCAAGGACATGTTGTCGAGCCTGTAGTCATTCGGCGACAAACAAAAAACGGCAGCCCGGTGAGGCTGCCGTTTTTGTTTGGGGCGATCAGGCGACGGAGAACGCTCTGGCATCCCTGAACCACGGCCCTATAATGCTCGCCTTTGCAAAAACAGCAGGCTGTCCCACCTTGGCAAACATAGATAACCCGGCCGCCGAAATGGCCCCCGAAGGCTTTTACCGCGTCGCGCTGGGCGTTGAATACAAAGGTTCGCGCTACAGCGGCTGGCAGCGTCAGTTGACGGGCGTGGCGACGGTGCAGGAAGAGCTCGAAAAAGCCTTGTCGAAAGTTGCCAATTCGCCGGTTTCCCTGCAGTGTGCCGGGCGGACTGACGCGGGCGTGCACGCTTGCGGCCAGGTGGTGCATTTCGACACAACAGTCGATCGCTCGCTGAAAGCCTGGGTCATGGGCGCCAATATCAATCTGCCTCACGACATCAGCGTCAGCTGGGCGCGGGTGATGCCGGCGCATTTTCATGCGCGCTTCAAAGCCATCGCCCGGCGTTATCGCTATGTGATCTACAACGATCAGATCCGTCCGGCGCATCTCAACGAAGAAATCACCTGGAATCACCGCCCGCTAGACGTCGAGCGCATGGCCGAGGCCGCGCAGTATCTGATCGGCACCCATGATTTCAGCGCCTTCCGCGCCGGCCAGTGTCAGGCCAAGTCACCGATCAAGAAAATGCATCATTTGCGCGTGACACGTCACGGCAAGATGATTGTGCTCGACATTCGTGCCAATGCCTTTCTGCATCACATGGTGCGCAACATCGCCGGTGTGCTGATGACCATTGGTGCCGGCGAGCGCCCGGTTGAATGGATGAAGGAAGTGCTGGAAAGCCGCGAACGCCGTTCGGGCGGTGTGACGGCGCATCCGTACGGTCTCTATCTGGTGCAGGTCGAGTACCACGACGAGTTCCCGTTGCCCGAGCGTTTTATCGGGCCACATTTCCTTACGGGTTTCTCCGAACTTGACGGCTGACGCCCTCGAATGCATTTGTTACCATCCGGGACTTTCCCGGATTTGCCTCGGAGTTTTATCGACATGTCAGCCGTTCGCAGCAAGATTTGCGGGATTACCCGCATAGAAGATGCGTTGGCTGCCGTCGAGGCTGGAGCGGATGCCATTGGATTCGTGTTCTACGCCAAGAGTCCGCGCGCGGTAAACGTGCAGCAGGCGCGGGCGATCATCAACGCGTTGCCGCCGTTTGTGACCACGGTAGGGTTGTTCGTCAACGCCAGTCGCTGCGAGTTGGGGGAAATCCTCGATGCCGTGCCGCTGGATCTGTTGCAGTTCCACGGTGATGAGTCTGCAGAAGAGTGCGAAGGCTGGCATCGCCCGTACATCAAGGCGTTGCGGGTCAAGGCCGGCGATGACATTGCTGCCGCCGTCGACGCTTACCCAAGTGCCAGCGGCGTGTTGCTCGACACTTACGTTGAAGGCGTGCCCGGTGGAACCGGCGAGGCGTTCGACTGGTCATTGATTCCACAGGTTTTGAGCAAACCATTGATTCTGGCCGGCGGCCTGACCCCGGAAAACGTCGCAGACGCCGTGGCCCGGGTGAAACCTTATGCAGTCGACGTCAGTGGTGGGGTGGAGGCGAGCAAAGGCATCAAGGATCACGCGAAGGTTCGGGCGTTCATCGACGCTGTACGCAAAGCGCCATATTGATGTGACGGCTGGCAGTCTGCCGCCGTCCATCAATGCACTTGCACAAAGCAGGCTCGGCTGAGGGTTTGTGAGCGGTACGCAGGTCATGTTTCGCGCTGACCGTGGCTGTTCACTCATCATCGCCACACACATGAATTTAGCTGAAGGGCATACGCGGGGCTGCGAACCAGAGCGTTCGGGCCGCCGGTACTGGAGAAAGAAAGCATGAGCAACTGGTTAGTAGACAAACTGATCCCTTCGATCATGCGTTCGGAGGTCAAGAAGAGCTCGGTGCCTGAAGGTCTGTGGCACAAGTGCCCGTCCTGCGAGGCTGTGCTGTATCGTCCGGAGCTGGAAAAGACCCTGGACGTTTGCCCCAAGTGCAACCACCACATGCGCATCGGCGCACGTGCGCGCATCGACATCTTCCTCGATGCTGAAGGTCGCAACGAACTGGGTGCTGATCTGGAGCCGGTTGACCGTCTGAAATTCCGCGACGGCAAGAAGTACAAGGATCGCCTGACCGCTGCGCAAAAGCAGACCGGTGAAAAAGACGCACTGATCTCCGTAAGCGGCACCCTGCTGGGCATGCCGGTGGTGGTTTCGGCGTTCGAATTCAACTTCATGGGCGGTTCCATGGGCGCCATCGTCGGCGAGCGCTTCGTGCGCGCAGCCAACTACGCGCTGGAAAACCGTTGCCCGATGATCTGCTTCGCCGCTTCCGGCGGTGCGCGCATGCAGGAAGCCCTGATCTCGCTGATGCAGATGGCCAAGACTTCGGCCGTGCTGGCGCGTCTGCGTGAAGAAGGCATTCCGTTCATCTCGGTGCTGACCGACCCGGTTTACGGCGGTGTTTCCGCGAGTCTGGCGATGCTCGGCGACGTGATCGTAGGTGAGCCGAAAGCCCTGATCGGCTTTGCCGGTCCGCGTGTGATCGAGCAGACCGTGCGTGAAAAACTGCCGGAAGGCTTCCAGCGCAGCGAATTCCTCCTGGAGCACGGCGCGATCGACATGATCATTCACCGTCAGGAGCTGCGTCCGCGCTTGGGTAATCTGCTGGCACAACTGACCGGCAAGCCGACACCGACATTCGTCGCCGCGCCAATCGAGCCGATCGTGGTTCCACCGGTGCCTGCCAACGTATGACCGAGCGCACCCTTGGCGAGTGGCTCGCCTACCTTGAACAGTTGCATCCGTCAGCCATCGACATGGGGCTGGAACGTTCGCAACAGGTAGCGTCCCGCATGGGACTGGGCCAGCCGGCGCCTCGGGTGATTACGGTCACCGGCACCAACGGCAAAGGTTCGACCTGCGCGTTCGTGGCGTCCTTGCTGCGCGCGCAGGGCCTGAATGTGGGTGTCTACAATTCCCCGCACCTGCTGCGTTATAACGAGCGGGTGCAGCTCAATGGCGTCGAAGCCACTGACGCGCAACTGTGCGAAGCCTTTGCTGCGGTCGAGGCCGGCCGCGGCGAAACCTCCCTGACTTACTTCGAAATGGGCACCCTCGCGGCGTTCTGGCTGTTTCAACAGGCCGGGCTTGATGCGGTGGTGCTGGAAGTCGGGCTGGGCGGGCGTCTGGACACGGTCAACGTGGTCGATGCCGATATCGCACTGGTCACCAGCATCGGCGTCGATCACGCCGATTATCTGGGTGATACCCGTGAATCCGTGGCGTTCGAGAAAGCCGGGATTTTCCGCCCGGGCAAACCTGCCTTGTGTGGCGACCTCAATCCTCCGCAACCGTTGCTCGACAAGGCCCGCGAACTGGCATGTCCGTTTTTCCTGCGCGGGCGTGATTTCGATCTTGGTGTCACTGGTCTGCATTGGCAGTGGCGCGGAACCGACGCGCAAGGCCAGGTTGTCGAGCTGCACGACTTGCCACTGCTTGATCTGCCGATGGAAAACGCCGCGCTGGCGTTGCAGGCGTATCTGTTGCTCGGCTTGCCGTGGGAGGCGCAAAAGATTGTTGCGGCCCTGCAGGCGACTCGTGTGGTCGGTCGGCTGGATCGCCGTTCGGTCGAATGGAATGGCAAGCGCCTGAATCTGTTGCTGGATGTGGGGCATAACCCGCACGCGGCGGAGTATCTGGCCCGTCGTCTGGCCTCGCGACCACCGGTCGGCAAGCGTCTGGCAGTGTTTGGTCTGCTGGCCGACAAGGATCTGGATGGTGTTGTCAGCGAATTGAATGCTAGTGTCGAGCATTGGGCGGTAGCGCCGCTGGATTCGCCGCGCGCGCGTCCGGTTGCAGAATTAGAGGCTGCATTGCAGAACCTTGGCGCATCGGTCGCGTCTTACGACAGTGTCGCCGCAGCGCTGGAAGGGCAGTGCGCCGTGGCCACCAGTGACGACGAGATTCTGTTGTTCGGATCATTTTATTGTGTCGCCGAGGCCCTTGAATGGCTGGCCCGGCGCTCCACGGAGGAAGCGGCAAATGGCTTTGCTGGATAAAGCGTACAAGCAGCGCATGGTTGGCGCTTTGGTGCTGGTTGCGCTGGCGGTGATTTTTCTGCCGATGCTGTTTTCCCGTCAGGATGAGCAGCGTCAGGTGACTGTCGATGCCCCCGCCGCGCCGCAGGCGCCGGTCGTGCCGCAAGTGCAAATGGAATCCGTGGCGGTGCCTGAGCCGCAAGCCTTGCCGCAAGAGCCGGTGCCCACCGATGAAGAAGTCGCAGAAGACACTGCGCCTGCCGCCCCGGTTGCACCAGCGCCTGCACCCGCAACTCCGATTGCAATCGCCAAACCGGCTGCTCCGCCGGCAGTGACCAAGCCGATTCCTGCGCCCGCCCAGCCTATTGCGGCAGCATCGAGCAAGCCTGACACCACGCAAAGCCGCGTCGATGCCAATGGCCTGTCGGTCAGCTGGTCGGTGCAGCTCGCTAGCCTGTCGAGCCGTGCCAGTGCCGAGAGCCTGCAGAAAACCCTGCGCAGCCAGGGTTATAACGCTTATATCCGCTCGGCCGATGGTAAGAATCGCGTGTTTGTCGGCCCGCTGATCGAGCGCGCTGAAGCCGATCGCCTGCGTGATCTGTTGGGTCGTCAGCAGAACCTCAAGGGTTTTGTCGTGCGCTTCCAGCCTGAGCGTGGCTAAAAACTATCACCTCGATTGAAATGCACTGACAATCTCAGCTTACCGACAGCCATGCGCTCTGCTAAAATGCGCCGCCTTATCCGTCTGTAGGCTGCACTGTGCCATTTACCTGGGTTGACTGGGCGATCGTTGCAATCATCGCCATCTCCGCTTTGATCAGTTTGAGCCGCGGCTTCGTCAAGGAAGCATTATCGCTGGTGACCTGGATCATCGCAGGAGTCGTCGCCTGGATGTTCGGTGGCTCACTGTCCGAGTACCTCGCCGGATACATCGAAACCCCATCGGCTCGCGTGATCGCGGGCTGTGCCATCATGTTTGTCGCCACACTGATCGTGGGCGCAATGATCAATTATCTTATCGGCGAGTTGGTTCGCGTCACCGGGTTGTCCGGGACCGATCGATTCCTCGGCATGGCCTTCGGCGCTGCGCGTGGCGTGTTGCTGGTGGTCGTGGCGGTCGGGCTGTTGAGCCTGGGGCCGGTACAGCAGGACGGGTGGTGGAAAGAATCACAGCTCGTGCCAAAGTTTCTATTGGTCGCCGACTGGTCCAAAAACCTGATTCTCGGGTGGAGCAGTCAGTGGCTTGCCAGCGGAATCAGCGTACCCGCTGATATTCCGTTCAAGGAGCAACTCTTGCCGTCGGCCAAAACGCCTCAGTGAGTGTTGTTCAGTTCAGATCCATTAAGTAGGGGTTGCGTCGCATGTGTGGCATCGTCGGTATCGTCGGTAAGTCGAACGTCAATCAGGCGCTGTATGACGCGCTAACCGTGCTCCAGCACCGCGGCCAGGACGCTGCCGGTATCGTGACCAGCCATGATGGCCGGTTGTTCTTGCGCAAGGACAATGGTCTGGTGCGTGACGTGTTTCAACAGCGTCACATGCAGCGCCTGGTCGGCCACATGGGTATCGGCCACGTCCGTTACCCGACTGCCGGCAGCTCGACCTCGGCCGAGGCTCAGCCGTTCTACGTCAACTCGCCGTACGGCATCACCCTGGCGCACAACGGTAACCTGACCAACGTTGAACAGTTGGCCAAAGAGATTTACGAATCCGATCTGCGTCACGTCAACACCAGTTCCGACTCGGAAGTGTTGCTCAACGTGTTCGCCCACGAGCTGGCCCAGCGCGGCAAGCTGCAACCGACCGAAGAAGACGTGTTTGCCGCCGTGACCGACGTGCACAACCGTTGCGTTGGTGGTTACGCCGTTGTGGCGATGGTGACCGGTTACGGCATCGTCGGTTTCCGTGACCCGCACGGCATCCGTCCGATCGTGTTCGGCCAGCGTCACACCGACGAAGGCGTCGAGTACATGATCGCGTCCGAAAGCGTTTCGCTGGACGTGCTCGGTTTCACCCTGATCCGCGATCTGGCGCCGGGCGAAGCGGTCTACATCACTGAAGACGGCAAGCTGCATACCCGTCAGTGCGCGACCAATCCTTCCCTGACCCCTTGCATCTTCGAGCACGTCTACCTGGCGCGTCCGGATTCGATCATCGACGGCGTGTCTGTTTACAAGGCCCGTCTGCGCATGGGTGAGAAGCTCGCCGAGAAGATCCTGCGCGAGCGTCCAGAACACGACATCGACGTGGTCATCCCGATCCCGGACACCAGCCGCACTGCGGCGCTGGAACTGGCCAACCATCTGGGCGTGAAATTCCGCGAAGGCTTCGTCAAGAACCGTTACATCGGCCGTACCTTCATCATGCCCGGCCAGGCCGCGCGCAAGAAATCGGTACGCCAGAAGCTCAACGCCATCGAGCTGGAATTCCGCGGCAAGAACGTGATGCTGGTGGACGACTCGATCGTTCGCGGCACCACCTGCAAGCAGATCATCCAGATGGCCCGCGAAGCCGGCGCGAAAAACGTCTACTTCTGCTCGGCGGCTCCGGCCGTACGCTTCCCGAACGTCTACGGCATCGACATGCCAAGCGCTCACGAGCTGATCGCGCACAATCGTTCGACTCAGGACGTGGCTGACCTGATCGGTGCTGACTGGCTGATCTATCAGGACTTGCCTGACTTGATCGAAGCGGTCGGCGGCGGCAAGATCAAGATCGAAAACTTCGATTGCGCGGTGTTCGACGGCAAGTACGTCACCGGTGACGTCGACGAGGCTTACCTGAACAAGATCGAACAGGCTCGCAACGATGCCTCGAAGGTCAAGACCCAGGCGGTCAGTGCGATCATCGATCTGTACAACAACTGAGTTTCTACCGGCCCTGAGGGGCCGGTTTTGTATCTGACTTTTATTTTTCGAGAACAGGGCAAGGAGTGACAGCATGAGTCAGGAATGGGATGCCGGTCGGTTGGACAGCGACCTCGAAGGCGTAGCGTTCGATACCCTGGCCGTACGTGCCGGTCAGCACCGTACGCCGGAAGGTGAGCACGGTGATCCGATGTTCTTCACCTCCAGCTACGTGTTCCGCACTGCTGCGGATGCCGCTGCGCGGTTTGCCGGAGAAGTGCCGGGCAACGTTTACTCGCGTTACACCAACCCGACCGTGCGCGCGTTCGAAGAGCGCATTGCTGCGCTGGAAAGTGCCGAGCAGGCCGTGGCCACCGCAACCGGCATGGCGGCGATCATGGCGGTGGTGATGAGCCTGTGCAGCGCCGGCGATCACGTGCTGGTGTCGCGTAGCGTGTTCGGTTCGACCATCAGTCTGTTCGAGAAGTACTTCAAGCGCTTCGGCGTGGAAGTCGATTACGTACCGCTGGCTGATTTGTCGGCGTGGGATGCGGCGATCAAGCCGAACACCAAACTGCTCTTTGTCGAGTCGCCGTCCAATCCGCTGGCTGAGCTGGTGGACATCACCGCACTGGCGGAAATTGCTCACGCCAAAGGCGCGATGCTGGTGGTCGACAACTGCTTCTGCACGCCTGCGTTGCAGCAGCCGCTGAAAATGGGCGCAGACATCGTTGTGCACTCGGCGACCAAGTTCATCGATGGCCAGGGTCGTTGCATGGGTGGCGTGGTGGCTGGTCGCAGCGAGCAGATGAAAGAGATCGTCGGCTTCCTGCGTACTGCCGGGCCAACTTTGAGCCCGTTCAATGCGTGGATCTTCCTCAAAGGTCTGGAAACCCTGAATCTGCGGATGAAGGCGCACTGTGCCAACGCTCAGCAACTGGCCGAATGGCTGGAGCAGCAGGACGGTATCGAGAAGGTGCATTACGCCGGCCTCAAGAGCCATCCACAGCACGAGCTGGCCCAGCGTCAGCAGAAAGGTTTCGGGGCCGTGGTGAGCTTTGAGGTCAAGGGCGGCAAAGAGGGTGCCTGGCGCTTTATCGATGCAACCCGTTTGATCTCGATCACCGCCAACCTTGGTGACAGTAAAACCACCATTACTCACCCGAGCACCACCTCTCACGGCCGTCTGGCGCCGCAGGAACGTGAAGCAGCGGGCATTCGTGACAGCCTGATCCGCATCGCGGTCGGTCTGGAAGACGTGGCCGACCTGCAAGCCGATCTGGCGCGCGGTCTGGCGGCGTTGTGATCGAGTTGTCCACTCCGAAGACAGGCACCCATGGCCGCGTTGCGCTGGTCACGGGTGCTGCGCGCGGTATCGGTCTGGGGATCGCGGCATGGCTGATCAGCGAAGGCTGGCAAGTGGTGTTGACCGATCTGGATCGCGTGCGTGGCTCGAAAGTGGCGAAGGTGCTGGGTGAGAATGCCTGGTTTATCGCCATGGATGTGGCGGATGAAGGTCAGGTCGCGCTCGGTGTGGCCGAAGTGCTCGGGCAGTTTGGTCGCCTCGATGCGCTGGTGTGCAACGCGGCGGTGGCCGATCCGCACAACATCACCCTCGAAAGTCTCGATCTGGCTTACTGGAATCGTGTGCTGGCGGTGAATCTCAGTGGGCCGATGCTGCTCGCCAAGCACTGTGCGCCGTACCTGCGCGCGCACAACGGGTCGATCGTCAATCTGGCGTCGACGCGGGCGGGTCAGTCCGAACCGGACACCGAGGCTTATGCGGCGAGCAAGGGCGGATTGCTGGCACTGACGCATGCGCTGGCGATCAGTCTGGGGCCGGAGATTCGCGTCAACGCGGTTAGCCCGGGCTGGATCGATGCGCGGGATCCTTCCGCTCGTCGTGCACAACCGCTGGCGGAAACCGATCATGCCCAGCATCCGGCGGGCAGGGTAGGGACGGTGGAGGACGTGGCGGCGATGGTGGCGTGGCTGTTGTCGAGGAATGCCGGGTTTGTCACCGGGCAGGAATTCGTCGTCGACGGCGGCATGACCAAGAAGATGATCTACACCGAATGACATGATTTCGTCTTTTTTAGAAAAACTTCAATCCTGCTATTGACTTAGGTTCGCTACCTGCGTAAATTTCGCGGCCTCGGAGATGCAAACGGGTGATTAGCTCAGCTGGGAGAGCGTCTGCCTTACAAGCAGAATGTCGGCGGTTCGATCCCGTCATCACCCACCACTCCCCGAGAACTTGCGTAAGCAAGAAGGTAGGCTGAAAGTGCCTGCACCGACGCGCAGCGGTAGTTCAGTCGGTTAGAATACCGGCCTGTCACGCCGGGGGTCGCGGGTTCGAGTCCCGTCCGCTGCGCCATATTTTACGAGTCAGAGTCATCTGGTTCGCGATTGCAAAGTACCGAAGCTTTCAGTCAAAACGAGTTACTTGAGCGCAAGCTCAAAGCGATACGCAGCGGTAGTTCAGTCGGTTAGAATACCGGCCTGTCACGCCGGGGGTCGCGGGTTCGAGTCCCGTCCGCTGCGCCATATCTGCTTCAAGGACCACTGAACGCCTTGAAGCACCGAAGTCAGCTTCGCTGAGTCGGATCCGATAGCAAAGACCCTGGTCGAAAGACCGGGGTTTTTTGTGTCTGAAATTTGGCTTTTCGCCGCTCCTTTCCTGCCCTGATCAATCTTTCTGCCCTTTGAGCGCATAAAGCGCTTGGTTCAACGCGGCGACATTAAATAGAATCACTCTCATTTGCGATGACTCCTTGGCACAGGGCTTCTGGATATGAGTGATGCAGCGTTGCCGAAGGAGCCAAGCCTCCACGATTTGTACCGCGATCATCGTGGCTGGCTGGAAAACTGGTTGCGTCGACGTCTGGGCAACAGCTGCGATGCGGCTGATCTCAGTCAGGATACGTTTTTGCGTGTCCTTGCCAGTTCCCAGCGCATTGCCGATCTGCACGAGCCCCGCGCTTATCTGCTGACAGTGGGGCGGCGCCTGCTGAGCAATTTCTATCAGCGTCGCAGTCTTGAACAGGCTTACCTGGCCGCTCTCGCCACGTTGCCCGAAGCGTCCGTGCCGTCGCCCGAACAGCGCTGGTTGTTGCTGGAGGCCTTGCAGGCTATCGATGAGTTGCTTGACGGGTTGCCGCGTGCGGTGCGTCGGGCATTTCTGTGGAGTCAGCTGGAAGGGCTGACCTATCAACACATCGCTGAGCGTTTGAAGGTGTCCGAGCGCACGGTCAAGCGCTACATGGCTCAAGCTTATGAACATTGCCTGCTGGTGGATCTGTGAGCGGGACTGCGGTTGATCTGCGTCAGGCTGTGCGGGCGGCGGCGCAATGGCTGGCGCTGCTCGAGTCCGGCAGCGCCACTGAACAGGATCACGCCAATCTGCAACGCTGGCGTGACAGTGCTGCCAGTCATGAGCTGGCATGGCAGAAGGCGCAAATGCTGCGTCAGCGCTTCGCCGAGCTGCCCTCGACGCTGGCCCTGAGCAGCCTTGACCGGCCTGATCCGGGGCGCCGCGTGCTGCTAAAGCGTACGTTGGGTGCGGTGGCGTTGGTGCCGGCGGCGTGGCTATTGAGTCGACAACTGCCGATTGAAGTCTGGCGTGCAGACCTGCAAACCGCGACGGGCGAGCGCAAAACCCTGCAATTGGCCGATGGCAGCATTTTGCAACTGAATACGGCCAGTGCGGTCGACGTGGATGTCGAGCATCGGCTACTCAGGCTGGTGGAGGGCGAGATGTCGCTGAACGTGACGGACACTGCGGCGTTGACGATTCATACCCGGTTTGGTCAGGTCGTCGTCAGTCGTAGCGACGTCTGTGTGCGTCAGGATTCTCGCAGTTGCCGGGTATCGGTGTTCAGCGGTGTCGTGCAGTTGCACCCCTTGCAAGGCGCGCCGGTGCGGCTGCGCGGCGGGCAGCAGGTCAGTTTGCAAGCTGACGGCGCTGCGGCCATCGAGCCTTTTGATGTGGCGCAACCAGGCTGGCGCGAAGGCATGTTGATGGCGAGCAATCGACCGTTGGGAGACTTTCTGCGCGAACTCGACACCTATCGTCCGGGCGTCCTGCGCTGGGCACCGGAACTTGAAACGTTGCGCGTGACCGGCAGTTTCCGCCTCGACGACACCGATCGCATCCTCGCGCTACTCGCGGCCAGCCTGCCGCTCGAGGTGCAGATGCGCACCCGCTACTGGGTGACGTTGGCCCCACGCAAAAAAATCGTCTGAAAGGCTGTCCCCTTTTTTCCGCTCGCTTGTCATTCAAGGCAAATGAACGATCAAGAGAGCTTCTTCAATGCCCGCAGTAAAGCCTTGCTGTCCGCATCCGGCGTCCACCGGCCTGCGCCCGTTGTTGCATCTGAGCCTGTTGTTGAGCCTGAGTGCCAGCCCGTGGTTGATTACGCCCAGTTGGGCCGAAGGCGCTGACCGGCGCAGTTATCAGGTGCCAGCGGGGACGCTTAGCGATGCCTTGACCCGGTTTGCCGGTCTGGCGGGTGTCAGTCTGTCGGTCGATCCGGCATTGGTCAGCGGGCGCAACAGTGCCGGGTTGTCCGGCGAGTTTGATGTCGAGGAAGGCTTTGCCCGGCTGCTACTCGATTCCGGTCTGCAACTGCAGCCGGTGGGCGATCAAGCGTACATCCTGATGCCTGCGCCACAAGGCGGCAGCCTGCAACTGGCGCCGACGTCGATCCTCGGCGCTACCGGTTCGGTGGGCGGTGATGCTTATGCCGGTGGTCAGGTGGCGCGCCGAGGCTCGCAAGGGCTGCTCGGATCGCGGGACTTCATGGAAACGCCATTCAGCATGACCACCTACACCGATGAGGCGGTGAAAAACCAACAGGCCCGCACGCTGGGCGATCTGATTGCCAGCGATCCTTCGGTTCGCGCCACCAATCCGGCAGGCGGACGTTATGAGCAATTCACCATTCGCGGGTTCAGTCTGTTCAACAGCGACGTTTCCTACAACGGTCTGTATGGCGTCCTGCCGACCTACACGATCGACATGGAAATGGCTGACCGCGTCGACATCCTCAAAGGGCCGAGCCAACTGATCAACGGCATCTCGCCACGAGGCAGCGTCGGCGGCGGCATCAACGTGGTGCCCAAGCGCGCCACGGACAAACCGATCACGTCGTTTACCGGCAGTTATGCCTCGGACAGCCAGGTGGGTGGGGCGGTGGACGTGGGGCGTCGATTTGGTGAGGACAACCAGTTCGGCCTGCGTTTCAATGGCGTCAAGCAAGCAGGCGATACCGATTGGGATCATCAGAGTGTTGATCGGGAAATGGCTGTGCTGGGCCTGGACTTTCGCGGTGAGCGGTTGCGCCTTTCCACCGATGTCGGGCACACCGAGCGCGATACCGACGCCCCGCAGGAGCGTGTGCAAGTCGGTGCCAACGCCAGAGTGCCAAGCGCCACCGAAGTGCGACACAACTACGCGCAGGCCTGGAGCAAGGCGCGTACCGAAGACACGTTCGGCACCGTGAACGCTGAGTTCGATGTCAGTGATTCGGTCATGCTGTATGGCGGTGTCGGCGCCCGCAAAAGCAATCACGACTTTCTTCGCCATGCCGTTTCGGTTATCAACGACGCCGGTGATTTCAGTGTGCAGCCGCGTGATTTCACCCGCGATGAAAATGTCCGTACGGCGACGATGGGCGTGCGCAACTGGTTTCACACCGGACCGGTGAGTCATGAGGTGAATCTGGCAGCCAGTTATTTCTACATGGATTTCGAGAACGGTGGCGCCCGGTATGCCGCGTCCCGCAGCAACCTTTATGACCCGGTGCAGACGCCGACACCGGTACGACCTACGCGGCAGGATCCCAAGGTCTACACCGAAAACCGCTTCAGCGGTGTAGCGTTGTCCGACACTCTGGGCTTTTTTGATGATCGCCTGTTGCTGACACTCGGCGCTCGCTGGCAGCGCGTGAAAGTCGATGACTGGAGCGACGATGTCAAAGGTGGCACCGCGTATGACGAGGAAAAGCTGTCGCCTTCCGGCGGCATCCTGTTCAAGGCCACCGACAAACTGTCGCTGTACGCCAACTACATGGAAGGCTTGAGTCAGGGCAAGATCGCACCGTCGACCTCTGTCAACGAGGATGAGATTTTTCCGCCGTTCATCAGTCGTCAGGTGGAAGTCGGCGCCAAATATGATGCCGGCGCCTTCGCGGTCACTGCGGCGGTGTTCCGCATCAAACAACCGGCGTATGAAACCAACGCCACCACGCGGGTCTTCGGCCCGAATGGCAAGCGTCAGAATGATGGGGTGGAATTGAGCGTGTTCGGTGAACCGCTCGACGGGTTCCGCCTGCTGGGTGGCGTCATGTATATCGACAGCGAGCTGACGCACACCACCAACGGCACCTTCGACGGCAACCGGGCGCCGGCCACGCCGAAATACAACGTCAATCTGGGCGCCGAGTGGGATGTGCCGGGCGTGCAGGGCCTGACGCTGACCAGTCGAAGCATCTATTCGAGCTCGCAGTATCTGGATCAATCGAACAACAAGGAAATCGACGCCTGGACGCGATTCGACGTCGGTGCCCGCTACGCTTTCAAGGTTGATGAAAAAAACATCACGTTGCGCGGCAATATCGAAAACGTGGCGGATAAACGCTACTGGAGTTCCGCCGGCGCCTCGGACGACAGCGAGCCAGGCCTGACGCTCTCGACACCGCGCACTTATCTGCTGTCGGCCACCGTCGACTTCTGATTGATGCAAGTGAGGCGCCCTGAAAAGTGGCGCCGTTACCCCTCATTGCTGCGGCGCAACGCTGCAGCAATCTGATTCTTTAGTCAGATTTTTGTAACTGGTTGTTTGCTGCGAACGCAGAAACCTTTAAAGTTAACCTTTCGGTCAGCTTTGCACTGTCATCACGCCCTTTGTTTAGCCAAGAAGGGCTTCTGCAAGACTCGAGATTCCCAGTAGATAACCAGAAGGGCGGACGTATAACCGCCCAGAGGATGATCCATGTCCAACCGTGAAATATCCCGGCGCTCGTTCCTCCAGGGCGGGCTGGTGGCGGGTGTGAGCGTCACGCTCACGCCGCTCAGCAGTCAGGCGCTGGCTGCCTTGATGGAAAACAGCGTCACCGTGCCGTCCGAGAAATGGCTCGGCAACAACGGCAAGGCGCGCCAGCGTAACGATGCCTTGTCGAAAGTCTGCGGTAGCAAGGTGTTTGCCCGCGACATCCGATCCAAGGACATGCCGGGCTGGCCCGAACAGCAAGGCCACGCCATGCTGTTGAAAACCATCAAGGCTGACCGCATCTACGACGGCTACGACCTGTCGTGGCTCGGTGCCGATTTGCAGCCTGACCGCATCGTCACCGCGGCTGACCTGGACAAGGACGGCATCGTCTTCCCGGAAGAACACGCACCGGATCCGCTACTGCCGGAAGGCAAAGTGCCAATGTTCATCGGCCATCCGGTGGCGATCCTGATCTGGAACGATTTCGAGCGTTTCCGTCAGGCCAAGAACAAACTCAAATTCAATGACAAGGCGATTCGTTACGGTGCCCAGGTTCCGTATTACGAAGGCGATCCGTATGGTAGCTTCCGCTACGTACGCGTAGGTGGTCCGACCTCGGCCGACGAAGACGAATTCGCCAGCCTCAAGGACTCGATCCTCTTCCCGATGCTGAAAAACCGTCGCCCGGTGTGGAATTCCCAGCCGAACCTGCACGGCAACCTGACCGAGCGTGGCCTGTTTTACGCCGATCGGATGAAGAAAGAAGTCGACTCGCCGCCGGATAACTGGCTGGTGTTCGACGAGCGCTACAAGACCCCGTCGATTGAACCGGCCGCCATGGAACCGGACAACGGCAACGGCTGGTACGACCCGAAAACCAAGACCCTGCACTTCGTTGTGGCCACCCAGTGCCCATTGGAAGCGGCGACCGAGACCGCGAAAATGATCGCGCCGTCGCGCTTCGGCCTGGCCAACCTGAACATGCACCCGGGCTACACCGTTGGTTACGGCTCCAAAGACCACAACATCTTCGTCTACTACGCGGCCCTCGCTGCGCTGTATGGCGCCGGTGTGCCGGTGCGTCTGGCCAACGACCGCTACGAGCAATTCCAGAGCGGCATCAAGCGTCACCCGTTCGATATCCGCTACCAGTTGGCCGTGGACAAGAACGACTACAGCTTCAAGATTTTCCGCGCCGAAATGAGCGTCGACGGCGGTGGCCGGATCAACTACAGCCCTTCGGTGGCGGCGGTTGGCGCCACGGCTGCGCAGTCGATCTACTACATGCCGCAGAACGACCTGCAAGTCACCGCTTACCATTCGCGTGGCGTTGAGGCCGGTTCGATGCGCGGCTACGGCACCCTGCAGAGCATGGCGGCGACCGAAATGATGGTCGACGAAATCGCCAATCGTCTGAATGTCGACGCCATTGACCTGCGCCGCAAGAACGCTCTGCGTTCTGGGATGAAGAACACTCAGGGCGCGATCCCGGCCGGTGCGCTGCGCCTGCACGAAATCCTCGACAAAGCCTCGGTGCACGAAGTCTGGAAAAACCGTGACGCGATCAAGAAACAACGCGAAGCCGCCGACCCGGACAATTGGTACGGCGTCGGTTTTGCCATTTGCCAGAAAGACTTCGGCACCGGTTCCGAAGCGCCGATGGCCAGCATCGAATTCACCGCCGAAGGTCGCATCCAGCTGCGCCATATCGGTATCGAGATCGGCACCGGCATGTCCACGTCACAAGCCCTGGTTGTCGCCGATTTCCTCGGCAGCCCGGCGCACGAGGTGAAAACCGGCGAAACCGAATGGAAGGAAATGCAGCTGATCACCAGCGGCAACCCTTACATCATGAGCCAGGCTGAGCAGGACAACCTACTGCGCAACCCGCGCTGGGTTGGCAAACTGGCTTCGGCCTCGTCGGCGACCAACTCGGCTTATTACTTCAGTCACGCCACCCGTGAAGCGGCGCGCGTGCTGTTCAACCACGGCTTGTGGCCGGCAGCACTGGAGATCTGGCGTCAGGGCCCGTTCGGCGGCCAGGCCAACCCTTACGTGGTGCGTCGCGAAGATGCGCATTGGGTCGACGGCAAACTCACCGCCAACGGCATGCAGCCGCTGAGCTTCGAAGAGCTGGCCAAACATGCTCACGCACGCGGCCTGGTCACCGGAGCCACCGTGCACGGCTTTAACCGCTGGAGCTGGGCCGAGGCTGAATACAGCATCGACGGCGTGCGCGAGCGTCTGCCGCTCGACGGTCTGGCCGTCAAGTATGGCGACGGAGCCCCGAAAGCCAAGCAAGCGCTGATGAGTACGGCCGGTTTCCATCTGCTGGATCGCCAGAACATCAGCTATCCAGCGACTCAGTTGAACAACGCCGCCGTGACTTACTACAGCCCGGTCGCGACGCTGGTCGAACTGAAGGTCAACAAAGGCTCGGCGGAAGTCGAAGTGCTCAACCACCATTCGTGGGTCGAGTGCGGCCGTGTGCTGGTCGAAGAGTTGGTCAAGGGCCAGCTCGAAGGCGGTATCGCCATGGGCATCGGTCACGCACTGATGGAAGAGATGCCGCTGTACGAAGGCGGGCCGGGGGAGGGTGACTGGAACTTCAACCGTTACCGTTTGCCGATGGCCCGTCACGTTGCCGTGTGGAAGCAGACGTCGGAGATTCTCCCGGCCCTGTCGCCTAGCGACCCGTCCAAAGGCATCGCCGAAGTGGTGATGATCCCGGTGGTCGGTGCCATCGGTAACGCCGTGGCGCACGCCATCGGTAAACGTGTTCGCGATCTGCCAATCACTGCTGCGCGCATCAAGGAGGCCCTCAATGGCTAACCGTCCGCTTCAACTGACCCTCAATGGTCAAACCGTCGGCCCGGTGGACATCCCTGATGACCTGCCGATGATCGACTACCTGCACGAATACAAAAACCTCACCGGTTCGCGCCTGGGCTGCGGCCAGGGCATCTGCCACGCCTGCGTGGTGATCGTCGACAACCCGGACGGCACCAGCGAAGAAGTACGCACCTGCATCACCGGCGCGCATTACTTCGAAGGCAAAAAAGTCCGCACCATCGAAGGCCACGCGAGCCGCGACGAGCAGGGACAGGTCACCGAGCTGAATCCGATCCAGCAGCGTTTCGTCGACGAGTTCGCCTTCCAGTGCAGCTACTGCGCGCCAGGCTTCGTCAACGCCGCGACCGTACTGGTCGAGAAGCTGCAACGCCAGCCAATCGTCAAAAGCCAGCTGGAAAAAGTCATCGAGGACAGCCTCGGCCATCACGTCTGCCGTTGCACCGGGTACGTGCGTTACTACAACGCCACCCGCAACGTGCTGACCGATCTCGGCCTGGTCAAGGAGGGTTAAGCATGAAGCTATTACTGACCCGCCTGACCCTGGCGGTCGGGCTGGCTGCGCCGGTGGTATTTGCCCACGCCGATGATCAGGTCAAGCGTGGCGAGTACCTCGCCCGCGCTGCGGACTGCATGGCCTGCCACACCGCACCGGGCGGCGCGCCGTATGCCGGTGGCCTGCCGATCGTGTCGCCGTTCGGCACGATCTACGGCACCAACATCACCCCGAGCAAAGAGCACGGTATCGGTCTGTATAACGATGACGAGTTCTTCGCTGCGCTGACCAAGGGCAAGCGTCGCGACGGCGCCAACCTTTACCCGGCGATGCCATACACCTCGTATCACCTGGTGCCACGGGAAGATTCGGACGCGATTCACGCTTACCTGAAAACCGTCGAGCCGATCGAGCGCGCAGCACCGGTCACCAGCCTGAGTTTTCCGTTCAACGTGCGTCTGGGCCTGATGGGCTGGAACATGATGTACGGCACAGACGTGAAGCTGGACGCCGGCGAAGGCAAAAGCGAAGCGTGGAAGCGCGGCCAATACATGGTCGACGTCCTCGGCCACTGCGGCGAGTGCCACACGCCACGCGGCCTGCCGGGCGCGATGCAGATGGACAAACGCCTGACTGGCGGCATCCTCAATGGGTATCTGGCGCCAAGCCTGCTGGCCACTGACCTCGCTGCGCGCGGCTGGAATCATCAGGATCTGAGCACGTTCCTCAAGCACGGCATGAGCGCGCAAGGGACGATGTTCAACGAGATGTTCCCGGTGTTCCACAACAGCACTCAGGGTCTGAACGATCAGGATCTGGCAGCGATGGCGACCTTCCTGCTCGGCGACCAACCGCCGGCAGCCAAGGAACTCGTCGAGGTGTCGGTGGACAAGCTCAGCGCGAGCGCCCAGCGCGGCCGTCAGGAATACTTGAACGTCTGCGCCGGTTGCCACGCCGCCGGTGGCGAGGGTAAGCCGCACATCGCGGTGGCCATGCGCGGCAACACCACGCTGCGCCTGGAAGACCCGCGCAACCTGCTGCGGGTGATCGAGGACGGTATCGGCGAGCAGAAGTTTGCCGGGTTCGAACACATGCAGCCGATGCCGGGTTTTGCCGACAAGCTCAGCCCTGAACAGCTGACTGATCTGCTCAACTACCTGCGTCAGGGCTGGGGCGGCCAATCCGCCGAACTGGCGGTGAGCGACGTGCAGAAACTGCAGGCCGACGCACCGACCCTCGAGCACAAGGCGCACTGACATGCAGCATCTCGATCTACAAGTGGTGCGGCGGGCGCTGGAGTGGTCGGTGGCGGGGCAGCGCATCTGGCTCTGCACCGTGCTGACCACCTACGGCTCGGCACCGCGGGCGCCGGGTTCGCTGCTGGCGGTGAACGAAGGCGGCCAGTGGATCGGGTCGTTGTCAGGTGGTTGCGTCGAAGAGGACTTCCTCGAGCGGGTCGCCGAAGGTGCGTTTCTCGATGCAGTCAACGTGGTGCGTTATGGGGAGGGCGACGATCCGCGTTCTCGGGTCAGCCTGCCCTGTGGCGGCATCCTCGATGTGCTGGTAGAGAAATTTGACGCGGACTGTGACGTGCAGGCGCATCTGCGTGAGCTGGAATCGGCGCTGCTCGGTCAGCGGCGCTTGATCCGCGAGGTTGATCTGGTCAGCGGCGCACGTGCCTTGTTTGCCGATCGCGAACAGGGCGCACGCATCGAGCGCGAGATTGATCGTGTGCGGATTCGTGTCGGCGCGGCTCAGCGTCTGTTGCTCGCGGGTTATTCCAGTGTGGCGCAGGCCTGTGCCGAGTTCGCGGTGGGTCTCGGGTTTGAAGTGATTCTCTGCGATCCGCGCGATGAAGTGCTCGAAGGTGTGGTGCTCAACGGCGTGGAGATTCGTCGGCAACTGCCTTCGGTGTTTATCGCCGACGGTGGTTGTCATCGCGACACGGCGGTGGTGGCGCTGACCCACGATCCGCGGATCGACGATCTCGCGATGATGGAGGCGGTGCGCACCGAGGCGTTCTACATTGGCGTCATGGGCTCACAGCAGACATCGCAGAAGCGCTTCGAGCGTTTGCGGCGGATTGGCGGTCTGGGGGAGGGCGAACTGACGCGGATTCATGCGCCGATCGGTCTGAACCTGGGCAGCAAAACGCCGGCGGAGATTGCCTTGGCGGTATTGGCTGACATCTTGCGGATTCGCAGCGGGATTGCCCGCGACCAACTCTGATTGAAAGTCTGGCTGAGACTACTGTGGTGAGGGGATTTATCCCCGTTGGACTGTGCAGCAGTCCCCTTCTATTGAAGAGGGGGCGCTTCGCACCCCAACGGGGATAAATCCCCTCGGCACAATGGTTTTTATAGGCCGTACTTGTCGCGCAACCCGTAATACCAAGCCCCCAGCGCCGCAAACGGTGTACGCAACAGTTGCCCACCCGGGAACGGGTAGTGCGGCAAGTCCGCAAACGCATCAAAACGTTCAGCCTGACCACGCAGTGCTTCGGCCAACACTTTGCCGGCCAGATGCGTGTACGTCACACCGTGGCCGCTGCAGCCTTGCGAGTAATAGATGTTGTCGCCCAAACGCCCAACCTGCGGCAAACGCGACAGGGTCAGCAGGAAATTTCCTGTCCATGCGTAATCAATCTTCACGTCCTTGAGCTGCGGAAACGCCTTGAGCATTTTCGGACGAATGATCGCTTCGATGTTGGCCGGATCCCGTGCGCCATACACCACGCCGCCGCCGAAGATCAGGCGGTTGTCGCCGGTCAGTCGGTAGTAGTCGAGCAAATAGTTACAGTCTTCGACGCAGTAGTCCTGCGGCAGCAGAGCTTTTGCAAGTTCGTCACCCAGCGGTTCGGTTGTGATCACCTGGGTGCCGCACGGCATCGATTTGGCCGCCAGTTCCGGCACCAGATTACCGAGGTAGGCATTGCCGGCAACGATGATGAACTTGGCCCTGACCTTGCCTTGCGGCGTATGCACCACTGGATTGGCGCCACGTTCGATACGCACGGCGGGGGATTGCTCATAAATTGTGCCGCCGAGGGATTCCACTGCGGCGGCCTCACCCAGCGCCAGGTTAAGCGGGTGAATGTGCCCGCCACTCATATCGAGCATGCCGCCGACGTATTGATCACACGCGACAACTTCGCGGATACGACGCTGATCGAGCAGTTCGAGCTGCGTATGGCCGAAGCGCTCCCACAGACGTTTCTGAGATTCCAGGTGGCCCATCTGTTTACCCGTGAGGGCAGCGAACACGCCGCCATCCTTCAGGTCGCACTGGATGTTGTACCTGGCGACACGCTCACGAATGATCCGGCCGCCTTCAAACGCCATCTGCCCAAGCAACTGCGCCTGCTTGGGGCCGACGCTGCGCTCGATCACATCGATGTCGCGGCTATAACTGTTAACGATCTGCCCGCCATTACGCCCGGAGGCGCCGAAGCCGACCTTGGCGGCTTCCAGTACCGTCACACGAAAACCGTTCTCCAGCAGAAACAAGGCAGAGGACAGTCCGGTGTACCCGGCGCCAATCACACAGACATCCGTCTCCACATCATCCTGCAGGGCCGGACGTGGCGGTACGGCATTGGCCGACGCAGCGTAATAAGACTCTGGGTAAGGGGTGTTCGCCATCCTGCAGCCTCTGTTTAATATATTTTACGATTGCGCCGATCCTACCCCAGTTAAAAAACCTCCGCCAGCTACCGGAAAAATCTTCTTCGCCGACCCGAAATTAAATATTTTGCATATTCATAGGGTTAGGTGAAAAAAAGGTGTTGACACCCCTCCGGAATTCCGTAGAATGCCGCCTCACAGCAGGCACGTAGCTCAGTTGGTTAGAGCACCACCTTGACATGGTGGGGGTCGTTGGTTCGAGTCCAATCGCGCCTACCAAACAAAATCCGCTCTGCTGGGCGGTCTGGAAGGGCTCACCGAAAGGTGAGCCCTTTTTTGTTGTCTTGGATTTGTGCTGAGCGCTGATGCGGGCGAGAAGGGCGCGGGGGATCGCATAAGGTTTCATTTTCGGAGTTCGTCAAAGAACGCTTTAAAAGATACGAGCAGATGCGTTCTCATTCCGTAGTGCCACCAAATTTCTTGTAAGTCGATATGAATTTGTATTTGTCATAGGGCGTGTACTTTTGGCCGGAAGGCTTTCCCGTCAGCGGCAATTTGTATGGAGTGATGGGTAACCGTCTGTCGCCATCGTCCTTTGAAATAGTGTGGATATTTAATGACTTACGATTATTTTTAACCGACCGGTTATCAAAAATACGTTGTTACGGGCTGTGGAATTCAGTAACATTCGCCCCGCGTTCACCACCACGGTTTATGCATTTTTAAATCCCAAGCTTCCATCAGCTGCTTGGGATTTTTTTTGCCTGCGATTTGGCAACCGCGGTGCTTTTCAGGCGCTTTTAATCACACCAGCCGCCCCGGTAATCGAGCCTGAGCGAGCAAATCCTTGCGTTTTCAACTACTACTGACTGGCCGATTTTCAACACTTTATAAAGGGGTGTGTCGATGCTGGTTCACTGGTTTCTCGCGGCTGTTCATCTATTGGCTTTTGCTTTGGGCTTCTGGGCGGTGCTGACCCGTGGAGCGGCGTTCAGTCGTCTGGCCGCAGGTGCCGGAGAAGCCAGGCGCGTACTACTCGCCGATAACCTGTGGGGTATTTCGGCGCTGATTCTGCTGGTTACAGGTGGGGTGCGTGCCTTTGGCGGGTATGAAAAGGGCGCCGACTATTACCTTCATCAACCGCTGTTTCATCTGAAGATGACGCTGTTTGTGCTGATTTTATTGCTGGAGCTTGCGCCGATGATCACCTTGATCAAATGGCGGATCGCTTCAGCGCGTGGCGCCGCGCTCGAGACTGGACGGGCAAAGTTGTATGCGCGCATCAGTCATGTCGAGGCGTTATTGCTGGTGTTGATGGTGGTGGCTGCGACAGGCATGGCGCGCGGTGTGACATTTGGTTAGAGAGCGGATTCTCTGCGCGCTATCGGAAACGTCCGACAGCCAGCCACGGAAATGGCGGGTAGTATCGGGCAGCAGGAGGGGATGCGGTACTGGAAAGGAAGTGGAGCGGGGTCATATGTCAGGCGCCGTGCCCAGCGGAGTGGGGAGCGGATTGCAATACGGCGCGTGAATCTTTAGCCAGTCATTACACGAGGCAAACGAACTGGCTACTGACTGCGATGCGGCTCAGGGAGTCTGTGGCTTGTCCGGGGCGGTCAGGCCAGCCTGAATGCGCTGATAAATCTCTTCACGGTGTACGGCGACGTTCTTTGGAGCGTTGATGCCGATGCGGACTTGCTGGCCGCTTACGCCGAGGATGGTGATCGTAATGTCATCACCAATGTTTATGCTTTCACCGACTTTGCGGGTGAGTATCAGCATGGTCTTCTCCTTGATTGCTTTGTAGGGCACCTGATTCAGACAGTGCAGAGGTCGGTGGTACGTATAGATTAGTGCGAAGTCTCACGGTTTGGGTGCCTCTTTCTGACGCACAGAAGCGGCATTAATTCCCAGGGCGTAACTATACAGAGGCTGCAATCATCAATCTCGTTGTTTTGTGCCCATTTTGCGGGGCTCGCGAAGTATTTTTGAATGTTAAGATCGCCGCTTTGAGAATTCCGAGGAAAGCGTTGTGCGCAAATTGGTCTGGGTAGTCGCGGCACTGGCATTGGCAGGATGTGGTGAAGGCAAGAGTGTAGACGCACCAAAGCCGAAAGTGGCGGTCGCAACAGCGCCTGCGGCGGCCGCTGCTCCACAGTGGGATCTTGAGGTGCGCGGTGAAACTCCTCAGGCTGTCAGCGACTTGAGTGGCTGGTTGATCGAGCACGCTTTTGTGCCAACGGTGATCAAGGACAGCAGCGGCAAAACGCGGATTCTGATTGGCCCGTTCAATTCCCAGGCCGAAGCCGAAGCTCGAAAAATACAAGTGGATGCCGCTTTGGTGAAGGCCAAGAAACAAAACGTGGAATCGGTTCTGGTCGAGCATCCGCTCGCACCGTAAGCGATCCATTCGGCGGAGCTGCCTAAAGGTTGTCAGACGCGATTCGTTCCAACTGAACTCGCTGATGATTTTCCGAAGGAGCTCCCCATGGCCTCCGCCAATCCGTACAAACTGTTTGATGTCACCTTGCTGCGAAAAACGCAGTTGAGTCCGCACATGATGCGGATCACGCTCTGCGGTTCGCCCGTCGAGGAAATGGCGACCTGGGCACCGGATCAACGCGTAAAGCTGTTTTTCCCTGCCGCCGACGGCTCGCAATCCCGACTTTCCCAAGAGGAAGGTTGGTACGCTCGTTTTCGGGCGATGCTCGCGGATCGTCGCCCTGCGATGCGCACTTACACCATCCGCCATTTGCGCGCCGAACAGGGCGAAGTGGATATCGATTTTGTCCTGCACGGCGAAACGGGTCCTGCCTCGCGCTGGGCGTTGCGTGCGCAGCCCGGCGATGCCATGCAGATCCTCGCGCCCGACAGTCATTTCACCGCACAGCAGGCTGGCGGGTTTGAGTGGAAGCCACCGCAGACCTTGAAGCAGGTTTTACTGGTAGCCGATGCCACTGCGCTACCGGCTGCCATGGGCATTCTCGATGAGTTGGCGGCGCTCGCCGAGCCGTCGCAAGTGCAGGCGTTTTTCGAAGTGGAGAGTGCCGGGGACATGCTGAGCGTTCCTGACTGGCCGGGGTTGTCAGTGAAGTGGTTGATTCGCGATCAAACCAGTGAAACGATCGCAGGGGCGTTGATGGTTGAAGCGGTGCGTGAGGCGACGCTGCCTGTGCATCAGTCTTCCGCCGGGCGCGCGATCGAGTTGGCCGATGTCGACATCGACAAGGACATCCTCTGGGAAATTGCCGATACGGCGCCTGAAGGATTTTACGGGTGGGTCGCTGGAGAGTCGGCGGCGGTGATGAGTTTGCGCCGATACCTTATCAAGGAATGTGGCATCCCCCGGGAGTCGTTGAATTTGATGGGTTACTGGCGCTACAACAAGGCTGGCAGCTAGGCACAAAAAGGCCTCGAACCTTAGGTTCGAGGCCTTTTCTTTTACCGGATCGATCAGCCGCAGGTTTTGAGATTCACCGGGCCGACAAACTCGTTACCGCGCCCCATCACGCAGGCCACGCTTTGATTGCGTTGGCGCTCCCAGTCTTGCACCGGGTAGGTCTTGTCCCAGGCTTCATAGAGCTGCCGATCCTGTTTCGACAAGCGCAAGCCGTATTGCTTGCTCATGTAGAAATAGGTGCGGGCAATCATGCCGCGAATCGAAGGGCGGGGCATGACCTTCTTGGCCTTGAAGTCGACCTGGGTCAGACACGAGCCATATTGACCTGATTGCACTGGCAGCCAGCCGTAGCTGAAGTTACTGCGATCGCCATTGACCTCGCCAATGCTCGGTACCAGGTTATGCAGATCGGCTTCGGCCTTCTGATAGCTCGGGTCGTAGCGGGTGCAATTCTTGCGTCCACCTTCCTGCCAGCATTGGCGCTGATGGCCGAACTGCCAGGCCGGAACAATATGCTCCCACTCAATGCGCGAGGCGCGTTTCGCATTTTTTCGCGGTACGTAGCCGCAGGCTTTCAGATCAACCTTGTTGCCGGTGTATTTGCACCCGCAATAAAACTCGGTCGACTGAGGTGCATACAGTTTCCAGGCAACCTTCTTGGCTTCGGTAAAGGTGCGTGGCGCGCCAGCCTGAGCACCAAAAGCAATGAACAACAACAGCAAAGCAAAACAGCGGACACTCATTGAATCAATCTTCCTTCGGCACAACCCAAAAAATCTGCACGCCGCCATCGTCGCGATAGGCCAGGGTGACGTTGTCGTTCTCGTCGATTTCCTCGAGCAGGCGCTCCCACTCATCCATCGGCTCGTCCGGTAGACGGAAGATCAGTGCGGCTTTGGCTTTCTGGGCGGTGGGGGAGTTGATGATTTTCTGAACGCGCATGCCCATGCGTTCGTAAGCGTCAGGAGCATCAGGGGAGGTGGCCACGAGGTTATCCTTATTAAGCTGTACGTGCATACAGTATTTAACTGTAGGAATTTTCGCAACTGCTTAAAATTCAAGAAAATCCTCTGACAGCGGTTTTTCAGTTTTAGTGTGAGCGGTGTCGAATTTTTTGTAGGAAAAATGCAGGAGGGCTGTAGGCGACATACCACCCGCCGTGTGGGCGAGTGGTAGAAGGAGTGCCCGATCACGAACGGATCGGGCGAAGGTCAGTCAGTATTCCCAGAACATCCGCTGCAGCTCTTTGCTGTCGTTGGTTTTGGTCAGGGCGACCATGGCCAGGATGCGTGCCTTCTGTGGGTTCAGGTCATGGGCAACCACCCAGTCGTACTTGTCGTCAGGCTGTTCGGCGTTGCGCAGGACGAAACCGCCGGCATTGACGTGGGACGAGCGAATGATCTGCACACCATCCTTGCGCAATGCCTGCAGGGCTGGCACGACGCGGGAGGACACCGAACCGTTGCCGGTGCCAGCGTGGATGATGGCTTTGGCGCCGGATTGCGCAAGGGCCTTGTAGGCGGTATCGCTCACGTTGCCGTAGGAATAGGCGATTTCCACGTCAGGAAGGCTCTTGATGTTCTTGATGTCGAATTCCGAATCCATGGTGTGGCGCTTGGCCGGCAGACGGAACCAGTAGGATTTGCCTTCCACGACCATGCCCAGCGGGCCCCAGGCGCTCTTGAATGCCTCGGTCTTGATGTTGATCATTTTGCTGACGTCGCGACCGGACTGGATTTCATCATTCATGGTCACCAGTACGCCTTTGCCGCGCGCGTCTTTGCTGCTGGCCACGGCAACAGCGTTGTACAGGTTGAGCATGCCGTCGGCGGACATGGCGGTGCCTGGGCGCATCGAGCCGACAACGATGATCGGCTTGTCGGTTTTTTCCACCAGGTTCAGGAAGTAAGCGGTTTCTTCCAGGGTATCGGTGCCGTGGGTGATGACGATGCCATCGACGTCTTTGCTGTCAGCCAGCTCGGCAACGCGGCGGCCCAATTGCAGGAGGTTGTCGTTGGTGATGCTTTCCGAGGCGATCTGCATGACTTGCTCGCCGCGCACATTGGCCAGTTTGCTCAGTTCAGGAATGCCGGCGATCAGCTGTTCCACACCGACTTTGGCGGCCTGGTAAGTTGCGCTGTTGGCGGCACTGGCGCCAGCCCCGGCAATGGTGCCGCCGGTGGCAAGTACCACAACGTTGGCGAGTTTGGTCTGGGTTTCGACTTCTTTTGCCTGAAGGGCGGTCGGCAGGAGCAG
Source organism: Pseudomonas atagonensis (assembly GCF_011369485.1). Classification (GTDB taxonomy): domain Bacteria; phylum Pseudomonadota; class Gammaproteobacteria; order Pseudomonadales; family Pseudomonadaceae; genus Aquipseudomonas; species Aquipseudomonas atagonensis. The sequence continues at coordinate 63,513 of NZ_VXCA01000013.1, read as the reverse complement.
GAGGAGGGCCAGAGCGCCCGGAACCAAGGTGTTGAAAGCAGATTTCATTATTTTTCTCTCTAGTAGTGAGACGGTGCTGGTGCAGGTTCATCTAGATGCGCCCCGAGCCGATCTGGATGCCCGGGGTACAGGGGAGGGAGCAGGATCTGTACCAGCCGTACTGTGCTTGAGAAAAATGTTTAACCCGATGATTTATATCAATAATTTATTGATCGCCAGATTGCCCTGATGCCTTGGTTATCCGGTTTTCCGAACATGGAGGGCTTTTTTGTTCGGCTGTCCGAAAACATCAGCCGGTTCTGCGAGCCGGCAGGGGCGACAGGGCTTCAACCGCTTTGCTAAAGAAAGCGTCGCGCAGGCCGATGGGTCTTTAAGGATCTTTTTTTCAGGAGTTAACATGTCACTGACTGTCGGTTTTCCCAATGCTGCTGGCGTCACCATCGGCGGCAAGTCCGCCGCCACGGTTAATGCCTTGAGCGACGCTACGGCGCAGGCCTCCACTGAAATACTGGCTAAGGATGAGGGCGACTCGAACCAGGTCAGAACCGGTGGCCCCGCCCAGGACGACAGCAAGGCCGAGAGCGGCGGCAATCAAAGTATTGCCGTGAAAATGCTGCTCAAACGCATGCAGGAACTGCAAAAACAATTGCAGGAACAGCAGCAGCAACTGGCGGCGGCACAGGCAGCCAGTTACCCGACGCCGGAAGCCAAAGCGGCGGTGGTCATGTCGATTCAGGGGCAAATCGCTGATACCAACGGCGCGCTGTCTGAAGTCTCCGGCAATCTGATCAAAGAGCTGGCCAAGGATTCCAATAGCGGCGGGCTGATCAGCACCACGGCTTGAGCGAGTCAGGGGCGAATCGAACGATTCGCCCTACAACATCTGCTGATTTCTGATTGTTGACAAATGTCGGCGGGATTCGCATAGTTCGATCTACGCAAACGTTTGCGCGCCTCTTTCGATGTAATGTGCCATCGGCGGAAGGTGATGTAGCTTACGTCAGCGCAAACGTTGCTCACAATAATCATAAGATCGGAGTGAACCCATGAAGCTGCCATTCGCTGGACGTCTTCTTGCTGTCGCTATGCTGGCTGCTACAGCCGCCGCACTACCTGTCTCCTCGGCGTTCGCCGAATCTCCTGAAAAACCCAAAGTCGCCCTGGTCATGAAATCGCTGGCCAATGAATTCTTCCTGACCATGGAAGACGGTGCCAAGGCTTACCAGAAAGACCACTCCGCCGATTTCGACCTGATCTCCAACGGCATCAAAGACGAAACCGACACTGCCGGCCAGACCCGCATCGTCGAGCAGATGATTCTGGCCAAGGTCAATGCGCTGGTCATCGCGCCGTCCGACTCCAAGGCGATGGTGCCGGTCATCAAGAAGGCCGTCGATGCCGGCATCACCGTGATCAACATCGACAATCAGCTCGATCCTGCCGTGGTCAAAAGCAAAAACATCAGCGTGCCATTCGTAGGCCCGGACAACCGCAAGGGCGCTCGTCTGGTTGGCGAATACCTGGCCAAGCAGCTGAAGGCCGGTGACGAAGTCGGCATTATTGAAGGTGTGTCCACGACCACCAACGCCCAGCAGCGTACTGCGGGTTTCAAGGATGCGATGGAAGCGGCGCAAATCAAGGTGGTTTCCCTGCAATCCGGTGACTGGGAAATCGACAAGGGCAACAAGGTTGCCGCGTCGATTCTCAGCGAATACCCGGACGTCAAAGCCCTGCTGGCCGGCAACGACAGCATGGCAGTTGGCGCCGTTTCCGCAGTCCGCGCTGCCGGCAAGGCCGGTCAGGTACAAGTGGTCGGTTACGACAACATCAATGCGATTCAGCCAATGTTGAAAGACGGCCGCGTGCTGGCCACTGCTGACCAGTATGCAGCCAAACAAGCTGTGTTCGGCATCGAGACCGCGCTGAAAATCATCAAGGGCGAGAAAGTCGACAGCGGCGCCAACGGCGTCATCGAAACCCCGGTCGAGCTGGTCACCAAGAAGTAGTCCTTCGGCGACACAACGGCGCTCGTCCGTCCGGGCGAGCGCATGGAGAGTTTTTTATGTCAGTTTCCGCCCCGAACGCTGTCCTCTCGGTCAGCGGTATCGGTAAGACTTACGCGCAACCGGTGCTCACCGGCATCGATTTGACGCTGATGCGCGGTGAAGTGCTGGCGCTGACCGGCGAGAATGGCGCCGGTAAAAGCACCCTCTCGAAGATCATTGGCGGTCTGGTCACCCCGACGACCGGCCAGATGCAATTCCAGGGCAAGGACTATCGTCCGGGCAGCCGTACCCAGGCCGAAGATCTTGGCGTGCGCATGGTCATGCAAGAACTCAATCTGTTGCCGACGCTGTCGGTGGCGGAAAATCTGTTTCTCGACAACCTGCCGAGTAATGGTGGCTGGATCAGCCGCAAACAATTGCGCAAAGCCGCTATCGAAGCCATGGCGCAAGTCGGCCTCGATGCGATCGATCCGGACACGCTGGTCGGCGAGTTGGGTATCGGGCATCAGCAGATGGTCGAAATCGCCCGCAACCTGATCGGCGATTGCCATGTGCTGATTCTCGATGAGCCGACCGCGATGCTCACGGCGCGCGAAGTCGAAATGCTCTTTGAGCAGATCACCCGATTGCAGGCGCGTGGCGTCTCGATCATCTACATTTCCCACCGCCTCGAAGAACTGGCCCGGGTGGCGCAGCGCATCGCAGTGCTGCGCGACGGTAATCTGGTCTGTGTCGAGCCAATGGCCAATTACAACAGTGAGCAACTGGTCACGTTGATGGTCGGCCGGGAACTGGGCGAACACATCGACCTCGGCCCGCGCAAAATCGGCGCGCCGATGTTGACGGTTAACGGTCTGACGCGATCGGACAAGGTGCGCGACGTCTCGTTCGAAGTGCGTGCCGGCGAGATTTTCGGGATTTCCGGATTGATCGGGGCGGGCCGTACCGAGTTGCTGCGCCTGATTTTCGGCGCCGATGTGGCCGACAGCGGCACGATATCTCTGGGCTCGCCCGCGCAGGTCGTGAGTATTCGATCGCCCGTCGATGCGGTGCGCAATGGCATCGCGCTGATCACCGAAGACCGTAAAGGCGAAGGTTTGCTGCTCAGTCAGTCGATTAGCGCCAACATTGCTTTGGGCAATATGCCGGACATTTCCAGCGGCGGTTTCGTCAACAATGGCGATGAAATTTCCTTGGCTCAGCGTCAGATCGACGCCATGCGCATCCGCAGTTCCAGCCCGACACAGCTTGTCTCGGAGTTGTCCGGGGGCAACCAGCAGAAGGTAGTAATCGGCCGCTGGCTGGAGCGTGATTGCTCGGTGCTGCTGTTCGATGAGCCTACTCGTGGCATCGATGTCGGCGCCAAGTTCGACATTTATGCCTTGCTCGGCGAACTGACTCGCCAGGGCAAAGCGCTGGTGGTGGTGTCCAGTGATCTGCGCGAATTGATGCTGATCTGCGATCGCATCGGCGTGCTCTCGGCAGGTCGTCTGATCGACACGTTCGAGCGTGACAGTTGGACTCAGGATGATTTGCTTGCCGCCGCGTTCGCCGGCTACCAAAAACGTGATGCGTTGCTCAACGAAGCGGCGCCTAGGGATCTCCCATGAAAACTGCAACTTCCGCCGGCAAACGTAGTGGCAACTTCTATGGCTTGGGCACTTATCTGGGCCTGGCCGGCGCCTTGCTGGCGATGGTCGCGCTGTTCTCGGTCTTGAGCAGCCACTTTCTCTCCTATAACACCTTCAGCACCCTGGCCAACCAGATTCCCGATTTGATGGTGCTGGCGGTCGGCATGACCTTCGTGCTGATCATCGGCGGTATCGACCTTTCGGTGGGCTCGGTGCTGGCGCTCGCCGCTTCGACGGTCAGTGTGGCGATTCTGGGCTGGGGCTGGGGCGTGTTGCCCTCGGCATTGCTGGGTATGGCTGTGGCGGCGCTGGCCGGCACTGTCACCGGATCGATCACAGTAGCGTGGCGAATTCCGTCGTTCATCGTGTCCCTGGGCGTGCTGGAAATGGCGCGCGGCCTGGCGTATCAGATGACCGGTTCGCGCACCGCTTACATCGGTGATTCATTTGCCTGGCTGTCGAATCCGATCGCGTTCGGTATCTCGCCGTCGTTCATCATTGCCTTGCTGGTGATCTTCATTGCGCAGGCAGTTCTGACGCGTACCGTGTTCGGTCGCTACCTGATCGGTATCGGCACCAATGAAGAAGCAGTACGTCTGGCAGGGATCAATCCCAAACCCTACAAAATTCTGGTGTTCAGCCTGATGGGGCTGTTGGCCGGTATCGCTGCACTGTTTCAGATTTCGCGTCTGGAAGCGGCCGACCCGAACGCCGGCTCCGGTCTCGAACTGCAAGTGATCGCCGCCGTGGTGATCGGCGGCACGAGCCTGATGGGCGGGCGCGGTTCGGTGATCAGCACGTTCTTCGGAGTATTGATCATCTCCGTACTGGCGGCGGGTCTGGCGCAGATCGGTGCGACCGAACCGACCAAGCGCATCATCACCGGTGCGGTCATCGTCATTGCCGTGGTGCTCGACACCTATCGCAGTCAACGCGCAAGTCGACGGGGCTGAACCATGGCAACAATCAAGGATGTGGCCGCGCTCGCCGGGATTTCCTATACGACTGTGTCCCACGTGGTGAACAATACGCGGCCGGTCAGCCAGGAAGTCCGGCGAAAGGTCGAGGCAGCCATCAAGAGCCTCGACTACGTGCCCAGCGCTGTGGCGCGTTCACTGAAGGCCAAGACCACCGCGACCATTGGTTTGCTGGTGCCCAACAGCCTCAACCCGTACTTCGCTGAGCTGGCGCGGGGCATCGAGGATTACTGCGAGCGTAATGGCTACTGCGTGATCCTCTGCAACTCCGACGACAACCCGGAAAAGCAGCGTAGCTATTTGCGCGTATTGCTGGAAAAGCGCATCGATGGGCTGATTGTTGCCTCAGCCGGTGGCGACAGTGGCCTGGCGCAAGGACTTGCCGGTGTGAAAACGCCAATGGTCATCGTCGACCGTGGTCTGGATGGTGTCGATGCCGATCTGGTGCGCATCGATCATGAGTACGGCGCTTACCTCGCCACCCGCCATCTGCTCGAGCTGGGGCATCGTGACATTGCCACCATCGGCGGCCCGGCCAGTACCAGCGTGGCGCAGATGCGTCAGGCCGGGTATTGCCGTGCGCTGAAAGAGGCGGGCATTGAGGTGCGCCAGGAGCGCATGCTGGAAAGTGATTTCACCAGCACTGGCGGCTACAACGCGGCGGCGAGCCTGCTTGAAACCAATCCGCCGAGCGCCATTTTTGCCGGTAACGACATGATCGGTATCGGTGTCCTGCGCGCTGCGGCAGAAAGGAATGTGCGAGTGCCAGCCGAGTTGTCGGTGATCGGCTTCGACGATATCCAAATGAGCCGTTACGTATATCCGGCGCTGACCACGGTCGGCCAATCGATCCTGCAGTTAGGAGAGATGGCCGCAGAAGTATTGTTGCGAAGGATTGCCACGCCGAATCTGGGCACCGATCAACGGATCGTGACCCCGAGTATTGTCTTGCGCGAATCGACTGCGCCGCTGTCTGGCGTATTCACCGAATACCGCTGAAACCGAATTGACGAGTAATGATGTATGCCCGCAAATGTAGTGGTAATAGGCAGCCTGAACATGGATCTGGTCACCCGGGCGCCACGCCTGCCCCGGGGCGGTGAAACGCTGATCGGCCATTCGTTCGCCACTGTTTCTGGCGGCAAGGGTGCCAATCAGGCTGTGGCCGCTGCACGCTTGGGCGCGCAGGTGGCAATGGTGGGTTGTGTTGGCAACGATGACTATGGCGTGCAGCTGCGCGATGCCTTGCTGGCTGAACAGATTGACTGTCAGGCAGTGAGCGTTGTCGAGGATTCCAGTGGCGTCGCGCTGATTGTCGTCGATGACAACAGTCAGAATGCGATTGTGATCGTCGCTGGCGCCAATGGCGCAATGACGCCTGAGGTCATCGACCGCTTCGATGCCGTGTTGCAGGCTGCCGATGTCGTCATCTGCCAGCTGGAGATTCCGGATGCGACCGTGGGCCATGCACTCAAGCGTGCCCGTGCACTGGGCAAAACCGTGATTCTCAATCCGGCCCCGGCCAGTCGCCCGCTGCCGGCAGACTGGTTTCCGGCGATTGATTACCTGATTCCCAACGAAAGTGAAGCGGCTGCGTTGAGCGGATTGCCGGTCGATTCGTTGAAAACTGCAGAAAGCGCCGCAAGCCATTTGATTGCAATGGGGGCGGGCAAAGTCATCATCACGCTTGGCGCTGAAGGTTCGTTATTCGCCAATGGCACAGGTTTCGAGCATTTCCCTGCACCTAAAGTGAAGGCCGTCGACACCACGGCGGCGGGCGACACCTTCGTCGGCGGTTTCGCTGCGGCCCTGGCCAGTGGCAAATCCGAAGCCGAGGCGATCCGCTACGGGCAGATTGCCGCTGCGCTGTCGGTTACTCGTGCCGGCGCACAACCCTCCATTCCAACCCAATCCGACGTACAGGCCTTCAAACCCGCATGAAAAAGACTCCTTTGCTCAACGTCGCGTTGTCGCGTCTGATTGCGTCCCTTGGCCATGGCGACATGGTGGTCATTGGTGATGCCGGGCTGCCCGTGCCGCCGGGCGTCGAATTGATCGACCTGGCGCTGACCCATGGCGTTCCTGATTTCGTCAGCACGTTGAAAGTCGTGCTGAGCGAGATGCAGGTAGAAAGCCATGCGCTGGCCAAGGAAATTTTCGACAAGCAACCGACAGCGCTGACCTCGCTGGATGAGTTGAACGAAGAGGGTGCACTGGGTCGTCGCGACCTGCTCAGTCACGAGCAATTCAAGGTTCTCAGCCGGCAGGCTCGAGCGATTGTGCGTACCGGCGAATGTCAGCCGTACTGCAACATCGTGCTGGTGGCTGGGGTTACTTTCTGATTTTCGTTTTCACATGCACAAGGAATGCGCCATGCAACGCTATGCTCAAAAACTGCATCAACTGATCCGGAGTCTGCTGCTTTTGTCCGTGATAACTGCAACCGGCGCTCATGCGGCGGAAAAAATCGATCTGATCATCGACACTGATCCGGGTGCCGACGACGTGGTCGCCTTGCTGTTCGCGCTGGCCTCGCCGGACGAACTGAATATTCGAGCGCTGACCACCGTGGCTGGCAACGTACGTCTCGACAAGACTTCGCGAAACGCACGCCTGGCTCGCGAGTGGGCAGGGCGCGAGGATGTACCGGTGTACGCCGGCGCACCAAAACCGCTGATGCGTACGCCGATTTACGCCGAGAACATCCATGGCAAGGAAGGCCTGTCGGGTGTCACCGTGCACGAGCCGAAAAAGGGCCTGGCTGAAGGCAATGCGGTCAACTATTTGATCGACACCTTGAAAAAAGCCAAACCGCACAGCATCACCATCGCCATGCTCGGTCCGCAGACCAATCTGGCGCTGGCGCTGATCCAGGAACCCGAGATTGTTCAGGGCATCAAGGAGGTCGTGATCATGGGTGGCGCGCACTTCAACGGTGGCAACATCACCCCGGTGGCCGAATTCAACCTGTTTGCCGATCCGCAAGCGGCTGAAGTAGTGCTCAAGAGCGGCGTGAAATTGACCTATCTGCCGCTGGACGTGACGCACAAGATTCTCACCAGTGACGCGCGTCTGAAGCAGATCGCAGCGCTCAACAACAACGCGAGCAAGATTGTCAGCGACATCCTCAACGAGTACATCAAAGGGGATATGGAGCATTACGGCATCCCGGGCGGCCCGGTGCATGACGCGACTGTTATCGCCTACCTGCTCAAGCCGGAACTGTTTACCGGTCGCTCGGTGAATGTCGCTGTTGATAGCCGTGAAGGGATCACTTTCGGTCAGACCGTCGTTGATTGGTATGACGGCCTGAAGCAACCGAAAAATGCCTTCTGGGTCGAAAATGGCGATGCCCAGGGCTTCTTCGACTTGCTGACCGAGCGCCTGAAACGTCTCAAGTAAGGCAAAGACCCGCAGGTGCCAGCCTGCGGGTCGTTACTCCCTCTCAGTGTCCGGTGTGCCTTTGGGCTGCTGATACCTCTCGAACACCTGTGCAATAAACGTTTGCGCGCCTTGTGTTCCCATCGTCTTGACCAGCAGATCAATGCTGATCAGTGCCAGCTCTTCCGAGCTGCCCGGGCTATATGAACTGTGCCCCTTCGGCCACAGGACTTTGATGTCGGCATTGATGCTTACGGTGCTCATGAGTGCGCTCGAAAAGTCGGGAATGTCCGAGAGCGAGTTAACCACTTTGTCACGGGTTTGGCACTGCGACTTAGGCATGAACGCAGCGCTATGCGACACTTGGTCTTTTCCGGCTTATCCAAGGATCGTGCTGTGCAGATCGATTTGAATACCCCTGACGGCCTTACGCTAGACGCGGTACGCCAGTTGCTCGCTTCGGCCAGCGACGACGAACATACGCAACTGCGCGTGACCAAGAGCGGCATCGCCTATATCTCTTCGGGAGTCACTGGCGGGCAGGATATCGATGGCCTGCTGTTTCGTCTTGAAACCTGGGCCAAGGGCTCGGGTTACGTGGGAAATGTCGCGGCGAGCGACGAGGTGTGGGTGATGCAGATTTTCAACGCGCTCAAAGACAACTGGCCGAACCCGCCGTACGACTACATCGACGTTTATTGAGTTCGTTAATATCCAGTCACGATTGATTGGAGAATTTATGGGGGCCGCTGAGGCACACTCGGCGTTTTTCCGGTTGTGGGGCAGGGTGATGGCATCGCCGTGAAACCAAACGCCGGATCGGCGGTCGCACAATCTCAGCTTAACTTTTTTGAATACAAGGAGGCTTCATGCCTTTGAAGTTCGCGACACTGGGTGCACTTATGGCCGCTGCCATGTTGGCCGGTTGCAGTACGACCTCCAGCGAGTCGGCAAAGGATCCAGTGGCAACCGAATCCGGTCACAGCCGCTGCGAAGCAACGGCGGCGGAGTTCGCCATTGGCAAGAAAGCTTCGCCAGAGTTGCTGGAGCAAGCCCGGGCCAAGGCTGGCGCGCAAAATGCGCGTTTCCTCAAGCCCAATGACATGATCACGTTGGAGTACCGCTCCGATCGCCTGAACCTGAACACCGACAACGGCCTGGTGGTTACCCGCGTCAACTGCGGCTGATCCCGGGCACTTTTGTTTCAGGCATAAAAAACCCCGTCACATGGACGGGGTTTTTTTAGTGCGCCGAGAAATTACTCTGGGCGAACCTGTGCAGCTTGCATACCCTTTTGGCCTTTCTCAGCCACGAAGGAAACGGTCTGGCCTTCTTTCAGGCTTTTGAAACCGTCGGATTCGATAGCTTTGAAGTGTACGAACAGGTCGTCACCGCCACCTTGAGGAGTGATGAAGCCGAAGCCTTTTTCATCGTTGAACCATTTAACGGTGCCGGTTTGGCGATTAGACATGGTGTATCTCCAAGAAACATATATTTTCAGTAGTACTGTGCTGCTCAGGCCAACTGGGCACACCGGAGTATCATAGTCGAAATGTTCGCTTTGGTAGCCCCCCGGACGTGCTGTTTGCCAATCAGTCGTGTTTTCTTTACTGCCCATTTGCGCTGAAACCCCCGGTTTCAAAGGCTTTGAGCGAAACGTAAAGACAATAAAAAAACCTGTAAAACCTGCATAAATCGTCCGAAAAGGCTCAAATTCAGCCGTTTTTACGGGCGCTGAGCGGAGTCAGATGCGATTTTTACTTACTTTTTCGCTGGCGTATTGGCCTTGCATTTGGCTATTTGCCCCAACGCTTTCTGCTGTAATTCAGGGGTGGCCTTGTTGTCCATCAGTGCCTGAATATCGCTGGCCGGGTAAGACTTGATGGCATCTGCGCCACAGGCACAGTGAGATTTCGCTGCGGCGGCGCCGATCTGTGGAGTGGCCGCCTGGGTGCACTGCGCCATGTATTTCTCGCGTTCGCCCTTAGGCCAATCGGCGTGGGCGCTCAGTGGCAGCAGCATAACGATGGGGGCGACTACGGCGAATAGGGTATTCAGACGCATGCGAGGATGCTCCTTGTGGGTCAATGTCTTGTTATCTGAGGGTGTAAAGGCCACTCAAGTTCAGCACTCTGGCATAAAAACGGACGATTTGCCTTCCGCTCAAACAGAGGCATAAGTGACCGCTCATCTGTGCTAGCATGCCGGACTCAAGCGTTTACAGGCGCCGGATGACTTCCCGTCCCGGCTGCGGTCAGCGTGCGAATATTCTGATTTGAATCCCAGTCACTCTGGTTCGGTTTTCCGGTTGGCCGCAAGGCTCCTGCCGCTGTAAGGCAGGCGTTCGTCATTGAATGGCCTGGATCGGATCTTGTACTGGCTCATCCCAACCCACGTGACCTTTGGTAGGGGTCACCACTAGGAGAGGAGGCGCCATGCCAACTATTACTCTTCCCGACGGCAGTCAACGTTCATTCGATCACCCGGTTTCCGTAGCCGAGGTCGCCGCATCCATTGGTGCCGGTCTGGCCAAAGCCACTCTGGCCGGCAAGGTCAATGGCCAACTGGTCGACGCCAGCGACATCATCAGCAGCGACGCGACCCTGCAAATCATCACGCCAAAGGATGAAGAGGGGCTGGAGATCATTCGCCACTCTTGCGCCCACCTGGTTGGCCATGCGGTCAAGCAGTTGTACCCGACCGCAAAAATGGTGATCGGGCCGGTCATCGATGAAGGCTTCTATTACGACATCGCCTTCGAACGTCCTTTCACGCCGGACGACATGGCTGCCATCGAACAGCGCATGCAACAGCTGATTGAAAAAGATTACGACGTCATCAAGAAAGTCACTCCGCGTGCCGAAGTGATCGAAGTGTTCAAGGCCCGCGGCGAAGACTACAAGCTGCGTCTGGTCGAAGACATGCCGAACGAGCAGGCGATGGGCCTGTACTATCACGAAGAATACGTCGACATGTGCCGCGGTCCGCATGTGCCGAACACCCGCTTTCTGAAATCCTTCAAGCTGACCAAGTTGTCGGGCGCCTACTGGCGCGGCGACGCCAAGAACGAGCAATTGCAGCGCGTGTATGGCACCGCTTGGGCAGACAAGAAGCAACTGGCGGCTTACATCCAGCGCATCGAAGAAGCTGAAAAGCGCGATCACCGCAAGATCGGCAAGCGTCTGGGCCTGTTCCACACCCAGGAAGAATCCCCGGGCATGGTGTTCTGGCACCCGAACGGCTGGACTCTGTACCAGGTGCTTGAGCAGTACATGCGCAAGATTCAGCGCGACAACGGCTACCTCGAGATCAAGACACCGCAAGTGGTTGACCGCAGCCTGTGGGAGAAATCCGGGCACTGGGCCAATTACGCCGACAACATGTTCACCACGCAGTCGGAAAACCGCGATTACGCCATCAAGCCAATGAACTGCCCATGCCACGTGCAGGTATTCAACCAGGGCTTGAAGAGCTACCGCGAACTGCCGATGCGTCTGGCGGAGTTCGGTGCCTGCCACCGTAACGAGCCGTCGGGTGCGCTGCACGGCATCATGCGTGTGCGTGCGTTCACTCAGGACGACGCCCACATCTTCTGTACAGAAGAGCAGATGCAGGCTGAATCCGCTGCGTTCATCAAGCTGACCATGGACGTTTATCGTGACTTCGGCTTCACCGATGTCGAGATGAAACTGTCCACTCGTCCGGAAAAACGCGTCGGTTCCGACGAGCTGTGGGATCGCGCTGAAGCAGCACTGGCTGCAGCCCTTGATTCTGCGGGCCTGCCGTACGATCTGCAGCCGGGTGAGGGCGCTTTCTACGGTCCGAAAATCGAATTCTCGCTGAAAGATTGCCTCGGTCGCGTGTGGCAATGTGGTACCTTGCAGCTCGATTTTAACCTGCCTGTCCGTTTGGGCGCTGAATACGTCTCCGAAGACAACAGCCGCAAACACCCGGTGATGTTGCACCGTGCGATCCTCGGTTCCTTTGAGCGTTTCGTCGGGATTCTGATCGAGCACTACGAAGGTGCTTTCCCTGCCTGGCTGGCGCCAACCCAGGCAGTGATCATGAATATCACTGATAAACAGGCAGATTTTGTTGCAGAAGTTGAAAAAACTCTCAACGAAAGCGGATTTCGTGCCAAGTCCGACTTGAGAAATGAAAAGATCGGCTTTAAAATCCGCGAGCATACTTTGCTCAAGGTTCCCTATCTTTTGGTTATCGGAGATAAGGAAGTCGAGATGCAGACTGTCGCTGTGCGTACTCGTGAAGGTGCTGACCTGGGCTCGATGCCCGTCGCCCAGTTCGCTGAGTTTCTCGCGCAAGCGGTTTCCCGGCGTGGTCGCCCAGATTCGGAGTAATTATTATTAAGCGTGAAATGAGACAAGATAAACGAGCTGCACCGAAAGCCCCGATCAACGAGAATATCTCGGCACGCGAGGTTCGGTTAATTGGCGCTGATGGCGAGCAGATTGGCATCGTCTCGATTGATGAAGCGCTTCGTATTGCTGAAGAAGCAAAGCTTGATCTGGTAGAAATCTCTGCTGACGCAGTCCCACCGGTTTGCCGTGTGATGGACTACGGCAAGTCGATCTTCGAAAAGAAGAAGCAGATTGCTGCAGCGAAGAAAAACCAGAAGCAGATTCAGGTTAAAGAAATCAAGTTTCGTCCAGGGACGGAGGAAGGGGATTACCAGGTAAAACTGCGCAACCTGGTACGTTTCCTGAGTGATGGGGACAGGGCCAAGGTATCCTTGCGATTCCGCGGCCGTGAGATGGCCCACCAGGAGCTGGGGATGGAACTCCTCAAGCGGGTTGAAGCTGACCTGCTCGAGTACGGTTCGGTCGAACAGCATCCTAAGATGGAAGGACGCCAGCTGATCATGGTCATCGCCCCGAAAAAGAAGAAGTAATCAACAGGGCACGGCAGGCCTTCTGATTATGTTTATCAACTGAATGCGGAGTATCCGAACATGCCAAAAATGAAAACCAAAAGTGGTGCTGCTAAGCGGTTTCTGAAAACTGCTAACGGTATCAAGCACAAGCACGCTTTCAAGAGCCACATCCTGACTAAAATGTCGACCAAGCGTAAGCGTCAACTGCGCGGTAGCAGCTTGCTGCATCCGTCTGACGTGGCAAAAGTCGAGCGCATGCTGCGCCTTCGTTAATTTTAGTCAAGAATAGAGGAAGTAACTCATGGCTCGTGTAAAGCGTGGCGTCATTGCCCGTAAGCGTCACAAAAAAATTCTGAAACTTGCTAAAGGCTACTACGGCGCACGCTCCCGCGTATTCCGTGTTGCCAAGCAAGCGGTAATCAAGGCAGGCCAATACGCCTACCGTGACCGTCGTCAGAAAAAACGTCAGTTCCGCGCTCTGTGGATCGCTCGTATCAACGCTGGTGCTCGTGTTAACGGTCTGTCCTACAGCCGTTTCATTGCTGGCCTGAAAAAAGCGTCCATCGAGATCGACCGTAAGGTTCTGGCTGATCTGGCAGTGAACGAAAAAGCGGCGTTTGCTGCGATTGTCGAGAAAGCTAAAGCCACCTTGGCTTAAGTACCCCCGACAGTCACCCGGCCTCACCTCTGTGGGGTCAGGTGTTAAACGTCATAAATAGGGGAAGAGCCTTCAAGCTCTTCCCCTATTTTGTATCTGGAGTCTGTACATGGAAAACCTGGATGCGCTGGTCTCTCAAGCACTAGAGGCTGTGCAAAGCGCTGAAGACATCAATGCCCTGGAGCAAATCCGGGTTCAATACCTTGGCAAAAAGGGTGAATTGACTCAGGTGATGAAGACCCTGGGGAATTTGCCGGCAGAAGAGCGTCCGCAAGTCGGCGCCCTGATCAACGTTGCCAAGGAACGTGTAACAGGCGTTCTCAATGCGCGCATGGCCCTGTTTGAAGAAGCCGAACTGGCTGCCAAACTGTCCGCCGAGTCCATTGACGTGACGTTGCCGGGCCGTGGTCAGACCTCCGGTGGTCTGCATCCGGTGACCCGGACTCTGGAACGTGTCGAGCAATTCTTCACCCGCATTGGCTACGGTATCGCCGAAGGCCCTGAGGTCGAAGACGACTACCACAACTTTGAAGCGCTCAACATCCCAGGCCACCACCCGGCCCGGTCGATGCATGACACCTTCTATTTCAACGCCAACATGTTGCTGCGCACCCATACCTCGCCGGTACAGGTCCGCACCATGGAATCGAAACAGCCGCCGATCCGCATCGTCTGCCCAGGCCGTGTATATCGCAGCGACTCCGATATCACCCACTCGCCGATGTTCCACCAGGTCGAAGGCCTGCTGGTTGATCGCGACATCAATTTTGCCGACCTCAAAGGCACCATCGAAGAATTCCTGCGGGTGTTCTTCGAGAAAGAACTGGCCGTGCGTTTCCGTCCTTCGTACTTCCCGTTCACCGAGCCATCCGCTGAAGTCGACATGGAATGCGTGATGTGCAGCGGTAAAGGCTGCCGCGTCTGCAAGCAGACCGGCTGGCTGGAAGTGATGGGCTGCGGCATGGTTCACCCGAACGTGCTGCGCATGTCCGGCATCGACCCGGAAGAGTTCTCCGGCTTTGCCTTTGGCATGGGCGTCGAGCGTCTGGCGATGCTCCGTTACGGCGTGAACGACTTGCGTCTGTTCTTCGACAACGACTTGCGGTTCCTCGCGCAATTTCGCTAGTCGTAACGAATTCTTAGGAGAGCAGGATGAAATTCAGTGAACAATGGCTGCGTGGCTGGGTTAGCCCGCAGGTAGATCGCGACGAGCTGGTTGCCCGTCTGTCGATGGCCGGTCTTGAGGTCGATAGCGTTACTCCGGCCGCCGGTGTTTTCAGTGGTGTAGTGGTGGGCGAGGTGCTGAGCACCGAGCAACACCCTGATGCCGATAAATTGCGCGTTTGCCAGGTGAGCAACGGCGCGGAAACCTTCCAGGTCGTGTGCGGTGCGCCAAACGTGCGTCCGGGCCTGAAGATTCCGTTTGCCATGATCGGTGCCGAGCTGCCGGGCGACTTCAAGATCAAGAAGGCCAAGCTGCGTGGCGTCGAGTCCAACGGCATGCTCTGCTCGCAAGCCGAGCTGCAAGTCGGTGAAGGTAACGACGGTCTGATGGAGCTGCCGGCCGATGCGCCGGTGGGCGAAGACTTCCGTGTGTACCTGGACCTGGAAGACGCCACCATCGAAGTCGATCTGACTCCGAACCGTGGCGACTGCCTGTCCCTGGCCGGTCTGGCTCGTGAAGTCGGCGCGCTGTACGCTGTTCCGGTTACCCGTCCGGTCGTGATGACTATTCCTGCCGTGCACGACGAAGTACGTTCGGTAGAAGTACTGGCGCCGGCTGCGTGCCCGCGCTACCTGGGCCGTGTTATCCGTAACGTCGACCTGTCCAAACCAACACCGCTGTGGATGGTCGAGCGTCTGCGCCGCGCCGAAGTGCGCAGTATCGACGCCGCTGTCGACATCACCAACTACGTGATGCTTGAGCTGGGTCAACCGCTGCACGCCTTCGATCTCGCCGAAATCAATGGCGGCATCCGTGTGCGCATGGCGGAAGAGGGCGAGAAGCTGGTTCTGCTCGACGGTCAGGAAGTCAGTCTGCGTAGCGATACGCTGGTCATCGCTGACCACACCCGCGCCTTGGCGATCGCCGGCGTGATGGGTGGCGAGCACAGCGGTGTATCCGCAACCACTCGCGACGTATTTCTGGAAAGTGCTTTCTTCGACCAGATCGCTGTCGCGGGCAAGGCTCGTTCCTACGGCCTGCACACCGACGCTTCGCATCGCTACGAGCGTGGCGTGGACTGGCAGCTGGCCCGTGAAGCCATGGAGCGCGCCACTGGCCTGCTGCTGGAAATCACTGGCGGCGAAGCCGGCCCGATCATCGAGACTGTCAGCGAGCAGCATCTGCCGTCTATCGCGCCGATCACCCTGCGTGCCCAGCGCATCACACAGATGCTCGGTATGGAAATGGATTCGGCACAGGTCGAGCGTCTGCTCAGCGCCTTGGGCCTGAACATTTCCGCCGAGGGTGCAGGGCAGTGGCGCGTGGAAGTGCCGAGCCACCGCTTCGACATCAGTCTGGAAGTCGATCTGATTGAAGAACTGGCTCGTCTGTATGGCTACAACCGTCTGCCGGTTCGTTACCCACAGGCGCGCCTTGCTCCACAAGCCAAGGCCGAGGCGCGTAGCGACCTGCCGGAGCTGCGTCGCCTGCTGGTGGCACGTGGTTATCAGGAAGCGATCACTTACAGCTTCATCGATCCAAAGCAGTTCGAACTGTTCAACCCGGGCGTCGAGCCGCTGTTGCTGGCCAATCCAATCTCCAATGACATGGCTGCCATGCGCTCGTCGCTGTGGCCGGGTCTGGTCAAGGCATTGCAGCACAACCTGAATCGTCAGCAGGATCGCGTGCGTCTGTTCGAAAGCGGTCTGCGCTTCGTCGGTCAGCTCGAAGGTCTGAAGCAAGAGCCGATGCTGTCCGGTGTGGTCTGCGGCAGCCGTCTGCCGGAAGGCTGGGCCCAAGGTCGCGACACGGTCGATTTCTTCGACATCAAAGCTGACGTGGAAGCGGTGCTGGGCTTTGCCGGTGCACTGGATTCGTTCACTTTTGCACCGGGCAAGCACCCGGCGCTGCACCCGGGTCAGACCGCGCGCATCGAACGCGAAGGGCGTGAAGTCGGCTTTATCGGCGCGATCCACCCGGAGCTGTCGAAAGCTTTGGGCCTTGACCGTCCAGTCTTCGTTTTCGAGCTGGTTCTGGCTGAAGTGGCGCTCGGTAAAATGCCGAAATTCCACGAGTTGTCGCGCTTTCCTGAAGTGCGTCGTGACCTTGCACTGATTGCGCATAAAGACGTCGCGGCCTCGGCTGTGCTGGACGTAATCCGTGAAAATGCAGGCGAATGGCTCACAGATCTAAGGCTGTTTGACGTTTATCAGGGTAAAGGCATTGATCCTGATAGAAAAAGCCTTGCAGTTGGCTTGACCTGGCAGCATCCATCGCGCACTCTTAATGACGATGAGGTGAATTCGACGACGCAAAATATCCTCACCTCGCTCGAACAAAGGTTGAACGCCACGTTAAGGAAGTGACGTATGGGGGCTTTGACGAAAGCTGAGATGGCGGAACGTCTGTATGAAGAGCTGGGCCTGAACAAGCGGGAAGCCAAGGAATTGGTAGAACTGTTTTTCGAGGAAATCAGGCACGCTCTTGAAGACAACGAGCAGGTCAAATTGTCCGGTTTCGGCAATTTCGATCTTCGGGACAAACGCCAGCGGCCTGGCCGCAACCCGAAAACGGGGGAAGAAATCCCGATCACGGCTCGCCGTGTGGTCACCTTTCGTCCAGGGCAGAAGTTGAAGGCCCGAGTTGAGGCTTATGCTGGAACCAAGTCATAACGACGAACTACCCGTCATCCCGGGCAAGCGCTACTTCACCATTGGTGAAGTCAGCGAGCTGTGTGCCGTAAAGCCACACGTGCTGCGCTACTGGGAGCAGGAGTTTCCTCAGCTTAACCCCGTCAAACGCCGCGGAAACCGCCGGTATTATCAGCGCCAGGACGTGCTGATGATCCGGCAGATACGCGCGCTCCTTTACGATCAGGGTTTCACCATCGGCGGCGCACGCTTGCGCCTGTCCGGTGACGAAGCCAAAGACGACACTACCCAATACAAACAGATGATTCGGCAGATGATTGCCGAGTTGGAAGATGTACTGGTGGTTCTCAAAAAATAAAAAGCTGCGTTTGAATACTTCCAGTTTTCAAACGCTTGCGATATATTCTTGAGCGCTCTTCGAGGAGGAGGGCGAGTAGTAAAACCAGTCGGGGCGTAGCGCAGTCCGGTAGCGCACTAGCATGGGGTGCTAGGGGTCGAGTGTTCGAATCACTCCGTCCCGACCATAATTCCTGAGTAAAATCAGACACTTAAGCCGATAAGCTAGATCGGCTTTTTTGTGCCTGCGCAAAACCTGCGCAAAACTTGCGCAAAACTACCCGGTGATTTCGCTGATATTCAGGTCAGGGATTGCCTCTGACCAGACGATTTCGGCGTGGTCTTTCTGGTAGTTCTTCGTCATGGTCTCGCTGGCGTGGCCGGCGATCTTCTGACCGTCTTTTCCGGCTTTCTGATACAGGTGCAGCGATAGCGCTCGCACTTCGTGGAAGCCCGGCATTTCCTCTTCTTTCCACCCCTTGTAACAACCCGCCGCTTCCCGGGCCTCTTTGAAGGCTCGCGTCAAATATCGCTCTTCGACCTGCGTCCAGTGTTCCTTCGTCTGCGCCTGCTTCTGCTTTTTGCGGTCTGGCCGGCGGTGAATCAGGTACGGCGAGACGATGTCATCCCGGCACCGGCTGATTACCGCTTGGAGTTCTTCGGTCACTTTGAACCGGATCCACGCTGCATCGCTGGCCTTGGCCGTCTTCTGTTGCACCACATACAGGAACCCTTCCCGAACTCCGTCGAATCGCATGTTGAGAATGTCGGTTCGCCGCTGCGCAGTGATCAACGCCAAATCGATCGCGTTCTGCAGCCAAAGCGGCGACTTCTCCCGAATGGCTTTCAGGCCATCGACGGTGTGCCGCTTGCGTTGCTTCTTCTCGATCCGGTTGATGGTGCTGGCCGCCGGATTGTCCGGGCACAGGCCTTTGGCAGCTGCATGGTTGAAAATGTCGATTAGCAGGGCGCGGCACTGGTTGGCAGTGCGCGGCGTGAGAGCGTCCAACATCTCGGCGATCATGCGGATCGTGATCTGGTCGACGGCCTTGCCTTCGAACTGTTTCCGGAAGCGGCGGAAGTGCACGGCGTACAGCCCGAGCGTGCCCTTGGCCAGTTCGCGCGGCGGTAGTACGTCACGCTCGTATGTGTCCAGGAAGCCGGCGAACGATTCCGACGTGCTGCCCATCACAGCGCCGACCAGGTCAGCGCCGCGCATGAACTCCAGATTCAACTGCTTCGCGGCATCGATCGCTTTGACTCGGTCGGTGCCGAACTGGAACCACTTACCGTCGGTAGGCCGCCGGTAGCGATAGGTCGAACGCCGCGAATCGAAGTACAGGTTCTGCGGGAGGCTCTTGTTCGCCTTGTTGCGCGGCCGTGGGACCATCATGCAGCTCCTTTCAATACCATCGCGACCAGATCATTGCCGTCTGACCGGCTGAACGCTGTCCAATCAACGTACCAGAGTTTGCCGATTTGCTCGCCTGGCACCTGGCCGTTGCGGATGTAGTTGCGGATCGCTTGGGGGCAGGGTGGTGTACCGTTCTCACCCCAGCGCCGGCGCTGGAATTCACTGATCTTGATCAGCTCTTTTTTCATTGTGATGCTCCATGCCGCGCGTGGCGGCAGAAGGTGGTTATTGGGTGGTTTTGGCGATGGTGGCCCGAGCTTTCGAGATCTCGGCGAGTTCTCGCTCATGCTCCGGAGTGGTGTACTTGAACTCGTTTGCCAAGACTGTCCAGCGCTCAACGGCGAGAGTTAGGGCTGCGACCAGCTCTTCGTGAAGTCCGCGCTCCTCCCGGCCGATATCCCAGAAGCGCTGGCCCCAGTGACTGGCCGGTGGCGGGTTGTTGTTCTGCGCGCCGAGTGCAAGGGCGCCGACAACTGCGTCGAGCAGATCGCGTTTGTAGGCGTTGTCGCCGTCGATGCTCAGTCCGGAGCGGCGCAGGGTGCTTAATACCTCATCGAGGTCGAGGCCTTGATCCTTGAGCACGATGTCGAGCTTTGGCTTGCCGGGTTCATAAACCACCAGAGCGAGCTTGGCGCCAGGCCACAGGTGTTCGCTGATTCTCAACAGCGCATCGTTCGCCACTTCGTGAAAGCGTTCTGTTGCGGACATACGAATTCCTCGCCCGCCGTACACCGGCAGGCTGTTGAGTTGGGGAAGGGGTTACTGCTGGAGGTGTTCGGCGGGGACTTTGACCGTGGCGCCGCGATTGGCGAAGACCACGGCGCGGAACACGGCGATGGTTCGCGTTTCGCCGGGCTGGCGGTTGAATGGGTCGTTCGTCATGTCGGCCAGCCAAGGGTGCCGGTGACCAACATCGACCCAGACGCCGTACTTCATGATCAGTTGCTCGGCGTCGGGCAGAGCGAAGAGTTGCAGCTGACCTGTACCGGGCTGCTGATCACCCTCGATCGCGTTGATTGCCCAGTCCAGCGCCGGGCCGGTCAGTTCCTCGGTTGGGACGCTGACCAGGCGGCTCACGGCTTCCAGCGCCTGCCAACGCGATAAACCGTCATCAAGTTGTGATGGAGCGGCACCTTGAGCACATGGTCGAAAAACTCACCATTGCCGGAGATGAAACCAGTTGGCACCTTGGTTCCTCCGGTGCCGAATTCTCGCCAGCATTCTTCGCCGCCGTTCTTGTCCCAGTAGGCGCGCTCGCGTTTTGGGATCTCATGGTAGGTTTTTTCGAACACGGAGAGATCCGGGATATCACAGATCCGGCGCCATGCTGGATTGCGCTTGCACCAGTCGACGGCATGCTGGGAAGCCTGCTCGGCAGAATAAAATTCTTTGGTGTTTTGTTCTTTCATCGCCACGGCCCCTTGTAGATGAGGTAGGCCATGTAGAGCGGGGCGGCAATTGGAATCAAGATCATAATAGGTCTGTTCCGGCGTCGAGTAGTCCGTCGCGGTCTTCTCGCAGATTGTCGCGCTCAGCCTTGAGCTGGTCGCGCTCCCTGATCAAAGCCTTGAGGGCTGTTGAGATATTCCGGTGACCGAGGGTGATGGTGATTGCTTGGGCCTCGTCGAACAGCTTGACCTTCTGATTTCGGTCATCCTCTGCTCGTGCGGCCAGCTCTTTCCCTTGGATCTTTAGGCAGCGCTTGCAGGTGACGCGCCGCCAGTCATTGGTGAGCTGCTCGTCGTTCATTACGCCATCGGTGCCGCAATAAACGTGCTCTGGCGGATCCTGATCAGCCTCGGTGCCGCCGTCCCACGGGTAAAGGTGAATCGCTCGTTTGCTCATGCGATCACCGCCTTTATGGTCAGGGCCAATGGAAGCCAGAAGAAGAGGGTGCAGCCGAGTACGCACTTCGTGATCATGGCTGCACCTGCTTGCGGTACCCGGCGTCGATCGCCCGGAGAAAGTCGAGCCGGCCATTCTCGTGGATGCCTTCCCAAGACAGGCAACGGCTTTCAGCAGGGATCATCGTTTCGAACAGTTCTCGCGCCAGGTTCTGCCGGTGCTGCTCGGCAGTTGCGCCGTTCGGGCGAAACTCACGCGCACCAACATAGGCGCAGTGCTCGACGTCAGAACCGAGGTACTGCCAGACAATCACGTCGTTCGATGAGTAGTTGATGGTGCAGGTGGCAAATCCAGTTTCGCCGGCTGAACCATCGACCTCGCAAACCGTTCCGGTCGGCGGTGGTCCCTCGCCATTCCATGGCAAAACAGTTTCTTCAGGCATGACTTCGTCCTTGCCGCTATAGCGGCTGACTTTGAAGGGGGAGGGAGTTAAGGCCTGGCGTGAATTTCGAGAAGGTGTTCGACTTGGTTGGACATCTGCCCGCCATCCTGCGCCGCCTCGACAAGTTCAATCGCCCAGTCTTCGAGCCAGTTACGCGGCACACCAATAATCTGCGTATCCGGTGCTTCGGAGCAATCCAGCGGCCAAGCCCTGAGAACCTTGTCCCCGCGATATGTCAGTAGGGCGTCGCCGGTTTCTTTGTCAGTCCATTTGCCATCGGCGTCCAGCATGGCGAACGTCAGCACTACATCGCGCTCGCCATCCCAGTTGTCGATGTGGCGCACGGCGTAGAGGCCTGGCTTGTAGACTGGCGGCTTGCTGTCCATGCCGAGCGCTCGGGCCGCGATATCCCTGATCACCTCGACAGAGGCAGCGCGCATGCTGCATTCATCTTCGGCAAAGGCGTCGGCGCGGTCGTAGATCCTTTTCAGCGCGACGCTTTGATCGGCGATCAGTTGATCCGCTGCGTTCAGGCGCAACTGCAGGGCGTCACGCTCGGCCTGTAGTCGCATGACGTGGGCGCGGTCTACCAGTTCAGTTCCCACGGGAAGCCGGTCAATTCCCGGCCGATGCTCTACAACTGTTTCCTTGAAGTGCTCGCCTTCCTCGTTGATCACGGCGACCACTTCCGGCAGCTCACCTGCAGGTGGTACATGGGTGGCGCGTGTGTTCCATGTCGTTTCCCCTGCTACGGGAACGAGCGACGAAAATGGACCAGAGCCACTGCAGGCTGTGCAAGAAATCCAGGTGATCTGGTCGTCGGAAACTCGAGCGTGATCGCTTGAGCCACAAAACGGACACGGCAACAACTCAGTTGCATCGCTCATCCTGCGATCTCCTTTATCCGCCTCGCCCGCCGGGCCGAGGTAAGTAATTGTTGGCTCGCTCACTTTGAACCCCTTCAATTGTCCGTACCCGTGTAGGTGCGCCAAGGCACCTTCACGCCGTTTACGAGAAAACCCCAGTCACCGCGCCACTTGCTGGTGATGAAGAGGGTGATGACGCCGCCGGGGGATACCTGGTCGATGCGGTGGTATTCGCCGTGGTTGAGGCGGGCGGTGTCTCCTGTGGAGCGGTGCCGCTCGACGTCGATGTGTCCGCCGGCCAGCCAGAAGATCCGACGTTCCTCCGTGTACCAGCCGCGCAGGATGATCGTGCGGGCGTTCCATGGGTGATCGTGTAAATCCCGATCGGCGTCCTCGCGCATGATGTGGTGAATGCGGAGCGACCACGGGCACCACCACAGCGCCGGCTTGTGCGTCTCCCGGCTGTACGGGTTGAACAGCCACCAGCGCCCCATGTACATCTCGGTACCGTCGGCGGACATGATGTGCTGGTAGGGGGTGAGCTTGGCGCGGGCGATGAGATAGTCGGCGATTGCCGGGCGGGCCAAGAGCTTGGCGATCAGGCGCCAGAAGAAGTTGATCATGCTGCCTCCTGCTGCGGTTGCTCATGGCGCAGCGCCTGTTGCACCGCGAGGATGATTCGCTCGAGATACGCGTAATCAGGATTGGGTTCAGTGGCATCGCTCGTCATGTGCCACCACTCGTCGCCGAACAGCTTGGTCATCAGCTCGCTGTGGACGGCGTGCAAATGTTCAATCGATGGCGATTCGCGTAGATCCTCCGCCGCGTCGAACAGTTCGCGCGCTTCGTCCGGTGTGTAGCAGAATCGACGTCGTTCTTTCAGCACCAGGCGCTGAGCTTCGTTCGCGAGAGCATCACCGCTGAATTGCCGTGATCTCAGGGCTTGATCGAAGTAGCCGATGATGTAGCAGGTGTCTAATTCGCAGAAGAACTGCGCAATGGTGTGACCGTCCCACATGCCGCCCCAGTAAGCAGTCCAGCTCTTGCCCCAGCAGCTGACCGTGATCTTGCCTCGTTTGGGCGCAAGGTCTTCGAGAAACACGGTGATCGGGTCGAGGCTCGGTGCTCCGGTGATCACCAGCTTCGTGACTGTCGAGCGCTCAACCTTCAGCGGTTCGACCGTTTTGTTTTCTGTGGGCATGGGGCGTCCTATGCCGGGGCATGCCCGGGCTGTGGAGGGTGGATTACGACTTCTTGAAGGTCTTTGTCAGCGCCGCGTTTACGCTGTTGCCGCGCATCAACACGACATTGGCCAGCGCCGCCCGGTCTTTATGACTGTGACTGGCTTGGCCAAGTAGGCCGAAATAGCTGTTGGCGGTTTCGCGTAAATCCTCGGCGGGCGCTGCGGCGACTCGCTTCAGTGCCTGGGCCATCGAACGCTTGCGAGTGGTTCGTCGCCACGGCTTGATGAAGTGACCGACGAAGTCGACGCCGCGATCTACCGGCTGCAAGATGGTCTTACTGGGGTTGAGCTTGGCGCCGAGTCTCGGCAGGAACGCTTCGACCTGCTCGCGCCAGTGATTCAGTTGCTGTGGCGATTCATGCAGGAACACGAAGTCGTCGACGTATCGGATGTAGTGCTTGGCGCCGAGCTTGTGCTTGGCGAACTGGTCGAGCGCATCGAGGTACACGTTCGCGAAGAACTGAGACGACAGGTTGCCGATCGGTAGTCCGAGATGCGCTGGCTGTGCGGTCAGGCGCTTGTGCTGCGGCACTCGATTGAACAGGTGCGGCGGGCTGCGCAACACGTAGTCTTCACGCGGGTCGTGCATCAGGATCGTTTCGGCCAGTGCCAGCCACCAGGGCTCGGTGATCTTCTTGGCCAGCTGCTGGCGCAGCACCTGCTTATCTATCGCGACGAAGAAGTTGGCCAGGTCACACTTGAGGTAGAAGGTCGGCTTCGACCAGTTTTGGCTGGCGCTGCGGATCTTCGATTCAAGGCGCTTTGCGGCGTACAACGTGCCGCGCCCTGGGATGCATGCGCAACTGTCCGCTATGAAGCTGGCGTAAAAGCGCGGTGCCACATGGTTGTACATCAGGTGGTGTACGACGCGGTCCCGGAACGCTGCCGCCCAAACCTCGCGGGCTTTCGGTCGGGTGACCACGAAACAAATAGAGCGGCCTGGCCGGTAGGTGCCGGCGATCAGGTCGTCGTGGAGCTCCAGCAAGTTGATCTCCATGTCCTTTTCGAAGTGCCGGGCGCTTGCGGTGTTCCGCTTGTTCCGGCGACAGTCGTAATACGCTTGGACGAGATCCTCGAACTGGAAGGGTGCAACACTTAAATCTGCGGACCGGGCGCGCGACGCGCTCGTTGTTCTTGTCGTTGTTGTTGAGCCAGCCATCTTCAAAGTCCATGTTGTAGGCGTTGTTGGCGGAGAACTGCGACCTATCGAGCTATCTACATCGCCTTGCCGAAGGCGGAACCGATCAGCAAGGAAACTGCACAAGACCTACGCGGACGCTTTAGACCGGCGGTTTCTTTTGTGTGCATGGCGGTGACCCAGAGGTCAGCGGCTCGACCAGATTTTGCGCACAGACGCGAGAGCCTTGGCCCTCACGCAGCGGGCGCGGTTGCGGACTTCTTCCAGGCATTCGCCTGTCGGCCTACAGAGGCCGTTAACTTCATTGCTTTGGCGTGCTGACCCTTGCTGATCAGCGCTTTATTGGTGAGCGCTCGCAGCAAGTAATTCAGCATCCAGATGCTTTCAAGTAGGAGGTTCAAGTGGGGCAGCTTGTCTCGCGACATGTTGGCCCGACCAATCAGCACCAGAACCTGCAGACACTCGTCTCGAATCTTTGCTCCGACGACCTGCTTAAGGTCGCGGGGGATGTTGCGTACCAGGTCGAGTGACATGCCGAGCAGTTCTTCTGCAACTTTGTGGATCTCCAGATCCATGTGAAGGGCCATCCTGGCCTCCTTGAAAAGCGAGGGCGCTAACGCGCCCATGAATGAAGGATTGAAGGATCAAATAAATCGTCTGCGGACCGGGCGCGCGACGCGCTCGTAGCGCTTGCCGTCGTTGCCGAGCCAGCCATCTCCAAAGTCCATGCTGTAGGCGTAGTAGGCGGAGAACTGCGAACTCGTCCAGTGATAGCGCTTGCTGAACACGTCCTTGTCGCCCAGCGTGATCTCCAGAAAGGAAGCCTCGCGACGGGACATCAGATGAAAGTCTTTGTGTCCTTCGCGCTCGAAGGCGGCGCAGAACTGGGCGGCGGGGTAGGAGTCATCGGCGCCGATCAGGTCGTCCGTGTTGGCTCGACCATCCCAGGCACTCTTGGCGCCGTTGAGTTCGTTGCCGTAGCCACCCCATTCAAAAACGCCTTCAGCATCCGCACCGGTCGGCACGATCAGGTAATAGGGTTTGCCGTCGCCCGGGAACAAACCGCCATTCACACCACCTTCGCCGGGCCAGATTTCACCTACAGCAGGGATGTCGCTTGCGGCAGCGGTCGGCGTGACGCCAATCGCCAGAGAAGCCAGCCTGAGCACCACCGATTCATCTGGGCTGCTGATCATCAGATCGCCACGGGTGTAGGTGGTCAGTTGATTCGTTTGCATTGGATGCTCCTGTGAGCGAATTGGGCGCAGGCCGCCGGCGCTACCCGGCAAGCTTCTGGTCTGAGCGTCGTCCTGACACTCCCGGGAATCACCTGCATGAAAAGCAATGAAGGAATGAATTACTGAATAGGAAGGCTGCGGACCGGGCGCGCGACGCGCTCGCCGCCCTTGACGTAGTAGCCGAGCCAGCCACCTTCAAAGTCCATGCTGTGGGCGCTGTTGGCGGAGAACTGCGAACTCAGCCAGTGCCAGCGATCCTCGCGCAGAGTGATCAATCCTTCGGCCTTGGCCGCCATCAGCAGAGCGCCTTCGAGGTAGGACGGGATTTGCGCATCCAACTCCAGAGCTTTCACCGCGATATCGCTGCCGGCTTCGGCCATGGCGCGGGTACTCGCGGCGCCGTCACTGAGACTCTTGGCGCCGGTAACGTCCTCGCCGTACTTGCCCCAGGTTCCGATCAGTTCGTTGTCGAGCAACACCAAGGCTCGCTCTTCGCCGTTCAGCCAGTAGCGAGTGACGAAGGTGCCACCTGCGAGAGGTTGACCGCGTTCTGGCAGGTCGGCGGCGGATACGGATTGTTGTGCATGTTGAGTCATGGTTTTCTCCGGGTATGCGCCGCCCTCCGTGACCGGATGCGCAGCGAAGGTAGGGTTGGGCTATATTCTCCAAATCATTCATTCGATTGGAGCGGTGATATGTCTCAAGACAATCAGCCGGGTTTTACGGGCATCCGTGTAGTTGGCTGCACCGGAACAGTCTCTAACAACGAGGTTAGGTTCGCAGGCTCTGGAACCGGGATATCAATCGACAACACCGGATCAAACGGCAAGGGGGTCGATGTATTGGATAATCGCGTTGTGCAACATCAGGCTAGATCTACCAGTTGGCGGGAAACCTACATGGTTGATGTTCTAAGTGGGTCAACTGTTCTTGCTGTAGGGATTTTCTGCGCTTGGCTCGGTTTAAAATCGTAACCAGCGATCAAGTCTCAACGCCGGTTTTCGCAAACTCCGTTAGCTGCCTCGACCAGTTTTCCTTAATAACTAATTCCGGTCGCGACATGGCCGCGAAGCGTTCTGATTCTTCTGCCGGCGCTGCGGCCAGATTGATGATGAACGTCGACACCGTCTCCTGCCATTCCTTGAAGTCGTGACGCTCGCCGAGGATAATCAGGGCATCATCGAGCGCTTTCGAAACAATCAGCGATCGCTTCTCGGCGCCGATCCGGTCGAGCAGCGCCTTCTCCTTGGCTCGCTTGTCCTTCTGCAATTGCGCGTTGCTCTTGGCCATGGCCTACCTCTTCAATTCCGCTGGCCGGCAAGTCCAGCCAGGTCTGTCGGCGGCGCGTGGCCGCCTGGTTGGTGGTTCGTTTCATCAGTCTTTGAATTTGAAGTTGTTTTCTTTGGCGATGAGCAGGGCGCGCTTGTGGCCGATGTCCAGCTCTTTGCAGGCTTGGTAGAGGTTGGTGCCGCTTTCAGCCAGCCGCTTGAGATCGGGCGCGATCTTGTCGCGTTTGGCGCGGAGCTTGTCGCCGTAGGCGGTGCCGAAGGTGAGTTCGCGCTCACCGGACACGCCCGGGTCGACGTGTTGAATCTGCTTGCCGGCGCCGAAGTACTCTTCCAGCGCCCGGTTTAGGTGGTCTGTGATCTGCTCGCGCGGATCTGGCATTGGCACACCAATCACTGCTCACCAACCTTTGGCCGGTTGGCCTTCTCTTCGAACTGGATCGCCATGTCGAGCGCTGCTTTGTAGGTCCAGCGAAACGCCTTGGTCTTGCCGGTGGACAGATCCACGACATGGAAAGCCTTGCCGACTGTCTTCACCTGGAAGCGCACCTTCTTCTCCGGCATCACCAGGCCGGCGTGCCGTGCGAACGTCTC
Organism: Pseudomonas atagonensis; assembly: GCF_011369485.1. Taxonomy (GTDB): domain Bacteria; phylum Pseudomonadota; class Gammaproteobacteria; order Pseudomonadales; family Pseudomonadaceae; genus Aquipseudomonas; species Aquipseudomonas atagonensis. The sequence goes on along the minus strand of NZ_VXCA01000013.1, from coordinate 35,751 downwards.
GCGCGCTGCCTGGGTGCGAATCATCAGGACTCGCAGAACATCGACGCGCTGTTGCATCAGTGGGTGCATTTGCATGGCTAATCCCTCAGTGGTGGGGTTGCGTGTATTCGTCAGCACTCTGTGCCGCCTGCTGGTTGCCGTTGGGCGCAGGGGAGAGTGCTGACGGATAAAGGCGAGGCGAAAAAAAGCCCGAGATCACCCGGGCTTTTTCGTTTGCTTCACACGAAGACCTCCCTACGTGAGAAGCCCACCAGGCTCGCTACTGGCGACAGCCTGGGGTTGAATCATCAGCGGTGAACTTGAACGTAGGGGTAGGCCTGCCGGTTGCCCGGTGGTGCGCGGTGACACCGTCGACCAAGATGTCCGCTGCCTGCTCATGGATTCTCGAGCGAATATGCAGGCTTTCTTCGCTACCCAAGTTGAAGCGCTGTTCTACTTCATGGCGGTAACCCTCGATGTCGCGCCGTTGGCATCTTGGCGGGCGCTCGCCGGTCTCTGGTGTTGCTGCATGCAGGTGTCCAGCGTCTGCTGGGTTGGCGTCCGCATCCCGATGCACCCTGTCGCCAAGGTGCAGCAGTGATGGTCACTCAGCCTGGAGCGCTTCAACTGCCTGCCGATACTCGGAGGCGAGCTTCTGATTGAATTTGGCTTCCTGCCACATACCTTCGTCGTTTTGGATTGCTGCGTTCTCATCACATTGCTGTGCGTGCTGGGTGAGTTTTGCGATTGCCGCTTCGTGCTTCATGTCATTCACCTCGTGAAATAATGAAATTATGGGCGCGACGATGCATCGATCGGTGCGACAAGCACCAATCAAGCAAAGATTTGGGGATGGTTAAACTGGCGTGATGATCTGGAGCTTTATTGCCTCGGCGACCATTGCGGTGCGCCGAGTTACCTTCAATTTGAACATCGCGTTTGTTAGTCGTTTGGATACGGTAGCCGGTGAGATTCCTACAAGACGGCCAATCTCTTTAGCTGTAAGCCCCTGAGCAATGTAAAGCACGAACTCTAGCTCTCGAGGCGCCAAGCCTCGTCCGTGATGACCTTTCCATTTACCGCTGATAATTGTGTCTTCCATTGGCTGATCTTACATGCAGTTCGCATCCCAAAGCACCCTCGCATGAAGGTGCTTCAGTTATGATTTTTCTCGCTGCACGTCTGCCGGAGTCCTCTCTCTGCCCGTTGCCGCTACTGGCGTCACATTCGGGTGGCTGTGCAACTTCGCGTGCTCTCATGAGGGAGCCCGGCCAGTTCCAGAGCTGGCATGGAGATCGAAATTTGTGTTTCGCGCTGTGCCCGTTGCCGGGGATCGATCCGCGAAGATTCCTGACTGTTAAAGAGCGAGGCCTGTTTACGAGGCGTGCTCACAGTAAACAACGTGTTTACGATGCAGTCAACAGATCTTGTTTATTTTTGTTTACTAACGTTCGCAAGACGAAAAAAAACCGGCCTAAGCCGGTTTCACCTTTCTCTCAAATCACCATAAGGCAGAAGACCAAAAAACTTTCCCGAGAATCCGTATTTCGTTGGCCACCATCTGCTCAGCGCTGTATTCCTCGTCCGGATGGTCGTCCCGATTGAAGCTGCGCATTCGGATTCCTCCACCTGGTAGGCGATAAAGCGTTTTCACCCTGAGCTGGCCCCCGTGATTGATCGCGTACATTTTTCCGTCCACAACCGCGGTGGCACCTGTATTGATGCCTACCGTAGAGCCATGCGGCAGCACGGGTTCCATGCTGTTTCCGGACACAGTCACACATACAGCCTCGTCCGGCTGGACGTTTTGCCTTCTCAGGGTCGCCTTTCCGAATCGAATCTTCTTTCGATGAGAAGGCTCGACCGCCGTAACTCCCTGTCCAGCTGAGAGCTCCACTTCCTTTAGGAACGGCACATAGACCTCATCATCATCGAGCGGTGTTCCGTCATCCCAAACACTCAGCTCAACAATGCCTGGATGAGGATCTCCTTCCTCGTTATTGCCCTTCTTCCAAGGTGAACCGGGTGTGTCCGCCTCACCGATACCGTATTGAAGCCAGTTGCGCTCAACCCAAAAGAGGGCCGTGACCAGAGAGAGGGCAGATAACGGTATGCCCCGGTTGAACCAGTTATTCAAGACCTGAGCACTGATGCCCAGAGTTTCAGCTAACTGCTTGGGCCGTAAGCCTCGGTCGTTAGCCAATTGCCTAAGGCGTTCGCCTGAATGTGTGTTTTCCATAAACAGAAAGTTTACTCGGCTTGCGGTGTTTATTAAATAAACGTATCGTTGACGAATGTTTACTCGCCATCGGCGGTTTGTTTATGAATCTCACAGCTCTCGAACGCGCAATTCTCGCGGCCGGCTCGGCAAAAGCATTGGCGAAGCTACTAGGCGTGACACCCATGACCGTTTCGCACTGGAAGGTGAGAGGTGTCCCTGCCTGCAGAGCGGTAATGATCGAGAAGGCTACTGGCGTTCTGCGGCAAGACTTACGACCCGATCTCTACTGCTCTGCAGCATGATCGCCGGCTAGTCGAAACATTCTGATACGGCTGGTGGCGACGCGCCACGTAAGAAAAACAGAGGTGTTACATGCAGGATTTAATGCGGGCTATCTACGAAGTGGTCGACGACCACGGGACCAAGAAAATTGCTGAAGGTGCTGACTTCAAGTCAAGGACGCTTCTTTCGCAAAAAGCCAATCCTGATTACGACACGCATCGTATGAACGTTGAGGAACTGCATCGGATCATGAAGTTCACTCAGGACTTCCGTCCGCTGAAGGCATGGGCCGCCACGTTCGGATTCGATTTGGTTCCGAAGGAAAGACCGGAAGGAATCAACCTCAACGCCGCGCTGCTGCGACTGCATGCCGACCTTGCTGATGTCACTCGCCTTGCTTTCGATGCGCAGGCTGATGGGCGTGTTTGCTCTGTTGAGAAGGCAGCCCTATTGAAGGAGGCCGAAGAGGTGATCCTGAGCCTGGAAGTCTTCAAGCAGTCAGTTAAGTCAGCCTGAATTTCAGACACAAAAAAGCCGACGTACGAGGTCGGCTTTTTCAACAGCGGCAAAACAAGTGGAGCTGATTATGCACTCTCAAACTCAACGGGACAATACCGGTTGTGTCGCGACACATTTTCAGGATCATGAAAAAGTGTCGCGAACCATCTCAAGCATCAATTTGCGCGACATGGTTAACGAAGCCCGCATCCAGGCCGGTGAACCAAGAGTCAGAAATGACCAGTTCATCATCCGTGTACAGGACGAACTTGGCGACGAGCTGGGGGAGTGCAAATTTGTTGCACACCCCCAGAGTCACGTCGACATGGCCAGCTACGACCTGACGCTTGATCAGTGCATGTTGGTTGGTATGCGCGAGTCGAAGGCGGTTCGCCGATCGGTTCTTCAAAAGCTCAAGGAGCTTGAAGGTCCTCGCGTTATCGCTGCACTTCCTGACTTCTCCAATCCCGCTGCTGCGGCCCGCGCCTGGGCAGAGCAATTCGAACTCCAGCAGGCTGCTACTCGGGCTTTGGCAGCCGCGGCGCCCAAGGCAGCGTTTGTCGATCAGTACGTGCAGGCCGCCGGCTCAATGAGCTTTCGCCAGGTAGCCAAACTTCTGAATGCCAATGAGCGCCATTTCCGGCAGATGCTGCTGGACAAGGGCGTCATGTACTACCTCGGCGGCGTGCTGAGCCCATATCAACAGCATCAAGTGGCCGGCCGCTTCGAAGTGAAGACCGGTACCAGCGAATCAAACGGACACGCCTTCAGCCAGGCCCGGTTTACGCCCAAGGGCGTCGAGTGGGTTGCTGGGTTGTGGGCACAGTCTCAACTGAAGGGGCGCGTGTAATGGCCGGCGACTGGATCAAATTCGAACTCACCACCCTTGATAAGCCAGAGGTCTGCCAGATCGCAGACTTCGCCAATATCGATCCGGACGCTGTAGTCGGCAAGTTGATGCGCGTCTGGGGCTGGTTCGACCAACAAACCGAGAACGGTAACGCTCCGAGCGTTAGCAAAAAGTTACTCGACCGCTTGGTTGGCGTTACCGACTTCTGTGACCACATGAAATTGGTCGGATGGATGATTGAAGTGGATGGTGTAATCAGCCTTCCTCATTTCGAGCGCCACAACGGTAAGACCGCTAAAAACAGGCTTCTAACCGCCAAGCGAGTTGCAAACCACAAATCCGCTAACGCAAAAGGTAACGCTGCGAACGTTAGCGCAGCGTTACCTAAAGAAGATTTAGAGAAGAATAAAGAACCTCTCTCTGCGCGTGAGTCGGTTGACCCTCGCATGCCCAACGAAATGACCCTCGGCTGGAAGCCAGACGCGAAGATTTTGAAAACCTATGCGCTGCACCAGGCTGTCCCGTTGGAGCTGTTCACCGACGAGGTTTTGAATGCGTTCACTGGTTATTACGAGCCGAAGGGCCAGATCAACACCGAGGCCGAATGGGTCAGCATGCTGGTCAAGTGGGTACGCAATGATCTGAACAGAACATCCAACGTCAAGCAGTTCGCGCCGCGCCAAGCGTCTCAAGAGTTCGACGATGACGACACTGGCTGGAATGAGCAGGGAGCGGGCCAATGAAGACCGTTGCAGTCGTCACGACCGGTCTTTGGGCGAAGGTTCATTCGGGCCAGTACATCGCCAAGGAGCAGCCGCTACCCCAAGAAATTCAGGCAGAGATCAATCGCGAAACCGCCATTGTGATCAACAGCTTGTTCCGCCAGTTACGAGCGATCTTCCCGGCTTGGAAACAGGCCTGGCCGGACATTGCGGCCTACAAGGCGTCAAAAAAGGAGTGGCTTCAAGCTTTTCTGGAGGCAGGGCTGCGTAGTCTCGATCAGCTGCAGTTCGGTTTGATGGGGGCTCGGCAGTCAGGTCGGGATTTTATCCCAGCGCCCGGGGTGTTCATCGGTTGGTGCACACCGACTGCCGAGATGCTTGGACTGCCAACGCTTGAGGCTGCGCATCGCGAAGCATGCCGCAACGCCCATCCCTGCATGGCTGGCCGAGCTCGCTGGAGCCACGACGCGGTTTGGCACACGGCGAAAGAGTGCGGTTTCGAGAGTCTGAACAAGCTTGAAGCCTCGCTCAGCCTCAAGCTGTTCGAGCGCAATTACACCATCACCGTTCGGCGTCTGATCGAGGGTCTGCCTTTGCAGAAGATGCCCTTGGCTTTGCCGGAGCGAGCTGAAGGCCGCCGTACTCCTGAGATCGGAAATAGAGCACTCGCCGAGTTACGTGCCATGCGATCGGGGGCTGCCCGCCATGTCTGATCGCCGCCTCGCTGTCCCTGAGATCGAAACCTACCGCTGGGCCGTGTTCTGCTGCTCGTTCAAGGTTGACTTGAGTTCGCCACCTGATCACGCACTGGCGCTGTTCGCCGACCAGGCCATGGCCAAACGCTACGGATCGTGGATGTGGCCGGGCACGTTCGAAGTGATCGATGTAGTCACGGGGAAGCCGGTATGCGAGTGACCTCGAAGAAGCTGCGCAACTCGGCCCGAGGCCAGGACTGCACCGTCCGTATGCCGGGCACCTGCAATCACGACCCGGAAACCACGGTCCTCGCGCATCTGCCATGCGGGCAAAAAGGCATGGGCATGAAGGGTTTCGACACGGTCGCGGTGTACGCCTGCAGCGCCTGTCACGACGTCATCGACGGCCGCGCCGCCGGCGAGGTCGATTGGTCCGACATGCCGCGCGCCATCGCCGAAACACATGAAGGCCTGATCCGGGCCGGAATTCTTACCGTGAAGGGGGCCGCATGATCGCTTATCTGGAAAGCATTCTGGTGCAGTTGTACATCGGCGGCATGCTGGTCGCGTCCGGCGGCTGCCTCTGGGGTATTCGCCGGCTCGCCCGGCGTGCACGCGTCGTGCGGGGTGAGCGCAGATGAAGCCATTCACGCCGAGGCTGTTCAAGCAGCGAGCACCCCGGGCGCCACAAGTTGACCGGGAAGGGCAGGAACAGGCCGCGCTGATGCGTGAGCTTGAGCTGTGCTACCCGGCCGTGTTTGATCTCATCTACCACGTCCCGAACGGTGGGCACCGGGTGAAGGCTGTCGCGGCCAAGCTTAAAGCCCAGGGCGTGAAGGCCGGCATTCCCGACTTGGTGCTGAGCATGGCGCGCGGCGGTTACTTCGGTCTGTACATCGAGTTCAAGGCCACTCCGCCGAACGATGCCGCTGTGTCGGCCAGCCAGCAAGAGCGCCTGCGCAAACTGAACGAGCAGGGCTATCTGGCCATCGTGTGCCGTGGGCACTTCGACGCGATGGAGCAAATCCGCGCCTACCTTCGGCTCGCTCCCACAGTGGTGGCCGCGTGAGTACCGCGGCGGTGAAGATCACCGAAGCCGAGATCAAGCGCCAAGCGGCCGGCACCGTGCAGGACGTGCGAGATCTCGAAAACAAAGGCCTGTACCTGCGCTTCAACAAGGCCCGCACCGGTGGGTCGTGGTACCTGGTGCTGAAGGGTAAGTGGAATCCGATCGGTACATTCCCCGAGCTGACTCACAAGCAGGTCGTCGCCGCGCTCCCGGCGATTCGTCTGCGTCTGGCCGCCGGCGAAGGCGCAAGCCTTTCGAAGTGGGACACCGTCGGCGAACTGCTGGACTGGTTCGCGGATCGCATGTCGCGCGATCGCAATCTGTCGACCAAGCGCAAGAACACCGGTGCCTCGATCATCAAGTGCCACCTGAAACCGCGCCTCGGCGAACTGCCGCTGATCGGCATCGATAAGGCTGCGCTCGACACCTTGTTGATGTGGCCGCTGCAGGAGACGGTTTCCATCGACTACGTGCGTTCGGGGTTCCAGCTACTGGCCCTGGCGTTCCGGCAGGCGGCCAGGCTGGGCATGATCACCTCCAACCCGATGGCGGCGATCCGGTTCAACGATTTTTCCAAGGCGAAGGTCGGCATCAAGCCTTCCCGTCTGCGCGGCGTTCAACTGGAAGGCCTGCTGCAACAGTTGGCCGATGTCATGCCCGCTGCGCCACTGGATTCAATGCTCGCGCTGATGATGCTGTGTCACGGCACGCGGATCGGCGAAACCCGGATGGCGCGCTGGTCGCATATCAGCCTGGCCGAGCGCGAGTGGTTCATTCCGGCCGAGAACACCAAGACCGGCGTCGAGCACCACCTTCCCCTGACAGAGCAAGTGTGCACGCTGCTGACTCGGTACCGCGAAGGCCAGTTCGCCCGAGGCTATGAGGGCCAGTGCCTGTTCCCTGCACGCAACGGCAAGGCGCTGGGTGAGGCTCAGGGCTGCGCCGTGTTCCGTCGGTTGGGGCAGGGCGAGTGGACCAGTCACGACCTGCGCAAGGTAGCCCGCACCGGCTGGGCAGACCTTGGTGTTGACCACCTGATCGGCGAGCTGCTGATCAATCACGCGATGGGGCACAACGTGAAGGTGTACATCCAGTCGGACGTCATGAGCCGCAAGCGTGATGCCCTCGAACAGTGGCATGCGCATTTAGATCAGAAAGGGTTTGCAGCGATTCACGGATTGACCGGCTTTAGATTTGAAGATTCCGGTAATCCGCTGCAAGCCACAGACCATAAGGCCTGCAAGGCCATTCAAGAAACAACCATAGGCGAGGTTTAAAAATGGATAGAAAGCAGCATGGCCCCGCCTTTGTGCGTCGCCAGATCCCTCTCACCGACTGCCCATCCTGTGCTGGGAAGGGGCTGGTCAAGGGCTTGTTTCATCAGTTGGACTGCATCGGTTGCCACGCGTCCGGCCTGGTGCACGCCGAAACGCTGGAGCCTCTGCCAGTGGATGACCTGGTCGTTCAGCTCGGCATGCTGATCCGCCAGGAGCGCCACATCGCAACGTTGCCGCGGGATCCATTGACCATGGCCGATCTGTACCAGCAAGCCAACACGCGCGGGCCAGGTGGCTCGGCCATCAAGGGGGATTGAGCATGGGTATCTATAAGGACGTGATGGGAACCCTGGTGCGCGTGCTGGCTGCTGACAGCATCGACAACAGCGCCAAGCAGTCCTGGCAAAAGTTGATCGATGCCGATCTGCGTCAAGGTGGAAATGGCAGCTCCCTTTCACCGCGCGACAAGTTCGATTACGACTGCTGCCTTTATGCGCTGCTGCACCGTCAGCTTGACCCGGCGCAGTGGGACGTTCTGGTTGCGAAATATTCGACGCACAAGGCAAACAAGGTCGCCGCCATTGGCCGTCTGGTTGCGCGGATGATCTCGCCAGCGCCCCAGCTGTTCATTTACAAGGCACTCACTGCGTGGGCAATTCCGAAGCTCAAGGGCGTTCAGGTAGGCAAGCGTTCGACCGACATGATTGTGCTGCCCGCTGAGTTCTACGACATGAACACCTGGGATCTGGCTGGCTCGCCGGAGCGCACGCGCCGCAACTGGCGCGCCGGAATCCATAAGCGGCTTGAACAGTTGGAAGAGGCCGCAGTGATCCATGCCACGGAGATTTTCGACCGTGAACAAATCTTTGTAGATGCAGCTTGACCATGATGGCCACTTGGCCGTAAATTAATCCCATCATGTCGATCTTGCGCGTTATGAGATACGACATACGAAGCCCCGCCACCGAGCGGGGCTTTTTGTTATCTGGCATGTATGGCAATCTGCCTCACCTGAATTAATGGAGAGGGATGTCTATGTCTAGATTCGAACAGTTGCAGGCAGCATATAAAGAGGCGACTGGAGCCAACCATCGCTACTGGACGCAAATGCACCAAACCTTGCGCGGCCTGCAATCCGATTTCAGCGCGTTTCTTGGTGTTGATCCTGCGATGCAAGTTCAGCTGAATGGGGCAGGCACTCCGGTTGTTTCGATTGGGTCCTATGACGATAAAAATCAGTTTTTAAATTGGTCGATCGAAAAGCTTCCTCGCAACGATCGAGCTATTCAGTTTGCCTTACGAATCACATTCGGAGAGTCGGTGCAATCTGTACCAGCGCCAACCTACGTTATTCATTTGCAAATCGCAGGGCTCGGTGAGGATCTGTTCGCAATCACTGTTCAAGGTCTTGATGAAACTGAGTTCAAGGGACCTGTGTTCAATGAGTTTTTCGAGGATGTATTTCAGCGCGCAATGAGGGCGCTGGGAAAACAATAGTTTGCCTTTCTAAACAACCCGCCTGATGGCGGGTTTTTTTATGGAGCAGCACATGGCTGAGCCGAGCACTGGCGCACTCGCTGTAACTGGTGTGGTCGCCAGCCTCGGCTTGGGTGCAGCTTTCCCTCAGATCGACCTGTCGGCACTTGTTGGAGCATTCGGCGGAGCGTTCCTTTTCGTCGTAGCAGCGGATGCCATGCCAACTTGGCGCCGCATTGGTTATCTCTTCGCCGGCTGGATCGGCGGTTATTTCGGCGCTGCCGAACTCTTGGGGCTCACCTGGACCAAAACAGCAGGATTCAGCGGGTTCGTCTGTGGCGCGATTTGCGTGGCAGTCGCGACCGGCATCCTTGAATGGATGCACACAGGCGTGATGCCGCGCTGGCTGCAATGGTTCTTCCGCCTCCGGGCACGGAAGGAGAGTTAAATGGCTGCTGTCATTCAGGCCGCACTCTGTGCGGTCATCTTCACCATGATCGGGTTGCGCTACAGCCCATATCCAAACTCACGCTACAAGTTCTCTATCTCGCTGATTGCTTGGGCTGCGTGCGCTGTCACCGGCATGCAATGCGTGAGTCTTGTCGGGCGAATGGTGATCGAGGGTGAGTTCGCTGACGCGTCGTGGTTCAACACGGCTTTTTATGGGTTGGCCGCCGTTCTGGTCATGCGCGCACGGGGAAACGTCGCCCGCATAGTGCAGGTGGACTGAATGGCTGCTTGCAGTGGATGCGCAGCCCGGCGCGAGTGGATCAAGAAGTGGAGCAAGGTGGCATATGAGCGATCCGTTGATCTCATTGCTGGAGAGGCTGGTGGTCGCTCAAGAGAGCACCGCTCAGTCAATGAGCCAGGTAGCCCAGAGGCTCGACCTGCTGATCCAGGCGATGGCTGAGGATGAGCCTGAAGATCCTGATGCTCAGCCTCTTACCTATATGGATGGCTCACCATGCCGTTGAGGCCCAAGAAGCCATGCAATGCCCAGGGATGCAACGCGCTCACACGCAACCCTCGGTACTGTGATGATCACGCGCACTTGCTCAAGAGTACGGCGCGTGCCAAGCCCCGCGAGAGCAGCACCAAGCGCCACTACAACTACAAGTGGCAGCAGGCTCGTAGGGGTTGGCTGGCCAAGCACCCGCTATGCCGCCACTGCTCGGAGCGCGGACTGGTCGTGGTCGCTACTGATGTTGACCACATCATCCCCCACAAGAATGACATGACGTTGTTCTGGGACAAGACCAACTGGCAAAGCCTATGTGGACCATGTCATTCGGCCAAGACGGCCTCCGAAGACGGCGGTTTCGGCAACGCGCGCCGCTGAAAACAGAAAATCCACGCGGAAACAGTGAAAAACGGCTCAAATGAGACGAATTCGCACTGACGGGAGGGGGAGGGTCAAAAGTTCAGGGCTTTTTGCTTCTAGACCGCGCCCTCAATCGTTTTTTTACACCCGCGAAATTAAAAATCCAGGAGTTGCGCGATGGGAGGCACCGCCACGGTCGCCGGCCGTGGTCGCAAACCCAAGCCGACGGCGAAAAAAATGCTCGCCGGAAATCCTGGCAAGCGAGCGCTCAACAAGGCCGAGCCAGAGTTTTCAAAAATCACAAACGTCGACCCGCCCGAGTGGCTGAGCGACAGAGCCGCCCAGATGTGGCGGATGGTTGTGCCGGAGTTGCTGCGTGAAAACGTCGTCGCGATAACGGATCTGCACAACGTCGAAGCGTTCTGCGTTGCTTATGACAACTGGCGAATGGCCCAGGAGTCGGTACGTGAGCATGGGATCGTAGTGGCTGGAGCCATGGGCGGGCCTATGAAGAACCCGGCATTGACCGCTGCCAACGAAACGATGCGCCAGATGGTTACGTTCGGCTCGATGCTTGGTCTTGATCCGGCCAGTCGCACTCGTTTGATAGGTGGCAACAAGGAGAAAGAAACCAACGAATTCGCCCAACTACTGAGATCCTAAATGACTAAGTCTGCTCACCACAACGTCGACAAGGCGATGGCGTGGGGTCGGTCATTACTCCGGGGAAAGGTTCCGGCCTGCCGCTACATTCACCAGGCGGTGCAGCGTCACTTCGACGACTTGGCCGCCAGCCGCAAGCGTGGATACCGCTTCAAGTTCGATCCGGCCAAGGCCGAAAAGAAGCTCAAGCTGATCCAGCTCTTGCCGCATACAAAAGGCGAATGGGCGTTCAAGCGTCAGCTGATCACCCTTGAACCATGGCAGCTATTCGGCTTGGCCGTCACATTTGGCTGGGTAAAGAAGAAGGGCGGACACCGCCGATTTCGAGAAAGCTATTGGGAAGTACCGCGCAAGAACGGTAAGTCAGTGGTGGCCGGCGGTGTGGGCATCAGTATGTTCGTTGCCGACGGTGAGTTCGGTGCGGAGGTGTACTCCGGTGCGACCACCGAGAAGCAGGCTTGGGAAGTATTCCGGCCAGCAAAGCTGATGGTCAGCAAGTCACCGATGTTGGTGCAGGCGGCGGGTATCGAGGTCAACGCCTCGAACATGAACATCCCGTCTGACTTCAGCCGCTTCGAACCTCTGATCGGCAACCCAGGCGACGGCGCTTCACCAAGCTGTGCCATCGTCGACGAATACCACGAGCACCCAACGTCAGCCCAGTACGACACCATGTTGACGGGCATGGGCGCTCGCCGGCAGCCGCTGATGTTCATCATCACCACCGCCGGCGCCGACATCGAGGGACCGTGCTACGACAAGCGGCGACAGGTGATCGAGATGCTCGAAGGCACCGTGCCTGATGACGAGCTGTTCGGCTGGATCTGGACGCTCGACGAGGGCGACGATTGGACTGATCCGAAGATGCTGGCCAAGGCTAACCCGAACCACGGGGTGTCGGTGTTCCAGGAGTATCTGGAGAGCCAGCAGGCCCGGGCGATTCGATCCGCGCGCTTCACTAACACTTTTAAAACGAAGCACCTGAATCTGTGGGTGAGTGCGAAGTCCGGTTTCTTCAACATGGAAGACTGGAAGTCCTGCGAAGACACCACACTGACCTTGGAGCAGTTCGAGGGGCAGGAGTGGAATGCGGGCTTCGACCTGGCGCGAAAGCTGGACATGAACTCTCGGGCGCGCCTTTTCTGGCGCGTCATCGACGGCAAAACCCACTACTACAGCGTCGGCCCCAAATTCTGGGTTCCGTACGACACCGTTTACAACAGCGACAACAAGCGCATGTCGGAGCGGTTCCAGGCCTGGATCAACTCCGGGCATTTGGAAGTCACCGACGGCGCCGAGATCGACTACCGCGAGATTCTCGAGGACACGAAGGAAGCCAATCACCACGCGCCGCTACGGGAGTCTCCAATTGACCCCCATGGCGCAACGGGCCTCAGCCACGACCTCGATGATGAGGGATTCAATCCGATCACCATTACGCAGAACTACACCAACATGTCGGATCCCATGAAGGAACTGGAAGCGGCCATCACCGCCGGCCGGTTTCATCATGACGGTAACCCGATCATGACCTGGTGTATCGGCAACGTGATCGGCAAAAACCTGCCGGGCAATGATGATGTGGTGCGCCCAATCAAGCAGGGCGACGACAACAAGATCGATGGCGCGGTGGCGCTAATCATGACGATAGGCCGAATCCTCGCGAACGCGGATGTCCAGGGCTCTGTCGACGACTTCCTCTCCAGACCGATGAGCATGTAATGGCAGACACCGACTACAGCATTGACCTGCGCACCCGCAGCCCCTTCTGGGCGCGCATGGCGAGCTTCTTCGTCGGCGGCCGGCTCGTCACTCCGGAGAAGGGGAGCCAGACCGGGCCGGTGTCGGCGACCGGAGTCGTGGGCGATTCGGTTGTGAACGACGAGCGCTCGCTGCAGATCTCGACAGTTTTCGCTTGCGTGCGGCTGATTTCCAGCGTGACAGCCTGCATGCCGCTGGACGTATTCGAAACCGTTGGGGATGACAGGAGAAAAGTCGATCTCAACAACCCGTTGGCTCGCTTGTTGCGATACAGCCCGAACCAGTTCATGACCGCGTTCGATTTCCGCGTTGCGATGACAATGCAGCTTTGCTACTACGGAAACGCTTATGCCCTGATCGAGCGAAACAGCGCCGGCGACGTGATCAGCCTCGTTCCTCTCATGTCGGTCAACATGGATGTTCGTCTCGAAGGGAAACGAGTTGTCTACCGGTACCGCCGTGACAACGAATACGCCGACTTCAAACAAAGTGAAATTTTTCACCTCAAAGGGTTCGGTTTCAACGGACTCGTAGGTCTCTCGCCGATCGCATTTGCGGCCAAGACAGCCGGCGTTGCGGTGGCGATGGAGGATCAGCAGCGCGATTTCTATGCCAATGGTGCGAAGTCCCCGCAGCTGCTCATGACTGGCGAGGGGAAGGTCCTCAACAAAGATCAGCGAGCGCAGGTTGAGGAAAACTTCAAGGAGATCTCCGTAGGACCGGTCAAGAAGCGACTGTGGATTCTGGAAGGCGGCTTCACGACGCAGGCCATTGGTGTCAGCCCGCAAGACGCAGAAACAATGGCTGCGAGGAAGTTTCAAGTCAGCGAGCTTGCGCGGTTCTTTGGTGTGCCGCCGCACCTGGTTGGCGACGTTGAAAAATCCACAAGCTGGGGCTCGGGCATCGAGCAGCAGAACCTGGGTTTTCTTCAGTACGCACTCGACCCCTACCTAGAGATCTGGGAGGGCTGCATTCTTCGGTGGCTTGTAAAGCCGTCTGATCTCGGCCGGTTGCACGCCGAGCACAATCGCGACGGGCTGCTGAGCGGTGATTCCACTGCTCGGGCTAATTACATGAAGACCCTGGTAGACACCGGTCTTCTCACGATCAACGAAGGAAGACGGGTGAACAATCGGCCCCCAGTTCCGGGCGGCGAAGTCGCAACCCGCCAGTCACAGAATGTCCCACTTACCCAACTTGGCCAAACGAACCCCGCACCCAGCGGGGTTTAGTTTTTCTGGAGGCTGAAATGCCGAGTATTTGCAAAACGCTGGCTTTCGACCAGGCATCGATCAAGTTCGCCAAAGACGGTGCCCAGGGCATTTTTGAGGGTTACGCGAGTGTGTTCAGTGTTGTCGATGGTGACGGAGACATCATTGAGCCTGGGGCTTTTGCTCAGGCATTGAAAACTCAGTCGCGTAGCGTGGCGATGTTCTTCAATCACCGGCGCAACGAAATCCCTGTAGGCAAATGGCTGGACCTTTCCGAGGACAGCACCGGTCTGCACGTTCGGGGTGAGTTGACGCCGGGAAATCCTCAGTCTGATGCCCTGAAGGCCGCGATGATCCACGGCACCGTGGGTGGAATGTCGGTTGGGTTCAGTGCTGCGAAGGGTGATGTATCTCCGATTGAAACCGGCTACTCGTTCAAAAGCGTTTCCCGCCTCAACGAGATCAGCATCTGTACTTTCCCAGCGAATGAGCTGGCCACCGTGTCCACGCTCAAGAGCATGGACACCATCGAAAGCATCCGCGATGCGGAAAATTGGCTGAGAGATTCAGCTGGTCTTTCCAAGTCCGAAGCGCAGGCGTTCATCGCCCGCATCAAGTCCGCGGTTCGGAGCGATTCCGAAGGCGGCGACCAGTCAGAAATCGCCGCGCTCCTGGAGCGCTTGAAAACATTCCCATCGTTGGAGAAGCAATAATGGACTTGGCACAAATTCAGAAAGCCATCGAGACCGCGCAGGCTCGCATGACTGAACTGTTCGATGCGCAGAAAAAAGAAATCACCGACACCGGTGAGGTCAGCAAAAAGCTTCAGGGTGAGCTGACCAATGTTCAGGAAGAACTGAAAACCGCCGGCACTCGCCTGTTCGATTTGGAGCAGAAGTTGGCCGGTGGAAGCCTGGACAACCCGGAAAACAAGAAGAGCTTCGCGGCCCGAACAGCCGAAGACCTGCAGAAAAGCTGGGACGGTAAATCGTCCGGCAAAGTTGATGTGAAGAGCTTCGACAAGGTTCTGGGTAGCACGGCGGGCTCGGCCGGCGCGTTGATTCAGCCGCAGGTGAATCCCGGCATCCTGATGCCAGGGCTGCGCCGACTGACGATTCGCGACCTCCTGGCCCAAGGTCGTATCAGTTCCAACTCCTTGGAATACGTGCGTGAGAACGTGTTCACCAACAGCGCCGCGCCGGTGGCGGAGGGGACCCTCAAGCCCGAGTCGAACCTGACCTTCACCAAGCAAACCGCGAACGTGAAGACCATTGCGCACTGGATCCAGGCCTCTCGCCAGGTAATGGACGATGCGCCGATGCTTGAATCCTACGTCAACAACCGCTTGCTGTTCGGCCTGGCGCTGGTGGAAGAAGCCCAGTTGCTGAACGGTGATGGCACCGGCGACAACCTCACCGGTTTGAATCAGGTGGCCACCGCGTACGACGCGGCGCTCAATGCCACCGGTGATACCCGTGCCGACCAGATTGCTCACGCAATCTTTCAGACCAGTGAGTCCGAGTTTGAAGCCTCCGGCATCATTTTGAACCCGCGCGACTGGCACGCGATCGCGCTGCTCAAGGATGCCGAGGGCCGATACATCTTCGGCGGACCGGCTGCTTTCGCCGCTAAGGTCATGTGGGGCCTCCCAGTTGTGGCAACCAAGGCCCAAACGCTCGGCACCTTCACCGTAGGTGGCTTCGACTTGGCATCCCAGGTATGGGATCGCATGGATGCCACCGTGGAGGTCAGCCGCGAAGATCGCGACAACTTCGTGAAGAACATGCTCACTATCCTGTGCGAAGAGCGTCTGGCGCTGGCGCACTACCGTCCAACCGCGATCATCAAGGGCGCGTTCACGCCTGCAGCCTGATCACCAGCGAGGCAGGAGCAGGAAACTGCTCCTGTTTGACCGATGAAAAAGATCCGTGCTCTTCAGCAGTTCTCTCATTTCAATGGCGGCACTTTCGATCAACACGAGGTTCGTCCGGTTGCTGACGATATTGCCGAAGCCCTGGTGGGGATGAACCTCGCCGTTTATGTCGATGATGACGCGGAAGCCAAGGCGAAAGCCGACGCCGAAGCCAAGGCATTGGCCGAAGCTGAAGAAAAAGCCAAAGCCGAAGCCCTTGAAAAGGAAAAAGCTGACGCGGAAGCCAAGGCGAAAGCCGACGCCGAAGCCAAGGCGAAGGAAAAGGCCGCCAAAAAATGACCGTTACTGCTGCTGATCTGCTCCCCATCGAGCTGATTCGCAAGCACTTGCGTCTGGACTATGAGGACGAAGACGACCTCATAGTCCTGTATGCCGAGTCAGCACTGTCCTGGGCACTGTGGTTTTGCGACAACCCCAAGCTTCTCGAGGTAGAGGATTTCCCGGCCAGCTTCAAGGCTGCGCTATTGCTGCTGATCGGCCATTCATACGCAAACCGGGAGGCGGTCGTGGTTGGCACTATCACAGCGGAGGTACCGATGGCCGTTGAGTCTTTGCTGTGGTCGTCGCGCAACTGGTCGGGTCCACCTGATCCAGTGGTGACACCGTGAGAGCCGGATCATTGCGTCATCGAGTCACCTTCCAGAAGCCTGGGCTGGTTCAGGACCCAGAGTCGGGAGAGATGCTGCCCGGCTGGGAAGCAGTCTGGGAGAAAGTTCCTGCCGAGGTTTCCCCGCTCAGCGCCCGCGATCTGATCGCGGCGCAGGCCGGACAGTCCGAGGCCTCGGGGCGAGTCGTGATACGGTACCGCACCGGCGTGCTGCCTAGCATGCGCATCATCCACCGTGGTGACGTGTACGAGATCCAGGGTCAACCGATGCCCGATCCCGTGTCGGGGCTGGAGTACCTCACCATTCTGGTGGCGAAGGGGGTGAATGATGGCTGAAAGCATTGAGTTCAGCCTGATCGGCATCGACTCGCTTCTTGGAAAACTCCAGTCGGTCAACTATGACGTCAAACGCAAAGGCGGCCGTTCAGCGCTCCGCCGCGGTGCGCAGCTTGTTGCGGAAAAAGCCCGTGAAGGCGCCGCCAGACTCGACGACAAAGAGACCGGCCGATCCATTGCACAGAACATCGCTGTTCGTTGGAATGGTCGCCGATTCAGAGCCACAGGCGATTTGGCGTTTCGCATCGGTGTTCTGCACGGCGCGGTGCTCAAGGATGGCGGAAACAAGGCTGAGAACTCTCCGACACCGCACTGGCGGTTGCTGGAGTTCGGTACGGAGCGAATGCGTGCTCAGCCGTTCATGCGTACCGCTCTTGCTGACAACATCAGCGCAGTCACCGATGAGTTCTTGAGCCAGTATGAAAAAGCCATCGACCGGGCTATTCGCCGTGCACAGAAAGTGCGAGGACTGAGTTGATGAATACGGCACCAATTTTTTCGGTGTGCGCCGCCGACACAGGGGTCACCGATCTACTGGGTATTCAGCCGACACGGCTCTACCCGTTCGGCGAGGCGCCCGAGGGCGTAGCCAAGCCATACGCGGTATGGCAGCTCCTTACCGGGTCCCCAGATAACTACCTTTCGGGTCGTCCGGATATCGACGGTTACACGCTTCAGGTCGATGTGTATGCCACAACGGCAAGTGAAGCCAGATCTGCTACTTCGGCGATCGCTCACGCGATTGAGCTGAAAGCCAACGTCACCCGATGGGGCGGCGAAACGAAAGACAGTGCGACAAAGCTCTACCGGTCGAGCTTCGACATCGACTGGCTTGTACCCAGATAGCAAAACCCCAATCCCGGCCCGCCTTGTGCGGGTTTTTTTATGCCCGACATTTGGAGAACGCCATGTCGATCCTTTCCCAAGGAACCCAGATCTACGCGCTCGTGCCGTCTGCTGCGAACCCGGCGGTGCTTGAAATCCTCGAGATTGAATGCGCTACCGCGTTCAGCCCTGGCGGCAACCCTGCCGATCAAATCGAGACCACCTGCCTCAGCGGCAAGGTGCGCACCTACATGCGCGGCCTGCGTACCCCTGGCCAGGCCTCGTTGACGCTGAACGCGGACCCTCGCAACGCCTCCCACGTACGCCTGCACCAACTGTCCGAGGACGACAGCATCGAAAGCATCCACTGGGCAGTCGGCTGGTCCGACGGCACCGGCATCGCGCCGACGGTTGCGGTGGCAGGTTCCCTGGCAGATATCAGCCTGACAGCTGGTGGCACTGGCTACACGACTGCTCCGACCGTGGCGATCACTGGCGGCGGCGGTAGCGGCGCTACGGCAACAGCAACCATCAGCGGTGGCTCGGTGACTGGTTTCAACATCACCAACCCTGGCTCCGGCTACACCTCGACACCAACTGTCGCGCTCACCGGCGGCGCCGGTAACGGTGCAACGGCGACCGCCGAACTGGCTGAAAGTGACGACTTCGTTCTGCCGAGCACCCGGACCTGGTATGTGTTCGACGGCTATGTCTCCGACTTCCCTTTCGATTTCTCTGCCAACACCGTGGTAACCACGGCCGCAACCATTCAGCGTTCGGGCGGCTCCGCCTGGATTCGCAAAACCACCAACGTTTAAGGCGCCGATATGCAGCTGAGTATCAAGTCATTGATGGAGAACGGGGCGTTCACCGGACGCCCCGTTGAGAAGGAAATCGTTTGGGTCCAGAACGGCGTCGAGCTGAAGGCCACTGTCTTTGTTCGGCCTCTGGGCTACCGCTCTGCTGTCAGCGACGTGCTTTCGTCGTTGGGCAAGCTGGACGGGGCGGCTGGGCGAATCGCTGCGTGCATCTGCGACGAAGCCGGCGCTCCGGTTTTCACCGTGGGCGATATCACCGGTGAGGCTGATCCGGCGCGTGGTGAGCTGAACAGCGAGCTGTCCAAAGTGTTGCTCTCTGCCATCGGCGAGGTAACGCAGATGGGAAAGACGAAGAGCTCACCGACACCGACGAGCTCTGGCACGAAATCGCCATCTCGATCGGCGCCACGGTCGCGGAAGCCCAAGAACGCGTGAGCCTGGCCGAGTTCCGAAGTTGGAACCGCTACCGCGCCAAGCGTGGCTCTCTCAACTTCGGCATGCGGATCGAGTACGGCACCGCAATGCTGGCCAGCTTGTATGCCAATACCCACACGCAGCATGGTGGATACACCGTTGTGGACTTCATGCCGCACGAATCCGAGCGACCTGTAACTCTCGAGGAAGCGATGAAATCGTGGGGGTGAGCGCAGCCATTTTGTAAGCCCGAACGGGTGGTCTCACTTGGAGTTATAAATGGCCAATTCACTGGGCACCCTGACGCTCGATCTGATCGCGCGCATCGGTGGCTTCACTGGTCCGCTCGACAAGGCCGAGGTGGCTGCGCGCAAGTCCGGAAAAGGCATCGCCGAATCTGCCAACGTTGCTTCGCTGGCGTGGACCGCGCTCGGCGAGGTGATCGCAGGCGCGGTGGCAGGTTTCTCGGCCGGCGCAGTGCTGACCAGTTTCATCACGGAAACTCGTGACGCCGAAAAAGAACAAGCCCAGCTTGCTGCCGTCCTGAAATCTACAGGGGAGGCTGCTGGCTTCAGCCGCAACCAGCTCAACGATATGGCCGATGCCATGGAAAAGGCGACTACCTTTTCCGGCGGCGACATCAACCAGGCGCAGACTGCGCTTCTCGCATTTACCGGGATCGTCGGCGACCAGTTCACACGCGCCTTGAAGTCCGCGTCTGACATGGCGGCGCGTACCGGCACCACCGTCGTTCAAGCGGCGGAGACCATTGGCCGGGCTTTGGATGTGCCCACGGAAGGGCTTGGCGCCCTGAGTAAGCAGGGTTTCCGGTTCACGGAGGATCAGAAGAAACTCGCTGAAGCCATGGAGTCGACCGGCGATATCGCCGGCGCCCAGGGCATCATCCTCAAAGCTCTTGAGGAATCCTACGGTGGCGCCGCTGCTGCAGCCCGAGACACTTTCGGCGGCTCGCTGGATGCGCTGCGCAACACCATCGCCGGGCTGCTGACTGGGGAGGGCGGTCTCGATGGAGCGCGTTCTGCCATTGAGGCGGTGAACACTGCGCTTGCCTCGCCGGCGGCCCGAACCGCTCTTGGCCTGACCGCTCAGGCGGCGACAGCGCTGGCTGTGGTTCTGGCCACACGTCTTGCTGCTGGTGCTGTTGCCAGCGGCGCCGCGTTTGCGATGGCTCAGGTCGAGGCGGTGCGTTACCAGCTGGCCCTTGCTCGAATGGCTGGCGTTGCTCCGGCAACAGCTGCCGGCCTTGTGAGTGTCGGTGTTGCGGCGCGTGGCGCGTCTGCTGCCATGGCGCTCTTGGGTGGCCCGGTCGGCGTAGCTTTGCTTGCCGCCAGTGCTCTGGCGTACTTCGCCATGAGCGGGGACGATGCCGAGGAAACCGCAACGTCACTCGGCCAGAAGGTCGACCTGTTGAATCAGTCTTTTGACGGGTTCACAAAGAACCAGGCCGCCGGCGCACTGCAGGACATCAACAAGGATTTGATGGATGCCCAGCTTCTCGCGATCGACGCGGAAAGCTCGGTATCGCAGTACCAGCGTCTGCTGCGTGACCACCCTGATGACTCGCGTCAGCAGGAGTGGAACGAGGCGCTGATTTCTGCACAGGCTGAACTTGACGGCGCCCGTCAAAAGGTCGAGGCATACGGTAATCAGATCAAGGTGCTGAACGGCATCATCGAGTCGCCGGTTTCCGTCGAGCAATCGAAGGCATTTAAGGAACTGGCGAAAAGCCTGGACGAGCAGATCTTGCTTTCCGGCAAGAAGACCAATGCTGACAAGCTCGCTGCCCGGATCGGGGCGGGCCTTGTGACAGGCCTCAAGCAGGGCGAGGGTGATCTGCTGATCGCCAAAGCCAAAACACTGGATGCCAGTGAGGCGGCGCTCGACGCTCAGAAAAAATACGCTGCCGAGGCTTTGCAGGCATCGAAAGCTGCGGAGTCAGAGGCGAAGGCTCTGGCGAAGCGCGGCGACGATGCGGCAACGGATTACCAGCGGCAGATCGCCCTGATCAATACCAGTGGCGAGGCACAGAAAAAGGCCACCGAAAGTGACAAGCTCCGGTTCGAACTGGCCTCCGGCAAGCTGGCTGGTCTGAACGCCGACCAGCAGAAGCGATTGCAAGGACTGGCGGCCGAGATCGACGCTTTACAAAGCCTGAAGGTGGCCAACGAGGAAGAGGCGAAAGCCGCGGCATTCGCTGCGACTCTCAAGTCGGCCAACGACACAGCCCGATCCGGCTTCGACATGGAACTGGCCGGCGCCGGCATGGGCGATAAAGCCCGCGATAGGTTGCGCGAAGATCTCGATATTCAGAAAGACTACAACCAGCAGATGGCGGATCTGCAGAAGCAGATGAACGCCGGCGACATCACCAAAGAGTTGTACGACAAGGAAACCGGTCTGCTCAAGGAAGCCTTGGCAGAACGGATGGTGTTGCAGCAGGACTACTACAACCGGCAGGACGAAGCCCAGAAAAGCTGGGTTGATGGCGCGTCGGATGCTTTCAACGACTACGTCGACAATGCCCGCGATCTAACCACTCAGACAAGGCAGGCATTCAGTTCCCTTTATGACGGTCTCACTGACGCGGCTGTCGAGTGGGCATTCGGCGCAGACATGACCTTCAAGGACGTTGCAACCAGTTTCGCGAAGATGATTGCCAAGATGGCTTTGCAGTCGGCCGCCTCGAACGTATTCGCCAGTATCGCGGGCAGTGCGGTCGGTGCCGCCATCGGCGGTGGAAGTGGTGCAGCAACATCTGCCGGCAGCACTGCCGCTGGTTACAGCAGCGCCTACGGATTTTCCGATGGTGGGTACACCGGCGATGGTGGGAAGTTCGAGCCGAAGGGAGTCGTTCATGGCGGCGAAGTAGTGATCCGCAAGGAAGTAGTTCAGCAGCCGGGCATGCGTCGCTATCTGGAACAGCTCAACAAAAACGGAAAGGGCTACGCCGAAGGCGGATTCGTCGGCTCCGCTGGTGGATCTGGTGGTGCCGCTTCCGCACCAGGAGTGGTTATCCAGCAATCGTTCGCAATTCAGAGCGCTGACTCAGGTGCTACCCCGCAGGACTCGCAAGCCCTTGGCCAAGCCTATGCGGATGTTGCTCGGCGCGGCGCCCAGCAGGAAATCGCAAAAGAAAGCCAACCCGGCGGTTCAATCTGGAGGCTTGTAAATGGCCGTTGAGACATTCACCTGGTGCCCGCTGGTGTCCCCCACCAGCGCACCGGAGTATCGGAACCGAACCTCGAAATTCGGAAACGGGTATGAGCAGGTGGTGGGGGACGGTCCGAACAATAGGGTTGATTCATGGCCGCTGACGTTCATCGTGAAAGAGTCGGTAGCGGTTCAGATCAAAGCGTTCCTCGATCGCCATGCCGGGCACAAGTCGTTCTTCTGGACGCCGCCGCTTGGTGAGCTTTCCTTTTTCCGCGCAACTGCCCCGACCGTCACGCCGAACGGCGCCGGTGTTTTCACGCTGGCCACCACCTTCACGCAATCGTTTCTTCCATAAGGGGCAATCATGCCGCTGATCAGTGACATCCAGGTGCTTGAGCCTGGCAGCGAAGTGCTGCTCTTTGAATTGGACGGCACGGACTACGGCGCGGATGTTCTGCGTTTCCACGGGCATTCAATCCCGTACACGGCGGCTGAGTTGATCGCCGCCGGCGCCAATGCCGATCAGCTCCCCGCGAAGGCAATCTACTGGCAGGGCAACGAGTACGGCGCCTGGCCAATGCAGATCGACGGCATCGAGGCGAATGGGGACGGTACGGCCGTTCGGCCCACGCTGTCGGTAGGCAACGTCAACGGGCGCATCACCGCGCTCTGTCTGGCGTTCGAGGATCTGCTGGAGTTCAAGCTGACGATGCGCCACACGCTGGGCACGTACCTGGACGCGGCGAACTTCCCGGCCGGCAACCCGACGGCAGATCCGACCCAAGAGACGATCGAGGTCTGGTACATCGACCAGAAAACGAACGAGGACGGGGAGAATGTCAGTTGGGAGTTGGCCAGCCCTGGCGACGTCGGTAACGAGTCCATCGGCCGGCAGGCCACGACCCTGTGCCACTGGTGCCTCACCGGCGGCTACCGGGGGGCGAACTGTGGATACACGGGCCCATACTTCACTAAAGACGGAGTTGTCACCGACAACCCCGAACTGGACGAATGCGACGCCACGCTGGGCAAGGGCTGCATCCCACGCTTCGGCGAGGGCAACCCGCTGCCCTTTGGCGGCTTCCCGGCCGTTTCGCTGATCGCACGGAGCTGACATGCGCAAACACATTTTGAACGCGATCCAGGCGCACGCGGCGGCCGAGTACCCGAAAGAGTGCTGCGGTCTGCTGCTGTGCGTCGGTCGCAAGCAGCAGTATTACCCGTGCCGCAACACCTCTACCGATCCGAACGAGGAATTTCGAATCGACCCTGAGGAATACGCGTCGGCCGAAGACATCGGCGAAGTGATAGGCGTGGTGCATTCGCATCCGGACGCCACCAGCAGGCCGTCACCGCGCGACCTGGCCATATGCGAGGCGACCGCGTTGCCCTGGCACATCCTTAGCTGGCCCGAGGGTGATCTGCGCACCGTCATGCCGTCTGGTGAGGTGCCGCTGCTCAAGCGTCCATTTGTGCACGGCGCCTGGGACTGCTGGCAGGTTTGCGCGGACTGGTATAAGCGCGAGTGGGGGGTGGAGTTCGAAGCCTTCAAACGCGCCGACGGCTGGTGGGAGAGCAAGGACAACACCAGCCTTTACGAAGCGAACTACGAAGCCGCCGGCTTCTACCGGGTCGACCAGCCGCAGCGCGGCGACATGATCGTGATGGAAGTAGGGCGCACGGTTTACCCTAACCACGCCGGAATCTTCCTCGGCGCTGATCCGGTACTGCCTGGGGAGGATGCCGCGACGTTCGGCCTTGGCCCGTTTCTGCTGCACCACCTGTATGGCAGGCCGTCCGAGGTCATCGTTTTCGGCGGACCGTGGCTCGAGCGAACTCGTTTGGTGCTGCGCCACAAGGATGCACGGTGATATCGTGGGCCATTTCCACAGGAGTGACCTGCATGAAATTGATAGTAGGAGCGCTGGCTTTGGCGCTGTTGGCGGGGTGTTCATCGCCCGGCGATATCAAAAAGAACGATCCAACCATTAGCGCTTCGACGAATAAGTCGGCGAAGAAGTACGCTCTTTGCGTCTTCCCTCGCTGGCAGGATCAGCGCTCAACTTCCACTATGTCCGAAACAGAGAATGGTTATCGCCTTGTAGTGGCCACCGACATGATGACTGATGAGGTGCTTGAAGTGATCAGCACTGGCGCGGGCAGCAAGGTCTCCCTATATCAGCGTATGCCATGGTCGAAGATGTGGGGCCGCGGCGAGCTTGAGGCTGCTGTACGTGAATGCCTGTGACAAATTCAAATTTATAGAACCGCCAGTTGGCGGTTTTTTTTCGTCAGGAGAAAACCCGTGGCGGCAGCAGCAAACTTGAATTCGATGACAACTATTTTGTTGTCGGGGCCTTTGGCAAAGAGTTTCGGGCGGGCTCATTACCGAGAGCTGGGAAGCAAGTCCGTTGGTGAAGCATTCAAGGCCTTGAAGTGCACAATCGATGGATTTGAAGATGCGATCAGAAATCTAGACCGCCGAGGCATGCGATTCGCGATTTTCCGAAATCGACAGAATGTCGGCGAGAAAGACTTTGCCTTGGGTGGTACGCAAGAAATCCGAATTGTCCCAGTCATCTCTGGCAGCAAGCGGGCTGGTGTTCTTCAAACCATTATCGGGGTAGTGCTGATTGCTGCCTCATTTTTTGCCGGTGGTGCTGGTCCAAGTCTTTTTTCAGCTGGTGTTGGTTTAACTATCGGTGGTGTGGTGCAGCTCCTAAGCCCTCAAGCGAATGGCCTAAAGCAAAGCGCCTCCCCCGAGAACTCCCCGTCCTACGCCTTCGGCAGCGCCAAGAACACCACGGCCAGCGGCAACCCGGTACCGATCTGCATCGGCGAGCGACGGTGGGGTGGGATGATCATCTCGGCCTCGATCCTAGCCGAAGACAAAGTGTAAGCAGGACAGCAGCACACCGACCGCCCGCGAGGCGGTTTTTTTATGCCTGGAGGAAAGCATGGGCGCAGCGGAACAGATCGAGATCTACGGCGAGAAAGGCGGCAGCAGCAAGCCGAAGTCGCCGGTCGAAGCCAGCGATAGCCTGCGCTCGACCAACCTGGCAAAACTGCTGATCGCCGTGGGCGAGGGCGAGTTCGACACCGTCCCGTCCGATTACGACATCTTCCTGGACAACACGCCGATTCGCGATGCCAGCGGCAACTACAACTTCCCTAACGTGAAGTGGGACTGGCGCCCGGGATCGGTGGATCAGACTTACATCCCGGGCATTCCATCCGTCGAGAACGAGACGTCGCTGAACATTGAGCTGCGCAGCGATTCGCCGTGGGTGCGCTCGATCACGAATACCCAGCTTTCCGCCGTGCGCATGCGTTTGGCTTGGCCAGCGCTGCAACGCTCTGATGATCAGGGCAATGTCGGCGGCTACCGTATCGAATACGCAATCGACGTGGCCACCGATGGCGGCTCCTATCAGCAGGTGCTGGTGGATGCGGTCGACGGCAAGACCACCACGCGCTACGAGCGCTCGCGCCGCATCGATTTGCCGGACGCAACAACTGGCTGGCAGATCCGCGTGCGTCGCCTGACGCCGAACCAGAATACCAACAAGATCGCCGACACCATGCTGGTGGCCGGTTACACCGAAGTCATCGACGCAAAGCTGCGCTACCCGAACACAGCGTTGCTCTACATAGAGTTCGATGCCGAGCAGTTCACCAACATCCCGGCCGTGACCGTGAAGTGCAAGGCCCGGCGCTGGATGGTGCCGAGCAACTACGACCCGATCCTGCGCACGTATACCGGGACGTGGGATGGCTCGATGAAGTCGGCCTGGACCAACAACCCCGCGTGGATCACCTACGGTATCTGCACCGAAGAGCGTTTCGGCCTGGGCAAGCGCATCAAGCCGTTCATGGTCGACAAATGGGAGCTGTACCGGATTGCCCAGTATTGCGACCAGCTGGTGCCGAATGGGCTCGGCGGTCAGGAACCTCGCTTTCTCTGCGACATGAACCTGCAGGGCAAAGCCGATGCCTGGTCGCTTCTGCGCGATATCTCGGCGATTTATCGGGGCATGACGTACTGGGCTCAGGGCCAGCTGGTGATGCAAGCCGACATGCCGCGCGCGCAGGACTTCGACTACGTGTTCACCCGGGCCAATGTGATCGACGGTAAGTTCTCCTATGGCAGTGCCTCGGCGAAAACCCGTTACACCCGGGCGCTGGTCAGTTACGACAATCCGGCGAACAACTACGACACCGACGTCATCCCGTTCGCGGATCTGGATCTTCAACGCCGATATGGCGACCGGCCGACGGAACTGAGCGCCATTGGCTGCACCCGCGCCTCCGAGGCTCAGCGCCGTGGCAAGTGGGCAATCCTCAGCAACAACCAAGACCGCACCGTGTCGTTCAAGACTGGCATGGAAGGTGTGATCCCGCTGCCCGGCCACATCATCCCGGTGGCCGATTCGCTGCTCGCTGGTCGTGAAGTCGGCGGCCGCATCTCGGCGGTGGCGGGGCGCGTGATCACGCTCGATCGCGACACCCAGGCCAAGGCCGGCGACAGGCTGATCATCAACCTGCCGGGTGGGCGCGCTGAAGGCCGCACCGTACAGAGCGTGAACGGCCGCGCCGTGACCGTCACGGTTGCCTACAGCGAACCGCCAGTGGTGCAGTTGCAGTGGGCGCTCGATGCTGATGACTTGGCGATCCCGCTCTATCGCGTGCTGCGCACCAAACGCACCACCGAGGGCGACTACGAAATTAGCGCGCTGCAATTCGAGCCGAGCAAGTTCGCTTTCATCGACACCGGCGCACGCCTGGAAGAACGCCCGATCAGCGTGATACCGATCACCGTTGTTCCGGCGCCGGCGAGCGTATCGCTGTCGTCGACATCTTCGGTTGTGCAGGGTCTGGCAGTGGCCACCATGACTATCAGCTGGCCGGCCGTAGACGGTGCGATCGGCTATGACATCGAATGGCGCAAGGACAGCGGCAACTGGATCAAGCTACAGCGCACCGGCATGACCAACGTTGACGTGGTCGGCATCTACGCTGGCGCCTATGTGGCCCGGGTGCGTGCGGTCAGCGCGTTCGATATCACGTCGCCGTGGCGAAACTCTATCCTGACCAACCTCAGCGGGAAGCAGGGGTTGCCGCCGGCGCTGGCTTATCTGACCGCGACACCATTGCTGTTCGGTATCTACCTGAAGTGGGGCTTCCCTGCTGGAGCCGAGGACAGCCAGCGCACTGAGATCTGGTACGGCCCGACGACTGAACTGGATGCCGCTTCCAAGCTGACAGACCTGGCCTATCCGCAGAGTGATTTCTCCATGCTCGGCCTGCGCGCAGGCGTGACCTTTTACTTCTGGGGCCGAATCGTCGACAAGATCGGCAACATCGGGCCGTGGTATCCGATGGGTATCGGCGTGCAGGGGCAGTCGAGTGCCGATGCAGCCGCCATTCTTGAAATGATTGCGGGGCAGATCGGTCGTACCGAACTTGGCGAGGACATCCTGGACGAGATCGACAAGATTCCAGGCTTGCAGGCTCAGATCGATGCACTGGACGGCCTGAAGACTTACAACCCTGACGACACCTACGAGGAGTACGACGTGGTCGTGGTGGGCAAGCGGATCTATCAGGCCACCGGACCGGTGCCGATTGAAACGCCACCGCCGAATCCGGCCTATTGGCTGGACGTGGGCCAGACCGTGCAGACAGCGAACGGGCTCGCCCAGCAGGTGGCGACCAATACCGCCGAAATTACTGAGCTCGACGGCGTGGTCACAGCGCAAGCAACGGCTTCCGAAGCGCTGCGCGCGTCTTGGCGCGATGAGGACGGGCAGGGTGATCTTGATGGAGCCCTGAAGGAGTGGGGTAGCACCGCCGCAATCGCCTCGGAAGAAAAGGTGAGGGCTTCGGAAAATCTGGCGATTTCGCAAAAGACCGAAACGCTCACTTCTAGAGTTGGCGAGAACGAAGCCAACGTAACTGATCTACGCCAGACGGTCGCGACCGACAAGGAAGCCACCGCGCAGGCGATCACTCAGGTGACTGCGAAGGTCGGCGAGAACACAGCTGCCATACAGGAAACGGCTACGGCATTTGCTGACGTAAACGGCAATCTGAAAACGATGTGGTCGGTGAAGATGCAGGTCACCGCGAACGGGCAGTACGTTGCTGCGGGCATTGGTCTCGGTATCGAGAACACCGGGGCCGGATTGCAGAGCCAGTTTTTGGTCAGTGCCGACCGGTTCGCCATCGTCAACACCATCGCAGGTGGCGCCATCTCGGTTCCGTTCGCAGTGCAGGGCGGCCAGGTCTTCATGAACTCGGCGTTCATTCAAGACGGCACAATCACCAACGCCAAGATCGGCAGCTACATCAGTTCCACCAACTACATTCCCGGCCAGCAAGGCTGGATCCTCAATAAAGACGGCACACTCGAAATCAACGGCATCGTGCCAGGGCAAGGGCGTCTGGTGATCAACTCACTGAACGTCTCGGTCTACGACGCCAACAACGTCCTGCGTGTTCGTCTCGGCTATCTGGGGTAATCAATGTCTCAATTTGGCCTGCGTGTCTTTGACGAGAGTGGTCAGCTCGCCATGGACACCAACAGCTTTACCTACCAGGTGATCTGGCAGGGCGTGATTGATTTCAGCGGGACCGTGCCCAGCTATACGCTAAATATCCCGGGCTTCAACCCGGCCAATTGCGTGTTCATGATCATCCCGACAAGAGCGCAGGACGTGCAGTCTTCCGAAACGGATGGCAGTGGAAATCAGAAGTCGTACCCGTACGTCACCACGTCTGCAGGTCAGGTCGTGGTGCGTCCGAAAAACCCGTCCTCCAGCGCTTCAACAATCCAATCAAGGATCGTCGCCAAGGGGTACGCAATCAGGTATTCCACATGACCTACGGCTTTCAAAGCATCAATGACAATTCATTTGTTCAGATTGATTCGGAGGCACCCAGGCTTTGCCTACTCACCAAAGGGACGTATGCAGGTGTCGCTACCGCTACTGGCGCATTCGCGAGGGCGGTAACCAGTCAGGATCCGCCGTTGGTATTCATCCGCCCGAACCAAACCGGTGTGATTCAGGTGCCGATATCTGTTTGGTTCACCGGAGGGCCGGGGAACTGGACGGGCTTCGCAATGAACGCCTCAAAGGTTAACGAAACTCTGAGCGGTCAGTTTTTTGTGGCCGCGTGGGCATCAATGGGGACGGCAGCATACGGAATGCGTCTGTGGGATCAGAACGGCGCGCTTGTCTACGACAGCGGAGCGCCGGCGGTGGTTGTGACGTTTGCTGCCGGCAACTGGACCTACCTTGGAACCGAGCAGTTGAGTGTCGGGCGCAGGTATTTCTGGGGGATTAGCAAAGCCCTCGGGGCAGGGGAGTACGTCTCTTTGAACCCCTTCACCATGAACTGCCACAACGACGGCACCGGTGGCGGATGCGCCCTTGGAGTCGATTACGCAAACGGTCGAATCATGATGTACAGCCTTGCCTTCACGGCTTGGACTGATCAAGGCCACCGGCCATTTCTCTGCGCCAAATTGCTGGCCTGATCCACTCATTTTTTTCTGGAGGTACTCAATGCCCTGGTACAAGGCCGGGACGGTTTCTGTCGTCCAAAATTCCAATGCGGTGATCGGTGCCAGTACCGCATTCATCGCTAATGCCCGTGTGGGCGATGCGTTCCGTGGCCCCGACGGTGGCTGGTACGAAGTCACCAACATCGCTAGCGACACCGCACTGTCGATCGCACCAAATTATCAAGGTGCTGCCAACGCCAGTGGTGCTTATGCACTCGCGCCGATGCAGGGTTATGTCAAGGATTCTGCCGATGCTCTTCGGGCGTTAGTCAATCAGTTTGGCGGTGTGCTGGCTGTGCTTGGAACCACGGCAACAACGGCTGGCGTTCGTGATGCGCTCAACCTGACGAATGCCGATGGGCTTCCTGAAGGGGCGACAAACAAATACCTGACCAATTCCAGAGTTCTTTCGTCGGTCCTCACTGGGCTGGATGTGTCGGTGGCCGGCGCTGTCGTGGCGACGGACAGTGTGCTTGCCGCCATCGGGAAGATTCAGGCAACCAAAGCAGCAAAGGGTGCAAACACTGACATCACATCCCTGACCGGACTGACAACGGCGCTTGCAGTGAATCAAGGGGGAACAGGAGGGAATACCCAGGCGCTGGCGCGAACTGGGCTTGGGCTGAAGTCCGCCTCGACGGCAGATATCCTTGGCACGGTATCTCAGGCGGCAGGAGTTCCGACCGGGGCTCTAATGGAATATGGCACTAATGCGAATGGGGAATTTTGGAAGTTTGCTTGTGGCTTGATGATTTGCACGCGCAGTTCTGATTTCAGCAGCATCATTAATACCCAGCTTGGTGGCGGGTTCTATAACCCCGGAATTAACAACACCGGGATCCCCGCTCAAGACATGCCGGCCAGCTTTATTGCAGCACCAAAAATAAGTATGGCTATGGGGACGGATAGCGCATATGGCACCACTGCATGGCTTGCCGGATCGGAAACTCCAACGGTCAGCAAATGGCCACGTTGTTATCAAATGGAGTTTTTTGCACGAAACAACGTGCAAGTTTATAGAGTTTCTTACATGGCTATTGGGAGATGGTTTTAATGAATATTTTTCTTAGCCCATTCTCGAGCCCGGATCAGTTGGAAATCGTTAAGCGCGGGGATGTCTTGACGATTAATGGAGAGATATTTGACTTCACTCCAATGCGTGAAGGAGACACGCTGCCAGCCGCCGCAATCCAATCCCAGTGGGTTACCCGAGATGTGGAGTTCGTCGATGGCCACTTGGTAGTTACATTGCGGTTTCCCAACCCGCCGAATGCAAGCCTTGAGCAGCGATTCCCTGAACCGCTTTTGAATGTCTTGGATGGGCCGGTGGCTTTCCCGCCACCAATTCCGATGGCTGAGTTTTTAGCAGCGAACGAGGTTCCTACCGATGAGTAACATCGACTGGTCGAAACTGATCACAGCGCAGATGAAGCAGGAGCGATTGGCCGCGGAGCAGCGCGCCCTGAACGTATTGACTGAGGACGATTGGCGGGTGACTGAAATGTCGGAGATTGCCAATCAGTTGATCGCCATCGAGGACGGAGCAGAGGACGCACTACCCGGAACCGAAGCTGAATGGCGCGCCTACAGGACGAAAGTTCGCAACTGGAAAGAAGGCGTCGAGTCATTCCCTGATGCTGCACGCCGTCCTGTTCGTCCTTCGTAAATCAACATCATCCGTAGGCCCGCCATCGAGCGGGTATTTTTTTGCCTGGAGAAAAGTGATGCCAGTAACTGAGAAAGACCGCGACATTCTTGCCCGCACGATCTGGGGTGAGGCGCGCGGAGAAGGCACGGCCGGCCAGATTGCCGTGGCGTGGACAATCCGCAACCGCGTGTTCGATGGGAAGGAAAAGTCGTGGTGGGGTGAGGGCTACGCAGGCGTTTGCCAAAAGCCTTACCAGTTCAGTTGCTGGAACAAGACCGACCCGAACTACCAGTTCCTGATCGGCGTGAAGCAGATCCCGTTCCGGGAGCTGGCGCAATGTCGAATCGCTGCTGACCAGGTGATCGATGGGAAGGTGCCTGATCCAACCGGCGGCGCCACGCACTACTACGCCACCAGCATCAAAGCGCCTGCGTGGGCGGCGAAGGCGAAGCAGACTCTTAAGCTGGGCGGACACGTCTTCTTCAAGGATGTTCCGTGATGGTTGTGCCGTGGAAAACGGTGGGCGCGGTGGCACTGGTGCTGATCGGCGCCGGCAGCACCTGGCAGTTTCAGGATTGGCGCTACGGGAAGCAGTTGGCCGAACAAGCCCGGCAGCACGCTGAAATACTCAATCAACTGACCTCGGCCGCCGCCACCGCGCAGCAGGCCGAGCATGACAAACGGCTGGCGCTCGAACAGCTGTTGTCGGCCAGCGAGAAAACCCACTTCAGGAAAATGAGTGATGCCCAACGTGACCAAGATCGCCTGCGCGATCGCCTTGCCACTTCTGATCTGCGGTTGTCAGTCCTCCTCGACGCGGGTTCAGCCAGTGGCTGTTCAGTGCTTGCCGCCACCAGCACCGGCGGCTTGGTTCATGGCCCCGTACGAGCCGAACTTGACCCAGCGCATGCTCAAAGAATTGTCGCCATCACCGATGAAGGCGACCGTGGACTGATTGCGCTGCAGGCGTGTCAGGCCTACGTGAAAGCGCTCAGCTCTCACGATCCCGCGCGTCCCTGAGTAGGCGCTGATTTTCTTGGAAGAGATAGTCTCTCTGGTGCGCCACGTCGGCGAAACTGCGTTTTTCGCTCAGTAAATCCCTTTCGGCATACTGAAGCTTTTCCCTAAGCGAGTTTCTCTCCAGCGTGAGCGCGTCGTTGTCTCGAACCAACCCCTCAATATTTTCAAGTGCCCGATCAAGCTTAAGGGTGAGCGCTTCGAATTCGTTTTCGTACATCCTGAGCTGGTGTCGGCAGGTTTGGAGCGAAGTCGGGTTACCGAGCCAATCGTCGGTGTCTTCTATATAGAGGGGATCCACGGATGGCGCCTTTACTGTGTACTGTTTGGATATACAGTAATCGAGGCGCGACGAGTGGGCGAGGGTGAGGCGACGAGCTGTAGGATTTTGAATGGGTGTACGTCGGCAGGACGCCGGGGAGGGTGTGCGCAAAACCTCCTCTGGAGGCCACGTGTTTCCGTTTGCATAAGCACAAAAAAACGGATGCTTTGCTACTCCTGAAAAGGGTCATTTCTCTTATAAAACAAATGGTTGGGCCTCTACAGTCCCCAGCATGGGGTGCTAGGGGTCGAGTGTTCGAATCACTCCGTCCCGACCATATAATTCAGTGACTTAGCCGCTTTCGAGCGGCTTTGTCGTTTTTGCCATAGTGACTTTTCGAGTGACCTTGGCCTTTTCATTCATGCCTCCCTCCTTTTCAGAATCGTCAGCGCTGGTGCGCGCGAGTCGGTTGCTGATACCTTATTTGCCGCTGCAATGAGCTGATCCAATTCTGCTGCCGAGTAGTGACTGGTAATGCTCCCGTTCTTGTGGCTGAGCAACGCTTTGCGATCCTCTTCAGTTACGCCTGCAGCACGCAGCCTTCCTCCAAAGGAGTGCTTCAAGCCTTTTCCAAACTTGAGGAGCAGGGATCAGGCGAATGCTGAAATCGGCTTGCTCAACTAGTGGCGTGGAGGATAGGGCCTGTCCATCATTCAATCTTTAAGCTTGATATAGTGGCCCATAGCCGGTATTTGTGTGCGCCTCGAAATGTAAGGACGCCCAACTCATGCGAATTCAACAAATTTCTCTCGTCGCCGCTGCTCTCGCAGCAATCACCCTTTCTGGCTGTGTTGCCGCTCCAACATGGACCAACAGAGGACCGTCGACGATTGTCACCGCCAAAGGGATGATTTCTTGCTACGAAGACGCAAACATCATCGATGGAGAGCGGATGCAAGGCACTATTTGCGCCACTCCTGAATCTGGCTTCTTCGGCGGCGGCGAACCAGAGATCTACTTTGGGCCATGGAACCGGAAATTCATGAAGGAACCAGCCAGCACGACAACGGCGGGTGTGACACGAGATTATCAAGGGAAGAAGGTGTTTCTGCAGTGTGACCCGGTTCTTGCACCTGGCACTAAGACTGAAACCGGGCGGGCGTGCAAAGTCACCGTCAACGGCCAGCTCTTAGTCACAGCCAATGTCGAATTCAAAAAATAGAACGTTCCGTGCCGCACTCTGCGGCCCTTCTATGGTGGGGCGGGATGATCATCTCGGCTTCAATCCTCGCTGAAGACAAAACTTGAAAGAGTCATAACTATTGCGAGGCGGAAGGCCGCGGTTGCTTCTTGAATTTTGAAGTCCGAATGTACCTGGCGAGCATCCATAGTCCGCTACCAATTGCGGCGAAGACTAGAGAGAAAACCAAATTAGCCGCTCCCTCTCCAAGCTGTCGGGGCGTTACATAACTCGAAAGCATTTTTATCGAGGAGGTGATGATTGTGTATGCGGTGAAAATCCAGAACCAAGCAGATATTGCGTACACCGGTAGCGAAAGGATGGTTCGTAGCCAAGTCGAAACTTTATTCATCAGCAGTTACTACCTTGATGACTGAGTCGAGCGCCCTATTGCAGGGAGGGCGCTGAGTGCCAATTCCGCCACTGCGACTTTTGCAGAAATGCCGTTATGCCGCCCGCGAGGCGGCTTTTTTATGCCTGGAGGAACGCATGGGCACAGCGGAAAACATCAATTATGGAAAATTATCTGTTGCAGGTATCCGCTCTCAGTGACGAGCAGAGGGTATTTACTTTCGTCTATCAGGGAGTGTAATTGTCTCGAGTGGCTCGATTGGGCAAATGTTACTTGGCATTCAGCGCTATCAAAAAACCTGCGCAGTGATGGAAGTGCAAAATTTAGCAGCGACTTGTCAATTTTCAGAGATGCGGTCACTACGTCAAGTTGCTCGGTCAGGTCTCGGTACAGGTCTATGACCAGAAAGCTTTCATTCAAGACGGACGAATAGACATGGACATCACCTGCACCAACAGGCGTATCTTCAAAGTAATCGTCGTACATTTTTGCAACGTCGATCTCGATGCCTGCTGCGTTCAATACAGCTTCTAAATCAGGATTTGGAAAGTGCTCGTCCTCTGTCCAGGAAACCAAATCGGATATTGATACGCAGATGTCGAACTCATTGGCGATGATGAGAGGCATTAATGGCAGGCTCAGATTATGAATTTTGCTGGCAGAAATAGACAAAAAACCCCGTCCACTCTGGATGGACAGACAAGTCCTTCAACTCCTTGAATCCGCCGTTTTCTGCGCCGTATCCATACAAAGCGAATAAAAACTCTTCTGGAACTCAGCTACCACTTTCTGTTGTTTCTCTGCGTCCGACTCTCGTGGCAAGTCGTAAGCTTTTCCGATCAATCCCTTGTACAAGTTGCCCACGTATTCGCTTTCTTTGCCGGCGGTCTCGGCCATTTCCAGGAGCGTTGAGAAGGGCACGCCTTCCTGCCTGGCTTTCATGATGGCTTTGGCCGAGGTTTCGACTCGCTGACACTCTTCCAGATATTCGCTGGGCAGAGGTGCGCTGTGCGCTACAAGGCTGAAAGTGAGGGTTATTGCTGTTGTAGCCAGACACCGTTTGAGCATGGCACGCCATCCGTGATTTGTGGTCCGGAACGTTATCACTCATGGCTCGGCGCTACCATCTGCGTAACAGGCAAATGCCAAAGCTCACTGGCTAGATTTTTTCACGTCCCGCGAATCACTCGATCCATCGGCATCCTTCTGCGTTTCGTGGTCCTCTGCACCGGAATTAGATCCCGACGCCTCTTCGCCCTTTTTATCGGCCTTGTCTTCTTTGGACTCTGACCCGCCCTGATTCACGCCCGGAATCGCCGAAGGCGGCACCGAGGAACCACCTGTTTTATCCGCGGCCATCGAAAAAAGCGGGCAGATCGAAAACAGGCCAACCAGCCCAAACGCTATGATTTTCTTGTTCATGACAGCACCTTCCGAACCAAGAGGATTACTGCATTGGAAGAACCCGCGTGGCGAACGTGCGGGTCATCAGACCAGCGGCGTCCCTCATTCAGACTAGGCAACCCCGACGAT
>NZ_VXCA01000012.1 GCF_011369485.1 Pseudomonas atagonensis | reverse complement strand
AGATCGGGGCGGGCGCTGACGAGTTCGAGGTCGAAACGGAAGGGCTCGTTGAGGGCTTCACGACCGGTGAAGCTGAGCACTTGCAGGTCGGCGTTGGCGCCTTCGAGCGTCAGGGTAATGTGGGTAGCGTTGGCGTCCAGCATGCCTTGGTTTCCGTCCTTTGGATAAGCAGGGGACGGATGATGGAGGATTAAACCGCCCCGTTCAAGGCGCAAATGCCGTAGGCGCGGGCCTTGCGAACCATGGGGGAAACCCTTAGATGTGCCTCTTGGCCCAATGAAATCGGGCTTTTCGCGCAAAGAGCGGGCAGCGTCCAGGCGGATTCGGCGGCGCAGCCCCTGAAGAATTGCCAGTCAGTTTCAGACTAAAGTCGCCTGTAGCACGTCAAAGCCATCTGCCATCATTGCGCCTCACCCCTGCGTGTCCACTTCCTCCCGGCTCATTGACGAACCGGGACGGCAGCTATTTTTCTGGCTGACTGCGCCCCGGCGCAAACGCTGTAATGTCTGGAGTTTTCAATGCGTCCCCCATTTCCCCTCATCACCCCGCGCCAGTCGTTTGGCTTAGGAGCCGTTGTGCTGTGCGCCGGTTTTACCGCACAGGTTCAGGCCAGCGGTTTTTTCGAAGACACCACGGCGAAGATCGAATCGCGCACGGTGTACTTCAACCGCGATTTCCGTGATGGGCACACCGCCAACGAGCAGGGCGCATCGAAGCGTGAAGAGTCGGCGCAAGGTTTCATTCTCAATCTGCAATCGGGCTACACCGAAGGCACAGTCGGTTTCGGCATTGATGCGCTGGGCATGCTCGGCTTGCAGCTCGATTCCAGCGCTGATCGCAGCAACAGCGGTTTGCTGCCGTCCAGCGGGCAGGATCCGCGTGGTTCGAAAGGCCAATACGCAAAAATGGGCCTCACCGCCAAAGTGAAGTTGTCCGATACAGTGTTGAAGTACGGCGCGCTGCTGCCGGATCTGCCGTTGCTCAAGTACAACGACGGTCGTCTGCTGCCGACGATGTTCAACGGTGCGATGCTGACGTCAAAGGACGTGAAAGACCTGACCTTTATGGCCGCGCGTCTGGACAAATACACCGCCCGGGATTCCACCGACTCCCAGGACATCCGCGTGCATTGCAAGAACAAGCGCTACGCGTGCAACACCACGGCCGACCATTTCGACATGTACGGCTTCGATTACAAGATCAACGATCGCCTGACCGCGCAGTATCACTACGCCGAACTTGAAGACATTTATCGCCAACACTTCGTCGGTTTATTGGCCAATCAGAAGGTGGGCTACGGTGTGCTGAAAGCCGATCTGCGCGTACTGAAAAGTGCTGACAGTGGCGATGCGAAGGCCGGTTCCATCGACAACCGCGCATTGAGCGGCATGTTGTCGTACGCCATCAGCGGCCACACCTTCAGTGGTGGCTGGCAGCGCATGAACGGCGACAACTCGATGCCGTATCTGGATGGCAGCAATCCGTACCTGGTCAACTACGTGCAGGTCAACGACTTCGCGGCGGCGCAGGAGCGCTCGTGGCAACTGCGTTACGACTACGACTTCAAAGCTATCGGCATCAATGGCCTGAGCTTCCTGACCCGTTACGTCAACGGTGACCACATCAAGGTCTTGGGCAGTGATCAGGAAGGTAAAGAGTGGGAGCGCGACAGCGAGTTGAAGTACGTGATCCAGACCGGCACGTTCAAGGACGTGAGCCTGCGCCTGCGTAATGCGACCTACCGGTCGAACTACGAGAAATTCGCCCGTGATGTGGATGAGACCCGGCTGATCGTGAGTTACAACTTTTCGGTGTTGTAACGAGCCAGGGACAAGGCAAACCTTGGCCCCTTCAGCTCAGTACAGCTCACTCAAGAACGCTCGCGATTCAGCATTTGCATCTGGTTTCGAATATCCGACGACCTTGTTACCTGTAGCCGTTAACGATTTCCCCTGATTAATAGTCCCCTCTGCAGCGTTAATGCTGATGAAGCGTTCGTTGAATGGTGCCGGTTTTCTTGGTTCCCATGTCTGTACAGTAATGGGTTTTGATGAGTCATTGGTCGAACACGTTACTAAAACAATGTCCCTGGATTGGGCTAGGGCATTGGCGTGACAAATGTTGAATTCGGTCGGAGGCAGTAATGGCTCGTATGCGTTGAAAGGCACCGACCAGTAGGCATTGAATGTCCGGCGAGAGGTTGTTTCACTGATAATCATGGACCCATTGTCATTGAAGAATACCGCTTCAGTGGGCAGGTTTTTTTCATGCTTGAGCGTTTGCGGTTCCGCTTGTATTTGTGGCCAGAACGTTGCAACCGTGGTCTTATCGGTCAAGTGGCAGGTACCCGCTACTTGGTTAAGTCTATTAATACCAATGAGTTGGCAATAATCGGCGGTGGCTGGCAGCTTCAGTAGCTCCATGACGTAATTGGAACCATTGAATGTTGCGACTTTGGCGATAGAGGATCCCCGGGTAGAGGGGCAGTTGAGCGCCAAAGTGGGGAGAGTATAGGAAGGCGAGTCGACGATAGAGGCTGCTCGGCAATTGTCGTTGCGATCGGAAACTTGTACCGGGTCACCCTTTTTCGCGGAAGGCCATACAACAGCGGTATGACCTGTAGGCGAAATACTTTGCCCGGTCACGTTGCCGAAAAATGTCGCTGTACCCAGTTCTGTTCCCGTGTCAGAGGCCAGAGGCTTGAGAGGTTGTGGATCAATGTCGGGGGCAGAAGTGCGCCAAGTTACTGAAACCGGCCCAGCTGCCGTGCTGCATGTTCCTGTCACCAGGTTGTAGGCCATTGAGCCACTTTTGCAGGAATTTCCATCCTGCGGGGGCTTAAGGTGGGATAGTTTCTTCGAGTCGATATTTAGAAGCCAGGCCTTGTTGACGCCCTTGAGAGTGCAGTTGACCGAGACATAGCTGTTGGACACCTCGGTTGCCGCGCAATCCCCCTCTTCGGGGCCTACCGACTGGGGCTGTGCTCCTTGTG
Source organism: Pseudomonas atagonensis (assembly GCF_011369485.1). GTDB lineage: Bacteria > Pseudomonadota > Gammaproteobacteria > Pseudomonadales > Pseudomonadaceae > Aquipseudomonas > Aquipseudomonas atagonensis. The sequence goes on along the minus strand of NZ_VXCA01000012.1, from coordinate 288,828 downwards.
CGTTGCTCACCAATGCAATCACGGGCAATAGGGCAGCAGTTTTTACAAGCCGTTTCAAGAGCAGACTCATAGCATTTCCTTCCATGTTAGCGCTCAAAAGCTGATCGTCGATCAGTTCCTGTCTTCAATACACACCAAAAAAAACCCACTGCCTAGCTGTCAACTCTGACAGCTAGGCAGTGGGTTTTTTTTGGTGTAAAGGCGCTGCCTTGGTGCGACCGAGCAGTCGGTGCCAGTTGAGTCTGCAGTTACAACCAATGCCAGAACCGGCTCCAGAACCCGCGATTCAGATCATCCTTGCACCCGGCATATTGCTGGGCGTAGAGGTCGGAACGGTTTTGCACTTTGCGCGCTGTCGGCATCAGCCACGCTTTACTGGCGTAGGTCTTGTTGCGGAACCCGCCCCAGCCTTCGTGGTAGTTGAGGTATTGGTTGTAGGCGTCGTACTTGTACACGCCGTTGATCGAGGTGGTTTTGTCCATGTACCAGCCAACGAAGTCGATGGCGTCGTCGAAATCTTCGCGGTCGGCGCCGTGGCGGCCGGTGCTTTTCTGGTAGTCGGACCAGACTTCGTCCTTGGCCTGGGCGTAGCCCGACGCGGTGGTCACGCGGCCCCACGGAATCACCCAAAGCAGGTATTTGCGTGGGGTTTTGGCGTCGTAACGGTAGCCGGACTCCTGATACATGATCGCGAACGGCACCTGAATCGGCACGCCCCAGCGCTTCTGCGTGACTTGCGCAGCGTCGTACCAGTCGCTTTTTTCGCGGAAGATGTCGCAGAGGTTTTCCGGCGAACGGGGCGGCGAGGTGCCGCAACCCGTCAACAGCGCTGCCAGTGTCAGTAGTCCAAGCGTTTGCCCGTAATTCAAAAGCGGTTATCCCGTCATGCGCAAAAAGGCCGACAGTCTACGCGCTCAACTCAATTGGTGACGATAGGGCAAATCCGGACCGGTTTTGCTGCAGGTCAGCGCGGCCGCTCGTACGGCAAATGTGAGCATCGCGTCGATCTGCTCACGAGCGAGTTGGCGGACACCTTCAACCGAATCCAGACCTTGCTCGGTCAGCCAGGTGATCAACGCTGCCTGGAAGGTATCGCCAGCGCCAACGGTGTCGGCGATTTTCACCGCACTGGCCGGCACCGACCAGGAACCATGTGCGCGGCTGAACACGGTTGCACCTTCGCCGCCACGGGTTAGGAATACCAACTGGCAACGGTGCTCCAGCCAATCTTCGATGACGTGCTGCGGATCTTGCTCGGGGTACAGCAGGCTCAAGTCTTCGTCGCTGACTTTGATCATGTCGGCCAGTTGCACCAGCGTGGCTATGCGTGCGCGCCACAGATCGATATTCGGCTCGGGATTGAGGCGCACGTTTGGGTCGAGGGTGATCAGGCGCTTGCCGCTCTCGCGTTGCACCAGCGCCAGCAAGGTGTCGGCAATCGGCTGCACCACCAGCGAAAACGAACCAATGTGCAGGCCTCGAACCTCCGCGCCCAGCGCGGGCAAATGGGCCAGGCTCAGCTGCCGGTCCGCGCAACCTTCACCGCGAAAGCTGTAGTGCGGTGAGCCATTGGCGCCGACCGCGACCATTGCCAGTGTGGTCGGTGCGGCGAAGTCCACCAGATAGTCCGGGCGCACGCCCTCTGCCTGCAGCACTTGTTGCAAGCGTCGGCCGAGGTAGTCGGTCGACAGGCCGCCAAACAACGCCGAGTCCACGCCCAACCGGCGCAACCCCACGGCGACGTTGAACGGCGAACCGCCGGCAATCGCCTTGAAATTCACTTTCGAGGCCAGACCGCTGGCATCGTCTTCGCTGAAGAAATCGAACAGGGCTTCGCCACACACCAAATACATAATTGTTTGCTCTTTATAGGGTTGCGACATGCTGTTGATAGCGTTCATAAGCCTGCTGGAACGCCGCGACATTGGCGGCAACCGGCAGGGTTTCACTGGCCAGATCAAGTTTCACGCAGCGTTCGCAAAGATCGGCCAGCGTGTCTTCGTGGCCGTTCGACCATGATTTGCACCACGCGGCCTGAATCGCCGCGCCAAGAGCAGCGGCTTCACTTTGTTCGGTACAGATCACCGGGGTGTTCATGATGTCGGCAACGATCTGCCGCCACACCGCGCTTTTCGAGCCGCCGCCGATCAGGCAAATGCTGCGGCTTTGTAAACCATTCTGACGCAGCAAATCCAGTCCGTAACGCAGGCCGAAGGTTGTGCCTTCGACGGCCGCGCGGCATAGGTTGGCCTGGGTCAGGTTATTCAGGGTCAAGCCGTGCAGGCTGCCCGTGGCATGGGGCAGGGCGGGGACGCGTTCGCCATTGAAGAACGGCAACAGGCTGACGCCTTCGGCGCCAATCGGTGCTTGCGCGACGAGGTCGTTGAATTGTTCGAGATTGAGGTCGAACAGTTCGCGAATCGCGCCCGTGGCGTTGGTCAGATTCATCGTGCAGATCAGTGGCAGCCAGCCACCACTGGAGGAACAGAATGTCGCGACCGACGCATCCGGGCTGACTTTTGGCGCTTCGGCGTAGGCGTACACCGTGCCGGAGGAACCCAGGCTCATGGTGATCGCACCGGGCCGAATATTGCCGGTGCCGATGGCGCCCATCATGTTGTCGCCGCCACCGCTGGAGACCAGCGCGTTTGGGTTGAGGCCGAGGTGTTCGGCAAGCGCCGGAAGGATCGTGCCCACCGCTTGATGGGCGTCGATCAATTCAGGCAGCGCCGCTTGCAGACGACCACTGGCGTCGATGTCGCGCAGCAGTTGTAAATCCCACTGGCGGCTGCGCACGTTGAAGTAGCCGGTGCCGGAGGCGTCACCGTATTCGCTGCAGGCGCGGCCGGTGAGCCAATAGTTGAGGTAGTCGTGAGGCAGCAGAATGCGTGCGATGCGTGAAAAGACTTCGGGGTGCTGTTCTTGGGTCCAGAGCAGTTTGGACACGGTGTAACCCGGGGCGATGACCACGCCGAGCCGTTCGAGCGAGCCTTTTTCGCCGCCCAGATGCTTGAGCAAACGGTCGTTTTCGTCAGCGGTTTCGGTGTCGCACCAGAGCTTGGCCGGGCGCAGAACCTGGCCTTGATCGTCGAGCAGCACCAGCCCGTGTTGCTGGCCGGAGACGCCGATGCCGAGGATCGATTGACCGTCAATATTTGCCGCTTGCAGCGCTTGGCGGGTGGCGAGGGCGAAGGCGTCCTGCCATTGCCGGGTGTCTTGCTCGCGACGACCGTTGGCAGCGCTGATCATCGTGTGGGCGGCGGCGCCCTGGCCGAGCACCTGACCGCTGTCGGCATCGAGGATGATGGCTTTGGTGCCTTGGGTACCGCAGTCGATGCCGAGGAAGAGTTGTTGGGTCATGTGTGAACCAGTCAGTTGCGCTAAAGATCAAGAGCCACCCCCTCACCCCAGCCCTCTCCCCCAAGGGGGAGAGGGGGAAAGGGAGCAGATTTGTATAGGTTTCAATTCCTGAGTTTGACTCCGGACTCTCAGTTCGGTGTAGCTCAAATAAGCACCTCGGTCAGTCCCCTCTCCCCCAAGGGGGAGAGGGGGAAAGGGAGCAGATTTGTGTAGGTTTCAATTCCTGAGTTCGACTCCGGACTCTCAGTTCGGTGTAGCTCAAATAAGCACCTCACCCTAGCCCTCTCCCTCAGGGAGAGGGCTAGGGTGAGGGGGCTTTTCAGGCCAACACCTGTTCCAAAGTCCGCGTCACGCCTTCTTCACGCAAGCTCTTCAGGCACCAGTCAAACGCCGCGACAAACTCGTTAGAACGCGGTATTGCCACACCGAAAATCTCCTCAACCCCCAGCAACCGCTCAGTGATCAACGCATCATCCGCCACCAGCGCCTGACAAAACGTCGCCCGTGGATCGGGAATCGAATAGGTATCGCCATTCTCGTCCACGCCCTTCAAATACAAGGCCCAGGCCGCCACCACCAACGCCGCGCGCTTAGTCTCGCGCCCATCAGCAATCAACCGGTTGATCGTCGGAATGGTGAACTTGGGAAATTTCGACGAGCCATCCGAACACACCCGCTCCAGTTGATCAGCAATCGCCTGATTGGAAAACCGCGCCACCAGGGTGTCTTTGTACTCGGTCAGATCGATGCCCGGCACCGGCGCCAGTTGCGGGGTCACGTCGAAATCCATGTAGGCGCGCATGTAATGCACGAACAACGGGTCGTTCATGGTTTCGTGAACGAAGCGATAGCCCTTCAAAAATCCCAAATAGGTCAGCGCCAGATGGCTGCCGTTGAGCAGTTTGATTTTCATCTCTTCGTACGGCGAAACGTCGTCGGTGAACTGCACACCGACCTTTTCCCAGGCCGGGCGTCCATTGACGAATTTGTCCTCCAGCACCCATTGCACAAACGGTTCGCAGACCACTGGCCAGGCATCGTCCACCGCGTGTTTGTCGGCCAGTTGCAGGCGATGCGCAGTGCTGGTCATCGGCGTGATGCGGTCGACCATGGCATTGGGGAAACTGACGTTGGCGTCGATCCAGTCACGCAGATTGGCATCGCGCAACGCGGCGAAGGCGAGCAGCGCCTTGCGGGTCACGGCGCCGTTATGGGGCAGGTTATCGCAGGACATCAAGGTGAATGCCGGCGTGCCCGCGCCCCGGCGTTTGGCCAGGGCTGCGCAAAGGAAGCCGAACACGGTTTTCGGCGCCTGCGGGTTGGCCAGATCGTGCTGAATCTGTGGCAGATGCGCCATGAATTCGCCGTTGCTGTCGTCGATGCAATAACCGCCCTCGGTGATGGTCAACGAAACGATGCGGATCTGTGGATCGGCGAGTTTATCGATCAGCGCCTGCGCACCGTCCTCGGCCAGCAGCATGTCGCGAATCGCGCCGATCACGCGCACTTCGGTGTCGTCGCTGTCACCGAGTTCGAACAGGGTGAACAGGTAATCCTGCTCCTTGAGATCGTCACGGGCGCGGCGGTCTTCGGCGCGCAGGCCGACGCCGCAAATCGCCCAGTCCAGCGCTTCGCCGGTGTTCATCAAGGCATCAGTGTAATAGGCCTGATGCGCGCGATGAAAACCGCCGACACCAATGTGCGCAATGCCCTGGCGAGTGTCGCGGAGGCTGTAGGCCGGCAGCTTCACTTCAACGGCGAGGCGGTTGAGGTTCTGTTTGTTGAGTTTCATTGGGCAAGTCTCGAAAGGTCAGGCGGCAGCGCGCAGCGCACGGGTCAACGCCACGCCTTCGGCATCGAATAAATGGCAGTGAGTGGCGTCCAGGTGCAGGCTCAGTTGCTCGCCGTAGCGGCTGGCCAGATCGCCGCGCACGCGCATGGTCAGCGCTTCGCCTGCGGCGGTTTTGACGTGGCAGAAGGTGTCGCTGCCCAGCCGCTCGCTGACGTCGGCGGTGACTTGCAGGGTGCAGTCGCCGGGTTGTGCCAGTTCCAGATGTTCCGGGCGAATGCCCAGGGTCACGGCGCTGCCGACGCTCAGGTTGCCGGCGTTGAACGGCAGGGTGATGCGGGTGCCGGCGTCCAGCGATACTTCGCAGCTGTGGCCATCGACCCGGGCTATCTTGCCTTTGAGGAAACCCATTTTCGGCGTGCCGAGGAAACCCGCCACGAACAGGTTGACCGGGTTGTGATACAGATCCAGCGGCGAACCGACCTGCTCGATCTTGCCGCCGTTGAGCACCACGACTTTGTCAGCCATGGTCATCGCTTCGACCTGATCGTGGGTCACGTAAATCATCGTCGCTTGCAGGTCTTTGTGCAGGCGCAACAGTTCCAGGCGCATCTGCACCCGCAACGCCGCATCGAGGTTGGACAGCGGTTCGTCGAACAGGAAGATTTTCGGGTTGCGCACAATCGCCCGGCCAATCGCGACGCGTTGGCGCTGGCCACCGGAAAGCTGTTTGGGCTTGCGCTCGAGCATCGGCCCCAATTCGAGAATGCGCGCCGCTTCGCCGACTTTCTTCTCGACCTCGGCTTTCGGCACGCCGGCCAGATCGAGGGCGAACGACATGTTTTTTTTCACCGTCATGTGCGGGTACAGCGCGTAGGTCTGGAACACCATCGCCAGATCGCGCTTGGCCGGGCTGACTTCGGTGATGTCGCGGCCATCGAGTTCGATGGTGCCGCCGCTGACTTCTTCCAGGCCGGCGATCAGCCGCAGCAGCGTGGATTTACCGCAGCCCGACGGGCCGACGAAGACCACGAATTCCTTGTCGTTCACCTCAAGGTCGATGCCCTTGATGATGGAAAAACCTTCGAAGCCTTTTTGCAGATTCTTGATTTTCAGGTTGGCCATGGTGGCGCTCCTTTTATATTTGTTCTTTAAGGGCTATTTAACGGCGCCGAACGATAGGCCGCGCACCAGTTGTTTCTGGCTGATCCAGCCGAAGATCAGGATTGGCGCGCAGGCCAAGGTCGAGACCGCCGACAACTTGGCCCAGAACAACCCTTCGGGACTTGAATACGAGGCGATCAGTGCGGTCAGTGGCGCGGCTTTCGACGAGGTCAGGTTCAGTGACCAGAAGGCCTCGTTCCAGCACAGGATCAGCGACAGCAGCACAGTCGAGGCGAGGCCACCCTTGGCGATGGGCAACAGCACGCGAACCATTTCCTGCCACAGCGTGGCGCCATCGAGGCGGGCGGCTTCGAGGATGTCTTTGGGAATGTCCTTGAAGTAGGTGTAAATCATCCAGACCACGATCGGCAGGTTGATCAGCGTGTAGATCACGATCAGCGCGATGCGCGTGTCGAGCAGGCCGAAACTCTTGGCGAGCAGGTAGATCGGCATCAGCACGCCCACCGGCGGCAGCATCTTGGTCGAGAGCATCCACAGCAGCGTGCCTTTGGTGCGCTGGGTTTCGTAGAACGCCATGGAGTAGGCTGCCGGCACCGCAATCAACAGGCACAGGGCGGTGGCGCTGAAGGAAATCACCACCGAGTTCCAGGCGAAACTGAAGTAGTCGCTGCGCTCGTTGATGTGCAGGTAGTTCTCCAGCGTCGGCGTGAAGATGAACTGCGGCGGCGTGGCGAAGGCGTCGATTTCGGTCTTGAAACTGGTCAGCACCATCCAGAAAATCGGGAAGAAAATGATGATCGCGATGGCCCAGGCCAGCGTGCCGAGCAGCAGGCTTTGCAGCCGGCGGGATTGTTGAAGAGTCATGGCAGGCCTCAGGCTTTGTCAGTCAGGTTTTTGCCGATCATCCGCACCAGAATGATCGCGGCGATGTTGGCGATGACCACGGCAATCAGGCCGCCGGCCGAGGCCATCCCGACGTCGAACTGCACCAGCGCCTGGTTGTAGATCAGGTAGGCGAGGTTGGTCGAGGCGTAGCCGGGGCCGCCGTTGGTGGTGGTAAAGATTTCGGCGAACACCGACAGCAGGAAGATCGTCTCGATCATTACAACCACGGCAATCGGCCGCGCCAGATGCGGCAGGGTCAGGTGCCAGAAGATCGCCACGGGGCCGGCGCCGTCGAGGCGGGCGGCTTCTTTCTGTTCCTGGTCGAGGGACTGCATGGCGGTCATCAGGATCAGGATCGCGAAGGGCAACCATTGCCACGAGACAATGATGATGATCGACAGCAACGGGTAGTGCGCCAGCCAGTCCACCGGTTGCGCTCCAAACAGCTTCCAGATGTAGGCGAGGATTCCGGACACCGGGTGAAAAATCAGGTTCTTCCAGATCAGCGCGCCAACGGTGGGCATGATGAAGAACGGCGAAATCAGCATCACCCGCACAATGCCCCGCCCCAGAAACTCACTGGCCTCCAGCAGCGCACTGATCAACACACCTAACACCACGCTGATCAGCAGCACACTGCCGACGAGCAACAGGGTGTTGGTGGCGCCGGGCAGGAAGCCGGAGTCGGTGAGGAAGTAGGTGAAATTTTCCAGCCCGACGAATTCGTTCACGCCCGGATCAAGCAGGTTGTAACGAATCATCGAGAAATAAATGGTCATGCCCAGCGGCACGATCATCCACAGCAGCAACAGGGCCACCGAAGGGCTGACCAGAAACCAGCCGGGATTGGCCACGCGGCTTTTGCGTTGAGGTTGCGACAGGTCGAGGTGGGCTTTGGCAGTTGAAGTATTCATGGCGATCAGAACCGAGTCATACAGACCTATGGAGATCCCGTGTGGGAGCGGGCTATGCGGGTTACTTGGGATAACCGGCGCGCTTCATCTCGCGTTCAGTGGTTTGCTGGGCCGCCGCCAGCGCCTGATCCACCGTGGTCTGGCCGATCAGCGCAGCCGAGAACAGTTTGCCGACCTGGGTGCCGACGCCCTGGAACTCAGGAATGGTCACCAGTTGAATGCCGATGTAAGGCACCGGTTTCAGCGTCGGTTTGCTTGGATCGGCGGCTTTCAGCGATTCCAGCGTGACTTTGGCAAACGGCGCGGCGCTCATGTAGGCATCGCTGTAGGTTGAGGCGCGGGTGCCCGGCGGGACGTTGGCGATGCCGTCGGTCTTAGCCACCAGTTCACCGTATTCTTTGGACGTGGCCCAGGCGCTGAATTGTTTCGCCGCATCTTTGGCCTTGGAACTGGTCGGAATCGCCAGCGCCCACGAATACAGCCATGCCGAGCCCTTGTCGGTGACTTGATGCGGGGCGTAGGTGAAACCGACGTGATCGGCGACTTTGCTTTGGGTCTTGTCGGTCACGAAGGAACCGGCGACGCTGGCATCGACCCAGATCGCGCACTTGCCGCTGTTGAACAACGCGAGGTTTTCGTTGAAACCGTTGCTGGACGCACCCGGCGGGCCGGATTTTTTCATGGTATCGACGTAGAAATTCAACGCGTTTTTCCACTCGGGGCCACTGAATTCCGGCTGCCATTTCTCATCGAACCAGCGTGCGCCGTAGGCATTGGCCACAGTGGTGATCAACGCCATGTTCTCGCCCCAACCGGCCTTGCCGCGCAGGCAGATGCCGTATTGCTCTTTGTCCTTGTTGGTGAGCTTTTCGGCGAACCCGGCAATCTCTTCCCAGGTCGGACGCTCGGGCATGGTCAGGCCAGCGTCCTTGAACAGGTCGGTGCGGTAGTAAGTGATCGAGCTTTCAGCGTAGAACGGCAGGGCATACAGCGAACCCTTGACCGACAGCCCTTCACGCACCGAAGGGAACACATCGTCGAGGGCGTAACTGGCCGGCAGATCCTTCATCGGTTCGAGCCAACCCTTGGCGCCCCACAGTGCCGCTTCGTACATGCCGATGGTCAACACGTCGAACTGTCCACCCTGTGTGGCGATGTCGGTGGTCAGGCGTTGGCGCAGGACGTTTTCTTCCAGCACCACCCAGTTGAGCTTGATGTCCGGATGCTCGGTCTCGAAGGTTTTCGAGAGTTTCTGCATGCGAATCATGTCGCTGTTGTTGACGGTGGCGATGGTCAGGGTCTGGGCGCCAAGGCTGACGCTGCTGAGGGTCATGCAGGTGAGGGCAAGCAGAGCTTTTGCAGTGGGTTGCATCGTGCACTCCTTTTCTGCACCCGGCGGGTGGCAGAAGGACGGTTATTGTTTTTGTGTCTTCCGAATGCAGGAAGAATGTGCACTGATTACAGCCTTCAATCGCAGGGCTGACAAATCATCCGTCGCACTAAAACCAATACTTTTTTGCACTGGCCTTTGAGAGGAGAAACGCAGGGAAGGGGGTTTCAGCGCTGGTGCGTTGTCGAATCCGTACAGGTTTTCATCCCGAACTGCTGGCGTTTCAGCCGCGGTTCTGCTCGGTCAGGCGCTGCACGGCGAGGCGCCGGTAATGCGTCGGCGTCATGCCTTTGAGTTGCTGAAAGCGTCGGTTGAAGTTGGAAATGTTGTTGAAACCCGACTCGAAACACACTTCAGTCACCGGTTTGTCGCCATCGGCCAGCAGTTCACAGGATTTGCTGATGCGCAGGCGATTGACGAACTCGATGAAATTGCGCCCCGTCGCCTGTTTGAATACGCGGCTGAAGTAAGTCGGTTTCATGCCCAGGTGCTCGGCCACTTCCTCCAGCGTCAGCTCACGTGCGTAGTGGGTGAAGATATAGTCGACGGCGCGGTTGGTGCGGTCGATGTTGTGCTCATCGGCCAATTGCGGTGTGGTGGCGCCGGACAGCAACTGGAAATCGTCACTGGCGGCGAGCAATTCCATCAAGATGAAAAAGTGCCCGAGCCGGGTGATGCCTTTGGTGTCGGCAATCCGTTGCATCAAGGTCATGGCCTGGCGAATCGTGCGCTTGCAGCGAAACTCGATGCCGTACTGCGCGCGCTCCAGCAGCGGGGCGAGGGTCTTCAGTTCGGCGAACACCTGGTGCCCGGTTTCAAACAGCTCATCGGTGAAGTTGACCAGCATGTCGCGCTTTTCCACGACTTCGTCTTCGGCCACCTGACTGATCCAGTTATGCGGCAGATTCGGCCCGGTCAGGAACAGGCTCTCGGGATAGAAGTTGCCGATATAGTCGCCAATAAACACCTTGCCCGAACTTGCCACGATCAGGTGCAGTTCGTATTCCTTGTGAAAATGCCAACGCACCAGCGGGCAAGGAAAGCCGTGCTGGCGGTAAATGATGGATAACCCGTTGTGGTCATCCATCAACTCATAGGAAGGATCGGTGACGCGGGTCGCTCGGCTCATGGTCTTGGCGCTTTTTTTGTTATCGCTTGGCAATCATGCCTCTTCGCAGGAGCGTTCGGCCAGCGCCGTTACCTCTGGCGTTCGTACAAGGCGTCGCCGTAAACCGCTTTCATGCTGGTTGCGCTCCAGCAGTAGCGGACAATTTCGGATTCTTCGAAGAAATCGGTGCTGATGATGCTGCACCGCGTGACCCAGTCGCGGGTGGTATTGAACCAGTCGTTGATTTGACTCTTAAGGTGTTGCGGGCCTCCGAGCAAAGAGTAGTTGGTGGCGGACAATGACCAGATAAAGCGATCGTGCGGTGCGTCTTTGAGGCTGGTGCTGATCAGGGTTCGCAGGTCATCGACATCGTTGAAGGTTTTACCGCTCCATTTGTGTGGAATGCGCGTCCAGAAGTAATCAAAGTCCAGGCCCGGCTTGGAGGGCGCCGCCATTACGATGCGGCGTGACGTGCTGGCGGCCTTCAATTGACCGATCGTCAAATGTGCGTCCATGGGCGATACAAGCCGTGACCCCAGTTTGCGCATCAGCAGGCTGTTGAGGCTCCTGTAATCAAACGGCTTGGCGCCGTCTGCGAGTTCATGGAAATCGAGCACGATGAACTCGTCGGGATTCTGATCGAGGAAGTCCGTCACCGCGTCGATGAGCTCATCAAGGATGCGGTGGGACTGCAGTCCGTTGTGATGAAAGTAAAACACCGGGGTGACAGGCCCGGCGGTGCAGCCGAGCCGGATATCAAACGCCCGTGCCCCTTGGGCCAGTTGCCAGGCAAACGAGTCGTTCTGACACGTCGTCCAGTTACCCACCAACACCTCATAGTTCGGCGCTTTTTTGTCCATTCCGCAGTTATGAGTGCCGGGCCAGACGACTTCTGTCAGCTTCAAAAGATTGATGTCGAGAGTGTTGCTCATCCATTTGCTTTTATCGAAGCTTGCGTTTCTGTTATCGCTCATGACGTTTCCTTGTCTTTGACTTTGTCCCGTCCTTGGGGCAAAGGCTGATGTTCGGAGGTGGCCGCTGCCGCCTCGGTTCGAACACCAGCCTAGAGACGTCCGTCGGCATTTCCAACCCCGGGAAACATCCACACAAATATAGCTATTTAGTGGCTTTTATCGGCGCGCTTTTGCGAGGTTGGCCGTGCGGCAATAAGAAACGATGTTTGATTCTTCAATGAAGTCGACATTGATGATGTTGCATCGACTGGCCCAATTACTGTTTTGCGGATCGAACCAGATATTCAGTTCTTCGTGAAGATCGACCGGGCCGATGGGAACGCTATACGTCGCAGCGGATAACGACCACGGAAAATAACTGTCCGGTGGGTTGCTGACCACCCGCTCTATGTAGTTTCTCAAGTTACTGGCTTTGGTTGACGACGCTTCATCCCATTGATGGGTGATCTTCCTGCAAAACAACTTGTCGTCGAGCTGAAAGTGGCTGGTTGCCGCGACCAGAACACGTTGAAGAGGGCTGATGCGCTTGAGCTCCGCAAGGCTGAGATGAGCGTTTTGTTTCGGAATGATGCGCGGGCCGAGGTAGTTGATCACATGCTGATTGAACCGCTTGTAGTCAAACTCGCCTTCGCTGTCAGCCAACTCGTGAAAGTCCAGAATGATGAACTCGTCCGGGTAAAGTCCGAGAAAACGCTGAACATGCGTTAGCAGGTCGTGCAGGTTTCTCGAGGAAAGAAAACTATTGTGCCGAAAGCGGAATTTTTTGATCCCGTCTTCCTTGGCCATGCAGGCCAGACGCAGATCCAGCGCCCTCGCGCCGTTGGCGAGTTGTTCAAAAAATGTATCGTGCTGGCAAGCCAGAAAATGTTTCCCGGGAAGTAGCGCATAGGACGCCTTCCAGTCGCTGCCGGCGTTATGGGTGCCCGGCAGACTTAGTTCGCTGAGAGATAAACTATCGATGGATGGAGTTGTAGCCATCCAGTTTGTATTGGAATAAGTGGTGCTCATGAAACATCCTTTTTTGAATGAATGCCGCTCTTTGATGAGCAGCGATGAAGGATGTTTTATATCGCTTAAGAGGCGTCGCTCCAAACAACTGATTAATGCGGAATGTATATGCAGGATTACAGTCTGTTTTTCGCCTCAATCCACTGCGACATATATTGTGTGCTCTTGTGCGAATGATGGCGCAACATGCTGCCAGTGAAATTGAGCTTTCTCAGTGCCAGCAAGTTATCCTGACAGTACTTCAACTTTTCAATCAGCGACGGCCCATGTTCGGTGTGTGCGTAACGTTGTTTCAATAGTGTATGGCCATGAACTTGAGCGTCCTTCCACTGAGCCTCATCTGTGTAAAGCCGCACTGCTTCATCGGCAAGCGCCTGAGCTGTAGTCGCCACAGCCCCTGGCCACGGGTGTTCGCCATGCATGGCCTCAGCTCCCACAGGCGTGGTCACGCTGGGGGTGCCACACAACATCGCGTCAATGAGTTTGCCTTTGATGCCGGCTCCAAAGCGCAAGGGAGCCAGACAAATCCGCGCCTCGGACATCACCTGCAAGGCATCTTCGGCCCAGTTCATGATGTGAAACCCCTGCGCGGCGTTATGCAGGGCGGAAGCCTTGGGCGGCGTGTACGCCCCGTAGATGTGTAGTTGGGCATTCGGCAGTTGCGCGCGGATCAGCGGCCACACCGCGTTTTTCATCCAGAGCACTGCATCCCAGTTCGGTGCGTGGCGGAAGTTACCGATACTGAGGAAGTTCGCCCGCTCGGCAAAAGTGCGCAGTGCCGTGGTCGGCGGCGTCACCATCAAAGGGCACCAATGCAGGATCTGCCGAGGCAAGCCGAACTGTTGCACTAACAATTCGATTTCCACCTCGGAAATCATCAGGTTCAGATCGCAGCGATACAGCGCGGCGATTTCACGTTTGGCCAGGTCAGTGTCGGCCATCAGACTGAATTCTTCTGCCAATGCCGGAGAGAACAATTCGCTGAAGTCGTTCTGATCGTCGCTCAGCTTCAACCGATCCTTCAGGCGTTGGTGGCGAGCATGCCGCAGGCTTTGCAGATCCGAGGTTTCCAGCACGCGCAAGGCGTTCGGACAGTGCTTTTCGACGCGCCAGCCAAACTGTTCTTCCATCATGAATTGATCGAACACGACGATGTCCGGCGTCAGTTCAGCGACGAAATGGTCGAAACTGCTGTTGTTCAGCTCGATCGCCACCTCGCGAATGCCCAGCGCCGTGAGGTCAGCCTTGTGCTCGCCGGGCCCGGCGGGGCTGCTGAAGGTGATGTCCCAGCCTTGCTGCAAAAAGGTTTCAAGGATTTGCATCACATGCCCACTGGCGGCCGAAGATTGAGGCTCGGGCCAGACGTAGCCAATAACCAAGACTTTTGTAGCAGGGGGCAGACTCATAAAAATCCTTGTTGCTTACACGGAGATTGCTGGGAGGGGGCGCAATTAAACCACATTTGCTTTTGGCATTCGTCTGAAACACGCAGTGCTGTATACGTTTTGCATTAAGGCAAATAGCTGAAGTTGTAAATGTTAATAGGGGCTACTGTTTTTGGCAGTGAAGGAAATAGTTGGTTTCCCGATAAAATAGTCTGCAATATCTTGGCTCTGTCATGCAGTGCTGTATTGAATCTACTCTTTCTCAAAGGGAAGCCATATTGCAATTTGCGCATTTATTCTGCGCAGGGCGATTTGTAATTAAACATTGAGAGGTTGATGCGAATGCAGTTTGCAAACTGGGTTGATTTTAAAGATTCAACGAATGAACGCGCTGAATTACTGCCATTTATTGGCCTTGCCGATGCGGATCAAGAAGAGCAATCAGCAATTGCGGAAAAACTGACTCGGTTTCTTCAGCAGCGGGCAGAAAATTCAGACTCAAGTATTGATTTACTGGTCGTTCCGAGGGTCAAGGGTTCCACACTGGATATCGCTCAAGAGGCCGGACGCGTTGCTTTACTGAAAATGACTCGGACACCCATATTCGAATCTGTCCGCAGAACGCATTCGCTTTCCAGCGATGCTGTCTTTTGTGTGAACGACACCTTGGGTCTTCTCGCCCTGTCAGAAGGACTGTGGCGTTACCTAGGTGAGTTTGTTCATGCTCCGGAGTTTCCAAAAGAAGACTTTGACATGCTCATGGAGTGTGCAACACAGACGGGTGGTCAAGTAGTTTCGGGGAGCTTCATCGGCATTGGGCAGTGGCTGCAGTTTCATCAATATGCCGTGCCCACTGAGGTGGCGGAGATAGAAAATCTGATTGCCTGCCTGAAATTCAAGCTGCCCGCTGCTCCGTTGTTGGGCGATTTCCACGAATTGATTGCGGCACCTGAAGACTCTCCGTTCCATTTGTCTGAGCAGCAACGAGGGCTGATCAGAAGCTTGATCGAGGAAACGACGCAAGGGCGTATGAGTCTGCTGCGACACCTTTGCACAAGCGCTTACACCGATCTTGACGCGCCATCAAGGCGCCAGGAAGCAGCGAGGCTTCTGGAAGACTTTTGGAGCACGGACAAGGCAGCAGATCTGGGGACTGTGCTGCATGATTTGCTCGATTGGCATCTGGAAACCGCTGAACCTCAAATAGCAGCCCGGCAACTCAAACTGTTGCTGGCAACGGCGGTGATCATTGACTTGGGGCTGACAGCTGACAAGCACACCAGAACCATCGCCGGGTTTGATTTCTACCAACCGAATCACGCCTTGCTCACTGCACCTCAAGTGCGCGAAAGGTTCGAGGCGTATCTGGTGGAATCGAATCTTGCAGAACCTGATTTTGCGTCACTTGCAGCTTATCTTTTACTGGCCTTCGCGGCGCCGGAGTTCCTGATAGCTGACACACCTGAACAACTCACGTTAGGCAAACCGGGCTGGGTGGTCGTCACCCAGGCAGTGACCTTGATTGAAATGTCGGCTCCTGGCACCGCACGATCAATGTCGTTCTCTGCGATAAAAAACTTCTCGCATCTTTTACCGATCAGTGAAGAGCAGCGTGTGTTGCATGAGCTGACAGCGGTTGCGCCTGTCATTAACTGGGCGGTACTCAATGGAATTGTCACGTATACCGTCGACAAGGATTATGACCAGCAGACGTTCACCGTCGCGGCCGAGTATTTCGAGCGATACATGGAAGCGTTACACCAGTCGGAAAACGGCTTGTCAGCCATACCTCCGGATCGCCGTGAATTGGCCAGGCAAGCGTTATTGAAGGTGATGCCGGCGGGAGAATACCTAGAGGCGCCAACCTGGCGGTTCACGTCCGTTGCGTCGCTGAAGGAGCGTAGCTGGACAGACTTGCTTCAGTTGTTTTCCATCAGCGGCTTGCTCATTAATATCGCGGACTTCGCGAGCATGGAGACCAAGAACCAGGATCTGGCGATCTCGGAGCTGGCGCGGCTCAGGCTGTCGATCCTTGACCTGTATATGTCGGACGACTTGATAGTCGACGGACGTTTGAACAATGCATTTTTTATACAGGAGGGAGACAACTCGCCCGCTGATGCGTTTTTGCGGTTGGCTGAGTTGCCTCCTGCCATTCCAGCGTTCGAGCAGGCATTTGCCGAATATTATGCTGCACTGCAGAAAAGTCTGGCGGCGGTGCTGAAAATCGCCATTTGCTCCTTGCCCGAGGACGAGAGAACGTTTCTGACCAATAGTTACGTAACGCTCCACACTGTTCGCCCTGGCGTTAATACCTTGAATCCTTTTCAGGAAACCCAGGCACAACGTGATGAGGCCAAGGGGCGATATGGAATCATTCTTTGTGGTGAACAGGGTAAAGAAGTCCGTAGTTACGAACTTTTCAGCTTGCGAGGTATTTGTCGGCGCAATGTGCAACTGGCGGAAAGGTTCAAGCAGAGCGGTGTTCTCAACGATACACCCAGCCTTTCGTTCACCGGCAAAAGCACCGACTTCCAGACCAAGCGCCACGAACAAGCCTGGCCCATCGACGCTACGGCCTATCTCAAGGGCGATGCCCCACGGCCCGACATGACTTCTAGCGTCGTGGTGGAAAAGCTCTGGTATATGCAAATGGACTTGGGGAGTATCAGTTCGGTATCGATGTTTTTCACCCAGAACCTGAGTCGCCTGGTCGCGCTCATCCTGGAATATCATCCAGTGGCGACACGAAAGTCGTTATACGACGCCCTCAATACCCAGACTGATTTGCAAAAGTGGCGCAAGCAGTCCGAAGAGTTCGAGACGTTTCTGTTGGACGTGATTGTTCCCTTCAAAAAATGTATCGAGGACATTCGTTCAGGTGAGGATCCCCGCGTAGCCGAAGGCATTGGCGGCTGCATCCTCGACGGGCTTGCCATCGTTGGTTTGTTGGTCGGGCTGGGCACCCAGGTCGCCAGTGTCATCACCAAGACTGCCTCGACCACGGCCAAGGCGCTGAGTATCGCCAGAGCGAGCGTACGTCTGGTAGTGGCGTTGCTGAATCCGCTGGACGGACTGGCGACCCTGGCACTCAAAGGTTCGAAGCTCGCAGTGCGCGGGGTGTTGTTCATCAGCGATAAAGGCGTCAGCGCCATCAGCACGGCAACTCGCCAGCTTCGGCGACTGACCGGCGGTGCCCAGTCCTATGACTTGATCAAGGCAGCCCGGCGCTTCGATCTGGTAGCCGGCGAAGCGGGGGAGCTGGCCAACGTCATTGCACTTCAGCGCAACAGTGACCTGTATGCGCTCAATCAACGGGTCGGCGGTGCATGGGGGCCACGTTTGAAGACGTTTAGTTGGGCAAAACTGTCGCCATTCAAACTGTTTTTTCCAGCTAAACCGCACAGTTACACGCGAGCGTATGTGAAGAAGGCAATCTCGCTGGCCAAAAGCAAGCTGGATAACGCCATCGCGCTTCTGGCCGACACTCAAGATGAAAATATCAAGTCGGTACTAAAACATGTGTTTGGCAGCGATTCAGAGGCAGTTTTCAAACACCTCGCCAGCAATTTGCGTGATATGCGCAGGGATCTCGACTCGGTCACGCTCGCCAACATGTCGTTCAGGCGCGGAGATCCTGGAGCGCTTGCTGCGCTGCGGCCGGCGGCCTATAAACGCTGGAGGGCGGGGATCGACACCGGTGCAGAATTGAAAGGAAACGCGAAGAAGTTCATGGATATCTTTCCCGAAGAACTGGATCAGCACTATCGCGTTTCGAACTATGACGACTACCGGATAAGTGACACGCTGATCCATGAAATGGCGCACGGTGCGCCCGACACACTGGATCTGTATTACGGTGAGACGTTACGGGGCGCGGTGCCTGCCGATTACGATGTGGTTGGACTAGTCGAGCTCGCCAGGGATGCCCATAAGGCTGATCCAAGGAACTTGTCCAATCCACACTTTCGAATGGCTCATCCCCCTGGATTTGTCGAACTTGAAACCACGTTAGCCAGCAAGCCCTCGATTATTCGCAAGCATCCCGCGTTGTATAACGCGGAATCGATCTCCCTGGCCGTGGCCTTACTGGATCAACTTGAAACCAACAGGTTTACTTTTGGGTTCAATATTTCCGCCATAGGAACTGCCGTCAAAAACACGGATGTCGGTCAGTTTGTCTTCGGGCCAGTGTTGATCAATCTGGCGAAACTCTAATCAATTTGCCGGGAGAACCGGATATCTCCGGTTTTCTTGCTTCAAGACGCTTTCAAAATTCCCCTGACCTTGTCGCGCAACTGATCAATCGAAAAAGGCTTGCCGATTACATGCATGTCAGCGGGCACGTCAATGCTTTCGGCATAACCGCTGGCAAACAGAACGGGCAGGGTGGCGCGCAGCTTGCGCGCTTCAGTGGCCAGTTCACGACCATCCATGCCCGGCAGGCCTACGTCGGTCATCATCAGATCAATGTGCTTTTCAGAATCCTTGAGGACCTCCAGCGCCTGCTCACTACCATCCGCTTCCAGCACATTGAACTCCAACTCCTCCAGCACATCGACAATCAACATGCGCACGATGTCGTCGTCTTCTACTACAAGGATGGTGGACGCGGAGGTGGACATATCAGTGGCTCTCAAGAAATGAATTCGGGGACGGCGACCGGTCGAAAATGCCGGGCTCTTGCATGAGTAAGTGGCGCATAGCCACAAGTTCCCGCAGTGATACAAAAAGATTAGTCGTATTCGGGCGGGCAAGGATAACTGCTGACCACGCAGAGGCGCAGGCAAATGTAGGAAATTGACGTCAAATGTGTGAGAAAAATGGATCCATGCCGTCGTTTTGGGGCAAACTCTCGGGTTTTCAACAGTTCGACAAGGCTGCCCCATGTCCGCTCCGACTTCGGTTGATGAACAACGGTTTCGCAAACTTCTGAGTCGCAACATCAGCCTGCCGCTGGGCGTGGGCGCGCTCAGTGCCGTGTTTTTCGTATCGCTGATCACGTATTTGCTGTCGGTCATCCAGTGGGTGGAACACACCGACCGGGTGATCAATAACGCCAACGAGGCGGTGAAGCTGACCGTTGACCTGGAAACCGGCATGCGCGGTTTTCTGCTCAGCGGCGACGAGCATTTCCTCGATCCGTACGAAACGGCCAAGCCGCGAATCAATGTCGCGCTCAACACCTTGCTCGAACTGACCGCCGACAATCCGGTGCAAACCGATCGTCTGCGTCGCCTGCAAGCCTTGCAGACCGAATGGTCAAATTACGCACAATCAATGATCGATCTGCAGCGATCCAGCGGCGATTACCGGGCAGCGGTGAAGGCCGGACGCGGCAAGCGCCTGACCGACGAGATTCGTAAACAATTCGAAGACGTCATTGAAACCGAGCAGGTTTTGCGCACCACGCGTAACGAAGAGGTGCGCCGAACGACGATCTGGAGCATCAGCCTGTACCTGCTGTTTATCGCAGGGATCAGTGGTCTGCTGGCCTATATCGGCCGCCGTGACTTGATCAATCTGTCCAGCAACTACAGCGCGACCCTCGCTGCACAGCAGGCTTCCGCCGGGCGTCTGGAACAACAGGCGTGGCTGCGCAATGGTCAGACTGAACTGGCCGAGCAAGTGCTGGGGCAACTGACGCTCAACCTGCTGGGCCGCAATATCCTGCAATTCTGCGCGCAATACCTCGGCACAGCCGTGGCGGCGCTGTATGTCCGCGAAGAGCATGGCGGTCTCAAACGCGTCGCGACTTACGGCTTCTCCCGCGAGCAGGAAGAACAGGATCAGTCGATCTACAGCGGCGAAGGCATCGTCGGCCAGGTCGCCCAGCAGGCACGGCTGATTCGCATGGATTCGGTGCCGTCCGACTACTTCAAAGTCAGCTCCGGTCTCGGTGAAGGTCTGCCGCATAGCGTGTTGGTGGTGCCGACCAGTGATGACGACCGCGTCAACGGTGTGATCGAACTGGGCTTCCTGCGCCCGTTGAACGACCGCGATATCGACCTGCTGGAACTGATCGCCGGCAACATCGGCACTTCTATTGAGGCCGCGCGTTACCGCCAGCGCCTGCAGGAAGTGCTGGCTGAAACCCAGCAACTCAACGAAGAGTTGCAGGTGCAGCAGGAAGAGCTGAAAACCGCCAACGAAGAACTGGAAGAACAGTCGCGGATTCTCAAAGAGTCCCAGGCGCATCTGGAAACCCAGCAAGTCGAACTGGAACAGACCAACGAGCAACTGGCGGAACAGGCTCAGACCTTGGCCGAACAGCGCGATGCGATGGATCTGAAGAACACCGAACTCAATCAGGCCCAGGTGCAACTCGAAGAGCGCGCCGAAGAGCTGCAGCGTTCGAGCAAGTACAAGTCCGAATTCCTCGCCAACATGTCCCACGAACTGCGCACGCCGCTGAACAGTTCGCTGATTCTGGCCAAGTTGCTGGCGGAAAACCCGCAGGACAACCTCAGCGCCGAGCAAGTCAAGTTCGCCGAATCGATCTACTCGGCCGGCAACGACCTGCTCAACCTGATCAACGACATTCTCGACATCTCCAAGGTCGAGGCCGGCAAGCTCGAAGTTATTCCGGAAAACTCCAGCGTCGCGCGTCTGGCTGATGGCTTGCGCAGCGTGTTCGAGCCACTGGCGGCCGACAAGCAACTGACCTTCAGCGTCGAACTGCTTCCGGATGCCCCGGCCATGCTGTTCACCGACCGTCAGCGTCTGGAACAAGTGATCAAGAACCTGCTGTCCAACGCGGTAAAGTTCACCGAGAAGGGCGCCGTCAGCCTGACCATCGCCGGTCAGCCGAATGATCGTATTGCTTTCATTGTGCGCGACTCGGGCATCGGTATCGCCGCCGATCAGCAGGAGAGCATTTTCGAAGCGTTCCGCCAGGCCGATGGCACGACCAACCGCAAGTACGGCGGCACCGGTCTGGGCTTGTCGATTTCCCGCGATCTGGCGACTTTGCTGGGCGGTTCGATCAGCGTCAGCAGCACGCCGGGGCAGGGCAGCGTGTTTACGCTGGTGTTGCCGCAGCAATACAGCGAACCGGGCGAAACCCCAGCGGCAGCGCTGCCTTTCACTGCGCCTGCAGCGACGCCTGTCGCGGTTGCGCCGACGCCGGTACAGGCTTCGCCGCTGGCACCCGTGGTCATTCCACGCTTTGCCGACGACCGCGGCAAGGCGCCGTTCGCCACCCGCTGCATTCTGGTGGTGGAGGACGAACCGAACTTCGCCCACATTCTTTACGATCTGGCCCACGAACTCGGTTATCAGTGCCTGGTCGCCCATGGCGCGGACGAGGGTTATGACCTGGCGCGCGAGTTTGTCCCGGACGCGATCCTGCTCGACATGCGGCTGCCGGATCATTCCGGTCTGACCGTACTGCAACGCCTGAAAGAACACGCCGAGACCCGGCACATTCCGGTGCACGTGATTTCGGTTGAAGACCGCGTCGAAGCGGCCATGCACATGGGCGCCATTGGTTATGCGGTCAAGCCGACGACTCGCGAAGAACTCAAGGACGTATTCGCCCGTCTCGAAGCTAAACTGACGCAGAAGGTCAAGCGCGTATTGCTGGTCGAAGACGACGATTTGCAGCGCGAGAGCATCGCCCGGCTGATCGGCGATGACGACATTGAAATCACCGCCGTGGGCCTGGCTCAGGATGCGTTGGAAAAACTGCGCACGACGATTTACGACTGCATGGTCATCGACCTCAAGCTGCCGGACATGCTCGGCAATGAGCTGCTCAAACGCATGTCCACCGAGGACATCTGCTCGTTCCCGCCGGTAATCGTTTACACCGGGCGCAACCTGACCCGCGACGAAGAAGCCGATCTGCGCAAGTATTCGCGCTCGATCATCATCAAGGGCGCACGCTCGCCAGAGCGTTTGCTGGACGAGGTCACACTCTTTCTGCACAAAGTCGAATCGCAGTTGTCCCATGAACGGCAGAAGATGCTCAAGACCGCGCGCAGTCGCGACAAGGTCTTCGAGGGTCGCAAAGTGCTGCTGGTGGACGACGATGTACGCAACATCTTCGCCCTGACCAGCGCCCTGGAGCACAAAGGCGCAGTCGTGGTCATCGGTCGTAACGGCCGTGAAGCGATTGAAAGATTGAATGAAGTCGAGGACATCGACCTGGTACTGATGGACGTGATGATGCCGGAAATGGACGGTTTTGAAGCCACCATTGAAATCCGCAAGGATCCGCGCTGGCGCAAGCTGCCGATCATCGCCGTGACAGCCAAAGCCATGAAGGACGATCAGGAGCGCTGCCTGCAGGCGGGCGCCAATGATTACCTGGCCAAGCCCATCGACCTGGATCGACTGTTCTCGCTGATTCGCGTGTGGTTACCGAAAATGGAACGGATTTAGTGGAACGCAGTGATCCTGTCGAGCGAAACAGCGAAATCGAATTACGTTTGCTGATCGAGGCCATCTACCTCAAATACAGCTACGATTTTCGCGATTACTCCGGCGCTTCGATCAAGCGCCGGGTGCAACATGCCCTGAGTCAGTTCGAGTGCGCGACGATTTCGGCATTGCAGGAAAAAGTCCTGCATGACCCGACCGCGTTCATGCAATTGCTGCAACTGCTGACGATTCCGGTCAGCGAGATGTTTCGTGATCCGTCGCATTTTCTGGCGATTCGTCAGGAAGTGGTGCCGCTGCTCAGAACCTATCCGTCGATCAAGATCTGGATCGCCGGGTGCAGCACCGGTGAGGAGGTCTATTCGATGGCGATTCTGCTGCGCGAAGAAGGCCTGCTCGACCGCACGATCATCTACGCCACCGACATCAACCCACGCTCGCTGGACAAGGCCAAGCAGGGCATTTTCTCCATGGAAAATGTCCGCGCCTACACCGCCAATTACCAGCAGGCTGGCGGGCAGCGCTCTTTCGCCGACTACTACACTGCAGCGTATGGCTACGCGATTTTCGACAAGAGTCTGTGCGAGAACGTGACCTTCGCCGATCACAGTCTGGCGACCGACAGCGTGTTTTCTGAAACCCAGCTGATTTCCTGCCGCAACGTGCTGATCTATTTCAACAAGAAGCTGCAGGACCGCGCTTTCGGGCTGTTTCATGAGTCGCTGTGCCACCGTGGTTTTCTGGTGCTTGGCAGCAAAGAGACGCTGGATTTCTCCAGCTACGCCAATCAGTTCGATCCGCTGGTGAAACAAGAACGGATTTACCGCAAATCATGAACGATGTCGTGGATTTGCCTCGAGTCGAGGCCATCGTGATTGGCGCTTCCGCCGGTGGCGTCGAGGCGCTGTTATCGCTGCTCGGGGCGCTGCGCAAGGGATTCGTGCTGCCAATCATCGTGGTGTTGCACTTGCCGGAAGAGCGCCGCAGCCAACTGGCCGAAGTCTTCGCCCGACGTCTGCTGCTGCCCGTGGAAGAAGCTCTCGACAAACAGAATATTGTCGCCGGCACCGTGTACTTCGCGACGCCGGGCTATCACCTGTCGGTGGAGCTGGATCGCAGCCTTTCCCTGAGCCTTGAGGATCGCGTGCATTACTCACGGCCTTCGATTGATTACCTGTTCGAATCGGCCGCCGATGCTTACCGCGATACGCTGGCTGCGGTGCTGCTGACGGGCGCCAATCACGACGGTGCGCGCGGACTGGCGCAGGTCAAACGCCGGGGTGGCCTGACCATCGTCCAGGACCCGCAAGAAGCGCAGGTCGCCACCATGCCACTGGCTGCATTGAACGTTCATCAACCTGATCATGTCCTACCCATTCACGGCATCGGCCGTTTGCTTGTCGAGCTGGAACGAATCGCATGCTGAGTAATATTCAAGCCAAACTGCTGATCGTCGACGATCTGCCGGAAAACCTGCTGGCACTCGAAGCACTGATCAAACGCGAAGACCGCACCGTCTATAAGGCGTTGTCGGCGGACGAAGCGTTGTCGCTGCTGTTGCAGCATGAATTTGCCATGGCCATCCTCGACGTGCAGATGCCCGGCATGAACGGCTTCGAGCTGGCCGAGTTGATGCGCGGCACGGAAAAAACCAAGAACATCCCGATCATTTTTGTCAGCGCCGCCGGCCGTGAATTGAACTACGCGTTCAAGGGCTACGAGAGCGGGGCGGTGGACTTCCTGCACAAACCGCTGGATATCCACGCGGTGAAGAGCAAGGTCAATGTCTTCGTCGACCTGTACCGCCAAAGCAAGGCGATGAAACAGCAAGTCGAAGCGCTGGAGCAGAGCCGCCGCGAACAGGAAGCGCTGCTGCAACAATTGCAAAGTACTCAACTCGAACTGGAGCAAGCGGTGCGGATGCGTGACGACTTCATGTCAATCGTCGCCCACGAAGTGCGCACGCCGTTGAACGGGCTGATACTCGAAACCCAGTTGCGCAAGATGCACCTGGCGCGGGACAACGCTTCAGCGTTTACCCTCGACAAGATGCACGCGATGGTCGATCGCGACGAACGCCAGATCAAAAGCCTGATCCGTCTGATCGAAGACATGCTCGACGTGTCGCGTATCCGCACCGGCAAGCTGTCGATCCGCCCGAGCCGCTTCGATCTTGCGCAACTGGTGAGCAATCTGTTGCAGAACTTTGGGCAGCAAATTGAGGCGGCCGAAACCGAGGTCAGTTTCACCGCGCCGGAACCCGTGGAAGGGCTATGGGACGAGTTCCGTATCGAGCAAGTGGTGTCGAACCTGCTGACCAACGCCCTGCGTTACGGCGGTCGCAGTCCGATTCAGGTGCGCGTTTACCGTGAAGGTGATGAGGCGCGTGTCGAGGTTCAGGATCGCGGTATCGGTATCAGTCAGGAGAACCAGAAGCGTATTTTTCAGCAGTTCGAACGGGTCTCCGCCAAGACGGTAGTGGCCGGCCTCGGACTGGGTCTGTTCATTTCCGAGCAGATCGTCGCCGCCCATGGCGGCTCCATCGTCGTCGAGAGTGAAATCAACGAAGGCGCCCTGTTTCGCGTTTGTCTGCCGATCCAGGAAAACGGCAAATCCGACGCAACCTCTGAGTGACCGCACGGTCGTATCAGCAGCTATTGACCGAACAAAGGCTTCCCATGAGCGTAGATGCACAAGATGTAGTACTCGTCGTCGAGGACGAACCGGTTATCTTGATGGTCCTGACCGATTATTTGTCAGGGCAGGGGTATCGCGTGTTGCAGGCCGAAAACGGCGAGCAGGCGTTCGAAATCCTCGCGAGCAAACCGCATCTGGACATGTTGATCACGGACTTTCGCCTGCCCGGCGGTATCTCCGGCGTGCAGATCGCTGAACCTGCGGTAAAGCTGCGCCCCGACCTCAAAGTGATTTTCATCAGCGGCTACCCGCAGGAAATCCGCGAAACCGGCAGCCCGATCACGCAGAAGGCGCCGATTCTGGAAAAACCGTTCGATCTGGATGTGTTGCAGGAAAAGATTCAGGAGCTTCTGGCCTGAACGCAGGAGCCGGATCTACCGCTTGGCGCGGTAGATCCTGCACTACGTTGCGTATCAGATTCTGATCATCTCGCGCACCTTGGCGGTCAACAGATCGAAGGTGAAGGGCTTGGTGATCATCTGCATGCCCGGGTCTAGAAAACCGCCACGCACCGCTGCGTGCTCGGCATAACCGGTGATGAATAACACTTTCAAACCTGGTCGGTACTGCCGGCCAATTTCTGCCAATTGCCGACCGTTCATGCCCGGCAGGCCGACGTCGCTGATCAGCAAATCGATGCGTTGCGTCGAGTTGAGAATCGGCACCGCGCCGTCTGCATCGGCTGCCTCGACAAACGCATACCCCAACTCACCGAGCACGGCGCTGACCAACACGCGTACGGCGGGGTCGTCTTCGACAATCAGCACAGTTTCGCCGTCCAGTGCGTCCGGAGCATGGTGGATATCAGAGTCAGGTGCGGCGAGTTCTTCGCCACGGAAGCGCGGCAGGTAGAGGTTGACCGTGGTGCCCTGATCGATTTCGCTATCGATCGAGACGTGACCACCCGATTGCTTACTGAACCCATAAATCATCGACAGACCCAAACCGGTGCCCTGGCCAATCGGTTTGGTGGTGAAGAACGGATCGAACGCGCGGCTGATCACGCTCTGCGGCATACCGCTGCCGTTGTCGGTGACGCTGAGCACGACATAATCGCCGGGTTCAAGGTTGCTGTAAGCCTCGGTAAACTCTCGGTTCAGTGCCTGGTTACGGGTTTCGACCACCAGTTTGCCGCCATCAGGCATGGCATCGCGGGCATTGAGCACCAGATTGAGCAGGGCGCTTTCCAGTTGATTGGGATCGGCTTCGGCGATCCATAACTCTTCGTCCAGACGCATGTCGAGCTGGATGCTTTCGTTGAGGCTGCGCTGCAACAGCTCGCCCATCGATTGCACCAACTCGTTCATCTGTACGGCTTTTGAATCGAGAGACTGCCGGCGCGAAAACGCCAACAAGCGATGGGTGAGGCCGGCAGCGCGGTTGGCTGAGGTCACGCCCAGGTCGATCAGACTATCGAGGTCGTCAGTTCGGCCGCGGGCCAGACGCCGACGCAACAACTCCAGGCTGCCGATGATGCCGGTCAGCATGTTGTTGAAGTCATGCGCGATACCCCCGGTGAGTTGCCCGACCGCTTCCATTTTCTGCGACTGGCGCAGGGCTTCTTCGTTGTGACGAAGCTGCGCGGTACGTTCCTCGACCTGTTGCTCAAGGGTTTCCAAGGTCGATTGCAGCCGGCGCTCGCTTTCACTCAAGTCGATCAGACGATCGCGGGCTTCATATTGTCGTCGCCGCCCGCGCATGGCTGCCGACACCAGACTGACCAGCGTTGCCGGATGGAACGGGCGCTCAAGGAAGGTCACATTGCCCAGCAGATCACTGAGGCGCGAGGAGGGGCCTTGCTCCGAACCACCGTGATGGGTCAGCAGCACAATCGGCAAGTCCGACCACGCTGGTTGCTGCTCAAGATGCAGCAGCAAGGTTTCCAGATCGGGGCCGCGCAGGGCTTCAGCGGCAATCAGCAACAGCCCGGCACCGGGATCCAGTTCGCTGCACAACGTACCCAGATCCGCAGCAATCACACCGCCGTAGCCGGCTTCATTGAGAATCATCAGTGCAATCTGGCTGTCACGTCCCAGGGGCGCAAGAATCAGCGCCCGTTCGGACAGCGGCACGATGACCGTCACAAGGTTTCTTCCTTGAGCAGCGGGTTACTCGCGCCGAGGTAGGTAGGAACGCCGCGAAGCACGCCCTGGAACGCTTCGAGCGGTTCGCCGATGGTCATGCCGTTGGACGCAATGCGGTATTCGCGAATGGTCGATTCGTGGCTGCCGGTGCGTTTTTTGATGATCGAAATGGCCCGACGGACTTTGCCGAGGGCTTCAAAGTAACGCAACAGAACCACCGTGTCGGCCAGGTAAGTGATATCGACCGGCGCTTGCATATCGCCGACCAGGCCATGCTGGGCGACGGTCATGAAGGTCGCCGCGCCTTTGCGGTTCAGGTACAGCAGCAGTTCGTGCATGTGCAGCACTAGCGCGTTTTCTTCCGGCATCGCTGCCTGATAGCCGTTGATACTGTCGATCACTACGGTTTTGATGTTGCCGTCATCGACGCAACGGCGCACTCGATGGGAGAACTCACCCGGCGACAGTTCGGCGGCATCGACCTGTTCGATCAGCAGATTGCCGGTCGCACGCAATGCCCGCAAGTCAATACCGATGTTCATCATCCGGTCGAACAGCAATTCCAGTTCTTCATCAAAAATGAACAGCGCGGCTTTTTCGCCGCGTTGTACAGCAGCAGCGGCGAAAATAAGCGAAATCAACGATTTGCCAGTACCGGCCGGGCCAAGAATCAATGTGCTGGAACCGGTTTCGATGCCGCCGCCGAGCAAGGCATCCATTTCCTTGATGCCGCTGCTCAATTGCTGACGCGGATAATCGCCACGATGTTCGGCGGCGACCAGACGCGGGAAAACATGCAAGCCGTCGCCCATGATGGTGAAGTCGTGATAACCGCCGCGATACTTCTGCCCGCGATATTTGACGACGCGGATCCGACGACGCTCGGCGCCGTAATTGGGCGTCAACTCTTCAAGACGAATCACCCCGTGGGCCACGCTGTGTACGGTCTTGTCGAGGGATTCGGTGGTCAGGTCATCCAGCAGCAACACCGTGGCGTCGTAGCGCACGAAATAGTGTTTGATCGCCAGAATCTGCCGGCGATAGCGCAACGAACTCTGCGCCAGCAAGCGTATCTCCGAGAGGCTGTCGAGCACGACGCGGGTCGGTTTGAAGCGCTCGACCACCTCGAAAATCTGCTTGGTCGCTTCGCCCAGCTCCAGGTCGGAGGAGTACAACAGACTTTGCTGGTGCTCGGCATTGAGCAGACTTTCCGGCGGCGTCAGCTCGAAAATATGGATGTTTTCGTCCAGCTCCCAGCCATGGGAGCGCGCTCCCTGGCGCAATTCACGCTCGGTTTCCGACAGCGTGATGTACAACGAGCGTTCGCCGGCACGGGAGCCGGCTAAAAGAAAATGCAAAGCAGCGGTGGTTTTGCCGGTGCCGGGTTCGCCCTCAAGCAAAAACACATGGCCGCGTGACAGACCGCCGGCAAGGATATCGTCCAGGCCTTCGATGCCGGTGGCAGCTTTCGCACTGATGAACTCGTTGGATGTAGACAAAGAATGCCCTCTCATGACTAGGGGAAGCGAGGCGGCTCGCACGATTTCGGGCTGCCTGATCACTTGACCTTTTGCCGAGACGGCGGTTCCGATTTTTGTTCGCCGAGACGTGAAGGGGCGCTCAAAGCCCCTGTTGCAGGGCCGGGTCGTCCGGATTCAATTGTTCAAGTTGAGCCAGCAGAATCTGCACATTCTGCAACTGGCCGCTTTCTTTCCAGTAATTGATCAGCAACACCCGCGCCTTGCGGTCGGCCGGGTGGCGCTGGACGATTTCCTGCAGCTGGTTTTGCGCGGCGTCCAGCTCCTCGGCTTCATGCAGGGTGGTCGCGAGGTCATAGCGGTAATCCTTGTTGTCCGGTTCAAGCTCGACCGCTTTCGAAAGACCGAGCAGGGCGTATTCGCGCTGGCCGTGGTGCAGCAGCCAGAGGCCGAGGGCGTGCTGAAGATACGCCGAATCCGGCTGGGCCTTGAGTTGCTGGGCGAGCAGTTGCCGGGCTGCATCGGTCTGCCCCTGACGGTCGAGCACATCGATCTGCATCACCAGCGCAGGCAGATTGCCCGGTTCCAGGCGCAACGTATTGTCCAGCGCGACCTGCGCTTCTTTGAGTTCGACGTTATGAATGTAGAGACGCGCCAATTGCGCGTAGGTGGCGGCGCTCTCGGGTTGGCTTTTGAGCGCCTGCTCCCAGCCGTCGATGGCTTGCTGCAACGGGGCGAAATACAGGCCCAGCTCATCCGGGGTCAAACCGAGCAGGGCATTGATTGCGGCAAAACGCACGTTTTGATCGGCATCTTCAAGCATCGGCCCCAACAACAGGCTGCGTTGTCCGCCGGGCACCAGGCCAACCACACTTTTGATCGCCGCCAGACGCACCTCGGGTGCCTCATTCTGCAAATCCGCGTCGGCAAGCTTCAGCGCCTGCGGGCTCGGATAATTGGGGAGTTCGCCATGCAGCCAGACGCGCCGTTTGACCGAAATATCCGGCCGCCCCAATTGCTGATAAAGCTGCCGCGCCGCGCCCGGTTGACCTTTGCGGGCGGCGTCGAGTGCTTCGCTGTAACCGTGCCGGATCGCGTCTGGCACCACGGGCGTGGTGCTGCGCAGCGACAACCACGCAACGACGACAATGAGCACAAGACCCAGGCTGATGAGCAAGTAGCGGCGAGACTGAGGCATGCAGATTTCCGAAAACAGGCGTACTTGAGCAGAGCGGCAAGCTTCGGTCAGCTCGGGCCGGGAGTCAAACCCGGTATGCGAATCGCCCTACAACACGCGTCGAAATTGTGAACCGTCAGGCTTTGATTGCAGTGTCTACGCTTGCAGGAGTTGCTTCGACGAGTGTACCCATGCAATCCCTGCTCAATTATTTCAAAGCGGTCATCCATCCCGGTCAGGCAGTGCTGCTGTTTGCCTTGCGCACCATTGCGGCCGGGCTGCTGACGCTTTACTTGGCGTTTTTATTCGATCTGGACCAGCCCAAGTGGTCGATCATGGCTGTGGTGATTGTCAGCCAGCCGCTTGCCGGGATGGCGCTGGCACGCAGCTTTGGCCAAGTAATCGGTACCACGCTGGGCGCCGCCGTGGCGGTGCTGATCATGGCGATTTTCCCGCAGGCGCCATTGCCGTTCATAACCACGCTGGCCTTGTGGCTGGCGCTGTGCACGGCGGGCGGTACGTTGTTGCGTTACACCAGCTCCCAGGCCTTTGTGCTCAGCGGGTACACCGCCGTAGTGGTCGCGTTGCTGGCGATTCCGGATCAGGACGGCACCTTTCTTCTTGCGGTAACCCGCGTGACCGAAACGTTGCTGGCCGTGGCCTGCGTGTGTGTCGTGAGCCTGCTGACCGCACGGCCCGAAGCCGTCGCCAAAGGCTACTTCGCCAAAGTCGATCAGGTCATCAAACTGGTCGCCAGCCACGCCGCTGCAGTGATTCGCACCGAAGAAAGCGATGCCGAATTCCAGCGCCGGCAAATGCAGTTGCTCGGCGAGATCAGCGCGCTTGAAGGTTTGCGCCGCCATCTGTATTTCGATGCGCCACGTTTACGCAGTGCCAACAACCTGGTGTTGATGTTGGGCAATCAACTGATGTTGCTGACGTCACGGCTGACCGCTTTACGCCACCAGCGCGAATTGTTGACGGAACGCTGGGAGGGCGATCTGCCGCTGGAAGTCCAGCGTCTGCGCGCTGAAGAACTGGCGCTGCTTGATCAACTGGCGCAGCAGGGGCGTTCACTGCCCGCCGAATCGCGGTATCACTTTGTCACGCTGCAGCAACAGTTCGAGGCCTTGGCTTACAAGGCTGAGCAACTGACCGAAGACATGAGCGCCACCTTGCGTTCACTGGCGTGGGCCTTGCGCTGGGAACAGGCGCGGCTGTTACAGCAACTGGAGCAGATTCTGGAATTGAGCGAAGCGATTCAGGACGGGCGTGAAGCCAGTTGCCTTTATCGCGGGCAGACCAGCCCTTTGCATCTGGATTTCACATTGGCCTCGATGAACGCCATCCGTGCTTTTACCGCATTGCTGGTTGCCGGGCTGATCTGGATTGAAACCGCGTGGGACGGCGCGCGTGGCGGGATGATTCTGGTGGGGATTCTGTGTTCGCTGATGGCTACGTTTCCAAGGCCCTTGATGGCGGCTCAGAGCTACGCGCGGGGGCTGGGCCTGGCGCTGCTGGTTTCGGCGCTGTACCAATTCATGCTGGTGCCGGCAATCAGTGATTTCGAGTTGCTGGCGTTGATCATTGCTCCGTTGCTTTACGTTATCGCGGTGGGGCTGGCGAGCCCGGCAACCGCAGGTATCGGCATGGGACTCGGGTTGTCGAGTTTTCTGATGCTCGGCCCGCAGAACGCCGGCACGGGGCAAAACACGGCCATTCAGTGGTTCGAGTTCGCCGGTGCCTACGTCAGCGCGGCGATGCTGGCGCTGATCGTCTACGCATGGATTTTCCCGTTCCGTCCGGCATGGCGCATTCGCCGGTTGTACAACGAGGCACGCGAGCAGGTCTATGAGCTGGGCAAAAGACCGGCCACCGATGAGGAGCAATTCGCTTTCGAGAGCCGCATGGTCGATCGTCTGACCAGCATGCTGGGCCTGTTACCTGCGGTGAATGACCGCACCATGCAGCGCCTGTATGAAATCAGTCTGGCTTGCGTGGCACTGGGGGTGGCGATGCACCAGCTCAGGCAGCAGGCGCAGAACAATGCCTTGCTGACGGACACTTTCAGCCAGCGTCTGTCCTCGGCCCTGCGCAAGACCGGACGTTTCGTCGCCGGGCGCGAGGACGTGCAATTCAAGCC
This sequence comes from Pseudomonas atagonensis, assembly GCF_011369485.1. Taxonomy (GTDB): domain Bacteria; phylum Pseudomonadota; class Gammaproteobacteria; order Pseudomonadales; family Pseudomonadaceae; genus Aquipseudomonas; species Aquipseudomonas atagonensis. Next base: position 256,929 of record NZ_VXCA01000012.1, on the reverse strand, counting down.
GCTGCTGGTCACGCTGCACGCATTGGGTGATGCGCTGGATGAACTGCATGTCGCCAGCCATGAACATGTGTGGTCAGTGTTCCGTATGCGCGTGGCCCTGCTGATTGTCGTGTCATTCCTGGAGCGCCACGGCGAGCACTTGCAACGCAACGCCCCGGAAGGAGAACCGGCCCTTGCCCATTGACTTCGAAATTGGCGGCGTCTATTTGCCGCCCATAGCCCAGGCCTTATTGCTGGCCATACCGATATTCATGGTGCTGGATTGGGGGCTGCGCCGTCTGGGTGTTTTGCGTCTGGTCTGGCATGAAGCACTGTTTGAAGGTGCCTTGTATGCCTGCGTCTGCGCCGCGCTGATTCTGCTGATGGGAGCCTGATGCCTTGAAAGTGTTACTTGCTCGATCAATGACGTTGGCCGTGGTGGTGCTGGCCATCGTGCTCGGCTGGTTTGCCTGGGAACATTACACCCGTGCCCCGTGGACCCGCGATGCGCGGGTGCGAGCCGATGTGGTGACGCTGTCGGCTGACGTTTCGGGGCGTATCGTCAGTCTGGCGGTGCAGGACAACCAGCACGTCGACAAGGGCCAGTTGCTCATGCAAATCGACCCGGCGCGCTACACCCTGGCGGTTGAACATTCACGGCGCTCGGTGGAAGTGGCCAAGGCAACGCTGGGGCAATCACAGGCCGCAATCGTTGCCAGCGAGGCATTGCTCAAGCAGCGGCAAAGCGAGGAGCGGCGTCGGCGCACCCTCAAACAGGGCTTCGCGATCTCCGGTGAGGAATGGGAGAAGTCCAGCACTGACGTCGCTGTGGCCCAAGCCGATTTGTTACGCAATCAGGCCAATCTCGGTCTGGCCGAGGCCAATGTGCAACTGGCGATTGCCGCACAGACTCAAGCTGAACTGGATCTGCAACGCACCCGCGTCGAATCGCCGGTCAGCGGCTATGTCACCAATCTGTTGACCCGTGAGGGGGATTACGCGGTGGCCGGTGGTGCGTTGTTGGCGCTGGTCGACAGCGGTTCCTTCTACGTCAGCGGTTACTTCGAGGAAACCAAATTGCCACGGATCGAGGAGGGTGATCGTGTGCGGATTCAATTGATGAGCGGAGAAACCTTTGGCGGCACAGTGCAGAGCATTGCCTTTGCCATCGCCGACCGGGAGAACGCGCCGGGCAGCCGCCTGCTGGCCAACATCAACCCGAGCTACACCTGGGTGAAACTGGCACAACGGGTGCCGGTTCGGATCGGTATCGACGGCGATTATGCCGACAAGAACCGCTTGCGAGCGGGCACTACCGCTACGGTGACGGTTCTGGAGCATGAAAAAAAGGCACAAAAAAGCCCCGCGACCGAATGATACGCGGGGCAAAAAATTGGTTGGTTGCGGCCAACCAAAGGAGCTCTTTAACAATAGAAGGTTATTTGCTGGCGACCGTCTCTGGTTGCCAGCCGCCGCCAAGGGCTTTATAGATCGCGACGATGCCGCGATACAGATCGACTTCGGCCTGAGCCTGGCTGTCTTCGGCGTTCAGACGTTCACGCTGGGCGTCCAGCAGTACAAGAAAGTCCGTGGTGCCTTCGCGGTAGCGAATCTCGGCGAGATCGGCAGCCTTGCGGCTCGATTCGCTCTGGCGGATCAGCGAGATCAACCGTTGCTGACGTTTGCCGTAATCGCTGAACGCGTTTTCCGACTCTTCGAGAGCCAGCAGCACTTGTTGCTCGTAAGTCGCCAGTGCGCCTTCGGCATCGGCATCGGCGCCGCGCAAACGGGCGCGGACGCTGCCAAGGTCGAACGCCGCCCAGGTGATGCTCGGGCCCAGCGCCCAGGCGTTGGCCGCCGAGGAACCGATCTGCGAACCACGGCCGGCCGTCCAGCCGAGGAAACCGCTAAGGCTGACCCGTGGGAACAGATCGGCTTTCGCTACACCGATCCGCGCCGTGGCAGAAGCCAGTTTGCGTTCGGCGCTGAGGATGTCCGGACGACGCTGCAGCAGTTCGCCCGGGTTACCGATTGGCAGTGCCTTGGCGATTGCCGGCAAGTCTTTGGGACTCAAATCGACAGTCAGCTTGTCCGGACGCTCACCCAGCAGGGTGGCGATGCGGTTTTTCTGCCGAACCTGTTCCGCCTGCAATTGCGGCACGCTGGCTTCGACCGAGGCCAGACGCGCGTCGGCACGTTCGACGTCGAGCTGATCGCCAACGCCGGCGTCACGCAGGCTGATTGTGATCTTGCGCGACTCCTGCTGATTGTTCAGGTTGGCCACGGCGATTTTTTCCCGCAGCTGGGCACCGCGCAATTGACCGTAGGCATCGACCAGTTCGGCAATCATGGTGACTTGCAGTTGATACAGATCGGCTTCGGCGGCTTGCTGGTCGGCGTCGCTGGCTTCCAGATTGCGCTGGATACGCCCGAACAAATCCAGTTCCCAGGCCATGTCCAGCCCCAGGTCATAGCGTTCACTGTTGACCCGTTTGGTGGTCTGGCCTGGGATTTGACCCTTGGCCAGATCACTGCTGGCGCGGCTGGTGATGGTCGGCATCGCATCGTTGCTGACGTCGTCGCGGATCGCCCGGGCGGCTTTCCAGCGAGCGAATGCCACGCGCAATTCACGGTTGCCTTGCAGCGATTGAGTCACCAACTGGTTGAGAGTCGGGTCGTCGAACTGCTGCCACCAGATGCCTTCGAATTTCGAACGGTCGAAGTTCTTTTGCCCGGCGGCGCCGTCGGTGACGGCCGTGATGTTGGCCGCCTCCGTGGCTGGGGTCTTGTAGTCGGGGCCGACGGCGCAGGCGCTGAGGGCCAGCACCAGCAGACTCGGCAGGAAGACTTTCAGACTCATTGTTGCGCCTCCAATTTCAGGGCCTTGGCCGCTTTGCGGGCTTCACTGCGTTCGACAAAGTTGCGGATCAGCACGTAGAACACTGGCGTCAGCAGCAGACCGAAGAAGGTCACACCGAGCATCCCGGAGAACACCGCCACACCCATGGCGTGACGCATCTCGGCACCGGCACCGCTGGAGAACACCAGTGGCACCACACCCATGATGAACGCGAACGAGGTCATCAGGATCGGCCGCAGACGCAGACGGCAGGCTTCCAGTACGGCGGCCAGCGGATCGAGGCCTTCTTCCTGTTTGTCCTTGGCGAACTCGACGATCAGAATCGCGTTCTTACAGGCAAGTCCCACCAGTACGATCAAGCCGATCTGGGTGAAGATGTTGTTGTCGCCGCCGGAAATGATCACGCCAGTGATGGCCGACAACAGGGTCATCGGTACGATCAGGATCACTGCCAGTGGCAGGCTCCAGCTTTCGTATTGAGCCGCCAGTACCAGGAACGCCAGCAGTACGCAGAGCGGGAACACGAACAGTGCGGTGTTGCCGGACAGAATCTGCTGGTAGGTCAGGTCGGTCCACTCGTAGGTCATGCCGTTCGGAAGTTCATCCTTGAGCAGTTTCTCGATAGCTTTTTCCGCCTGGCCGGAGCTGTAACCCGGAGCTGCCGCACCGTTGATTTCAGCGGTGATGAAGCCGTTGTAGTGCATCACGCGATCCGGCCCCGAGGTGTCGCTGACCTTGATGAAGGTCGCCAGCGGGATCATTTCGCCCTTGTTGTTACGTACTTTCAGCTGACCGATCTGGTCGGATTCGAGGCGGAACTGCTGTTCGGCCTGAACGTTGACCTGATAGGTGCGCCCGAAGCGGTTGAAGTCGTTGGCATACAGCGAACCCAGGTAGATCTGCAGGGTGTCGAAGATGTCGCTGACCGCCACGCCGTGGGTCTTGGCTTTTTCACGGTCGATGGCGGCATCGACTTGCGGCACGTTCACGGTGTAACTGGTGAACAGGCCGGCCAGTTCCGGCACGCTGTGGCTCTTGTTGATGATGTTCATGGTTTCTTTGTACAGCTCGTCGTAGCCCAGGTTGCCCCGGTCTTCGATTTGCAGACGGAAACCACCAATGGTGCCCAGACCTTGTACCGGCGGTGGCGGGAAGATCGCCATGTAGGCTTCCTGAATGTTCGCGTACTGGCCGTTCAAGGCACCGGCGATTGCACCTGCGGACATGCTCGGGTCTTTACGTTCATCGAACGGTTTCAGGGTCACGAACACGATGCCGGCGTTCGGGCTGTTGGTGAAACCGTTGATCGACAGGCCAGGGAACGCTACGGCGCTTTCCACGCCTGGCTGTTTCAGAGCGAGGTCGGACATGCGCTTGATCACGTCTTCGGTGCGATCCAGGCTTGCGGCGTCCGGCAGTTGCGCGAAGGCCACCAGGTATTGCTTGTCCTGGCCGGGTACGAAGCCGGTCGGCGTGTTGGAGAAACCGAAGAAAGTCAGCACCATCAGGCCTGCGTACAGGAACAGAGCGATGCCGCTACCACGGATAACCCGGCGCACGGTGCCGACGTAGCCATGGCTGGCACGGTCGAAGAAGCGGTTGAACGGGCGGAACAACCAGCCACCGAAGATCTTGTCGAGCACCTTGGAGAAGCGGTCTTTCGGTGCGTCATGACTTTTCAGCAGTACGGCGGCCAGCGCTGGCGACAGGGTCAGCGAGTTGAAGGCCGAGATCACGGTCGAGATCGCAATGGTCAAGGCGAACTGTTTGTAGAACTGACCGGTGAGGCCCGAGATGAATGCCGCCGGGACAAACACTGCACACAGCACCAGCGCTGTGGCAATGATCGGGCCGGTCACTTCACCCATGGCTTTTTTGGTCGCATCGAAAGGGTTGAGCCCCAGTTCAATGTTCCGTTCAACGTTCTCCACCACCACGATGGCGTCGTCCACCACGATACCGATCGCCAGTACCAGGCCGAACAGCGACAAGGCGTTGAGCGAGAAGCCGAACAGGTGCATCACCGCAAACGTACCGATCAACGAGACCGGCACCGCCACCAACGGAATGATCGAGGCGCGCCAGGTTTGCAGGAACAGGATCACCACCAGCACCACGAGGATCAGTGCTTCGAAGAGGGTGTGAACCACCGCTTCGATCGAGCCACGCACGAAGATCGTCGGGTCATAGACGATGCTGTAGTCCATGCCTTGCGGGAAGCCTTTCTTCAGCTCTTCCATCTTGCCGCGAACTTCGTTCGAGATATCGATGGCGTTGGAGCCCGGACGCTGGAAGATCGGGATCGCCACCGCCGGCTGGTTGTTCAGCAACGAACGCAGAGCGTATTGGCTGGAGCCCAGTTCAACGCGAGCGATGTCTTTGAGGCGAGTGATTTCACCGTTGTCGCCTGCGCGAATAATGATGTTTTCGAACTCTTCCTCGGAGACCAGACGCCCCTGAGTGTTGACCGACAGCTGGAAGCTTTGGGCATTCGGAGCAGGGGGCGCACCGAGTTGACCGGCCGCGACCTGACGGTTCTGTTCACGGATCGCGGTTACCACATCGGTGGCCGTCAGATTGCGCGAAGCAGTCTTGTTCGGATCGAGCCACACGCGCAGCGAGTAATCGCCCATGCCGAACAACTGCACGTCACCGACACCACCGAGGCGAGCGAGCTCATCCTTGATGTTGAGGATTGCGTAGTTGGACAGGTAGAGCATGTCGTAGCGTTTGTCCGGCGAGGTCAAGTGCACAACCATGGTCAGGTCGGGCGAGGCCTTGTCGACGGTGATACCGATGCGCGTCACTTCCTCGGGAAGTTTCGGCTCGGTACGAGTCACCCGGTTTTGTACCTGCACCTGTGCGTTGTCCAGGTCAGTGCCCAGCGCGAAGGTGATGGTGAGGGTGATCTTGCCGTCAGCGGTCGACTGCGAGGACATGTACAACATGTTCTCGACGCCGGTGATGGCTTGCTCCAGCGGAGCGGCCACGGTTTCACCGATGACTTTCGGGTTGGCACCCGGGAAGTTGGCGCGTACCACCACCGTTGGCGGCACGACTTCCGGGTATTCGCTGATCGGTAGCTGGAACAGCGAAATCGCACCGGCGATCAGGATCAACAGCGACAGCACCGCTGCGAAGATCGGCCGTGAAATGAAGAATTGGGAAAAATTCATCGGAGTTGTCGTCCCTTAACCGCGTGGGGTCGTAGCAGCCAGCTTCACAACCGAGCCCGATGCACCTTTGGCAGGTGCGACTTTGGGCAGGTTGCTGGCTTCCAGCGCTTGACGTTGTTGAGCGAGTGCCGCGATGGTTTGCTCGCTGGCCATCGGGATCACTTCAGGCGTGACCGGGGAGCCAGGGCGAACCCGTTGCAGACCCTTGACGATGATCGTGTCGTCCTTGTTCAGACCGGTGCGGACAATGCGCAGGCCTTCGATTTTCGGACCGAGTTCGACGGCGCGGTAAGCGGTTTTGTTGTCCGCATCCATCACCAGCACGAACTTCTTGCCGAGGTCGGTACCGACCGCTTCGTCATTGATCAGCATGGCGTTGTAGGTGCCACTGCCCACCAGTTTCAGGCGTGCATACAGGCCCGGGGTGTAGGTGCCGTCGCTGTTGTCGAACACGGCGCGACCACGGATGGTGCCGGTTTTCGGGTTGACCTGGTTATCGACGAAGTTCATCTGGCCGAGGTGCGGGTTGCCGTCTTCATTGGACAGGCCCATGTACACCGGAGTGGTCGCACCGCGCTGACCCTGGCGAGCCAGTTGGGTGTATTTGAGGAATACGCGCTCGTCGGCGTCAAAGTAGGCGTAGACCTTGTCGGTAGACACCACGCTGGTTAACGGGGTGGTGTCGGCGGTCACCAGGTTGCCGGCGGTGATTTCCGCACGGCTGACGCGACCGCTGATTGGCGCGGTTACGCGGGTGAAGCTCAGGTTCAGTTTGGCCAGATCCAGTTGTGCTTGCAGGGCACCGACAGCGGCGCGGGCTTCTTGTGCGGCGCTGGTGCGCGAGTCGGCCAGTTCTGCGGAGATGGCGTTGCTGGCACGCAGACGTTCACCGCGACCGGCTTCGTTTTCACTGCGGGTGGCGTTGGCGCGGGATTGGGCAACCAGTGCTTCGAGGCGGCGCACTTCGGCCTGGAATGGGCGGGGATCGATCTGGAACAGCAAGTCGCCTTTCTTGACCAGCGCGCCTTCGGTGAAAGCCACCTCGTCGATCTGGCCGGAGACCCTTGGGCGAATCTCAACGGTTTCCGGCGCTTCGAGGCGCCCGGTGAATTCGTCCCACTCGTTGACCGGTTGTTCCAGCACCTTGGCCACGCTGACTTTGGCAGCGGGCATGGTGGCGGCAGTCTCCGGAGTCTTGCCGCAGGCGCTCATCACCAGCACGGCCAACATGGCCAAGGGGAAGCGCAAATGTTTGAGTGACTGTTCCATGGAATCATCCGCCAATGTATTGAAGATGGGCGGATGATGCTCGGCGGGGTGTGATGGCACGAATCGAATGAAGCAAAGGTAACTATCATTCGGAATGATATAAGACCGATGCGAGCCCTCTAGCATGCACCTTTCGTTAGGGGGCTATCAATTGGTTTGAAGGCAATTCTCTGTTACCCGTGACGCAAAGGTCGAGGGTCAGGCTGCACGGCGGCGATTACGCGAAGATTAAAAATACCGCCCCCACCTTGGCAACGGGGGCGGCAATTGACCTGCGAAAGGCGTCTATCTGAATATCTGCTCGATCATCACCCTGGACGGGATATCCAACGTATTCGAGTAATAGGCTTCGTAGCCATAGGCAGTTATGCGAACTTTGCACGGGATTGAAGTTTGCGACTCGAGCAACGGCTTGATGGCTTCATAGTCATTCAAGTCGCGTTGCGTTCCATTCGGATTGGTGTAGTAAAAGATCAGTTCCGAGGAAAACTTGTAATTGGGTTTGGCTTGACTGCTGGCGAGGACTCGTCCTTCAGCTTTTATGGCAATTGAATGCTCGGATGAGAACTCCGTGTCTCGATTCAGAGAGCAAATCAGAGTTGGTGAGAGTTGATTGGCTTTTTCGTAATCATTGAAAGCGTTCTGCAAATCCACAGTTGAGCTGAAGTGCGCTGTGAACAGATTGCTGGCCCCCAGTTCGAAGGACGATAACGTGAGATCGGCCGGTGGAATACTGGCCGTTTTTACACAGCCACTACAGAGAAGCACTGCAAGATAAATGACAACGCCTGGTCTGTTCATTGGCCGAAGATACCGTTGATTGAGTCAAAAATCAGATCGCAGGCGGACTTGGTCCCTTGAACAGGCTCGATGAACATCCAGTCAGCCGAAGCATGGTGTCTATCAATGGTTTTATTGACGGTCGGACCTGCCTCGATGATCCAGCGCTCCCCGAAATCAGCGACGCCATCAGAATTATCCGGTTTGCTGGCGTTCGCCCTGATGTTGATCCATGTTTCGGCAACCGGCGTTGGTTCGGAAAAGTAGATGTCGGAACCCAGCCATACAAAAAAACCTTCACCCACTGGATCGAGCGTCACCAGAAACTTGATGGTGTAACCGGCCTCGGACAGGATCTGTGACAGATGTGCGCCATTCCACCCGCCGAGGCTATGGCCGACGATATAAACCGGGCAGGATTTACTGGGTATGTTTTCAATGAAGTGAGTCTGAATGTCGCCGGAACCCCTTGCGTCCTTATAGCTTTTGGGGAGTCCGGTATATTTCGTCTTCAGCTTCGCGTTGCCGGCGATTTTTGCGTCGAGCAGTTTTTGGGCGTCATCGATATTGTGGAAAGCGCCCTGGAAATAATATTTTTCCTGGTCGGCCGCCCCACCAATGAAAAAGACGATCGCCTTCTTCGCTGGAACAGGTGCCGTCTTTACTGTCTGATCCTTCACGACGGTCAACGTCGGTGTGACTGACAGGCTTGCGGTATTACCGTTGGGAAGTTTGATTTGCTCTGCCGGCATGTTGTCAGTCTTCCAAAAACAGTTTTATGGTTTCTGCCAGGTGTGAACTCACAACGTGTGTGAATCCCGACGCATCACTGGTTCCATACTCGAAACTGCCGTCCGCACGTTGAATGGCGTAGCCATGATTGGGCATGGGATCACCGGTGCTTTCGTCGATCAATTTGATCTTGTCGCTGAAGTGCACTGGCATCGGCAGCAAGCCGCTGAAAGGTGCCGGGACGAATGTGTCTCCGATGATGACTGTTCCGGAACCCCCCACAACGACATTGCCGTGCCCGCCCGTGCTGTCTAACGTCGCAGCGTTCAAGCCATTGATGAATACTGTTGCGCTGACGCCTCCGGTGATGGGGCTACCGCATGCGGACTTGTCGGTCATCCGGGCCGCAGCAAGGCCGTCAAAGTTGACATTGGGTGAGCCACTGGCGATCGGATTTGTTCCATGTCCTGGAAGAGGGCAGCTAGTGGGATCTGTGAGGCGTGCAGCAGGTTTTCCGCTCATGTGAAGTTCCGTTTCAAGATTTCAGGCCAGGCAACTGCGACGGTTGCACGTGTTCGCTTTCAATCACCTTGATGGTGTTCGAAAAAAGCGAAGGGCACCGGTGCTTGTATACGTGCAGCACGCATAAAATTTTACCGTCCCTGGAAATTTCGCCGCGAAGAATGCCGCAAGCCACTGCCGCGTTCAACTATCTCTATGACGCGTTTTTGGCAGCGTCTACTACGTCAGACTGTCCGGGTCGCCGAAAAACATCTGAATTCGCGAGCGTAACCACCGCTCGCCCGGATCGTTATCCTGCGACCCACGCCACGCCATGTGCAGCTCGAACGTGCGCGTCGGCAGCGGTGGATCTTCTGCCCGTACGCCTCCGGCAGCCGTCAGCGCATCAGCCGTGTAATCCGGCACGGTCGCAACGATGTCGGTCCCGGCCAGCAACGTACTGAGTCCGTTGAACTGCGGCACGGCCAGCACCACATGCCGTTTGCGCCCGAGTTTCTCCAGTTCTTCATCGATAAAACCACTGAGGTCGCCGGCGAACGACACCAGCGCATGGGGGCGGGCACAGTAGTCGTCCAGGCTCAACGGCCCCGGCACGGTATCGGCACGCAGCAGTTTCGGCTGGCTGCGGCGCAAGACTTTGCGTTTGGCGTTGGCCGGCAGGTCGGTGGTGTAGCTGACACCGATGGAGATTTCGCCGGAGGCAAGCAGGCTCGGCATCAATATGTAGTTGACTCGACGCACCACCAGAACAATGCCCGGCGATTCGGCGCGCAGACGTTTGAGCAACATCGGCAACAGGGCGAACTCAACATCATCGGACAGGCCGATGCGGAATACCGAGGTGCTGGTCGCCGGGTCGAATTCTGCCGCTCGGCTGACCGCCGTGGAAATCGAGTCGAGGGCAGGCGAGAGCAGGGCGAAGATTTCCACCGCGCGGGCGGACGGTTCCATGCTGCGTCCGGTGCGCACAAACAGTGGGTCATCGAACAGGCTGCGCAGGCGTGAAAGCGCCGCGCTGATGGCCGGTTGGCCGAGAAACAGCTTTTCGGCGGCCCGGGTCACGCTGCGTTCGTGCATCAATGTTTCGAACACGATCAGCAGGTTCAGGTCGACACGACGCAGGTCATTACGATTCATCTGGAGTCCTGGCAGAGTCATCAAGCTTGACGAGGGCGGCCATATGAGAACAATGGCCGGCATGAATCTTACGGGGAAAGGCTGGTACTCTGCACCGGAAAATTCAGCTTTACTGAGACGGTGGCAGCAGTTTTTTCATGGATTTTGCCGATGCCGCGCTTGCTGTGGAATCAATGACAGGCATGTCGACTATTAATAGCCACTGATAGTCTTGGGTTAAAAGCCCAGATAGAGTTCAGGGCATTAGAGGTTACTTTGACGAGGTTTGCGATGTCCCGCACGATCCGTTTTCACAAGTTTGGTCCGGCCGAGGTGCTCAAATGCGAAGAGCATGCGGCCGCTCAGCCAGGTCCTGGCGAAGTGCAGGTGCGTGTCGAAGCGATCGGCATCAGCTGGTATGACATTCTCTGGCGTCAAAACCTGGCGTCGTCCCAGGCCCGCCTGCCATCGGGCCTTGGTCACGAGATGGCCGGGGTGGTCACCGCTGTCGGTGACGGCGTGGATGATCTGTCGGTCGGCGACAAGGTTGCCAGTTTTCCGGCCGAGAGTCCGAACGACTACCCCGTGTATGGCGAGCAGATTGTGTTGCCACGCACGGCGCTGACCCGTTATCCCGGTGTGCTCAGCCCGATCGAAGCCAGCGTGCATTACACGCCACTGCTGATCGCCTATTTTGCCTACGCCGATCTGGCACGGGTCAAGCCGGGGCAGTTTGCGTTGGTCACTGATGCCAGCCATTGCGCCGGGCCGTCCTTCGTCCAGTTGGGCAAGGCGCTGGGCGTGCGAGTGATTGCCGCGACCAAAACGGCGGAAGAGCGTGAGTATCTGCTGTCGCTGGGCGCCGAAAAAGTCATCGTCACCGAGGAAGAAGATCTGCTGATGCGGATCAACAAGATCACTGACAACCGTGGCGTCGATGTCGTGTTCGACGGCCTCGGTGGCCCGCAGATGTCGCTGCTTGGCGATGTGCTCGCACCGCGCGGCAGTCTGGTGTTGTACGGGTTGCAGGGCGGCAACCAGACGCCGTTTCCGGCTTGCGCGGCGTTCCAGAAGAACATTCAGTTTTTTGTGCACTGCATCGGTAACTTCACCGGCAAACCGGAGCTGGGCATCACCCAGGATCACGTCGCATTGCAACGTGCCCTGCGCGATATCAACCAATTGACCGCTGACCGTGTGCTGCTGCCGTTGAAGACGCGTGTCTTCCCGTTCAGCGAGTTCGTTGAAGCGCACCGCTACATGGACGAATGCCCATGCCGCGAGCGAGTCGCTCTTCAAGTCGAACCGGCGTAATCCTGCCAATCAGAGTCCGTGACCCCACGGACTCTTTTGTTTCCCCCCTCCGCAACACACGAGACCTTCCGGAGCCCTTGTGCCCGAAACCGTTCGAAAACTGAACCGGTTTTTGCTCTCGATCTGTATCTTCTAATCGCCCTGTAAGCCCTGATAATTGAATGACTACTTTCATCTCAAGGAATGAGCTATGGCTGTGCATTCTTATTGCCCTGCGTGTTCACGTGCATATGTGTCTGATTGCCACGATGCTTTCTGTTTAAGACTTGTAGGGCGCTTCCGAAACTGCTTCTGTTTTTCTTGTACTCATTCTGTGCAAGGTATTGTCGGAAATTTCCTAGGAATTTTCTCCTTCGAAAAATACTCAATACTGGCAATGACTTACGAAAGATATTTGTCTGCTTTCAAAAATAACCGGCCCATGTGTTTCAAATAACTACTGAAGCGTAAGTGCTAGGATTCAAGTACCTATTAATTATCGAACAATTGTCGTGTGGCTCGAATGCAGCTGCGCGTTCGAACACTTTTATATCGGGTAATGTCACGATGAGCGCAATTCACGATCAGGCAATGAATTATGTCTACCAGCAAGTTCTGCAGCGCTTGCTGAGTTATTTCTCCCGTGCCGAACGCACAGCGTTGCAATTGCTGATCCAGCGATTGACCGTGGCGGCGGGCGGATCCGATCGCATCAGTGACTTCAAGGTTCTGGTGATCCAGTCAGGGACGCGAGACAGCTGTTACAACCTGGCATTGCTGCGCGCCGCCCAGTTGAGCCTGGCGTCCCGGTCTCCAGCCACTTTCCAGTTGCGCGTTGCCACATTGCGGCGCAATGGCACCAGCGCTGCTGCGATGCAATGCATGCATCGCAGCTTCGGCGCGCTGTTCCTCTACGACGACCCGCGCGTCGAGGTGCTGATGGTCGATCATCGACAGGTCATGCCTTTCGACCATCAGTTGCCAATCAGCGAAGAGGGCAGTGCGACCACGCCGATCAGTCTGCTGATGATTGGGCACCGACGCACTCACAACGAAGCGCTGGAGCTGTGGGATGAGGAGTATCTGGCAACGGCCGAGTTTTACGGCCAGATTGCCCGATGGAACAACGGCGTGGACGCATTGGTCGGCAGTGAGCCAGTGCGCCGCCAGAAGCAGTTTCTGGAAGGACTGGATCGTGCGGTTCAAAAAGCCGGAATCGGCACGTTGCCAGCCAATTTCGCCGGGTTCGAGTCGTTATTTGCCATTCTCGACGGTCTGGGCGGAAACTATTATCGGGAAATTTATCCAGCCAGCGAACAGACACTCTGGCGCCCGGAAGGCCAGTTTGAAGCGTGCAGACGCACCGGTTACGTCGATATAAACGACCTGCTTGTCGGCAATTTAGAGGAGCGCTGGCCGCTGTTGACCGAGTTCCTCGGGTTCCAGCTGGACGAGTCGGCGCGTTATCAGGAGGGCAGTGAGCATGTCGATCCGCTGATTACCGCGCACCTTCACGGCTTGCAGAAACAATTCATTGCCGGCGGTGATTACCGCGATGGCTTCACCCAAAGCCTTCAAGGTCTGCTGATCAGCATGCGTCGCAGCCTGGTTCCCGAGCCGGTCTGCCAGCAATTTGAAGCGGCACTGGACAGCGCGCAAGCCTGTGAACTGCAGCGCGAGCTGGCGGCCGTCTGGCTGCAGAAAACCTTTGGTCTGGGCGAAATGCAACTGGTGTGTCTGCTGTTCACGCCGTTTACCAGGAGCGGTGAAGGGCTCGAACGTTTTCTTCGTCAGTGCCACCCCGGCATGCTGGTGGCGTTGCCAGACCTGCACCGTGCCATGCAAGGGCTGCACGCACCTGAGCAGGTATTGAAGTGGATGATCGACGTCAGCGGATTGCCGATCAATCTGATCTGCCGGTTGTACGCCATGGAGCCTGTCTGCGCGTCTCTCGAAAATACTCAGGAGAACGTCGAGGCTAGTGAAAGCGCAGACGAAGGAACGTTGTGCGACCGCTCTGCGGAAGGTTGAACGTGAGCGTGTTCCTTGCAAGCGTGGGGCTGTACAGGACGGGTTTTCGTACATGAAGGCAGCGCGCGAATCCGATTTTGCCTATCAGGCGGTTTACCGTTATTTGCAGCAGTTGATCAACGAGCCGGAAGGTGATGCCGATGCGCGTTTGCCCTCGTTGCGACAACTGTCCGTGCGCCTGAGCGTATCAATCTCAACCATTCAGTACGCCTATTCGCTGCTGGAAAAAGAAGGGCGGGTCTACTCGGTGGCGAAATCGGGGTATTACGCCCGGCTGGACTCCCGCGCAACACTGCCCAGCGGCAGTGACGATCTACTCGAGACCCTTTACATCAATGCCCGGCGCCCCGGCATGTGTGTGCTGAGCGCTGACGAGCCGGCGTCTTTGCATCCACTGGAAGGCCCCTTGTTGACGCTGGAACGGGTGCTGCTGCGTCAGTATCCGCGCCCGACGCAACCGCTGGCACAACCCTGCGGTGACCTGGAATTGCGTACGGCACTGGCCGCTCGCTACACCACATCGCCTGCGCATTGTTGGCACGCCGACGACGTTTATATCGGCGCTGACTTGCGCGGTGTACTTGAGGTGTTGATTTGCGTCCTCGAACTCAGACACGCGACGGTTCTTGTCGAGTCGCCCTGTGACTGGGTGATCCTGCAACTGCTGCAAGCCAGTGATGTGCGGGTTCTCGAGATCCCGCTGAGCGCAGAGGGTGTGTTTGATCCACTGCAACTGGAAACCCTGCTTGAAACCGAACCGGTGCGGCTGGTGCTGCTGTCCTCCGCGTTGAACATGCCGCAGGGCAGCGTGATTCCACAGGTTAACCTTCATTCGATTGCCCAACTGCTCGCCCGGCACGGTACTTGGGTATTGGAGAATGATTGTTACAGCGAACTCGATGAACGAGTGGCCGGGCAGCGCCTGCGCGACCTGCTCGATCATGACCGCTTGCTGGTGTTTTCGACGTTCGAGAAGTTTATCGGTGCCGAAGCGCCCTACGGATTTGTGCTGTCGAGAGAGTTGCGCAATGAGTTGCAACGCCACTTTTTATTGCGCTCGTTCCGCCTGTCGCCGATTCGTCAGAGAGCCATCGCCCGGTTATACGCCAGCGGAAGGGTCGACCAGCATTTGCATGTCTTGCGCCGCTTGCTCAAAGAGCGCCGGACGCATTTGGTGCAGTTGTTGAATCAACGGCTGGGCGACGCCGTGCAGATTGTCGAGCCGCAGGGCGGCGCCACCGTGTGGATCCGCTCATTGCGTGCAGTCGATATGGGGCAGGTGTTTCGTGATCTGCTCAAGCAGCAGGTGGTGATTGCCCCGGGAGAGTTGTTCAGTTTGCAGGGTCTGCATATGCACCACTTGCGTTTGAGTGCCGTTGGGCACGGCGTTCACACGCTGGCAGCGGTTGCCGGGCTGCTGGGCGACGCGCTGCGCCTGGCGCCTGGCGACTAGTTCACCGTCTGTTAACGAGTGTCGGATCGATCCCGTCGCGTTGTGGTCGAACTGCCAGTAAACTGCGCTGTAATTCTCGAACCACTCTATTTCAGAGGTTTTGCATGACACTCAGTCCTTTTGCGGGCAAACCGGCACCGGCAGAGTTGTTGGTCGACATCCCGCGACTGGTAACGGCTTATTACACCGGCCAGCCTGACGCTTCGATTTCCACTCAACGAGTGGCGTTCGGCACCTCCGGGCACCGTGGCAGCTCCTTCGACTTGAGTTTCAACGAGTGGCACGTGCTGGCAATCAGTCAGGCCATCTGCCTGTACCGCGAAGAGCAGGGCATCAACGGCCCGCTGTTCGTGGGCATCGACACCCACGCATTGTCGACTCCGGCTGGCGCGAGCGCGCTGGAAGTGCTGGCGGCCAACGGTGTCACCGTGATGATTGCCGAGGGCGACGAATACACGCCGACGCCTGCGGTGTCCCACGCAATTCTCTGCTACAACCGTGGCCGCACCTCTGGCCTGGCCGACGGTATCGTCATCACGCCGTCGCACAATCCACCGCAAAGCGGTGGTTACAAGTACAACCCAACCAACGGCGGCCCGGCCGACACCCACATCACCAAGTGGATCGAAGCCAAGGCCAACGAACTGCTGACCAATAAACTCGCGGGCGTGAAGCGCGTCAGTTACGAGCAGGCGCTGAAGGCGAGTACCACTCACCGCCACGACTACCTCAACACTTATGTTGCCGACCTGATCAACGTGATCGACTTTGACGCCATTCGTGGCGCCAAGCTGCGTCTGGGCGTTGACCCGTTGGGCGGCGCTGGCGTGCGCTACTGGTCGGCAATTGCCGAGCACTATCGTCTGGACCTGGAAGTGGTCAACAAGCAAGTCGATTCGACGTTCCGTTTCATGACTGTCGACTGGGATGGCCAGATCCGCATGGACCCATCGTCCAGCCACGCAATGCAGGGGCTGATCGGTCTGAAAGAGCGATTCGATGTGGCGTTCGCCTGCGATCCTGACCACGACCGTCATGGCATCGTTACGCCATCCGGCGGCCTGCTGGCACCGAACAACTATCTGGCCGTTGCCATTGACTATCTGTTCCAGAATCGCCCGCAATGGCGCGCCGATGCCGCCGTGGGTAAAACCGTGGTCAGCAGCGGATTGATCGATCGCGTGGCCAAGCGCCTCAACCGTCGCCTGTACGAAGTGCCGGTCGGTTTCAAATGGTTTGCGGACGGCTTGTTTGACGGCTCGCTGGGTTTTGGTGGCGAGGAGAGCGCCGGTGCATCGTTCCTGCGCAAGGACGGCGGCGTCTGGAGCACCGACAAGGATGGTCTGATCCCTGCGCTGCTGGCGGCGGAAATGACTGCGCGTACCGGCCGTGATCCGAGCCAGGCTTACCGCGCACTCACCGATGAACTGGGCGAGCCGTTCTCGGTACGTGTCGATGCCAAGGCCAACCCTGAGCAGAAAGCACTGCTGAGCAAGCTGTCGCCGGAGCAGGTCACCTCGACCGAGCTGGCAGGCGAGAAGATCCAGAGCATTCTCAGCAAGGCGCCGGGCAACGACCAGGCCATTGGCGGTTTGAAAGTGATGACCGAAAACGGCTGGTTCGCGGCGCGTCCGTCGGGCACCGAAGACATCTACAAGATCTACGCCGAAAGCTTCATCAGCGACGACCACCTCAAACAATTGGTGGCCGAAGCGCAAACCCTGGTGGATGGTGCGATTTCGACCAAGTGATGCTGCTTTGAAAAATTGATCGCTGTAAATTTTCAAGCACAAAAAAAGGGTGACCACCAAGGTCACCCTTTTTTTGTCCGCGATTTACGCCAGATCGACCAACACGATCTCACTGTCCTCAATCGCTGTGACTGTCAGCACGTGCTCATGCGCCACCGCGACGCCGTCTCGAGCATTGGCGCGCAAGCCGTTGACTTCAATCACACCGGTCGCTGGCACCAGATACGCCCGACGCCCTTCATCGAGGCGATATTCCGCTGTTTCCCCAGCCTTGATATTGGCTGCAACCAGCCGCGCATCCGCACGAATCCGCAGACTTTGATCATCACCGTCCTTGCCGCTGGCAAGCGTTACAAACCCTTCGCGCTGGCCATTCGGGAAGGGCTTGGCACCCCACGACGGCGGTGCGCCGGTTTCGGTGGGCAGAATCCAGATCTGGAAGATCTTGGTGTCAGTCGCTTCCAGGTTGTATTCACTGTGAGCGATGCCGCTGCCGGCGCTCATCACCTGCACGTCACCCGCTTCAGTTCGGCCCTTGTTACCAAGGTTGTCCTGGTGAGTAATCGCACCTTCACGCACGTAAGTGATGATCTCCATGTCACGGTGCGGGTGTTGCGCAAAACCCGTGCCGGCAGCGATCACGTCATCGTTCCACACGCGCAGGTTGCCCCAGTTCATGCGTTGCGGGTCGTAATACTCGGCGAACGAAAAGTGATGATGGGCATCCAGCCAGCCGTGATGGGCACCGCCCAGCGTGCTGAAGGGTCTGAGTTCAAGCATGATCGTCTCCTGAAAAGGTTCGTCATGGGGCGCAACGCCAGAGCCACGAAGCGAGACCGTTGGTTGATGACGAGCATCATCTATCAGTCAACAATCAAGAAAAAGCGTAAAAAGTGCTGCATTCTCATCGAATCCATTGATGTGAAAAGTGCTCGAAACGGTCTCATCTCACCTTCAATTCATCGCCTAAACCAATGACCTGTAAGCATTTCGCTAGAACTCCAGCGCAAATGCAGACACCATAGCCGCAACAGCCTCACACCCTGGAGTCCGTCAGCGTGGCGCAACACACCCCCGATCTTCCTCCCGAACTTCGCCCCCTGGCCGAGATGCCGTGGTTCAAGCGCCTGGCCGCGCGTTTTTTTGGCCATGGCCTGACCCGTCTGCGCGCACAGCACCGTGCGTCTTGGTTGCACGGGCAGGCTGACGGCTTTCGCAGCGGGCACACCGCTGGCGTTGAATATGGCTTCAAGGAAGGCAAGCTCGAAGGGCTGGAAGAAGGTCGGCAAGTGCTGTTGATCCGCGACAGCCGCAGTACCGAACACCGTCCACCCAGCGTGGATAATCATTTGTTTGACGACTGGCGGCTGCCGCTGACAGCCGACTTGAAGAAGCGCATGAAGGCCGATGTCGCTCGCTTGCTGCCGGCCCATGCGCAGCCAAGCACCGCACAGTGGAAGATGATTTTTAGCGAGACGCCGTCAACTTCCGTGGTCGCCGGGGCCGGTGCGGGCAAGTCCACCACGCTCGTGTTGCGTATTCTGCTGCTGACTCACTACCTGGGCTTCGAACTGAACTCGATGACGGTCGTGACGTTCACCCGCGAATCGCGCAAGGACTTCATCAATAAGCTGATCCAACTGTTCGGCCTCTGGGGGCAGAACCTGGAGCAGAAAACCGCACGGGACCTGGTGCGCACCTTCCATTCGCGCATTTTGCCGATGGTGCGCAGTCTGCCGGGCTTCGAACGCTTGCAGGCGTTCGAAAACCTGAGCCTGCGCCCGCAAGGCGTCGATGAGGAAGTGGACAGCAATCCGTTTGACCTGCGCATCAACGACGCTCAACGCCAGCAACTCAATGCCTGTTACCACCGGTTGTTCAACGACAATCCACGTTTTCGTGAACTGATCCAGCCGTTGTCCCGTCATGGCCTGCAGCTCAAGGAGCTGGAGCGCGATCATCCGGACGTGCAAAAACGCATGGCCGTGACGGAACTGGCGGCCAAGCGCGATGAAGAACTGTGCGATGTGATCGAGGATCTGTGGTACCGCGCCGGTGCCTGGCCAATCAAAGGCATCGAGTCCAATCGCCAGACGTTTGAAATAAACGGCTCGAGATTCCATTGCCACGGTTACATTCCCAGCCTCGATGCCTGGGTCGTTCTGGGGTTCGATTCAAGGGAGAACCCGCAGGTCTGCCGGCCAAACGCCAAGCTGACGGTGCGTGCAGAATGGGCAGTAAAGCGCACCCTGTTTCAAGCTTTCTGTCGTAAGCCATTGATATGGCTGGATAGTTATGAGGCTTCAAAGCGAATGCTTGCGACATTGGCGGGCGATGCGACTGCCGGCCCGGGCTTCGATTACAAGGTTAAAGGTGAGCTGGCTTCCGCACCTTTGCTCGATTGTTTCGTGGCAGCGGCAGGCTTCATCGAAAATCTCGGGCTGGATGTGCCGGACGCTGTCGGGCGCATGAGTTTTGCCAAGGACGACCCGGATCGGTTG
Source organism: Pseudomonas atagonensis (assembly GCF_011369485.1). Classification (GTDB taxonomy): domain Bacteria; phylum Pseudomonadota; class Gammaproteobacteria; order Pseudomonadales; family Pseudomonadaceae; genus Aquipseudomonas; species Aquipseudomonas atagonensis. Next base: position 237,466 of record NZ_VXCA01000012.1, on the reverse strand, counting down.
TTCTTTGAGGCGCTGAGCCTGTTTTGGCGCGCCTTCGAGGATCATCTGCTCGATCAGAAACCACCGATCATGAGCTACAACCGCATGTTTGCGCTGTTCAGCGAACATTCACCGGAAAACCTGAAATTGCTCAGCGATGAACTGCTGAGGCCGCTTTCGCACCTGATGATCGATGAGTTTCAGGACGTATCGCCGCAGATCGTCTCGTGGATTCGCGCCAGCCTGGCCGAGATTCGCAGCCGTGGGCCGGCCATGCATATCGGTCGTGGAGCGCAGCGTTCTTCGCTGTTGTGCGTTGGCGATGACTGGCAATCGATCTACGGTTGGCGCGGCAGTTCGCCGAGCTACTTCATGGAGTTCAACAAGGAATTTCCGTCACCGAGCACCACGCGGGTGATGCTCAGCGACAATTACCGCAGCCACCAGCACATCATCGACGCCGCTGAACACATCGTTCGCGCGGCTCCGGCAATCCCGGGCAAGAAGGCCAAGGCCAGCGGTGAATCCAGACCACTGCAGCCGGTAAATGTGCTGGAGCGCGATGATCAGGCGCTCGGTCAGCGTCTGGCGGAGCACTACCGACAAGGCCATTCAATCTTGATGCTTTATCGAAAAAGCAGCGATAAGTTGTTGATTGAGCAGCATATTCAGCCTGTAGTTAATGTTGATTCGAGCTTGCCGTATGCCAGTCGCAGGCTGAAGCAATTGACCTATCACAGTGCCAAAGGCCTGCAGGCTGACGCGGTGTTCCTGTTGGGCGATTGCCAGCACCTGACCAGCTCACCCTACAAAAATCAGGTTTATCGCATGGCCGGATTGGGCAGGTCCGGTGACAGTGAGCCTTACGACAGTGCCCAGAAGGACGAAATCCTGCGCCTGGCCTACGTCGGCATCACCCGGGCCGTCAGCCATTGCTACTGGTACGTCGAGCCGCAGGAGGCGCAAGCGGTGAACATGCCGCGTGCGTCCGAGCGAATTCCGGCCGGTAAACCTTTCTTTGCCGATCACCGCCCGGCCAAGCAAAAAGCCTGAATCCCGTGCCCACAAAAAAAGCCCGCTTAAAGCGGGCTTTTTACTTTTAAATCATGTGGTTATGCATAGCTCTTGAGAGACTCTGGAGGTACAAAAGCTTCCAGTTCATCCTCGACCGCTTCGATTATTCGTTCGACATCTGCGGCATTCATCACCGTCGCGCAGGGAATGCCGGCGATGGCGATCATGGTTTCTCCGCTGGCGCGATCAAACAGGCGGGCGATCATGCTGCCCGGTGCGTCCATCGTGGCCTCGAAACCCATGGGATGAAAATGCCAGCGCATCAGCTGGCAGGCATTGGGGAACGTGACTTTGCTTGAACCTTTATTCATGTGTTGCCCGCCTTCTTCATCGAGCGCTTCCTTTTGCTCACGTTAGGTGGGAAGAGCCTTCATTGGCTCAACCAGTGACTGACATTAAAAGTAGCATCCTGATGTGAATTTCCTGTGAGATTTTTCAGTTCTTTTTGCGATGGATTCGCATTTTTTGATGTAAGTCACGCGCGGCGCAATCATCGCCAAAGGGCCATCACGGATTAGCCGTTGCCGCTCGGGCCGAAGTTGGGCAAGCTCGGTTCTTTTTCACCGAGTCATTTATGCACGCCGACGACGACGGCCCGCAACAGACCGAGGCCACGGCCGCCACGGTCATGCGTTATCACCTGAGCTGGAAACACCGCGACCTGGACCGCGTCATGGCGCTGTATCACCCGGACATTCAGTACAACGATTTCTTCCAGAACCGCGTGCTCGGCCTCGACGAGTTGCGCGAATACGTGCGCGTTAGCATGCCGCGAGAATCCGACGAAGCGCTGGAGCACTGCGATCGCATCCGCGTCGACGGCAACACCGCGTTCATCCAGTACGAAGTGACGCTGCGCGGCGGTGACGGTCTGGTGTCGTTCCGCTCCAGCGAGGCGATCACCGTCAAGGACGGGCTGATCTGGCGAGTCAACGAGTACGCCTCTCTGGTTCGCGCGCAAAGTGGCGACAACCAGAAAGCCAGTCAGCGCCCGGCGGTCAGCCGACTCGGGCTGTCGCCCCGTCAGTTGAGCTTCATGGCCGAAGACCTGCAGCAATACTTCGAGCGCCAGCAACCGTATCTCGATCCGGAGCTTGATCTGCAGCGAGTGGCCAAGGAGTGCGGTTACAGCCGCAATCAAATTTCCTATTTGCTGAACCAGGTGCTGGGGCAAAGCTTCTATCGTTACGTCAATCAGGCGCGTCTGCAGCATTTGCTCAAGTCACTGGATGACGCCACGCCGCCGCTGCGCATCGATGAATTGGCCTTTGCTGCCGGATTCAATTCGCTGTCGGCGTTTTACAGCTGTTTCCGCCAGCACACCGGCCAGTCGCCCAAGGCTTACGCCAAACAAATTTCTTTGCGTGCACGCGCGCAAGACATCCCCTGAAGTCGCGCACTAGGATCGACGCCATCGAAGGTTTTCAGTGGCGGAGTCTTGCATGCCGGCGTGGCGCACTATCAGTTTGTGGATGGATCAACTCGATGAGCCGCTGACCGCGCGCGCCGCGTTGGAACAGGATCTGGATGTCGATGTGGCAATCATCGGCGCCGGCTATACCGGGCTCTGGACCGCGTATTACCTGAAAAAACTCGCACCCGGGCTCGACATCGCCATCATCGAGGCACAAACCGCCGGGTTCGGCGCGTCGGGGCGCAATGGCGGCTGGCTGATGGGCAATTTGCTTGGCGAAGACCGCTTGCTCGCCGGTTTGTCGCCGGAGCAGCGCCGCGCGTCCTTTGACCTGCTGCACAGCATTCCCGATGAAGTGGAAGTGGTGCTCGAACGTGAAGGTATCGACTGCGATTACCGCAAGGGCGGTGTGCTGTATTGCGCCGCCCGTTACCCGGAGCAAGAAGCCAGCCTGCGTGAATACCTCGCCAAACTGCACGCTCAGGGCCTGACCGACGACGATTATCGCTGGCTCAGCCCCGAGCAACTGGCACAACAGATTCGTGTGGCGAAACCTTACGGCGGCATTTATGCGCCGCACGTCGCGACCATTCACCCGGCCAAGCTGGTGCGCGGCCTGGCCCGTACAGTGCAGGGCATGGGGGTGAAGATTTACGAAAACAGCCCGGTGACCCATTGGCAGTCGGGCAGCCTGCGCACCGCCCGGGCCAGCGTGCGCAGCCGCTGGATCGTGCCGGCGGTTGAAGGCTATTCGGTGACATTGCCACCGCTGGGGCGTTATCAATTGCCGGTGCAAAGCCTGATCGTTGCCACCGAACCGTTATCGGCGGCAACGTGGGATGAAATCGGCCTCAATCGCGGACAGGCCTTCAGCGAGTTCAGTCGCCAGGTCACCTATGGCCAGCGCAGCGCCGACAACCGTTTGATCTTCGGCGCCCGTGGCGGCTATCAGTTCGCCGGCAAGCTGCGCCACAACTTCGACCTGACCCGCGATGAAGTCGAGCTGCGCCGTTATTTGTTCGGCGAATTGTTCCCCCAACTGAAGAACGTCCAGATCACCCACGCCTGGGGCGGCAACCTCGGCATGTCCCGGCATTTCAAGCCGCACATGCTGTGCGACCGCGCCAACGGCATCGCGCTGTCCGGCGGTTATGGCGGGGAGGGTGTCGGCGCGAGCAACCTCGGCGGCCGCACGCTGGCCGATCTGATTCTTGAGCGAGACACCGAGCTGGTCAAACAACCCTGGGTGTTGCCCGACGGCGGCATTCACGCGTTGCGTGCCTGGGAGCCGGAGCCGTGCCGCTGGCTCGGTTACAACGCGATCATCAAAAGCTTTGTCCATGAAGACCAGACCCTGGCCAATCCGGCCACGGCGCCCTGGCGGCGCAAGCTCGCCAGCCAGGTGGCCGGCTTCATGGAAGGTTTCATGCACTAAACGCCGTTTACTGAAAAGACAGGTCCGACCATGAGCATTACGCAATTCAAGAACACCGCGACATTGCAACTCGATGAATCCAATCCGGTCGCCGTGCCGCTCGGTGAACCCGTGGCCATCGCCTCGACCACCAGCGTCGAGCGCGACGACGGCGTCGAAACCGGCGTTTGGGAGTGCACCCCCGGTCGCTGGCGCCGGCAAATCACCGCGCAGGAGTTTTGCCATTTCATTTCCGGGCGCTGCACGTTCACCCCGGACGGCGGTGGCGAAACCCTGCACATACAAGGTGGCGACGCACTGATGTTGCCGGCCAACACGCTCGGTGTCTGGGATATCCAGGAAACCGTGCGCAAGAGTTACGTGCTGATTTTCTGATTGTTTGATCCCTTTGATTGCCTGCCAACAAAAAAGAAAACCCACACAGGAATCGATCCATGATCCGCAAGACCCTCGCTCTGGCACCGCTGATGCTTGCCGTTTCCCTTGCTCAGGCAGCGGAAACGGTCAAGGTTTACAACTGGTCCGACTACATTGCGCCGGACACCACCAAAAACTTTGAAAAAGACACCGGCATCGGCGTCACCTACGACGTCTACGACAGCAACGAAACCCTCGATGGCAAGTTGATGACCGGCAAATCCGGCTACGACGTGGTGTTTCCCTCCAACCACTTCATGGCCCGGCAAATCCAGGGCGGGGCGCTGAAGAAGCTCGACAAGAGCCAGTTGCCGAACTGGAAAAACCTCAATCCAGTCTTGCTCAAGGCTTTGCAGACCAACGATCCGGGCAATGAACACGGCTTCCCTTACCTGTGGGGCAGCACCGGCATCGGTTACAACATCGCCAAGGTCAAAGCGGTGTTGGGCGACAACGCGCCAGTGGATTCCTGGGACTTGATCTTCAAGCCCGAGAACATGCAAAAGCTGCAGAAGTGCGGCGTGGCAATCCTCGATAACGGCCCGGAACTGTTGCCGGCGGCGCTCAACTACCTGGGGTTGCCGCACCACAGTAAAAATCCCGAGGACTACAAGAAGGCCGAAGCACTGCTGATGAAAGTACGGCCGTACGTCAGCTACTTCCATTCTTCGAAGTACACCAGCGACCTGGCCAACGGTGACATCTGCGTGGCCGTCGGCTTTTCCGGCGACATCCTGCAAGCCGAAAACCGCGCCAAAGAAGCGAAGAACGGCGTCGATATCGGTTACGCGATTCCCAAGGAAGGCGCGGCGATCTGGTTCGACATGGTCGCCATGCCGGCCGACGCTCCGGACGAGAAGGCCGGGTACGCGTTCATGAACTACCTGCTGCGCCCGGACGTGATGGCCGGCATCAGTAACTACGTGCACTACGCCAACGGCAACGAACAGGCCGACAGCCTGATCGACCCGGCGATCAAGAACGACACCAAGGTTTATCCGAGCCCGGAGATGATGGGCAAGCTGTTCGCACTGGAAGCGATGCCGTTGAACATCGACCGCATCCGCACGCGGGTGTGGAACAAGATTCGCACGGGTAGCTAATACCCAGGATTAGACATAGAACCCTGTGGGAGCGGGCTTGCTCGCGAAGGCGTCTGTTCAGTCAACATAGAGGTTGACTGATACTCCGCTTTCGCGAGCAAGCCCGCTCCCGCATGGGTTATTCAGTGAGTTTGAGAAGTTGATATCAATACACTGGCACCGCACTAATAAAGTGCAGAAAAGTGCGACGCATCTAACAAAAAACAACTTACCGATATTTAATATTTAAATAGAAAATCGTCAGACAATTAGACGAATGCTGTTTGCGCAAAACAATCTTTCGACCCCGCGCGCTTTGTTTACGGCAGTTTCACCAAACAGTTCAATTTGATCTCAAAAAAATGCTTTACGTCAGATTTCAAATTGTGTCAGGTTTCTTACGCCTTCATTGGGCGAGTGATAGGACAATCTCGCCAGGGGTTGTCGCTATCGGACAAAAACTGTTCCATTGCTAAACAAGGAAGTGTGTTTATGTCGAAAGTTAAAGCTAATGCTATTGATACCGCCGAACAGGCTTTTCTGCTGTCGGCAGCGCAACCTCTGGCCGCAACCAGCTCTGCCTGGAACCAGATCAATAGCTTCAGCCACCAGTATGATCGTGGCGGCAACCTCACGGTTAATGGCAAACCCTCTTACTCCGTCGATCAAGCCGCAACCCAGTTGCTGCGCGACGGCGCTGCCTACCAGGACAAGGACGGCAGCGGCAAGATCGAACTCACTTACACGTTCCTGACGTCGGCATCGTCCAGCACGATGAACAAGCACGGAATCAGTGGGTTCAGTCAGTTCAGTGCGCAACAACAAGCCCAGGCCAAGCTCGCCATGCAATCCTGGGCAGACGTGGCCAACGTGACCTTTACCGAAAAAGCCTCCGGCGGTGACGGTCACATGACGTTCGGCAACTACAGCGGCGGCCAGGACGGTGCAGCCGCATTTGCCTATCTGCCAGGCACTGGCGCCGGTTACGACGGCACCTCGTGGTACCTGATCAACAGTGGCTACACGCAGAACAAGACGCCGGATCTGAACAACTACGGTCGTCAGACCCTGACTCACGAAATCGGCCATACCCTGGGCCTTGCTCACCCTGGAGACTACAACGCCGGCAATGGCAACCCGACCTACAATGACGCGACCTACGGGCAAGACACCCGCGGTTACAGCGTCATGAGTTACTGGAGCGAGAGCAACACCAACCAGAATTTCAGCAAGGGCGGCGTGGAAGCGTATTCCTCCGGCCCGCTGATGGATGACATTGCCGCAATCCAGAAGCTCTACGGTGCCAACACCACCACCCGCACGGGTGACACCACCTATGGCTTCAACTCCAACACTGGCCGCGATTTCCTCAGCGCATCGTCGTCGAGTGACAAAGTGGTGTTCTCGGTGTGGGATGCGGGCGGCAAGGACACCCTGGACTTCTCCGGTTTCACCCAGAACCAGAAGATCAACCTCAATGACGCCTCGTTCTCCGACGTTGGCGGCCTGGTGGGCAACGTGTCCATCGCCAAGGGCGCGATCATCGAGAACGCCATCGGCGGTTCGGGCAACGACCTGTTGATCGGCAACAGCGTGGCCAACGAACTGAAGGGCGGTGCCGGTAACGACATCCTCTACGGGGCTGGCGGTGCCGACAAACTGTGGGGCGGCGCCGGTTCGGACACGTTTGTGTTCGCAGCCAGTTCCGACTCCAAGCCGGGTGCGATCGATCAGATCCTCGATTTCGTCAGCGGTCTGGACAAAATCGATCTGACCGGTATCACCAACGGCGCCGGCCTGCACTTCGTCAGCAGCTTCACTGGTGCAGCCGGCGATGCGATTCTGACTTCGTCGGGCGGCAACAGCTTGCTCTCGGTGGACTTCTCCGGGCACGGCGTGGCGGACTTCCAGGTCAGCACCGTTGGCCAGGCAGCTACCAGCGACATCGTGGCGTGATGTGAAACAGGAAAGCGGCGCGCATGCGCCGCTTTCTTCGCTTGCTTCGTCTCGCTACGTGCGCAAGGCTACACGCCGGAGTGAAATTTCCTATGATTCGAAACCCTTTTTCCCGCATGGCAGTCGTCTGTCTCACGCCGATGCTGATGATGATTTCTGGAGAAACAACCATGGCAAGCAGCCTCAGACTCGAAGATCCATCGGTATTCGCCGGGCGCTGGCAGGCGACGCTGACCGCCGCCCATGACGCACCCGAAGCGCAGGCGCTGCAAGACAAACCCTCTAACACCTGCGTAATCGACCTTGAGCCAAACCAGACGTTGGGCCAGGGCGCCGATTGCCTGAGCGCCTGGCTGCAAGAAAACGCCATCGGCTGGTTCCCGGATCCGGACGGTCTGTCCATCACCGGCAAGGAAGGCTCAAGAGTCAAGTTCTTCGGCCGACAAAACGACGGACTTTATTCAAGCACTTTGACGTCAGGTCTGATCGTGACACTCAAGCGTATCGAGCAATAACGCTGCTGGTAATCAACGAAGCGATATAAACAAGTGCCCGACAGTTATAAGTCTTCGAAGAAGTTGTTGTGAAAGTGTAAGCGGGTACTTGCAAGTCATCTCTCGCAGGTAAGCGAAATAACAATTGAGCGCTCGTCCCTATCAGGACGGGTTCAATCATTTCAGGAAGAATCAATGAAGATGGCGAAGGCTCCAGCCACGGCGCCCTTATTCAAGGCTTTGGGTGACTATAAAAGCATTCTGATCAGCGTCGGATGTTTTACCGCACTGATAAACGTGCTGATGCTGGTGCCGTCGATTTATATGTTGCAAGTCTACGACCGGGTACTGTCATCGCAGAACGAAACCACATTGGCGATGCTGTCGCTGATGGTCGTTGGCTTCTTTGCCTTCATCGGCTTGCTGGAAGTGGTACGCAGCTTCATCGTCATCCGCATCGGCAGCCAACTGGAGCGGCGTTTCAACCTGCGGGTGTATCAGGCGGCGTTCGAGCGCAACCTGTTCAAGGGCGAAGGCAACGCCGGGCAATCCCTCGGCGACCTGACCCACATTCGCCAATTCGTCACCGGGCCTGCGCTGTTCGCGTTTTTCGATGCGCCGTGGTTCCCGGTGTATCTGTTCGTGATCTACCTGTTCAACGTCTGGCTCGGCGTGCTCGCTACCGCAGGTGCGTTGTTGTTGATTGCGCTGGCCTGCCTCAACGAATACATGACCAAAAAGCCGTTGGGTGAAGCCGCCGGTTTTTCGCAAAAATCCAGTCAGTTGGCCACCAGTCATCTGCACAACGCCGAAACCATTCAGGCGATGGGCATGCTCGGCTCGCTGCGCAAGCGCTGGTTCCAGGTGCATTCGCGTTTTCTCGGTCTGCAGAATCAGGCCAGCGACACCGGCGCGGTCATCAGTTCCCTGAGTAAAACCCTGCGCCTGTGCCTGCAATCGCTGGTGCTGGGCCTCGGTGCGCTACTGGTGATCAAGGGCGACATGACGGCAGGGATGATGATCGCCGGTTCAATCCTGATGGGCCGCGTGTTGAGCCCGATCGACCAATTGATTGCCGTGTGGAAACAGTGGAGCGGGGCGAAACTCGCTTACCGTCGTCTCGACGCGCTGCTGCAAGCCTTCCCGCCGAGCGATGACGCCATGGCGCTGCCGGCGCCGAAAGGCCAGATAACTTTTGAACAGGTCAGCGCCGGCCCTCCGGGGCAACGCGCGGCGACCTTGCACATGGTCAATTTCAGCCTGGGTGCCGGTGAAGTGCTGGGCGTGCTCGGGGCTTCCGGTTCCGGCAAGTCGACCCTGGCTCGGGTGCTGGTTGGCGTGTGGCCGACTCTTGGTGGAACCGTGCGTCTGGATGGCGCCGACATTCACCGCTGGAATCGCGATCAGCTCGGCCCGTACATCGGCTATCTGCCGCAAGACATCGAGCTGTTCAGCGGCAGCATCGCCGAGAACATCGCCCGCTTCAGCGAGGCCGATCCGCAGAAAGTCGTGGCCGCCGCGCAACAGGCCGGCGTGCACGAAATGATCCTGCGCCTGCCGCAAGGTTACGACACGCAACTGGGCGAGGACGGCAGCGGTTTGTCCGGCGGTCAGAAGCAACGCGTGGCACTGGCGCGCGCCATGTACGGCACGCCGAGTCTGGTGGTGCTGGATGAGCCGAACTCCAACCTCGACACCGTCGGCGAAGCGGCACTGGCCAGCGCTATCGCGCAACTCAAGGCGCAAGGCACCACCGTGGTACTGGTGACGCACCGTTCTTCGGTACTGGCCCAGGCCGATAAATTGCTGGTGCTCAACGACGGTCGTCTGCAAGCCTTCGGCGCCAGTCAGGACGTACTCAAGGCGCTGTCCGGCGCCGCCAATGAGCAGCAACGCGAGAAACCTGCACAAGCACCGGGCGGGCTCAGCATGAGCCGGCAGTACCAGCCCTCGACAAGGAATTCGGGTGTATGAGCAGCGCAAGCATGAACACTGAAAACGAAGCCAGCATGGAACACGCCTACGTCACTGAACGCCCGGAGCGCGACGCGAAATTCTTCGCCCGCATGGGCTGGATTCTGGCGATTGTCGGCGCCGGCAGTTTCTTCACCTGGGCGGCGTTGGCGCCACTCGATCAGGGCATTCCGGTGCAGGGTACCGTGGTGGTCTCGGGCAAACGCAAGGCTGTGCAGTCAATGAGCAGCGGCGTGGTCAGCCGGATTCTGGTGCGCGAAGGCGAGATCGTGAAGCAGGGGCAGCCACTGTTCCGACTCGATCAAACGCAAGTTGCCGCCGATGTGCAGTCGCTGCAAGCGCAGTACCGCATGGCGTGGGCGAGCCTGGCGCGCTGGCAGGCCGAGCGTGACAATCTCAAGCAAGTGACCTTTCCCGCCGAGTTGAGCAATGACCCGGATCCGCGTCTGGCGCTGGTGCTGGAAGGTCAGCGGCAGTTGTTCAGCAGCCGCCGCGAAGCGTATTACCGCGAGCAGGCCGGGTTGCGCGCTAGCATCGAAGGCGCCACCGCGCAACTGGCCGGCATGCGCCGTGCGCGGACCGACCTCAATGCCCAGGCGGACTCGCTGCAGCAACAGTTGAGCAACCTGCAACCGTTGGCCGACAACGGCTACATCCCGCGCAACCGCTTGATGGAGTATCAGCGGCAACTCTCGCAAGTGCAGCAGCAGCTGGCGGAAAACACCGGTGAAAGCGGTCGAGTGGAGCAGGGCATTCTTGAGTCGCGCCTGAAGCTGCAACAGCACGGCGAGGAATATCAGAAGGAAGTCCGCACGCAACTGGCCGACGCGCAGCTGAAAAGCGTCACCCTGTCCGAGCAACTGACCTCCGCCGGTTTCGACCTGCAACACAGCGAGATTATGGCCACCGCCGATGGCGTGGCGGTCAACCTCGGCGTGCACACCGAAGGCGCCGTGGTGCGCCAGGGCGAAACGCTGCTGGAGATCGTTCCGCAAGGCACCACGCTGGAAGTCGAAGGGCACCTGCCGATCAACCTGATCGACAAGGTCGGCCCGCACCTGCCGGTGGACATCCTGTTTACCGCGTTCAACCAGAGCAAGACCCCGCGTGTGCCCGGTGAAGTCAGCCTGATTTCCGCCGACCAGATGGTCGATGAAAAAACCGGCGTGCCGTACTACGTGTTGCGCAGCAGCGTCAGCGATCAGGCCATGGAGAAACTCAACGGTCTGGTGATCAAGCCCGGCATGCCGGCAGAAATGTTCGTGCGCACCGGCGAACGTTCACTCCTCAACTATCTGTTCAAACCGCTGCTCGACCGCGCCGGCTCTGCGCTGACCGAAGAATAAGGATGTTCGGCTGTATGAATAAGCTTTCCATGCTCGGAGCGGGATTGATCCTGCTCGCGAGTCACTCAGCAGTGGCGGCGATGGGGCCGTTCGAGATTTACGAACAAGCGTTGCGCAACGATCCGGTGTTCCTCGGCGCGATCAAGGAACGTGATGCCGGCCTGGAAAACCGAGCGATTGGCCGCGCCGGGCTGTTGCCCAGAGTCGGTTACACCTACAACAAGGGCCGCAACTCATCGAAAGCCACCTCACTCGACGAGCGCGCACGCAACCGCACCGATGACCGCAATTACAGCAGTTACGGCTCGGCGCTGACGGTGCAACAACCGTTGCTCGACTACGAGGCCTACGCCGCCTACCGCAAAGGCGTGGCGCAATCGCTGTTTGCCGATGAGAACTTTCGTGGCAAAAGCCAGGAACTGTTGGTGCGGGTGCTCGACAACTACACCAAAGCCTTGTTTGCCCAGGATCAGATCGACATCGCCCAAGCGAAGAAGAAGGCTTACGAGCAACAGTTCCAGCAGAACGAGCACATGTTCAAACAGGGCGAGGGCACGCGCACCGACATCCTCGAAGCCGAATCACGCTATGAACTGGCGACCGCCGAAGAAATCGAGGCGCGCAACGAGCAGGATGCCGCGCTGCGTGAGTTGGGCGCACTGGTCGGCGCGCCGGCCGTCGATATCGGCGATCTGGCACCGCTGGATCAGAACTTCCAGACGTTTGCTCTGATGCCGGCCAACTACGACACCTGGCATGAAATGGCGATCAGCAATAACCCCAACCTGGCCTCGCAGCGCCAGGCGGTGGAGGTGGCGCGTTACGAAGTGGAGCGCAATCGCGCCGGGCATCTGCCGAAAATCAACGCTTACGCCTCGATGCGCCAGAACGAATCGGAAAGCGGCAACACCTACAACCAGCGTTACGAAACCAACACCATTGGCTTTGAAGTCAGCGTGCCGTTGTATGCCGGTGGCGGCGTATCGGCCTCTACGCGCCAGGCCAGCCGCACCATGGAACAGGCCGAGTACGAACTTGACGGCAAGACCCGCGAAACCCTGATCGAACTGCGTCGCCAGTTCAGTGCCTGCCTGTCCGGGGTCAGCAAATTGCGCGCCTATCAGAAGGCCTTGAGCTCGGCCGAAGCGCTGGTGGTTTCCACCAGACAAAGCATTCTCGGCGGCGAGCGCACCAACCTCGATGCGTTAAATGCCGAGCAACAACTATTTACCACCCGCCGCGATCTGGCACAGGCACGCTACGACTACCTGATGGCGTGGACCAAATTGCATTACTACGCCGGGACATTGAACGAACAGGATCTGGCGCGGGTGGATGAGGCGTTTGTGGTGGCTCAACAGCCCTCACCCTAACCCTCTCCCGGGGGGAGAGGGGACTGATTGAGGGATGTTTTATAGGTTCACCGACCTGAACGTGCTGCACCGAATCCATAATCGATCGGGTATTTCAGGTCGATGTAAAACGCAAGACACCGCGGTCGGCTCCCTCTCCCTCTGGGAGAGGGCTGGGGTGAGGGCTCTTGGCAACACTGCAGAAGAGTCTGCATAGAACAATAAAAGTGAGTGGTGAACATGGACGTACGCATCAAGCCGATTTCGGTCGGCACGCTGTTGCTCGCAGTTTCTGTCGCACAGGCCCAGGCCCAAACCCTGGAAACCGGCAAACCCGGTGATCCCGCCAGTTGGCGCAGCGCCGAATTTCAGCGCGACTGGGGGCTTGCGCGGATGCAGGCCGATGAGGCCTACGCCGCCGGCATCACCGGCAAAGGGGTGAAAATCGGCGCGCTCGATTCCGGATTCGATGCGGCCCATGCCGAGTTCGCCACGGATCGCTATCACCCGGTACTCGCCAGCGGCAGCTACGTCGACGGTTCGCTGTTCAGCGTCGACGGCACCCTCAACCCGAACAACGACTCCCACGGCACGCACGTCGTCGGCACCATGGGCGCCTCCCGCGATGGCACCGGCATGCACGGCGTGGCGTATAACGCGCAGATCTACGTCGGCAACACCAACAAGAACGACGGTTTCCTGTTCGGGCCGAACCCGGATCCGCGCTACTTCAAAGCGGTATACGACGCGTTGGCCGATGCCGGTGTGCGGGCGATCAACAACAGTTGGGGCAGTCAGCCGCCAGATGTCAGTTACCGCACACTGACCGATCTGCACGCCGCTTACGCCCAGCACTGGAATAAGGGCACCTGGCTCGACGCCGCTGCCGACGTGTCGCGGCGCGGTGTGATCAACGTGTTCAGCGCCGGCAACAGTGGTTACCCGAATGCCAGCGTGCGCTCGGCGCTGCCGTATTTTCAGCCGGATCTTGAAGGTCACTGGCTGGCGGTGTCGGGCCTCGATCAAAGCAATCAGCAGAAGTACAACCAGTGCGGACTCGCCAAATACTGGTGCATCACCACGCCGGGAGCGAAGATCGACAGCACCATTCCCGGCGGCGGTTATGCGATCAAGTCTGGCACTTCGATGTCGGCGCCGCACGCGACCGGCGCGTTGGCGCTGGTGATGGAACGTTATCCGTACATGAGCAATCAGCAGGCGCTCGAAACCCTGCTGACCACCGCCACGCAACTGGATGGTTCGGTGACCGATGCGCCCAACGAGCGGGTCGGCTGGGGCGTCGCCAACCTGAATCGGGCGATGCGCGGGCCGGGGCAATTGCTCGGGGCGTTTGACGCGAATCTGGCGGCCGGGCAGAGCGATGTCTGGAGCAATGACATCTCCGACAAGGCGCTGCTGCAGCGCCAGAACGAAGACCTCGCTGAACACACGGCGTGGCAGCAGACCTTGCAGGACAAAGGCTGGCAGAACGGCGTGCCAGCGGGCGCCAGTCAACAGGATCAGACGGATTACGCCATCGGTATGGCGCGTGATGCGGCAGCGGCGACGCGGGTTTATCAGGGCAGCCTGATCAAGTCTGGCGCCGGGCGCCTGTACCTTACCGGTGACAACACGTTTCGCGGCCCGACCACCGTCAATGGCGGTCTGCTGAGCGTCAATGGTTTGCTGGCGTCAGCGGTGACCGTGAACGACAACGGCACCCTAGGCGGTTCCGGTCACATCGCCGCATTGACCGTCAACAGCGGCGGTCGCGTCGCACCGGGCAATTCGATCGGTACGCTGAATGTGGCGGGCGACGTCACCTTCGCGCCGGGGTCGACCTACGCCGTGGAGTTGTCGCCGACTGGCAGTGACCAAATCGTCGCCGGCGGCACCGCCACGGTCAGCGGTGCCACCGTCAGCCTGTCGCTGGAAAACAGCCCGACGTTGCTGAGCACGACCGAAGCACAGAGTCTGCTTGGCCGCCAGTACAACATCCTGCAAGCCACTGGGGGCATTCAGGGCGAGTTTGGCGCCGTGGTGCCGAATTACCTGTTTATCGGTGGCAGTCTCGCTTACGCCGGCAATGGCATTCAGCTCGATATCGAACGTAACGCGACGTCCTTCGCCAGCGTCGGCCAGACGCCGAATCAGCGTTCGGTGGCCGCTGCCGTCGAGAGCCTCGGTGCGGGTAATGCGGTGTACGAAAGCCTGCTGTTGTCGGCCGATGCCGCCTCGGCACAACAAGCCTTTCAGCAACTCAGCGGGGAAATCTACCCGGCTCTAGGTTCGATGCTGATCAACGACAGCCGCCAGGTGCGCGATGCCGTGGGCGAGCGCCTGCAAGATGCTTCGGCGGCGAAGAACAACGGCTGGATCAAGGCTCTCGGCGCTTGGGGCTCGACTGATTCAAGCCACGACACGGCGGGTTACAGCACCTCGATTGGCGGTCTGCTCGCAGGTATCGATGGCGCGCTGGATGAGCAGACCCGCATCGGTCTGGTCACCGGTTACAGCGACAGTTCATTGAGCATGGGCTCGGGCACGCACTCGTCGGCCAAGGTTGACAGCTACCACCTCGGCGCTTACGCCGGGCACGAGATAGGTGCCTGGCGTCTGAGCACTGGCGCGGCGTACAGCTGGCACCGCGCCGATGTGAAGCGCGATCTGCAATACGCCAACGTCAGTGGCAAACAGAAAGCCAAGGTCGATGCGGCGACCACTCAAGTGTTCGGCGAAGCGGCTTATCGACTGCACCTGCAACCGCTTGTGCTAGAGCCGTTCGCCAATCTGACCTACGTGCATCTGGACACTGAAGGCTTCACCGAGAAGGGCAACGCGGCGGCACTGAAAAGCGCCGGCGATCAGCGCGATGCCGTGCTGAGCACGCTCGGTGTGCGGGCGCTCAAGACGTTCAACCTGTCGCCACAGCAGACCCTCGACGTCAGCGGCCACCTCGGCTGGCTGCACAGCTTGAGCGATATCGACTCCGAGAAGCACCTGCGCTTTGCCAGCGGTGGCACGCCTTACAGCGTTGAGAGTTCAGCGCTGGTGCGCGATGCCGCGCTGGTCGGCGTGCAGGCCAGTCTGGCCCTGAGCAAAGACGTGCGGGTGAACCTTGATTACAACGGACAACTGGCCAGCCGCGAGAAGAGCCACGGCGTCGGGCTGAGCCTGAACTGGCAGTTCTGAACCACGGATTCACGGCTGCTCACATACCTGTGATTGATCGTTCCCACGCTCTGCGTGGGAACGCAGCCCGTGACGCTCCGCGTCACTGAACGCAGAGCGTCCCTAGAGGTATTCCCACGCGGAGCGTGGGAACGATCAGGATTTTTCGCAACATCACTAAGGAAGGTCGCTGGATGAATAACAACAATACCCCCGCGCAAACGGGTGGTCGCTTTGCCCTCAAAACGCTCACGCTCGCGGTGCTGTGTGCAATCGGTACGGCGCACGCTGCGCCCTACGTGGAAAACGGTCGCACGGGCGATCCGTCAAGTTGGCGCAGCGCTGAATTCCAGGCCGACTGGGGTCTGGGCGCCATCGGTGCCGATCATGCTTACGCGGCCGGTTACACCGGCAAAGGCGTGAAACTGGGGATCTTCGATCAGCCGGTGTACGCCGCGCACCCGGAGTTCTCCGGCAACAACAAAGTCGTCACCCTGGTCACCAGCGGGATCCGCGAATACACCGACCCGTACATCCCGGTGAAAGCCGGGGATGCGTTCCGCTATGACGGTTCGCCCTCGGTCGGCTCCGACGGCAAACTTGGCGCCCACGGCACCCACGTCGGCGGTATCGCCGCCGGCAGCCGTGACGGCGGGCCCATGCACGGCGTCGCGTTCGGCGCGCAAATCATCAGCGCCGACAACGGCGACCCGGGCCCGGAAGACGGCATCGTGCGCGGTAACGACGGCGCAGTGTACAAGGCCGGTTGGGATGCGCTGATCGCCAGCGGTGCGCGGATCATCAACAACAGCTGGGGCATCGGCATCACTGACCGTTTCGACCTCGGCGGCCGCAACCCGGCGTACCCGCACTTCACCGTCAACGACGCGCAAGTGCAGTTCAACGAGATCCGCACGCTGCTCGGCACCAAACCCGGTGGCGCCTACGACGGTGCAATCGCTGCAGCGCGCAGCGGCATCGTCACCATCTTCGCCGCCGGCAACGACTACAACCTGAACAACCCGGACGCCATCGCCGGCCTCGGTTATTTCGTTCCGGAGATTGCGCCGAACTGGATCACTGTCGCCGCGTTGCAACAGAACCCGGATCAGGCCAGCGCCAATCGGTACATCATGAGTACGTTCTCTTCGCGCTGCGGTTACACCGCGAGCTTCTGCGTCTCGGCGCCGGGGACGAAAATCTACAGCTCGATCATTGAAGGCACAAACGGCGACAACCTCACCACCGGCTACAAGAATTACAACGGCACCTCGATGGCTGCGCCGCACGTCGCCGGCTCCATGGCGGTGCTGATGGAGCGCTTCCCGTACATGTCCGGCGATCAGGTCGCCAGCGTGTTGCGCACCACGGCGACTGACCTCGGCGCACCGGGCGTCGACGCCTTGTACGGGTGGGGCATGATCAACTTACGCAAGGGCATCGACGGCCCGGCGATGTTCGTCACCGAGCAGGACATTCCTGAAGAGTTTCGTATTCAGGGGGCTTACGGCGCCGGCCAGTTCGTCGCCGATCTGCCGGGCATCGGCGCGATCATCGATCAAGGCAAACCGACCGAGCGCGTGTGCACCGACATCACCTGCGGCCTCGACACCTGGCGCAACGACATTTCCGGACACGGCGGCCTGACCAAGCAAGGCCTCGGCACCCTGGTGCTGACCGGCAACAACACCTACAGCGGCCCGACCCTGGTCAATCAGGGACGGCTGGCCATCAACGGTTCGCTGGCTTCGGCGGTCACCGTAAATGACGGCGGTATCCTCGGCGGCAACGGCCACATCGGCGCGCTGTCGGTGAGCAAGGGCGGCACCGTGGCACCGGGCAATTCGATCGGCACGATGAACGTGGCCGGCGACGTGACCTTCGCACCGGGTTCGACCTACGCGGTAGAGCTGTCGCCCACCAGCAGCGACCAGATCATCGCCACCGGTAAGGCAGTCATTGAGGGCGCGACCGTCACCATGTCGCTGGAAAACAGCCCGACGCTGCTCACCACCGGCGAAGTCAAAAGCCTGCTCGGCACCCAGTACAACATCCTGCAAGCGGCGGGCGGCATAGACGGGCGCTTCGGTCAGGTGCTGCCGGATTACGCATTCCTCGGCGGCACGCTGGCGTACTCGGCGAGCGGCATTCAACTGGCGGTGGGGCGCAACGACGCGTCGTTCGCCAGCGTCGGCCTGACGCCGAACCAGCGCGCAGTCGGTGCTGCTGCCGAGCGTCTGGGTGCCGGCAATGCGCTGTTCGAAACCTTGTTGCTGTCGCCCGACACGGCGTCGGCGCAGCAGGCATTCCAACAGTTGTCCGGCGAAATTCACCCGGCCATCGGCACACTGCTGATCAACGACAGCCGTTATCTGCGTGAAGCAGTGGGCGAACGTCTGCGCGAGCGTGATCTGTTCGACGCCGCTGCACCGACGGATGACCGCAGCAACGTCTGGGTCAAGGTGCTGGGTTCGTGGGGCACAAGCGACGGTGGCCATAAATACGCGGACTCCACCAGTTCGATCGGCGGCTTGCTGGCCGGTGTCGATGGGCTGATTGCTGAAGATACGCGCCTGGGTTTCGTTACCGGTTATAGCGACAGCTCGTTGAGCATGGGCAGCGGCACGCATTCGTCGGCGTCGGTCGACAGCTACCACTTGGGTGCGTATCTGGGGCATCAGGTCGATGCACTGCGCCTGACCGCCGGTGCGGCGTACAGCTGGCATCGCGTGGATGTGAAGCGTGACCTGCAAATCGGGGACATCAGCAGCAAACAAAAGACCAAACACGATGCAGCGACGACTCAGGTCTTCACCGAAGCGGCTTACGATCTGGGTTTGCAGCCAATGAATCTGGAACCGTTCGCCAATCTGTCGTACGTGCACTTGAACACCGAAAGCTTCACCGAGAAGGGGGATGCCGCCGCGCTCAAGGGCGGGGAAGACAACCGTGATGTGGTGCTGTCGACCCTCGGCGTACGGGCCAAGCGTACGTTCGCCCTGTCCGATCAGCATCAACTGGAACTGGGCGCAACGCTGGGCTGGCAGCACAACCTGAGCAACGTCGATGCCGACAGTCATCTTGCGTTCGCCAACGGCAACAGCGCGTTCAACGTGCAGAGCGTGTCGATGGATCGCGATGCGGCGCTGGTTGGCGTACGCGCCGGGCTGGCGCTCAACCGCGATGTGCGGGTGAACCTCGATTATAACGGGCTGATCGGTTCGAACGAGAAGGATCACGGTGTGGGTCTGACCCTCGACTGGCAGTTCTAAAGGCGTGTGCAGGCAGTTCCGGAAGGGACTGCCTGCACGGATTTGAAGGAAGAGAGAGCACAACATGGGACTGTTCGATTACAAAAATGCCGATGGCAAAGCGTTGTACAGCGACGCCATCGCCCTGACGCTGTATGCCTACACGCCGACCGGGCAAGCCTTGCCGGGCACCGGGTGGAAGCCGGTCAGTGCGACGGCGCTGGGTTACCAGGGCAAGGTCGGCGCGCAGGGCACGTTCTTCGGCGAGAAGGACGGCTTTACCAGTGCCGAAGCTGAAGTGCTGGGCAAGTACGACGCTGCCGGCAAGTTGATCGGGATTGGCGTTGCCTTTCGTGGCACTGGCGGGCTGGGTTACAGCGACACCTTCGGCGACATGAAGAACAATTTGCTCGCGGCCATCGGGCCGTCGGATTACGCCACTCAATATGCGAAAAACGCCTTCGACAATCTGCTCAAGGCTGTCGCGGCGTTCTCCATCGCTCACGGCATCGCGGCCAAGGACGTCCTGATCAGCGGCCACAGCCTCGGCGGGCTAGGGGTCAACAGCGTGGCTGAACTGAGTGCGAGCAACTGGGGCGGGTTCTTCAAGGACGCCAACTACGTGTCCTTTGCCTCGCCGACCCAGAGCAGCACCGGCACCAACGTACTGAACATCGGATACGAGAACGATCCGGTGTTCCGCGTGCTCGACGGCACCACGTTCAGCACGGCCTCGATGGGCAAGCACGACAAACCCCACGATTCGACCACCGACAACATCGTCAACTTCAACGACAACTATGCGTCCACCGCGCAGAACCTCGTGCCATTCAGCATCGTCAATCCGCTGAACTGGTCGGCGCACAGTTCGTTGGGTTATGCCGATGGCTTGAACCGGGTGATCGATTCGAAGTTCTACGGCCTCACCCATAAGGATTCGACGATCATCGTTTCCAATCTGGAAGAGTCGTCCCGGGGCAAGACCTGGGTCGAGGATCTTGGCCGCAGCGGCGAGCCGCACACCGGCAGCACGTTCATCATCGGCACGCAAAGCAGCGACTGGCTCAAGGGCGGGGCGGGCAACGACTTCCTCGAAGGCCTGGGCGGCGATGACCGCTTCCGCGATGACGGTGGTTTCAACATCCTGCTCGGTGGTCAGGGCCACAACACCTTCGAGCTGCAGAAACCGTTGCAGAACTTCAGTTTTGCCAACGACGGTGACGGCACGCTGTACGTGCGCGACGCCTACGGCGGCATCAGCATGACCCGCGACATCGGCGCACTGGTGAGCAAGGAGTCGGGGTCGTGGTGGGGCAGCAAGGAAATCACCTGGGGCGTCACGGCCAAGGGTTTGACCAATGGCAACGAACTGACCCAGTACAACCATTCGCTGAGCGGCGATGGCTACGGCAATGCGTTGCACGCCAGCGCCGACGGTGACTGGTTGTTCGGCTTGGGTGGCGACGACAAACTGATCAGCGACAAAGGTCACGTGACCTTCGTCGGTGGCGCCGGCAACGACGTGATGACGGCGGTGGGTGGCAACAACACTTTCCTGTTCAGCGGCGCGTTCGGTTTCGATGCCATCAACGGTTATCAGGGCAGCGACAAACTGGTGTTCATGGGCGTCGAAGGCGCGGGGCAGGGTTACGACTACAAGCAACATGCTTCGCAGTCGGGTGGCGATACCGTGCTGAAGGTTGGCGACTTTGCCGTGACGCTGGTCGGGGTTGGTGTGGCTAACCTGTCGGACGCGAGTTTCGTCTTCGCTTAGATCCAATGTGGGAGCGGGCTTGCTCGCGAAGGGAGCGCGTCAGTCAACATTGCTGTAGCTGACACACCGCTTTCGCGAGCAAGCCCGCTCCCACAGGGGGAAATTTGCAACAACAAGTAGTACTGAAATGCTCCGGGGCGTCTCGCGAGGGGCGCTCTGGCTGTGAGCTATCTCTGACAATTCCAACAAAAGAGAGGCAATAGCAATGGGTGTGTATGACTACAAAAACTTCGGCACGGCGGATTCCAAGGCGTTGTTCAGCGATGCCATGGCGATCACGCTGTATTCCTACCACAACCTCGATAACGGTTTTGCCGCCGGTTATCAGCACAACGGTTTTGGCCTTGGCCTGCCGGCGACGCTGGTCACGGCGTTGCTCGGGGGGACCGACTCCCAAGGCGTCATCCCCGGCATTCCATGGAATCCCGATTCGGAAAAACTCGCCCTCGAAGCCGTGAAAAAGGCCGGCTGGACGCCGATCACGGCCTCGCAACTGGGCTACGACGGCAAGACCGACGCACGCGGAACCTTCTTTGGCGAGAAGGCCGGTTACTCGACAGCGCAGGTCGAGATTCTCGGCAAGTACGACGCCCAGGGCCATCTCACAGAAATCGGCATCGCCTTTCGCGGCACCAGCGGCCCGCGCGAGAACCTGATCCTTGATTCCATCGGCGACGTGATCAACGACTTGCTCGCCGCGTTCGGCCCCAAGGATTACGCCAAGAACTACGTCGGCGAAGCGTTCGGCAACCTGCTCAATGACGTGGTCGCCTTTGCCAAGGCCAATGGCCTCAGCGGCAAGGACGTGCTGGTCAGCGGCCACAGCCTCGGCGGGCTGGCGGTCAACAGCATGGCGGATTTGAGCGGCGGCAAGTGGGGCGGGTTCTTCGCCGACTCCAACTACATCGCCTATGCCTCGCCGACCCAGAGCAGCACCGACAAAGTGCTCAACGTCGGCTACGAGAACGACCCGGTGTTCCGCGCCCTCGACGGTTCGAATTTCACCGGCGCCTCGATTGGCGTGCACGACGCGCCGAAGGAATCGGCCACCGACAACATCGTCAGCTTCAACGATCACTACGCCTCGACGGCGTGGAATCTGCTGCCGTTCTCCATCCTCAACATTCCGACCTGGATCTCGCACTTGCCAACCGCTTACGGCGACGGCATGAACCGGGTGATCGAGTCGAAGTTCTACGACCTGACCAGCAAGGACTCGACGATCATCGTCGCCAACCTGTCGGATCCAGCGCGGGCCAACACCTGGGTGCAGGATCTCAACCGCAACGCCGAAACCCACAAGGGCAGCACCTTCATCATCGGCAGCGACGCCAGCGACCTGATACAGGGCGGCAGCGGCAATGACTATCTGGAAGGTCGCGCCGGCAACGACACGTTCCGCGACAGCGGCGGCTACAACATCATCCTGGGCGGGCAGGGCAGCAATACGCTGGACTTGCAGAAGTCAGTGAATACCTTCGACTTCGCCAACGACGGCGCCGGCAATCTGTACATTCGCGATGCCAACGGCGGGATCAGCATCACCCGCGACATCGGCGCCATCGTCACCAAAGAGCCGGGCTTCCTCTGGGGTCTGTTCAAGGACGACGTGACCCACAGCGTCACGGCCAGTGGCTTGAAGGTCGGCAACAACCTGACCGCCTACGAGTCGAGCGTGAAGGGCAGCAACGGCGCCGACACGCTCAAGGCGCATGCCGGCGGCGACTGGTTGTTCGGCCTCGACGGCAACGATCATCTGATCGGCGGGGCGGGCAACGATGTGTTTGTTGGCGGCGCCGGTAACGATCTGATGGAGTCCGGGGGCGGGGCGGATACGTTCCTGTTCAACGGCGCGTTCGGCCAGGATCGGGTGGTGGGATTCACGTCCAACGACAAACTGGTGTTTCTCGGCGTGCAGGGTGTGTTGCCTGGCGATGACTTCCGAGCGCATGCCTCGGCAGCCGGGCAGGATACCGTGCTGAAGATCGGCGGCGATTCGGTGACATTGGTTGGCGTTTCGCTGGGGAGTTTGAGTGGCGATGGAATTGTGATCGCCTGATGTTGTGGTGGTGCCTGTAAGGGTCTCTTCGGGAGCAAGCCCCCTCCCACAGTTTGATCGCATGCCTTCCGGTCAACCTGTGGGAGGGGGCTTGCTCCCGAAGAACGATAACGCGGTATTAAAAGTGACTCACAAGCCACTCTCCGACTCCAACCCTGTGCAAACAGGAAAAGCGGCCTAAAGCCAGCACGTGCGCACACGTTCTATAGCTAGCCGCCATCGAGTAGAGGAGATCCAAACGTGAAAGGTTTCAAGGGGTATGTCGCCATCGTAGGTTTGGCGCTGTGTGCGGCCAATGCCTGTGCCGATCTGCCTCAAAGTTCGATTCTGAGCCGATACGGCATCACCACCGATCAATTGCCAGGCCCGGTCAAGACCGAGACGGCAGAGCCGGTCGAAGAGAAAAGCCGTTTTCAGATCCAGCCTGAACAGCCGTTCGTGACGATTCGCCTGGGCGACGGTAAACAACCGCAAACCACCGGCAACCTGAGCATTGACCGCATGGCGCAGCAGGATCTGGAGCGTTGCCAGCGTCTGCAAGGTGAAGTGGCCAGACGTGGCGGGCAATACATGAGTTGCGACAACAGCATTCCGGGCATGACGCTGCCGGAATAACCCTCTCGGGAGCTGCCGCGCCGGCAGCTCCGTTCCAGCGATCAGTCTTCCTCGCGCACGGTTGCCACTTCATCGGCGCGCACTTTCACTTTGGCGCCGGAAATATCCTCGAACTCATAGAAACCGTCCTTGGTTTTGGTTTTCGGCATATCTTTGGTCAGGTATTGCGTACCGTTCTGCAGCGTGACCACGGTCTGTGTCGAGCAGCCGCCCAACGCCAACAGGGCTGCTACCACGACGGGGATGCCCAGAGTCTTGATGTTCATAGCCACCTCTAATTTCCTCATTCCATGTCATACCGGCCGTTATCGGCCTGCTTAGGCGGTTGGTGCCGTCCAGTGGGGAAAAGTTCGATGGTGCCATGAAAAAACGCCATTGATCTTTTTCCGTTTGCACCGGGCAGGGCAGAGCTGGTATCTGTACGCATAACCAGTACTCGCTCGCCATGGCCCTGAATACCCGTGACTGCCAATCCCCTCGACGATCCGTTCTATTACCTCAACAACTTCCGGCAAGTGCTTGATTGGCTTGAGCTTCGTTATGCCGACGTGATGAGCGAAACGGAACACGCGTTCATCCGCGACTTCAACGCCTTGCCCAAGGCCTCGCAGGGGTTGCTGGTGCGGATGGTCATGCGCAAGGGCGTGCATTTTCGTGCGAGCAAACTCAATTACCTGGAAATCGGCGACATCGCCCTCGCCGCGCAGCCGTTACTGGAGCATGGCTGGCTCGACGAACACGCAGCGCTTTCGCTGGTCGAGCTCTTCGACGTGTTGCTCAAGGCCGAAATCCTTCAAGCCTTCAGCGCCCACATCGAACAACCCAGGGGTCGCAAGGACGAGTGGCTGCCGGCCCTGACCGAGCAGTTCAATGAAACCCGCAACCTGCGCGACTGGGCGCCGGCGCTGAATGAACGGCTGTTCAGCCTGACCATCATGGACCTGTGCGACCGCCTGCGTCTGATGTTCTTCGGCAACCTCTATCAGGACTGGTCCGAGTTCGTGCTGGCGGATCTCGGTATCTTTACGTACGAAAAAGTCGAATTCTGCGCCGACTCTCGCGGCCTGCGCAGCCGTGCCGACGTCGACGCCTGTGTGTTTCTGCACAACTGCCAACTGCGTTTCGAGGCCGGCGAACCGTTGCAAGAGATTGCCGAGCAGGTCAGCGCACTGCATTTCGACAACCCCTGGCTGCAACGTCGACGCGGCAAGGTGTTGTTCCAGATCGGCCAGTATTGCGAGCGCATCGCCGAGTTTGCCCTGGCCCTGAGCATTTACCGCGACTGCGCCTATCCGGGCGCGCGGTTGCGCATGATCCGCGTACTGGAACGCTGCAGCGAATACAGCTTGGCGCTGGAACTGGGCGCACTGGCCGAACAAACGCCGGAAAGTGCCGCCGAGCAGCAAGGCCTGCAACGCCTATTGCCGCGGCTTCGGCGCAAACTCGGTGGCCCGCCGCTAAAGCGAGCGGTGGCCAGACCGGTCGAACGTCTGGATCTGCATTTGCCGCGCACCGATCCGGCGCTGTCGGTGGAGTATTACGTGCAAGCGCATCTGCACGATGACGAAGGCCCCGTGCATTACGTGGAAAACAGCCTGATCAATTCATTGTTCGGATTGTTGTGCTGGCCGGCGATTTTCGCGCCGTTGCCCGGGGCGTTTTTTCACCCGTTCCAGCGCGGGCCGGTGGATTTGCTCAATGAAGATTTCCAGCAACGCCGGGCCGAACTGTTCCAGAACTGCCTGGCGGAACTCGACGATGGCCGTTACCTTTCGACCATTCGCCAACGCTTCGCAGCCAAATGGGGGATTCAGTCGCCCTTTGTCTTTTGGGGCGCACTCAACGAACAACTGCTTGATCAGGCTCTGGCCTGTCTGCCGGCCGAACACCTCAAACACTGGTTCAGCCGTTTGCTGCTCGACATCAAGGCCAACCGCGCCGGCATGCCCGACCTGATCCAGTTCTGGCCGCAGCACAAAACCTACCGAATGATCGAAGTCAAAGGCCCCGGCGACCGTTTGCAGGACAATCAACTGCGCTGGCTCGAGTTCTGCCACGAGCACCAGATGCCGGTGGCCGTGTGTTACGTGCAATGGGCGGAGCAGAGCGCTTGAGCTACAGCATTGCGGTGCGCGCGCTGTGTGAGTTCACCGCCAAGACCGGCGACCTCGACCTGCGCTTCACGCCGTCGCCCACGGCGCTGGAAGGCATTGCCGGCCACCGCACGGTCGCTTCGCGGCGCAGCGAGCAGTATCAAAGTGAAGTGGCGCTGGAAGGCAAGTTTCTGCAATTGAAAGTCAAGGGCAGGGCGGATGGCTACGACCCGGCGCAGAACTGCCTGGAAGAAGTCAAAACCTACCGTGGCGACCTGAGCAAACAACCGGCCAATCATCGCCAGTTGCATTGGGCACAGGCGAAGATCTACGGCTGGCTGATGTGCCGCAAGCTCGAACTGGCGCAGATCAATCTGGCGCTGGTGTATTTCGACATCGTCAGCGAAAAGGAAACCTGTCTGGTCGAGGCGTTCAGCGCCGAGGCTTTACAGGTTTTTTTCGAACAGCAGTGCGGCTTGTTTCTGCAGTGGGCGCAACAGGAAATGGCCCATCGCGAGGCGCGCAATCAGGCGGCGCAGAAACTGGCGTTTCCGCACTCGGACTTTCGCCCCGGGCAGCGTCATCTCGCCGAGTCGGTGTTCAAGGCAGTCAGCACCGGCCGCTGCCTGATGGCGCAGGCGCCGACCGGCATTGGTAAAACCCTCGGCACGCTGTTCCCGATGCTCAAGGCGTTGGCGCCGCAGCAACTGGACAAAGTGTTCTTCCTCACCGCCAAGACCCCGGGACGCAAACTGGCGCTGGATGCCAGTCAGGTGTTGTTCGATCAATCTGAAACGTTACCGCTGCGCGTATTGGAAATGGTCGCCCGTGACAAAGCCTGCGAGCACCCGGACAAGGCTTGTCATGGCGAATCCTGCCCCTTGGCTCAAGGTTTCTACGATCGATTGCCCGCCGCCCGCGAAGCGGCGAGCCGGATCAACCTGCTCGATCAAGCCGCCATGCGTGAAGTGGCCAGCCAGCATGCGGTGTGCCCGTATTACCTCAGCCAGGAAATGGCCCGCTGGGCCGATGTGGTGATTGCCGATTACAACTATTACTTCGACTTCAGCGCGCTGCTGTTCGGGCTGGCGCAGCTCAATCAGTGGAAAGTCGCCGTGCTGGCGGACGAGGCGCACAACCTGGTGGAACGCGGGCGGCAGATGTACAGCGCCAGTCTGGATCAGGCCACGCTGGGCGGTGTGCGCAAATCCGCGCCCGAACCTTTGAAGAAGTCACTGCAACGGGTCAATCGTGAATGGAACGCGCTGCACGCGCCGCAACTGGCGGCGTATCAGGCCTACGACAAAGCCCCGGAAAAACTGTTGCAAGCCATCTCGCTGTGCTGCGCCGCGATTGGCGATTACCTCAACGACCACCCGCAAGGCCTCGACGGTGCCTTGCAGAACTTCTACTTCGACTTGCTGCAATTTGGCCGTGTCGCCGAGCTGTACGACGAGCATTACCTGTTCGACATCAGCAAACGCGACCTCGACCGCAAACGTGCGCTGTCGCAACTGTGTCTGCGCAACGTGGTGCCGGCCGCGTTTATCGGTCCACGGCTGAAAGCGGCGCGCAGCGCTGTACTGTTTTCCGCGACCCTGAGCCCGCGCAATTATTACGCCGACCTGCTCGGCACGCCGGCCGGCACCGTGTGGATCGATGTCGAGTCGCCCTTCAGTGCCGAACAATTGCAGGTGCACATCGTCAGCCGCATCTCGACCCGGTTCAACCATCGCCAGGCCTCGCTCGAACCGATTGTCGAACTGATCGCCCGACAGTTCAGCGAGCGTCCGGGCAACTATCTCGCGTTTTTCAGCAGCTTCGATTACCTGCAACAAGTCGCGACCTTGCTCGCCGAGCGTTATCCGCACATCACCCTGTGGCAGCAATCGCGGGGCATGGCGGAAGACGCGCGGCGGGCCTTTCTGGAGCAATTCACGGCGCACAGCCAAGGGGTCGGTTTTGCCGTGCTGGGCGGCGCTTTCGGTGAAGGCATCGATTTGCCGGGCGCACGCTTGATCGGCGCGTTCATCGCCACCCTTGGCCTGGCGCAACTCAACCCGGTCAACGAACAATTGAAGCGGCGCATGGCCGCGATCTTCGGCGCCGGTTATGACTACACCTACCTGTTTCCCGGCGTGCAGAAAGTCGTGCAGGCCGCCGGCCGGGTGATCCGCACTCGCGAGGATCGCGGCGTGGTGATGCTGATCGATGATCGGTTTGCCGAAAGCCGGATCAGGCAATTACTGCCGCGCTGGTGGGCAATCAATCATGAACCGGCGACTTCCTAATTTGGCGGATTGACGCATACTCCTGCACATGAATCTGTGCGGTGAATGTGATGAGCGAAAAGAACAAGACCGCTGCTGTCGAGGAAATGCGTTTCCGACTGTTGATCGACGCCGTGGTCGATTATGCGATCTACATGATCGACCCGAATGGCATCATCACCAGCTGGAACTCTGGCGCCAAACGCTTCAAAGGTTACGAAGAGGCAGAAATCCTCGGCGAGCATTTTTCACGGTTCTATACCGCTGACGACCGAGCCGCCGGCCGGCCGCAACTTGCGCTCGACACGGCGATCCGGGAAGGGCGCTTCGAAGGTGAAGGCTGGCGAGTGCGCAAGGACGGCACCAATTTCTGGTGTCACGTGGTGATCGACCCGATCATCGACCCCAGCGGCAAACTGCTCGGTTTCGCCAAGATCACCCGCGACCTCACCGACCGCAAAATGGCCGAGGAAACCCTCAAGCAGAGCGAACAGCAGTTCCGCATGCTGGTTCAGGGCGTGACTGATTACGCGATCTACATGCTCAGCCCCGAAGGGCGGGTCAGTAACTGGAATCAGGGCGCCCAGCGCATCAAGGGCTACTTGCCCGAAGAAATCATCGGCCAGCATTTTTCGATTTTTTACACCCCGGAAGATCGAGAGAACGGCGAGCCGCAACGGGCGCTGGCGATAGCCACTCGCGAGGGGCGTTTTGAAAACAAGAGCTGGCGCGTGCGCAAGGACGGCACCCGGTTTCTCGCCCATGTGGTGGTCGATGCGATTCGCGGCGACACCGGCACCTTGCTCGGTTTCGCCAAAATCACCCGCGATGTGACCGAGGCACATGAGGCGCAGCTGGCTCTGGAGAAAACCCGCGAGGCGCTGTTCCAGGCGCAGAAGATGCAGGCGATCGGACAGCTCAGCGGTGGCATTGCCCACGACTTCAACAACCTGCTGACGGTGATTCTGGGCAACCTTGAGATTGTCCAGAAACGCATCGGCGATGACGCAAAAATCAGTCGCTTGCTGGAAAACGCCACCCAAGGCGCATTGCGTGGTGTGTCGCTGACCCAGCGCATGCTGGCGTTTGCCCGCCGTCAGGAACTCAAGACCGAGCCGGTGGACATCCCGAGACTGGTGCAAGGCATCACCGGGCTGTTGCGCAGCTCGCTCGGTCCGGGGATTCGCATCGAAACGCGGTTTCCCGACGACCTGGAGTCAGTGTTGGCGGACACCAATCAACTGGAACTGGCGATCCTCAATCTGGCGACCAACGCCCGCGACGCGATGCCCAATGGCGGCAGCGTGGTGATCAGCGCACAACCCGAAGTGGTGCTCAAGCACGGTCAATCCGCGTTGGCGGCGGGGCGTTATGTCTGCCTGAGCCTGATCGACACCGGCGAAGGCATGGACGCCGAAACAATGGCCTCGGCCAGAGATCCGTTTTTCACCACTAAAGGTCTTGGCAAAGGCACGGGCCTGGGTTTGTCGATGGTGCACGGATTCGTTGAACAACTTGGCGGCCGTTTCATCCTTAAAAGCGAGAAGGGCCACGGCACCACGGCCGAACTTTGGTTACCGGTGGCTATTGAGGGCGCGGCGGTCAAACCGGCGTACCCTTGCGCCGAATCGATCACGGTGCCCCGGCTCAGTGTTTTGGTGGTGGACGACGATTCGCTGGTGTTGACCAGCACCAGTCTGTTGCTGGAAGACCTCGGCCATCGGGTGGTCAGTGCCACCTCCGGCGCCGAGGCATTGAAGTTGTTCGATCAGGGTGAAGTCATTGATCTGATGATCACCGACATGGCCATGCCGCACATGAGCGGCGCGCAACTGGCACAGGCCGTGCGACTGCTCAAACCGGATCTGCCGATCATCCTAGCCACCGGGTATGCCGAGCGACTGGAGGGTTTCGCCGCGCAATTGCCGCGTCTGGCCAAGCCTTTTACACAAATGAATCTGGTGGAAATCATCGCCCAGTCAGTGAAGTGACGTGCCGGAAAATTGCGCTGAACCAGTGCGCCACGGGGGCTTCTAAACAGTTCCCCCATCCCCGGAGCGCGCGCCTCTTGCCTCGCATACTGACCCATCCCACTGCTGAAGAAACCTTGACCGAACACGACGCCAAGATGTTCGGTTCGCCCAAGGAACGGCTGGATTTCTATCGTCGGGAGATCCAGTACGAAACCAGCATTCTGGCCAATCGCACGGACGCCTATCTGGCCGCCCAGTCGTTTCTGGTGATTGCGTTTGCTTCGTGCATGGCCAATCTCAACCCGGAGTGGGGCAAGTTGTTCACGCTGGTGGTGCCACCCTTTCTGGCGTTGCTCGGGCTGCTCAGCTCATTGAACGCCTGGCCGGGGATTCGCGCGGCGTACGACATCATCGATCACTGGCATTTCAAGCAAAGTCACCTGCTGCTCAGCGAACCCTTGATGGGGCTGGCGTATGACGAGTCGCCGCTATTCAGTGAAATGGAATCGAGCCACAAGGGCTACCGCAAGTCGCTGTTGTTTTCGGTGCGCACGCCATGGATCTTTGCGACGTTCTGGGTGTTGTTGGGCAGCTATGCGGTGTTCATTCAGGTGACCAATCCGGGAGGCTGATCCGCTGAAAATAAAAAGCCCGGCCTACATGGCCGGGCTTTTTTTTATGTGGCATCACTCGCTGGTCTCAAGCTGGCGACGCAACCCCTGGGAGTTGTGCACCGACATTGGAATCGGCGGGAAGTCTTCATTCAGCACGCACAAATGCTCGATCGCGTCGGCAAACTTCACATCGGCTTTTCGGCGCAACGCTCGGTAGTGTTCAAACTGTTCAGCGTCCATCTCGCGGGTTTCGAGTAACTCATGGGCCGATCGATTCAGCGCCTGGGCTTCTTCGAACAGTTGCCGATTGCGTTCCAGAGCCAGTGCTCTGCAAGCCTTGATCTGTGCAGGAGTCGAGCATTCTTTCATGACCGTAACCTTGATTTTCAGGATTCCTTTTCGTGGGCTTGACGCCGCAGGGGAACCGAACCTGCCAGGCCCCGCCACATGCATCCGGCGAGGGGTTATGGTTGTGACTGCTAACGGTTGCGCGCGGATCCATTTTTTTTCAGAAGAAAATTCGATGGGTAGTCTGTAAAAGTCCGCTGGAAAAAATCAGATTTTCTGTTTCTTTCGTTGTTCGTAGCGCGCAAGGATCGGTTGCGTGCTGATGCCGTGCAGCAGGATGCTCAATGCCACGACCGACAAGGTCAGATCAGTGCACAACGTCGCGACGGAATCAGTCAGGCCATGGTTCAAGGCATAAAACAGGTAGTACAGGCTGCCGATCCCGCGAATGCCGAACCAGCCGATCAATAGCCGCTGACGTCTATCCAGCAACGAGCCCCAAGGCATCAACGCCACGCAGACTGGACGGATAATGCAGAACAGCACACCACCGACGAGCAGCGCGCGCCAATCCCAGTGCGCCATCAGCACCACGCCGAGCAGCGTGACCAGAAACACCTCCATGGCGCGTTCGACCAGACTGCCGAACGACAACATGTCGCCCATCATGATGCCCGCTGCGACCTGACTGCTTTGCAATCGCTCGGTGTCGCCGTGCACCGCGTGCTGTGGCTCTACGTTCTGGTGACCGACCACCGGTTGCACCAGATGCTCGGCGGGCGGCTGGCCGGCGCCGGTGGATTTGACTTCTTCCTGGCGCAAACCCAGCCCGGCGGCGAACACCGACAGAAAACCGTAGCCGCCAATTGCTTCGGCGACGACGTAGGCGAGGGCGATCAGGGCCAGCGCCAGATAATCGTTGGGGCTTAAGGTGCTGTCGTCGTTGCGGATTCGCAGCGACAGCGTCAATCGGCCAATCCCGCGACCCATCCAGTAACCGGTCAACAATCCCGCCGGCACGGCCCACAGCACGTTGAGCAACAACCAGTTGAGCCAGTCGGAAGACGCGTTTTCGCTGTGCAACAGCAGCAAACCCAGAATCACGAACGGGAAGGCGATGCCGTCGTTCAGCCCGGCCTCGCCGGACAGTCCAAAGCGAACGCTGTCGATGTCCCGGGCATCGTTGACCTGCACCAGCGCCGCCAGCACCGGGTCGGTGGGTGCCAGAATCGCGCCGATCAACAGCGCCGGCCCCCAAGGCATGTGCAGGCCAAAATGCAGCAACAGACAGACGCCGATGATCGTCAGCACCATCACCGGCCCGGCCAGCCCGAAGGCGATGCGCCAACGCTTGTCGCGTAGAGGCAGGCGTAATTTGAGGCCGCAGACAAATAGCGAAAACAGCACCGCGACTTCGGTCAGGTGCTGCATCCATAAGGAGGCGTCGTCGAGGGACAGTTTCAGCAAGTCGAGGCCCATCGGCCCGATACCGACACCCAGCAGCAGGCACACCGCCGAGGTGGTCACCGGCATCCAGCGCAGGTACGACGAGGTCAGTGCGAGGGTCAGCAACACCGCACCGAGCACGGCGACCCACACGACGAAACTCATGACGGGACGCCTGAGGACGGCAATCGCACCGGGTTAACCCACGGTCGTTGGTCGAGTGCTGGCATGACGACCTCCTGACGCTGAAGAGTCCGGGCGACTCTTATAAGGTATGGAGAGGCATGATGCCGCCGGGTTCAGTTTTTTCTCGCGTGTGTCACATCACCAAATGTGGGAGGGGCTTGCTCCCGAAGGGGCCATTTCAGTTGTATCTTCGCTGAATGGCATACCGCCTTCGCGAGCAAGCTCGCTCCCACAGGGACGTGTGGTGTTTCAGTTGTTGCGATCGGCCAGAGCCCGCTCCATACGCGCGATACCTTCTTCCAGTAGCGAGCGCGGGCAGCCGAAGTTCAGGCGCACGAACTGTTGGTGCTGGTCACCGAAGTCCAGACCGGCACTGAGGCCGACTTTCGCCTGTTCGAGGAAGAACTGCTGCGGGTTGTCCAGATCCAGTGCCGAGCAATCAAGCCACGCCAGGTACGTCCCCTGCGGCACATTGATGGTCACGCCCGGCAAACGGCTGCGCACCGCTTCAACCAGCCAGTCGCGGTTGGCCTGCAGGTAGGTTTTCAACGCGGCCAGCCACGGCGCGCCTTCGCTGTACGCCACGCGGGTGGCTTCCATGCCCAACGGGTTGACGCTGTCGACCATGCCGCAACGGGCGTGGTTGACGCGTTCGCGCAGGGCGGCGTCCTGAATGATCATGAATGACGTCTTGAGGCCGGCGATGTTGTAGGCCTTGCTCGCCGACATCAGGGTGATGGTGCGCTGGGCGATTTCCGGGCTGAGGGACGCGGTCGGAATGTGCACGCGGCCGTCAAAGCACAATTCAGCGTGGATTTCGTCGGAGATGATCCACGCGTCCTGCGCCACGCAGATATCGGCCACGGCTTGCAGCTCTTCACGGCCGAAGACTTTGCCGATCGGGTTGTGCGGGTTGCTCAGCAGCAGTGCGCCGCCGCCATTGAGGGAGTCGCGCAACACATCCAGCGGTGTGGCGTAGGTGCCGTCCGCCTGAGCGACGAATTCCAGCTCGACCTTGTTCAAGCCCCAATGCCCCGGCGCGTGACGCAGCGGCGGGTAGTTCGGCACCTGCACCACAACGTTCTGCTGTGGCTGTACCAACGCCTTGAGCGCCATGTTGAAACCGGACTCGACGCCCGGCAGGAAGATCAGCTCCTGCGGTTTGACCTTCCAGGCGAATTTGTTCCAGAGGTCGGCGACGATGGCTTCACGCAAGCTGTCCTGCGCCACGCTGTAACCGACCAGCGGGTGCAGCAGACGCTGTTGCAGCGCTTCGATTACCACCGGTGGCGCGGCGAAATCCATATCAGCGACCCACATCGGCAACACGTCGGCCGGATAGCGGCTCCACTTGGTGCTGCCGGTGTTGTGGCGGTCGAATACCTGATCAAAATCGAAAGTCATGCGCGGTCTCGTGAAGGCGGGTTAATTCTGCCGGCCATTCTAATCCCATGACCCAAAGGGAGCACACAAAACCTGTGGGAGGGGGCTTGCTCCCGAATACGGTGGGTCAGAAACCAATGATGTGCCTGACTTACTGCATTCGGGAGCAAGCCCCCTCCCACAGGTGTTACAGCGGGTGACCGATTGTCGCCGACGGTCGGTTTTCACACAGACTGTGTGGTCATTGTCTACAGTGAAAAAGTCGGCAGACGTTTGCCGCAACCGTGATTGTCCAGATAAAACCCGGCACAAGTACCGGGTTCCACCTGATCAGGAGTGCACGATGGATCTCAGCCGTCGTCAGTTCTTCAAGGTCGCCGGTATCGGCCTTGCAGGCTCAAGCCTGGGCGCGTTGGGCATGGCCCCGACGATGGCCTTCGCCGAGCAGGTGCGCCACTTCAAGCTTGCCCACACCCATGAAACCCGCAACACCTGTCCGTATTGCTCGGTCGGGTGCGGCTTGATCATGTACAGCCAGGGCGATGGAGCGAAGAACGTAGCGCAAAGCATCATCCACATCGAGGGCGACGCCGACCACCCGGTCAACCGCGGCACCCTCTGCCCGAAAGGCGCAGGCCTTCTCGACTTCATTCACAGCCCGGGCCGTCTGCTTTACCCGCAAACGCGCAAACCCGGCAGCAGCGAATGGACGCGAATCAGTTGGGACGAAGCGCTCGACCGCATCGCCGACCTGATGAAAACCGACCGCGATGCCAATTTCATCGAGAAAAATGCCAATGGGCAAACGGTGAATCGCTGGCTGAGCACCGGTTTCCTCGCGGCGTCGGCAGCGTCCAACGAAGCGGGTTACATCACCCAGAAGGTGATTCGCAGTCTCGGCATGCTGGGGTTCGATAACCAGGCGCGTGTCTGACACGGCCCGACGGTGGCAAGTCTTGCCCCGACGTACGGCCGTGGTGCCATGACCAATACCTGGACCGATATCGCCAACGCGAATCTGATCCTGGTGATGGGTGGCAACGCAGCAGAAGCGCATCCGTGCGGCTTCAAATGGGTGACCGAAGCCAAGGCGCACAACGCCGCCAGGCTGATCGTGGTCGATCCGCGTTTTACCCGGACTGCTTCGGTGGCCGATTATTACGCACCGATCCGCACCGGCACCGACATCGCCTTCATGGGCGGTCTGATCAATTACCTGTTGACCGAGGACAAGATCCAGCACGAATACGTGCGCAACTACACCGACGTGTCGTTCATCGTCAAAGAAGGCTACGGCTTTGAAGACGGCATCTTCAGCGGCTACGACGTGGCCAAGCGCAGCTACACCGACAAATCCGGCTGGGGTTACGAGTTGGGCGAGGACGGCTTTGCCAAAGTCGACCCGACGCTGCAGGACCCGCGCTGCGTCTATCAATTGATGAAGCAGCATTACAGCCGCTACAACATCGACCTCGCGAGCCAGATCTGTGGCATGCCGGTCGATGCCATGCAGAAAATCTGGGAAGAAATCGCCACCTGCTCGACACCGGGCAAGACCATGACGATTCTCTACGCGCTCGGCTGGACCCAGCACTCGATTGGCGCACAGATCATTCGCAGCGCGGCGATGGTGCAACTGTTGTTGGGCAACGTCGGCATGCCGGGTGGCGGGGTGAACGCCTTGCGCGGCCACTCGAACATTCAGGGGCTGACTGATCTCGGGCTGTTGTCCAACGCCTTGCCGGGTTATCTGACACTGGGCACTGACAACGAACAGGACTACAACGCCTTCATCCATAAACGCACACAAGTACCGCTGCGTCCGGGGCAATTGTCGTACTGGCAGAACTACAGCAAATTCCACGTCAGCCTGATGAAGTCCTGGTACGGCGCCAACGCCACGGCCGAGAACAATTGGTGCTACGACCATTTGCCGAAACTCGACATTCCCAACTACGACGTTCTGAAAATGTTCGACCTGATGAGCCAGGGCAAGGTCAACGGTTACATGTGCCAGGGCTTTAACCCGATTGCCGCGTTGCCGGACAAGAACCGCGTGATGGGCGCGCTGGCCAAGTTGAAATGGCTGGTGGTGATGGATCCGCTGGCCACCGAAACCTCGGAGTTCTGGCACAACGTCGGGCCGTACAACGATGTGAAAAGCGCGGAGATCCAGACCGAGGTCATTCGCCTGCCCACCACCTGTTTTGCCGAAGAGGATGGCTCGCTGGTCAACAGCAGCCGCTGGCTGCAGTGGCACTGGAAGGGCGCCGATGGCCCGGGCGAAGCGCAGACCGACATTCGCATCATGGCCGAACTGTTCCTGCGCCTGCGCAAGCGCTATCAGGCCGAGGGCGGCAAATTCCCTGATCCGCTGCTGAAACTGACGTGGCCGTACAAGATCCCGGACGAGCCATCGCCGGAGGAGCTGGCCAAAGAGATTAATGGCAGCGCTGTCGCCGACTTCACTGATGCCACCGGCGCCGCCGTCAAGGCTGGCTCGCAACTGGCCGGTTTCGGCTTGCTCAAGGACGACGGCAGCACTGCGTCCGGTTGCTGGATCTTCGCCGGCAGCTGGACGGAGGCCGGCAACCAGATGGCCCGCCGCGACAACTCTGACCCGTACGGCATGCATCAGCACCAAGGCTGGGCGTGGGCCTGGCCGGCCAACCGGCGGATTCTCTACAACCGTGCCTCGGCGGACGTATCGGGCAAACCGTGGGATCCGAAGAAACGCCTGGTGTGGTGGAACGGCAAAGCCTGGGGCGGCACCGACGTGCCGGACTATAAGGCCGACGTGCCGCCGGAAGCCGGGATGAATCCGTTCATCATGAACCCCGAAGGGGTGGCGCGTTTCTTCGCCGTCGACAAGATGAACGAAGGGCCATTCCCTGAGCACTACGAGCCATTCGAAACACCGATCGGCATCAACCCGCTGCACCCGCAAAACAAGAAAGCCACCAGCAACCCGGCGGCGCGGATCTTCGATTCGGTCTGGGAAACCCTCGGCGAGGCCAAGGACTTCCCGTATGCCGGCACCAGTTACCGGTTGACCGAGCATTTCCACTTCTGGAGCAAGCACTGCAAGTTGAACGCGATTGCCCAACCTGAGCAGTTTGTCGAGATCGGCGAAGTGCTGGCGAAAGAGAAGGGCATCGCTGCCGGTGATCGTGTGCGCGTCAGCTGTAAACGCGGGTTTATCGAAGCGGTGGCGGTGGTGACCAAGCGGATTCGGCCGCTGCAGGTCAACGGCCAGGTCGTGCATCAGATCGGCATCCCCCTGCATTGGGGGTTCACCGGGCTGACGCGTCACGGTTACCTGACCAACACCTTGGTGCCGTTCCTCGGCGATGGCAACACCCAGACCCCGGAATCCAAGTCATTCCTGGTCAACGTGGAGAAACTGTAAATGGCCAGCCAAGACATTATTGCCCGCTCGGCCACCACCACGGTGCCGCCCTCGGTGAGGAATCAGGAGGCGGTCGCCAAGCTGATCGACACCACCAAGTGCATTGGCTGCAAGGCCTGCCAGGTTGCCTGCTCGGAATGGAACGAGCTGCGCGACGAGGTCGGCCACAACCACGGCACCTACGACAACCCGCAAGACCTGAGCGCAGAAACCTGGACGTTGATGCGCTTCACCGAGCACGAAACCGACGCCGGCAATCTCGAATGGCTGATCCGCAAGGACGGTTGCATGCACTGTGCCGAGCCCGGTTGTCTGGCGGCGTGTCCGAGCCCCGGCGCGATCATCAAGCACGCCAACGGCATCGTTGATTTCGATCAGGATCACTGCATCGGCTGCGGTTATTGCATCACCGGTTGCCCGTTCAACATTCCGCGCATTTCGCAGAAAGATCACAAGGCCTACAAATGCACCTTGTGTTCGGATCGCGTTGCGGTGGGGCTGGAGCCGGCCTGTGTGAAAACCTGCCCGACCGGCGCCATTGTTTTCGGCACCAAGGAAGACATGAAGGAACACGCCGCCGAACGCATCGTCGACCTGAAAAGCCGTGGTTTCGAAAATGCCGGTCTGTACGACCCGGCCGGCGTCGGCGGCACTCACGTGATGTATGTGCTGCACCACGCTGACACACCAAAAATCTATGCGGGGTTGCCGCAGGATCCGGCCATCAGTCCGCTCGTTGGACTGTGGAAAGGCATCAGCAAACCGCTGGGCCTGCTGGCCATGGGCGCGGCGGTGCTGGCCGGGTTCTTCCATTACGTGCGCATCGGCCCGAATCGCGTAGAAGAAGATGAACATCCAGCGCCACCTGACACCTCGGTGCACGTCGTTGATCCGGCGGTGCACACCTTCGATCCACGCGGGGAGGACCGGCCATGAGCAACAAGACGATCCTGCGTTACACCGCCAACCAGCGCACCAATCACTGGCTGGTGGCGATTCTGTTCTTCATGGCCGGGCTGTCCGGGCTGGCGCTGTTTCATCCCTCGATGTTCTGGCTGACTCACCTGTTCGGCGGCGGCCCGTGGACGCGGATTCTGCATCCGTTCATGGGCGTACTGATGTTCGTGTTCTTCCTCGGTTTGGTGTTCCGTTTCTGGCGCGCCAATTTCTTCATCGACAATGACTGGAAATGGATGCGCCGCATCGACCGCGTGCTGGTCAACGACGAAGAAAGCGTACCGCCGGTGGGCAAGTACAACGCCGGGCAAAAGATGCTGTTCTGGACTTTACTGCTGTGCATGCTCGGTTTGCTGTTCACCGGGCTGGTGATCTGGCGGGCGTATTTCAGTGCGTTCTTCGGCATCACCGTGATTCGCTGGGCGATGCTGCTGCACGCACTGGCCGGGTTTGTGCTGATCCTGAGCATCATCATTCACATCTACGCCGGGCTGTGGATCAAGGGTTCGGTCGACGCGATGTTGCATGGCTGGGTCAGCCGCGCCTGGGCGAAAAAACACCACGAACTCTGGTACCGCGACATCACCCGAGATGAGCGTCAGACCGACGTACCGGAGCGACCGATCACCAAAAAGGGCTGACCTTTGGCAACCATTCTTGAACCCGGGGAAATCGAGGCGGCGGCCAGTTCGCCGCCGTTTCTGCATCTGCCACCGCATAACCTCTTCACCTTGCGCGCACAGCGGCTGGAGCAACTGGCCGAAGGGCACCCGCTGGCCGAGTATTTGCGGCTGATTGCCGGGTTGTGTCGGGTTCAGCAGCAAGTGCTGGACGATCCGCCGCTGACGGCGCCGTTTGATCAGCAGCGAATCGAGGCGTGTCAGCAGCACGGCATGCCGCCTTTCGCGGCGGACACGCTGATTCGTGAAGATGCCTGGCAGGCTTACCTCGATGCTTTGCTGCAACGCTACGATCCCTTGGCGCAACCCGCCGTGGTCGAAGCCGTGACGACGCTGCGCGTTGCCAGTACCGGCCAGTGGCGCGCGTGGGCGGTGGCGTTGGTCAGCGGCCAATACTCCATGGTGCCTGCGGCGTTGGTGCCGTTTCTCGGCGCCGCGTTACAAACGGCGTGGAGTCACTGGCTGCTCAGCGCTGCCAATCTGCAATTGAAACCCGGCGACAGCCTCAGCCAGTGCCCGGCCTGCGGTTCGCCGGCCATGGCGGGGGTGATCCGTCATCGCGGCAAGCACAACGGCTTGCGCTATCTGGTGTGTTCGCTGTGCGCCTGCGAATGGCATGTGGTGCGGGTCAAATGCGTGTATTGCGAATCGAGCAAAGGCCTCGACTACCTGAGCCTTGAAGACGATCGCCATCCGGCCAATCAGGCGCCCATTCGGGCGGAAGTCTGCCCGGGCTGCAACAGCTACCTGAAACTGGTTTATCTGGAAAACGACCCCGACGCCGAGGCGATGTCGGCGGATCTCAGCAGCCTGTTGCTCGACATGCGTCTGGCGCAGGACGGTTTTCAACGGCTGGCACCGAATCTGTTACTGGCCCCGGGAGATGAATGACCCCAGCGTCTACACTCCCGGAAATCGCTGGAAGGGGCGAACTGAACTTGATGGTTTGTCGTGTCTCCAGACGGCCTACAAAACCTGTGGGAGGGGGCTTGCTCCCGAAGGCGGCCAGTCAGCCACTGATGATGAGACTGATGCAACCCTTTCGGGAGCAAGCCCCCTCCCACCGGTTTGGCGGCGTCGCCGGGAGACCAATACACGTAACGTCTACACTCCCGGAAATCGCTGGAAGGGGCGAACTGAACTTGATGGTTTGTCGTGTCTCCAGACGGCCTACAAAACCTGTGGGAGGGGGCTTGCTCCCGAATGCGGCCAGTCAGTCACTGATGATGAGACTGATGCGACCCTTTCGGGAGCAAGCCCCCTCCCACCGGTTTGACGGCGTCGCCGGGAGATGAATGAACGCAACGTCTACACTCCCGGAAATCGCTGGAAGGGGCGAACTGAACTTGATGGTTTGTCGTGTCTCCAGATGGCCTACAAAACCTGTGGGAGGGGGCTTGCTCCCGAATGCGGTGAGTCAGCCACTGATGATGAGACTGATGCGACCCTTTCGGGAGCAAGCCCCCTCCCACCGGTTTGACGGCGTCGCCGGGAGATGAATGAACGCAACGTCTACACTCCCGAAAATCGCTGGAAGGGGCGAATTGAACTTGATGGTTTGTCGTGTCTCCAGATGGCCTACAAAACCTGTGGGAGGGTGCTTGCTCCCGAAGGCGGCGAGTCAGCCACTGATGATGAGACTGATACGACCCTTTCGGGAGCAAGCCCCCTCCCACAGTCAGCTTTTTTCGGGAGTGGCTGATGTCTGCGAGCAGTGCCCTGCGGTTACCTTCCATTGACGGGTTGTTGCGTCATCCTGCGTGTGTGCCTTTGGCCGAGCGTTTTGGTCGTGATTCTTTGTTGGCGTGTTTGCGCCAGTTGCTCGATGAGCTGCGCGCCAGCGTATTGAACGGGCAATTGTCCGCGATTGAAATCAGTCCCGAAGTGCTCGCCGGCCGCGTCGGTGAACGTCTGGCGCAGCAGCAACGCAGCCACGTGCGACGTGTGTTCAACCTCACCGGCACGGTGCTGCACACCAATCTCGGTCGCGCCCTGTTGCCGGACGAAGCCATCGAAGCGGTGCAAATGGCTGCGCGTTATCCGCTCAATCTGGAATTCGATCTGGCCAGTGGCAAACGCGGTGATCGCGATGATCTGATCGAAGGCCTGATCCGCGAGCTGACCGGCGCCGAAGCCGTGACCGTGGTCAACAACAATGCCGCCGCCGTGCTGCTGACGCTCAACAGCCTGGGCGCTCGCAAGGAAGGCATCATCTCGCGCGGTGAACTGATTGAAATCGGCGGCGCCTTTCGCATTCCCGACATCATGGCCCGAGCCGGCGTGCGTCTGCATGAGGTCGGCACCACCAATCGCACCCATGCCCGCGACTACGAGGCCGCCATCGGCCCGCGCAGCGGTTTGATCATGCGCGTGCATGCGAGCAACTACAGCATCGAAGGATTCACCGCGCGCGTGCCGACGGCGGAACTGGCCGAGCTGGCCCACCATCATGGCTTGCCGCTGCTGGAAGATCTGGGCAGCGGCAGTCTGCTCGACCTGACGCGCTGGGGGCTGCCGGCAGAACCGACGGTGCGCCAGGCGCTGCTCGATGGCGCGGACATCGTCACTTTCAGCGGCGATAAGTTGCTCGGAGGCCCGCAGGCCGGGTTGATCGTCGGGCGCAAAGAGCTGATCGCAAAGATCAAAAAGAACCCGCTGAAACGCGCATTGCGCGTCGACAAACTGACCCTGGCGGCGCTGGAAGCGGTGCTCGGCCTGTACCGCGATCCGGATCGACTGGCCGAACGCTTGCCGAGTTTGCGTCTGCTGACCCGCCTGCAGGCTGACATTCTCGATCAGGCACAACGCCTTCAACCGTTGTTGGCGCAGACCTTGGGCGAACCGTGGTCAGTCAGCGCGATCCCGGCGCTGGGCATGATCGGCAGCGGCAGCCAACCGGTCGCGCGCTTGCCCAGTGCGGCGCTGTGCCTGCGTCCGCAGGTGTCGAAACGCATGCGCGGGCGTTATCTGCTGAATCTTGAGGCGGCGTTGCGCGGTTTGCCGATTCCAGTGCTCGGACGCATCGACGACGACGCGCTGTGGCTCGACTTGCGCCAACTCGACGACGAACCCGCGTGGCTGGTGCAGTTAGCGCAATTGCAGGTCGCCCGGTGATCGTCGGCACCGCCGGGCACATCGACCACGGCAAGACGTCGTTGCTGCAAGCCCTGACCGGGCAAAGCGGCGACCGCCGCCCGCAGGAACGCGAGCGCGGCATGACCATCGACCTCGGTTATCTCTACGCCGAACTGGCGCCGGGTGCAGGACTCAGTGGTTTTATCGACGTGCCGGGCCACGAGAAATTCACCCACAACATGCTTGCCGGCGCGCAAGGCATCGATCTGGTGTTGCTGGTGGTGGCGGCGGATGACGGCGTGATGCCGCAAACCCGTGAGCATCTGGCGATTGTCGAGCTGCTGGGCATTCCACGGGCGCTGGTGGCGATCACCAAGTGTGATCGGGTCGAGGCGGGCAGGGTGACGGCGGTGCGCGAGCAGATCACCGATTTGCTCGCGCCGGGGCCGTTCGCCGACGCACCGATATTGGCGGTGTCGAGCGTGAGCGGGCAGGGTATCGATGCGCTGCGCGAGGCGCTGCTGCAGACGCAACACCAGGTGCATGAGCGCAGTCGCGAAGGCGGCTTTCGTCTGGCCATCGACCGCGCTTTCAGCGTGGCGGGTGCGGGGATTGTGGTCACCGGCACGGCGTTGTCCGGCGTGGTGAGCGTGGGCGACAAACTGGCACTCGGGCCGTCCGGCAAATCGGTGCGAGTACGCGGGCTGCATGCGCAGAATCAGCCAGCTGAACAGGCCTTTGCCGGGCAACGCGTAGCCCTCAACCTGAGCGGCGAACGCCTCGAACTGGCGCAGATTCATCGCGGCCAATGGCTGCTGGCGCAATGGCTGCACGCACCGACACAACGGATCGACATCGACTTTCAACTGTTGCCCGGCGAACGCGCCTTCGAACACTTTCACCCGGTGCACCTGCACCTTGGCACACAAGACGTGATCGCCCGCGTCGCGTTGCTCGAAGGCGCACGCCTGAACCCCGGCGAGCGCATGTTCTCGCAATTGCTGATCAACGCGCCGGTGCACGCGGTGAAGGGCGATCGGCTGATCCTGCGCGATCCGAGTGCGCAACGTACCCTCGGTGGCGGTCAGGTGCTTGACCCGTTCGCCCCGGCCAGGCAGCGGCGCAGCCCCGAGCGTCTGGCGCAACTGCAGGCGCTGGCCCTCAACCACACGTTCGAACACGCCTTGCCGCTGCTGCTCAACCACAGCGCGGCAGGGCTTGACCCGCTACGTCTGGAGCGCCAGTTCAATCACCCGCGCGCCGATTGGGCATTGCCGCACAACGCGCGCCTGATCGACACGCGCCAAGGTGCGCTGCTGTTCAACGTACAACGTTGGGGTCTGCTCAAGTTCACGTTGCTGGAACAACTGGCACGCCTGCATGAACTGGAACCCGACCAGATGGGCCCCGATCGTGATCGCCTGCGGCGTTTCAGTGCATTGC
This sequence comes from Pseudomonas atagonensis, assembly GCF_011369485.1. Classification (GTDB taxonomy): domain Bacteria; phylum Pseudomonadota; class Gammaproteobacteria; order Pseudomonadales; family Pseudomonadaceae; genus Aquipseudomonas; species Aquipseudomonas atagonensis. The sequence goes on along the minus strand of NZ_VXCA01000012.1, from coordinate 194,256 downwards.
CGCTGGAGCGCTCGGCGTTCATCAGCCTGCTCGACGAACTGCTCGCCGCCAGCTCGATCAACGCCAGTGGGCCGTGGCTGCACCTGCCGGATCATCAGGTACGCCTGAGCGCTGCTGACGAAACCCTCTGGCAACAACTGCAACCGCTGTTCGAACAGGCCGGTTTCGACCCGCCGTGGGTACGCGACCTCGCCAAAACCGTCGGCGAGGAAGACGCCAATGTGCGCCTGCTGCTGCGCAAACTGGCGCGTCTGGGGCTGACCCATCAAGTGGTGCGCGACCTGTTTGTCACCGACATTGTCCTGCGGCAAATGGCGGCGATGCTGCTGCAACTGGCCGAGGATAATCCGCAGATCCAGGTGACAACCGTCCGCGATGCGCTAGGCTTGGGACGCAAACGCTGCATTCAGTTCCTCGAATACTTCGACCGCCTCGGCCTCACGCGACGCTTGGGCGAACACCGACTGATCCGCCACGACAACGCGCTGGCCAACCCCGGCGCGCCCTGAGTTCAAGGAAGGCAATCGCGCCCGGTGGCGCGGCCGGGCTTCAAACCCGGTTGGGGACGGCATCCGTTCCCGGGCAGGTTCGACTCCGGCTGCCTTCCGCCATTTTTCTAGCGTTTAGTTCAATGCTCGGCGGGTAGTTCGAGATTATCCAGCGCCCGATTGACCGCCAGTTCGCCGAGCATCACCACTTGCTGAATACCCAGCAACGTTTGGCGATAGGGCGTGTCGAGCAGCCCGGCAAAATCACTGAGCATCACACTGGCCGAGGCCATGGACTCACAGGCGTGGGCCAGCAGTTCTTCGGTTTTGATGGCGGGGGCGACGGTGAACATGGTGCTGGGCTGGCGTGCGGGTTGTTCGTCGAGGCGGGGGATCAGGTAATGGTCGAGCGCGCGTTCGGCGGCGTCGTGGAGTTTTTTCGAATTGAGGGATTCGTAGGGGGAAGTGGTGTCGGTTTCGGGTGGGTTGGGTGTGGGTTTGAACATGGTGAAGCTCCTACAGGTGAGACCACCAAAACCTGTCGCTAAACAAGAAAAGGTGGCGGCTGGACGCAGGTTAGCGAACCGGGTGTAGGCGCCCGGCAGACCCGAAGGTCTCCCACGCACAGCCGCCATGACATCAATCGCAGGCAGAGTGTCTGCAATTGAGTTTGGAGCGCTGGTGCGCCTACACAGATTCGGGTCGCTAAACCCGATCGCTGATTCGTCAGCGACCGATCCAATGTAGAACCCGCCTCCAAAGCGCACAAGCCGGCGGATTCTGGCGTAGCTGTAGGCAAAGGCGCAAGGTTGCGTGGCTTTCTGGAAGTAACCTTAAACACCGTTCAACGTCTGCCGTTTGTAAATAGATCCGTCACCTTTTCCTCTTCTTTTTACGCTTATGGAGCGAATGCGAGGCCTTTGTAAGTAGGGTTCAAGGTGGGCGGGGAGTACGCGTTAAATGATGGTCCCTGAAAGATGGGGATAAGGGGAGTACCGACCCAGCCAGTGTGCATTTTTACGACTGAGCCTCGAGGACTAACGGTCGCACAGATGAAGTATTGAGGATGATAGGTGTCGCCCGGCGGGAGGGTGGGTTGGAAGATGGCGCTCAAAGCTTGGGCGAAGGCGGCGACCTCGCCTTCTGAGCGCGTGCAGTGTTGGGCGTTAGCGGTAGAGACCCATTGGAGGAAGGCAGTGAAGGTCAAACTATTCGGGTAGGTGGTGATCAACCTTCGTACATTGCTAGTGGTGACTTTAAACGACTTTGTTTGGCCTGCTTTATCCTCGACAGTGATGGTGGTGGTGCCATTCCCGGTACTGCGTACAACCCCGTTTTCATCCACCGTGGCCACAAGCTTATCGTCAGATTTGTACTTGTATGGGGATGTACCGCCCGTTGCCGCCCTGTTGGCGCTGGTGCCTGCTGGATCACTGATTCTCGTCCACGGGAGATCGGTGCCGGCAATACTGATATTCGCCCCTGAGAGGAATAGATCGGAGGTGTCCACAATGAGTTCAGATACTACGGTGAGGGTACGCGGGTCGGATGTCTGCCCCGAACCATACAGCGCCTCGACAGTGAAACTGTGAAGCGCAACCGTCAGGCCGGTCACTTCCTGAGTCCAGCGTCCGGTTGTCGGGTCGGCAACGGGCTGACCTTTGGACACGGTGCCCAGCAGTACATCGACCTTCTGCCCCTTGGCGGCGATACCCGTCAGAATTACACGGGTTTCCACGGTGATACCACCTGGGGGGATTTCGATGTTGCTCGGCAAGCCCTTGATCGAGTCGATGGTCGGCTTCAGGTCTTCCACAGCTTTTATGGTGTAAGCGCGCTCCGTAAAGGTCACCGCGTCGCTTTCGAACAGGCTACCCTTCAACCCCGCCTTGAACTCGATTCTCAACAGCGAACCGTTTTTCAACCCCTGCAACTCGCTCTTCAACGCCGCTGTGTCGTAGTAACGATTGTTGATCCAGTTCTTGTTGGTCTGGGCGCCTCCTCCGTTCCAGATGGTTCTTTCGTAAGGGGTATTGTCGTCGTTCGTACCGAACAGGCGCAGCCACACCCTCTGCAGCAGCGCGATCAGCGGCCAGTCGAAAGCCCGCAAGATAGCATTGGCGGTCAGTTTCGAAACATCAAACTCCGCCCCGTCGCCATTGTTGGCGGCCTGAAGGAATTTCGGCACGTTCGACAAGTCCAGAATCAACGCCAGCACTGCCAGGACAAGGGTCTGTGACGGTTGCGGTTTCTGACTGCCTTGCTGGACCGCATAGCTCACGCTCACCGACTCGTTCAGGTTGAACGCCACCACGCTGTTGGCCAGCGGTATTTCCTGCGGCCCGAGTACGGTGACGGTTTTTTCCGGTGCGGTGTGTGAGCCTCCCGCCGGCGTGCCCGCAGCGCCTTTCCAAGTGACAATGATTTTGTCACCGAGCTTCATGCCCACGTAATTCACGATGGCGGTCAGGGCAGACTTTGCCGCATTGGGGACCAGGCTGACACCATTCGGCGCCTCCTTGATCGCTGGCGCCTTCGGCTCGATCCGCGTCCCCACTACCGTCGCCTTCGCTGTACCGGACGTCGCCACCGGCTTACCCGTGGTATCGCGAAGCTCATACACGACCGTCACGGCGCCACGTTCAAGGACTTTGTCGTTGGGCACTTCAAGGAACAGGGTTTTTTTCGCTCCAAACGGATCCGCTTCCACTTTGCCCTTGACGATGACCTCGATGTCCGGCTGCCCCGGCACTTTGCAGGTGTAGGTCGCGATTACTTCGTAACCCACCACAAAGCGGCTATCGGCCGTCAAAACCACCAGCAATAGCGGGCCACCCGCGAGTTTTGCCAGATCGATTTCCTCGGCGTTATCGCCGGGATAGTCCTCTTTGCGTTCCAGCAGAATCGGCATCGGCAGACGCTTGCCGTCCAGATCCTCATCCACGGTGTGCACCGCCGACCACGGTGCATCAGGGTCCGGGCCGTTGAGGAGTTGGTCGGTGACGGTGTAGCTGAAATCCAGTTTGTTGTTCTGGCGCTTCGCCTTGTCGAGGAAGGCGCGGGTGATGGTGAAGCAAAAGGTGGTCGGCTCTTCGGATCCGGGGTTGGGCGGTGGCGGGGCCTGAGTCGGGCTGACCCGTGGTTTGGGTTCCAGAAATTCGCCATTGCACTTCAGGGTGATCGTGTCGTACGCCCGGCAATACGGGTACGAGACGCGCACTTGGGCACTGACGAAATCCTTGCCAACGCCGTTCCTGATCTCGTCAGGCAGAAGCAACTTGAGTTCGGAATGACCGCCGGGCACGGTGAGGCGATCCTTGAGGCCGGGGCGGATACGGTTGTAGAGCATGGAAAGTGGCGGATCGAGGGTGCCGATGTTGGTGCTGCCACGCGTCACGGTGTAGTACAGCAGGTTGAGCAGATCCGGATGCAGCCGGCCTTCGGGAATGTGCAGGAGGGTTCTCACGTTCGGGTCGACAATGATTTTGAAGTCCAGTGCAGCCGGCTCGCCCTTGAGCCACAGATGCATGACATCACCGGGATCCATGGTGCCCGAGATCGGTGGATCGACGGTGACGGAGACGACAAGAATCTTGCCGTCGGATCCCAGCTCAACATCCACCTTGGGCAAGCCGGCTTCAAAAGTCTTACCGTCGGGTGCCGGCCCAACAGCCACCTTGGGCACGCCGATATCAGCGCCTTCCACAGGATAGGTCTGGCCGTTGACGTACGGTGGCGCGAGAGCGAGAACGGTGTTGTTCGGTGGGGTCGAAGTGGTCATGGACGAAGTTCCTGCGCAATGGAAACGGGCAGGTGTCAGCACAACGTATTTTGTGGGATTGCGCACCTGTCAGATCTGACAGGTGCATGTGGTTTTGCGACGAACGGCAGAGAAAGTCACCGTGCCTTTGAAATCACCCCGCTCATGTACTGATTCAGATCCCGAAAATCCTTCACGCTCCAGGCATGGGGCGCAATCTTCACGCCGTTCTCGCGCAAGGTTTTTGGAATCAGGTCACCGTTGGGGCGAAGGATGATCGAGGACACGATAACGCCCGGGTAATCCTTGAGTCGTTGCTTGAACGCAGGTGTCGTGAGGTCAGGGGTGGGCGGCGTGCTTTTTTTGGCCAGCGGGCCGGTTCCCTTGATGTCTGCACCGTGGCACACGGCGCATCTCTGTGAATAGAGATTTGTCCCGTTGTCAGTGTCCGCGACGGACAGTGAAGCTTGCGTGAGCGATAAAAGCCCCAGCAACGCTACGTTCAGTGAATAAGTCCGCAATTGTTCCTCCATGAATACAACAGATCCGAGGCCGGCACGATAGCCCATATGCGCCGCAAGCCAAAAGGGCAGACAGGCGCGGCCTCAGTCTCAGCTAAGTTTCCCTCCGTATCGTCTCCTCTACGCAAACTGGATTCGGCGCTGGCTGGACCAGCATCGGCATGGCGTTGTTGCTGACCTGCGCATTGTTTTTTCAGATGCGTAAAACGGCCTGTTCGCCATGGATTTACTGGTTGACGGTGGTGCTGGTGAGCATCGTCGGCACGCAGATCACCGACATCATGACCGACATGCTCGACATCAGTCTGTACGTCAGCACTGCCGTGTTCTCGGTGCTGTTGGCGATGAATTTTCTGCTCTGGTACAGGCTTGAGCACAACCTGTCGATCCGCGAAATCAACACGCCGCGGCGCGAGTTTTTCTACTGGTCAACCGTTCTCTGCACGTTCGCGTTGGGCACTGCCGCCGGCGATCTCGCTACGGAAGCGCTGGGTCTGGGGTTCACCGTCGGTGCGGTGATTTTCGGCGCGCTGATTGCGGCGACACTGCTGGCCTGGCGGCTGGGGGCCAACGTGGTGTTGACGTTCTGGGTCGCCTACATCCTGACCCGCCCATTCGGCGCGTCGCTTGGCGACTTGCTGACGCAAGCCAAAACCTACGGCGGTCTCGGCATGGGCGCCGCCGGGACCTTCGCGTTTTTCTCCGCCCTCAACGAAACCCATGAAATGCAGGACGAGAACCTGCGTCAGGTCGCCGTTCTGTTTGATCGCCAGCACATGACCCTGCGTTATCCCGGCGAGGAACCCATCGCCGGCGATGACGAAGAGTCGCGGATCATCGTGCAATACCTCGCCGACAGCGCCAAAGCGACAGGCAATGACGACGCGAGCATCCCGTTGCCGTTTCCCGCGACGCTGGCCGATGGCCTGGCAACGGTGAACATTGCGGGCGAGGCTTTTCGCGTTCTGGTCAGAACCACTTCGGTAGGCGAGCGTATCGTGGTCGCGCAAGAAGCGGACGTGCGCGACAAGGAAGCTCGGGAAAGTGCCTTGCGCAGCCTGCTGCCGTTTCTGATTCTGTTTCCGGTGTTGCTGCTGGTCGTCGGGGATCTGGTGCGCAAGCTGTTCCGCCCGATCGCCACGCTCTCGGCGGAAATCGATCAGCGTGATCAACAGGCGTTGCATCCCATCGAAGAAAAACATCTGCCAACCGAGATCCGGCCCTTCGTCGTGGCCATCAATCGATTGCTTCGGCGTGTCGCGCAAGCCATGGAACCCCAGCGACGGTTTATCGCCGACGCCGCCCACGAGCTGCGCTCGCCGATGACGGCGCTGTCCCTGCAAGCGGAGCGTTTGGCGTCGACGCACATGCCGGCCGCCGCCCGGGAAAACTTCCAGCCATTGGCTCAAGGGATCGAGCGCAGCCGGAAACTGATCGAGCAATTGCTGGCACTGGCGGCCGCGCAATCCATCGAACCACGTACAGAGGATGCGGTGTCAGTTCATCAGGTTTTCCGCCGCGTGCTGGAAGATTTGCTGCCGCTGGCCGAAGACAAAGGCATCGACATCGGCGTTGAAAGCGTCGAAGACGTGCAGATCGTCATCAACGAGCTGGACCTGTTCATCGTGGTCAAGAACCTGGTGGACAACGCGATCCGTTACACCCCGGCAGGTGGGCAGGTCGACTTGAGCGTCGCGCGAGCGCGCAAGGGCGTGGTTATCGAGGTCAAGGATTTGGGGCCGGGGATCAGCGCCGAAGAGCAGGCGCTGGTGTTCGATGCGTTTTACCGAAGCCTGGGTTCGGGTGAAGCAGGTTTCGGGCTGGGGTTGTCCATCGTCAGCGCGATTGCTGATCGTTGTGGGGCAACGGTCGAACTGCGCTTTACCGACGAAGTAAACCGGCGTGGCTTGCGTGTTTGCCTGTGGTTCAAGACTTCAGAAGCCACCGTTTGAAAGGTGGCTTCTGAAGCTTCGTTTAGTGCTTTATTCCTCACACACGCTTCGGCAATTTCCAGTTCGGCCGGATGAAGTGGCAGGTGTAGCCATTCGGAATGCGCTCCAGATAATCCTGATGCTCTGGCTCCGCCTCCCAGAATGGCCCGGCCGGTTCGATTTCGGTGACAACCCGGCCTGGCCACAGTTTTGAAGCGTCGACGTCGGCAGCGGTGTCTTCGGCGATATCGCGCTGCGCTTCGCTGAGGTAATAGATCGCCGAACGGTAGCTCGGGCCGAGGTCGTTGCCCTGGCGGTTAGGCGTGCTGGGGTCGTGGATCTGGAAGAAGAACTCGAGGATTTGCCGATAGCTGATCACCGCCGGGTCGAAGACGATTTCAATGGCTTCGGCATGGTTGCCGTGGTTGCGGTACGTGGCATTCGGCACATCGCCGCCGGTGTAACCGACCCGCGTCTGCAGCACGCCAGGATAGCGTCGCAGCAAATCCTGCATGCCCCAGAAGCAGCCGCCGGCAAGAATGGCAGTTTCGGTTTGACTGGTCATGGCCTGTCTTCCTCTCGTGGGACGTTGGGTGTAACCCATGTTATGAGGGCGTGTCGGGCAATTCCAAGGGAGGGCACACTTTTATGGCCCCCTCAATAGCCGCCGAATGTAGACGAACGACGCTTAAGCGATCTCTTCGACGTTGCGCGCGTGCCCGAGGGAATCGCGCTGCATCGATTGCAGGTTTTTCTCAATGGTTTCGCACAGGGCTTCCATCTGGATCTGGTGTTCGCTGTGGCGAAACGGGCTTTGCAGGTCGGTGCCGATGCGTTCGATGGCCAGCAGCATGAAGCCGACCACGGTCGAGGCCAGCGGAGTGAACCAGCCCAGCGACTCGACCAGCCCCACCGGCACGATCAGGCAAAACAGCGAAATGAACAGTCGCGGAAAATAAACGTAAGGGTAGGGCAGTGGCGTATTGGCGATCCGCTCCATGCCGCCCTGGCTGTTGGACAGATCGACTAGCGTCGATTCGAGACGTGCCAGACGAATGCTGTCCAGCCGTCCGGCCTTGTATTCCCGGGCCAACAACGCGGCGGAGCCGGTGAGGATGTCGTTGGCAAAATTGTTGGTGGTGCCGCTGCGGCTGAATTCATCTGCGGGAATAAACGCACGGACTTCCTCAGGACACGGCTGGCCCTCCAGATGCGCCGCCAGGCAGTTCACGTAGGCGACGTGACGCCGCAACAGGGTGGCCTTGAGCGGATTGACCTCGCTGTCGGGATCGTCCAGCAGCGTCAGCACCTGCCGGGCGAAACTGCGCGAACTGTTGATCATCGAACCCCACAGCGTCCGCGCTTCCCACCAGCGGTTGTAAGCGCTGCTGTTACGAAAGCTGATCAGCACCACCAGCGCCGAGCCGAGCAAGGTCAGGGGCATCAGCGGCAGATTGATCTTGGCGTTGAGAAACAGCATGAAGTCGACAGTGACGGCAATGTCCCAGAGCAACAGCCAGAACAATGACCAGCCCACGTAACCCATGGTCTTGATGATCAGACGGTATTTTTTGACGATGGCAGCTTTCAAACGGAAACCTCGCAGCGAGCGGTCAGCGGTAATGCCTTAGCTCGGACGCTGTTTTCGTGGTAAAGGTTCGCCGGGCTGTTCGAGGCGCTGGCAAATCAGACCGACGCGTCGGCCTCAAGTGCAGCAGATCCGCCGTGGCCAGCGCGCTGCAACGTTTCTGGAACCGAGATCCAGAGCAGGATCACCGCCGCCCCTGCGATGCCCGCCAGTGTCAGGAACGCGGCGCTGTAACCGGCGGACTGAACTACCCAGCCCGCCAGCCCGTTGCTCAACGCCGCACCGAGGCCAAACACGGTGGTGAGCGCGCCGAGGCTGATGTTGAAGTGGCCGGTACCGTGCGTGAGGTCTTTGACCATCACCGGAAACAACGCGCCGAACAGCCCTGCGCCGATGCCGTCGAGCAATTGCACGGCCACCAGCCAGTAAGGATCGTCGGACAGGGTATAGAGCACGCCGCGCAGAGGCAGAATCAGGAAACCCGCGAGCAATAACGGCTTGCGTCCCCACAGATCGGCTTTGGCACCGGTCAGCAATGCGGCCGGCACCATCACCAATTGCGCCGCGACGATGCACGCCGACGTCAGTGGAGTGGCGAGTTGCAAGTTGGCCTGCGCCAGTTTCTGGCTGACCAGCGGCAACATGGCGGCGTTGGCCAGGTGAAACAACGCGCAGCAAATGGCGAAGAGCAGCAGCGGTCGGTTGGTCAACAGCACAGACAAACCGGACGGCTTTTGATGGTGACTGACATCAGCCGGATCAAGCCCTCGCGCCAGATCATGGTCGATGGCGTCTGCGGAGACAAAGGTAATGGCGACTACGCTGGCGAGCGCCATGACCGCCATCAAATAGAACACCGCGACCGGCCCGAACAAATACGCAAACAGCCCCGCAAGCAAGGCCGCACAGGCGTTGCCCGCATGATTGAAGGTTTCGTTGCGCCCGGTGCGGCGGGTAAATGCACGCGGCCCGGTAATGCCCAGCGTGATCGCGCTGATGGCGGGGGCGAACACCGACGCTGCCGCTGCACTGAGGGCTTGCGTGAGCGCCACCAGACTGAACGACGTCACAAACGGCAGCAGCACACAACTGGCCGTCACCAGCAGCGCAGCAATCGCAATCAGTGCCCGTTTGCCGCGAAGATTGTCGACCAGCGCGCCGGCGGGCGTCTGCGTGACAAGGGCGGCGACACCGGCAATCGTCATCACCAGACCGATGCTCGCCGGCTCCCAGTGATGCACCGCCAACAGGTAAATCGCCAGATAAGGCCCGAGACCGTCGCGCACGTCCGCGAGGAAGAAATTGAGGCTGTCCAGCGACAGGTTGTTGCGGCGATCCAGGTGAGTGGCCACGGGCAGTCTCTGCAAGGTTCGAGGTGATGCGAATGATCTAGAGACTGGTGGCGTTCGGGATTAGTTGCAGCCCCGGGACGAGGCTGCGAGGAAGAAGGCGCCCTTGAATATTTACAGGGTGCTTGCGTGGTTAAGTCGGTACCGACTCCTCGTAGGCCGGGTAGTCGGTATAACCCAGCGATGGACTGCCATTAACGCCATAAAAGGTGTTCCGATCCGCCTCCGCCAATGGCCAGCGATTTTGCAGGCGCTCGACCAGATCAGGATTGGCAATGAATGGTCGGCCAAAGGCAATCAGATCCAGATCACCGCTCTTGAGCGCGGCTTCTGCGAGATCTCGGGTGAAACCTCCCGCCGCAATCAATGTGCCTTGGTAAGCCTGCCTGAACTGGCTGGCAAATCCCGGCGGAATGGCTTCTGCACCAATGGTCAATTGATCGCTCAAGTGCACGTAGGCCAAATGACGCAGGTTGAGCGCCGCCGCGAGTGTTAACCAGGCGGTTGATTCTTCGGCATACGGATGCATGTCGAACAGTCGACCAAATGGCGACAGTCGCACGCCAACACGGTCTTTACCGATCTCGGTGGCCAGCGCATCCAGGGTTTCAAGTAAAAAACGCTGACGATTGTCGACCGACCCGCCATACATGTCGGTGCGATTGTTCAGCGCGCCGTTGTGGAACTGTTCAAACAGATAACCATTGGCACCGTGCAGCTCAACACCGTCAAAACCGGCGTCGATTGCCCGGCGTGCGGCGTTTTTGAAATCAGCGGTAATGCGTTGCACTTCAGCGGTGCTCAAGGCTCTGGGTGTGCTTGCCTGCACGGGCCCTGGTTGATCCTTTGCAACCCACGCATAGGCCTTTGCATTGGCCGCGACCGTGGCGACGCAAGACACTGGCGCAGCGCCGTTCGGTTGCAGTGACACATGGGACATGCGCCCGACATGCCACAACTGCGCAAAGATGCGTCCACCCTTGGCGTGGACGGCATCGGTGACGCGACGCCACGCGTGGATTTGTTCATCGTTGTACAGGCCGGGATTGAACAGGTAACCGCAACCTTCGCGAGAGATCGGTATCCCCTCGCTGATGATCAGCCCGGCGCTGGCGCGTTGGGCGTAATAGAGAACGGTCTGCTCATCGGGGACATCATTCACGGCTCGGGCTCGGGTCATGGGCGCCATGACCACACGGTTGGCCAACTCGATATTGGCCAAAGGGTAGGGCTTGAATAAGCTATTCATTGCAAATCTCGTTGAGTGAGGGAGGGGAGCAATCAGCGTGGTAGCACCAGACCATTGCCAGGATCGCCACCGCCGACCTCAGCCTCAGGCCATACGACATCCAGTCGAGTGCGACTGATCAACCACTGACCTTCAATACGACGGTACTCATCGGCATACAAACCGAGCAGCAGCAGCGGGTTCTCCCCCGCAGGCTTTTGGGTGGCGAAATCGATCAGGTAGCAGCGACCTTCGGCGCGATCGTCAGCAAGAATCTCGATCCAGTGATTGGACACTGCATGCAGGAACGGATAGGCGCCTCGTGCCTGCGTATCGAATGCGGCAAAGGCTTGTGACAGGCCTTGTGTAATTGCCGCCCGACCTGTCCAGCGGCCCCGGTCAACCTGACAGATGGCATCTTCGGTGAACAATTTGGCGAGCAGATCCATGCGATTGGCGTCCAGGTGATGGCAGTAGCGCAACCGCAGGTTTCTGATCGCTTCAAGGGTGAGTAACCGGTCGAGATCGGCGTTCATGGTGGCCTCTGAATGCAAAGTCAGTAAAAGAGGTGACCACCTTAATGCTGTCTGTTGATTCTATTAATCCACTTTAAAAATGATCAGTTGATCCGCTGAGGATAGAATCTGCTTTTCGCAAAGAGACGAGGCGCCCATGGATTCCCTTCAATTTGATGGCATCGCGGAGTTCACGCTGGCTGCGCAACACGGCAGTTTCACGGCTGCGGCTTTGCAATTGGGCGTGACCAGTTCGGCAGTCGGCAAGAGTGTTACGCGCCTCGAAAAGCGTCTGGGCATCAAGCTGCTGCACCGTTCTACACGCAAACTGAGCCTGACCAACGAAGGCGAGGTTTACCTGGCCAGCTGTCTGCGGGTCATGGAAGAGCTGCGCGATGTTGAAGGCAGTTTTTTCAATGGTGTGGCTGAGCCTAAGGGACGACTGCGCATTGATCTGCCGGCAGCGTTTGGCCGACGCCACATTGCGCCCATGCTGATAGGCCTTGCACGCCGATATGCTCAGCTCGACATGAGCCTGACCTTCGGTGAGCGCACCGTAGACATGATCGGCGAGGGCATTGATCTGGCGGTGCGAATCGGTGATCTGAACAACGATCCGGAACTGGTTGCGCGGCGACTCGGCGAACAGCACTTGGTGGTATGTGCCGCTCCGGATTACCTCAAGTCAAGTGCACCGGTTTTGCAGCCGTCCGATTTGCTCGAACACGATTGCATCATTGCCTGGCGCCGCGGTTTGCGCATGAGCTGGCTGCTGAAAAACGTAAAAGGCGCGGTGCGACCGCAAGAGGTTCGCGTACGCCACGAGTTCGGCGACGGCGAAATGATGCTGCGTGCCACCCTCGACGGTTGCGGTCTTTGCCAGCTTCCCACTTGGCTGATTGCCGAACATCTGCGCAGCGGAGCATTGGTGACCGTTCTGGACGACTACGCCGGAGCCACCATGCCCATCCACGCCATCTGGCCGCAAACGCGATACATCCAGCCAAAAGTGCGAGTCATTGTTGATGCATTACTGACGATGGCCGCAGAGCAAGTGCAGTTGTTCGGTGGCAAACCGGTGTGACTCAAGCGGTGATTGGATGCACTTGCCTGACTCGCCGCATCGCTTGGTCGAAACAACGTGGATCAGTGGACGATCAGCCTCGCAGGCAAGTCAGCGCACATCGGCAACCAATGCCTGCGCAAGAAAATCGCTGATCAGCGCAAGGATCTGCTGCTGGATCACGGCACGCGGACGGCTGCCTTCGCCGTCGCCGCAATGGGGGCAGCAGACCCGGACGTTCGAAGGTGCAAACGTCCGGGTGCTGCGTGAAGCGAAGACTTAGAATTTGTACTTGGCCGTCAGCATGTAACTGCGCGGGTTACCGTAGTTGTCGGTGGAACCCCACGTGGTGTTGTAGCCAATCGAGGAGTAGTAGACACGGTCAAAAATGTTGTTGGCATTTACCTGCAGATCCAGGTGTTTGTTGACCTCGTAACCGGCCATCAAATCGGTGACGGCGTAGCTGCCCTGTTCTACGCGATAGCTGCCAGCGCCGACCGGGACATCGTTGTACATTCGGCTCTGCCAGTAGACGTTACCGCCAACACGGAGTTTTTCCAGTGGGCCTTGCAGGCGATACATCGTCGAGACTTTGAACAAGTGCTCGGGCGTATCCGTGTCGAAGCGCTGGTTATTGTTGTCCGGATTTTCGTCCTTGATGTAGTGCGCACGGGTGTAGGTGTAGCCGGCGCCGACTTGCCAGTTCTCGGTCAACGCGCCTTGCAGTTCGGCATCGATGCCCTGGCTGCGGACTTTGCCGGACGCCTGGTAGCAGGTCATCACCGGGCAACCGACCTGACTGTCCGCCAGCGTCGCGCGGTTTTTCTGATCGATCTGGAACACCGCCAGACTGGCGTTGAGCGCGCCGTCGAAGTACTCGCCCTTGATACCGACTTCGTAGTTTTCACCCACGATCGGCTCCAGCACCTTGCCGGAAAGGTCCTTGGAGTTCTGCGGATTGAAGATGTCGGTGTAGCTGGCGTAGACGGAGTAATGATCGTCGAGCTTGTAGATCAGCCCGGCATAACGCGTCAGGTTGCGGGTGACTTTGTAGTCGCCGTCGCCACTGCGGTCATCGTAGTCGTACCAGTCGAGGCGGCCGCCGAGGATCAGGGTCAGCGGATCGGCCAGACTGAAACGTGAGGTGAGGTAAACACCCTCCTGCGTCGTGACGTTGCGGGTTTTGCTGTCACGGACGAAGTCAGGCTTGGGTGCACCGATCGGCCAGGCGGTGGTGTACGGGCTGTACTCTTTGCTGGTCGCATCGTAGACACGATGACTGGCCCCGACGACCACTTCGTGGGTGCGACCGAACGCTTCGATCGGGCCGCTGGCGAAGGCGTCAACGGCGGTTTGCTTGTCCGTGTTGTGCGACTGGTAGGCCGTGGTTTCCAACGGGCCGGCGTAGCGCGACAGGTAGGTGCCGGAGAACTCGCCGTTCAGTGTCGAAGACGAGCCAGCGACGTGCAGTTTCCAGTCGTTGTCAAAGCGATGGTCGACTTCACCGAACACGGTGTCGATCTTCAGCTTCTTGTTTTCCCAATCCGTGCCGGGATAGGTGGAGCGGGGCAGATCCAGGTGATGGCCGTCCGTGCCGAGCGGCAAACCGCCCCAGAAATAGTTGGTCTGCTCTTCCTGACGGGAAAAGCCGAGGGTTGCGGTCGTGCTCTCGCTCAGATCCGCTTCACCGATGGCGTAGAACAGACCGTGGTCGTTTTCTTCCTTGTCGCGAAAACTGTCGGCGCCCTGATAAGAACCGACGACACGGCCACGCAACGTGCCGTTGTCGTTCAGCGCGCCAGAGGCATCGATCTCGCCACGGTAATCATCCCAACTGCCCGCCGCGCCGGTGAGCGTCACTTGCGGCGTGATCGTCGGGCGTTTGCGCACCATGTTGATCGCCGCTGAAGGGTTACCGGCACCGGTGACCAGACCGGTCGCGCCGCGAATGATCTCGACCCGATCAAACATCGCCAGATTGGGTTGTACGGCCATCGAGTACGGCTGATAGGAACTGGGCAGGCCGTCGTACATGATGTTGTCGATGTCGAAACCACGAGAACTGTAAGTCTGCCGTCCCGGCCCGCTCGACTGGCTGAGGAATAGCCCCGGCGTGGCTCTCACCACATCGTTGACGCTGGTCATCGCCTGATCGTCCATGCGCTGGCGGGTGATTACGGTGACGGCTTGCGGCGTTTCGCGGATGGTCAGCGGCAGTTTGGTCGCGGTCTGCATCGGCCCCGTCGTGTAGGAGCCCGAACCTTCGGTGGTGCTGCTGAGTTGAGTGGCGCCGATTTCGGTTGCTCCCAGCTCCAGCACGCTTGGCGCAGCAGCGTCTCCATGCGTTGTTGCCGATGAGTCATCGGCGGCGACCGCCGCGCTGCTGGCCACGCAAATCGCGAGAGCCAACAGATTTGGCGAGAGATTCGTACGGCGGTTATTGGCGTGAAACGACATCAATCTGATTCCCCAATGATTACAAAAACGAATTCGATGCAGGTGCGTGTAGGAATTATTCGCATTAGGATGTCAGATAGATCCGTTCGAAGAAAGGCATACGAGTCAGTTAGTTAACAAATTTTTCACATTTGGCTAAGCAGTCGAAGAATCTGAAACGTGTTGAAAATCGATTTTCAGGCAGGTTGAAACACTGGTTTCAGCAACGAAAAAGCCCGACGTTGCGTCGGGCTCTTCTTTCAGAACTTCACTAGGCTTATTCGCCGTACACCGGGTAATCGACATACCCTTCGGCATTGCCGCCATACACCGTGGCCGGGTTGAGCGCATTGAGCGGCCAGTCATTGGCGATTCGCGCCGGCAGATCCGGGTTGGCGATGAACGGCCGGCCGAAGGCGACAAAATCGGCGAGTCCGGATTCGAGCAACTGCGCACCGGACGTCGCGTTGTAGCGCCCGGCGTAGATGATCGCGCCGCTGAAAGTCTCGCGCACCGCACGACGGAAGGTCAGCGGCATCGCAGGCGCGTCGTCCCAATCGGCTTCGGCGATGGACAAGTAGGCAATACCCACATCTTCCAAAACCTTGATCGCTTCGATGTACGTCGTGTGTGGATCTTCCTCGACCATGCCCAGGTACGTCCGCGCTTCATCGGTGGTGGTGAACAGCGGAGCGAAACGCACGCCGACTTTTTCCTTGCCGATGCATTCGGCAACACCGGCGACCACTTCTCGCAGAAAACGCAGGCGATTGTGTAGCGAGCCACCGTATTCATCGGTGCGCAGGTTGCTGTGCGCGGAGATGAACTGGTTCACTAGATAGCCGTTGGCGCAGTGCAGTTCAATGCCGTCGAAACCGGCCTCCATGGCATTGCGTGCAGCCTGAATGTAGAGCTGAACCAGATCCTGAACTTCAATCGTGCTCAGCGCGCGCGGGGCCGATGGTGGGACAAGTGCCCCGGCGCCCGGCGCTGTTTCAATGAACACACTGACACGGTCGGTGGCCACGGCGGAGGCTGAAACCGGCGCTGCGCCGTCTGGTTGCAGCGCGGTGTGCGACACGCGGCCGACATGCCATAGCTGAGCGAAGATCACGCCGTCCTTCGCATGAACGGCCTCGGTGACTTTGCGCCACCCGGCAATTTGTTCGGGGGTATGGATGCCCGGCGTCCAGGCGTAACCCTGGCCGCGAGGCTCGATCTGCGTGCCTTCGGTCACCAATAAACCGGCACCGGCGCGCTGCTGGTAATACTCGGCCATCAGCTCATTAGCAATGTTGCCCGGCTGGGTGCTGCGCTGGCGGGTGAGAGGTGGCAGGACGATACGGTTTTTCAGGGTGTGACGACCGAGGGTTGCGGGCGTGAAGAAGCGACTGGAATTCATGGTGGTACCTGAGGGATTACTAGACCGGTCGACTATTAACCGGGCAAAAAAAAGAACACCGTGCAACACGCACACGGTGTTCGTATCGGTTGTTGCTTGAGGGGCGAAGCTGTCAGCCGAGCAGTTTCAGCAGTTTTTCGGCAACGGCAGCGGAGCTGGCCGGGTTCTGGCCCGTCACCAACAGTCCATCAGTCACCACATGCACTTGCCAGTCAGCGACTTTCGAGTAACGCCCGCCAAGACGCTGGAACTCGTCCTCAATCAGAAACGGCACCACTTCGGTCAGGCCGACAGCGGCTTCTTCGGCGTTGGTGAAACCGGTCACCTCGCGCCCCTTGATCAGCGGCGTGCCGTCAGCATTCACGACATGACGCAGCACGCCCGGCGCGTGGCAGACAAAACCGTGGGGCTTGTTGCTGCGGGCAAAGGCCTCGATCAGTGCGATGGAATGTTTGTCTTCGGCCAGATCCCACAGTGGGCCGTGGCCACCCGGGTAAAACACCGCATCAAAATCATCGGCGCTGACGTCAGCCAGGCGGCCGGTATTGGCCAGTGCTTGTTGGGCTGCCGAGTCCTGTCGAAAGCGATCGGTTTCGGCTGTTTGAGCGTCAGGCTCGTCGCTTTTCGGGTCGAGTGGCGGCTGGCCACCGGCCGGCGAGACCAGCGTGACGTCGGCGCCGGCGTCCTTGAAGGCGTAGTAGGGGGCTGCGAACTCTTCGAGCCAGAAGCCGGTTTTCTTGCCGGTATTGCCGAGCTGATCGTGGGACGTCAGAACCATCAAGATTTTCATAGAGCACCCTGGATTGTTCAGGTGTCGGCTTGGCGCAACGGATTTGCACGTTGTCGACACTCGGTGGAAAGGTTGTCGGAGCGCAGCATAGATTCCAATTAGACCAGTCGTCTAGTAATTTTTTCCTGCACGGGTTTTTCAGTCGAAGGTGTGGCAAACTCTCGCTCCTCTGACATATACGACTGGTCTATTGCCTGGTAATTCACGCCCCATGAAACCGACCTACGACGACACCCGCCAACATTTGCTCGACACTGGTCACCGGATGATGGCCGAGAAGGGCTTCACCAGTGTCGGCCTGAACGAAATCCTGCAAACCGCCGGCGTGCCCAAAGGCTCGTTTTATCACTACTTCAAATCCAAGGAGTTGTACGGCCAGGCGTTGCTTGAGGATTACTTTGTCAGCTACCTCGCCGATATGGAGCAACGCCTGACGCTGCCCGGTTTGAGCGCGTTCGAGCGGTTGATGGATTATTGGCAGGGCTGGCAAAACCGCTGCACTCTGGAAGGGCATGGTGATGAGTGTCTGGTGGTGAAACTCAGCGCTGAAGTTGCTGATCTGTCGGAGACCATGCGCCTGACGCTGCGCGACGGTGCTGAGCGCGTCGTCGCGCGCATCGCTGTTTGCATCGAACAAGGTCAAGCGGATAAAACTCTGCCGGAAGGCGATGCCCGGCAATTGGCAGAAACTCTGTATCAACTGTGGCTGGGCGCCAGTTTGCTGAACAAATTGCAACGCACGGGGCAGTCGCTGGACACCTCGATGGTGATGACCAAACGACTGCTGAGTGTGTGAACTCAACACCTCACAGCATGTATGCGCTGCGTGATCCATTCGCGACAGTGCATCAGAACGTTGCTCGCCATGCTCACCGGGAAATGAATAAAACCGTGCGCAGAGGAGGGCAGCAGATGCACTTCGACAGGCGCCGCTGCTTTCCACCGAGCAGCCAGTTCCAGTGTGTCGTCCCTCAAGGGATCCAGTTCACCGGCCAGCATCAGCGCTGGCGGAAATCCGCTGAAATCGCCATACAACGGTGACAACGGCGCCTGCCGGCGCTGTTCTTCAGTGGCCTCCGGCGTCAGCATGCGAAAGGCCTCGACCATGCCCGGGCCGTCCAGCAACAGGGTTTGCGCGGGCGCCGATCTGACGCTTTGCGTGCCCGATAAGTCGTAGACGCCGTAGTACAGCAGCGCGCCGCTCACGCGCTCAAGCAATTCGGGCCACTGTTTCAAGCCCAGCAATGTTGCCGCGGCCAAATGCCCACCGGCGGATTCACCCACGACGATGACGGGCAGTCCTGCGAATTCGTCGTCAGTCAGCAGCCATCGCGCGGCGCACAAGCAGTCGGCCATTTGCCCTTCGACGGGCGTTGAGGTGGCCAGCCGATAGTCGACTGAAACGACCGTCACATTGCAGGCTTTGACCATTGCGATGTTGAGCGCATCGTTCATCTGCGCATTGCCGATCACCCAGCCGCCCCCGTGGAAATCCAGCACGACGCCTTGCGCTTCGGTTTGCGGCCGGATGATCCGCACCGGCACGCGAGCTGCGGGCAAACCCACGATTTTGTTTTCTGCGTTAAGTCCGTGCTTGCGCAATGTGCTCGCGCCGCGCAACTGGCTGACCCGCAGCAAGGCCTGGATCAGCCGTGGCGTGATTCGGTTACGAATTCGAAAGCGTGGCAACTTCGCAAGCTTCAAGTTGAAGCGCCGCATCTGCGCCAATTCGTCATCGCTGAAGGCTAATGCTTTACATGCCGACAGCGTCATTGGCGGTTACTGCGCAGGATTGAGAAGTTCAGCGCTGCAGCCACGCAGAGCCACAGAAGATAGGGGAACAAAATCAAACCGGTCAGCACATCCAGACGCATCGCCATCACCAGCATGACCGCGACGACCAGCCAAAGCACAATCAGGATCACCATGGCGGCGAGCACCCGGTGAGCGCCGAAAAAAACTGGCGTCCACAGCGTATTGAGCGCGATCTGTGCGGCCCACAGCGCGAGGACATCCTGGCTGCCCGGGATTAAGGTCAAACGATAGCCAGCCCAGGCGAGCAGCAGATAAATGATCGTCCACGCCACGGGGAACGCCCAGTTGGGTGGCGTGAAACCTGGCTTGTTGAGTCCTTCGTACCAAGCGCCGGGTTTGAACATCACGCCAGTGGCTGCCGCCGCGCCGCACGCTAAAAGAAACACCGCAAAAGTAATCATCTGTCTGTCCTTGGCTGAGGCCGACGAATTGATTTTGTGAAGCGACGTCGGCAGTTCTCAAGGTTCGACGCGTTGTCGGGCGGAAAAAGTCCATGCGCATTGATGGTTTCTTGATCGAGAGTGCGGTCATAGTGAAAGCTGCGTCGCAATCATAAATAAAAAACCCTCTCAAAAATATCTTGAGAAGGCTGAATCAACATTATCGCACTACAGGTTTACTGCACTCTTACGGCAGGGGGGAGATCGTAAGCTTTAGGATCAAAAACACCGTCGATGAGTTGCTGCTGCGGAGCATAGGATCGTATGCCACCGAAAAAACGGCCCGATTTTGGCGTCGGCAACCAATTGGCTTCCTTATCCTTGCCCGGACTTTCATTTTGTAGATAGAACGTAACTGTCCCATCTGGATTCATGATCAATTTATCATCGCTACCCAGCGTGTAACGGTTGATGGGATTCGGAACAGTGTACAAATTGGCCGCGTTATACATCGAGAAAGACCAGAACCCTGGCTCTTTATACGGAGGAGGCTTGAACGTCACCGTGTATTTGTTCTCGCCCATTGTCGGTTTTCCCTCTCCATCGAGGAACAAACCGATATAAATCGCCTCTTCAGGCGTGTTGCCACTCAATCCCCAGCGGGTTACCAACGCCCGATTGAGATAGTCGGTGCGGAAGTTGCCCGTTGACGGCCAGAACCAGTTCCAGCCGTTGCGCAATCCGCCCGGAGGAAAAGCCGGCAGCGTCTTCGTGCTGATCTCTTCAGCAGCCTGCTTCATCGCATCGAGGAAGAGCGGGTTCACTTTGGCACGATCCCACTGTTTCCCGAGTTCGAGACCCAGTGGAGCAAACAGTGGCAACAAACCTTCAATCTCGGCTTTTGGTGGTGGGTTTTCGTTGATGACGTTTGACAGGATTTCCCAGAATTGCAGTGGATCCTTGAAGCTATTGATGCTGGTCGGGAGTTTGGGATCGGAATAGTCCGGAACCGGATAATCGTATTTCAGCGGGGAGGGTGCCGGTTTTCCGAGATACTGAGAGACCGATTCGACATTGATAGCACTCAGCGTCTCGCGTGCGCTTTTCAGATCCGCAGGGTTTTTAAGGTGCACGCGCGGTTGCAGCATCACCCAGCGTGTTGGCGAGTAAATGCGTTTGACGCTAGCCGGCAATTCGCCTTTCCATCCCGGGCCGATCAGCGCAAAAGTGCCGCCGTCATAACCTGTGGCAACCCCACCTGCATAAGCAAATGCGTTGGTGTACATGTCGAGTATTTCGACCATGTAGTAACGGCCATGAGAATTTGGAACCTTGAGGATAATGGGTTCAGGCCCCAGATCCATAAAGCCGAATCCGTAAAGCGTATTAACGTTCGGGGACACGTAGCCCGACTTTTCCGAGAGCTCTGGCGTCGAGATGTCTTCCATTCGCCAAAACTGATTGGGTTTGGCGTGAGCACCTTCCTTCAACGCATCGTTGTACCTCAAGCCGTAGAGCGTCACCGGTGCAGTACCCCACACGGTTGCCTGAACCGCCAGTGTATAAGCGTAGTTTCGGATAGCGTCTGCTTGCTCTTTCGGTTGCGGCGGCAGCCCCTTGGCCAGGGTCTCGCCGTTTAGGTGCCAATATTGAAAAGCCTCGGTGTTGTAAGTCGCGACTGGAGGCGCGCCGGACAGTGCATCAGCTAAAACTGAAGGGGCCAGTCCCACTAATAAAGCTGCCAGCCCGAACCCCATAAAACGAGTTTTCATTTCGCTCTCCAACTTTTGGATTCTTCAATTAGAGCGAAATTCTTCGCCTGAACTTGAGCAGGACGCCTCAGTGACAGCGCGTTCGCTGTAGACCATAGTTCGAATATCGAAGATGACGAGCAAAAAGCACAAAAGAAGTGCACGTTTCATCAAAACACGTGCACGCGATCTCCTTTGCAAGAATGGCAGAGTGTTCAAACTGACAACCTGCCAGTCTTCCGAGCTCCGGGACAAGCACTTTCCGGCATGCACTGCTGGCAAGATGATTTTTTAGTTCAGGACCTCGTCCAGTGTCTGTTCAAGC
This sequence comes from Pseudomonas atagonensis, assembly GCF_011369485.1. Classification (GTDB taxonomy): domain Bacteria; phylum Pseudomonadota; class Gammaproteobacteria; order Pseudomonadales; family Pseudomonadaceae; genus Aquipseudomonas; species Aquipseudomonas atagonensis. The sequence continues at coordinate 172,914 of NZ_VXCA01000012.1, read as the reverse complement.
GTGCTGACAGTGCGCTCAATATTCTGCAGCTTTTCCAGTCCGAACAGGCCGATACGGAAGGTCTGAAAGTCGGCCGGCTCATCGCATTGCAACGGCACGCCGGCGGCGATCTGCAGGCCGTGGTCGGCAAATTTCTTGCCGTTCTTGATGTCGGCGTCATCGGTGTAGCTGACCACCACGCCAGGCGCCTGGAAGCCTAGAGCGGCCACGCTCTTGAAACCTTTGTCGGTCAACATGGCGCGCACTCGATCACCCAGAGCCTGTTGTTCGTCGCGGATCTTGTCGAAACCGTAGGCCTGCGTCTCTTGCATCACGTCGTTGAATCGCGCGAGGGAATCGCTGGGCATGGTCGCATGGTAGGCATGCCCGCCCTGTTCGTAGGCCTGCATGATCTGCAGCCATTTTTTCAGGTCGCAGGCGAAGCTGGTGCTTTGCGTCTGGTCGATGCGCTCGAGGGCCAACGCACTGAGCATGACCAGCGCACAGCAAGGGGAGGCGCTCCAGCCTTTCTGCGGCGCGCTGATCAACAGGTCGACGGCGCATTTCTGCATATCGACCCAAATCGTGCCCGAAGCGATGCAGTCCAGCACGAACAGACCACCGACGGCATGCACGGCGTCGCCGACCGCGCGCAGGTACTCGTCGGGCAGAATGATCCCTGACGAGGTTTCAACGTGGGGGGCAAAAACGATTCGCGGCTTATGTGCCGCGATGGCCGCGAGCACTTCATCCAGAGGCGGCGGGGCGTAGGCAGACTGTCGAGCGGTGTCGACCGGGCGGGCTTTCAGAACCGTGGTAGCCGCGGGAATGTTGCCCATTTCAAGGATCTGGCTCCAGCGATAACTGAACCAGCCGTTGCGTATCACCAAGCATTGCTGGCCGGTCGCGAATTGCCGCGCCACCGCTTCCATGCCGAATGTGCCGCTGCCCGGAACTACCGCAACAGCCTTAGCGTTGTAGACCTGTTTCAAGGTACTGGAAATGTTCTTCATCACTGCTTGAAATGACTGCGACATGTGGTTGAGCGAGCGGTCGGTGTAGACCACGGAGTACTCGACCAGCCCCTCAGGATCGATACCGGGATATAGCTTTGACATGGCGTAACTCCTTTTGCAGTGATGTCAGTGATGTCAGTGATATCGACCCTGCCCTAAGCGTTAGCAAATGACAAGATTGCAGGATCGACGATCAGGGCATTGGTTTCTACAAGAAGGTGCAGGCGAGGGCGGGGAAGCGCAATCGAACGCCGGGAATGAGGTTAAAGTGCTTATCAACGTCTCAACCGCTGTGAGAACAATGAAATCCCCGCTGTTTATTTCTCTGGATGGGCCCAAAGGAACCGGCAAAACCACGTTGCTGGAGGCCGTTACGGCAGTTCTGAGGGCCGACAACAATAAAGTCATCCGGCTTTGCGAACGAAAAAGCGATCCTTGTAGAGCGGAAACCATGGCTTTGGTGAACATACTGGCGAGAAATCCATGTCTGGATTTGGAGTGGGCTGTGTGTCAGCGACTTGCGGATAGCCGTAGCTGGATTTCCCGGCACGTGCTGACCAGGCAGCCGGTGGACAGCATTATCCTGATTGATCGCTGGTATCCGTCTGATGCCGCGTTTCGCCAAGCTATCCCGTTTGCGCAGATTCTCCAGCTGAACATGGATCGAAACGTGCGTGTGCCGGATCTGCATGTCGGTGTCGTCACCGATCCGGATATTTCTTGGGCAAGAGCAGCAAACCGATCGCGAGGTTTGGGCGGAACTGTGATCCAGAAGCACGCCGAGCATGTGGCGTGTACGAAGACGTTCGAGAAAGCGGTCAAGGATCACGGATGGGTTTTGTGTCGCAATGAGGGAACGATTGAAGAGGCGACGAGGCAGGTGGTATCTGAAATCTATAAGGTGATGGTTTGAGCTGTACGTGTGCGCAGCGTAATACATAATTTAACATAATATACATTACACGTAACAAAGTATTACAAGGTCAGCCCGAGTGTGGGTACGATTTCAATCTCACTCATGAGCTCAAAACGCCTTTCGTGACCAATGCCTGCAACGCGCCGCTTTCAACCGTCATCACGCGTCAGCTTTTCAATCAGCGCGCGATGCTGTGGAAACTGTGCAGTGAGTTTCTGACGATTGCCCATTTCCATATCCGCAAAATCGAATCCTGGCGAAACCGCTTCACTGATCAAGCCAAATCCATTCGACCCCTTCAACAGTCTGGAAGCTTTCCAGATTCCGCCCGGTACGTGCAGTTGTAATTGCTGACCGGCGAGAACATCGTTGCCCATCACGTATGTCTGCAGCGATCCATCCGCAAGGATGAGGCTGTACTCAATGGCGTCGCCCAGCTGGAAATAATGCAGGATGTCCGACTGATTGAAATGAAACTGGCCCACCGGTGAATCTACGGTCAACAGGTAGTAGATCGATGTCAGCAAATATCGCGGCCCGTTCTGGGTGTCGAGCATGTCTCGATGGTCAGCCTGATAGGTTCTGCGGAAAAAACCACCCTCGAGATGAGGCTCCAGGCGCAGTGCCGAAATGAGATCTTTCGCACGCGTTGTGTGGCTATTCATGGCCTGCTCCCATTGGCTTTGGTGCCATCATTTTGATAGCTCAACTAAACGGTCATTTAGTAGATTTATTTTGTAATCGTTTGTGACGAGCAGTTCGCACCCTAGCCTATCAAATGTGTTTTCGATAAGCCCTCCGAAAAAACCAGCTGTCAAAACCACTAAAAAAGCGGGCAAAAATCCTCTTCCAGCTCTGTTCCACCATTTCTATCAAACCCTCCAGAACCATAATGCCCAGCCCTAAACGCTTGATTTCCCGTTGAACTGCGCTTAAGCATAATTTAGTGATTTAACTAGGTAGTTACCTAACTATATAATGCCCGCCTCATTTCTACGGGACATTCAACGTGAAGCAGAGTCAACGCCTCTCAGGCATATCAACATTCATTCTGGTCGGGCTCGGGGTGATCGTCGCCCTCCTCGGCTTGGCACTTGCTGCTGGCGGCGTGAAATTGGTCAGTCTGGGAGGCTCCTGGTACTTCCTGGTCGGTGGTCTGGTCATGGCCCTTTCCGGTCTGCTGATCGCCCGTCGCAAGTCTGCCGGTGCCTGGTTGTTCGCCGCGTTTCTGCTGGGAACCGCTATCTGGGCCGTGATTGACGCAGGCCTGGTGTTCTGGCCGGTGTTCTCGCGTCTGTTCATGTTTAGCGCCGTCGGCCTGGCAGTTGCGCTGGTTTACCCAATGCTCAAGCGCGCCGATGGCGGCGTTCCGGGGCGTGGTGCGTACGGCGTTGCTGCTGTTCTGGCGGTTGGCCTGGCCGTAGCGGCCGGCAACATGTTCGTTGCGCACCCGACGGTCGCTCCAACCGGCACCGGCCCGGGCCTGACACCGGTCGAGCCGCAAAACGCGCAAAAAGACTGGGCGCACTACGGCAATACCGAAGGCGGCAGCCGTTTCGCCGCGCTGGATCAGATCAATCGCAACAACGTCGACAAATTGAAAGTGGCCTGGACTTATCACACCGGCGACGTCGCCGAGAGCGACGGCAACGGCGCTGAAGACCAGCTCACTCCGCTGCAGATCGGCAACAAAGTGTTCATCTGCACTCCACACAACAACCTGATTGCGCTGGATGCCGACACCGGCAAAGAACTCTGGAAAAACCCGATCAACGCCCAGTCGAAAGTCTGGCAGCGTTGCCGTGGCATGGCCTACTTCGACGCCAGCGCCGCCATCGCCCAACCGGCCAGTTCGCCAGCGACCGAGACCCCGGCCGCACCCGCAGCTAACTGCACACGCCGTCTACTGACCAACACCATCGACGCGCGTCTGATCGCCGTCGACGCCGACACCGGTGAGTTCTGCCAGGGTTTTGGCAAAAACGGCCAGGTTGATCTGAAGACCGGTCTGGGCAATGTCCCGGACAGCTACTACCAACTGTCCTCGGCGCCACTCATGGCCGGCACTACCGTGGTGGTTGGCGGTCGAGTGGCCGACAACGTGCAAACCGACATGCCCGGCGGCGTGATCCGTGGTTTCGACGTGATGACCGGTGCGATACGCTGGGCGTTCGACCCGGGCAACCCGCAGGATAAAAAGGCACCGGCCGACGGCAGCACCTATGTGCGCAGCACGCCGAACAGCTGGGCGCCAATGTCCTACGACCCGGCGACCAACACCGTATTCCTGCCGATGGGCAGTTCGTCCACCGATATCTACGGCGTGGAACGCAGCAAACTCGACCACACCTACGGTGCTTCGATCCTCGCGCTGGACGCCAACAGCGGCGAAGAAAAGTGGGTCTACCAGACCGTGCACAACGACCTCTGGGACTTCGACCTGCCGATGCAGCCAAGCCTGATCGACTTCACCAAGGACGGCAAAACCGTCCCTGCGCTGGTGATCGGCACCAAGGCCGGGCAGATTTATGTTCTCGACCGTGCCACCGGCAAACCACTGACCGAGGTTAAAGAAGTACCGGTCAAAGCGGCGAACATCCCTGACGAACCTTACTCGCCGACTCAACCGAAATCCGTGGGCATGCCGCAGATCGGTGCTCAGCACCTGACCGAATCGGACATGTGGGGCGCCACGCCGTACGACCAGTTGCTGTGCCGGATCGACTTCAAGTCGATGCGCTACGATGGCTTGTACACCGCGCCGGGCACTGACAAGTCCCTGAGCTTCCCGGGCTCGCTGGGCGGCATGAACTGGGGCAGCATCTCGACCGACCCGGTGCACGGTTTCATCTTCGTCAACGACATGCGTCTGGGCCTGTGGATTCAGATGATCCCGTCGCAGAACAAAGGTCAGGCAACCTCCGGCGGCGAAGCACTGAACACGGGTATGGGCGCTGTGCCGCTCAAGGGCACGCCTTACGCGGTGAACAAAAACCGCTTCCTGTCGGTGGCCGGTATTCCGTGCCAGGCACCGCCATTCGGCACCCTGACTGCGATCGACATGAAGACGCAGAAAGTCGCCTGGCAAGTGCCGGTCGGCACCGTTGAGGACACCGGCCCTCTGGGCATCCGCATGCACCTGCCGATCAAAATTGGTCTGCCAACCCTCGGCGGTACTCTGTCGACACAAGGCGGCTTGATCTTCATCGCCGGGACTCAGGACTTTTACCTGCGCGCGTTCAACAGCGGCAACGGTGAAGAAATCTGGAAAGCCCGCCTGCCGGTTGGCAGCCAGGGTGGCCCGATGACCTATGTTTCGCCGAAAACCGGCAAGCAATATGTAGTCATCACCGCCGGTGGCGCTCGCCAGTCGACCGATCGCGGTGACTACGTGATGGCTTACGCCCTGCCGTAAACCGCTGCGCCCTCATTCGGTTCACTTACGCGCGGCACCTTCGGGTGTCGCGCCGTTTCATGTCTTTCGCTCTGGATTTCAGCAATGTCACTGGCTGTTCGCTTTTCTTATTCCGGCATGCTCACAGGCGTGCTGTTCGGTCTCTCCTGCACCACCGCCCTGCCCGCCTTCGCCGATCCCGATTCGAACGTGTTCACCCGCAACACCCTCACGGGCGACTGGGGCGGCCTGCGTCACCAGCTCGACGAAGACGGCATCAAGTTCACTGGCGATTACAGCGGTGAAACCGCTTACAACGCCGATGGCGGCCTGCACCGTTCGGCGCGCTATTCGCAGAACATCAAACTCGGGGCTCAATTCGACCTGAGCAAACTCTACGGCGTCGACAACGCCGGCAAGATCCAGCTGACCATCAACGACCGCCGCGGTAACAGCGCCTCGGAGGATCTGGTGGGCAACCGTCTGCCAATCCAGGAAAACTACGGCGGTCTCTACACTCGCCTGACCGAACTGAGTTACGAGCGCACGCTGTTCACCCCGGCGCTGAACGTCAAACTCGGCTACATGGCCATGGGCAACGACCTCGGCGGCCTCGACAGCGGCATTCTCTGCAACTTCATGAACGCCGGTTTCTGCGGGCATCCGCTGAACATGTCCGGCGGCAGTGGCTGGACCAACTACCCCAACGCCCGGCTCGGCGTGCGGGTGAAATACGATCTGAGTTCGGCCTGGCAACTGCGCGTCGCCGCGTTCAACGTCGATCCCGAGAGCAACGGCGACTCCAGCCGCGCCTGGCACCTGGGGCCGAAACACACCACCGGCACCGTGGTGCCAATCGAGTTGGTGTACAAACACGCCGGCAGCCTGCCCGGCGAGTACAAGCTCGGTTATTACTACGACAGCTCCGACGTGAAGCGCATCGGCAGTGATAAAGAGGTGTCCGGTCGCGGCGGCCACTACCTGCTGATCGATCAGGCGGTCTGGAGTTCGCAGACATCCGAAGGCCGCAGCCTGCATGCCTTCGGCCAATATTCGGCGGCCAGTGAAGCGGCTTCGCCGTTCAGCAAGTGGTACGGCACCGGCGTGGTTCTGTACAAACCGTTCGAAGGTCGCCCGCGCGACACCGTCGCCCTCGGCTACGGCCGCGCCGTACCCAACCCGCGAAGCCGTGATGTGCAGGAAGAAGCTGCGCTGGCCAACGGCACGCCGCTCGCCAATCTCGACAGCGCCGAACAATTGATCGAACTCGGTTACGGCTACCAAGCCACGCCATGGCTCACCTTGCGACCAAACCTGCAATACATCATCGAACCGGGCGCGTTTTCCGGGCAGGACATCGACAACGCATTGGTCGTCGGCCTGCAGGTCAAAGCTGCGCTCTGACGTCGACTACAACGAAAAAAGACCCGCCCGGGCAAGACTTTGATCAGGCGGGTCATTTACACAAAACATCGACCATACTTCGCCCGTCAGATAACGCGGGCAAGCCATGAGTGAACGTGACCACCTCCACCGAAACGGCTACGCGCTGCTCCGTCAGTCGGTTCCACCTGATTGGCTGGCCGAGCTTCGCCGCGCATTCGAGGTCGGCGTAAAACCTTCAAGCGAGTGGCCGGTGCCCCGAGGCTTCGATTGGCGGCATTCGTCGCTGGACACCGATCCGACCGTTCAAAAGGTCTGCCGATTGCCCCACGTGCTGGTGGTGGTTGGTGAGTTGATCGGCGAACGCTTTTTCCTTTCCCAGGTCGAGGGCCGCGAACCGCTCGCCAATGGCGGTCACCAGCAGTTGCACCGCGACCTGTCTGCGCAACGCCCCGGCGACACCGTCAACGCGCTGGTGTACCTCGACGACTACAGCCCCGACAACGGCGCCACCCGCATCATCCCCGCCAGCCATCGCCCGGCGCCCGACGAGCCGCCACCGGACTTCAATGACGAAACACGCTCCGAGCAAATGGCGGGCTGCGCAGGCGACATCCTGATATTCGACGCCGACCTGATCCACGCGGGCAGCCTGAACCGCAACGGCGCGCGCCGTCGCACGTTGTTGATCACCTGGTTTTCGGAATTACTTTATGACTCACATCTGAAAACCGCAGGACTCAGGCATATTCAGATGGACACGAGCGATCGATTCGAGCCTGCGGATTTCAGACTCTAAAGAGTGTTTGATAAGTGGCAAACAACATGAGCGGCTGAGAAAGGATGACCGAAACATGGTTCAAACAGGCGCAGTCAGCCCCTCGACCAACCGCGCCCTGCCCTCAATTGATCATCAGCGCGTTGTACTCCGTGCTCAGCGATTGCAGATGCATGCGGTAACGGTTGACCAGTGACGACCAGTCACTCGGGGCGTAGTCGCTGCCCTTGAGGCGTTCAACGGCAACGGCGAAACCGCTCCAGATGTTCGCCACGGCGGCGATTTCTTCCCCGGCGATGCGGCGCTGACGACCGATTTCAACGATGGCGTTAGCGTCCGACAACACATCTTCCGCCCCTTGCAGGTCGTGATTCAGCGCATCCATGGTCTGCGAAATGCTCTGGATTTCCTGGTCCAGATTATTGCGCGACGTCGCCAGCTCGATGTACTTGATGCCGCCGGACACCACGCCCAACACTTTGCGCACCAGTTCGATGCCCTGTTTTACGGCCTCTTTTTTCGGATTCTCCATGTCGAGGCTGTCGAGTTCCTTGCCCGTCGGAATGTAGTTTTTGTACATGTCCGCCAGGTTGAATTCGCGGATCACGTCCTGGGCCTTGATCAGTGTGTCGCGCTGCTCGACGCAGGTCGCCTTGTTACGGCTATGCTCGTCCAGTAGCGCCAGAATCCGCGCCTTGCGCTGTTTGGCAACGTTCAGCGGTTCATCGGCGCGTGCACCGATTTCGACGCTGTAGACACTGCGCACGTCGTTGTTCAGACGCTGCGCGCACTCTGTAAAACGGGCCTCTACACGCTCGAACATCGCCTCGACGAGACCTTTGAGGTTGCGGATTTCGCCGCTGAGCAAAGTGCGGTCGTCTTCGCTCAAGTCTTCTCGCGTGAGGGCGTCGCGCAATTCGTCTAGCGCGGTGAAATAGCTGTCTCCGGTGGCATTGCTCAGCGCGGTCAGCAGGATCGGAAAGGCTTCGCGCAGGGTTTGATCGGTGTTGTTCAAGTACGCGGCAACCTGCTGCGCGCGTTCCTGCAGAACGTCGGAGCGCACGTTGCGAAAACGCGCGAGGGTCGAAATGTCGCGAATGGTCTGGACGATGTTTTTCACGTCGACCACAGGAATAGACGGGGTATTGATGGGTGTCACGCCGTTCATGGCAATAATCCTCAAAACAATGGGGCAATCAGTTGAAAGACTTTTTGTATTCGTCCAGCGCTTCATTGAACGTGGCCACCAGTTCATTGGCGGTGTTTTTCACGTCGCGCCACGGGTCGATCACCAGCGCGAATTCGGCGACGAACGTGGTCAGGCGTAAGGCATCATTGATGCGTTCGAACTGCTGCGCCGATCCGTCGATCTTGCTGAGCATGGTTTGCCACATGGTGTTGAGAATGTTCAGCGCAGCTTCCGCGCCGGCCATGCGAATGCCTATGTCGCCGAAATTCGACATTGAGCTTTCCAGCGCACTCTGCAGGCTTTCCTTGCCGCTGACGCTTTCGACCAGTGCATCGACTTCGGCCTTCAGTGCGTTGCGCTCCTTGCGTGCGGTCTCGGCCTTGGGGCCGAAGATCGAACCGGAAATCGGCCAGAAAATCGGCAGCCCACCGGAGAAAGACATACCGACGTAGTAGTCGTAATCCTTGTCCAGTTGAGTGATCCGCGCCTTCTTGTCCTTGATCGTCTGCTTGCTGCTGGCAATCGACTCGACCAGGTTGTTGCGCTCCATCAAGTCGTACTTGCCCTTCACTTCCGACTGCAAACCGAACACGCGCTTGCCGCCCGACAGATCACCACCGGCCAGCTCGATCTTGAAGTTGGAGATGCGATCCTTGAGTTCCCGGGTCGCGCCCTGCTGGCGTTGAATATCGACTTTCATCAACTTGATGATTTCGCTGACCGCCGAGGCCACTTCGCCGTCGTCCGAGGTGTAGGTGATCCCGGCCAGATCGTTGCCGGTCATTTGCCCGAGGCTGGTTCTGACGCGATCCATGATCGGCATTTCCTTGATCACGGAAATGATTTCGCCGCCGCTGCTGACGATATTTTTTGCCGCCGAAGCAAGGTCGATGCTTTGCTGAATGATCTTGCTTTCGACCGCGTCCCAACTGGACGCATGAATGCGGATCTTTTTGAACAGCACCTGAATATCGGCCGGCTCGAGGCCCGCCACGTCGATCTTCTTGTACTTCAGATAGGACTCGACTTCCGGCAATTCACTGGGCAGTGACAAGCCTTTTTTCACGTACTGCTTGATCTTGATGACGTCTTCTTTGGTCAGTAAACCTGCATCGCGGGCAACGCCCGGATATTGCCCGGAAATTAGATGAAGCACCGCTTGCGGAAGGTTGTTGCTGCTTTGCGAGTCGTTCAAGGGAACAGCCATCGTGTTTGCCTCGTTTCATGAAGACCGATGCAACCATTGCACCGGTCCGCAGAACGCTAGATGACGTATTTGAACGGCTCCAGAAAATCGAATGAGTCGATAAACGTTACGCAACTGATTGATACGAAAGGATTTGTAGGTAATTAATTACAGCCAAGAAACATCGCGCGACACTTGCCAGAAGCGTCTGACAGACGCCGGCCAGTCGCCAGGCAACAAACCACTCAATCCACCACACTCATAGAAATAAAACCCGCCCGGCATAGCGCGTTTTATTTGCATGAACGCTTCAGTGTCTCGCTCGGCAGTTCGTTGAACAGCGCCCGATAGCTGCTGGAAAACCGCCCCAAATGCCAGAACGACCACTGCATCGCCACTTCAGCCACCGTAGTTTCCGTGGGCCGGCGTTTGAGCAGTTCGCGATGCGCGCTGTTCAAGCGGCGCAAGCGCAACCAGTGGCTGGGCGTCATGCCGGTAAAGTCCTTGAACGCGTGCTGTAACTGACGCAGGGAAACGCCGGCGACGTGCGCCAGTTCCATGAGGTTCAGTGTCTCTTCCGGTGAATCCGCCGCCCATTCGCCCACCCGCTTCATGATCAATCGCTCCTCACCCCGGCGCTGCAGGCCGCCTCGGTCGAGGCACACTTGAGCGTTGTCGAGGAGGAACAAACAGTCCTCCAACAGTTGTTGGGTTAGCGAGTCTTTACTATATAAATCATAGGGTTGCGAAAGCTTCGTGAGAGTCGAGCTTAACCATCGACCGAACAGCGCGTTCTGCCCGCAATTGAGCGGCGCCATGAACAATCCTTCGAGACTGGCGACGTCCAGACCGTGCTGGCGGACGAACTCGGGGCCGAAGACCACGGCGATTTCCTGGTAGTTCTCCGGGGTAATCCAGATGTTGCGGCTCTCTTCGTTGAGCAGGTACAGCGTGTTGTCGCTGCGATCAAAACAGAACGCCAACGCCCCCGACGGTGCGCTGAAATTCTGCTCGACGCGGGTGTTCATCTGCTCTTCATAAACCTCGACACCTTGCAGATCCAGGTACCGGATCTGCCCGGCAAAATGCCCCGGGGACATCTGCTGGTAATGCTGCACCCAACCCGGCGTGGCGCGGATTTGTTCGGATACATCGGCGGTGTTGAACGCTTGGACCTGTAGTGAATTGCACGTCGTCATGGGGTGACCTTGCGCACTCTTTTGGTGCGCTTTGGTGCTGCTTAAAGTGGATAGATGGAACTGCAAGGCTCGCCCAAGATAGTCGTCAACGCGCCACAGGGGAAGGGGCGGAAGATGAAACCCGCCCTCCCCGGCGTCTATAAAACCAATAACGAGGTCTTTATGAATGCCCCTTTCGATCAGCTGTTCACGTGGCTGAAAGATCACAAGATTACCGAAGTCGAATGTGTGGTCAGTGACCTGACCGGCATTGCCCGCGGCAAGATCGCACCGACCAACAAGTTCCTGCATGAGCGAGGCATGCGCCTGCCGGAAAGTGTGCTGCTGCAAACGGTAACCGGGGATTTTGTCGACGACGACATCTACTACGACCTGCTCGATCCGGCCGATATCGACATGGTTTGCAAGCCTGTGGCCGACGCCGTGTACGTGATTCCGTGGGCGATCGAGCCGACCGCCATCGTCATCCACGACACCTTCGACAAGTTCGGCAACCCGATCGAACTGTCGCCGCGCAACGTGCTGAAGAAAGTTCTGCAGCTCTACACCGACAAAGGCTGGAAGCCAATTGTCGCGCCGGAAATGGAGTTCTACCTGACCCAGCGCTGTGAAGACCCGGATTTGCCGCTCAAGGCTCCGCTGGGCCGCTCGGGCCGCGCTGAAAGTGGTCGTCAATCGTTCTCGATTGATGCCGCCAACGAATTCGATCCGCTGTTCGAAGACGTCTATGACTGGTGCGAGCTGCAAGGTCTGGATCTCGACACGCTGATCCACGAAGACGGCCCGGCACAGATGGAAATCAACTTCCGTCACGGCGACGCGCTGGATCTGGCCGACCAGATCACCGTGTTCAAACGCACAATGCGTGAGGCGGCGCTCAAGCACAACGTCGCGGCGACCTTCATGGCCAAGCCGATTGGCGACGAGCCGGGCAGTGCCATGCACATCCACCAGAGTGTCGTGGACATCGCTACTGGCAAGCCGATCTTCGCTGGCGCCGACGGGCAAATGAGCGAGTTGTTCCTGCACTACATCGGCGGTTTGCAGAAGTACATCCCGAAAGTGCTGCCGATGTTTGCGCCGAACGTCAACTCGTTCCGCCGCTTCCTGCCGGACACCTCGGCGCCGGTCAACGTCGAATGGGGCGAAGAAAACCGCACCGTCGGCCTGCGTGTACCGACCTCCAGCCCTGAAGCCATGCGCGTGGAAAACCGCTTGCCGGGCGCCGACGCCAACCCGTACCTGGCAATTGCCGCCAGCCTGCTCTGCGGTTACATCGGCATGGTCGAAGGCATCGAGCCAAGCGCTGCGGTACAAGGCCGCGCCTACGAACGCCGCAACCTGCGCTTGCCTATCACCATCGAAGATGCACTGACGCAAATGGAAGAGTGCGAGGCCGTCGCGAAGTACCTCGGCGACAAGTTTGTCCGCGGCTACGTCGCGGTGAAACGCGCCGAGCACGAGAACTTCAAACGCGTGATCAGTTCGTGGGAGCGCGAGTTCCTGATGCTGAGCGTCTGACCCAAATCCCCTCCTCTCTGTGTGAAAGGGCTTTTGTGAGAGGGGGCTTGCTCCCGAAAGCAGTGTGTCAGCCAACAGTGATGCTGAATGTGCCGGCCTCTTCGGGAGCAAGCCCCCTCCCACAAGGTAAAGCTGAGCCACCTTAAAACAGTGAGCCCAGGGAAAAGCCAGAGATTCGAAAAGGTGTCGGTATTTGGCTGCTTGAAACTTCAATGCGGGAGCGGGAAATCCTTTTGCAGAGTAACTAACACACTCCGCAAATCCCATGTGGGAGGGGGCTTGCTCCCGAAAGCAGTGTGTCAGCCAACAGTGATGCTGAATGTGCCGGCCTCTTCGGGAGCAAGCCTCCTCCCACCAACAACTCGTTCCCACTGGGGAATGTGAACCACCTGCAAACAGTGAAACGCCTGAAAAATCCAATAATTCGAAGAGGTGTCGATATGCGTCTATTGAAATCCCTGATTCCCGCCGCCCTGGCCCTGGCATGCAGTGCCGGTGCCCAGGCCCAGCCTCAGGTCAGCGTCTACAACTGGACTGATTACATTGGCGAAACCACCCTCGCCGACTTCCAGAGCAAAACCGGGATCAAGGTGATCTACGACGTTTTCGACTCCAACGAAACCCTCGAAGGCAAACTGCTCGCCGGGCGTACCGGATATGACGTGGTCGTGCCGTCCAACCACTTTCTCGCCCGTCAGGTAAAGGCCGGCGCGTTCCTTAAACTGGATCGCTCGCAGTTGCCGAACTTCAAGAACCTCGACCCGAAACTGCTGGAGCTGCTGGAGAAAAACGACCCGGGCAACGAGCACTCGGTGCCGTACCTGTGGGGCACCAACGGCATCGGCTACAACGTCGACAAGGTCAAGCAAGTGCTGGGCATCGATCACATCGATTCCTGGGCCGTACTGTTCGAACCGGAAAACATCAAGAAGCTGTCGCAGTGCGGTGTGTCGATGATGGACTCGGCCGACGAAGTGTTCCCGGCCATCCTCAACTACATGGGCATGGACCCGCGCAGCGAGAACCCGGAAGACTTTAAAAAAGCCGAGGCCAAACTGCTGAGCATTCGCCCGTACATCACCTATTTCCATTCCTCGAAATACGTGTCGGATCTGGCCAACGGCGACATCTGCGTGGCCTTCGGTTATTCCGGCGATGTGTTCCAGGCCGCCAATCGCGCCAAGGAAGCCAAGAATGGCGTGAACATCGCCTACGCGATTCCGAAAGAAGGCGCCAACCTGTGGTTCGACCTGCTGGCCATCCCCGCCGACGCCAGCAATGAAAAGGAAGCCCATGCCTTCATTAATTACCTGCTCGATCCGCAAGTGATCGCCAAGGTCAGTGCATCGGTCGGCTATGCCAACCCGAACCCGGCCGCCAAGCAATACATGGATCAGGCACTGGTCAACAATCCTGAGGTTTATCCCTCTCAGGCCGTGCTCGACAAACTCTACATTTCCACCACCCCGCCCCAATCGATCATGCGTCTGATGACCCGATCCTGGAGCAAAGTGAAGTCGAACAAATGAATCAGTACACCCAAGAACACGCCCGCTCCTATTACGCCGCTTCGGCACGGGCGACGACACCTTACGCCGTCCTCGACGGCGATCTGAGCGCCGATGTCTGCGTGATCGGCGGCGGGTTCACCGGGGTCAACACCGCCATCGAACTGGCCCAGCGCGGACTGTCAGTGATTCTGATCGAGGCGCGCCGGATAGGCTGGGGCGCGAGCGGACGCAACGGCGGTCAGTTGATTCGCGGCATTGGCCATGACGTCGACGGCTTCGCCAAGTACGTCGGCCAGGAAGGCGTGCGGTATTTGCAGCGTGCCGGAATTGACTCGGTCGAGCTGGTGCGCCAGCGCATCGAGAGCAACGCCATCGAGTGCGATCTGCGCTGGGGTTTCTGCGACCTGGCCAACACCACCGCGCAATTCGATGCCTTCAAGGATGAGCTGGTCGATCTTGCCGAACTCGGTTACGCCCACGAAACCCGCGTGATCAGCCCCGAGCAAATCCGCTCACAAGTGGTGAACTCGGCGATTTATGCCGGCGGACTGCTGGACATGGGGTCTGGTCACCTGCACCCGCTGGATCTGGTGCAGGGCGAAGCGCGACTGGCGGCGTCGCTCGGCGTGCGCATCTTCGAACAGAGCCCGGTGCTGGAAATCATCCACGGCGCAACGGTTCAGGTGCGATGTGCGGGCGGTACCGTACGCGCCGGCAGTCTGGTGCTCGGTTGCAACGCGCATCTGGACGAACTCGAACAACAACTCAGCGGCAAAGTGCTGCCCGCCGGCAGTTACATCATCGCCACCGAGCCGTTGACCGAAGAGCGCGCCGCGCAGCTGATTCCGAACAACTTTGCGGTGTGCGACCAGAAAGTCGGTCTCGACTATTACCGCCTCTCGGCCGACCGGCGCCTGCTGTTCGGCGGCGCCTGTCATTACTCCGGGCGCGATCCGGCGGACATCGCCGCCTACATGCGGCCGAAGATGCTCAAGGTCTTCCCACAACTGGCGGACGTGCGCATCGATTACCAGTGGGGTGGCAAGATCGGCATTACCGCCAATCGTTTCCCGCAGGTCGGATGCCTCAAGCAACAGCCGAATGTGTTCTACGCGCAGGGCTACTCGGGCCATGGCCTGAACGTCACCCATTGGTGCGCGAAACTGCTCGGCGAGGCGATTCACGCCGGCCACAGTCAAGGCATGGATGTGTTCAGCGGTGTGCCGCACATGACCTTCCCCGGAGGCCCGGCCTTGCGCTCGCCATTGCTGGCACTGGGCATGTTCTGGTACCGCTTGCGCGAGCTGGTGGGCTGACATAAACGGAATTTGTCATTTCGATTTGCTCTATCGCAAGGCACTTCTATATTGATGAGGTGCTTTTGCGTTCCTGACGCTCAGTGCCCAACAATCCCAGGAGGACATGGATGAAGTCGTCAGCCATTGATGAGCCGCGAGCACCAGGGCAGGCCCCGGTCAAAACCCGCCGATTCAGTGTTTCACTGGTCTGGATCGTACCAATTGTCGCCGTGCTGGTCGGCATCTCGCTGGTAGTGCATAACATCCTGCAGGAAGGTCCGACCATCGTCCTGACCTTCAAGACCGGCAGCGGTCTTACCGCCAACAAAACCGAAGTCAAATACCGCAACGTGGTAATCGGCCAGGTCACCGACGTCGAGTTGACCGACGACCAGAAAAGCGTCAACGCCACGGTCAAACTCTCCAAACAAGCCGAAACCTTTACCCGCGAAGACTCGCAGTTCTGGGTCGTGCGCCCGCGCATCGGCGCCGGTGGCGTATCGGGTATCGACACCCTGCTCTCAGGCGACTACATCGGTGCCGACATCGGCCAGTCGAACGCACGGGCCAAACACTTCAAAGGCCTGGAAAACCCGCCACCGATCACCTACGGCGAACCGGGCAAGCGCTTCATGCTCCATGCCCCTGACCTTGGTTCTCTCGACATCGGCTCGCCGGTTTATTACCGCAAGATCCCGGTCGGCCAGGTCGTCACTTACGCCCTCGATCCGGAAGGCAAAGGGGTGAACATCGAGGTGTTCATCCATGCCCCGAACGACGCTTTCGTCACCGAAAACACGCGTTTCTGGAATGCCAGCGGCATCGACGTCAACGTTGGCGCCAACGGTTTTGCCGTGAAAACCGAATCGTTGTCGACCCTGCTGGTCGGCGGCATCGCTTTCCGCGCCCCCGAGTACAGTCCGAACGACACAGTTGCCGCTGAAGACAAAAACTACGACTTGTTCGCCGACCAGCAAACCGCCCTCGCCCCGCCCAACGGCAAAGCGCAGTACCTGAGCCTGCGTTTCGATCAGGCCTTGCGCGGGCTCAAGGTCGATGCGCCGGTGGAATTCCTCGGCATGGAAATAGGCCGCGTGGTCGCGATCAATCTGGACTTCGACGCGAAGAAACGCAGCTTCCCGCTGAATGTCGGCATCGTCATCTACCCACAGCGCCTCGGCATGGCCTACGGCAAAATGATCACCGCGTTCAAGCATGACCCCAACGACGAAGCGGCCGGCATTCGCCTGATGGGCACGTTCATCGAAAACGGTCTGCGCGCGCAGGCCCGCAGCGGCAATCTGCTCACCGGTCAGCTGTACATCGCCCTGGATTTCTTCCCGAAAGCAGAAAAAGTCGCCTTCGATCCGACCGCGCGGCCAGTGGTCATTCCAACGGTGCCCGGCAGCCTCGAACAGTTGCAGGAAAAACTCGAAGCGATGGTCGACAAGCTGAACAAATTGCCAGTGGATCGTATTGCCAGCAACCTCGACAGCAACCTTAACGAGCTGCGCAAAGGTCTGACCCAGTTCAACGCGAAAACCTTGCCGGGCGTGCAGAATACCCTCGCCGATGTCAGCAAGACCCTGCAGTCCGCCAACTCGACCCTGGCCGAAGATTCACCGCAGCGCGAAAAACTCACCGAAACCCTCGACGAACTTGGCCGCATGTCGCGCTCGCTGCGTGAGCTGTCGGATTACCTCGGTCGTCACCCGGAATCGCTGATTCGCGGACGTCCGGACAACGCGGCGCCACTGGATCTGAAAGGACCGCCACGCAATTGAGCACAGGAGTAAAACCGATGGCTTTACCGCTGAAGATCACCGTGCTCGCTGCGTTTATGCTGCTTGGCGCCTGCCGCAGCGAGCCGATCAGCTTTCACACCCTGACGCCGGTGCAACTGGGCAGTACCCGCGCCGGCGCGCAGATCCCGATTGAAGGGATTACCGTGCCGCCGCAGGTCGACCGCCCGCAAATCGTCATTCGCCAGGGCAACAGTGGCCTGGCGATTCTCGAAACCCAATGGTGGGGGGCAAGCCTGGCGGATGAATTGCGCAGTGCGCTGACCGATCAACTGAGCAACACCAGCGGTCGCGGCAACGTTTCAGTGCGCATCGAGGTGCAGCGCTTCGACTCGATTCCCGGCCAATACGCATTGATCGATGCAAAATGGCGTCTGCGCCCACTCGGTGAAGCCGACAGCCAACTGGTGACGTGCCGCTCGACGTTGCAAACCCCGTCGGGGCCGAGCATCGATGAACTGGTGACGGCGCAGCAGAACAACGTCAAGCGCCTGGCTGCGTTGATCAGTCAGGCAGCCGGCAATTCACGCGGGTGTCCACCCTCCTCCTGAGCCACGGTCACGGTGAAGCGACAGCCGTTGGGTTCGCGTGTGGTCAGTTGCACCTGCCAGTGTTGCTGGCTGCAGATTCTCTGCACCAGCGACAGGCCCAACCCCAGGCCTTCTCCGCGTTGTTCCTCGCCCCGGACGAAGGGCTGGAACATCGCGTGACGCTGCTCTTCCGGAATGCCGATGCCGCTGTCCTCAACGACAAAACCACGCTCGTTCAAGGTCAGGCGAACGAAGCCGTGATCGGTGTAGTGCCAGGCATTGCGAAGCAGGTTGCCCATCACCGATTGCAACAGCGTCAGGTTCAGCGTCGCGGTGCCTGCGTGTTGCGAGTCGTAGACGAATTCAAGGCCTTTCTCGCGAATCAACCGCCCCCAGACTTCCACCTGCGTATCCGCCACTTGCTTGAGCGTACAAGTGGCCTGGATACCGGCGTCTTCCGGCTTGCGTGCGAGCATCAGGAAGGTTTCCACCAGTTGGCGCATCTCGTGGCTGGCCCGGGCGATGCGGCTGACTTGCGCCGATGAGCGAGCGTCCAGCGAAGGGTTGGCCAGCAGCAGCTCGCAGGAGCTGGCGAGTACCATCAACGGCGTGCGCAATTCGTGGCTGACGTCGCTGGTGAAGAGTTTTTCCCGGCTGAGGGTTTCGCGCAGGCGTCCCAGCGTCTGGTCGAAGGACAGTGCCAGCTCGCCCACCTCATCCGCTGCGTAGTCCGGGTGCAGTGGCGGCGCGAGCTCAATCAACTGATCCCGATGGCGCACCTGCAAGGCCAGACGAATCACCGGCGCCATGACCCGCCGCGCCAACAGGCGTCCCAGTAAAACGGCCAACAGAATGCTGAGAATAAAACCGACGATCACCACGATGAACAGCAGGCGCTCACGTTGTTCGAGACTTTCCTGATCACGCAGCAGCACGTACTTGCGCCCCGCCACCGACTCGACCATGGCGTAAAAGTCATCGCCGTGGAATTTGATCTCCTGAAACCCCGGAGGCAGCGCCGCCAGTTGTCTGGTCAACGCCAACGACCCTTTTCCACCCTCGGCGAAGAACAGTTCGCTCTTTTCCGGTTTGTGGCTCCACTGGCTGATGTCATCCATGGCCAGCAGCCGATGCAAACCACCCGCCAGCGTGGTGGTGGTCAATTTGCGCTCGACCACGTGCACCGTGGCGACAATTCCCAGCGCGAACACACCGGCGACCAGAGCGCTCATCGAGGCGAAGACGATCACAATCCTTTTCGTCAGGCTTTGTTTGAAATCCATTAACCGGGTTGACTCCGCAGCAGTTGTCAGACGTAAACGTAACCATAGACCCGCGACGACGGCCGGGCCCAGGTTTGCAGCTTTGCCTCAGTGGCCGGAATTTGTTAACCCCATTCGCAAACAAAAACTGCATTTGAGTTTATTTATCAAATGGCCGCTTTAGTTGTGCCTGCTAACTTCTGGCAATTTTTTCACAAGTTCTTCACTGCCTCGCCACGACCCTGAACGTAGTGTTCAGCCTGCATTCAACTCACTCGTCGTAAAGTTGCTCGCTGCCTAAGCCTTGCGTTGCGCTGAATGAAATACCGAGTCTTCAAAAGGGGCAAGATTGTGGCGCAATTATTTCAATTGGAAACTTTATTCAGGTCACCGCGAACCCTGCGTTTACGTTTGTTGCTCGCGCTGGTTTGCGTCATGTTCGTGGCGATTCTGGTCAGCGGTTTTGTGTTCTGGCCTCGTTCACCGACCGATCTGGATCACGCCAACAGCCGCATCACCGCACAATGGATGCAGGCCTGGCAGGCCGGTGAAGTGGTCGCACTGGTGCGCCATACCGAACGTTGTGATCGTTCCGCCAACAGCTGCCTGGGGCCGGCGGACGGCATCACTCAGGTTGGCAGCGTGGCGGCGCAGGCCTTGGGACAAGGCTTCCGGCAATTAGGCATGCAGCAGGCGCAAGTGTTGAGCAGTCCGCTGACCCGTACTGCGCAAACCGCGCATTACATGTTCGGTCAGGACGCCAGCGCGCAAGACTGGCTGGCCACTTGCGGCCCGGTACTGCGCGACGAAGTGAT
Organism: Pseudomonas atagonensis; assembly: GCF_011369485.1. GTDB lineage: Bacteria > Pseudomonadota > Gammaproteobacteria > Pseudomonadales > Pseudomonadaceae > Aquipseudomonas > Aquipseudomonas atagonensis. The sequence continues at coordinate 153,135 of NZ_VXCA01000012.1, read as the reverse complement.
CGCACACAAGGCAGACAAACAGAATCTGGTGCTGGTGACCCACAGCAGTTGCATCAGCGACTTTGAAAAGCAAACCGGTTTTCCCCATGCGATTGCCGCCGAATACGGCAGCGTATTGCTGGTGCGCATTGACAGCCATAAACAACTCAACGTACTGGGCATTATTAATGTGCCGTTCTGGAAAACGTTAAACCTTGCCCATGCGCAGAACTAACACGCTTTAAACACACTGTTTCACCCCCAACTTTTATATCTGCGCCAAGGTCCACTCATGACGTCTGATAACAAACCGTTGCGCCACGCTGTCCGGCATTTATCGCAAGCGCACACGGCACGAACATTTGAGCGCTGGGCCATTCCCGGTCTGATCCTCGCTTTTGTGCTGTTTTATCTGTTGCCGCTGATGACTCACGGCTTATGGATCCCCGACGAAACCCGTTACGGCCAAATCAGCCAGGAAATGCTCCTGAGCGGCAACTGGGTGGCGCCGCATTTCATGGGCATTCGCTACTTCGAGAAACCCATCGCCGGTTACTGGATGATTGCCATCGGCCAGGCGATTTTTGGCGACAACCTGTTTGGTGTGCGCATTGCCTCGGCGCTGAGCACCGGCGCCAGTGTCTGGCTCACTTACCTGCTGGCCGCGCGACTGTGGAACAGCCCGCGTATCAGTGCGGCGTGTGCACTGCTGTTCATGAGTTTCGGTCTGATTGCCGGTCAGGCCGGTTATGCCAACCTCGATCCGCAGTTCACCTTGTGGGTCAGCCTGAGTCTGGTGGCGGTCTGGTTTGCCATCGACAGTCGCACCACGGCGGCGCGGATTGGCAGTTGGGCGCTGTTGGGCGCGGCGTGCGGCATGGGCCTGATGACCAAAGGCTTTCTCGCCCTGTTGCTGCCGGTGCTGATCGCCCTGCCCTACATGATCTGGCAACGCCGCTTTGGCGAATTGCTGCGTTTCGGCCCGGTGGCGGTGTTGGTGACTGCACTGGTCAGCGTGCCGTGGGCACTGGCCGTGCACGTGCGCGAACCGGACTTCTGGCGATTCTTCTTCTGGCACGAACACATCCGTCGTTTCGCTGCGGGCGATGACGCTCAGCATGCGCGGCCATGGTGGTTCTACCTGCCGCTGCTGTTTGCGTCCACGCTGCCGTGGGCGCTGTTGTTGCCGTCGACATTGATCCGCACCTGGCGCGAAAAGGCGCAGCCGAAAATCGCTTTCCTCGCCTTGTGGTTCCTGCTGCCGTTGGTGTTCTTCAGCCTGAGCAGCGGCAAGTTGCCGACCTACATCATGCCGTGCCTGATGCCGCTGGCCTTGTTGATGGGCCACACCGTGGTGAACTGGCTGGACAGCGGCAACGCGCGAGTGCTGCGCCTGAACGGCGTGGTCAACACGCTGCTGGCCAGTGTAGCGCTGATTGCCTTGATCTACTTGCAGGCCAGCAAAGAGATTTACGAAAACACCGAGATGTTCAGCCTGTCGCTGGTGTTCATCGTGCTGATTGGCTGGATCATCGCCAACGCCCTGAAAATCATGCGGCCGTTGACCTTATGGGCCATGCCGGCGCTGGGCATCGGCCTGTTGATTGCGTTGTTGCCGGCGGCGATGCCGGCGCAGATTGTCGACAGCAAGATGCCTGATCAGTTTATTGCCGAGCATCAACAGGCCTTGAGTGAAACCTCTTCTTTGTTGAGCAACGATCTGGGGGCTGCATCGGCACTGTCGTGGCGCTTGAAGCGTCCGCAAGTTGACCTGTTCAACACCGTCGGCGAGCTGAAATACGGTCTCGATGACCCTGCCATGGCCTCGCGTAAGGTGGGTCTGGACGACGTCGGCCAATGGATGACCGAAGCACGCAAAAAGGGCTCGGTGGGTGTGGTGATGCGGGTCAACAGCGTTCAGGAAGCCCAGGAAATCGAGCTGTTACCGCCGGACGGCAAGCATTACCAACGCGGCAACCTGCAAATTTACCTGTTCAGCAAAAGCCAGCCATGACCTCGGCGGCACACGATCGCAAAGCGTTATGGATCCTGCTGGCAGCGACAGCCCTGATGCTGTTGTTCGGGCTGGGCAGTCGTGAGCTGTGGGGCGCGGAAACCCGTTGGGCCAACATTGCCTTGCAGATGCTGCAAAGCGGTGATTACTTCGACCCATATCTCAAGGGTGATCCGTACTACGACAAGCCGCTGTTGTCGTACTGGCTGATTACCGCGTCCAGTTGGCTGACCGGTGGCCTCGGCCCCTGGTCGCTGCGACTGTCTTCGGTGGTTTCGGCCTGGCTCAGCGTGTGGCTGATTTACCTGCTCGGCGAGCAACTGAACGCAACAGCGGCCAACAGTGGAATCCGCAACGCACGATCATCGTCGCCCAGTACCACAGTGGCGAAGCAATGCCGCTGGAGTACTTGAGCCGCGATCACCGGGTCATCACCACCACCCCCACCCGTGGCGAGCAGGTTTTCCACGGCTGCGTAGACCAGAGCGTCGCCTACATTCCCAATCCCTCCTGAACATCCTGACGTTGAATGACGCACGGGCATCGTGCGTCAGCGAGTCGCTGCTAATCTGAATGGAAATGACATGTATTAACGGTTTGTTTGACGTTTTTTTCTCATTTGCCTCTCTACATTGCCTGCGACTCAACATATGCAAATCATTCGCATTGAAATCTGCCCGCGAATGCCTGCCCATAACGTCTAAAAAACAGGAGCGTTCTCGTCATGAATCCACAGTTTCCGTCCTTTCTGAAACGCGCGTTGCTGGCCACGGCCCTCCTCGGCGCAGGTCAGGCGTTTGCCGCCGACAGCGTGGGTCTGGTGGTCTACAACGCTCAGCACGAAAGCCTGACCAAAGCCTGGGTCGCCGGGTTTACCGAAGAAACCGGTATTCCGGTGACGATTCGCAATGGCGACGACACCGAAATGGGCAACCAGTTAGTGCAGGAAGGCGCCGCCTCGCCGGCAGATGTGTTTTTGACCGAGAACTCCCCGGCGATGGTGCTGGTGGACAACGCCAAGCTGTTTGCCCCGGTGGCGCCGGCGACCCTGGAACAAGTGGATTCGGCCTATCGCCCGGCGCACGGCAAGTGGGTCGGCATCGCTGCGCGCTCCACCGTGTTCGTCTACAACCCAAGCAAACTGGCGGAAAAAGATCTGCCGAAGTCCCTGCTCGACCTGGCCAAACCTGACTGGAAAGGTCGCTGGGCCGCCTCCCCGGCCGGTGCGGACTTCCAGGCAATCGTCGCTGCCGTACTGGAACAGAAAGGTGAAGCGGCCACGCTCGACTGGCTCAAAGGCATGAAAACCAACGCCACCGTCTACCGTGGCAACAGCGCCGTGCTCAAAGCGGTGAATGCCGGGCAGATCGACAGCGGCGTGATCTACCACTATTACAGTTTCGTCGATCAATCCAAGACTGGCGAAAACAGCAAGAACACCAAACTCTACTACTTCAAACATCGGGACCCGGGTGCCTTCGTGAGCATCTCCGGCGGTGGCGTGCTGGCCTCCAGCAAACATCAGGACGAAGCGCAGAAATTCCTCGCCTACGTCACCGGCAAACAGGGCCAGGAAATTCTCCACACCGGCAATTCCTTCGAATACGCGGTCGGCAAGGACGCGCCGTCCAATCCGAAACTGACGCCGCTGAAGGATCTTGATGCGCCAAAAGTCGATGCGTCGAAACTCGACAGCAAGAAAGCCGTCGAGCTGATGACTCAGGCCGGACTGTTGTAAGTGATGCCGGAAACCTTACCGGCGCAGGTGGCTGCGGCCTCCTCCGCCCACCGCCCACTGAAAGCCCGCGCCCTCAACGGTCGCGGGGGATCGTGGGTGGTTGCGTTGGCGGTGGGCGTTTCGTTGTTGTCCTTGCTGCCGATCGCCTTCGTGATTGGCGTGTCGTGGACCACCGGTTGGGCGACCATTCAGGCGTTGGTGTTCCGCCCGCGTGTGGCCGAACTGCTGATTAACACCGTGCTGTTGGTGTTGATCACCCTGCCGCTGTGCATCGTGCTCGGCACCACGCTGGCATGGCTGACCGAACGCACCAACCTGCCCGGTCGGCGTTTGTGGTCGTTGCTCGCCGTTGCGCCGCTGGCGGTGCCGGCGTTCGTCCACAGTTACGCGTGGGTCAGCCTGATTCCGTCGATTCATGGATTGCCCGCCGGTGTGCTGGTGTCGGTGATCGCTTATTTCCCGTTTCTTTATCTGCCGATTGCGGCGACCTTGCGTCGTCTCGATCCGGCCATCGAGGACGTTGCCGAATCCCTCGGCCTCAAACCCTGGGCGGTGTTTTTCCGGGTGGTGTTGCCGCAGTTGCGTCTGGCGATCTGTGGCGGTGCGTTGCTGGTCGGTTTGCACCTGCTGGCCGAATACGGTCTCTACGCGATGATCCGTTTCGACACCTTCACCACGGCGATTTTCGATCAGTTCAAATCGACCTTTAACGGCCCTGCAGCGAACATGCTCGCCGGGGTGCTGGCCCTGTGTTGTCTGGCGATGCTCACAGCCGAATCCGCCGCCCGTGGCCAGGCGCGTTATGCACGAGTCGGCTCCGGCAGCGCCCGCGAACAACGCACTGTTCGCTTGAAACGCGGCGCGGTGGTTTGCGGGCTCGCCCTGCAAGGCCTGACCTGTATGCTCGCGCTCGGTGTGCCGCTGCTGACCTTGGGCCGCTGGCTGATTGCGGGCGGCGCCGAGGTCTGGGCAAGTGGCGAGCTGTTGCCGGCTCTCCTGCAAACCCTGTCGTTCGGTGTGGCCGGTGCCTTGCTGACCAGTCTGGCGGCGATTCCGATTGCCTGGCTGTCGATTCGTGCGCCGGGCAAGTTGCAGCGTTTGCTTGAAGGCTGCAATTACATCACCAGTTCGTTGCCGGGGATTGTCGTGGCGCTGGCGCTGGTCACCGTAACCATCCATTTCGCCCGGCCGATCTACCAGACCACGATCACCGTGCTGCTCGCCTACTTGCTGATGTTTTTGCCGCGTGCGCTGGTCAGCCTGCGCGCCGGTTTCGCGCAGGCGCCGGTTGAGCTGGAAAACATTGCGCAAAGCCTTGGCCGTTCGCCGTTGCGCGCCTTGTGGCTGATCACCTTGCGCCTCGCCGCGCCCGGTGCTGCCGCCGGTGCGGCGCTGGTGTTTCTGGCGATCACCAATGAGCTGACCGCCACGCTTCTGCTCGCCCCCAACGGCACGCGAACACTGGCCACCGGTTTCTGGGCCATGACCAGCGAAATCGATTACGCCGCTGCTGCGCCTTACGCGCTGCTGATGGTTCTGCTTTCGCTGCCGCTGACGGCCATTCTCTATCACCAATCCAGGCGCACCGCTGGCCGATGAACGCACTCGAACTGATCTCCTTGAGTAAATCCTTTGGCGCACAGAAAGCGCTGGAAGACATCTGCCTGTCCGTCGCGACCGGCAGCCGCACCGTTATCGTCGGCCCCTCGGGCTCGGGCAAAACCACGCTGTTGCGGATGATCGCCGGTTTCGAGTTTCCCGATGCCGGCAGCCTCACGCTCAATGGCCAGACGCTGGTCGACAGCACGCACGCCGTGCCGGCCTACCAACGCCAGATCGGCTATGTGCCGCAGGATGGCGCGCTGTTTCCGCACATGACCGTCGCCGCCAACATCGGCTTCGGTCTAGCCCTGACCGGTGCGGCCAGAACCGAGCGCATCGCGCAACTGATGGACAGCGTGGCGCTTGACGCCAACATGGCCGGACGCTGGCCGCACGAGTTGTCCGGCGGCCAGCAGCAACGGGTGTCCCTCGCCCGGGCGCTGGCACAGCAACCGCGCTTGATGTTGCTCGACGAGCCGTTTTCCGCCCTCGACACCGGTTTGCGCAGCGCCATGCGCAAAATGGTCGCGCGCCTGCTCGAAGAGGCCGGCGTTACCACCATTCTGGTGACCCACGATCAAGGCGAAGCGCTGTCATTTGCTGATCAGTTGGCGGTCATGCGCGGCGGGCGACTGGTGCAATCGGGGCACCCGATGGACCTTTACCGCTACCCGGATGATGAGCAAACCGCGCATTTCCTTGGTGAAGCGGTGGTGATGCCGGCGCGGATCGAATCCGGCTGGGCGCATTGCGACCTCGGCCCGGTGCCGGTCAACAGCAACGGTTTCATCGGCAACGCGCAGATCATGTTGCGCCCTGAGCAATTGCAAGTGGCCGACGGCGTCAACGACGCGCAAGCCTGCAATGCCGTGGTCACCGAACGCGATTTCGCCGGCAACACCTGCACGCTCACCGTCGAACTGCGCTCGTCAACCAGCGTCGATCCGGGCCGTTCATTGCTGGTGCGCAGCTCCGGCATGCACGCGCCACCGGCCGGCAGCGCGGTGCAACTGTCGATACTCGGCGCCGCCCATGTGTTCGCCGCGTCCTGATCAGAGGTCGAAGCGATCCACTGCGCGGCGCCGCTCGTTGTCGTCGCGCACGTCGTAGTTGGCGGTTGTCTGGATATTGCTGTGGTGTGCGAGCTTCTGCGCAATCGACAGATCGTGCTCCTCGATCACCCGAGTGATGAACGAACGGCGGAAATCGTGGGGCATGATCTTCACCCCGACCTGAGTGCCACGCTGACGGGCGATGTAATAAATCGCGTGCTTGGTGATGCGCTCGCGGGTGATGTGGCTGCCGCGACGAATGCGGTTGAACAGAAACGCATCGTCGCTCTCGCCTTCCTTGAGTTGCGAGCGACGAAACTCCAGCCAGGCATTGAGTTTGGCGAACGCCCAGGTCGGTGCGTACTTGATCAGTTGTTTGTTGCCCTTGCCGTTCACCGTCAGGCTGCGCTCGCTGAAGTCGACCTGATTCAGATCCAGATCCACCGATTCCGACTTGCGCATGCCGGTGCCGTACAACAGGGCAATCACCGCCGCGTCGCGCAAGCCCTGAGGACGGGGATCGGCGGCGCACACTTCCATCAATTCGTGAATCAGCGTGCGCTTCAAGTTGCGCCCTTGAGACAGACGCGTGCCGGCAATGCCTTTGACCGAACGCATCTTCAATAAATGATCCTGAGTAATCAGGCTCATGCGCCACGCTTCATTCATCACGCCGCGCACGGCATTGACATAAAGCGAAGAAGTGTTCGGCGCGTAATTGTCCTCGCGCAACGCGGCGACTAACGCCACCACATCTTCAGGCTGCAAGGCGTGCCAAGGAATATCTTCGACATTAATGTCTTCAAAGCCGAGGCGGTCGGCAGCGTCCTGCAAAACATAGCGCATGGTCAGTTGGCTGGAGGGTGCCAGACGCGCCAGATACACGGTCATCGGGTTGCTCTGGCGGAGTTGCAACGGAACAGCGGGCAAGTCAATCAAACGTAAAGGCCTTGAGTAAAAACAATTCAACACACCAACTAACAACTGCAACATTCCCAGTATAAAGGGAACACTTCTGTAGGACTTTTCTACTAAAAATGACGATAAGCGGTAGAAGTCTGAACAGCGGCTGTATGAGTTTCATATAAACGATTCGCCGACCGCTTTTTCATGTTCCTTTCACAAAAACGGGCATAACCTTAATTCCAATAGAGCCCGCGGCGGCGGTGTCCAAACTGCCGCGCAACGCCCGAAAAGTCAACCTGACCCCGACGGTAAGTCATTTCAGCAACTTATTGATGCGAAGGTAATTTTTGCGTCTACGCTGAGATTGGATCCTGTTTGTTGATCACGTTTTCTTCTGATTTGTTTGTGATGAGGTGTTCATGAGTCAGGCGTTTCTCCCCTTCTCTCGCCCCAGTATCGGCGACGAAGAAATTGCAGCCGTAGAGCAAGTATTGCGTTCAGGCTGGATCACTACCGGGCCGAAAAACCAGGCACTCGAAGAACAATTTGCGCAGTACGTGGGTTGCCGGCATGCCGTGGCCTTGTCCTCGGCCACCGGTGGCATGCACATCACCCTGTTGGCGCTGGGCATTGGCCCCGGCGACGAAGTCATCACGCCGTCGCAGACTTGGGTCTCGACCGCCAACATGATCTCGCTGATTGGCGCCACGCCGGTGTTTGTCGACGTCGACCGCGACACCCTGATGACCGACGCCGCGCGCATCGAAGCCGCCATCACCCCGCGCACCAAAGCAATCATTCCGGTGCATTACGCCGGCGCCGCTTTCGATCTTGATCCGTTGTACGCGCTGGCCGACAAGCACGGTATCGCCGTCATTGAAGACGCCGCCCACGCCGCCGGCACCCGCTACAAGGGCCGTCACGTCGGCGCTCAAGGCACGGCGATTTTCTCCTTTCACGCGATCAAGAACATGACCTGCGCCGAAGGCGCGATGTTCGTTACCGATGACGAAGCGCTGGCCAGTCGTGTGCGCATGCTCAAGTTTCATGGTCTGGGCGTTGACGCCTACGACCGCCTCACCGGCGGGCGCAAGCCACAGGCGCAGGTCATGCAGCCGGGTTTCAAATACAACCTGGCCGACATCAATGCGGCGATTGCTTTGGTGCAACTGGAGCGTCTGGACGCAATCAACGCGCGCCGCACCGAGCTGGCTGCCGCCTACCGGCAAAAACTCGAAGGCCTGCCGGTGCAACCGCTGGCCGTGCCTGCCTACGCGCAAACACACGCCTGGCACCTGTTCATCCTGCGCATCGACAGCGAGCGTTGCGGTATGGATCGCGAAGCCTTCATGAAGGGTTTGCAGGATCAGGGCATCGGCACCGGCATCCATTTCATCGCCACCCACCTGCATACCTGGTACCGCCAGCGTGACCCCGATCTGTATCTGCCCAACACCGAATGGAACTCGGCGCGGCTGTGCTCGATTCCGTTGTTCCCCGACATGACCGATCAGGACCTTGATCGCGTGGTCGGCGCCATCGCCACCCTTATGGACAAACGCCCGTGAAACCTTACCCAATCCGTTGTGTGTCGATCGTCATCCCGGTCTACAACGAACAGGACAGCCTGCCGGAACTGTTGCGCCGCACTGAAGCGGCGTGCCGGATGCTGCGCCACGACTACGAAATCGTCCTCGTCGACGACGGCAGCCGTGACGAGTCCGCCAATCTGCTGGAAGAAGCCGCGAGCCGCGAAGACAGCCCGTTTGTCGCGGTGATCCTCAACCGCAACTACGGCCAGCACGCGGCGATCATGGCCGGGTTCGAACAATGCAAGGGCGACGTGGTGATTACCCTCGACGCCGACCTGCAGAACCCGCCGGAAGAAATCCCGCGGCTGGTCGCCGAAGCCGAAAAAGGCTACGACGTGGTCGGCACCGTGCGCGGCAATCGCCAGGATTCGGCGCTGCGCCGCTACCCGTCGAAACTGATCAACCTCGCCGTGCAGCGCTCCACCGGCGTCGCCATGAGCGACTACGGCTGCATGCTTCGCGCTTACCGACGCACGATCATCGACGCGATGCTCGCCTGCCGTGAGCGCAGCACCTTTATCCCGATTCTGGCCAACAGCTTCGCCCGCCACACCACCGAAATCGTCGTTGCCCACGCCGAGCGTGAGCACGGTGATTCGAAGTACAGCCCGATGCGCTTGATCAACCTGATGTTCGACCTGATCACCTGCATGACCACCACGCCGCTGCGTTTGCTGAGCATCGTCGGTTTCACCATGGCCGGGCTTGGGTTGCTGTTTGCTTTCGCGCTGATCGTCATGCGCCTGGCCTTCGGTTCCGGCTGGGCCGGTGACGGCATGTTCGTGCTGTTCGCGGTGCTGTTCGTGTTTACCGGCGGCCAATTCATCGGCATGGGCCTGCTCGGCGAGTACCTGGGACGCATGTACAGCGACGTGCGCGCCCGCCCGCGTTTCTTCATTGAAAAGGTGCTGCGCAGCCACCCGGCCGAACCGGCGCCTGCGGTCACCGTTGATGGTCTTTCCTCTACAGCTTCTACAACTTCTACTACTGGTCAGGTTCTCTCATGAGTGCAAAAACTGTTGTCTTCGCTTACCACGATATTGGCTGCGCCGGCATTCAAGCCCTGCTCGACAGTGGCTACGACATCGCGGCGGTGTTCACTCACGCTGATGATCCGAAAGAGAACGCTTTCTACGCCTCGGTCGCGCAACTGTGCGCAACCAAGGGCATCCCGGTGCACGCGCCGGAAGACGCCAACCACCCGCTGTGGATCGAGCGCATTGCCAAGCTCGACCCGGATTACATTTTCTCCTTCTACTACCGCAACCTGCTGAGCGAGCCGCTGCTGGCCACCGCGAAAAAAGGAGCGTTCAACCTGCACGGCTCGTTGCTGCCGCGCTACCGTGGTCGCGCACCGGCCAACTGGGTGCTGGTCAACGGTGAAACCGAAACCGGCGTGACCCTGCACCGCATGGTCAAACGTGCCGATGCCGGCGCCATCGTCGCCCAGCAGCGCGTGGCTATCGAGCGCAGCGACACCGCGTTGAGCCTGCACGGCAAGCTGCGTAACGCCGCTGCCAATCTGCTGCGCGACACCCTGCCGGCCATGCTGCAAGGCAAGATCAGCGAAACCGCGCAGGACGACAGCCAGGCCACGGTATTCGGTCGTCGCACCGCAGCCGACGGCAAACTGGTCTGGGCGCAACCCGCCGAGCAACTGTTCAATCTGGTTCGCGCCGTAACTCAGCCATATCCGGGCGCTTTCTGCGCCGTGGGCGAGCACAAGTTGATTGTCTGGAGCGCCGAAGTCGTCAAAGGCAATGAAGGTCAGGCTCCGGGCCGGGTCATCAGCGTCGATCCGCTGCGTATTGCCTGCGGTGAAGATTCGCTGGTGATTCTGTCCGGTCAGCGCAATGACAACGGTCTGTTCCTGAGTGGCCCGCAACTGGCCAACGAACTCGGTCTGGTCGACGGCTCGCTGCTGCGCGGCGCCGAATCCGGCCGTGGCCCACGTCGCACGCGCGTGCTGATCCTCGGCGTCAACGGCTTCATCGGCAATCACCTGTCCGAGCGTCTGCTGCGTGATGATCGCTATGAAGTTTATGGTCTGGATATCGGCTCCGATGCCATCGAGCGTCTGCGTAGCCATCCGCGCTTCCACTTCGTCGAAGGCGACATCAGCATTCACTCCGAGTGGATCGAATACCACATCAAGAAGTGCGACGTGGTGCTGCCGCTGGTGGCCATCGCCACGCCGATCGAATACACCCGTAACCCGCTGCGGGTGTTCGAACTCGACTTCGAAGAAAACCTGAAACTGGTGCGCTACTGCGTCAAGTACAACAAGCGCGTGATCTTCCCGTCGACCTCGGAAGTCTATGGCATGTGCCAGGACAAGAACTTCGACGAAGACACCTCCAACCTGATCGTCGGCCCGATCAACAAGCAGCGCTGGATCTACTCCGTGTCCAAGCAACTGCTCGACCGGGTCATCTGGGCGTACGGCGCCAAGGGTCTGAATTTCACCCTGTTCCGTCCGTTCAACTGGATGGGTCCGCGCCTTGATCGTCTGGATTCGGCGCGCATCGGCAGTTCCCGCGCAATCACTCAACTGATCCTCAACCTGGTGGAAGGCACGCCGATTCGCCTGTTCGATGGCGGCGAGCAGAAACGCTGCTTCACCGACATCGCTGACGGCGTCGAGGCACTGGCGCGGATCATCGATAACGACAACGACGTCTGCAACGGCCAGATCATCAACATCGGCAACCCGGACAACGAAGCCAGCATCCGCCAGTTGGGCGAAGAGTTGCTGCGCCAGTTCGAAGCGCACCCGCTGCGCGACAACTTCCCGCCGTTCGCCGGTTTCCGCGACGTCGAGAGCAAGGCGTTCTACGGCGCCGGTTACCAGGACGTCGAGCACCGCAAACCGAGCATTGCCAACGCCAAGCGCCTGCTGGACTGGACGCCGACCGTGGAAATGCGCGAGACCATCGGCAATACGCTCGACTTCTTCTTGCGTGAAGCCATGCTCGAAATCGCGGACAAGCGTTGATGCAGGCCGGTCTACGCATCGATGTCGATACGTTTCGCGGCACCCGTGAAGGTGTGCCGCGGCTGCTGGAAATGCTCGACGAGGCGCAGATCAAGGCAACGTTCTTCTTCAGTGTCGGCCCCGACAACATGGGCCGGCATCTGTGGCGCCTGATTCGCCCGCAGTTCCTCTGGAAGATGCTCCGCTCCAACGCCGCCGGCCTGTATGGCTGGGACATTCTGCTGGCCGGTACCGCGTGGCCGGGCAAACCGATTGGCCGCGAACTCGGGCACCTGATGCGTCAGGCCCGGGACGCCGGGCATGAGGTCGGCCTGCACGCCTGGGATCACCACGGCTGGCAGGCCAATGCCGGGCGCTGGAACGAGATGCAACTGATCGAGCAGATCCGCCAGGGCGTCGACACCTTGAGCGACATTCTTGGCGCCAAAGTCGAGTGTTCGGCCGCCGCTGGCTGGCGTGCCGACGAACGCGTGATCGAGGCCAAGCAAGCCTTCGGCTTTCGCTACAACAGCGATTGCCGTGGCTCGCGGATGTTCCGTCCGCTGCTGGCTGACGGCACGCCGGGCACGCCACAGATTCCAGTGGACTTGCCGACCTTCGACGAAGTCGTTGGCCCGACGGTGGCGGCGCCAGACTTCAACGCGTTCATCCTCGATCGCTTTTGCCCGGAAAAACTCAACGTCTACACCATTCATGCCGAAGTAGAAGGGATTCTGATGGCTCAGGACTTTCGTCAACTGCTGGTCGATGCACGCCAGCGCAACATCGACTTCACTCCGCTGGGCGACTTGTTGCCCGAATTCTTCAACAGCTTGCCCGTGGGTCGCGTTCAGCGCGGCGCCCTCGACGGCCGCGAAGGCTGGCTGGGAGTGCAAGGCGCATGACTAAACGCTGGACAATGCCGCTGCTGCTGTTGGCGATCTGTCTGCTGGCTTATCTGCTGCCGCTGGGCAGCCATGGCTTGTGGATTCCCGACGAGACCCGCTACGCGCAGATCAGCCAGGACATGCTGCTGAGCGGCAACTGGGTGTCGCCGCACTTCATGAGCCTGCGCTATTTCGAGAAGCCGATTGCCGGTTACTGGATGATCGCGCTGGGGCAGGAACTGTTCGGGCAGAACCTGTTTGGCGTGCGCTTCGCTTCGGCGTTGAGCAGCGGTTTGAGCGTATTGCTCTGTTACCTGGTCGCCCGGCGCTTGTGGAACGATCCGCGCAAGAGCTTCGTCTGCGCCCTGCTCTACATGAGTTTCACCGTGGTGGCCGGTCAGTCGGGCTACGCCAACCTCGATCCGCAATTCACCTTTTGGGTCAACCTGAGTCTGGTGGCGCTGTGGTTTGCCGTCGACAGTCAAACCAGTGGCAAACGCATGGCCGCGTGGGCGGTGCTGGGGCTGGCCTGCGGCATGGGCTTCATGACCAAGGGGTTCCTTGCCTGGTTGTTGCCGGTGCTGATCGCCTTGCCGTGGATGCTTTGGCAAAAACGCTGGCGTGAACTGCTGCTGTACGGCCCGGTGGCGATTGCCGTGGCGATCATCGTCAGCCTGCCGTGGGCGCTGGCCGTGCATGCGCAGGAGCCGGACTACTGGCGGTTCTTCTTCTGGCACGAACACATCCGTCGGTTTGCCGGTGACGATGCCCAGCACGATGCGCCTTGGTGGTTTTACCTGCCGCTGCTGGTGGCGTTCAGTCTGCCGTGGGTCGGCCTGTTACCGACGGCGTTCAAGCAGGCATGGCAAAGCCGTACTCAGTCAAAAATCGTTTTCCTGCTGCTGTGGCTGTTGATGCCGCTGGCGTTCTTCAGCCTGAGCAACGGCAAACTGCCGACCTACATCCTGCCGTGCCTGTTGCCGATGGCGTTGTTGCTGGGCAATGCGCTGGCCGATCGCTTGCGTCTGGAACAAGGCCGGGCACTGAGTATCAATGGTTTGCTCAACCTGTTGCTCGGCGTGGTCGTGCTGATTGCGCTGGTGTACGTGCAATTGAAACGGCCGATCTACGACCACGAACTGCACAGTCTGGTGCTGGTGTTCATTGCTCTGATCGGCTGGATCATCGCCAACCTGTTGCAAGCCTTCCTGCCGTTGCAGTGCTGGGCGGCGCCGGCCTTTGGCAGTCTGGTGCTGATTGCGCTGTTGCCGGCGGCATTGCCCAAATCGGTGATTGCCAACAAGACACCGGATCAGTTCATCAAGCATCACGTCACTGAACTGGCGCAGGCCGATCATCTTTTGAGCAACGACCTGGGCGCCGCGTCGGCTCTGGCGTGGCGGCTGAAACGCCCGCAAGTCGCGTTGTACAACACGATAGGCGAACTGAAATATGGCCTTGCTTATCCTGACGGCATTCAGCAACGGGTTGACACCAAACAGGTTCAACAGTGGATGCGCGAAGCACGCCGCAGCGGTTCGGTCGGCGTGGTGATGCGCGTCAAGGGGCAGGACGAACTGGACGAAATCGACAGACTGCCAAAGGACGGCGTCCGTTACGAACAGGGCAATCTGGTGATCATGATTCTTCCCAAGGAGGCGTCATGAGCCTGTTGCTGCTGTTGCTCGCCTGCCTGCTGACCTGCCTCGGTCAGGTGGCGCAAAAGTACGCCGTGGAGAGCTGGCGCGGTGTCGAGTCGTCCTGGGCCGACAAACTGCGCTCGCCGTGGTTGTGGCTGGCGTTATTCGCCCTCGGCTCCGGCCTGTTGGTCTGGCTGTTGGTGCTGCAGCGTCTGGAAGTGGGCATCGCCTACCCGATGCTCAGCCTCAATTTCGTGCTGATCACGCTGATCGCGCGCTTCGTCTTCCATGAACCCATCGACCGCCAGCATTGGCTCGGCGTGGCACTGGTGATCGGCGGTGTGGTTCTGCTGGGGCAACAATCATGAACCCGCGCCGTGGCATCACCTTCGCCCTCGGTAGCGTGTTGCTGGTCAGCGCCGCGCAACTGGGCATGCGCTGGAGCATGACGCGTCTGCCGGCGCCGGAGCACTGGCTGACCTTTGACAGTCTCGACCTGCGGGCGCTGGCGGTGGTCATCGCGGCGATCTTCGCCTACGCGCTGTCGATGCTCTGCTGGCTCGCCGCCCTGCGCGATCTGCCGCTGGGCCGCGCCTATTCGCTGCTGAGCATCAGCTACGCGCTGGTCTACCTGCTGGCGGCCAGTCTGCCGCTGTTCAACGAATCCTTCAGTTTCACTAAATCGCTGGGTGTGGCGCTGGTCATGCTCGGGGTCATCACCATCAACACTCGTCCGGCTCGTGCGCCCGAATTCAGGAGTGCTCCATGAAAATCACAGTATTTGGTAGCGGATATGTCGGTCTGGTGCAGGCCGCAGTACTGGCCGAGGTCGGCCATGACGTTGTGTGCATGGACGTCGATCAGAAGAAGGTCGACCTGTTGCGTCAGGGCCACGTCAGCATCTTCGAACCGGGGCTGGCCAGCCTGGTGCGCGAAGGCCTGGATTCGAAACGCCTGCAATTCACCACCGATGAAAAACTCGCCGTGCAGCACGGTCGGGTCGCGTTCATTGCGGTCGGCACACCGTCGCGTGAAGACGGGTCGGCGGATCTGCGTTACGTGCTGTCGGTGGGCGACGCGATTGCCCGGCATCGCGAGCAGCCGCTGATTCTGGTGGAAAAATCCACCGTACCGGTGGGCACCGGCGACACCCTGCGCGCGCACATCGAAAAGGCCTTGATCAAGGTTGGTCGCCTGCTGCAGTTCGATATCGTCTCCAACCCGGAATTTCTCAAGGAAGGCTCGGCTGTCGCTGACTGCCGCCGTCCGGATCGCATCGTTATCGGTTGCGAAGGCGATGAGGTGCGCGATGTCATGCGCGACCTGTACTCGCCGTTCAACCGCAACCATGACCGCATCATGTTCATGGACCTTCGCAGCGCCGAGCTGACCAAGTACGCCGCCAACTGCATGCTGGCGACCAAGATCAGCTTCATCAACCAGATCGCCGAACTCGCCGAACACCTCGGGGCCGACATTGAGTCCGTGCGTCAGGGCATCGGCGCCGACACGCGCATCGGCTACCACTTTATTTACCCGGGCTGCGGTTATGGCGGTTCGTGCTTCCCCAAAGACATGCGCGCCTTGATCCACAGCGCCGAAGAAGCGCACTGCTCCAGCGACTTGCTGCAAGCGGTCGAGGCGATTAATCAGCGGCAGAAACACAAGCTGTTCGAGCGCATCAACGCGTTCTACAAGGGTGACTTGCGCGGCAAGACCTTCGCCCTGTGGGGGCTTGCCTTCAAACCGAATACCGACGACATGCGCGACGCTCCGAGCCGTGTACTGCTGGAAGAACTTTGGGCGGCGGGCGCCAGCGTGCGCGCCTTCGACCCGGAAGCCATGCAGGAAACCCAGAACCTTTACCCGGACGAGTCGAAACTGATGCTGATGGGCACGCCGGAATCGGTACTGCCGGGTGCCGACGCGTTGATCATCTGCACCGAATGGCAGCAGTTCAAAGCGCCGGATTTCGACCTGATCAAACAGCGCCTCAACACCCCGGTGATCTTCGACGGGCGCAACCTGTACGACGCCGAGCGTCTGGCGCGCAACGGCTTCCACTACTTCCCGATGGGTCGTGGTGAATCGCGCAAATTGCCGATCCCGCTGCAACAGTGGCCACACGCGTCCGACGTCGCTTGATTACGCTGACGGCTGCCATTCGCCGGCAGTCCCTGACCGCAGGGCTGCTGGCGTTTTTATTGTTCATTGCCGGGGTCTACGGGCAGGCTCCTATTGGTTTTGATTCACGTTTTGTGCTGTTCGCGCAGGAAATGCTGCGCCACGGGCCGACCGTGTTCCCCACCACTTACGGTCAGCCGTACGCCGATTATTCGGCGGTCTCGACCTTGTTTATCTGGCTGCTGTCGCTGCCGTTCGGCACGGTCAACGCCTTCACCGCATGGGCGCCGAGCGCTGTCGCCGGGGCCGTGATCGTGGCGTTGATGTACCGGCTGCTGACGCCGTATTCGCGGCGCTGGGCGTTGCTCAGCATTGCCCTGCTGATGCTCACCGGCACTTTCGTCACGGAAGTGCGCGCGGTGTCCCAGGACTTGATGCTCGCTGCGGTAGCGTTTGCGGTGTTCTACCTCGGCTATGCCCACGATCATTTCAGCGGTGGACGGCGCTGGCCGCTGATCTTTGTCTTGCTGCTGCTCGGTTTCGGCATTCGCGGGCCGATCGGGCTGGTGGTGCCGACCGGGATGCTCTGCAGCTATTACCTGCTCAATCGACAGTGGTCGCGGTTGCTGGTGTTCGGTGGGCTGGCGTCGCTATTGCTGGTGGCGTGCGTCGGGTTGCTGTTGTGGCTGGCGCAGCTCAGCGGTGGTGCGGTTTTCATGCAGGACGTGATTCGCATGCAGTTCATGGGACGCATGGACGGCAGCGAGGGTGTCAGCGGTTCGTTGTATTACTTCACCAGTTCACTGGGCAACTATGCGCTGGCGTATCCGTTGGCCTTGCTGGCGTTGGCTTGCGCGTGGCTGAGCAAGCCGCAACAGCGCGGGCCGGCGTTGCGTCTGGTGCAATATTGCGCGGCGGCGGGGTTGATCGTGATGGTCGGGCTGTCGATCCCGCAGGCGAAGAAGGCGCGTTATCTGCTGCCGATGTTGCCGATGGCGGCGATCATTGCGGCGTATCCGTTTCAGGTGGCGCACGGGCGCGTGTTCGTCTGGTTGCGCGGCGTGATTCAAGGGCTGTGGCTGCTGACGCCGGGGTTGTTGTTAGTGGCATTGCTGGTGGCACGGCGGCGGGTTCCCGAGTTGCAGATCGGGTTGGCAGGTGTGTTGATCGTGCTCGGCGTACTGCAACTGTTGGCGTTGTCGCGACTGTGGCGGCCGCGCTGGCGTGCCGAGGTCATGGCGTTCAGCGCGGTGCTGGCGCTGTGGGCGGTGTATGTAATGGTGTTTGAGCCGGTGGAACGGCAGATGTACGACACCCGCACCTTCAGCCGTGAAGCGTTCGCCCACGTCCAACAAAACCCGGCGCCGCTGGTGCTGCACGGCATGGGCAAAGATGCCAAAGCCATCAAGTTCATGGTCAACCTCGAACAGGATCTGCAGCCGCAGTTCAGCGAAACCGTGCAGGAGCTGGAAGCGCTCAAAGGCCCGGCGTGGCTGATGATGGATCGCAATGACTTCAAGGCGCTCGCGGGGACGCCGCTGCAAATACTGGAACCGGTGGTCAGTGGGCGTTTTGATAAAAACGACTATGTTCTGCTGTGGCTGAAACCGTAATCTGTCGGGCTTGTGCACGACAGGATTTTTCACCACATGACTTTCATCGTCCGCCGCGCCAGCCCTGCTGACGCGGCTGCCCTCCCCGCCATTGAACGCTCGGCCGCTGAGCTGTTTCGTCTCGATCCTGCCCTCACTTGGCTCGCTGACGCCGAAGTTCCTGATGTCGAACAGCATGTGCAGGCCATCGAGCAAAAGTGCGTTTGGGTGGTGGAAAGTGCCGACCGGCAATTGGCCGGGTTTCTGCGCGCGCTGGTCATCGACGATCAATTGCATGTTGAAGAGCTGTCGGTGAGTCAGGACTTTCAAGGACAGGGCATGGGACGTGCGCTGGTGTTGGCGGCGATTGAACAGGCGCGCCGAATGCAGTTGCACGCCGTGACCCTGACCACTTTCCGTGGCCTGCCGTGGAATGCGCCGTTCTATCAGCGCCTCGGGTTCGCCCTGCTCAACGGCCAGGCTACGCCGCCACATCTGCTGAGCGCCCTGCAAGCTGAAATCGCCCAAGGCTTCCCCGGTGAACGACGCTGCGCAATGAACCTGCCCCTCCCCTGAAAACACCAGCAATCACCTTTGAGAGCGGGCTTGCTCGCGAATGCGGTGTGTCATTCAGCGAGGCTGCGACTGACACGGCCCTTTCGGGAGCAAGCCCCCTCCCACAAAAGCTTTCGCCGCCGAACCTGAAGAACACCACAGTCCAACTGTGGGAGCGGGCTTGCTCGCGAATGCGGTGTGTCATTCAGCGAGGAGGAGACTGACACGACCCCTTCGGGAGCAAGCCCCCTCCCACAAAAGCATGTTGGTGTGTCAGGTTGACCGCCGGGCGAGAGCCGGGGAGGATGACGGCGCGCCTCTCGCATTTGAAATAAGGACGTTGACCTCTTCGTGGCCACCTACTCGCGCTTCATTCGCCGACTGATGATCAGCTCGCTGACCGTCGTTGTCAGTCGTGCCTTGATCAGTCCGCTGCTGACCCTGTTTCTCAGCAACAAACTCGGCCTCAACCCGCAAGATGTCGGCCTGCTGCTCGGCATCGCGGTGTTCAGCGCGACGCTGCTGTCGCTGTACGGCGGCTACATCATCGACAAACTGGACAAGCGCCAGTTGCTGATTGTGACGATGCTCTCCAGCGGCATCGGCCTGATGCTGCTGACCTTCGCGCAGAACCTCTATCTGGTCACGCTGGTACTGATCGTCAGCGAAACCGCCTCGGCGCTGTTCCTGATCTGCTCCAAGGCGATCCTCAGTGAGAACCTGCCGGTCGGCCAGCGGGTCAAGGCGTTCTCGCTGAATTACACGCTGACCAATATCGGCTACGCGGTCGGCCCGATGATCGGCGTGGTGATTGCCGGCATCCAGCCCTCCGCGCCCTTCATCGTTGCCGGCGCCATTGCCATTGGGAGTATTTTTCTGCTGCTCGGCGCCGCCAGAGAGGCCAGCCCGATCTCGCCGGTCGGCCAGCCACAAAGCTTTTTGAATACGCTGATCATCCTCAAGAATGACCGCACGATGATCCTGTTTACCCTCGGTTGCCTGCTCAGCACGTTGGTCCACGGGCGCTTCACGTTGTACCTCTCGCAATATCTGCTGGTGACCCACACTCAGCAACAGACGCTGGACACCATGGCCGCCCTGCTCGCCTGCAACGCGATCACGGTGATCCTGTTGCAATACCAGATCGGCCGTTTCCTCAAGCGTGAACACCTGCGCCACTGGATTGCCGGTGGCACAGCGTTGTTCATCGTCGGGCTGATCGGCTTCAGCCTGGCCGACAGCCTGGTTGGCTGGTGCGTGGCGATGTTCCTCTTCACCTTGGGCGAGATGATCATTTACCCGGCGGACTTCCTCTTCGTTGACACACTGGCCCCGGAGGCATTGCGCGGCAGCTACTACGGCGCGCAGAACCTGGCGGCGCTCGGCGGTGCGGCGAGTCCGGTGATGTGCGGGTTTCTGCTGATGCACACGCCGGCGCCGAGCATGTTCTATGCGTTGAGCGCGCTGGCGGCATTGGGCGGGTATTTGTGTTTTGTCAGTGGGCGGCGCGTCGCTTCAATTCAACAGTAATGCACTCAAACTGCATTTATATGAATTTGTCAGCATCGAGATAGATCGGCACACTGTTCACGTTCCTCCCCCAATGTTGGAACACTTCGAGGGCTTTCCGGATTGCCGGACAAGTCCTTTTTTTTGCCCGCCATTTTTACAGGATCCGTTTTACATGTTCGCTCGCTGGTTACCCGCCGCCATCAACACCCGCCCCACTGAATGGAGCCGCGCCGCCATCGGCATAGCCTTGGGCACGCTGTTCAGCGTGTGGGTGTGCGCGCAGGTGTTCGGTCATGAAGTGGCGTATCACCTGATCGGCCCGTTGGGTGCTTCGGCGGTGTTGCTGTTTGCCGTGTCGTCCGGTGCGCTGGCCCAGCCGTGGTCGATTCTGGGCGGCTACTTGTGTGCCGGCGTCGTGGCGTTGCTGGTGGCCCACGTGCTCGGCCGAACCTTGGGCAGCGCTTGCCTGGCGGCGGGCATGGCGTTGCTGCTGATGTGCTGGCTGCGTTGCCTGCATCCGCCGGCGGGTGCGCTGGCGTTGACGTTGGTGCTGGCCGATCCCGCGACCATCGCCATGGACTGGAAAGCCATGGAACCAGTGATGCTCGGCGCCGCGTGCATGCTGCTCAGCGCCTTGGCCTACAACAACCTGACGCGGATGCGCTATCCGAAACGCCCGGCAGAACCGGCACCCGCCGTGGCACCGGTCGACAGGCAGGCGATCACCGCTGAAGACCTGAAACTGGCGCTGGCGGACATGGAGGCATTCATCGACATCACCCCTGAGGATCTTGAGCAACTGATCCATGCCAGTGAAACGCACGCCAAACGTCGCAGCGTCGGTGAAGTTTTCACGCGTTAACGGGTTAGATCCCTGTGGCGAGGGAGCAAGCTCCCTCACCACAAAGGCGAACTTGAACCCAAGGTAAAAACGCAGAAAGCCCCTGCACATATCCCCGTTGTACACGGCAAATTTGCACTGTTACGATCCGCTAACGCTCGCGCGCGAGCTTCTCGAATAAAGACAATAAAAGCAGGGAGTTAGTGATGACTGCTCAGGCTTCATCCCCGCGGACTGTGTCCATGGATGCCACGCAACACGAAGTGCTGGCCGAGGTTCGCAACCACATTGGTCACCTTACCCTCAACCGCCCCGCCGGCCTCAACGCCATCACCCTCGACATGGTGCGCCTGCTGCAACAGCAGCTCGACGCCTGGGCGAGCGATGCCAATGTCCACGCCATCGTCCTGCGTGGTGCCGGTGAAAAAGCCTTCTGCGCCGGTGGCGACATTCGTTCCCTGTACGACAGTTTCAAAAGCGGCGACACGCTGCACGAAGATTTCTTCGTCGAGGAATACGCCCTCGACCTGACGATTCATCATTACCGCAAACCGGTGCTGGCGTTGATGGACGGTTTTGTCCTCGGCGGCGGCATGGGCCTGGTGCAAGGCGCGGATCTGCGCGTGGTCACCGAGAAGAGCCGACTGGCAATGCCGGAAGTGGCCATCGGTTATTTCCCCGATGTCGGTGGCAGCTACTTCTTGCCGCGTATTCCCGGTGAGCTGGGGATTTATCTGGGAGTCAGCGGCGTACAGATTCGTGCTGCCGATGCGCTGTATTGCGGCCTCGCCGATTGGTATCTGGACAGCAGCCAACTGGCGCTGCTCGACGAAAAACTCGATCAGATGGAATGGCAAGACTCGCCGCTCAAGGCGCTGCAAAACCTGCTGGCCAAACACGCCGTGCAAACCCTGCCCGATGCACCGCTTGAGGCCTTGCGCCCGGCCATCGACCATTTCTTCGCCCTGCCGGATGTGCCGAGCATGGTAGAGCAACTGCGCGCGGTGACCGTTGCCGACAGCCATGAATGGGCGACCACCACGGCTGATCTGCTGGAAAGCCGTTCACCGCTGGCCATGGCTGTAACCCTGGAAATGCTCCGTCGCGGCCGTCACCTGAGCCTGGAAAACTGCTTCGCCCTTGAGCTGCATCTGGATCGCCAGTGGTTCGAACGCGGCGACCTGATCGAAGGCGTACGCGCCCTGCTGATCGACAAAGACAAGACACCTCGCTGGAATCCGCCGACTCTCGCCGCGCTGGACGCGGCACACGTCGCGAGTTTCTTCCACGGTTTTGATGAGAGCGGGAGCTGAGCCATGCACGATCTCGAACTGACTGAAGAGCAAGTGATGATCCGCGACATGGCCCGGGACTTTGCCCGTGGCGAAATCGCGCCCCATGCACAGGCCTGGGAAAAGGCCGGCTGGATCGATGACGCTTTGGTGGCGAAGATGGGCGAGCTGGGCCTGCTCGGCATGGTCGTGCCGGAAGAATGGGGCGGCACGTACGTCGACTACGTGGCGTATGCCCTGGCGGTTGAAGAAATTTCTGCCGGCGACGGCGCCACCGGCGCGTTCATGAGCATCCACAACTCGGTCGGCTGCGGCCCGGTGCTCAACTACGGCAGCGAAGAACAGAAGCAGACTTGGCTGGCGGATCTGGCCAGCGGGCAAACCATCGGCTGCTTCTGCCTGACCGAACCGCAGGCCGGCTCCGAAGCCCACAACCTGCGCACCCGCGCCGAACTGCGCGACGGGCAATGGGTGATCAACGGCGCCAAGCAATTCGTCAGTAACGGCAAACGAGCGAAACTGGCAATCGTGTTTGCGGTGACCGATCCGGATCTGGGCAAGAAGGGTATTTCGGCGTTTCTGGTACCGACCGATACGGCGGGTTTCATCGTCGACCGTACCGAACACAAGATGGGCATCCGCGCTTCTGATACCTGTGCGGTGACGCTGAACAACTGCAGCATTCCCGAAGCCAATCTGCTCGGCGAGCGCGGCAAGGGTCTGGCGATTGCCCTGTCCAACCTTGAAGGCGGACGTATCGGTATCGCCGCGCAAGCATTGGGTATCGCCCGTGCGGCGTTTGAAGCGGCGCTGGCGTATTCGCGCGACCGCATCCAGTTCGGCAAACCCATCAACGAACACCAGAGCATCGCCAACCTGCTGGCCGACATGCACATGCAACTGAACGCGGCACGTTTGATGATTTTGCACGCGGCGCGGCTGCGCACGGCGGGCAAGCCGTGCCTGTCGGAGGCTTCGCAGGCCAAACTGTTTGCGTCGGAAATGGCCGAGAAGGTGTGTTCGTCGGCGATTCAGATTCACGGCGGGTATGGGTATCTGGAAGATTATCCGGTCGAGAAGTACTACCGCGATGCGCGGATTACGCAGATTTATGAAGGGTCGAGCGAGATACAGCGGATGGTGATTGCTCGCGAGCTGAAGAACTATCAGTTGTAATGGTGTCGGCCCCTTTCCCTCACCCCAGCCCTCTCCCAGAGGGAGAGGGGGCCGACCGAGGTGTCTGGCGTCATACATCGACCTGAAAGATCGAGTCGATTATGGATTCGGTAAAACTCTTTTAGGTCGGCGTATCTCTCAAGCATCCCTCGATCAGTCCCCTCTCCCTCCGGGAGAGGGTTAGGGTGAGGGGCTCTTCAGCTTTATTTGCCCTGAAACTCAGGTGTCCGCTTGGCCACAAACGCCGCCATCCCTTCCTTCTGATCCTGCGTGGCAAACGCCGCATGGAACACCCGGCGCTCGAAGCGCACGCCTTCAGTCAGATTCACTTCGAAGGCACGGTTGACGCTTTCCTTGATCATCATCGCAATCGGCAGTGATTTGCCGGCGATCACCGCCGCCACCTTCAGCGCTTCTTCCAGCAACTCATCACTCGGCACGATGCGCGCAACGATGCCGCAACGCTCGGCTTCCACCGCATCGATCATGCGCCCGCTCAGGCACATTTCCATGGCTTTGGCCTTGCCCACGGCGCGAGTCAGGCGCTGGGTACCGCCCATGCCCGGCAGCACACCGAGGTTGATTTCCGGCTGACCGAACTTGGCGTTGTCACCGGCCAGAATGAAGTCACACATCAGTGCCAGCTCACAGCCACCACCGAGGGCGAAACCGTTAACCGCCGCAATGATCGGCTTGCGGCGATTGGCCACGCGGTCACTGTCGCTGAACAGATCGTCCATATAGATCTGCGGATAGGTCAGCTCGGCCATCTCTTTGATGTCGGCCCCGGCGGCGAAGGCTTTTTTCGAGCCGGTGAGGACGATGCAGCCGATATTCGCATCGGCTTCCAGGCCATCGAGGGCGTGGTTCACTTCGCTGACCAGTTGCGCGTTCAGGGCGTTCAGCGCCTGCGGCCGGTTCAGGGTGATCAGGCCAACACGGCCATGGGTTTCCAGCAGAATGGTTTCGTAAGTCATGAATTCAAATTCCTTCTCAAAGATTGCGCGAGATGACCATGCGCTGGATGTCGCTGGTGCCTTCGTAAATCTGGCAAACGCGCACGTCGCGATAGATGCGCTCCAGCGGGAAGTCGTTGAGGTAACCGTAACCGCCGAGGGTTTGCAACGCCATTGAGCAGACCTTTTCGGCCATTTCCGAAGCGAACAGTTTGGCCATCGATGCTTCGACCAGCGCTGGCTGACCGCTGTCGCGCAGGGCTGCTGCGTAATGCACCATTTGCCGGGCGACGGCGATTTGCGTGGCCATGTCAGCGAGGCGGAACGCCACGGCCTGGTGCTCGATGATCGGCTTGCCAAAAGTGTCGCGCTCACGGGCGTAATCACGGGCCGCTTCGAACGCGGCACGGGCCATGCCCACCGATTGCGATGCGATGCCGACACGGCCGCCTTCAAGGTTGGCCAGGGCGATCTTGTAACCCTCGCCCTCCTCGCCCAAACGGTTGGCCACCGGCACTTTCACGTCTTCGAACAGAATCTGGCAGGTGTCCGAGGCGTGCTGGCCGAGTTTGTCCTCGACGCGAGCGACTTTGTAGCCCGGCGAGTCGGTCGGCACGATAAACGCAGTGATGCCGCGCTTGCCGGCACTCGGGTCGGTCACCGCAAACACAATCACGACCCCGGCGTTCCGCCCGGAAGTGATGAACTGTTTGCAGCCGTTCAGCACGTAGTGATCGCCTTCTAGCCGGGCGCGGGTTTTCAGGCTGCTGGCATCGGAACCGGCCTGCGGTTCGGTCAGGGCAAACGCGCCGAGCATCACGCCACTGGCCAGCGGCTTGAGGAAGCGCTCACGCTGGTCGTCGTTGCCGAACTTGAGGATCGGCACGCAACCGACCGAGTTGTGCACGCTCATGATCGTCGAGCAGGCACCGTCGCCGGCGGCGATTTCTTCCAGGGCCATGGCGTAGGCCAGGTAACCGGTATCGCAACCGCCCCACTGCTCCGGCACGAGCATGCCGAAGAAGCCCAGTTCGGCCATTTCGCCGATGGCTTCTTTCGGGAAGCGATGTTCGCGATCCCACTCGGCGGCGAACGGTTTCAGCCGTTCCTCGGCAAACTGCCGGGCCATGTCGCGGATCTGGGTTTGGTCTTCGTTGGGAATCATGGTGAATCCTTAATTTAAATCGCACCGCATCTTTCACTTGTGGGAGGGGGCTTGCTCCCGAAGAGGCCAGGTCAGTCACATCACGTCTGAATGACACACCGCTTTCGGGAGCAAGCCCCCTCCCACAGGGATCAGAGCGTGTTTAGTAAACGCATTCCACGGCCATCGCCGTGGCTTCGCCGCCGCCGATGCAGATCGCCGCGACGCCGCGTTTCAGGCCTTTCTGGCGCAGAGCCGAGAGCAAGGTCACCAGAATCCGCGCACCTGAGGCACCAATCGGATGACCCAGGGCGCAGGCGCCGCCATGGATGTTCAGCTTGTCGTGGGGGATTTCCAGGTGGGTCATCGCCGCCATGCCGACCACGGCGAAGGCTTCGTTGACTTCGAACAGGTCAACGTCGCCCAGCGACCAGCCGGTTTTCTTCATCAGCTTCTTGATCGCGCCAATCGGTGCCACCGGGAACAGGCCCGGGGTGTCAGCGAAGGCAGAGTGGCCGTGAATCACTGCCAGCGGTTTCAGCCCCTGCTTCTGTGCCTGCGACTGACGCATCAACACCAATGCCGCCGCGCCGTCGGAAATCGAACTGGAGTTGGCCGCCGTCACCGTGCCGCCTTCGCGGAACGCCGGTTTCAGCGAAGCGATCTTGTCCAGTTTGGCTTTCGGTGGCTGCTCGTCGTTGCTGATCAGCACCTGCTCTTTGCCGACCGTCACGGTCAACGGGACGATTTCGTCCTTGAAACTGCCGTCCTTGATCGCCTGCTGCGCGCGGGTGGTCGAAGCGATGGCAAACGCGTCCTGAGCCTCGCGGCTGAAATCATTGGTTTCGGCGCAGTCCTCGGCGAAGGTGCCCATCAGGCGACCCTTGTCGTAGGCGTCTTCGAGGCCGTCGAGGAACATCGAATCGAGCACCCGGCCATGGCCCATGCGATAACCGGCGCGGGCACGATCCAGCAAGTACGGTGAGTTGGACATGCTTTCCATGCCGCCGGCGATGACCACGTCAGCGCTGCCGGCAATCAGCATGTCGTGGGCGAGAATGGTGGTCTCCATGCCCGAGCCGCACATCTTGTTGACGGTGGTGCAGCGGGTCGATTTATCCAGCCCGGCGCCCAGTGCAGCCTGACGCGCAGGCGCCTGTCCGAGGCCGGCCGGCAGCACGCAGCCGAACAGCACTTCATCGACCGCATCGACGGCCACACCGGCACGTTCAACTGCTGCCTTGATTGCAGCGGCTCCCAGTTGTGGCGCAGTGAGACTTTTCAGTTCGCCATGAAAACCACCCATCGGGGTGCGCACGGCGCTGACGATGACAATCGGATCGTTGGAAATAGTCATGAAAAGTCCTCCTTACTTGGCGGCCATGCGCAAGGCACCGTCGAGACGGATCACCTCGCCGTTGAGCATGCTGTTTTCGATGATATGCCGAACCAGCGCGGCGTACTCGGCAGGCTTGCCCAGACGCGGCGGGAAAGGTACGCCAGCGGCAAGCGAGTCGCGCACTTCCGGGGTCATGCCGGCCATCATCGGCGTTTCGAAAATGCCCGGGGCGATGGTCATCACGCGGATGCCGAAACGCGCCAGTTCGCGGGCGGCCGGCAGGGTCAGGCTGGCGATGGCGCCCTTGGATGCCGAATAGGCTGCCTGACCGATCTGGCCGTCGAACGCTGCCACCGAGGCAGTGTTGATGATCACGCCGCGCTCGCCGTCGACATTCGCCTCGGACTCAGCGATGGCGGCAGCGGCCAGACGCAGCATGTTGAAGCTGCCGATCAGGTTGACGTTGATCACCTGCGCAAAACTGCTCAGCGCATGCGGGCCGTTCTTGCCGAGGATTTTCTCGCCACGGACGATGCCGGCGCAGTTGACCAGACCGTTGAGGCTGCCAAAGGCTTTCACGGTTGCCTGCACGGCAGCTTCAGCGGCGGCTTCGTTGCTGATGTCGGCCACCACACTCTGAGCGCCCAAACGCTGGGCCTGGGCGGCAACGGCTTCAGCATTCATGTCCACCAGCATTACTTTGGCGCCGGCACTGACCAGCAATTCGGCGCTGGCGGCACCGAGGCCGGACGCACCGCCGGTGACGATAAAAACCTTATTCTCGATCTGCATGACTGTACTTCCTGATTCAAGCTGAAACGTTCTTCGCCGCGACCTCTTGAGCCTTGGCGATTTCCTGGTTGCGCAAGATAAAGCGCTGCAATTTGCCACTCGGGGTCTTGGGCAATTCGCTGACAAATTCGATTTCACGCGGGTATGAATGCGCGGCCAGACGCTTGCGCACGTGTTGGCGCAGTTCTTCGGCCAATTCCGGCGCCGCACGGTATTGCGCGCTGAGCACGACAAAGGCTTTGACCAGTTCGGTGCGCTCGGGATCGGGTTTGCCGACCACCGCTGCTTCGACCACGGCCGGGTGTTCGATCAAAGCACTCTCGACGTCGAACGGGCCGACGCGGTAGCCAGAGGTTGTGATCACGTCATCGCTGCGGCCAACGAAACTGATGCTGCCGTCCGGATTCCACTCCACCGTGTCGCCGCTCAGGTAGTAGTCGCCGACAAAGGCCTTGGTTGGCGCTCCTTCATAACCGGCGAACCAGCACATCGGCGAGTGCGGACGGTCGATGGCAAGAATGCCGGGCTGACCGACACCGAGTTCGTTGTTCTGCTCGTCGAGCACGACGATGCGATGGCCCGGCGAAGCAAAACCCGCAGCGCCGACATGCACCGGGTGTTCAAGGCCGTGGTGGTTGCACAGGACCATGCCCAGTTCGGTCTGGCCGTAGTGATCGTGAATGAGCACGCCGAGGTTGTCGGCAAACCAGCGGATCACCTCCGGGTTCAGCGGCTCACCGGCGCTGCTGACGATACGCAGCTTGCCCTTGATCGACTTGGCGAACTCATCCCCGCCGGCAATCAGCAGGCGATACGCCGTCGGCGAACCGGTGAGGTTGGTGATCCCGTATTTGTTGATTACCCGGCAGGTGCTTTCGAGGGTGAACGGGCCATCGTAAAAGGTGATCGGATGGCCCATCGACAACGGCCCGGTTACACCAAAGTAAATGCCGTAGGCCCAGCCCGGATCGGCGACGTTCCAGAACGCATCTTCCGGGCGCAGATCCACCGCATCGCGGGTGTAGCTCTGAAACGCGACGATGGCTTTGAGTGGAACCGACAGCGCTTTCGACGGGCCAGTGGTGCCCGAGGTGAACATCAGCAGGAACGGGGCTTCGCCGCTCAGCATGACGGGTTCGCAGACATTGGAATGGTTAGGCAGCTCGGCCCAGAAACTGAAATCGCCACGGACGATGCCCTGGCCTTTCGGGCCACCGACGGTGACCAGCGTCGGGCAGTCGGCGACTTCGCTGAGTTTCGGCCGGTTGACCGCATCGGTCACCACCACTTTGGCGCCGGAACTGTTCAGGCGATGTTCGAGGGCTTTGGGGCCGAACGCGGTGAACAGCGGTTGATACACCGCGCCGATACGCCAGGTGGCGAACACGGTGATCAGCAATTCAATGTTGCGCGGCAGCAGGCCGGCGACCTTGTCGCCCTTCTGCACGCCTTGGGCGAGAAGGAAATTGGCAAAACGCGCGGCTTTATCCTGCAGTTCGCTGAAAGTGTACGTCGCACTGGCGCCATCGCGACCTTCCCAGAACAGCGCAATGCGCCCGGGCAAGGCGTGGCGGTCACAGCATTCGACGCAGGCGTTCAGTGCTTCAAGCGTGCCGCTGAGTGCGGCGTCCACGGTGTGCTGATAGTTGAACTGTTTGGTGGCAGACAAGTAATCGCGCATTGCCAGAATCCCTCTGTGTTTTTATTAGGTTGGGGAACCGTAAACAACAGAGGGATAGTCGCGCTGCGGCGGACTTGGGGCAATGGTCAAAGCCATCAAAGTGGCTGACTGGTTTGGCCAGGGTTCAGGTTATGTAGCGCCTGTGTTGATCGTTCCCACGCTCTGCGTGGGAATGCCTCAAGGGACGCTCCGCGTTCCAGCATTGGAAGGGACGCGGAGCGTCCCGGGCTGCGTTCCCACGCAGAGCGTGGGAACGAGAGTTAGCGGCGGCGAGTGGTGGTGGTGGATCAGACCGCCTCGTTGAGGATCAACGTACGGTAATGCCCCGGATTCGACCCCGACCACTTGCGAAACGCCTTGTAGAACGAACTCGCATCGGCAAACCCCAGCCGCGCCGCAATCTCGACAAAACTGATCGAAGGCTCCGCCAGCCAGACAATCGCCAATTCCTTGCGCACGCTGTCCTTGAGCCCTTGATACGTCTGCCCTTCCTCCGCCAGACGCCGGCGCAGGGTCGAGGCCGACATGCACAATTGCTGGGCCAACGCGTCGGTTTCCGGCCACTGCTCGGCGGGTAACTGACGCAAATCCTGTTTGATCCGGCTGGCCAGGCTTTGCGGGTCGCGGTACTTGACCAGAATGTTGGCCGGCGCGTGGGCCAGAAAGCGCTTGAGCTCCTCTGCGCTGCGTTTGATCGGCAGATCGAGGCAATCGGCCGAAAAGATCATCCGTGTGCGCGGGCGATCAAAGCGCAGGTTTTCCGAGAACATCACCCGGTAGTCGTCGGTGAACTCCGGCGCCGGGCAACGCAGTTCAATCGCCAGAATCGGAATCCGCCGCCCGGCCAGCCAGCAGGCTACGCCGTGAACGATCATCCAGTAGGTGAAATACGTGAAGGCGCGACGTGGTTGCGGATCCTCTTCGAGCAGGACGATTTCCGCCAGACTTTGCTGGTGCACCAGTTGCGCCGGCATTTTTTCCAGCATCAGCGAAAGAAAATTCAGCCCCGTGCCAAGTCCCGCGGCTAGCGTCGGCTGCGCCATCGCGCTGCGGCACAGGAATTCCAGGCTGCCGGACCTGAGCTTGCGCGGATCCATGCCAAAGAACTCGTCATCGCCCCGCCGGGCCAGCAAGCGCCAGAGCCGGGCGTATTGCGAGGCTGGCACCCTGCCGCTCGCGGTTTGCAGCAAGTCCGGGGCAATGCCGACCTTGCTCAAGACCTCTTCCGTGGCCACGCCCGGGGCACAACTCTGCAACAGCGCTTCGCGCACCAGTTGAACGGCGATGGTGTCCTTTTCCGACATTGAACGTCACTCGGGTGTCCGGTTTGATCTGTCGGCCATCTTAGGCAGCGCTGAGTAAAAAGCCAGCGTTGTGCGAAAACCGGCTCAACTACCGGGCCCGATGGCCGATAGGCTGCCGTGGTGAATGGCGCAATTGAAAGGGAGCAGTAAGCGGATGATCGTCGGCATTGATTTGGGTAAGACTGACAACTTCGTGACGGCGCGGCGCGAAGGTGCCGTCGAGCGGGTTCCCAACGCCCTGAAAAAGTCGCCGACGCAACCCGTCGATGAACTGGAACAGGGGCTGCAGCGTTGAATTGCTGGACGGTGCTTGGGCTGGAAGCCAACAGCGACTTACGCAGCATAAAACGCCAATACGCCGCATTGCTCAAAGTGCATCGCCCGGACGAGGATCCGAACGGTTTCCAGCGCCTGCGCGAAGCTTACGAACAGGCGATGGCGTGGAGTCGTCACACGGCCTCAGCCGATGCGCAAGAACCTGCTGTGGAAACGCAGTCAGCCGCTCTCGCGCTTGAAGCGTATCTGGAGAGCGAACACGATCCTGTGGAACAGCAGGCCGGGCAGTTACTGGAAGACATTGCCGTCGATAAGCTTGCAGAACGCCTTGCTCAGGCTCGGGTTTTACACTGCGAACGGGCGTTCGAAGATCAGTTGTTAATGATGTGCCTGTCACCGCGCGACGACAGGATGCGGCTGGCCGCCTGGGGACTGGAACACTTCAACTGGCTCAGCGCCTGGCAGCGCGAGGATTTGTCACCTGCAGCACTTCATTTGCTGCTGGGCGCCTACTGCAAGTATGTCGAACAGGACTTGCGCGATTTGTTGAACGCCGGCCGGATCGACGCCTTCATCGAGCGCTACACGGCGCTGAAAAAAGCCGACTGGTTACAGCCGTTCGAACGCCACGACTGGTTCAATGAGGCGCTGGCCGGTTTACTGGTGGAATCAAACGTGTGGTCGACGCACCTGTTTGAGACGCTCTGTACCCATCAGCACTGGTCCGCCGATGACGAATCTCGCTGCTCGCCACTTTATTGGCCAATGCTGGTGAGACGCCGCGATGACCAGGTGTATATCGCAACCCTCGAAGCGCTCGCCCGGCGGGATGACCGTACCCCCGAGAGCCGTGCGGCACACCTGTTAATGACGCCAATGAGCGACGACGAACGGCGTGCCTTCGCCCGGCGCTTTTTTGAAGCCGACTGGAATGCCTGCCTCAGGCTCAGCGAGACACTCAAGCGTCTCGACCCGGCGAGAGTTCAGCAAATGCCCGACGGCGATCCCTATTTCTGGAAGTCGCTCAAGCAGTCCGGTCGCGACTGGCCAATGTTTGCGGGGCTGGCTGGCGCATCACTGACGGTGGTGTGCGCGCAATATTTCGTGGATCGTTCAGGGTTCGGCGCAAGCCTTGCCGCGATGTTGTTTTGGCTGTGCGCATTGGCAGCATCGGGCGCGGCATTGTTGTGGGCATGGCGACCGATGGCAGACCGCTTCTGGTCACTGGACGTGCGTTTGAGTCGTGCCTTGTCGCCACGGCTCAGTTTCAGACGCCCCGCTCCGCTGGTGCTTCGCGAGTTGTTGCCTTGCTGGTTGATGGGCGCGTTGATCTGGGCCTGCTGCGGTACGGCGGCACTGGCCGGTTACGCCGTCGTGATGCTCGCGTTGAGTCGTTTGAGTCGTGTCGCCTGGGTAAACACGCTGACCATCAAGCGCCCCAACGTTCGGCTGCCGGTTCTCGGCACAACGGGATCCGTCGCGCTGATGGTCGGTGTCATGGCTGCCACTGTGCTGTTTTATCTCATTGCTCGCGCGCAATTGATGGGCGTCGATCAAGGCCTGCAGCCGTTCGCCCAGCGCAGTTGCAGCGGTGCGTTCGACAGTCGTCAGGAATGCCGGGGTGCTCCTGATTCGAAACAATGGTATGGACATTTACAGGCGCAGGAGGCGCGGCGATGAACAAGCGCGTTAAGACAGGGCTCTGGGCTATTGCGCTGACGGCGAGCTTGCTCGGCCTGTTGAAAGACAACCAGGCGCTGCTGGTACCGGTTCAGCGTTGGCTCAATCAACCCGATCTCGCCGAACAGGAAAAGGCCCGTGCCTTGCGCCCGTTGATCGCGTGCCTGAACCAGGCCGACGGTCGCTGGCGCGAAGCCTATGATCGTTACCTGAGCCGGGAACTGCACAGTGACCCGCGCCAGCTCGACGCCCGCGAAAGGCTCAATTACGCCAGCGTTCACGATGCGTATGGCTGTCAATTGAATGCGCTGCAAAAAGGCAATCTGGAGAAATCCGCACCCGAGTTGCTGCAATTGCAACAACGCTTCGAAACAAGCCTGAAAGCGGTCAACGCAGTGGCCACCGGCTTCGACTTTTTCAGTCCCAAGGCTCTCTACTCAGTCAGCCCGGCGGATAAAGCGGATCGCGACAGCCAGTTCATTCCATTGGCCAGAGACTATCTCGACGCATCCGATCAGTTGCGTCAGGCACTCGATCGCCAGGATCTGGATTTGCGGAAGGTGCAGCTGGAGCAACTCAAGGCTCGGGACAAATTCAAATACGCGTACGTCCTCAGCTACATGACTCAGGCACAAAACCTTATGCTCACGCTCGACAACCGCGTGCGCGATCAGCGTTTTTCGCCAAATGATCTGAGCATGGGCGCACAAGCACTGCAGGACGCCTGGGACGAAGGCAGCGCCTACTTCAAGGATCATCCGGCAACGAGTACTGCCGATTCGCCGGAAAACCTCTGGAACTATGTGCGAGCACCCGGCCAGCGGTACCTGGAAGCCGTTAACCGCATGCACGATCACTGGGTATCAAAGGCCTCTGCGCAGCAGTTGAATGAGGATTACCAGCGAGTTGGGGGGGCTTACGATCAGTTGATCGAGGTGTACAACAGGCAGGTTTTTGACCTGTATTGAACAGCCTTGAGTCATGCGTTCAGCTTAGGTTCAGGTAAATGTCAATACCGGCCGTTTGAGAATGAGTGTCATTATGTTACAAATTGGCATCTTCTCTTACGACCCGGTGCCGAATGCTCGTTCCGTTTCTGATCATGCTGCGCGAAGGCATTGAAGCCGCGCTGATCGTTGGCATTATCGCCAGCTACCTGCAACAGACCGGCCGGGGCCAGTGGATGCCCGCCGTGTGGATCGGTGTGTTCCTCGCCGCCGCCCTCGCCCTGCTGGTCGGTGGTGGTCTGGAGCTGGTCAGCGCCGAATTCCCGCAGAAACAGCAGGAATTGTTCGAAGGCGTAGTCGGACTGGTCGCCGTGGGTATTCTGAGTTCCATGGTGTTCTGGATGCGCAAGGTCGCGCGCTCGATCAAACATTCTCTGCAGGCCTCACTCGATCAGGCTCTCACATCCTCTAAACACCAGGTGATCGCACTGATCGCCATGGTCTTCTTCGCCGTGGCTCGCGAAGGTCTTGAAACCGTGTTCTTCCTGCTCGCGGTGTTCCAGCAAAGCGAAGGCCCGGGCGCGCCGATTGGCGCCCTGCTCGGCCTGGTACTGGCGATTGTCGTCGGGTTCCTGATCTACAGCGGCAGCATGCGCCTGAACCTCTCGGCATTTTTCAAGTGGACCGGGCTGTTCATTCTCGTCGTCGCCGCCGGGATTCTCGCCAACTCGGTACAAGCCCTGCATGAAGCCGGCCTGTGGAATCACTGGCAAACCGTGCTGTTCGACTTCAGCGCGACGTTGCCGATGGACGGCCCGCTGGGGTCGGTACTGGCCGGCATGTTCGGTTATCAGGACACGCCGACCGTCAGCACCCTGGGCGCCTACCTGATCTATCTCGTCGTGGCGCTGGTGATGTTCTTCTATCCCGCCGCGCCAGTTGCCTCGAAAGCAGCCAAATCGTCTTCCGTTTCCAGCCAATAAGGGCATCCATGTCAAAGCCTAATACACCTCAGGCCTCCCCTCCCCGTGCCTTGCGCTGGGCGGTGGCCGGTTCGGTGGTCGTGATGATCGCCGCCGGTGGCCTGTTCTGGTACGCCTCGAAAATGGCCGCCGCCAAACGTCAGCACAACCACGATGAAGTGGTGGTCAACATTCATCCGGGCAACTGCGAGCCTAATGCGCTGACGGTGCCGGCCGGACGCGCCAGTTTCCGCATCGTCAACCGATCGGATCGTGCTGTGGAATGGGAAATCCTCGACGGCGTGCTGGTGGTCGAAGAGCGCGAAAACATTGCGCCGGGTCTGAGCCAGGTGATCAACGCCAATTTGCAACCCGGCGACTACGCGATCACCTGCGGCCTGCTGAGCAACCCGCGCGGCACCTTGCATGTGACGCCGACTGCCGCTTCCGATGCGGCTGCCAAGGCCAAGCCGTCGATGGTTGCCTTCGTCGGCCCGTTGTCGGAATTCCGCGTGTACCTGGCCAGCCAGGGCAGCGCGCTGATCAAAGCCGTCACCGCGCTCAATCAGGCGATTGAAAGCGGTGACCTCAGCCAGGCGCAGGCGCTGTACCTGCCGGCGCGTGCGGCGTATCAGCGTCTGGCCCCGGCGGCGCAGCGTCTGGCGGAACTGGACAACAGTATCAATGCCCGCGCCGATTACTTTGAAAAACGCGAACAGGATCCAGCGTTTGTCGGTTTCCACCGCATCGAATACGCGCTGTTCCAGCAACGCAAACTCGACAAGCTCGCACCGGTTTCCCAGCGCTTGCTGACCGACGTCACCACGCTCAAACAACAACTGCTCGCGCAGACACTGCCACCGGAGCAACTGGTGAACATCGTGGTGCGCAACCTCAACACCCTGGCCGATGTCCGCGCCGCCAGCGGTGAAGAGGAACGCTACAGCCACGGCGACCTCAACGGTTTTGCCGCCAATCTGCAGACCGCACACAAAGTGGTCGAGCTGCTGCGGCCGATGCTGAGCAAATCCGCCGCCGATCTGCTGCCGAAAATCGATCAGGCACTGGCTGATTTCGACACACAACTGAACAGCTTCAAGGTCAAGGACGGCTACGCCACTTACGACACCGTCAGCGGCGAACAACGCAAGCAGATCGCCGACAAGGCTCAGGCTCTGGCCGACGCACTGGACGCAATCGATCCCGCCCTCGGCCTCTCCGGCCTGTAAGCAGAAGACGAGTACCGATGAAAGATTCTGAACAACTCAACCTGCAACGTCGCCGCCTCCTGATGGGCATGGGCGCCGCCGGTGTCGCCCTCGCCGGTTCCGCCCTGAGCTGCCCGGCCATGGCCGCAGCACCTGCGCAAGTCACCGAAGCACCGAGCAGCGACAAGACTGAAGACCGCCACGACTTCCACGGTGTGCATCAGACCGGCATCGTCACCCCGCGCCCGGCCTCGGGCATGTTCGTGTCGTTCGACGTGCTGGCCAGTGATCGCGAAGACCTGGAGCGGCTGTTCCGCACGCTCAACGAACGCATCGCGTTCCTGATGAAGGGCGGCCCGGTGGCGCAGATTGACCCGAAACTGCCGCCGCCGGATTCCGGCATCCTCGGCCCGGTCGTCACCCCGGACAACCTGACCATCACCGTGTCGGTGGGTGAATCGCTGTTCGACGAGCGCTTCGGCCTGGCCGACGCCAAACCGAAACGCCTGCAACGCATGGTCGGTTTCCCCAACGATGCGCTGGAAGCCGATTGCTGCCACGGCGACTTGAGCTTGCAGTTCTGCTCCAACACCGCCGACACCAACATTCACGCCCTGCGCGACATCGTGAAGAACCTGCCGGACCTGCTGCTGGTGCGCTGGAAACAGGAAGGCAGTGTGCCGCCGCAAGCCCCGGCCAAACCGGGTGTGCCGGCGCAATCAGCGCGCAACTTTCTTGGCTTCCGCGACGGTTCGGCCAACCCCGATTCCAATGACGGCAAGAGCATGGATCGCATCGTCTGGGTGCAACCGGGCAGTGACGAACCGGCGTGGGCAGCCCACGGCAGTTATCAAGCCGTGCGGATCATCCGCAACTTCGTCGAGCGCTGGGATCGCACGCCGCTGCAGGAACAGGAAAGCATCCTCGGCCGGGTCAAGGCCACTGGCGCGCCCATGGGCGGCAACCATGAAAGTGAAGTCCCTGACTACAGCAAAGACCCGGAAGGCAAGCTGACCAAACTCGACGCGCACATTCGGCTGGCCAACCCGCGCACCGCCGCGACGCAAGCCAACCTGATCCTGCGCCGGCCGTTCAACTACTCCAACGGCGTCAACAAGAACGGTCAGCTCGACATGGGCCTGCTGTTCATCTGT
The DNA here is from genome assembly GCF_011369485.1 of Pseudomonas atagonensis. Lineage (GTDB taxonomy): Bacteria > Pseudomonadota > Gammaproteobacteria > Pseudomonadales > Pseudomonadaceae > Aquipseudomonas > Aquipseudomonas atagonensis. The sequence goes on along the minus strand of NZ_VXCA01000012.1, from coordinate 116,216 downwards.
TACCAGGCCGATCTGGAAAAAGGCTTCATCACCGTGCAGACCCGCCTCAACGGCGAGCCGCTTGAGGAGTACCTCAAACCGGTCGGCGGCGGTTACTTCTTCACCCTGCCGGGTGTCACGGGCGACAAGGACTTCATCGGTCGCTCGCTGCTCAACGCCACACAACCGAAAACCGCTGCATAAAACAATCTCGACACTGGAGCCGCCCCCATGAAAAAAACGCCACTCGCGTTATTGCTGACCCTTGGTTTGCTCAACACCCCGCTGGCGGCGTTCGCCGCGACCGCACCGCTGGATCTGGTCGGGCCGGTTTCGGACTACAAGATTTACGTTACCGAGCAGCTTGATGAACTGGCCAGCCACACCCAGCAGTTCACCGAAGCGGTGAAGAAAGGTGATCTGGCCACCGCGCAAAAACTTTACGCACCGACCCGTGTGTATTACGAGTCGATCGAGCCGATTGCCGAGCTGTTCAGTGACCTTGATGCGTCCATCGACTCACGAGTCGACGACCACGAGAAAGGCGTGAAGGCGGATGATTTCACCGGTTTCCACCGCCTCGAATATTCGCTGTTCTCGGAAAAAAGCACTCAGGGCTTGAACGAGTTGGCGGACAAACTCGACAGCGACGTCAAAGACCTGCAAACCCGCGTCGCCGGCCTGACCTTTCCGCCCGAGAAAGTCGTCGGTGGTGCCGCTGCGCTGCTGGAAGAAGTTGCCGCGACGAAGATTTCCGGCGAAGAAGACCGTTACAGCCACACCGACCTTTACGATTTCCAGGGCAACATTGACGGCGCGAAGAAAATCGTCGACCTGTTCCGTCCGCAGATCGAAAAACAGGACAAGGCCTTCGTCGCCAAAGTCGACAAGAACTTTGCCACCGTCGACAAGATTCTGGCCAAGTACAAGACCAAGGATGGAGGGTTTGAAACCTATGACAAGGTGAAGGATAACGACCGCAAGGCGCTGGTTGGCCCGGTCAATACCTTGGCGGAAGACCTGTCCACATTGCGTGGCAAGTTGGGTCTGAATTAAGGTTTTTTAGCGTCTGTTAAGGCCCCATCGCGAGCAGGCTCACTCCTACAGTTGGAATGCGTTCCCCTGTAGGAGTGAGCCTGCTCGCGATAGCGGTTGTATGAACGCTACAAATTTAAAACCTTACAAAATCCGGTAGAGCAACCGCTCGATCCGCACCCGACTCACGCGCTTGAGAAACTTGGCCACCCCCGCCGGGTATTCAGGCAGCGTCTCCAACGTATTAAAACTTTCGATCCGCGTGGTGTGACGGAAAATCTCCTCCAGTTCCTTCGCACGTGGCTCCAGCCATTCGCCTTTCGGGTCATCGATCAGCAGCGCGTTTTCCAGATCCAGCCGGAACGCCCGTGGATTGAGGTTGTTGCCGGTCAGCAGCGTGTAGCGCTGATCGATCCACATGCCCTTGAGGTGATAGGTGTTGTCGCCGTCGCGCCACAGGTGAAGGTTCAACTGACCGCTGTCGATGTTGCGCTGGTGTCGTTTGGCAAAACGACGCAGGCTGATCTCGTACAGATACGGCAGCGCGGCGATCACCTTGAACGGCTCACTCGGCGGAATGTAGAAATCGTTGGCGGTCTTGTCGCCGACCACGATGTCGATCTTCACCCCACGGGCCAGAGCGCGGTTGATCTCGCGGATCACCCCCAACGGCAGGTTGAAGTATGGCGTGCAAATAGTCAGTTGTTTTTGCGCACTGGCGATCAGTTCGAGAATCGCCCGGTTCAACGGGTTGTTCTTGCCCACACCGAGCAACGGGCTGACCGAAAGGCCTTCTCTGGCCGTGCTGCCATTCGCCGTATCGTAAGTGGCGTATTTGAGGCGGCTGCGCAGGTCGCCGATGTCATTGCGCAGGCTGCGCGTGCTCGGCAGATTCGGCAGATCGAGGCGGTGCACGGCCTTCGATTCGATCAGGCCGTGTTTGACCAGGTGATGCATCGAGTCCGCCAGTTCGCGGCTTTGCAGGACGTGATAGCGGTCGAAGCGGTACTTGTCGAACTTGTGCAGGTAAACGTTGTTCAGGCTCGCGCCGCTGTAGACCACGCTGTCGTCGATGACAAAACCCTTCAAATGCAGCACACCGAACAACTCTCGGGTCTGCACCGGCACCCCGTACACCGGCACTTCGCTTTGATGGGTACGAGTCATCTCCTGATACCACGCCGAGTTGCCCGGCTGCTTGCCGGCGCCGATCAGACCGCGCTGGGCGCGCAGCCAGTCGACGACTACGGCAATTTCAAGCTCCGGGCGCTTGAGTTTGGCGGCGTGCAAGGCATCGAGGATTTCCTGACCGGCTTCGTCTTGCTGAAGATAGAGCGCAACGATGTAGATGCGCCGGGTCGCCGTGGCTATTTTCTCCAGCAGGCAACGACGGAATTCGGCGGCGCCGGAGAGAATGGTCACGGCCTCGGCGGTCAGCGGAAAGCTGCGCAGTTTGGGCAGCAGAGAACGTTTGAAAAGCAACGGCATAGGGCTCGCAATGGGTCGAATCCGAAGAACCCGAGAGCTTACACCATCGTATCCTTCGGGTCTTCCCGCCTGTTTGATCGTTTCCACGCCCACGTAGAGCGTGGAAACGATCAGGAAATAACTCCTTGACCAAGGAGAACGATCGTTCTACTGTTTGTCGCATGAACGAAATCACTGACACCTCGACCCGCGACATCATTCTGGATGTCACCGAAAAGTTGATCTACAAAAGTGGCATCGCGGCCACCGGCATGGATCTTCTGGTGAAGACCGCCGGCGTCTCCAGAAAAAGCATCTACCGCTACTTCGCCAACAAGGAAGAGCTGACCGTCGCAGCCCTGCAACGCCGCGACGTGCGCTGGATGCACTGGTACCGAAGCGCCGTCGATCAGGCCGAAACTCCGGCCGATCGCCTGCTCAACCTGTTTACCGTACTCAAGGGCTGGTTCGCCTCGGAAGGTTTCCGCGGCTGTGCCTTCATCAACACCAGCGGCGAAACCGGCGACCCAGAGGATCCGGTGCGCCTGGTCGCCAAGGCCCACAAACAGAAACTGCTCGACTACGTCTGCGAGCTGTGTACCGAACATGGCGCCGAAGATCCGCAACTGCTGGCCAGACAGCTGCTGATCCTGATTGACGGCGCCATTACCGTAGCGCTTGTGATGGGTGATCACAGTGCCGCTGATAATGCGCAATGCATGGCGCGCAAGTTATTGGACCTGTAACGCCTTAATAAGCCTGACTTGTTGTTTAAACATTAAATTGATCGGGAGACTGAACATGTCTACTGCAGCCCAGGTGCGTCCGCCATTACCGCCCTTCAACCGTGAATCGGCCATCGAGAAAGTTCGCCTCGCCGAGGATGGCTGGAATTCTCGCGATCCGGAAAGGGTCTCGCTGGCCTACACCCTCGACACCCAATGGCGCAACCGCGCCGAATTCGCCCACAACCGCGAAGAAGCCAAAGCCTTCCTTACTCGCAAGTGGGCGAAAGAGCTGGATTACCGCTTGATCAAGGAACTCTGGGCTTACTCGGACACCCGCATCGCTGTGCGCTACGCCTACGAATGGCACGATGATTCGGGCAACTGGTTCCGTTCTTACGGCAACGAGAACTGGGAGTTCGACGAGCATGGCCTGATGTTCCAGCGCTATGCCTGCATCAACGACATGCCGATCAGGGAAAGCGAACGCAAGTTCCACTGGCCGCTGGGCCGGCGGCCGGATGATCATCCGGGGCTGTCTGAACTGGGTCTGTAACCTCACACAGATGCAAAATGTGGGAGAGGGCTTGCTCGCGAAGGCGTCGTGTCAGTTGATCGCTACTTTTCTGACACACCGCTTTCGCGAGCAAGCCCGCTCCCACAGTGTCTGGTGGTGTTCAGGCAACCGCGGCGGTCTGTGAAGATTGCGCTTTAGCCTCCAGTTCACGCACCAGCGGCAATACTCGCTTGCCGAAATACTCCACCTCCTCCTGAAAGTGCAGAAACCCCGCCAATACCAGATCGACGCCCACCGCTTTCAAAGCGACGATCCGTTCGGCGATCTGCAACGGCGTGCCGATCAGGTTGGTCTTGAAGCCGTCGTTGTATTGCACCAGATCTTCGAACGTCGATTTCGCCCAATTGCCCTCGCCCTCCGGTGAGGCTCTGCCAGCCTGTTTCGCTGCGTCGCCAAAGGCGTTGACCGCCTCTGGATCGGCCTGATCAATGATCTGCGCGAGCACTGCTCGTGCTTCCTGTTCTGTGTCGCGGGCAATGACGAACGCGTTGACGCCGACTTTTACCGAGTGACTGTTGGCTGCCGCTTTGGCGCGGATGTCATCGACTTGCGCCTTGATGCCTTCGACGCTGTTGCCGTTGGTGAAATACCAGTCCGATACCCGCGCCGCCATGTCCCGCGCCGCACGGGAACTGCCGCCCTGAAAGATCTCCGGGCGGGCCAACGGTTTTGGCTTGAGGCTGTAATTGTCGAAACGGTAGAAGTCGCCGCGAAAGCTGAAGTTGTCCTCACTCCAGATCCCGCGCAGCGAGCGGATGAATTCTTCGGAGCGTCGATAACGCTCGTCGTGCTCCAGCCAGTGCTCGCCAATCGCCTGGAACTCGCCCTTGAACCAGCCACTGACGATGTTCACCGCGATGCGGCCGTTGGTGAGCTGATCGATCGTTGCCAGTTGCTTGGCAGCCAGCGCCGGTTGCCACGGGCCGGGCAGGATTGCCGCGATGACTTTCAGTGTGCTGGTCGCCGCAAGCAGTGCGTGACTGAACGCCACCGATTCATGCTGAAATTCGGCGCCGTAACCGGCGGTAAAGCGGATTTGCGTCAACGCGTATTCAAATCCGGCCGCTTCGGCCAGTTGCGCCAGTTTGCGGTTGTAATCGATGCCCCAATCGGTGCGCTGTTCGATCTTGCTGACCACCAGCCCACCGCTGACGTTTGGCACCCAGTAGGCAAATTTCACGGCTTGCTGACTCATTGGCGTGTCCTCGGGACATTTGCGGAGATGAATGAGCCAGAGCAGCAAACGTGCCAAGCCTGGATGGCCCGGTTTTATTGGGTTTCATTGTCAGGCGAATGCATCGTGGAAGGGTTGTTTGCTGGCGAGGTGTCCGCCGCGCAACAGTTATGGGATCGCCTCGCAAACGATTACTGATCCTTCGGTGGCTCGGCAGGGGCTGTGAACCACTTGTCCTTCGGCACCCATTTTTCTTGTTGCGGATCGCCCAGATAGTGCGGCGACATGATCTGCACGCCGTATTCGTTGAACACGTCCTGAATGTTGGCGTGCAGCATGCTCAGCAGCACTGCGCGCGGCCGCGGCTGGCTCGGGATGGCTTGCGCCACCAGGCGATACTCGGGATAAAAATCCGACAACGCGGTCTGGAACACCTGGGCCGGCGGATCCTCAAGAATCCCCGACGTGCGCTTCGCCGCCTCCAGCAACATCGCTTCGACCTGCCGCCACGGCGTGTCGTAGCCAATGGTCACGACCGTATCTACCACGTAACCGGCGCCTTGCACGGTACGTGAATAGTTCTTGGTGACGGTGCCTGTGATCATCGAATTGGGCAGTGTCAGTACCTCACCCAGACCGGTGCGGATACGCGTAGTGAACATGCCCAGCTCGGTGACGGTGCCTTCGTACTCGCCAATCTTGACGAACTCCCCCGGCCGCAGGGTGCGCGTGTAGGTGAGGATCAGCCCCGCCGCCGCTTGCCCGACGACGCTGCTGGCGCCAAGGGAAATCATCAGACCAATCAACACCGACAAACCCTTGAACGCATCCGTGCCGGCACCTGGCAGATACGGGTACGCCATGGCCAGGGCAAACAGCCAGATGGCCAACGAGGTCAGGCGTTGGGTCGGTTGCAGGGTTTCATGGTTGAGCCAGTTGAATGTGCCCGGCGTGGCCATGCGCCGAAGCACACGACGCATGAATGCCGTGGCGCCTCGGGCGATGAAAAAAATCGCCAGCGCCACGCCCAGACCGGGAATCGCACCGACAATGCCTTGCAGCAGGTAACCGGCCACTTCGAACAGATAGTTGTTGAGGCTTTCACCCCACGGCCGCGTATAGGGAAACCGCGACAGGACAAAACCCAGCCATTCGTAAGTCAGCAGCAGAATCACCAGCCAGCGCAGCACCAACAGCAAGCGGCTAACCAGTGGGTAGAGGAAGTTGGAGTCGATCAGTTGCACCCGCCCGACTCTCAATGCCTGGGTGTGGCGATCCATCAATTCCGGCAGTTTCGCCAGCATTTTCCGGCGCAGATACGCCAGGCACCACAGCAGCACGACGTAAATCAGCGTGGCGGCAGCGGCCAAAGCGGCGGAACGCAGGATCAAGTGCAGGCTGCGCGCTTCCTGAGTTTCACTGACCACTTGGCGCAGCTTTTCAGCGGCGCCTTCGGCGGCTTGTTGCACGGAGGAATACGCCAGCGTGTCGATGTCCTTGGGCGCAACGATGAATGCGCGTTTGGCGCCGATCAGCACCAGATAACTGTTCTGTATCGGGTCGATCGTGACATTCAGATCTTCGCCTTCGTCCAGCGCTTCACTGATGACGGTCTTCGCTCGTTTGACCCTCGACGCCGGCGCTTCGCCCAGAATCGTTGCCCGGAACAACATGATGCTGCGGTTGGCCACCTTCAGCTCAACCGCCTCATCAGCCGGTTTTGAAACCTCGTCAACCGCCCAGATAAATCCCGACCAGAGCGCAGCAAACATCACCATCAATACTGCCAGCAGCCTGCTTCGCATGCGCCTTTTCCTTACGCCCGAGTGCCAGAGAGGGATACGTAAGGCAGCGTAGTTCAGCGATGAACGGTTGTCAGATTTGCTCCGGGTCAACATCACGGGATTTGTCCGGAACCGGCGTGACGTCCGCCGGCTGATCCACCCAACCGATGAACAACTCATAACCGACGGCCAGAATTACCGGCCCGGTAAACAAGCCGATGATCCCGCTGGTGACCATGCCGCCCAGCGCGCCGATCAACACCACCGGCATCGGCACCGCGACGCCGCGCCCCAGCAACAGCGGTTTGAGCACGTTGTCGGAGAGCCCCGCAAGCACGATCCACACGGTGAAAATAATGGTGCTGGCACTGACGCCGTCATGGGCGAACACATAGATCACCACGGGCACGGTGATCAGCAACACCGGCAATTGCATGATGCCCAGCAGCAACACCATCAACGCCAGAATCCCTGCGGCGGGGATGCCCATGATCACCAGCGCGACGCCAATCAGCAGCATCTGAATGAAGGCGATGCCGACGACACCTTGCGCCACGGCGCGGATGGTCGCGGTGCACAGTTCGGCGATCTGCGGGCCACGTACCGGGCCGGAAATTCGCGTGGTGATCGCCACGGCGGTGCGGTGGCCGCGCTCGCCGTTGGTCATGATCAAACCGGCAACGATCAAGGCGACGACAAACACGACAATTCCCGCGCCGACACCGGCCGCCTGATGCAGCAACACTTTGCCCCAGTTGGTCAGGTGCGGCGCCAGCTCCTTGAAGGCCCAGCTCAAATCCTGCGAAGCGTGCTGCCAGATACCGAAAAGCGGCGCGCCGATCAGCGGCCAGTTCTCGACGCTGGCCGGCGGTGGCGGTATTTCCAGCGTGCCGCCCTCCATCGCGTGCATGCCGCCCTTGACCGAATCGGCCACCGAAGCGCCGAGCAGACTCAGCGGCACCATCAGAATCAACAGCCCGAACAGCACTAGAATGATCGCCGCCCAGCCGTAGCGATTGCCCAGCCGGGCGCCGAGTTTCTGATTAAGTGGATAGAGGGTGACGGCGAGGATCAACGCCCAGAGCATCACGTTGAGGAAGGGATGGAAAATGTCGTAGCAGAACAGCACCAGTGTGGCGATCAGCCCTGCGCGGATCAGCACATCCAGCAATGCGCGTGAACTGCTGATCGCGATAAACGGTTTCTCTTCCATGGCGGACTCCTGCCGGGCACAGCTGTCGGGATGCGCTGAGCCTAGAACACAACCTGGCAGTCGTCCTGTAACACCCGTGAATTAACCGCCCTAACGCTCCAGCATGCCGTGGCACATCAGGTTAAGCACGCTGCGCATGTGCTGCGCGTGCGCTTGGCGATCAGGTGTGGCTTCGGTCGCCAGACGAATGAACGCCATGTTCGCGTATTGATTGAACAGTGTGGCCGCGACGTCGATGTCGACGGACTCGCGCACCTTGCCGGCGTCCTGAAAGTGCCTGAGCAACGCTTTGGTTTCTTCGATCACCGCCGCGTTCCATGGACTCAACGCCTGGGCCAGTTCACCCGTAAGCAGAAACGGCGCCAGTTCACGCCACAACGAAGCCGGCATGGCTTGCAGTTGGTAGTCGGTCATCAGGCCTTCGAACTCGCACAGCGCCTCCAGTGGATCGCTGTCTTCATCCAGATTGGCCCGCGCGTCGCGCATTGCCTGCTCGTCCGGTTGCTTGAGCAATGCCAGCAGAATTTCCTGTTTGCCGCCGAAGTAGTTGGTCACCGTCGGCGCGGAAACCGCGGCTGCATTGGCGATCTGTTCAAGCGTGGTCGCGCCGAAGCCGTTGCTGATGAACAGCTCAAGTGCTGCCTGCGCGATGACTCCCCTGCGCTGTTCCTTTTGCTTTTCTCTGAGTCCGCTCATGTCTTGCCTGCTGTGCCTTGCCAATGCGGCTCAGCCTACGGATATTTTTTTCCACCGACAAATATTTTCTTTACAAAAATATTTTTAAATGACAAATATTAGCCGTGCAACGCTGCAATGAACGCACTCACTTGCCCAATTCTTCTGGAGATCAGTCATGTCCGCCGAATTCGATCCGACTCGCAGCACCCGTGATTTTCAAGCTGCCGATGCCGCCCACCACATTCACGCGTTTGTCGATCAGAAGGCGCTCAATGAAGAAGGCCCGCGGGTGATGGTCAGCGGTGATCGCCTGGCGTTGTGGGACAACGACGGCAATCGGTATCTGGACGGCATGTCCGGCCTGTGGTGCACCAATCTCGGCTACGGACGCAAGGATCTGGCCGCCGCCGCGACCGCGCAGCTGGAACAGCTGCCCTACTACAACATGTTCTTCCACACCACCCACCCCGCCGTCATCGAACTCTCCGAGCTGCTGTTCAGCCTGCTGCCCAAGCACTACAGCCACGCGATCTACACCAACTCCGGATCCGAAGCCAACGAAGTGCTGATCCGCACCGTACGCAAGTTCTGGCAGGTGATGGGCAAGCCCGAGAAGAAGATCATGATCGGCCGCTGGAACGGCTACCACGGCTCGACCCTCGCGGCGACGGCACTGGGCGGCATGAAATTCATGCATGAGATGGGCGGCACCATTCCCGACGTGGCACACATTGACGAGCCGTACTGGTTCGCCCACGAAGGCGACCTCAGCCCGGAAGAATTCGGTCTGAAAGCCGCACGCCAACTGGAAGACAAGATTCTCGAACTCGGTGCCGACAAGGTCGCGGCGTTTGTCGCCGAACCGTTTCAGGGCGCCGGCGGCATGATCATTCCGCCCGCCACTTACTGGCCGGAAATCCAGCGCATCTGCCGCCAATATGACGTGTTGTTGTGCGCTGACGAGGTGATTGGCGGCTTCGGTCGCACCGGCGAATGGTTTGCCCACCAGACTTTCGGTTTCGAACCGGACACCCTGTCCATTGCCAAAGGCCTGACCTCCGGCTACATCCCTATGGGCGGCTTGATCCTGTCGCGGCGCATGGCCGAAGCACTGGTGGAAAAGGGCGGCGTGTTCGCCCACGGCCTCACCTACTCCGGGCACCCGGTGGCGGCAGCGGTGGCGATAGCCAACCTCAAGGCGTTGCGCGATGAGGGCGTGGTCAATCAAGTGAAAACCGACACCGGGCCGTACCTGCAGAACTGCCTGCGTGAAGTGTTCGGCAATCATCCGCTGGTGGGTGAGATTCAGGGTGTCGGGCTGGTGGCGGCGTTGCAGTTCGCCGAGGACAGAGCCACCCGCAAACGCTTTGCCAACGAAAACGATATAGCCTGGCGCTGCCGCACGATCGGGTTTGAGGAAGGCTTGATCATTCGCTCGACACTGGGGCGGATGATCATGGCGCCGGCACTGGTTGCCACGCGTCTGGAGCTGGATGAACTGATCGACAAGACGCGCATAGCCGTGGATCGCACGGCCCGCGAATACGGCGTTCTGTAACCCATAACACCTTGTGAGAGCGGGCTTGCTCGCTCCCACAGGGATTGCGGTTTGCCCGAGCCATTCAGCACACCTGCTCAATATTCGTCGTTTCAATCGGGCCATCATCGGCAGATCTTCCGTTGATGCCGGTCACTGACACATGATGCCTCCCTGCCCTCCGCGCCTTGTGCTGCTGGTTTTGCTGTGCGGGGCGGGCAATGCCGCGTTCGCCAGCGAATTCTTCGACGACGCCAGAACCGAAGTGCTGAGTCGCAACTTCTTCCTCAGCAACGACTACCGCTCGCCCTCGCCTGCCGGCAAAAACTACAAACAGGAATGGGCGCAGGGATTCATCGGCTCGTTCACCTCTGGCTACACGTCGGGCACTGTCGGTTTCGGCGTCGATGCCCATGCTTTTTTCGGTTTGAAACTCGACGGCGGCAAGGGCCATTCCGGTACCGGATTATTGCCGGTCGACAGCAACGGTCGCAGCGAATCCGATTACGCCGACGCGGGTGGCGCGTTCAAGTTGAAGGTTTCACGTACCACGTTGGCATTCGGTGAGATGACCGTCGAAACCCCGCTTTTCGACACATCGGACAAACGCCTGCAACCCGAATACGCCAGCGGTTTTCTGTTAACCAGCCGCGAGATCGACAACGTCAGCCTCACGGCCGGTCACTTCACCGCGTTCAAGAATCAGGACAGCTCCTCCGGCCACGACGACTTCTATGGCTACGGCGCCAACACCGAGGCCGGTGGCATCAGTATTCTCGGCGCCGATCTGTTCAGCGACAGCCCCGTCGGCGGTTCGCTGTACGCCTCTGAACTCAGCGATACCTGGCACCAGTACTACGGCAATCTGCATTTCAAACAGTCCGGCGTACTGCTCGACGCCAACCTCTATCAGACTCGCGATACCGGTCACGCACTGGCCGGCGCCATCGACAACACAGCGTTCAGTCTGTCCGGCAAATACAGCTTCGGCCCGCACGGTGTGATGCTCGGCTGGCAACGCATCAACGGCGACACACCGTTCGATTTCGTCGGCGGCGACTCGATCTATCTCGCCAACTCAATCAAATACGCCGACTTCAACGGCGCCCACGAACGCTCCTGGCAAGCGCGCTACGACCTCGACCTCGGCGCCTTCGGCATCCCCGGCCTGACGTTCATGACCCGCTACGTCAGCGGCAGCCACATCGACGGCACCCACGCCCCCAGGGGCGGCGCCTACAACCCGTTCGACGCCGCTTCTGGTGACTACCAGCCGCAGCAAGGCGCAGGCGGCAAACATTGGGAGCGTGATGTGGATTTGAAATACATCGTGCAATCGGGCGCGGCGAAGGATCTGTCGGTGCAGCTCTCGCACGTTTCGCACCGGGCGAATGAGGCGCAGGCGGGGGATGATATTGATCGGGTTTATGTGGTGGTGCAGTACCCGTTGGGGTTTTGACGGATTAAGAGGAAGTGCTTTTCCCGCTCTTAATCGCCAGCCACATCCTCGAGCCACAACGGATCAATATAAGAACCGTCGTGCTCGGCCTCCATCACCACCTGCTCATGAGCAACCACGCCTTTGTGATTGAAATAAACCACGTAGCGTGTAAAGCCTTCCGGGAAGTGTTTATTTTCATAAAGCGTGGTGCCTGGTGGCAGCACATAACGGCTTTCATCGCCGTCGGGACCAACAATCGTCAGGGGCTGTGTGGTTCTGATCATCGCCATTCCATGGGTCGGCGAATCATGAGCGATCACAAAATAAAGCCATGCAGCCACATTTGCGCAAACCAGAAGGCTGAAACAGATCGCGATGCGTCGGGTGGTGGTGTTCAATCGGGTCACCGGCATTCCATTGACAGGGTGCGCCGATGTTACAGGGTCAAAAGCCTGAAAAGGTCTAATCGCTTTCGCCTAAGCGGCTAGCCAAATGCCACTACTTGCCTTAGTCTGCGCACCCCGCAAAAAACGTTCGGCCAGGAAGGCTTTGATTGACCTCCTCGCCGGAACGTCATCAAACGTGCAGATTCAAGGATGTTCATGCGTCATCTATTAAAAGTAGCGACCGCCGCCGTACTGGCTTCGATGCTCAGTGGCTGTATCACCGAGAGCGCTTCGTGGGTCAGCGAACCCTTGCAACCCGCGGCCGGTGAGCCGGTGGCCTATCTGGTCGGGTCTCTTGGCCCGCAGTTGTTCAAGCTGTCCCCCGCCGAAAACCAGCGTCTGTTTTTCCGCAAGCGCGGTTCCGAATACGGCGCTGCGGGCATCTGGAAAATGGCCGGCGCCTTCTCCACGCCGCAGGATGTTCAGGACGGTCGCGGTGCCGCGAGCGTATTCGTTCTGCCGCTCAAACCGGGCGATTACGAGTTCTACGATTTCCAGTTTTTCTCCGCGCGCTACACGCCCGGGCTGGGCACGGTTTATAGCTCCATGGAAGCCCGAGAGAAGTTCAACCTGCCGCTGCGTCTTGAAGCAGGCAAGGCTTATTACATCGGCGAATTTCGCTCGATGTGCCTGACCGGCAACTTCTGCGCATTCCAGTGGCGCGATCAAAGCAGCCGCGACGCGGTTTTCGCGCAACGCCAGGTTCCCGGATTGCCGACGCTGCAGCCGCTCAACCTCGATCTGAAACGCGCTGAACCCTACATCTTTGCCGGCACCGCGCCGGGTGCTGCTCTGGACGTCAAACCATGAAAAAACTCGTTACTGTCGCCAGCCTGGCACTGCTTGCCGGTTGCACGGCGACCAACACGTTGCCAGAGCGCACGCTGGCTGACGGCCAGGATTACCTGATGCCTATCCATGTTCTGGTCGACGATCCGCTGCAGTCTTCACCCCTGCGCAATCACCTGCGTCAGACCGGGGTGTTTCGCGCCATCGAAACCGGCACGGGCAAAGACGATGCGTACAACGTCCACGTCAAACTGAACATGCATCGCGAATTTCCGCCGTTTCCGGTGGTGTTGTTGAGCTGCGCAACGCTGTTCATGTTGCCGCTCTCCAAGGAGTACGACACAGAGGCCGAGTTCTCGGTGTATCAAGGCGACAAACGCCTCAAGCAATACACCTATCGCAACAACACCCAGAAATACACCTGGCTGCTGGATCAGGGCGGCGAACTGGAAGGCCAGAACCTCAGTCGCATCGCCCGCGCCTTTGCCCAGGACGTGCAACACGATCGCTTGATCCCGGCCGAGAGGGCTGAGCAATGAAGCTTGCCGCGATCAAGTCTTGTGCGCTGCTCGGCGCCCTGTTGACGCTGGGCGGCTGCGCCAACACGCTGCCACCGCTCGACTATCACGCGACTCAGGCCTATGTCCCGGTGACCCTGGGCCTGGGGCCGGTCAACACCCGCCACGAAGAGTACCGTCAGACTGAAACCATCTCGGCGCTGAAAAACACCGGTGCCTTTTCAATGCTCGACGGCGGTTACACCCGCAACGGCTACAGTTTGCTGATTACCGAACCGTGGTCGGGTGAAACCCCTTATCTGGCGATGTTCAACGTCCTCACGCTGTTCACCCTTCCTGTGCCTTATCACTATCAGGACAACTTGCGCGGTTCGGTCTTCAAGGACGGCCAGTTGCTCAAGACCTACAACTATTCCCGCGAAGGCTGGAGCGTGCTGGCCTGGTACGTGCCATCGCCCAAGAACAGAAACAAGCAAGAAATGCTCGATCAATTGCTGACGGAAATGGACAAGGACAAGCTGATTCCGTATCAGCGCTGACATTAATTCGTTCGCCATCGGCTTCGGTCGATGGCGTCGCGTAATGGCGGCTGTGCGCGGGATACCTTCGGGTATGCCGGGTTCCTTGATTTCCGGTCTGCGAACCTGCGTACAGCTGCCACCTCCTTCGTTTCGCAGCGAACCGTGGCGGTTCCCTAAATCAAGGAGCTTCACGCATGTTCAAACCCACACCCACCCCTCCCGAAACCGCCCCCCTTACGAATCCTTCAACTCGAAATAACTCCACGACGCCGCCGAACGCGCGCTCGACCACTACCTGATCCCCCCTCGACGACCAACCGCCACGCCAACCCAGCACGATGTTCACCGTTGCCGCCGCGATCAAACCGAAGAGCTGCTGGCCCACGCCTGTGTGTCGATAGCCTCGGCCAGTGTGATGTTGAGTGATTTTTCGGGACTGCTCGACACGCCCTATCGCCACACGTTGCTGGGCATTCAGCAGGTGGTGATGCTCGGCGAACTGGCGGTGAATCGGGCGCTGGATAACCTCGAACTACCCGCCGAGCACTGAGCTAACCGGTAGGAAATTGGCGGAAGGCAGCCGGTTTGAAGCCCGGCCGCGCCACCGGGCGCGATTGCCTTCCTTCCTGGCTCCTCAACGCTTCATGGAGGCCAAACCCAACTCACGAACCCTGCCGTAAACTCAAGCAGCTCTCGGTGGATCTGATCGACCGTGCCAAAGGTCTCGCTTTCAGCCAGAGCGTAGGCGTCGTCGAAATATCCGAACGGACGGAGCGCTTCAGGGAAATCACCGTTCGCCTTGGCCCAGCAACGATACATTTCCTCGGCTAAAACCTTTCCGAAGTCCGGTGCTTCAAGAAGTTTTTGATGTGCTGCAGCGAGTACGTACGGCAAGACTTCTGCACTGCTCATGGATGGCGTTGCAACCCGCAGCAGTTGGCGCGCCGTATCGAACCGGTTTGATTGACTCATCAGAGCCAGCTCAATCAGCTCATAAGGAGGATCAGCCTGTTCACTTATCGCTTCATCCGCCCAGCGAACGATGTCAGAAACGTCAAGAACCTGAAGCTCTAACGCTTCTTTCAAGTACGCGACCTGCATGCTTCTGCCGGGGTGCCTGTTCAGTTTCTCCCAGCGCCGAGCAAGACTGAACGCTTTATGGCGAGCGGATTGTGAAAGCACTTTACGAGATGCGCACTGAAGCAACAGTGCAGACAGGTTGTGGTCGATGGGAAATCCGTCGTCCAGCCATTTGATCGCTAGTCCAGACCAGTATTCCGAGTCGGACTCCAATGCGGTTACCAGCAACTGGCGCAACGAGATATCTACGGGTAATGCGCTTTTGATTTTCAGAGCGGCTATGGCCGCGGGAAGGTCGAGCTTCACGGCGTCGTAGGGCTTTTCAAGCAATGGCAACAGCCAAACGTAGCTAAAACGTAAAGTCATTGTTTCAAGAGTCTTGTGTGGCTGTTTTCGTTGCGAGTTAATCACTTTTCCAACTGAACACTCACAAAAAAATCCGTACCTGCTCTCCCCCATCCAATCTCTCGATTCGTCGGGACGCTGGTGGTCAAGCGACGTTAACGCCAGCAATGTTGCAATACTGCCCTTTGAAATACAGCAATGGCTGCACAGTCGCCGTTTCTTGAAGGTTCAAGGCTTTCACCTCGCCAATCACGATCAGGTGATCACCGGCGGTGTGTTCGGCGTGAATTTCGCAATCGAGCCAGTGCAGGCTGCCGACAATGACCGGGTTACCCAGCGGGGATTTCTGCCATTCGACGTTGTGCCACTTGTCCGTACCCTTGCGTGCGAACTGGTTGGAAATTCCAACCTGCTCGCCCGAGAGGATATTGACGGCGAATCGTCCGGCCTGGCGAATCCCCGGATAACTGGCCGAACTGGACATTACGCTGAATGACACCAACGGTGGGTTCACCGACACGCTGTAGAACGACTGGCAAGTGAAGCCAATCGGCTGGCCATTTATGTGCGATGTAATAACAGTGATGCCCGACGCGTAGTGCCCGAGCGCTTCGCGAAAGTGCAACGGTTCGATAGCAGGATCTGAAGGTGACATGGTGAATCCTGGGTATTGAGCGCAATTTGAACGTTGGAAGCCCGCCGGCAGATCCCGGCGGACTTTCTGGAACCCTTAGACCTGGTTTAACAATTCTCTGCGTACAATGTCTGCGCCCGCGCTCAACGCGTTCAACTTGCCGCGTGCCACTTGCCGAGACAACGGAGCCATGCCGCAATTGGTGCAAGGATAGAGCTTATCGGCAGCGACAAATTCAAGTGCCTTGCGCAGGGTGTTGGCGACTTCTTCAGGTGTCTCAATGGTGTTGGAGGCCACATCAATGGCCCCTACCATGACTTTTTTACCGCGAATCAACTCGACAAGGTCCATGGGGACGTGAGAGTTGTGGCATTCCAGCGAGATGATGTCGATTGTCGACTTCTGCAGCTTTGGAAAGGCTTCTTCGTATTGGCGCCATTCTGACCCCAGCGTTTTTTTCCAGTCGGTATTGGCTTTGATGCCATAGCCGTAGCAAATATGCACTGCCGTTTCACACTTAAGGCCTTCAATCGCCCTTTCCAGCGTGGCAACGCCCCAGTCATTGACTTCATCAAAGAACACGTTAAAGGCAGGTTCATCAAACTGAATGATATCGACGCCCGCCGCCTCTAACTCTCTGGCCTCTTCATTGAGTATTTTGGCGAATTCCCAAGCGAGTTTTTCACGGCTTTTATAGTGGCTGTCATAAAGGGTGTCGATCATCGTCATCGGGCCTGGGAGCGCCCACTTTATGGGTTGGCTGGTTTGTTGACGCAAAAACTTCGCATCTTCGACAAACACCGGTTTCTGACGAGCCACGGCGCCCACGACTGTCGGTACGCTCGCGTCATAGCGATCACGGATTCTAACGGTTTCACGTTTCTCGAAATCAACACCGCTGAGGTGTTCGATGAACGTCGTAACGAAGTGTTGGCGTGTTTGTTCGCCATCGCTGACGATATCGATGCCGGCCTGTTGTTGTTCTTGCAGCGACAAGCGCAAGGCATCCTGTTTGCCTTCGGTCAGTTGCTCATCTTGCAGTTTCCAGGGCGACCAAAGCGTCTCGGGTTGCGCAAGCCATGACGGTTTTGGCAGGCTGCCGGCGGTTGAAGTGGGTAATAGCTTTTTCACAATAAATGACCTTGTATTCTTCAATTATTCAAAGTGCGTAACGGGCAGACCACTGTTCAAGAACCGTCTGGTAGGGCTTGATGAAGTTCTCCTCAACAAACCTGCCCTGCTCAATCGCCAGTCGGCTACGCTCTTCGCGGTCGTAAACAATCAGGGTTAATGAATAGTCCTGATGCTGCAAACTTGGCTGGTAGGACTTCCCGGCGGCAGAGTTCGCGTTGTAAATCTCGGGCCGGTAAATCTTCTGGAAGGTGTCCATCGTGCTGATGGTGCTGATCAGTTCAAGATTGGTGTAATCACCCAGCAAGTCGCCGACAAAATAAAAGGCCAACGGCGCAACGCTATTGGAAGGCATGAAATAGCGAACCTTCAAACCCATTTTCTTGAAGTATTCATCCGTCAGCGAGTATTCATCTTGCTGGTATTCAACACCCAGCACAGGGTGCTGATTTTCAGTCCGGTGATAGGTTTTGCTGCTCGAAACGCTCAGGCAGATAACCGGGGGTTTTTTGAAATGGCTTTTGTAAGCACTTGAATTGACGAAACACTTGAACAGCTTTCCGTGCAACTCGCCAAAATTCTCCGGCACCGCAAACTCTGGACGAGCCTTGTTGTGCCCCAACAACAGCACACTGAAGTCGTAATCTCGCACATAGGAGGAGAAGTTATTGCCGACAATCCCTTCAATGCGCTCGTTGGTTTTGCGATCGACAATCTTCGTTTTCAGAATTTCAATCAGCGGAATGGCATTGCCACTGCTTTCAGCGTCAACATTCATTTCAACGGAAATGATTTCAAGCTCGACGGCGTAGCGATCACCTTCAGGGTTGTCCCAGTGCGCCAGGGCATTGAAACGGTTGTCGATCATTTTTAAAGTGTTGCGCAAATTTTCCTGACGACTCTCGCCTCTGGCCAGATTGGCAAAGTTCGTCGTGATGCGCGTGTTTTCCGAGGGGTGATAATGCTCGTCAAAACAAATACTTTTGATCGTGAATGCAAATTCTTTATTCATAGTCATTCGACACCATGCTTTTCGAGACAAACCTGAATGTGCTTGTCGCGCTTCAGTGTGTTTCGAGCTTTCAACTTCTTGTTCAGCAACATTCGTATTGCCGACGATTGAGGCGTAGTTTATGGCGCACTAGTGAACGATTGAAAACGAATAGAATTCACAAAAGCCGTTAGTCAGATTCATGATGTGTTGTGCAGTTGGTCTGGCGCCCCGCCCCCGGCAAGCGCAAATCAGCCCAAACCCACTAGACTCGTTCTAGCCCCTCCCCGCGCTCGCAAAGAACAAACTGAACATTGCGTGAGGGCCGTTGTTCTAGATGCGTAGACACGGAATCAAGGACGAGCTAATGGACATTGCCACCCCCGCTGTGCCTGTTCCGCCGTTGCAAAGAGCCGTCACTCGCCGGTTGGCGCTTGCCGTCGGTGCGCTGTTTATCGTTGGCGTGTTGGCCGCCAGTGCGGCGTTGTTGGGGATTGCTGCGCATCTGGACAGCGAGGACGTCAACAGAACGCAGTTCTACGCCGCGCGTGCGCTGGATAACCGCATCGCCGCCTCAAAAAGCTACATCACCAGTTACGCCGACTGGACTACCGCGTACGAGCGCCTGCATGCGAAGGTCGACATCGATTGGGCGTACACCGAGCAGAATCTGGGCAAGACCCTGTTCACCACTGACGGTTATGACGGCGTTTTCGTCCTCGACCGGCAGCGCACCAAATACGCCGTGATCGACGGGCAAAAGGTCGACGCCGACGTCTCCGCGTACCTTGAGCTGGCTGCCTCCAGCCTGATCGAACAGGTGCAGAGCCAAAGCGACCTCACCCTCCCCGTCAGTGCATACTCATTGTTTGAGGGCTGGCCGGCACTGGTCACGGCGGCGGCGATTCTGCCCAACGATGAACGCCCGCTGGGTGACCCGAAACAGACGTCAGTGCTGGTGTTCGTCGACAAACTCACACCGAGCAAACTGCTGCAGATCGGCAGCGCCTACGGTTTGCATGGTCTGGCGCTGGCCCAGGATCAAACCATCAGCAAGGGACAACCGCGGGTGCCGCTGGAAAACACCGGTTACAGCCTGATCGCCGATCTGGAAAGGCCCGGCCAGCAATTGTTGGGCACGTTGCTGCCAACACTCGGCGCAACTCTGGTGGTGCTGATGTTGCTGACCGCGTACTTCTTTCGCCATGCATTGCGTTCGTCACGCTACGTCGACGACAGTTTCAGCACCCTGCAAGCCGCCAATCAGGCACTCGAGACGGCCAATCAGGCGCTGGAAGCCAGTGAAGAACGTTTTCGTGCGGTGGCCGAAGCCGCGTCTGACTGGATCTGGGAAATCGACCACGACCTGCGCCTGACCTACCTTTCCGCGCGTTTCAGCGAAGTCACCGGGTACGGCGACGCGCAATGGCGGGGCCGCGACATCGAGCAACTGTTGGTCTGCGATACCACGCCGCTGGACCTGTGGCTGAAGAAGCTGCCTGAACAAAGCAATGCCAGCGACTTGCGCTGCACCTATCGCGATCATGCCGGCGAGCAACGGCATTGCCGGCTCTCGGCGCGGCCGATCATCGATAAAGGCGCGGTGACGGGGTATCGCGGCACCGCCAGCGACATCACCGATGAGGTCGCGGCGCACGCCCAGATTCAGCACCTGTCGATGCACGACGCCCTCACCGGCCTGCCCAATCGCAATCAACTGGCGCGTTATCTGGATGATGCGCTGGCCCTCAAGGAACACGCGCCGCCCCTGTCGTTGCTGGTGATTGATCTGGACAATTTCAAACCGATCAACGACTCCCTCGGCCACCCGGCCGGCGACGCCGTGCTGCAGGAAGTCGCCAGTCGCCTGCGCGAATGCACCCGCGAACACGACATTGTTGCGCGCTTGGGCGGTGACGAATTTGTGGTGGTGCTCAACGGCATGGACAGTCGCCACGAAGTCGACAAGTTCTGCCAGCGTCTGGTTGACAGCCTGCATCAGCCGGTGATTTTCGAGCACCATCCGCTGCACATTGGTGCGAGCATGGGCATCGCTCTCAGCCGCCAGCAAGGCTTTGTGCCCGGCGAACTGATTCGCTGCGCCGACATCGCGCTGTATCAGGCCAAGTCTGAGGGCAAGAACACCTGGAGTTATTTTGAAGCGCACATGAGCGACCAGATTCAGGCGCGGCGGCAAATGGAAATCGACCTGCGCTCGGCTCTGCAAAACAACGAATTCGTCTTGCACTACCAGCCCCGCTACAAGGTCGATGGCAAACATATCGTTTCGGTTGAAGCGCTGGTGCGCTGGCAACATCCGACTCAAGGACTGCTGGGGCCGGACCTGTTCATCGGCCTCGCCGAACAGTCCGATCTGATCGTCCCGCTCGGCCGCTGGGTCTTGCGCGAAGCCTGCGAGACGGCGCTGACCTGGCCCGACGACATACTCCTGTCGGTCAACCTGTCACCTGCGCAATTCGCCCTCAGCAATGTCGTCGATGACGTGCGCGAGGTGCTGGTACAGACTCGTTTTCCCGCCAGTCGCCTGGAACTGGAGATCACCGAGAACGTCATGCTCGTCGACACCGACGGTGCGCTGACCAGCATGAACGCCCTCAAGGAACTGGGCGTGCGATTGAACATGGACGATTTCGGCACTGGCTATTCGTCACTTGGTTACTTGCGCGCGTACCCCTTCGACGGCATCAAGATCGACAAACGCTTCATCGCTTCCATCAGCAGCGGCACCAATGACCGCGCGGTGGTTCAGGCGATCATCGGACTGGGCAAAGCCATGGGCCTGACGGTGACAGCGGAAGGCGTCGAGACCGAAGAGCAACTGGCGATTCTTGGCAAGGATCAGTGCAACGAGGTTCAGGGTTACTTCATGAGCCGCCCGGTCGACAAAGAGGTTTTTGCGCAACTGCTGAAGACGTCGCGGCACGCCCGATCCGATCAATCGGCGCGCAAGAAAGGTCGGGTAAGTTGAAAGGAAAAGATGCCTGGCTTAAGTCGGCCGGGTAAAAACACTGCCCGCGTCGCGCACCAACTGGCGCCACTCGGCACCGGTGATCAACCCTTGCAGCTCCATGTCATCGGCGGCCTTGAGCAACTCGTCATATTGTTCTTCCGCGTCCATGCGCAATTGGGCCTGCGTCGCCAGTTTGCGCCACTCGGCCAGTGCCTCTTTCTTTCGCTGCTCGAACATCGGACTACTCTCGGGACGGTGTCTGCGATAGAGCGAGTGGATTGGCCAGCGTTCAGTGCAAGCGACGGAAGGGGCAATAACGTCCCCTCCCCATTTGCGCGAGAACGGTGCCAACGACCTCATTTTCTGCCAATGCGACAAAAAAGAGATCGTCTCTTGACGGCGAGTTTCTTGTCGATAGCTGAGAGTCAGGAGCGGTAGAAAACGGCCAAAAACCGCTATTCGGCGGTTATTCAGCCAATGCTTGATTCAACAGAGAATGGCAAAGCAAATCGGAATAGAGGTATTAGCGCAACGCTTATTCCGCCTGGGCACTGCTCATCAAGTTCAAGAACTCGCCGGATGGCATGGCGCGGTAAAACAGCCAGCCTTGACCATACTGCACGCCTCGACTGCGCAAATAATCGGCTTGAGCTGGGTTCTCAATGCCTTCGGCAATCATGTACAACCCGAGACTATGGGACATCTCGATAATGTGCTGGGCAACTTTTGAAGCGGCAGCCTCGGTGGCGAGTGTATCCACAAAAGATTTATCTATTTTGATGGCGTCGATTTTCAGAAATTCAAGATAAGAAAGACTTGAATAGCCGGTACCAAAATCATCGATATGAACCGGATGGCCTGCATGATGGAAGGTATTGATCACCGGTTTGGTCAGTTCTGCGTCTATAAACCCGCGCTCTGTGGCCTCTATACAAAGTTGTTTGGCCGAGACACCAAAGCGAGTCAAATACTGCTCCAGTAACTTGAAGACCCTCAGGCTTTGCATGTCTGGCGCCGATAAATTGATGGAAATATGCACGTCGGGATGGCCCGCCAAAAACGCGCCCATGTCGTTGAATACTCGCTCGATTAGTTGATCCGTGAGCGCCTGTATCAGTCCGAACGATTCCGCCATTGGAATGAATATATCAGGAGAGACATATTGGCCATCCGGCAATTGCCAGCGCATCAACGCCTCTGCACCTACACAACGGTTATTCGACAAGTCGATGATCGGTTGGTAATGCACCTGAAACTGACGCAGACGCAGTGCCTCTTGCAGCTGGCGGCGGGGGGATAAATGCTGGTGCAGTAGTTTTAGTAGCAACGTGGCTCCCAACCCACTGACGAGTACCCCGAAGGGCATCCAGATGAATAACTGGCGTTGCCAAGCAATATTGAGCTGCTCCAGGGGGGAGTAAGCAACCACCGCGATTGGAAAATTTTCAGATCGCTGTATGGCGAAAAATCTGTCGTTTTCCACGAACGACTCTTGATCCTTCTTGGAGGCGTTGCTCAATGCCGCGCTATCAGCGCCGGGCCATGAGGAAATAACTTTATGAGTGCTGAGGTCGATCACCCCAAGCTTAATCAGATCGCCCAGCGGAACGATATCAACGAAGGAAGCCGGATCGATAACGACCGCGTGATGCCCTAGTCGCAGGTCGATCATGATCTGGTTGATACCCAGATCATTTTCAGCTTGATACCAGACGGATAAGCCTCTCGGCCCAATTGAGTCAGGTTCGGGCAACACGATCTCGTTGACAATATCTCGCATCGAAGAACAGCGGACTTTTTGTCCTTCCAGGTAAAGGACTTCCTGCACGTACCCATAGGTAAAGGAAATACGACGCAGTGATCTCAAATGGTCTGGGCTGCAACCTTCTTCAGGGGACTTTTCTATCTCTCCTAGCGCTTGATTAGCCTGCATTAAAACTCGCTCTGCGCGCATCAGCGTGCGCGAGGCGAACTCCAGCACGTCATCACTCAACAGTTTTTGCGCGCGCACATGGGAGATATACAGGCTTACACCCAATGGACAAATGACGACCAAAAAAAGTAAGCAGAACGTTAATAATGCCAACCGTTTTTTTTTCATGCCGCTTTTTTACCGTCATCACGCCGAGCTTAAAAATGGGCGACCATTCACCATGGCCGCCCGTCGCTCCTCCAGCAAACGAACTACTTGTGCTTAAGGCTTTGGTAGGTCTGACTCATTTCGCTGGCCCAGCTGTCGAGCACTTTTTTAACGTCCGTTGCCTTCATTACCTGGCTGTCGTTCTCCAGCGACTCCCCCGTGCCTTTACGCACTACCTGGGCCAGGACTTGATTAGTGGAACCGTCGAGAAATACTGCCTCGGTTGCCAAATCGGTTTCCTGGTCTCGTATACCTGTCGCTGTACTCACGGCGGCTGCGACCAATGCAATCGGGATCACTTCATAGAAATGCAGACCTTCGGTTTTGCTGCTAACTGCAGTAATAGCCGGGCGAATGATGATTGAGGTTGGGCTTGGTGAAGTCGCCAACGGCAATGACTTGCCAAACTCACGCTTGAGCGCCTGATCGTAGTAGCTGGTGATCCCCGTCAACGTGCTTTGAGGGATTTTCTCCGTGGGTTGCGGTTTCGGGTACAACTGGCTCGGTTCAACGTAAAAGCTGGTGTATTTAGTCAAATCAAGTTTAGGGTCGATCCAACGCATTACCGGTGCACCGGAAGGCGTTTTCTCCTCTTTCAAGCGACTGTAATCTTTAAGAAATCCGGAATACTCGTCAGGCTGTACGGTCTTGCTGGAACAACCCGTAATAGCCAGGGAGGCAATCATTAGCGAGCCCACAATATTGGTCAGTTTCATGTACCGCTCCTTAATGGTCATTTACGTAAACGCGTAGTACGCAACGCCCTCTTGCGGGGCGCTGCGCTGGATTGGAGAAACGAAACGACTAAGGCTCGGCGATGGTGAACCAGAAATCGAACTTGTCGAAGTAGGCCAACAGGCTCTTGAACTTATCCTTGTCGCCTTCGATTTTCACTTCACCGCTTTCGGAGAGGTTGCCCAGCTTCAGTTTGCCCAAGGCGATATCGTCAAGGGTGCTGCGATTGAGCGAGACGCTGCCGTCTGCCTTGTCATCATGCTGGTTCAACGCATAGTTCATGACGCCATTTTTCACCGTCAACAGGTACTTCTCTTTGGTATCAGGAAACTCCAGGTTGTACGTAAAGCTCTTGTCCGCAACGTTTGGTCCGTTCAGGTGAATGGCCAGGAAGTCGAGGAACATCTGGGTGGTCATGCCGCGGATAATGTCCGGCGAGCTGGTGTTCGGCGTGGCCATTTTCTTCACGCCGCCGCGTAACTCCTGGGCACCTGACAGGTAGAAGTTCCGGGCCGGGCCGGACTCGGCTTGATAACCCATCTGCTCCAAGGCATCGGCTTCCAGCTCTCGCGCTTTCTTGTTCTCGGGATCAGCGAAAACGACCTTGTTACTGACCGTGGCTGACCAGCGATAATCACCTTTGTCATAGGCTTGTTTGGCCGTTTCGAGCATTTTATCGGCACCGACCATTTCAACGAATTTCTTCGCTTCGTCCACCGGTGGCAGCGGGTTGAATGTCGCCGGATTGCCGTCCCAGAAACCCAGGTAGAGTTGATAGGTTGCGCGGACGTTGTGCTTGAGGTCGCCGTAGTAGCCTCGGTTGTAGAACTCCTTGGCCAAGCTATCGGGCAGTACAAACTTCTCGGCGATCTCATGCATGGTCATGCCCTCGTTGGCCATACGCAGGGTCTGATCATTGATGTATTTATACAGGTCGCGTTGTTTGCCCAGGTGCTCGACAACCCGCTCCTTGCCCCATTGCGGCCAGTGGTGGCTGCCCATGGAAACTTCAGCCTTGTCGCCCCACATGGCGATGGTTTCAGACAGCGTATCTGCCCATTTTTTCGCACTGCGCACTTTGGCACCACGCAGCGTCAGGATGTTGTGCAGGGTGTGGTTGCCATCCTCTGCCAGGTCCAGCACCTTGAATTGCGGAAAGTAGAACAGCATTTCAGCGGGGGCTTCGGTGCCGGGCGCCATTTGGAACTCAATGTCGATACCGTCAACTGTAAGCTTCTCACCCGTCTTGCTGATCAGCTTGGTCGGCTCGAACAGCGTGATAGTCCCCGCTGCGGTTGTCAGGCCCAGCCCTCCGCCGACGTTGCCTTGAGGGTTCTTCGGCAGCAGGTTGCCATACATGTAAGAGGCACGGCGGCTCATCGCAGTGCCGGCGAACACGTTTTCACTGACGGCTTCCTCCATGAAACCTTCAGGAGCAATTACCGGTACTTTGCCGGCTTTCACATCCTTCTCGTCGACGATTGCACGCAAGCCGGCAAAGTGGTCGACGTGTGAGTGCGTGAAGATCACCGCTGTGACGGGCAGTTTCTCGACTTTTTCATTGACCAACGCCAGTGCAGCCTTCGCGGTCTCTGTAGAGGTCAGCGGATCGATGACGATCCAGCCGGTCTTCCCGCGCACGAAGGTGACGTTTGCCAAGTCGATGTTGCGAACCTGGTAGATGCCGTCCACCACTTTAAACAGACCACGACCAGCCATAATCTGCGATTGGCGCCACAAACTAGGGTTAACGGTATCTGGAGTCGGGCCCTCCTTCTTCAGGAAGTCGTACTGCGAAAGGTCGATAACGGTATTGCCTGTTTCGCCCTTGATCACGGGGCTGGGCAGGTCGGCGATAAAGCCGTTTTTAGCGTCTTCGAAGTCCTGCTTGTTGGCGAAGGGAAGGTAGTCCGCAACGGCCTGATTGGCTTTCTTGGTTGCGTCGGTAGCAGCGTTGGGGGCCGCATAAACGTTAGCGGTTAAACACAAAGAGGTGAGGGTTATTACGGCGCATCGCTTATGCAGGTTCCGCATGCAATTTCTCCTGAAAATATCCCCCTTGGAAATACAAGGCTCCAAGGTATTCAATGAAATAGATAGCAGTTCGATTAGCAGTTCGGAGCCTAGGACAGGTTTATCGATTTTGCACAAAATTATTTAACATCACCTTCCGGAAGAGCGCGATCCAGAGCGGTATTGCCACACCAATGAGAGGGATAATCGAAAAGAAATATTCAGTAATAAAGTGGGTGGTTAGATTTCAGCGTCTGGCATAGCAATTGCCATCCGATCAAGGGGGAGAACTCCCCCGGATAACGAATATTCGCCGCCATGGTCGACTGGAGCGTGATCAGGAGCGAACGTGGATGTTGTACTAAGCTGGCTTTGGCAATGAACGCGAGCAGCGCGTTTCCTATGAGAAGGACGTGAATATGAAAACAGTGCTACTCAAGATTAAACATGAATTCATGAAGGCACTTCCGCCGACCATTTTCTTTTTCATCATCCTGCACATTGTTGCACTCATTCGAGCTCTCATGATCAAGGGGTCGGGGGTTGATTTACCTGTCTCCGCCTCGGTGCTGATCGCCTCCCTCGTGCTCGGCAAGTCCGTGTTGGTGGCGGACATGTTGCCGTTCATCAATCGTTTCCCGGAAAAACCGCTGATCTGGAATGTCACATGGAAGACGCTGATGTACGCCTTGGTCGCGCTGGTCGTTCACTACCTGGAGCGCCTTTACGACTACTGGAAGGAAGCCCCCACCTTTATGGACGCCAACTCACTGTTATGGACATCAATGAATTGGCCGCGCTTTTGGGCGGTGCAGATATTACTCGTGACATTGATCTTCATGTATTGCGTCATCGCTGAACTGGCGCGCGTCATCGGACGCGATCGACTCAAGGCGATCTTCCTCGGCCCATTGCCAGCAGACGTTCGGGCAAATAGCGAAACAGGCATCAGCTGAGTGGTCGTTCAGTGGCAGCCTGTATTGTTAAAAAAGTTCAGACGAGCGTCAGCTTTTGATGACCCTAAACGTCCCGTTGGGGGGTGGCAGCTGGTAGCACTCTGACCACCGTCCTTGGATTAAAAGCCATTTGCGCAGAGGGCAGCTAATAGCCGGTCTTTTCACTGACACGGTGGCGGTGAGGAAGGAAAACTGATTTATTTCAGAAAAATAAATCAGTCTCTTCTATCTGCAGTCAGTCAGATTGAACACGCCCCTCCAGAATCCTGAACGCATCATCCAGTGGCGTGTACCCGACCACTTTTTTCGTCGTATCAATCGACAGGCGTTTGTATCGGTTATCCGAAACACCATGAACAACGTGGTAGCCACTCAGCTCGGCGTTGACGCAGTTGCCGAGCAGCGCGACCACATCCCTGACGCTGATAAACGCAGCCACGTCCCGAGGACTATGGGTTTCCCCCGGCTGAAAGGTAGCGACGTTGGCAATGCGCACGGCGATGGTTGTCATTTGCCCATCGTTGGCGTGCAGCGAAGCGAGCGCTTCCCCAAACGCCTTGCTCACGCCGTAATGGTTGCCGGGTCTGGGGGCCATGTGTTCATGCACCTGGACATCTTTTGGATAGCCTTCAATCGCCTGTGCACTGCTCGCGAAAATGAAGCGCTTGCAGCCTTGGGCTTTGGCGGCGGTGAGCATGTTGTAGGTGCCGATAATGTTCACCGGTAGCAACGAGGTCATGAAATCCGCGTCTGCATTGGGGTCCGCCGCGAGGTGAATGACCGTGTGTATGCCTTCGCACGCTTCAAGGCATCGGGCGGGATCAGTGATGTCGAGAGAAATACGCTCTGCCGACGCCGGGAGTCCGGAAATGTCCAGATCCGCCAGACGCAAGTCTGCGCAATCGCCCTGTGCTGCCCAGAAGGCGCTGCCGATCTGGCCCGCAGCACCAGTGACGAGAATTTTTTTCGTGCTCATGCCTGTATGTCCTTATGGTCGAGCTGATAGTGGTCGATGGGTGGAGCGCGTAGTTTTCAGTGTCACACCAGCCCAGTGGCCAACAACGCCTCCAGCCCCATCGGCCGGGCAAAGTAATAACCCTGGGCCTGCCCTGCCCCCATTTCCCTTAGCAGATCCAGCGTTGCCTGATCTTCGACCCCTTCGGCGACCACGCTCAGATCCAGGGATTCGGCCATGCGCACAATCGCCCGAACAATCGCACGGCTGCGAGGGCTACTGGTCAGTTCGAAGATGAACGACTTGTCGATCTTCAAGCCGCTAAAGCGGTATTGGTGCACGTAACTCAGGGAAGAAAATCCCGCGCCGAAGTCGTCGAGCACCACGGACATGCCGTGATCCGCCAGTTGCTGCATGGTCTGGCGGGCAATCGCTGGCTCCGCGACCAGCGCGCCTTCGGTCAACTCCAGACAGATGCGCGACGGTGAGACCTGATGCCGCGCCAGCAAGGCCAGCACTTCACTGGCGAATTCCGGACGCGCCATGCTGTAACTGGAGCAATTGACGTGCACCGCCGGCCAGTTGGCGTGTTCAGGCTGTGCGAGGATCTGCGCGATGCTGTTGAGCATGTACAGATCCAGCCGGCCGATCAGGCGCAAGCCTTCGACATCCGGGAGAAACTCGCCCGGTGCGATGACCCGGCCGCCCGGCTGATGCCAACGAATCAGCGCCTCCAGCGCCATCAGCTCGCCGGTTTCGACGCTGACAATCGGCTGAAAGTAGGGCAACAGTTCATCATTGCGTTTGAGCGCGTTGCGCAAGGCGACTTCGCGCTCGACCTGATCGGAGACTTCCCGTCGCACTTCCTGATTGAACACCGCGTAACTGTCGCGCCCGGCGCTCTTGACCCGATACATCGCGGCGTCGGCATCGCGCAGCAAATCGGCGGGCTCATTGTGAAACTGGGTATCGGCGCTGACGATGCCGATGCTGCAAGACGAAAACACTTCATGGCCATTGATGAAAAACGGCAGGTCGAATGCCAGCAGAATGCGCTCGGCGATTTCGACCAGCACATCCAGCGGTGCGTCAGGCGCGAGTACCGAGAATTCATCACCGCCCAACCGTGCCAGCATGTCGGTTTCACGCAGGCAACCGCGTAACCGCTGGGCAGCCTGTATCAGCAACAGATCGCCAAATTGATGGCCGAGGCTGTCGTTGACCATTTTGAAGCGATCCAGGTCGATGAACATCACCGCGAGATGCCCGCCTTCGCTGCCAAATCTCGACCAGGCCTGGTTGAGGCGCTGTTGCAGGTAGGTGCGATTAGGCAATCCGGTCAGGGCGTCGTGGGCGTTTTCATGCTGCAACTTGGCGTTGGCGTGATCGAGTTCGCGGGTGCGGCTCTGTACCCGCGCTTCGAGCCTGAGATTGGCGGTATGGATCGCTTCGGCGGCGCTGCGTCGTGACAGGGCGGTGTCGATGTGCCGCGACACGAAGGTCAACAGCTCCTGATCCCGCAGGGTGTAGCTCACCTGCGAGGTATAGCTCTGCACCGCCAGCACGCCACGCACTACGTCATCTTCAAACAACGGAATACCCAGCCAGGAGTAGGACCGGTAATACTCTTCGGCAAGCTCGATTTCACCCTGAGCAGATAAATGCTCACCTTCGGCAACATCGATCAGGCATGGCCGGCGCTGGCGGATAACGTACTCGGTCAAGCCACGACGGCCACGCCGCGCTGCCGGGCAGATGGTCTGCCGCTCATCGACGTAATAGGGAAACGTCACTTCGCCGGTCGAGTCGTCGAACAGCGCGATGTAGAAGTTCTGGGCGAAGAGCAAATCGCCGACGATGCCGTGCAAGGATCGAAACAACTCTGCCATGTCACCCGGCTGGCTCGACAGTTCGGCAATCTGGAAAAGTGCGTTCTGCAGGTGCTCGGCGCGTTCGCGGTCGGCCACTTCCTGGCGCAAGGCATCGTTGAGCGCAGACAACTCCAGGGTGCGGCGCATCACCGTTTCTTCCAGATCCGCCCGGTGCAGAAGGCGATCCAGTGCCATGGCCACGTGACGGGCGACCACCAGAAACAGCGCACGGTCTTCAGCACTGTAAGTACGGGAAACGTCGTACACCTGCATCGCCAGCATGCCAAACACCTCGTCCGAGGCGTTTTTCAGCGGGGCGCCCATCCAGAACTCGGGACGATCACCCAGACACCAAAACCGCCCCTGCGCCTGGGCCTGCAGAATGCCTGCCGCATCGATCAGCAACGGCTGGCCACTGGTCAGCACCTGGCCGGTCATCGACAGTCGATTCGGGTTCAGATACTCAAAGTTCTCGGATGCCGGGGCCTGGGCGTCAATGATGTCGACGTAATACGGATAATCAATCTTGCCGGTGTGCGGGTCATACAGCGCGAGGTAGAAGTTCTCGGCGTCGATCAGGCTCGCCAGCAAGCGGTGAACCCCCACCAGAAACACCGAGCGGTCACGGGTCGAGCTGGCCAGGTAAGTAATTTCATACAACACACGCTGAGTAATCTGCGCTCGCGCCAGGGTGTTGGTCTGCACTGCAACGCCCAGACGCTGGGCAAATTCGGCGAGCGCCGGTTCGTTCGCCTGCTCGATCGGCGCGAGCAGCCATCCCAGCACACTTTCGCCTTTGCCAGTCGGCCATCGGTGCAGGTGATGGATGAGGCAAAAGGCCTCGAATTGCTCATTGGCCAGACTGGAGGGCCATTGCCCCAGTGGGTCGCCCTGCCCGACCAGATGCATTTGTTCACCGGCGCGATAAACCGCCCACGAGGTGGTGTGCGCCCAATGGCGCGCCGCGTCGATTAACTGCTCAATGCTGTCCTGATTGCCTTCGAGCCCGGATGTGACCACGCCGCAATCGCTCGATTGCCTCGTACAGTCGGTCAATGGACGAACACGCATCAGCGCTCCCTGAGCCAAGAATGGCGATAGTCACTTGTGTGTTGATTGCTAGCACTGTGCCAGTCACCTTTCCGTTTAAAGCTTGTAACGATTTTTTTCAATGGTTTTATGACGGTTGTGCGATTCGGATCGCATCCGGCGCAGGTCGGGAGTGGGGACAGCGCGGCTGCCCCACTGCGCCAGGATCACAAATACCAGCGATATTCCCGCGCGCTGATCTCCTGCATGAATGCCAAGTGATCCTGGCGCTTGTTTTCGCAATACACATCGACGAACTCTGCGCCCAGGCCTTCACGCAATGACGGCTGATGCTGCATCGCCCTCACCGCTTCAAACATTTCGGTCGGGAAACCGATGCCGCTGTCGCGATCTTCGTTGAGCGGCGCAATCGGCTCCTGGCCTGTCGCGAGTCCGTGCTCCAGCCCCACCAGAATCGCCGCCAGCACCAGGTACGGATTGGCATCGGCGCCGGCGAGGCGATATTCGATGCGCAGGTTTTTGTCGTCCGACTCAGGAATGCGCAGGCACGCGTCGCGATCTTCAAAACCCCAGCTCGCTTTGGTGGCTGTGTTCACCGTGCCACCCAGACGGCGCATGGCGTTCTGGTTCGGGGCGAAGATGGGCATGCTGTGTGGCAGCAGTTCCAGGCAGCCGGCGACGGCGTGGCGCAATGGTCGCTGCTCGTGCGCCGCGAGCAGATTATTGCCCTGCGCATCGTAAAGACTGACATGCACGTGCATGCCGCTACCGGGATGTTGCAGATAAGGCTTGGCCATGAAACTGGCACGATAACCATGTTTGAGCGCGACGCCGCGGGTGCTGCGGCAGAACAGCGCCGCCCAGTCGGCGGCACGCAAACCGTCGTCGAGATGACCGAAATTGATTTCGAACTGACCGGGGCCAAGCTCCGCCGTGATGACAGTAGCGTCGATACCTTGGGCGCGGCTGGCTTCGACCATTTCGTCGAGCACCGGCGCGAAACGTGACAGGCGCTCGATGTGCATGTTCGGCTGATCATCGGCGTCCTCGGTAAGGTCATCGCGGGGAAATTGCGGCAAGCCGTCGCGCAGTTTTTTATCGAACAGGTAGAACTCCAGTTCAAAGGCAACGACCGGGTGAATGCCTTTGCGTTTCAGGCGATTGAGCACCTGCGCCAGGACTTCGCGGGGTTCGAATTCGATCGGTTTTTCGGTGCCGTCCGAGGTGATCAGCATCTGCCCGAGTGGCTGCGCTTCCCAGGTCACCGGTTTGAGCGTGCCGGGCACCAGGCGGCGCACGGCGTCCGGGTCACCGTCGTTGAAGCAGTAATCGCCGATCTTGAACAGCCCGCCCTGCACGCCCAGCAGCACGCAGTTTTGCGGTAGCTTGAGTGCGCTGCCCGCCGCGACTTTTTCGAGCATGTCCACCGGGTAACGTTTGCCATAGAAGTGCCCTGGAATGTCCAGGGAAATCAGGTCGACATAACGCACCTCGGGAAAGCGTTGGCGAAACGCACGCACTTCGGCCAGCAGGTCAGCGCAGACAGCGTCCATCGTGTTCATCCTTTTATTGTTCTCAGGTGTAGACCCACAGCACGCGGGTGAGCTGGTCGGTGAGGTTGCCGTAGCGGCAACGGGTGTGGCTGTCGAACTGGAAGCTGTCGCCAGCCTTCAACGTCGCGGGTTCTTCGTCGTCGCCCAGCCACAAGGTCAGTTCGCCTTCGAGCACGTAACCGCCCTGCTCCGAGCTGTCGCTGAGGTGCCGGTCACCGCTGCTGGCACCGGCTTCCAGATGGCTTTCGAGCATGGAGAACGAGGCGCGCATCTGCGGAGAAACCAGAATGTCGGTAATACCGTTGGCGTAATACAGCGTGCGACGCTCGTCCGGACGGGTCACCCACGGCAACTCTTTGGCCTTGGGCAAACTATAGAAATAAGTGGTCGGCACGCCGAAGGTTTCGCTGATCGCCGTGAGATCGGCCACCGTCGGCCGCGACAAGCCGCGCTCGACCTGCGAGAGAAAGCCGACCGAGCGGCCAATCTTGTCCGCCAGCTCCTTCAACGTGCATTTCTTGTGCTTGCGCAAGTCGTGGATGAGGATCGCCAGCGCGGCGATTTCTTCTTGCTTGTTCATGGTCGGGATTCCGCATATTGATTCATCAGACGCTGTCCCGCAGCCGATACCAGGCCTTGCCAATGGCCTCGAGCGGCGCTGCCAGATATTTACCGCCGGGGAAGCTGCCATTCCTCAAGCCCTGATACAACGCCAATTCATCGCCATCGCCGAGAATGGCGTCGGACACCGCGCGAGCAGCGGCGAGCGTCGGCAACACACCGTGGCCCGAATAACCCTGCAGCCAATAACGGTTGCCTTCGCCGCCAATGTCCGGCGTGCGATTGAGGGTCAGGTCGATGTGGCCGCCCCAGGCAAATTCCACCGCGACACCTTTGAGCTGCGGGAATACTCGCTCGAGAAACGGCCGGGTTGCCGCCGCGATGTCCTTGGGCATGCCACCCAGATAGGTGCAGCCGCCACCAAACAACAAGCGGTTATCCGGCGTGCGCCGGAAGTAGTCGAGGACGAATTGGTTGTCGGTGACGCAGACGTTGCTCGGTAAAAGCGCGGTGGCTTGTTCCGGCGACAACGGCGCGGTGGCCACTTGATAAGTGCCCACCGGCAGAATGCAACTGGCGAGTTGCGGATCAAGTTCATCAAGGTAGGCGTTGCAGGCCAGCACCAGTACATCGGCGCGAATCGAGCCGTGTTCGGTGTTCACCCGAAAGCCATCGCCTTCCTGCCGATAACTCAGCGCTTTGCTGTGTTCGTAGATCTGGCCGCCGGCGCCTTCGATGGCGGCGGCCAGGCCCAGTGCAAGTTTCAGCGGATTGAGGTGGGCGCCTTCCGGGTCATAAAGTCCCGCCTGATAGCGCTCGCTGGCCACCCATTGCGCCAGCTCTTCGCGAGGAATGAACTGCAACGCATCATGACCCCATTTGTGGCTGGCTTCGTGTTGCCATTCAGTCAGCAGACTGACGCGCCGTGGCATCACCGACGTCCATAAATGCCCCGGCCGATAGTCGCAATCGAACCCATGACGCGCCGGCAATTCACGCAGTTCCCGAGCGGCCCAGCGCATGCCGTCCCACAGGCGCTTCGCCCGCTCCTGGCCGAGCGCAGCTTCCAGCGGCGGCATGTCACACGACCAGCCGAGAATCGCCTGCCCGCCATTTCGCCCCGAAGCCGCCCACGCCACCCGACTGGCTTCCAGCAGCGTCACGCGTTTGCCGGCTAGCGCCAGACGCAACGCCGTGTGCAGGCCGCTGAAACCGGCGCCGACGATGACCACCTCGGTGCTCTGCTCGCCCGCCAATGCAGGCCGATTGCGCAGAAGATCTGCGCAACTGTGGGCGTAGTAACTGTCGACGTGCTGTCGGGACTGCTGAAACATGCGCGGCCTCATGAAATTATCTTTTTATAATTTCATGAAAATCTATACGGTTTATTTCACAGCGGCAACCCTGACTTCTTTTCGGCAGTCCGCTTACGGTCACAGAAAAGTGCGAATCCAAACCACTCTGTCCCCTGCACACCTTCCTGCACAGCGCCTTTCATGAAGGCTATGCGTTGCCGAGATCTTAAGCAAAGGCAGTGGCGCGCCGCTTCCAAATGACAAGCAGGCGCTGACGGCTGAAGACGTCAATGTAGTCCTGGATGATTCTTTAGTCCTACGCCCGTTTTGTCGTCTAACGTGAGATACAGATATCCGCAGCACAAGGGACACGGCCAGAGATGAGCAACTTCCCCATCGTTGCGACGATACTTTCGATGATTCTGGGGTTGTCCGTGACGCGGCTGCTGCTTGGCGCTTTGACGGTATTTCGCATCCGGCGAGCAGCGGCGCCGGATTGGGTAGCGTTGCTGTGGGCGGTCATGCTCTTCGCTACGCAACTGGATTTCTTCATTCTTCCGCTGTGTGCCTTCGCGGCGAAAGCACGCAAGGCTTACACAGCGATTACCCTGATTTATCTGCCGATCAATGCGCTGGACATCGTTGTTTCGTTGACGAATCAGGCGTTATTTCAAAAGACAGATCAAAAGATCGCAGACTCTGTGGCAAGGCTTGATTGATGTGTTGTGGCTGCTGACGCTTTCGGGAGCAAGCCCCCTCCCACAGTGATCTATGTCGGCCACAAAACTCAGCCACACCACCAAACCTGTGGGAGCGGGCTTGTTCGCGAAGGCTGACTCACAGGCAATGCAGCCCTTGCGGCAGAAGAAACTCGTCACCTCGTTCAATCGGAATGCCGGGTTTTGTGGTTTTCGCAAGACAGATCAACAGATCGCAGCCTTCGGCAGCGCCGACAGGGAAAAAAAGTAGTGAGTAGTGAATTATTTCGTGTCCGCATGTATCTGAGGCAGAGAGCACGCGCCATCAAATAGATGGCATCGCAGCGGCAAGATGGATAAGTAAAAGAGAATTCCGGATGAAATCACGTAAAAACAGCGTCAAACCGATCGGCCTGAAAGACATCACCATCGTCGACGACGCCAAGATGCGCAAAGCGATTACCGCTGCGGCTCTGGGCAACGCCATGGAATGGTTCGACTTTGGTGTTTACGGCTTTGTCGCCTATGCGCTCGGCAAGATCTTCTTCCCCGGCGCCGACCCTGGCGTGCAGATGATCGCTGCGTTGGCAACCTTCTCGGTGCCCTTCCTGATCCGGCCGTTGGGCGGCCTGTTCTTCGGCGCGTTGGGTGACAAGTACGGGCGACAGAAAGTCCTCGCCGCGACCATCGTGATCATGTCGCTGAGTACCTTCGCCATCGGCCTGATTCCGTCCTATGACTCGATCGGCATCTGGGCGCCAATCCTGTTGTTGCTTGCGAAAATGGCGCAGGGCTTCTCGGTCGGTGGCGAGTACACCGGCGCTTCGATTTTCGTCGCCGAGTACGCGCCGGATCGCAAGCGCGGTTTCCTCGGCAGTTGGCTGGACTTTGGCTCGATTGCCGGTTTCGTGCTCGGTGCCGGTGTCGTCGTGCTGATTTCCACGATCATCGGCGAAGAGAAGTTTCTTGAATGGGGCTGGCGTCTGCCGTTCTTCCTTGCCCTGCCCCTGGGCATGATCGGTCTGTACCTGCGTCACGCCCTCGAAGAAACCCCGGCGTTCCAGCAGCACGTGGAAAAACTCGAGCAAGGTGACCGCGAAGGTCTGGCCGGCGGCCC
Source organism: Pseudomonas atagonensis (assembly GCF_011369485.1). Lineage (GTDB taxonomy): Bacteria > Pseudomonadota > Gammaproteobacteria > Pseudomonadales > Pseudomonadaceae > Aquipseudomonas > Aquipseudomonas atagonensis. The sequence continues at coordinate 80,236 of NZ_VXCA01000012.1, read as the reverse complement.
GAAAGTGTCGTTCAAGGAAGTCGCGACCAAACACTGGCGCAGCCTGATGACTTGCGTCGGCGTGGTCGCGGTGACCAATGTCACCTACTACATGCTGCTCACCTACATGCCGAGTTACCTGTCGCACAACCTGCATTACAGTGAAAACCGTGGCGTGCTGATCATCATCGCGATCATGGTCGGCATGCTGTTCGTGCAGCCGCTGATCGGCTTCGTCAGCGACAAGATCGGCCGCAAACCCTTCATTGTTGTCGGCAGTATTGGCCTGTTCATTCTGGCGATTCCGGCGTTCATGCTGATCAACAGCGGCAAGATCGGCCTGATCTTCTCCGGGCTGTTGATGCTCGCGGTGTTGCTGAACTTCTTCATCGGCGTGATGGCGTCGACGCTGCCGGCGATGTTCCCCACGCACATTCGTTACAGCGCACTGGCAGCGTCCTTCAACATTTCGGTGCTGATCGCCGGTCTGACCCCGACCGTGGTGGCGTGGCTGGTGGAAAGCACCAATGACCTGTACATGCCGGCGTATTACCTGATGGTGATTGCCGTGGTCGGCCTGATCACCGGCGTGACCATGAAAGAAACCGCCAACAAACCCCTGCGCGGCGCGGCCCCGGCGGCTTCCGACCTCGCCGAAGCCAAAGAACTGCTGCAAGAACACCACGACAACATCGAGCAAAAGATCGAAGACATCGACGCCGAAATTGCCGAACTGGAAGCCAAACGCAAAAACCTGGTGCAGCAGCATCCGCGGATCAACGAGTAAGTCATTTCCCCCAGGCAAACTGCCGGTTCTTGGCAGTTCGCTCCTTTTCCGCAGCCGTGATGCCCAGCCATCACGGCTGCGGCCCGATGAAACTCGACTAGCCTTGAACCCTGACCAACACAGGTCTTCCTCAAGGAGCGGTCATGTTCAAGTTCATCAAAACCACCGTGATTGGCGGGGTGTTGTTCATCCTCCCGTTGGTGCTGATCGTCGTCCTCATCGAAAAAGCCATTCACCTGCTGCGCGGTCCCGTGCAAAAAATGCTGCCAATGTTCGAAGGCCGTGACGTGTCCGGCGTGACGCTGATCGGCGTGGCGACGCTGGTGGGCTTGATCATCCTGTGTTTTCTCGCCGGCCTGTTGGCGCGCACCTCAGTGGCGGCGCGGGCACTTGAGGCAACGGAAGACAAAGTGCTGAGCAATCTGCCGGGTTATCAGTTGCTCAAGGACGCGACCTCACGATTTGCCGGCATGGAGAACGCGGACGGCTCGAAGGTCGGCATGATCGCCGAGGGCGAAGGCTGGCGTTTGTGTGTGGTGCTTGAAACGGTCGATGACTGGGTGACGATTTTCATGCCGGACGGTGGCCCTGCGGGAGGCACGGCTGGCGAGGTGCGTTTGTTGCCTGCGGCGCAAGTGATCGTCAGCGACCTGCCTTGGTTGACTCTGGCCACTGGTTTGCGGCGCGGCGGTCGTGGTTTGCTGGAACAGATGCAACCGTGGCTGCACAAGGCCTGACACGTCGTCACTGATTTCTTTGTTTTTAAGTGGCGCATTGGCCGGGCCTTTCTATGCTCAAACGATTCGCGCGACCATAAGGGAGAAAGCCGCTATGCCGAGAATGCCTTTGCAACGTGTCAACGCCTCGGTAAGAGGTGCTTTATCGTCCGTTTGCGTCACGGGACTATTGGTCACCAGTCTCTCGGCCGAGGCCGGCGGGATCATGATTTACGAGGCGGGCCATGAAGGCAGCGGTCTGGCCAACGCCGGCTCGGCGGTGCTGGCCAGTGATCCAAGCGTTCTGATGACCAACCCGGCGGGCATCAGTGAACTGGCCGGGACTCAGGTCAACTTCAACGCTCAGCTGATTCTCGGCGACGTGAGTTTCTCCCGCGACAACGACAACACCTTTGGCGGCAACGAAGGCGGCAACGCCTTGAAGTACCTGCCTGGCAGCAGTTTCTTCATCAGTCACCAACTCGACGACCGCTCCTCCATCGGTTTCGGCATGTACGGCAACTTCGGCCTCGCACTGGACTACGACGATGACTGGGCCGGGCGTTACTTCTCGCAGGAATCGGCGATCATCGGCATCTCGTTCCAGCCGACGTATGCCTACCGGATCACCGACGATTTGTCGGTGGGCATCGGCCCGCGCTTCATGCTCGGCTATTTCCGCACCGAAGTGGCGGTCAACAACAACGTGCTCGGGCTGGGTAACGCCGCCGACGGCCAGTTACGCTACAAGGACACCGACTGGGGCACCGGGGTCAACGTCGGCGTGCTCTACAAACTCAATGAGCGGACCAAGCTGGGGCTGGCCTACACCAGCAAGATCAAACTCGAATTCGAAGACAAACCGGAGCTGAAAAACATCTCCAATCCGCTGCTGCGTCTGGCGCTCAACCGGCTCGATGTCGATCAGTTGAACATCGACATGAACGTACCGCAGACCGTCACCACCAGTATTTCCTATCAGCTTGATCCGCAATGGAAACTGCTCGGAAGTCTCGGCTGGCAGGACTGGAGCGACTTCGGCGCCATCGGCATCGAGGTCGATACCGACAGTGCCTCGACTTCGACCACCGCGCAACGCAAATACAAGGACACCTGGCACGCTTCCATCGGTGCGCAGAATCAGATCAACCCGAAACTGCGCTGGAACGTGGGGCTGGGTTACGACTCCTCGGCCGTGGACGACAAGGATCGCACTGTCGACAACCCGATGGCCGAAGCCTGGCGCCTGGCGACCGGGGTCAATTACGCCCTGCAGGAAAACCTCGACCTGCACATGAGCTATACCCTGGTTTATCTCGGCGACATGGAGGTGCAGCAAACCAAGTCGCGCTCCGGTGGCACGGTCTCCGGCGAATACAAACACGCCGCCCTGCATGTGCTGGGCGGCGGTCTGGTCTGGCGTTTCTAGGACGTTTGACTCAAGGCGCGTTGACCACCACGTAGGTCACGTCGCTGCCCTGATATTGCGGCTGGTACCAGGTGGATCCGCACTGCATGTAGGTAACGTTGTAGCGGATCACCTGGGTGCAGGTGTCAGGCATTTGCGCCGGGGTCATAATCGATCCGACCACCGCAGCGGTCACCGCCACCGTAGCCGTCACGGCGGCGGCAGTCGCTATCGGATGGTAGTGATCGTCGTAGCCATAACGGCCATGCCCATCGACATCGATGTCGACATCGCGGTGATTGTCGATGTTGACGTTGCGCCGGCTGTTATTGATGTTGGTACGGTTGCCGACGTTGTTGCCGGCACTCACCCGGTTGCCCGAGTTGACCCGGTTGCTGGCGTTGACCCGATTCCCTGCATTGACGTGATTGGCACGCTGCGGCGCGTTGATGCGTTGGGCTCTTTGCGCATTCGGCGCCGGTGCCCGGTTGACCGAAGCGCGGGCATGGCCCTGTGCGCGTTGCGGGCGGGCATCGGCTTCGGCAATCAGGCCGGCCGTCAGCACGGTGGCCGCCGCCAGTGAGATCAACAGACTCCACGACATGGAATGATTCATCTCACTGCCCTCCTTCATCGCTGTTTTTTTTCAGCGCGATCGCCACGTCACCCTTGGCCGGTTTGAAGGTAAAGATTGAATCCTTGATGCCCGGCTTGAGGTTCCAGTGATACACGGCGCTGTATTCGGGCGAGTTCTTTTCATCAGTGGTGGTGATCACCAGTTTGCACGGCAGCGGTTTTTCCGAACGGGTGATCCACAGTTGCCAGTCAATACCTTCCTGCCGAAACGCCAAGTGATCGCACAGTTGCCCCTTGATCGTCGACGGGCCGACGTACAACGCGGCTTTCAGCGCATCGATCTGCGCCTGATCACTGCCGAACAGAAACAGATCCTCCATCGGCACCTGTACGCCGTAGTGGTTCTCGACCATGTGCAGCGCTTCGGCGACTTTCGGCGGTGCATCCACGGTGGTGTAGTACTTCAGGTACGGCGAGTACTGGGTCAGCTTCTTGCCGTTGTAGAAAAATTCGCGGGTGCGCACATCGCCTTCGGTTTTCGCGTAAAGGCGATCATGGCCGACAACTTTTAACGTATTGAACGACTCGGTCTTGATCTTCTGCCCGGACTCCAGAACCGTGTCCCTGGACACTTCGGCATCGACCTGGAACGACGGCAGACTGCGCAGGTAGTTGCCCATATCGATGAGCTTGTCGACGACTTGCGGATTGACCGTCGGCGTTGCGTCCGCTGTGTCCGGGGGCGGTGTTTCAGGGGCCGCGGGAGGGTCTTCGGCGCGGGCGAGTGGCGCAAGCGCCAGCGTGAACATCAGGCACAAAACACTGGCGGGGGCTTTCATCAGTTGCGCTCCTGGCCCGGCGGCGGGCGTAGCGCCCGGACAGGGCGACAGACTGTCCAGCCTAGACGCGACGCTGGTCATTCGCCAGGACTGAGAAAATACCGCCGGCTGACAGCCAAAAGCCGCTGCACCGTAGATCTGCAAGTATTTGAAAAACGCTCTCTTTCGCTGGAAAAGACCTAAATAGCGCCTACGCTCAACTTGTCCGTCGCCCTGCGTCGGCACTCAATGGAATGGTTGAACACGTGGTATGAGGGCTGATCATGCAAGGATCACGGGGTGGTTTCTCCGGCGCGCATCTGCGCCCGCAACGGCAGGCATTGGCACTCGAGCCCAGAATTCTTTTCGACGGTGCCGCCGCGTCCGCGACGGTCGAGCAGCATCACAGCGATCCCGCTGCGCCGCCAGCTGCGGTCGATGCGCAAGTCCCGCACGCCACACCTACTGAAGGTCGCGCCGCCACCGAGCAGGCACCTTCCGCCGCGCGCAGCCTGTTGGTGATCGACAGCCGCATCGAAAACCGCGATCAACTGCTCGCGCAACTGCCCGGCAACGTCACCGCCATCGTGGTCAATGTCGGCGAGGATGGGCTCGCCGCGATCTCCGCCGCTCTGGCGCAACTGGGCAAGGTCGATTCGATTCAGGTCATGTCCCACGGTGCGTCCGGGCAATTCACGCTCGGCAATCGCACCATCAGCGCCGACAACATCGATTCCCTCGGCAAAACCCTCGAACAATGGCGCAACAACCTGACCCAGGGCGCCGACATTCAGCTGTACGGCTGCGACGTCGGCGCCGGCGCTGCCGGGCAGACGCTGGTCAGTGAACTGGCGCGCTGGACCGGCGCCGATGTCGCCGCGTCGAGCAATGACACCGGCAATGCCAAGGCCGGTGGCGACTGGACCCTTGAAACCCGTGTTGGCGACATCGACAAGGCCCTGGCCATCAGCAGCGTAGCCATGGCGCAGTTCGACGGTTTGCTGGCCGACGCCGCGCCTACGGCCACCGTGTCGACCGGCGGCAGCGATGTGTTGCTGGGCGACCGTTTCACCTTCACCGTGAACTTCAGCAACACCTCGACCCAGACCGGTTATGCGCCTTTCATTAACCTCGCCATGCCGGCCACCGGCAAGGATGGCGACGACGGCGTCAGCTTTATTTCCGCCAGTTATCTTGGGCAAAACCTGACCACTTACGTCGTGACCTTCGATGCCAATGGCAACGCCACGCATCCACTGGCCAAGGACGCCAGCGGCAACTTCCTGACCATCAACGCGGCCACTTACGGTATGCGCGCCGGCGATAAACTGGTGGTGATCCAGCTGCCGTTTGCCAGTGTGACCAATCAGCAACCGGTGATCGGCGTGCAGGTCACCGCGAGCCTGAGCAATCTGGCCGATACCGCGTTCTCCAACGGCACCCCCGACCTGACCATTCGGGCCAGCGGCGGTTTTCAGTTCGGCAACGATGCGCTGGATAATCCGACCAACGATCCGAGCCTGATCCAGGCCGGCACCGCAGCGTTTGTGGTGCACCCGACGGTGATCACCGTCAGCGAAACCCTGAACACTCCGGAAGGTGAAACCGCCACCGGCCCCAACTACGCGCGCACCCTGACCCTGAGCGCGACGCCGGCCCCGGGGCAGACGCTGTCCCACGTGGTCATTACGCAACCACTGCCCGACAACATTCAGGTCAACGCCATCACCCCCGGCCCCGGCGGCCGCCTGACGTCGATCACCTTGCATGATGGCACCGTGGTCACCGACCCGGCGCAAATGGCCGTGCTCATCGCGGCCAACGACGTGTACATCAACTCGTTCACCGTCGAGTACGACAGCATCACCGCCAAGACCGATACCGTGGTCTCTTTCTATGTGCCGGAATTCGACGCCAATGGCCAACCGGTGATCGACCCGGTGACCGGCGATGCCGTTACCGTAACACTTGGCCCGCCAAGCGCTTCGGGGCAATGGGTGCCGCTCGACCCACGGGATCTGACCGCACCCGACACCACCATTGACTTCAGCGGCACCGGCCAGAGCTCGCAGTTCATTGCCAAGTCCATCACCCTGCTGAAAACCGCGACGTTGCAGACGGATATCGGCCACGCCGGCATCAGTCCCGGCGATACCTTGCAGTACACCTTGAATCTGGCGATTTCCGACTACTTTGCGTTCGGCAAGGATTTCTTCAACGAAGGCCAGTTGGTGATCCGTGATCAACTCAGCGACGGCCAGACCCTGACAGGCACTCCAACCATCACAGTGACCATCAACGGTGTGGCGCAGACCATTACCCTGGTGACCAGCGTGGTCACCAATGCCGACGGCAGCACCTCGATGGTGTTCGACATTGCCCAATCGCTGCGCAATGCCTTCTCCAATGTGCGTGGCTGGCTCAACGGCGACCTGGCTTTCGATGACACTCTGGAAGGTGCCGTGTTCGCGGTATTGAGCTATTCGGCGATTGTCGGCCAGACCTACAAGCCGCCGTCGGGCAACCCGCACCCGGACATCAACGAAGGTGACGAACTGGGCAACACCGCTACCGTCGACGGCACCTTGCTGCAAGATATTTTCAACCTCACCGGCCAGAGCGAAACCGACGGTTCGACGACCACCAGCGTGATTCCCACCAGCAACGTCGACATCAGTCTGGTCGAGGTCAATAACGGCACGCCACCGAGCAATGGCGAACTGCGCCCCGGCGACGAAGTGACGTTCGAACTCAGTTACGACCTCGTCACCGGCGACTACGAGCAATTCAAACTCACCGCTTATCTGCCGCTGCCGCTGTTCGATGTCACCGGGGTCACCTGGGGTTCGGGCAACGATGTCGGCCAATGGTCGTTCGGCACCGGTAACACCAACACTGGCGGGGTCATCAGCGTGACCAGTGCGGCCGGTAACTCGGTGGTATTCGACTTTGGCAGCTTCGCCACCAATACCACCACCGGCAGCCGGATTGTCGTACGCTTTACCGTACGGGTCGGCGATCAGCCGTTTGCCGACCAGCGCTCACTGGCTGTGCTGGCGCAATCAAGTCAGCAAACCACCCTCACCGACCGCACGCTGATTTCCTCCGACGCGGTGCCAATCGTTTCCATCGCCGAGCCGGTGCTCAACATCAAGCACGGTGTGGTCTCCGGCTCCAATGGCACGGTCACCGGCACCACCGGCAGCTGGAATCCGCCGGGCAGCACCGGCGTGCCTTTCAACGGAAGCGTGACTGATTTGTCGGCGGTGGACGGCAACATCAGCAACATCGACGGCGCCGACCGCTTGCGTCTGGTCACGGCCATTGAAAACACCGGAGGTGGCGGTGCTTTCGATGTCAGCACCAGCATCACCCTGCCGACGGGCCTGAGTTTTGTCGGCGGCAGTCTGGCGGCAGCCAATCTGCAGATTTATCGCGGTGACGGCACCTTGATGGTGTTGGGCACCGACTACAGCGTCAGCGGCAATCAGATCACGTTCCTCGATGCCGGCGGCCAGGCCAGCCTGCTCGCCGGGCGCAACGGCACGGCGGCCGACGCCAGTGGCGCCAACGTCATGGTGATCAGCTACGACGTCGTGGTCAGCGCCACCATCGAAGCCAGCCGCACCCTGCAAACCACCGCGACCCTGAGCAATTACGCCAGCGTCAACGGTGGCACCGACTTCACCCCGGTGGACCTGACCGACCTCGCCAGCCAGCAAATCGCGGCACCGGTCATCAGCAAGGTGTTCGCCGACGGCACGCTCGACAACGGCGACTCCAGCGCCGCCCACACCACCGGCAGCGATCTGGTGATTGGCGAAAGCATGCGCTACGACATCGTCGTCACCTTGCCCGAAGGCACTACGCAGAACCTGCGCATCGAAGACCTGATTCCGCCGGGCATGCGCCTGGACACCACGTTCAACGGCGGCCTCGGCTATCAGATCATCACCACCCGCGCCGGCAGCGGCGCGCTGGGTGCCGACTTTGCCGGCAGCGTGGTGATCAGCGGATTCACCGGGATCGGCGGCGCATTGGGCGCCGATGGCGTGGACGGACGCTGGACGTTCAGCGTTTCCAGCGTGTCGGCGGACAACCAGACCGGCAACAATACCTTCGTGATTCGTCTGCAACTGGTGGCCAACAACGTCATCGCCAACCAGGCTAACGTCTCGCTGCAAAACAACGCGCAACTGATCTTCAGCGATCCCGATGGCGACACGCCGAATGGCGCCGTGTCGGTGGATCGCAACGTTGCGCTCACAGGCGGCCAGCCAACCGTGACCGTGCGCGAACCGACGTTACAGATCAATCAGGTACTGACCTCGACGTCAAACCCAAGCGGCTACGATCAGGGCGACACGGTGACGTTCACCATTACCATCAGCAACGGCAATGGCAACACCGACTTCAGTGCGTTCGACATCAGTTTTCTCGATACCCTGCCGACCCAGCTCAGCAACGTCACACTGCTTGGGGTGCTGTACCAGAACGGCGCCACCAACAATGGCGGCGTCGATTTCGAAATCGTCGGCGGGCAGTTGCGCAGCGTCAGCGGCGCCAACATCGACATCGCCAAGGGCGGCAGCATCGTCTTGCGTCTGACCGGCATCGTCAATGCCAGCGCGGCGGCGCAGTCGAACATCGTCAACGTGGCGAACGTGCAGTGGACCAGCCTCGACGGTGGCCAGGCTGGCGAACGTACCGGCGTTGATGGCGCGCTCAACGGCGGCACACTCAACGACTATCGCAACCTCTCGACGCTGTTGATTCCAGTGGCGCAGGCTATTCAGATCTCCCGCGTCGGCGGCCTGCCCGACACGGCTGCGCCGAGCCCGACCACGGCCATTGTCGAGCAAGTCACCGTCGGCGAAGTCATTCGTTACCGCGTGGTGGTGCTGGTGCCCGAGGGCAACAACCCCAACTATCAAGTGCAAATCACCCTGGCCAACGGCTTGCAGTTCATCTCGCCGGATGCGCTGGTCAACGCCTTGCGCATCGCCTTCATTTCCAATGGAGGGCTGACCAGCGACGTCAACCTGATCACCGGCGGCACCCTCAACGTCGATGGCAACGAGAACAGCGCAGAAGCCTTGCCGATCACCCCGAACCTCTCGGGTCTGGCGCCGCAAGGGATCTTCGACCCGAGCCGACTGACCGTGGTGACCAATCCGGACGGCAGCCAGGTCGTCACGTTCAACCTCGGCAATGTGGTCAACGGCAATGGCAACGACGATGACCTGGAAGGTATTTCCATCGAATTCAACGTGCGCGTCACCAACATCGCCGCCAACATTGCCGGCGCGCAGTTGGGCGTGACCGCGCAGGAAATCGTCAACGGCGCGGGCCGGGCCACCAGTGACACGATTTTCGAGCGCATCGTCGAGCCGAGTTTCAGCGGACTCGACAAGCAGATTGTCACCTTCAACCCTAACCCGTCGGGCACAACCGGCAACGCCACGGTGCAACTGAGTTTCACCCAGAACGGCGGCCTGCCGGCCTTCGACGCGCAAGTCAGCGACAGCTTCGCCGGCGGCAGCAATTACACCTTGCTCAGCGTCAGCATCAATGGCGTGAGCTACGGCCCGGGTAATCTGCCCGCTGGCATCAGCTTCAGCAGCAGCGGCGGATTGAGCGTCAATTTCGATCAACTGGATGTCGGCGCGCAGGTTCAGGTGCGCTACTCGGTCGACCTGCCCAACTCGACGATTGTCGCCAGCAGCAACGCTACGCTGACCTGGAGCAGCCTGCCCGAAGATTTCACCAGTTGGGGCGGCAACAGCGTCGGCGTCGATGGCACCACCACGGGCGAGCGCGATGGCAGCGCCGTTGGCCCGAACCAGTACATTTTGCGCGACAACGCCGGGCTCGGCGTGATCAGCGGCACGTTGTGGAATGACACCGCCAGCCCGACCGCCAGCACTACGCCGGACGGCGCAGGCCTGGCCGGGCAAACCGTGACCCTGACCTGGGCCGGTGCCGACGGGCGTCTGGACACCACTGCCGACAACCTGCAATTCACCACGGTGACCGACGCCAACGGCCAATACCGTTTCGGCGTGCTGCCGCTGGGCGTGTTCCGCATCGACGTGCCGGCCGGTCTGGTCACTTATCCGCAGCCGCTGGGCGGCTTGCGCGTGCGGGTCGACAGCGATGGCGGCACGCTCGGCCAGATCACCATCACCCTCGGCGACGCCGATACGCAAAGCGCCAATGCCGGTTACGTCGAACAGAACGACGCGCCGGTCAACACCCTCCCCGGCACCCAGAACGGCCTGGAAGACGTGGTGCTGAACATCGGCGGCATCAGCGTCGCCGACGTCGATGCCGACCGCGACCCGAACGTCAACGACCGCGCGATCAGCGTAACCCTCAGTGTCACCCATGGCACGCTGTTCCTCGGCGCCACCGTTCCCGGCGTGAGTGTCAGCGGTGCCAACACGGCGAGCATGACCCTGACCGGCAATCTCGCCGACATCAACACCGCGCTGGCCGGCCTGCGCTATCTGGGCAACGCCAACTTCAACGGCACCGACACCCTGACCGTGGTCAGCAATGACCAAGGCAACTACGGTGATGCCGACGGCGACGGCATTCCTGGCACCGCCGGCGATGCCCTGACTGATACCGACACCCTGCAAATCATCCTCGCCGCGGTCAACGACGACCCGGTCGGCGTCAATGATACCGCCACGGCGGTCGAGGCCGGCGGCATCAATAACGCGGCGGCGGGTATCGATCCGCGGGGCAATGTGCTGACCAACGACACCGATGTCGACATCGCCACCAACGCCGATTCCCTGCATCTGGTCTCGGTCGGTCCGGGTGCCGGCATTCAGACACCGATTGTCGGGGTCAGCGTGATCAACGGTTTGTACGGCCAGTTGATCATCGGCAGCAACGGCTCCTACCAATACGTCGTCGATAACAACAACGCGGCGGTGCAAGCCTTGCGCCTGGCCGGGCAAACCTTGCAGGACAGTTTCGATTACGTGTTGGCCGACCTTGCCGGCGCCACGTCGACAGCGACCTTGACCGTGACCATTCAAGGCGCCAACGACACGCCGGTAGGCGTCGATGACAACGGCGTCGCCGTCGAGGCTGGCGGCGTCAATAACGGTACGCCGGGCAGCGACGCCACCGGCAACGTGTTGACCAACGATCAGGACGTCGACAGTGCGGCCAATGGTGAAACCCGCACTGTGACCGGTATCCGTGCGGTCGGTGAAGCCGGCAGCGGCAATTTCACCGCTGTCAGCGGCGCCACCGTGCTCAGCGGACTGTACGGCACCCTTACCATCAACCCCGATGGCACCTACCGCTACGAGGTGAACAACACCAACGCCACCGTGCAACAGCTGAGCGCAGGCCAGCAACTGGTCGAGCTGTTCAGCTATCGGCTCACCGATACCGGCGGGCTGGATGATGTCGCGCAACTGCGCATTGTGATTCAGGGTGCCAATGACAACCCGGTGGCCAGCGATGATGCGGCCTCCGCGCAAGCGGCCTCGACCAATGGCAACGCTTCGGAAAGCAACCCGAGCGGCAACGTCATTCAGTTCCCGAGCCGGCCGGGGCCGATCACCCAACCGGGCGGTAACGGTGTCGATCAGGACGTCGACGCCAACGATCAGCCGAGCAGCCAGTTGCTGGTCAACGGTGTGATCAACAAAAGCGAGGCCACTTACAACCCCGCCACCGATGTGCTCAGCGCGGTCAACACCGGCACCACGTCGGCCAACGGCACAGTGGTTGTCGGCCTCTATGGCACCCTGCGTATTGGCGCCGACGGCTCGTTTTTCTACGACGTCGACAGCACCAACGCCGCTGTGCAAGCCCTCGCACCGGGCCAGACCCTGACGGAGTTCTTCACTTACCGGGTCATTGATACCACCGGGTTGACCGACACCGCGCAGCTGGTGATCACCGTGCACGGCGTCAACGATCCACCCGTGGCACAGAATGTGATTTCAGTGGCCACCGAAGCGGGCGGCATCGGCAACCAGACGCCGGGGGTCAACCCGTCGGGCGACGCCACTGCCAATTCCACCGACCCTGATGGTGATCCGCTGACCGTGACGCTGATCAAGGCCGGCGGTACGGCCGATCCGGGCACGCCTGTCGCCGTCAATGTCAGTGGCACAGTGATCGTCGGCCAGTACGGCACGCTGACGATTTTCCCGGACGGCAGTTACGTCTACGCCGTCGACAACAACAACGCCGACGTGCAAGCCCTGCGGCGCGGCAGTGATCTACTGCTGGAACGCTTCACTTACACCATCAGCGATGGTGTCGGTGCCACGCCGGAAACCGACAGCGCAGAAATCATCGTGTTGATCCGGGGGCAGAACGACAATCCGGTCGCCACCGACGACGACGCCACCGCCATCGAGGCCGGCGGCCTGAACAACGGCGTGCCCGGACAAGACCCGACCGGCAACGTGCTGGATAACGACAGCGACGTCGACGGCGGCGAAGTGCCGGGCGACCTGCCCGACCATGACTATGGCGAAACCCGCGCCGTGTCGTCCGTGCGTACCGGGGCCGAATCCGGTACCGGCACCGCCGGCGCGCTCGGCACGGAGCTGCGCGGCACCTATGGCTGGCTGACGCTCAATGCCGACGGCAGTTACAGCTATCGCCTCGACAACAGCATGGCGGCGGTTCAGGCGTTGCGCGCCGGCAACACCTTGCTCGACGCATTCAGCTACGAGGTGATGGACGCGGCCGGCGCCACTGATCGCGCGACGCTGAACATCACCATTCAGGGGCGCAACGACACGCCGATTGCGCAGAACGACAGCAACACCGCACTTGAAGCCGGCGGCCAGAACAACGCCACACCGGGCAGCAACCCGAGCGGCAACGTGCTGAGCAACGACAGCGACGTCGATGGCAACGGCGAAGTGCTCAGCGTCATCGGCGTCAATCAGGGCGCGACGACGGGCAACATCGGCAGTGCCTTCAACGGTGCCTACGGCAGCCTGACCCTGAATGCCGACGGCAGTTACAGCTATCTGGTCGACAACAACAATGCGCAGGTCCAGGCGTTGCGCACCAACGCCGAAACCCTGACCGAAACCTTCACTTACCAGATCCGCGATCTGGCCGGTGCTACCAGCACCGCGACACTGACCATCACCATTCGCGGGGCCAACGATAACCCCGTGGCCAACGACGACAGCGCCGTCGCCGTCGAGGCCGGCGGCACATTCAACGGCAGGCCGGGCGTCAACCCGAGCGGCAACGTGCTGACCAATGACACCGATGTCGATGCCAACGACGCCAAACTGGTCACCGGCATTCGCAGTGGCAGCGAAGCCGCGGGCGGTACCTTCACCACGGTCGGCGTCGCGCAAAGCTTCAATGGCCTGTATGGCACGCTGACCATCAACGCCGACGGCACTTACAGCTATGTGGTCAATAACACGCTGGCCGCGGTTCAGGCGTTGAAAGTCGGCGATTCGCTGGTGGAAACCTTCACCTACCGCATGCGCGACATTGCCGGCGCGACCGACACCGCGCAATTGAGCATTCGCATCGACGGCGCCTGGGATGCGCCGGTGGCGGTCAACGATACGTCAGTGGCGGTGGCCGATAACGGCAAGGGCAACGGCGTCAACCCGAGCGGCAACGTGTTGCCCAACGACACCGACGTCGATCAGGGCGACAGCAAAACGGTGACCGGTATCCGTTTCGGCACCGAGGCTGCCGGCGGCACGCTGTCGGGGGTCACGGCCGGCACCGACAACAGCAACGGCACGCTGATCAACGGGCTCTACGGGCAACTGATCATCGGCGCCGACGGCAGCTACACCTACAACCTCGACTCCAGCAATCCTGTGGTTCTGGCGCTGGGACCCCTGCAGTTCCTCAACGAGCGTTTCACCTATCAGGTCACCGACCGTGGCGGCGAGAACGATCTGGCGGAAATCCACATCATTATTCGCGGGCGCAACTCGGCACCGGTGGCCAACAACGATGCAGCGACGGCCATCGAGGCCGGTGGACTCAACAACGGGCAACCGGGGGTCAACCCCGCCGGCAACGTGCTGAGTAACGACACCGATGCCGAAAGCGACCCGCTGTCGGTAATCGGCATTCACACCGGCACCGCCAGCGACATCGGCACGGTCGGCAGCGTCGGAACAACATTGCGCGGTGTGTATGGTGATCTGCTGATCAACGCCGACGGCAGCTACACCTACACCGTCGACAACAGCCTCGCCGCCGTGCAGGCCTTGCGCCAGAGCGGCCAGACCGTGAGTGAAGTGTTCAGCTACACCATCGTCGACATCTGGGGCGATACCAGCACCGCCGAGCTGCGCATCACCGTCGATGGGCGCAACGACACGCCAACCGCCGTCGATGACAGCGCCACGGCCGTCGAGGCCGGCGGCGTCAACAACGGCACCCCGGGCAGCAACGCCAGCGGCAACGTGCTGGACAACGATACTGACGTCGACAGTGTCGCCAATGGCGAAAGCAAGCAGGTACTGAGTGTCAGCAATCAGGCCGGCCAGTCCGCCGGCGCCGGGCAGGTCTTGATCGGCCTCTACGGGCAACTGACGCTGAATGCCGACGGCAGTTACACCTACGTCATCGACAACAACAATCCGGTGGTGCAAGCCCTGCGCACCGCCGGCGAAACCCTCAGCGAAACGTTCACCTACCGCATGTCCGACACTGCCGGTGCGACGTCGGATGCGCGCCTGACCGTGGTCATTCAGGGTGCCAACGATGCGCCGGTCGCACAGAACGACAACGGCATTGCCAGCGATCAGGTGCCCGGCCCGCAAACCACCGGCAACGTGCTGCCCAACGATGGAGACGTCGATGCCAATGACGGTCTGGTGGTGGTCGGCGTGCGCACCGGCGCCGAGGCCGGTTCCGGGTCGGCGGGTGTCATCGGTCAGCCGATCATCGGTCTGTACGGCACGCTGGTACTCAACGCCGACGGCAGTTACACCTACACCATCGACCAGAATAACCCGGCCGTGCTGGCCGCGGCCGGTCTCGGTCAGGTATTGCGCGACGTATTCACCTACACCATCAATGACCGCGCCGGCGCCAGTGACCAGGCAGAACTGGTGATCACCCTCGACATCGCCACGCCGTTCATTCCGGCGCCGGATGGCCAAAACTTCTTCGAACGCGAAACCAGTACCCAAACCCCCGACCTGCGCATTCCCGATCCACAACCGGCGATTTTTATTACGCCGGTGGTCGAGCGTGCAGCAGAAATATCGGCGCTGTCCGCCTGGGGCGTGGACGGCAGCAACTTGCGTCTGGCCTCCGTGGGCGAGTTCACCAGTGAATCTGCCGGTGCCGGTCTGGGGC
The DNA here is from genome assembly GCF_011369485.1 of Pseudomonas atagonensis. Classification (GTDB taxonomy): domain Bacteria; phylum Pseudomonadota; class Gammaproteobacteria; order Pseudomonadales; family Pseudomonadaceae; genus Aquipseudomonas; species Aquipseudomonas atagonensis. The sequence goes on along the minus strand of NZ_VXCA01000012.1, from coordinate 64,609 downwards.
TGGTGCCGGGCCAGTTTGTGGCGCAAGCGGTGCGCGAAAGCCGCCTGGAAAGCGAACTCGACCTGCTCTGGATTCAGGGCCGTCAGGGTCGTACCAGTTTGAGTGCCGACGGGCTGCTCAGCGATCCGTCGCTGTTTGCATTGACTGCGACCGACCTGACCCACGAACCGCCTCGCGGCGAAAAACACCACGAAAACCGGCCGGGCAAAGGTTTCAGCGCGCAACTGCGCGATGCGGCGCAACGGTTACGTCCGTCCAACCGCGACGGCGCAAGCAATCGATCTGAATAAAAGCCCAGAAATGCAAAGGAATGAACATGCGTAAAAATGCGACCCGGCTTCTCAGTACCGCCATCGCTTCTGCACTGTTACTCAGTGCTTGCTCGTCAACGGACCCGAAACCTTCCACCGAAGAGGAAAACCGTCAACGCATTCTGGCCGACCAGACACGCATGTACTCAGGCCAAGAGCCGGTGACCGCGCCAATCACTTTTTATGAAGCCGCCGCCCGGGCGCTGAAATACAACCTCGACTACCGCCTCAAACTGATGGAAAGCGCGCTGGCCTCGGACCTGCGCGATGTTTCCAGCCATGAAATGTTGCCGCGTCTGGTCGCCTCCGCCGGTTACGCGGGGCGAAACAACGATTCCGGCGGCACCTCGATCGGTATCGAAGACCGTCAGGTCAGCTTGCGTCCATCGACGTCCGAAGAACGTTATCGCGAAGTCTATGGTCTGGGGCTGAGCTGGAGCCTGCTGGATTTCGGCGTCGCCTATTACCGCACCCAGCAAAAGTCCGATCAGATCCTGATGGCCGAAGAGCGTCGGCGCAAAGTCGCGCAGAACGTCCTGCAGGATGTGCGCAACGCATATTGGCGTGCGCTCGGCGCGCAGCGATTGCTGCCCGAAGTCGACAAGTTGCTGATGCGCACCAACACCGCACTGACCTCGGCCCGCGAGGCCGAAATACGGGGTCTGTTACCGCGTCAGGAAATTCTCGCCTACCAGCGCGCACTCCTCGATTCGATCTATCTGCTGACCGTGCGCCGTCAGGATCTGGAATTCGCCCAGGCTGAGCTGTCGGCGCTGATGTCGTTGCCGCCGGGGTCGAAAATGGTCCTCGCCGACATGGCCGATCCGCCGCTGCCGGAGGTGCGCCAGAGCATGGCGCGGCTGGAACAGCTGTCGCTGGAGAACCGTCCGGAAATCATGGAAGAGTGGTATCGCAAACGGGTCAACCAGAAGGATCTGGAAATCGCCAAGGCGCAGCTGTGGCCGAATGTCAGCGTCGATTTCGGCTACAAGTACGACTCCAACAAATACCTCTACAACAACGACTGGACCAGCACCGGCCTGCAAGTCTCGATGAACCTGTTGCGCCTGCTGCAATTGCCGTCGCTCAACCGCGCAGAAAAATCCCAGAACGAAACCGACGACACCCGGCGGGTGGCGCTGTCCATGGCGATTCTTACGCAAGTACGGGTCGGCACCCTGCGCTATCAACTGGCGCGTCAGGAAGTGCAGTTTGCTGAAGACAGCCTGCGCGTCGACCGCAGCCTGCTCGATTACGCGCAAGCGGCAAAGACCGGCGCACTCGGCTCGGAGCTGGAAGTGATTCGCTCCGAGGGTCGCTATCTGCTCTCGCGCTATCAGCGTGAAGCCGCGTTCTCCAGTGCCCAGGCCGCTTGGGGGCGGATGTACAACTCGGTCGGTCTGGACGTCTTGCCCAAGGAAATCCAGCAACACGACATCAAGACGCTGGCCCGGGAGATCCAGCGCACGTTGAACGAACAAGAACAGCAACGCCTGCTCGCCGCCACTTCGCAAGGAACGCCGAATGCACAAAATCGCCCTTGAATCCCGTTTCGGGGTTCTGTTGTTGGCCAGTCTGATCCTGCCCGTCCACGCCGAAGAAAGTGTTCCGGCCCCCACACTGGAAAGCGCCAGTGCGATTCGTGTGTTGCTCGCCGCTGAACTGGAAACCACCCTGTCCAGCCAGATGGCCGGCACCTTGGGTGAACTGAAGACCGGTTTCGGCGAACAGGTCGCCAAAGCCGAATTGCTCGCCCGCTTCAACTGTAGCGAAGCCGAGGCCCGCGTGAAAGTCGCGGCGGCGGAACTGGCCATGGCCAAACAGAATCTGGAAGCAAAAAAGCAACTGCGCCAGCTCAACGCGGTCGGCGACATTGAAGTGTCGATGGCCAATACCGAAGTGCAAAAGGCTGACGGCGCACGGGCCATGGGCGTCGCGCAGAACAGTTATTGTCAGGTGCTGGCGCCATTTGCCGGGCGTGTCGCCAAGGTGTACGTCAAGCCGTATCAAACCGTGGCGGCCGGTACTCCGCTGTTCGATCTGGTCAGTGACGGCGCGCTGAAGGTGCGCCTCAATGTGCCGTCCAATCTGCTCAAAGACCTCAAGCCCGGCCTGCCGCTGCAGGTCAGCATTCATGAAACCGGCAAGACCTATACGGCTCACGTCAGCGGCATCAACTCGCGAGTCGATGCGGTGGCGCAAACCGTCGAGCTGGAAGCACGCCTGGACGGCAAGCATCCGGAGTTGATGGCCGGCATGAGTGGCACCGCCGAATTCGCTCAAGACGCTCGCCCATGACAATGAACGAGCCGCTGCCCCACCCTCACCTGCTGCTGGAACTCGACGCCTTGCGCGACAAGGCCATGGCCGCCGACTCGCTGAATGCGCTGGCGTTCAGCATGGCCAACGACTTGTACCCGATGCTGCAGTTTCACCAGGCGCTGGTGTTTGCCCAGCGAGAGTCGTCGCTGGAATTGCTCAACGTCTCCGGCCTGTCGCGGCCCAGCGAGGATTCGCCGTATCTGGTGTGGTTGCGCCGCGCCAGTCGCTGGGTGGCCGCGCAGGTGCCGGATGGCGAACCGTTGTGGCTGACGCAGGACAGCACCGCTCCGCCAGCGGACATTGCCGAAGGCTGGAGCGAATGGTGGCCGTCGGGGGTGTGGTGCGTGCCGGTGCATGATCGCGACGATCAACGGCTGGGTTTGTTGATCATCCTGCTCGAACAGGAGCCGCCGGCCTTGTTCGGGCAACACCTCAAAGGTCTGGTCAACACCTGGGCGTACTGCTGGGCGGCGCTGACCCGGCGCAAGCGTTTCAGCCGCTGGCGGCCCAATCGCAAGCAATGGCTGCTCGCCCTGATAGTGATCGGTGCCTTATTGCTGTTACCGGTGCGGCAAACCGCCTTGGCGCCGACCGAGATTGTCTCGCGGCAGGCGCAGATCATCAGTTCGCCCATCGACGGCGTGATCGAAAAAATCCAGGTGCGGCCGAATCAACCGGTGGACGCCGGTACGCCGTTGTTCTCGCTCGATGAAACCACCCTGCGCAGCCGCGCCGAAGTGCTCGGCAAGGAAGTCGCGGTGGCCGACGCCGAGTTGCAGGCGGCCAGCCAGCGGGCGTTCGACAACCCGCAGAGCAAAAGCGAACTGACCCTGCTCGCCGGGCGTTCGCAACAACGCCGGGCGGAACTGGCGGCGGTGCAGGCCCAGCTCAAACGCACGCAAGTGCTGTCGCCGCGTGGTGGTGTCGCGGTGTTCAGCGATCCCAATGACTGGCTGGGCAAACCGGTGGTGACTGGCGAGCGCATCATGCAAGTGGCCGATCCGACGCAACCGGCGATGCAGATCCAGTTGGCAGTCGCCGACGCCATTGCCCTCGAGCCGGGCGCCGAAGTCACGCTGTTTCTGACGGCGTACCCGCTGACTCCGCTCAAGGGCAAGATTCTCGAAACCAGTTATCAGGCGCGGCCCAGTGATGAAGGCGTGGTTGCCTATCGGTTGCTCGCCAGCATCGACGGCGCCCCGGAGCACGCGCGCCTGGGCCTGCACGGCACGGCGAAGATTTATGGCGGTCGGGTGATGCTCGGTTATTACTTGCTGCGCCGTCCGTTGGCGACGCTGCGTGCGTGGAGTGGCTGGTAATGCTCGATCCCGCCGACCTGCCGGTGCCGCCGCTGCGTGAAGACTTGCGCCTGAGCGAAGCCGCGCACGGCAGCGATGGCGAACCGGCGTGGGTGATTCAGGACACGGTGATCAACCGTTTCTATCGCATCGGCTGGCTGGAATTCGAGTGCCTGCTGCGCTGGGGCCAATCGCCGCGCAAGATCAGCGAACAGATCGCCGAGGGCACGGCGCTCAAGCCAGATGTCGAGCAGGTTCTGGATTTTCGTCAGTTCCTCGAACAGCATCAGTTGCTGCGCGCAGGCCCCGCCGCACTGGAGCGGCTCAAGGCCAAAGGCGAAGAAGGCAGTTGGCTGACGTGGCGCTGGTGGCTGCATCACTACCTGTTTTTCCGCATTCCGCTGTTGCGTCCGCAAAAGCCCTTGCAGCAACTGGCGCGGGCGCTGGGTTGGCTGTTTCATCCGCTCACGGGAATTGTGGTGCTGGGCCTGAGTCTGCTCGGGATCATACTGGTGCTGCAACAGTGGGACACCTTCACCAGCGCGGTGGTCGAGTCGTTTTCAACCGAAGGCCTGTTCAGTTTTGCCCTGGCGTTGATCGTCGCCAAGACCCTGCATGAACTCGGTCATGCGCTGGTCGCCACACGGCTGGGCTTACGGGTCGGGCACATGGGCATAGCGTTTGTGGTGATGTGGCCGATGCTCTACACCGATACCGGCGAGAGCTGGAAGCTCAGCCGCTCGCGGCAACGGCTGGCGATTGCCTCGGCGGGGATCATCACCGAATTGTCGCTGGCCGGGCTGTCGACGCTGGGCTGGGCGCTGTGTGATCCGGGCGCGTTGCGCAATGCGCTGCTGTATCTGGCGACCACCAGTTGGTTGCTGTCACTGGCGCTGAACGCCAGTCCGTTCATGCGTTTCGACGGTTATTTCATTCTGTCCGACCTGCTCGACTTCCCCAATCTGCACGAACGCGCGTCGGCACTGGCGCGGGTGACCTTGCGGCGCAATCTGCTGGGCTTGCAGGAAGACTGGCCGGAGACGTTTCCACGCGGGCAACGGCGTTTGCTGGTGACCTTCGCGATCATTACCTGGCTGTATCGACTGGTGCTGTTTCTGGGGATCGCGCTGGCGGTCTATCTGTTTTTCTTCAAGGTACTGGGGATCTTTCTGTTCATGGTCGAACTGTCGTGGTTTATCGCCATGCCCGTGATGCGCGAGCTGGGCCATTGGTGGAAGCATCGCGCAAGCATTCCGCGCCTGCGCAAAGTGGCGTTTTATTCGGTGTTGCTGGCGATCCTCGTCGGCTTGGCAATCCCGTGGCGCACACAGATCGATGCGGTCGGCGTGGCCCGTGCCGAACATCAGTTGCGGGTCTATGCGCCCTACCCGGCGCGCCTGCAATCGATTCACCCGGACGGCCCGGTCAAGGCTGGCGAGACCTTGATTACTCTCGATGAGCCGGACATCGCTTCGCGTCTGCAAAGCAGTGAAGCCAACGCGCGCAGTTACGAAGCGCGGTTGTCCGGGTTGATCGCCGATCCGGGCGGGCTGGCCGAAGACGCAGTGACCCGGCAACGACTCAACGTACAATTCGAAGAAGCCCGCGCCGCCCGCTCGGAAATCGCCCGGCTCAATTTGCAGACACCGTTTGCCGGCGTGTGGCTGGACGTCAACCCGGACTGGAAACCAGGGCAATGGGTCGGACGTCAAGAAGCGTTGGGCATGTTGATCGACCCACGCAGTTGGCAGGTTGACGCCTATGTCGCGCAGGATCAGGTGCACCGCATGGCCAGCGGCGATCACGTGCGCTTCTACCCGGATGGTCAGACCACGCCGCTGTCCGGCCGCGTCTTGCAGATCGGCAGCACCCGCGCCAGTCAGTTGTCGCACCGCATGTTGTCGTCGCGCTTCGGTGGGCCGGTGCCGACCACTTCGGCCGAACACTCGTTGATCCCCAGCAACGCGTTGTTTCAGGTGTTGATCCAGCTCGACGAACCGCTCCCGGGCCTGCGCGAAACCCGTGGCCATCTGAAAATCGAAGGCGAACGACGCAGCCTGCTCGGCGACGGCGCCACTCACGTACTGGCCGTGCTGATGCGCGAAAGCGGATTCTGAAACGACGCTAAACAGCAGCGTTCGGCAAGCGTTAAATGGAAGGCGCCAGTCGGCTCGCCGACACACCCGGAAATGAGTAACATGTCTGCCCTCCCCGCAGCTCAAGTTCTGCGCCTTGCCGAATAAGCCGATTCCATGCCTTTCGAACTCAGCGTTGACCTCACCACCCTGGCCATTCTGGCCTTTGTCGCTTTCATTGCCGGTTTCATCGATGCCATCGCCGGCGGCGGCGGTCTGCTGACCACACCGGCCCTGTTGACGGCTGGTCTGCCACCGCATCTGGTGCTGGGCACCAACAAACTCAGTTCGACCTTCGGCTCGGCCACTGCCAGTTTCACCTTCTACCGACGCAAGCTGTTCCACCCCAGACAGTGGACTCACGCGATAGTCGGCACCCTGGTCGGTGCATTGACCGGCGCCATCGTCGCGCATTACTTGCCGGCAGAATGGCTGAACAAAATGCTTCCGGTGATCGTTTTCGCCTGTGGCCTCTATCTGTTGTTCGGCGGCACGCCCAAGGCGCCGCTGGACAGTGACGCACCGATCAAAAAGAAATGGCAATCGAGCCAGGGTTTTAGCCTCGGCTTTTATGACGGCGTGGCCGGTCCCGGCACCGGTGCGTTCTGGACGGTCAGCAGCCTGCTGCTCTACCCGATCGATCTGGTCAAGGCCAGCGGCGTGGCACGCAGCATGAACTTCGTCAGCAACATTGCCGCGCTGTCGGTGTTCGTGTTTTCCGGGCAAGTGGACTGGATCATCGGCCTGTGCATGGGCCTGTCGGTGATGGTTGGCGCGTTCTTTGGCGCGCGCACCGCGATCAGCGGCGGCGCCAAGTTCATTCGTCCGGTGTTCATCACCGTGGTGCTGGGGTTGACCGTCCGCCTAGCCTGGCAGCACTGGTTCAGCGTGGCCTAAGCGCCGCGCCACGTAGACGTCGATCAGGTAACGGGCAATCGATTTTGACGCCGGCAACGGCGGCAGCGCGTGCACGTTGAACCACTGGGCGTCTTCGATCTCGTCTTCCTGACAGACAATCTCGCCACCGGCGTATTCGGCATGGAAGCCGAGCATCATCGAATGCGGGAACGGCCAGCACTGGCTGCCCATGTACTGAATGTTCTTCACCTCGATCTGCACTTCCTCGCGCACTTCGCGAATCAGGCAATCTTCGGCTGACTCGCCCGGTTCGGCAAACCCTGCCAGGGTGCTGTAAACCCCGGTGACGAAACGCGGTGAACGCGCCAGCAGGACTTCATCGCCACGAGTCACCAGCACGATCATGCTCGGCGAAATGCGCGGGTAACTGCGCAATTCGCACGGCTGGCAATACATCGCCCGCTCGCGCGGCACTTGCGTCATGGCCTGCCCGCAGTTGCCGCAGAAACGATGCTCGCGCGCCCAGGTACCGATTTGCGCGGCGTAACCCAGCACTTTGTAAATCGTGTGATCGCCATCGAGCATGAACGCCCGCAAGCCTTTCCAGTTGCAGCCCGGCACCTCGCTGGTGCTGCGCAGTTCCAGCAGATACACCGGCTCGCCATCGAGATGGCCGATGCCGTGTTCGGCAAGGATCGACAAGTCCTGACGCTTGAGCCATTCCCGGGGGAACAGCGCGCCGTTGTCATCGAACAGGAAACCCTCGGGGCTGCGCGCCACGGCCCAGCCGCCGGGTTGATCGGTGTCCAGTACTGCAGTGGTCCAGCGAGATGTCATGGTTTCTCAATCCAGAAATTCAGGTTTCTGTTTGCTCATATGGGCGGCCATGGCCACGCGCAAGTCGGTGGATTGCAACATGGCGGCGTTCCAGGTGGCAACGTATTCGAGACCGTCGTCAATGCGATGGTCGCGCATGTAGCTGATCATTTCCTTGGTACCGGTGACCGCAATCGGCGATTTGCCGGCGATGTCGCGAGCGATATCAAAGACGCCTTCAAGCAACACGTCCTTGTCGCTGTAGACGCGATTGACCAGACCGATGCTGCGCGCCTCTTCGGCACCAAAGGTTCGACCGGTGTAAGCCAGCTCACGCAGCATGCCGTCTCCGATGATTCGCGGCAACCGTTGCAGTGTGCCAACGTCGGCGGCCATGCCGATGTCGATTTCCTTGATCGAGAATTGCGCGTCTTCGGCGGCGTAACGCATGTCGCACGCGGCGATCAGGTCAATGGCGCCGCCCAGGCAATAACCCTGAATCGCCGCCAGCACTGGTTTGCGGCACTGATCGACGGCATTGAACGACGCTTGCAGGGTCAGGATCTTTTTGCGCAGCAGGCGCGCGTTGCGGCCGACGTCCTTACCCAGTTCATTGGCGACGCCGGCGAGCATCATCAGATCGATGCCGGAGGAGAAATGTTTGCCGTTACCGCTCAAGACCACCACGCGCACTTCATCGGTGTCATCGATCCACTGGAAGATCTCGACGATCTCGCTCCAGAACGCGGCGTTCATCGAGTTGATCTTTTCCGGGCGATTGATCTGCACATGGGCGATGTTGTCGGCCAGTTCGACGCTGAAGGCGGTGTATTGAGTCATGGCAGTGATCCTTTACCGGGCAGAAAATGAGGCCCGAACTATAACAAGGCATCACGGCGGCGGTTCAGCCAAAAGCGGGACTTGCCGGAATCGGCTGGTCATTCATCTAACGGCCCTTCACCGCCACAAACGCCGCCGTCTCATAAGGCACGGTCACCACATCCCTTCCACGCAGCTGAGGTTCCGACGCGATCAACGCTCGAATCTGCTGATCAATCTTCTCCCGCTGCGCATCAGGCAACGCCGCGATGAAACTGGTGGAGCGCACCCGATTGAAAATCACGTCCTCGGCCGAGCCGGTATGCCCATGGTGAAACCGTTGCACCTGCAACGTCCCGAATGCCGGATGCGGGAACGCCTTGCGCCATTCCCCCGTGTAGTAACGCGGCGTGTCGCCCTCCAGCGCATTGACGATGGCATCGAGCTTTGGCACCCACTCGACCTGAGTGTCGCGCAGGTTCCAGATCAACCCGAGCTTGCCGCCGGGCTTGAGCACCCGGGCAATTTCGCTTAGCGCCGCCTCACTGGCAAACCAGTGAAAGGCCTGGGCGCAGATCACCACATCGACCGATGCGTCGGGCAACGGCAAGTCTGTCGCCGTGCCGCTCACCGCCAGCACCTGAGGGAAGACCGCCGAGAGCTTTTCCAGCATCTGCGCCACTGGCTCAACCGCAATCACCTGCGCGCCCGTAGCCACCAGTCGCCCGGTGAACTTGCCGGTGCCGGCGCCCAGATCGATCACGGTTTTACGATTGTCCAGCCCCAAGGTTGTGGTCAGCCAGTCGCTGACCTGCGGCGGGTAGTCCGGCCGGCCTTTGACGTAGGTGTCGACGGCGGTTTTATAGCCCTCGGCGGCGGCGTGATGGATCAGCTCATTCATGGCAGTTTCCCCTTTTCGCAAGCTTCGGATCGACGGCGGATGCTCACGAGCATAACGCTGGAATTTACGCTTACCTTGAACAGTCACTGACAAAGCGATGAATAAAAATTCACCCCGTGGTGTTCAAAGACAAACATGACCCTCTGTGGAGCCTTGCCCATGACTATCCGTTCCGTTATGTTCGCCGCCCCGTTGCTGCTTGCCGCCGCGCTGTCCAGTCATTTGGCCTTTGCCAATGGTGATGAGGACGAGCCGGTGAAGAAGCCTGAATGCCCCAAAGGCCAGGTCTGGGACAGCAAAACCCAGAAGTGCGTGCTGCAGACCAGCAGCGTCGTGCCGGATGCCGACCGCACCGATTACGCCTATCGGCTGGCCAAGGACGGGCGTTATGAAGAAGCACTGGCATTGCTCGACACCCTGAAACAACCGAACACCGCCAAGGCTCTCAATTATCGCGGTTACGCCACGCGCAAACTGGGGCGCACCGACGAGGGCATCGGCTATTACCTGCAATCGGTGAAACTCGATCCGCAGTACGCGCAAGTGCGCGAGTACCTCGGCGAGGCCTATGTCATCAAAGGTCGCGTCGACCTGGCGCAGGAGCAGTTGCAGCAGATCAAATCGATTTGCGGCACGTCCTGCGAGGAATACCAGGACCTGGCAGAAGCCATCAACGATTCATCGAAAACCTGAACACTCAGTAGCGGAGGCCATCATCGTCAACGATCAGGCATTCAGAGCGGAACTCGGACAGCACCTGGCGCGACTGTGGCGCTACGGTCTGTTGTTGTCGCGCAATCGGCACGTCGCCGAGGATCTGGTGCAGGCCACGTGTGTGCGGGCACTGGAGCGCTGCGCGCAGTATGCCGCCGGCACGCGCATGGATCGCTGGCTGTTGAGCATTCTGCATTCGATCTGGCTCAACGAAGTGCGCGCGCGGCGTGTGCGTCAGGGCGCGGGGCATGTGGAGGCCGATGCGCATCTGGCATTTGATGGCGAATACGCAGCGCAGACTCACGTCCTGGCCGCGCAAGTCATCCGCCGCGTCGATGCGCTGCCGGAAACCCAGCGTGCGACGCTGTATCTGGCGTATGTCGAAGGTTTGTCCTACCGCGAAGTCGCCGACATCCTGCAAGTGCCGATCGGCACGGTGATGAGTCGCCTGGCCACGGCTCGCCTGAAACTCGCCGAATACCCGCCGCTGCAAGCCGTGCCGAAAACCACCGGAGGAGACCGTTGATGAACACACCTTCGGACGAGCAACTGGTGGCGTACCTGGACGATGAGCTTGAGCGCAACTACCGCGAACAACTCGACGCCGCCATCGCTGAAGACCCCCTGCTCAACCTGCGCGTGCAATGGCTGCAGCGCAGCAATCTGCCTTACAAAAACGCTTACGACGAACTGGCACAACAGGCGCCACTGGAGCGTTTGCAGGCACGCCTGGATGCCATGCCCTCCCCCGAGCGTCCGGGCCTGAGCCGGCGGTGGTTTATCGGCGCTGCTGCGGCAGCGCTGGTGGCCGGCGGTGTACTGGCCGACCGTTTATACCTCGGCTGGCAGGTGCAGCAAACGCAAAACTGGCGTTCGCTGGTCGGCGATTACATGGCGTTGTACGTGCCGCAGACGCTGGATCACTTGCCGAACGATGAAGCGACCCAACGATTGCAACTGCGCGACGTCGATACACGCCTTGGCCTGAATCTGTCGCCCGCTGCGTTGAAATTGCCCGGGGCCGAATTCAAACGCGCGCAGTTGCTGGAATACGATGGGGTGCCGATCGCCCAGATCGTTTATCTGGATGCTCGCAAGACGCCACTGGCGCTGTGCGTCACGCGGTCGAACAGCGGCCCTCGACCGTTGCAACACGAACAGCAGCATGAGATGAACGTGGTCTATTGGAGCGAGCACGAACATGCGTGGATGTTGATCGGCCATCAATCAACCGGCGAGTTGCAAGCCAAAGCACAATTGTTGAGAAGTCGTTTAACCGGCTGAATCCGGTTGAACTAGGCTGGTTTACGTCAACTTCTAGAGAGCTCTTCACCGATGCCGATTTCGTCCCGAACTGCATTGCTGGTCATTGATGTTCAAAACGACTTTATTCCCGGCGGCAAGCTGCCCGTACCAGAGGGTGATCTGATCGTACCGCTGATCAACGATCTCGCCCGCCGATTCAAGCAGGTGATCATTGCGCAGGACTGGCACCCGAGCGGCCACGCCTCGTTCGCCTCCAGCCATCCTGGGCGCAGTCCGTACGACATCATTCAATTGCCTTATGGCGAACAGACACTGTGGCCCGACCATTGCGTGCAGGGCAGCGCCGGAGCCGAATTTCATCCGCAGCTGGATCTGCCACACGCGCAACTGATCATTCGCAAAGGCTGCAACCCTGACATCGACAGTTACTCGGCGTTTCTGGAAGCCGACCGCAAGACCACCACGGGACTGGCCGGTTACCTGAAGGAACGCGGGATCGACACGGTGTACATGGTCGGTCTGGCGCTGGACTTCTGCGTGATGTTTTCAGCCCTGGACGCGCGGGCAGCAGGGTTCAATGCGTTTGTGGTGCAGGACGCCTGTCGCGGGATTGATCTGGATGGATCGATGGCAGCCGCTTTTGAGCGGATGCAAGGCGCCGGGGTCGGGTTGATTCAGTCCGCTGAAGTCCCGACCTGACGGCATTTGCGCTGCGTTCAATCAGGTGGGGGTCGGCAACCACAAGCGGAACCGCGCCCCGCCGAGCGGTGAGGCCTCGACTGTCACCGTACCGCCCTGTGCTTCCAGCGCACGACGGCTGATGGCCAGGCCAAGGCCAAAACCGCCGGTGGCGCGATCGCGGCTGCGATCAAGTCGGTAGAACGGCTCGAAAATCCGCTCGCGCTCATCGTCAGGGATACCGATGCCGTCGTCATCCACCCAGATTTCGCACCCGGCAGGGTTGACCTGCACGCCAATCTGAATGCGTTTTTCGCAATAACGCATGGCGTTGCGCAGCAGGTTCTGAATCGCCCGTGCGGTCAGGCGCGGATCCAGCGCAAAGCGTTCGAGCTGACCGTGCAGCAGCACATCGATGACGATCTCCGGCGACTCCAGCTCTTCATCGACACTGCCCAGAATGCTGTCGATGAACTCGTCCAGTGACACGTCGACCTGTTCCGGCAACTGCGCCGGGTTCTGCAATCGGCTGTAAGACAGCAGCTCCAGCACCAATTCATCCAATTCGCGAATGTGCGCCACCAACCCTTGCAGGCGTTCACGACTGGAGGCCGGCAGATCATCCGACAGCGCCAGCGCCAGACCGAAATCCAGACGGGTCAGCGGCGTGCGCAATTCGTGGGACACGGCATTGAGCAAATCGCGCTGTTGATTGAGCAGGTTTTCGATGTCGCCGGCCATGGTGTCAAAGACATTGGCGAGACTGCCGATGTTGGAACTCGGCGCAATCTGCGTGCGCTCGCTCAAGTGGCCCTTGCCGAAGCGCTCGGCGGTGCCCCGCAGGCGCTCCAGATCGCGCCAATGCGGCCGCAGCCACAACAACAGGCAGGCCAGCAGCGACGCGCCGATCAGCACGTTGATGCTCCAGTACAACAAATTGACGTCCATCGGATCCGGCGGCACCACCATCTGCACGGCCGTGGTGTTATCCAGCGGCGTCACCGCCAACGTGCGCCAGCCCCAGTCACCGATGCGCACCACATTCTCACCGCGCAGCAGGCGCTCGCGCTCAGGCGCGGAGAATTCGGCGTCATCGATGCGTGCCAGCACGATGTGCAAAGGCTGAAAGTCCTTGTCCATCGACGCCGCCAGCGCCGGCCATTGCTCCTCCGGCACTGCGCGAAACTGCCGGGTGATCAGCGATTGCAGGCCTCGGGAATAATCCAGGTTGTAGGTAACGAAGCGCTCCCGGAAGGCCATGACCACCAGATCAGGCACCAGATAAATCGCCGCGCTGTACGAAACGATGGTGACCAGATAGAGGCGAAACAGGATTCTGAACATTTGCTCAGCATTCCCACTCGGAACGGCTGAACAGGTAACCCTTGCCCCACACGGTCTTGATCTTGCGCGCTTCACCGGCATGATCGTCGAACTTGCGCCGCAGCTTGGAGATGGCCACGTCCACCGAACGGTCAGTGCCGTTGAACTCGATGCCGCGCAGGCGCTGCAGGATCTGATCGCGACTGAGCACTTCACCGGCATGCCGGGCCAGCACTACCAACAAATTGTATTCGCCGCTGGACAGCTCGACCGCCTGCTCGCGCCAGGTCACGGTGCGTTCCGACAGATCAATGCACAGATTGCCCATGACGATCCGGTCATTGACGGTCATTGGCTCGCCGAGGCTGCTGCGCCGCAGCAAGGTGCGCACCCGGGCCAGCAGAACGCGAGGTTCACAGGGTTTGGTCACGTAGTCGTCCGCGCCCATTTCAAGTCCCAGCACCTGATCGTGACTGTCATCGCGAGCGGTGAGCATCAGAATCGGCAGCGTGGCGGAATCGGCGCGCAGCAGGCGACAGACCTGTAGGCCATCAAGCCCCGGCAGCATCAGATCGAGAATCACCAGATCCGGCGGATTGACCCGCGCCCGCTCACGCACATGGTCGCCACGGCCAATGACGCTGACGGAGTAACCGTTGCGTTCGAGGTAGCTGGAAATCAGTTCGGCGAGGGCGGTGTCGTCTTCGACCAGGAGAATGTTGGGCATGGGTGTTCCAGAACAGTGCGGTGGCGACGCTTATCTGTCGCAATAAATTTCAAGGGCTAAAGGATATACGGCCTCACCCGTCCCTGAGTAAAACCCTTACACAATTTCACACAGCGCCTACAAAGCTTCACCGCTAACCTCGGCGACTGTCCGTAGGATGCGGGCATCAATATTGGGGGTTGTACATGTTTAAGAATCTGTTGGCCGGGCTCGGCCTGATCGCACTGGCGTTTTCGCTGAGTGGTTGCGACTCGTCCTCGACGGCCGAGGAACAGGCGCCACCGGCCACCGTACGGATTGAAACCCTCGAAGCCCATCCGCTGTCGATCAGCAGCGAACTCAGTGGCCGGATTGCCGCACCACGCATTGCCGAAGTCCGCGCCCGGGTTGCCGGCGTCGTGCTGCAACGCACGTTTCGTGAAGGCAGCGACGTGAAAAAGGGCGACGTGCTGTTCCGCATCGACCCGGCGCCGTTCAAGGCTGATCTGGACAGCGCCGAAGCCGCGTTGCGCAAGGCCGAAGCCAATGCATTCCAGGCCAGACTGCAAGAACAGCGCTACGCCCAGTTGATCGACGACAAGGCCATCAGTGCCCAGGACTACGACAACGCCCGCGCCAACGCCCGGCAAACCGCAGCCGACGTCGCCGCCAACAAGGCCGCCGTCGAGCGCGCGAAGCTCAACCTCGGCTATGCCACCGTGACTGCGCCTATTTCCGGACGCGTCGGTCGCGCACTGGTCACTGAAGGTGCACTGGTCGGTCAGAACGAAACCACGCCACTTGCGCTGATTCAGCAACTCAACCCGATCCACGCCGATGTTACGCAATCGACCCGCGAACTGAATGAACTGCGCCGCGCCTTCCGCTCCGGGCAGTTGCAGCAGGTCGGTCAGGATCAGGTCAAGGCGACATTGATTCAGGACGACGGCAGCCTCTATCCGTTGCCCGGTAAATTACTGTTTGCCGATATCACCGTCGATCCGGGCACCGGCCAGATCATTCTGCGCAGCGAATTCCCCAACCCCGACCTCGACCTGTTGCCGGGCAGCTTCGTGCGCGTGCGCCTCGAACAGGCAACAATCCAGAACGGCCTTACCGTGCCGCAACGCGCCGTGCAGCGCGACAGCGCCGGGATCGCACAAGTGCTGACGGTCGACGAACAAATGCGCGTCGCTCAGCAACCGGTGCAACTGGGCGCCGTGCAGAACGACCGCTGGATCGTCACCGGAGGCCTCAAACCCGGCGATCGCATTGTCATCGAAGGCCTGCAACACGCCCGCCCCGGCGAAAAAGTACAGATCGACGACACCCCTCTTCCACTTGCCCAGACCTCTGGTCAGTAAGCAGGACGCTTTTATATGCCGCAGTTCTTTATCGACCGCCCGGTATTCGCCTGGGTGGTCGCGTTGTTCATTCTGTTGGCCGGTGCACTGGCCATCCCGCAATTGCCGGTGGCGCAATACCCCGATGTCGCGCCGCCACAGATCGAAATCTATGCCGTGTACCCCGGTGCCTCCGCGCAGACCGTCGACGAGAGCGTGGTCAGCCTGATCGAGGAAGAGCTCAACGGTGCCGACCACCTGTTGTACTTCGAATCGCAAAGCAGCCTCGGCAGCGCGACGATCAAGGCCACTTTCCAGCCGGGCACCAACCCGGAACTGGCTCAGGTAGACGTGCAGAACCGCCTAAAGGTTGTCGAGTCGCGTCTGCCGCAAGCGGTGAACCAGCAAGGCCTTCAGGTCGAGAAAGTCTCTTCCGGTTTCCTGTTGCTGATCACCCTGACGTCCAGCGATGGCAAGCTGGATGACGTCGCGCTCAGTGATTATCTGGCGCGCAACGTGATGAACGAAATCAAACGCATCGACGGTGTCGGCAAGGCGCAACTGTATGGCGCCGAACGGGCCATGCGCATTTGGGTCGATCCGCAGAAGCTGATCGGCTTCAACCTCACGCCGGCCGACGTCAACGCCGCCATCGTTGCGCAGAACGCACAGGTTTCTGCCGGCAGCATCGGTGACCTGCCGAACCCGTCGACTCAGGAAATCACCGCGACCATTCTGGTCAAGGGCCAGTTGTCGACGCCGCAGGAATTCGCCGACATCGTGCTCAAGGCCAACCCGGACGGCTCGATCGTGCGCATCGGTGACGTGGCGCGCGTCGAGATCGGCAGTCAGGAATACCAGTTTGGCACCCGTCTCAACGGCAAACCGTCCACCGCTGTCGGCGTACAGCTGTCGCCGGGCGCCAACGCCCTGAGCACCGCGACGTTGATCCGCGCGAAGATGGATGAGCTGTCGCGCTACTTCCCGGCGGGCGTGGAGTACAAGATCCCATACGACACTTCGCCGTTCGTTAAAGTCTCGATCACCAAAGTGGTGTACACCTTGGGCGAGGCGATGCTGCTGGTGTTTGCAGTGATGTTCCTGTTCCTGCAGAACATCCGTTACACGCTGATCCCGACCCTGGTGGTACCGGTGGCGTTGATGGGCACGTTTGCGACGATGCTTGCGCTGGGTTTTTCGATCAACGTGCTGACCATGTTCGGCATGGTGCTGGCCATCGGCATTCTGGTGGACGACGCCATTGTCGTGGTGGAGAACGTCGAGCGGATCATGGCTACCGAAGGCCTGTCGCCCAAGGAGGCGACGCGCAAGGCAATGACACAGATCACCGGCGCCATCATCGGCATCACGCTGGTGCTGGTAGCGGTGTTCATTCCGATGGCGTTCATGCAGGGTTCTGTCGGGGTCATTTACCAGCAGTTCTCGTTGTCGATGGCGACTTCGATCCTGTTCTCGGCGTTCCTCGCACTGACCTTGACCCCGGCGCTTTGCGCCACGTTGCTCAAGCCGATTGCCAAGGGCGAGCATCACGAGAAAACCGGATTCTTCGGCTGGTTCAACCGCCGTTTCGAGCAACTGACCGATCGGTATCAGGGCTGGGTCGGTTATGCGCTGAAACGCACAGGCCGCTACCTGCTGATTTATGGCGTTTTGCTGGTCGGTCTGGGCCTGTGCTTTGCGCGACTGCCCTCCTCGTTCCTGCCGGTGGAAGATCAGGGTTACACCATTACCGACATTCAGTTGCCACCGGGCGCAACCAAAAACCGCACAGTGCAAGTCGCCGAGCAGTTCGAAGCGCACAACGCCGGCGAACCGGGGATCAGCGACAGTGTGGTGATTCTCGGCTTCAGCTTCTCCGGCAGCGGCCAGAACGCCGCACTGGCGTTCTCCACGCTCAAGGACTGGTCGCAACGCGGCAGCGATGACTCGGCAAGCTCGATTGCCGACCGCGCCAACGTCGCACTCAGTCAGATCAAGGACGCGGTGGCCTTCGCCGTGCTGCCGCCTCCGGTTGACGGCCTCGGCACCTCCAGTGGTTTCGAGTTCCGCCTGCAGGATCGCGGTGGACTGGGCCACGCGACCTTGATGCAGGCGCGTACCGACTTGCTCGCTGCCGCCGAGAAAAGTCCGGTGTTGATGAACGTACGCGAGAGTGCCCTGGCCGAAGCGCCACAAGTGCAACTCGAGGTGGATCGCAAACAGGCCAATGCTTTGGGCGTTTCGTTCGCTGACATCAGCAACGTGCTGTCCACGGCGGTGGGTTCCTCTTACGTCAACGACTTCCCCAATCAGGGACGCATGCAGCGCGTAGTGGTGCAGGCCGAAGGTGATCGACGCAGTCAGGTCGACGATCTGCTCAAGATGCACGTGCGCAACAACGACGGAAAAATGGTGCCGCTGTCGGCCTTTGTTCGCGCCACCTGGATTCAGGGCCCGGCGCAGTTGACGCGCTACAACGGCTACCCGGCGATTGCGATTTCCGGTGAGCCGACACCCGGTCACAGCACCGGCGAAGCCATGGCGGAAATCGAACGTCTGGTGGCCCAGGGGCCGAAAGGTCTGGGTCAAGAATGGACCGGCCTGTCGTTGCAGGAGCGTTTGTCCGGCAGTCAGGCACCGATCCTGCTCGGGCTGTCGCTGCTGATCGTGTTCCTGTGTCTGGCCGCGCTGTATGAGAGCTGGTCGATTCCAACGTCGGTGTTGCTCGTTGTGCCGCTGGGGGTGCTCGGTGCGGTGCTGGCGGTGACCTTGCGCGGGATGCCCAACGATGTGTTCTTCAAGGTCGGGCTGATTACCATCATCGGCCTGTCGGCGAAGAACGCGATCCTGATCATCGAGTTTGCCAAGAGCCTGTATGACGAAGGGCATGATTTGATTGATGCCACGCTGCAAGCGGCGCGTCTGCGGTTGCGACCGATTGTCATGACTTCGCTGGCGTTCATTCTGGGTGTGGTGCCGCTGGCAATTGCCACGGGCGCGAGTTCGGCGAGTCAGCAAGCCATCGGCACCGGGGTGATTGGCGGGATGATCACGGCGACGCTGGCGGTGATCTTTGTGCCGGTGTTCTTTGTTGTCGTCATGCAGCTTGTCCAGAGATTCACCAAGCGCGACTAACCAGAGTGGGAGCTGGCATGCCAGCTCCCATATGGCTAAGGTGTCTGAACCACCCTGGCCCATCGAGTCCCCATGCGCTTTCTCGCCCGTACTCACCCCCGCTTGTCCGCCGCTTTCCTGGTTGGCCTCGCCACCGGCCTGTTGGCTCCCGCCGATTCCATCGTCAGCAAAATCCTCATCGGCTGGAACGCCGGCGTCTGGACCTATCTGATCCTGATGTTCTGGCTGACAGCCCGGGCAAAAGCGCCGGACGTCAAACGCATCGCCGAAGTCGAGGATGAAAATGCCGGGCTTGTGCTGTTCGTCGTCTGCATCGCCGCTTTGGCCAGCCTGGCGACCATTACCGTCGAGCTGGCTGGCAGCAAGGACCTGGAAACCACCCGCAAACTCCTGCACTACGGTTTCACCGCACTGACGGTCATCGGTTCATGGCTGCTGATCGGGGTGATTTTCTGCGTCCACTACGCCCGGTTGTTTTACACCTGGGACGGCAAGGAACCGGCTCTGCGCTTTGCCGAAGGCCTGACAACCCCCAACTATTGGGACTTTCTGTACTTCTCGTTCACCATCGGCGTGGCGGTACAGACCGCGGATGTCGGCGTTGCAACGCGAGAGATACGCAAAATTGTGCTGGCACAGTCGTTGATCGGGTTTGTGTTCAATACAGCAATTCTGGGTTTCTCGATCAACATCGCCGCCGGGCTCTTCGGCTGAACGCACAAAAAAACGCCCCGGCATCTCTGCACGGGGCGTTTGTTGTTTCGGCGTATCAGAAGAAGTAACTGACTCGCAGGCTGCCACTCCAGTCCTGATTGACGGTGTTACCTTTGCTGCCTCCGACCTGACCGGAAACCTGCCAGTTGCGCTGTCCCGGCGTCCACTTCAGCCCCGCTCCATATTCGACCCCGCTGCTGGCACGATCGTCATCGAACCTGTCGTCATTGATCTTGACCCGGTTGGCTTTGACAAATTCATGATCGGCCCCCAGCGACAGACTCGGCTCAAGCAAACTGCCATTTTCAAGCGCGATGACTCGGCCGCCCCTTACACCGACATTGCCCTGAAGCGAACGCATGGTGTCGGCTTCGACCTCAAGGCCGTTGTCCAGGCGATAACTGTCGCTCTGGGTCGCACTGGTCGATACCCGGACCTGCGGCTCGACAAACCAGTTGTCTTTCAGGCGAATGTGCTTTCCGACCGCCACCGAACCGCTGGCGCCCAAAGCCTTGTAATCGCCCTTGGCTTGCGTACCGTCGCTCATGGTGACTTTGGCCTTGTTGTCGAACTGGTTGATCTTGGCCATGACGTTGACGAATACACCGCTTTCAACATCGTACGTGCTGCCGTAGACGCCTGCATTCAGACTGTCGACCGTCGCGCTGGAACCGTATTTGAGGTCCATATTGGTGCGGCTGGCGCCCACGAAACCACCGATGACCCACGCACGGCCAGCAATGTCCACCGTCGTATCGGCACCACCGGTGATGCCGTTCTGGTTTTGGGTGTAGCCGTCGCCGTAGGCATTTTTGACGTTGTACTGGTTGCCATACGTACGCACCCAGACGCTGTTGCTCAGCTTGGTCGTGTCACTGTCGCTGGCCGCGCGAAGCGAAGCATCAGGTTGGAGGCTCAATCCACGATCACCGATCTGGTCGCTGAGCATGTTCATTTCCGCATTCAATACACTGCGGGCACTGCCAGCCAACGCCAGGGCGGTATTGGTCGAGGTGCTGACAGTTTCCTTGTCGGGGTTGAGGTACAGACCCTGCCCTTCCTGCTTCAGTCGGTAAACGAATGTGCCGGCATCCACCGTGTCTTTATTGGCCAGAGTAAAAGTAGCGGTGCCGGCGGCAATATTGCCGACTTTCACCGGTTCTGCGGTAACTGGCGTCGTTCCGGTGGCAGAGACAAGCAATTGATGCTGACCGCTTGCAGAGCCGGTCACGTTCAGGAAGTCAGTGCTGCCAGTCCCGAGATCGGTGCCCATCGCGAAGGTGCCTTTACCTGTGAGATTGCCGATATTCAACTGCTGGAACTGCTCGTTAGTGCCCATTTGCACGACACCGTTGTTCATGCCCAGTTGTTGCACCGTGCTGTCACCGGTCATGACCCATTGCGCAGCATTGCTGATAGTCAGGTTACCCGAGTTGTTGATCTGGCCCGTGAGCACCGAACTGTTGTCCAGCAGCACGCTGCCGTTGGTATCGCTGGTGACGTTACCGGTCAGATTGCTTGCATTGTTCAGCGAAAGGCTGGCGATGTTATCGACGTTGCCGTTGATGACCGAACCGTGGTCCAGGCTGACAGCGGCCGCTGTTCCCGCGACGGCCTCTACGTTGCCGTTCAAGGTGGCGCCGGTATCGAACCTGGACTGGGTGACGTTCAGTAGATTGCCGTTGAGCGTTGCGCCGTTCTTCATCAGCAGTGCAACCGTACTGCCGGTCTCGGCAATCACATCGCCGGTCAGGGTACTGCCATCGACGTTGAAGTTGGCAGTCGAGCGGTTGATGGCCTTTAACACCGAGCCATTGCCGCCGATCAGTTCAGAATTTCCGCTGACATTGATGGTGGCAACAGTACCGGCACTGCCGGAGGAGCCCAGTACAATGGCCGACCCTGTGCCGCCGGTCACGCGGGTGTTGTTGAGCGTCACGGTGCTGGCATTGACGCCTGTCAGATCAGTGACGATCTGCAACCCGTCCTGCTCTCCGGAAAGAGTGCTGCCCGTAGCCGAGAGTGTTGCACCGCCCAATTGCACGCCGTAACTGGTCACACCGGTACCACGAATGGTCGAGTTTTCAACATTCAGAACCGCGAAACCCACGGCGTTCGCACCGCCGGGAAGTCCCGTAATCGTACTTCCGCCTTTAACGGTCGCACTGGAGGAGACGGGAGTATTTTGATTGCGACCTATCAGAAGGCCAAAACTGTTGGAACTGGTGACCTTTGTCTGGTTGTCGATCGTGGCGCTACTGTCGATCAGTTGGATCGCCCCTCTGCCGCTCGTGCTTTCAACAATGGCTCCAGAAAGGGATAGGGCAGAATTGCTGGCATCGATTCTCTGGCTCTTGCCGCCGTTGAAAACGACACTGGCATCTGCTGCACTAACGGTCAGCGCTTCAGCATTGATAATAGACAACGTCCCCCCACCAGACACCCCCCATACTTCGGGAGCAGGTGGATTGGTCACAACTGCACTTTCGCCGGGTAGTAGAATTCGACTGTAGGCCTGTGGAGAGGATGCGATTGCGACCGCAATGATCAATCCTTTGATCGCTAAAGGGTGTTTTGAATTGGAAAACGACGACATAGAGACTTCCTCGAGTGCACAAATTACTGAAGCCGGTTACTGGCAAAATCAAAGCTTGCCAAAAACGTCCGACAGCCTAATGAGAAAAGCGAAAGACTTATGTAGGAAAAGTCTTCTTTGCTTGAGGAATTGGCCTCGATGGTAGGGTTCATGACGGCCTGATCTTCCAGAGTCTAAAAAAAGCCGCAAGAAGGACAGTAGAGCCCACTTGCGGCATAAACACTTATATCCATTGACTAATTAAGGCGCGGCTGGAGCTGCAGTGCCGTCGCAATAATTTCTACTTGTACTGATCGTATCGATCTCCCTGACGAAAGGCACAGAGCTTTGCTCACCATTGATATCCGTTGTATACCAATACTTGGCGTAAGATACCGCTCCTTTAAAGGGTTGCGCGAGCTTGAATATCGCAGGATTAGTACCCGTTAGCGCAAAATCAGGCACGTCGGCAGCTTTAATAATGTAATCTGCAGAAACGCGTGTATTGGGAATTAAATCAGTTCCTGTCGAATTCCTGTGCGCTTCAAAAAACACTTTGATCGTTTTACCAGGCGGCAACAGTGGGGTCTTCGGAATTTCCAGGCCCAGATTGTATTCCTTGGTCGGGCTGTCCATCGCAAAACATTCAACGAAAGGACGCTTAATCTCATTACGGATCCTGACCGTCGGCAGGGGTAAAGGAATGGAGGGTCCTGCCACCAGCACCGTTTCTTCCCTAGACCGCATGATATTTTTGTCGTCGCCTGATTTCTGAATTGTCCAACGAGCCTTGACACTTGGAGTGGTAAGACCGGCAACTATGCGAGCTGGAATTGGAACTTCAAACTCCGTTTCGTCTACGAATGGAGCATAGTCGTCGAGAGCCACTTCATTGATATAGCACTTCGCCGTCTGGTCCGGAGTAATCGGTGGATCAGCGAGTTTGAATTTCACTTTGAATGTAGCAGGTTTATCACGATCACCGGGCAGCAAACTGTTAACAGTGCCGGAGGCGCCAGTAACCACCGGCAACTCCATATTTCGATTGGTCAAGTCCGGAAGATCCGGATTTTCCGGGCCGGCGTGGTCAAATGCCAGTATGAAGATAGCATCTGGTGACTCAACATCCGGCGTCATCCCGGTACGAGTGATCGTGGACTTGATCATGATGCGCTTTGGTTCATCGGCTTTGTCGAATATCTTAGCAAGGTCATCGTAAGAAAGATCGAACGTCAGATTCCCACCCGTCCAGGTTTGTGGATCCAGCTCCTTGAAAAGAGTCGCGTCGTCAGCATCCTCAATAGTCAAGAAGATCTCGTCGCCTGCCTCCGCGCTGTCGATGGAGGCACTTTCCACGATGGCAGAAATTCCGCCGGCCACATCATCCAGATATAGCGATTTGCTGTAGTTCGGATCGGTTTTTGGCACCAGCGGAGCTTTATTCAATATAGGTTTTTGTGCGAGGTTCAACGTCAAAAAGGGCGCCGGCGCGGACACCAGGCTAGGGTTACCTACAACGTCGTAATACCGTTGAACGATATTGACGCGCCCTTTGGGAGGAAACTTGCGTAGCTCACTATTCGGAAACGTAATTGCACCATTATTGGGTACGGTATCGTAGTAGACCTCAACCGACTGGCTACCGGCCCGTAGCGACACTTGGATCTCATCGTCAGGACGACGCTCGTCGTAACCGACATTCACAGTGAGATTTACATTAGCGTTTGCAGCCATCCATGCTTCATTGACAGTAACCTGCGGATCAGCAGGCTTATTAACAAATACGGGAGGCGGAGTAGGCTTTTCTTCTCTGCGTGGATCTTTTGTACTGAAAGGCGCGGTCTGATCGATGAGGACGTCAATAATATTAGAGGGATCCTCAATACCACCACCGCCTTTGTAGACTTTGATCTGTATTTGATACCCTGTAGGGCCAGCGGGTTTTGGCAGTTCGGTAAAATGGCTAGCAGGGATCGATAATGGAATTTTGCCTGCAGGTCTATCAGCAATAGGGCCAAGTTCGATCGTAGCAATCGATTTCAAAGTTTCGCCTTTAACTGCCAGTAGCACATCGAGTTCATCCCCATCCAGTTCATCAGGGGTACGATCAAGAATAACACTGACAGTCCCACTGTCCAGTACGCTCTTGGCGATTAGATTATCCACAAGCGTATCTATAGTAATGACCGAGAAAGGACCATTCTCTTTGATACCAGCGGAAAATCCTCTTGATTTTGGGGGTAATACTTTAAGTGCCATCTTCGTTTCTCCTTGTGTACTCAGGCCAGAAAGGCCACTTTCGCCGGGTGTGACTCTGTCTATCTTTAGCAAGTTTTTCTTTGACTGACCGACCAGCCGGTTATTTCTAAACAACTGCCAATAAACAAGCGCTGAATCATTATCAGGAAGAGGCTTAATATGGGGTTCGAACGGCACAACCAGTTTATATCCATTATTTATATCCGACCGTCGCAATATCTTGTCAAAAGTCCCGCGAGTACTTTCAACAGGATTGCCACTCCCATTCAGGCTCAAATAACCCAGCCAATGCACTTTGGCCATGTCGCCAGGCAAGGCGACACCCTTTGAAGCAGGAATGGCAACAGTTGCCCCGGAAGTTATTGGCGGAACCGTCTTGTTATTCAGATATCCCCAAATCGTGGCATGGGGAAAGTTTGCCTCCTCAAGGCCAAGAGGTAGGCTGTGATCAATAGTCAGTTTTCTGTCAGGCGAAGGATCCGGATTACCCCCTGACCCTTTCCATATTTTATAAGTCAAGAATACAACGCCATCATTTTCCAGATGCTTCGGCGTCAACGGAAAGTATAAAAAATCTGGTTGCGGCGGACTTAGAAATTCGGTGTAAAGCCTTTGTTCAACGCCGTTTCGAATGAGTGATATCCAAAGTTCATCATTGACTACAGGGCTATCCCAGTAACGAATTTTAATGCGAGTACCGTCGCGCAGAATGTCGAGGGGAACATGTCCTTCCTGGTCATTGTCGTCGACGCCTTCGACTGAAAGCCGCTCCGCCAATGTACCCGCATGTTCTCCAAATAACTTCTTCGCTGCCATCACTTTTCGCCCATTTAGTGTCGAGAGAACCGCGTAGAAACTTCTCTATTGGTCATAGGAGAATTAAGCGCTCGGTCATCGCACCTGCCTACTGTCAGATCTGACAGGTAAGGCGACCGTTCGTCGGGTATTCAAGCGTTGCGTGACATTCTCTACCGCGAAGTCCGCTTGACGAGGCCCCCGACAGTAGTGTTATCTGAAACCGGTTTCAGACCATTTGAAACTCATCCAACAAAAAGAAACCTCAAGCCATGAACGACTTCTCCGCCGCCCAGCGCAGCCGCGTCACCATGCTCGACGTCGCCGAACACGCTGGTGTATCCAAGGCCAGCGTTTCGCGCTTTATCGGCGATGACCGCGCGCTGCTCTCCGATGCCATTGCCCGACGCATCGAACAGGCGATTGCCGAACTCGGCTATCGCCCCAATCAAATGGCTCGCGGCCTGAAACGCGGCCGTACCCGCTTGATCGGCATGCTGGTGGCCGATATCCGCAACCCTTATTCGATTGCCGTGATGCACGGCGTGGAAACCGCGTGCCGTGCCCACGGATACAGCCTGGTGGTGTGCAACACCGACCGCGATGACGAGCAGGAGCGCCAACACCTGGCATTGCTGCGCTCGTACAACATCGAAGGGCTTATCGTGAACACCCTCGGTCATCACCGGGCTGAACTGGACGAGTTGAAACGGGAAATGCCGCTGGTGCTGGTGGACCGCAAGGTCGAAGGACTGGACAGCGATATGGTCGGCCTGAACAACCCGCAAGCCGTAGAAATGGCGCTCGCCCACCTCGAACGTCGCGGTTATCGCAACGTGTTGCTGGTCACCGAACCCTATGACGGCACCAGTTCGCGGATCGAACGGGTCGCCAGCTTTCAGGCACAGATTGCGCAGCGCCCTGAGTTGACCGGCTCGGTGCTGGAAACCGGCGACGCATTCGCGCAGCACGTTGAACACTTCCTGAACACGCCGGCTGATGGCCCCAAAGCACTGTTCTGCGCCAACGGCGTCGCGGCATTGACCTGCACGCGAGCGTTGCGCGAGATCGGTTGTCGGCTATTTGAGGATGTCGGTCTGATCGCGCTGGATGATCTGGATTGGTATCCATTGGTCGGCAGCGGGATAACCGCCCTCGCCCAGCCGACCGAGGCGATCGGCGCGCGGGCGTTCGAGTGTTTGCTCAAGCGATTGCGTGGCGACGCTGAGGCGGCGCGCAACGTGGATTTTGCGCCCGTCTTGGTCGAGCGTGGTTCGACCCATGGATTTCGTGGTGACTGATCCGGCCTCTTCGCGGGCAAGCCCGCTCCCACAGGTATTCGGGTGCACTCAAGGGTTGCGATCGCCCCTGCAACTGTGGGAGCTGGCTTGCCAGCGATGGGGCCAAAAAGAACAGTGCAGATTTCACCGCTATTTTTTTGAACAAAAATGAAACCGGTTTCAGAGGTCAATAACAATGAATAAACCTGCCGTTTCCATCAGCCTGTCCAGCTACGGCGCCGAGCTTGTGCGTCAGCGTGGTCAAGATTTCTTTATCGACGTGCTGGCCGCTGCAGGCGCTGATCGCATCGAATGGCGCGAAGAGCTGCTGACTCGCGAAGTCCCCGCGCAGTTGAGCGCCGCCACCGCCGCTCAGGGGCTGCAAAGCATCTATTCCTCGCCGACCGAACTGTGGCTCGCCGGCCAGTCACGGCCCAATGCTGAATTGATCACCGCCCTGCAACAGGCCGAGGCGTTCGGTTCGAAGTGGCTGAAAGTCTCCCTCGGCTACTTCACCGACAATTGTGATCTGTCGGTGCTCAAGCAACTGATCGGTAACAGCCCGGTGCAACTGCTGGTGGAAAACGACCAGACCCTGCACGGCGGGCGTATCGAGCCGTTTCAGCGTTTCTTCGCCGCTGTCGAGCAACATAATCTGCCGATCAAAATGACCTTCGACATCGGCAACTGGCAGTGGCAAGACCAGTCCGCCGCCAACGCCGCCCGCCTGCTCGGCCGCCACGTCGGCTATGTGCATTGCAAAGCCGTGGCGCGCCGTGCCGACGGCAAACTGGTCGCAGTGCCGCCCGCTGTCAGCGACCTGCATCTGTGGGAACAACTGCTGCGGCACATGGCCCAAGGCGTTATGCGCGCCGCCGAGTATCCATTGCAGGGCGCTGACCTGGTCGAGTTGACCACGGAGCACGTCGCCGCCCTCGCCCGTCTCGGCCAATCCCGTCTGGAGCCAGCTCATGTCTGAGATCGATATTCTGTCGTTCGGCGAAACCATGGCGATGCTGGTCGCTGAACAATGCGGCGATCTGGCCACGGTCGAGCAATTCCACAAGCGCATTGCCGGTGCCGACAGCAACGTGGCGATCGGTCTCTCGCGGCTGGGTTTCAACGTCGCATGGTTGAGCCGCGTTGGCAGCGATTCCCTCGGCCGTTTTGTCGTCGAGACCCTAATCAAGGAAGGTCTGGATTGCAGCCATGTCGACGTCGATAGCCGTCATCCAACCGGTTTCCAGTTCAAATCCCGTAACGACGATGGCAGCGATCCACAGGTCGAGTACTTCCGCCGGGGCTCGGCGGCCAGCCATCTCTCGCCACAATCGATCAAGCCGGAATTGCTCAACGCCCGGCACCTGCACGCCACCGGCATTCCGCCCGCGCTGTCGGCGACGGCGCGGGAGATGTCGTTCGAGCTGATGACCCGCATGCGCCACGCCGGGCACAGCGTGTCCTTCGACCCGAACCTGCGCCCGAGCCTGTGGGCCAGCGAGCGCGAAATGATCCGCGAGGTCAATCGCCTCGCCGCCCTCGCCCACTGGGTGTTGCCGGGGTTGAGCGAAGGTCGCTTGCTGACCGGGTTTGAAGATCCGGCGGACATTGCCGCGTTCTATCTCGACCAGGGCGCCGAAGCCGTGGCAATCAAACTCGGGCCGCAAGGCGCCTATTACCGCACGCAACTGGATCAGGGTTTTGTCGCTGGGGTACCGGTGGCCAACGTCGTCGATACCGTTGGCGCGGGGGATGGCTTTGCGGTGGGGATGATCAGCGCCCTGCTGGAGCACCAGAGCTTCCCCGAGGCGGTGCAGCGGGCGAACTGGATTGGCAGTCGTGCGGTGCAGAGTCGCGGGGATATGGAGGGATTGCCGACCCGGACTGAACTCTCGGCTGAATTCGAGGCCGCCTTCGCGAGCAAGTCGAATCGTCGCACCGCCGCTCCCACACTTGCAACGCGTACCAATGTGGGAGCGGGCTTGCTCGCGAATAGGCCCGCATAGTCACTCCCAAATCTGAACCCTGCTGCGACAAAAACAACAAGCTCAGGAGCAAGACCATGAAAACCGCAACCCTCGCCACCCGCCGCTGGTGGTACATCATGCCCATCGTGTTCATCACCTACAGCCTGGCGTATCTGGATCGCGCCAACTACGGCTTCGCCGCCGCGTCCGGCATGGCCGCCGACCTGATGATCACCCCGGGCCTGTCCTCGCTGCTCGGAGCGCTGTTCTTCCTCGGCTACTTTTTCTTCCAGGTGCCCGGTGCGATCTACGCGCAAAAGCACAGCGTGAAGAAACTGATCTTCGTCAGCCTGATCCTCTGGGGCGGCCTCGCCACGCTGACCGGCGTGGTCTCCAACGCCTACTGGCTGATCGTCATCCGTTTCATGCTCGGCGTGGTTGAAGCCGCGGTGATGCCGGCGATGCTGGTCTACCTGTGCCACTGGTTCACCCGCGCCGAACGCTCGCGGGCGAATACTTTTCTGATCCTCGGCAACCCGGTAACCATGCTCTGGATGTCGGTGGTTTCGGGCTATCTGGTGCAGCATTTCAGCTGGCGCTGGATGTTCATCATCGAAGGTCTGCCGGCGGTGCTCTGGGCCTTTATCTGGTGGAAACTGGCCGATGATCGTCCGTCCCAGGCCAAGTGGCTGAGCACGCAGGAAAAGCAGGATCTGGAAAGCGCACTGGCGGCCGAACAGGTCGGCATCAAAGCGGTGAAGAACTACGCCGAGGCGTTCCGTTCGCCGAAGGTGATCATTCTGGCGCTGCAGTTTTTCTGCTGGAGCATCGGCGTTTACGGCTTCGTCCTGTGGCTGCCGTCGATTCTCAAGGCCGGCGCGCAAATGGACATGATCGAGGCTGGCTGGCTCTCGGCCCTGCCGTATCTGGCGGCGGTGATCGGCATGCTCGCGGTGTCGTGGGGTTCGGACAAACTGCAAAAACGTAAACGTTTCGTCTGGCCACCGCTGTTGATCGCCTCGATTGCGTTTTACGGGTCTTACGCCCTCGGCGCCGAGCATTTCTGGTGGTCGTACACGCTGCTGGTGATTGCCGGCGCCTGCATGTACGCGCCTTACGGGCCGTTTTTTGCCATCGTCCCGGAGATTCTTCCGGCGAACGTGGCGGGTGGCGCGATGGCATTGATCAACAGCATGGGCGCGCTCGGCTCGTTCGGCGGCTCGTACCTGGTCGGTTATCTGAACAGTTCCACCGGATCGCCCGGTGCTTCGTATCTGCTGATGAGCGGCGCGCTGCTGCTGTCGGTGGTGCTGACGATTTTTCTCAAGCCCGGCGCCAGTGATCGCGTCGTCGCCAAAGCCGTCGTTGCACGTCCCGCGACGGCTCATTAATCCAGGAATTTCTTCAATGAAAAAACACGTCGTGTTGTACAAAAAACTCTCGCCCGCGTTGATGACGCGCCTGCAAGAACAATGCGAGGTAACACTGATCGAAAGCCTCGACGCACAAGGCCTGATGCAATTGCGCGACGCCCTGCCCCGTGCCGACGGTTTGCTCGGTGCGAGCCTGAAACTGGATGCGGCGCTGCTCGATCTGGCGCCACAGCTGCGGGCGATTGCCAGCGTTTCGGTGGGTGTCGACAACTACGACATCGACTACCTGAGCCGACGCAATATCCTCCTGACCAACACCCCGGACGTGCTCACCGAAACCACCGCCGACACCGGTTTTGCCCTGATTCTTGCTGCCGCCCGGCGTGTGGTGGAACTGGCGAACATGGTTCGCCACGGCCAATGGCAGCGCAACATCGGCCCGGCACATTTCGGCACCGATGTGCATGGCAAGACACTTGGCATTATCGGCATGGGTCGCATCGGCGAGGCATTGGCGCAGCGCGGGCATTTCGGTTTCGGCATGCCGGTGATCTATCACAGCCAGTCACGCAAACCAGCGGTCGAGGCGCGATTCGATGCGCAGTACCGCAGCCTTGAGGATCTGCTCCAGCAGGCGGATTTCATTTGCCTGACCTTGCCGCTGACCGCGCAGACCGAAGGATTGATCGGCGCCGAGCAGTTTGCATTGATGCGGCCGGAGAGCATTTTCATCAACATTTCCCGGGGCAAGGTGGTCGATGAGGCGGCGATGATCGAAGCGTTGCGCCACAAACGGATTCGCGCGGCGGGGCTGGATGTGTTCGAGCGCGAACCGCTGAATCAGGAATCGCCGTTGTTGCAGCTCGACAATGTGGTAGCGACGCCGCACATGGGTTCGGCGACGCATGAAACGCGCGAGGCGATGGCGCGGTGTGCGGTGGAGAATTTGTTGGCGGCGTTGGCTGGGGAGAAGCCGATGAATCTGGTGAACCCATCAGCTTGGCAGAGCTGAAACTCTCAGCGGTTGTACCGGCCTCTTCGCGGGCAAGCCCGCTCCCACAGTGGATTTATGAACACTGAATATCTCCTGTGGGAGCGGGCTTGCTCGAGAAGGGGCCAACACAAACGAAGCAATTGCATCAGGCACTGCGCGCCTGTAAAAGCTGCGCCGCACACAACGCGATCCGCGAACACGCATCCGCCAGCTTCACCCGATCCACCACCAGTCCAATACGAATATGCCCCGCCGCACTCGGCCCGAACGCCTCACCCGCCAGCACCGCAACGCCGTAACCCTCCAGCAGTTGCTCGGCAAACGCCTGCGCGCCAAGGCCGGTCTGGCGCACATCGACCATCACGAACATGCCGCCATCCGGGCGAATCGGGCACAGCCCCGGGCAGCCGCGCAAACGCTCGCACACCAGATCGCGGCGCAGACGGTACTCCTCACGCATCTGCGTCACTTCCGGCAAGTCTTGCTCAAGAGCAATTTGCGCGGCTTTCTGCACGAAATCCGGCAGACCGAACAGCATGCTCAGCGACAGATTCACCAAATGCTCCGCCAAAGGCTTCGGCCCGATCATCCAGCCGATGCGCCAACCGGTCATGGCGTGGGATTTCGACAGGCTGTTGATCGTCGCCGTGCGCTCGGCCATGCCCGGCAGGCTCGCCGGGCTGACGTGCTCGCCTTCGTACAGCAACTCGCTGTAGACCTCGTCGCTGATCAGCCACAAGTCTTGACGAATGCACAACGCCGCCAGCTCCTGCCAGATCAACAGCGACAGGCTTGCGCCGCACGGGTTGTTCGGGCTGTTGAGCAGCATCGCGCGCGTTTTCGGCGTGATCCGCGCCGCGACATCGGCCGGGTCGACGCGAAAGCCGTTCTCCGGACGCACCGGCACGGGCACCACGGTCGCACCGCAAGCGCCAAACACACCTTCATAGGTCACGTACATCGGCTCGGCGACGATGACTTCGTCGCCCGGGTTCAGCAGGCATTGCGCCACCGAATACACGGCGCATTGCGCGCCGGGCATGACAATCACCTGATCCGCCTCGACCACCTGACCACTGCGCCGCCGATGCCGCTCGGCGATCAGCTTGCGCAACGCCAGCCGGCCACGCACGTCGGAATAATGCGTATCGCCGGCCAGCAGACTGTCGATAGCCCCGTGAACAATCGGCAGTGGCGTATCGAAATCCGGGTCGCCCACCGACAACAACAGGACATCGACGCCCTCGGCGCGCAACTCCAGCGCTCGGTCGTGAATCTGCCAGGCAGAGGCTCCCTCCCCGGCGATTCGTTGGGTCAAGGCTGAATAGCGCATGTACGTCTCCTGATTGCGCGGTCTCCAGCCTTCACCCTAGGTCAAATCACAAACCGCGCCACCATCGCATTCAAATCCACCGCCAGACGTGACAGTTCATGGGTGGCGGCACTGGTCTGGTTGGCGCCGGCGGCCGATTGCGTGGCCAGATCACGGATGTTGACCAGATTGCGATCGACCTCTCGCGAGACCTGCGCCTGTTCTTCCGAGGCGCTGGCGATCACCAGGTTGCGCTCGTTGATCTGGTGAATCGATTGGGTGATCTGCTCCAGCGCAACGCCGGCAGCGCGGGCCATTTCCAGGGTCGACTGCGTCCGCTGGTTGCTCTGTTGCATCGAGGAAACCGCTTCGCCGGTGCCGTTCTGGATACCGGCGACCATTTTTTCGATCTCCTGCGTCGATTGCGCGGTGCGATGAGCCAGCGCCCGCACCTCGTCCGCCACCACGGCAAACCCGCGCCCGGCCTCACCGGCCCGCGCCGCTTCGATGGCGGCGTTGAGCGCGAGTAAATTGGTCTGTTCGGCAATGGCACGAATCACGTCGAGCACTTTGCCGATGTCGCGGCTCTGCGCAGCCAGACCTTCGATCATTTGCGCGGTGTTCTGCACGTCGTGGGTCATGGTCTGGATCGCGTCGACGGTTTTCACCACTTGATCGCGACCTTCGCGGGCGGCGTGGGTCGACTGGTTCGAGGCTTCGGACGTCGACACAGCGTTGCGCGCGACTTCTTCGACCGCCGCGGTCATTTCGTTGACGGCAGTGGCGGCTTGTTCGATTTCGTTGTTCTGTTGTTGCAGGCCGCGCGAGGCCTCTTCGGTGACCGCGCTGAGTTCTTCGGCGGCGGCGCCCAGTTGCGTGGCGGAGCCGGCGATCTGTTCGATGGTTTTGCGTAGGTTGGTCTGCATTGCGGCGAGCGCTTCGAGCAGGCGCGCCGGCTCGTCCTTGCCGTCGACTTCGATGGCTTTGGTCAGGTCGCCGCCGGCGATGGTTTGCGCCGCCAGCAAGGCGCGGTTCAACGGCGTGACGATGCTGCGGGTCAGCAACAACGCCAGCAATACCGTCGCCACGGCCGCAACCACTGCGACGATGATGATGCCGGTGATGGCGCTGTCGTAATGCTCACCGGCCTGGATCGAGGCTGCCTTTGCGTCGGAGGCGTTGATCGCAATCAGCTTGTTGAGCTGCTCGCCCATCTGATCGGTGCCGTCCTTGATGCGCGTGTTGATCAGGTTGCGCATCTCGTCGAGTTTGTCCTGACGCGACAATTCCATCATCTGGTTCTGCGCTTGCAGGTAGTTGTCCAGCGTACTGGCGAAGGTCTGATACAGCGCGCGTTCTTCGGCGCCTGCGGGTAGCGCAGCGTAACTGGCCTGCGCCGTGCGCACCTTGTCGACCAGCGCCGCGATGCGGCTTTGCGCTTCCTGCAAACCGGCAGGCTCGCGATTGACCAGCACACGGAAGGAAAGGATGCGTAAACGCAGGACGTTTTCCGTCACCACGCTGAGCTGAGTGACGCTGGGCAGCTGGGTCGAATCCATGTCGACGGACGCCTGACGGATGATCGACATGCGGTTGACGGCGAACACGCCAAGCACAATCACCAGCAAGGCGATGAAGGCAAAACCGAGGAAGGCACGGGGCGCGATATTCAGGTTACGCAAGGACATAGTTGGACTCTCGGATGAATGAAACTACGAGCGTCCATGCCGTGATCACTGGCCCGTGGGCGGGCTTCAGTCCGGCGTCACTGTTGTGAGAATGTTTGTGCGCGCCTATTGGCTGTATCGGCCAGGCTTTAGGAAGATTGCGGGTCAAGCGCAATTATTTTTCAGGGTGTTACAGGAATGAAACACCGCCCCGTTGGGCTGCGAAGTGGCCCCCTGCAATCTATCAGGTAAACCTCAAACGCAGGATTCGCGACTGCTGCGCAGTCGAACGGGGATAAATCCCCTCGCCACAGGGGATATTTATACAGTTCAGATGTGGTGTTTAGCCATTTGCCAGACCCGGGCGATGTCGGTGGCGCGTTCACGCAACAAGCGTGGTGCTTCGGCGCACGCCTGCTGCAGTGTCATCGGGCCGCTGGTCACGGCGAACGCTGCGTCGATGCCGTGCGCATAAAGCTCCTGATAGCCATCGCCCAGAGTCCCGGCAATGACAATCACCGGCACGCTGTGTTGTTTGGCGATGCGCGCGACACCAAACGGGGTTTTGCCTCGCAAGGTCTGTGCATCGAAGCGCCCTTCCCCGGTGATCACCAGATCGGCGCCTTTGACCGCTTCGGCCAGGCCCACCAGTTCCGCCACCACTTCGACCCCGGCCTGAAACTGCGCGCCAAGAAATGCCTTGGCGGCGAAACCCAAACCACCCGCTGCGCCGCTGCCCGGCTCATCGCGAACATCTTTGCCCAAGACCTGCGCACAGTGTTCAGCGAAGTGGCTCAGCGCTTGGTCCAGTTGCTGCACCTGCGCAGGAGAAGCACCTTTCTGCGGGCCGAAAATCGCTGACGCACCATGAGGGCCGCAGAGTGGGTTGTTGACGTCGGCGGCAATGTCGAAGCGCACCTGCGCCAGACGCGGATCGAGTTCGCTCAGATCCAGTCGCGCCAGTTGCGCCAACGCCAGACCACCCGGTACCAGTGCCTGATTCTGCGCATCCAGCAACCTCACGCCCAACGCCTGCATCGCGCCGGCGCCGCCATCGTTGGTCGCGCTGCCGCCAATCGCCAGAATTACCCGTTGCGCACCGGCGTCCAGCGCCGCACGAATCAGTTCACCCGTGCCAAACGTGCTGCTGATGCAGGCGTCACGCTGCCCCGGCGGCACCAGTTGCAAACCGCTGGCCTCGGCCATTTCGATGATCGCCGTGTGGTTGTGCGGCAACCAGCCCCATGCTGCATCCACCGGTGTGCCCAATGGGCCACGCACACGGCTGCGGCGCAGTTCGCCTTCACACGCGGCGAGAATCGATTCGACCGTGCCTTCGCCACCGTCGGCCATCGGGCATTTGACCAGCGTGGCCTGCGGCCAGACCTGCGCCAGACCCAGCGCAACAGCCTCGGCGACGCCTTGGGCACTCAGGCTGTCCTTGAACGAATCGGGGGCGATGACGATTTTCATGCGAATTCTCCAGTTCCAATGCCCCTCATGCTGCCAGTCAGCCTGCGCATTGACGCCTGTCCGTTGCACAAGTGGCGCAGGCGTTTATTGTTCATTTCGACAAATCGTCAGTCTGCGGCAGCAATTGCACACCGAGATACAGCGCCAGCATCCCGTCCAGGCGCAACGGATCGACACCGCTGATCTCGGCAATTCGTTCCATCCGGTAGCGCAGACTGTTGCGGTGAATCCCCAACGCGTCGGCGCAGGCCTGGCTCTGCCCGTCGTGATCGCACCAACTGCGCAGGGTCGCCAGCAGTTGGCCGTTACCGTCCTTGGCGATGACTTTACGCAAGGGTTTGAGCAGCTCATCCAGCGCGTCGTCATTGCGATGCCGCCACAGCATCACCGGCAGCCGATAACGGTTCAGGGTCAACAGGCGTGAATGCGGCAACACCTCGCGTCCGTAAGCCAGCAGATCGCCGACCCGCCGATAACAGCGACGCAGCCCCGCCAGACCATCGGCCTGCCCGCCCACCGCAATGCGCAAAACCTTCCAGCCCAAGCCATCGAGCTTCTCCAGCAAACGATCATGCTCGACGTTCTGACTGGCCGGCCTGCACCAGAGCAGCGACGACTTCGCCGAACTCACGCACCAACTGTCGGGATAACGCGAAATCAGCCACGCGCTCAATGCTTCGACGGCCTGCCCCGGCCCATGCTCCAGCCCCAACTCGAACAGATACGGCACCCGCGTCAATTGCGGCTTGAGCCCCAGTTGCTGGGCCTCATCGACCAGACGCGGTGAATCGCCGGCATCGGTCAGCAACAACGCCAGCAAATCATCGCAACGCTGACGCCGCCACTGCTGCTCGGCCTGCTGATTGCGCTGGCCAACGAGCATCTCGGCGGTCATGCGCACCAGTTGCGCGTAGGTGCGCAGCAGTTCTGGTTCACCCGTGATGCCGAGCACGCCGATCAGGCGTTGGTCGAGCATCAGCGGCAGGTTGATGCCCGGTTGCACACCTTTGAGATGCACGGCGGTCTGCGCATCGATTTCCACCACGCGACCGTTGGCCAGTACCAGTTGCGCACCTTCGTGGCGGGTGTTGATGCGCTCCGGTTCGCCACTGCCGAGGATCAGCCCCTGACTGTCCATGACATTCACGTTGTACGGCAAAATGGCCATCGCCCGGTCGACGATGTCCTGGGCCAGATCGTGATCGAGTTCAAACATGACAGCGGCAATCCTTCAAATCAGGCGTGGACGGTTGTTCACCCGCACAGGGTCTGGCGGCAAACCCTGTGCTCAGGCACAAAGACAATCCGGCCAAAGGTGACCGAGACTCTCGGGGCGATCAACGTTACCCTTTGCATCGCAAAAAATCATAATAAAGAGAGAGCCGCTATGTCGCAGAGCGCCGCAGCTACCCAGACCATCGAAGACGGTAAAAACGCCGTCTACAAACGCATCACCCTGCGTTTGATTCCCTTCATCTTCATCTGCTACCTGTTCAACTACCTCGACCGGGTCAACGTTGGATTTGCCAAACTGCAGATGCTCGACGCGCTGAAGTTCAGCGAAACCGTGTACGGCCTCGGGGCCGGGATTTTCTTTATCGGCTACGTGCTGTGCGGCGTGCCGAGCAACCTGGCGTTGACCAAATTCGGCCCACGACGCTGGATCGCGGTGATGATGATCACCTGGGGCACGCTGTCGACCTGCCTGCTGTTCGTCACCACGCCGACCCAGTTCTACACCCTGCGCCTGTTCACCGGCGCGGCCGAAGCCGGGTTCTTCCCGGGCGTCGTGCTGTATCTCTCGCAATGGTTCCCGACCTTCCGCCGTGGCCGGATCATGGCGTTGTTCATGTCGGCGATCCCGGTGTCGGGCCTGCTCGGCAGTCCGTTTTCCGGCTGGATCCTCAACCACTTCGCCGCCGGCCAAGGCGGTTTGGCTGGCTGGCAATGGATGTTTCTGCTGCAAGGCATTCCGACCGTGGTCCTCGGTTTGCTGGCGTACTTCCTGCTGAGCGACAGCTTCGCCAACGCCAAATGGCTGACCCCGCATGAACGCGCCGTGCTCGAAGCGGATCAGGCCGAAGACCTGGCGAACAAACCGAAAACCACTTCCGATTCGCTGCTGGCGGTGTTCAAGAACCCGGCCATCTGGGCGTTCGGTCTGATCTACTTCTGCATCCAGAGTGGCGTGTACGCGATCAACTTCTGGCTGCCGTCGATCATCAAGAACCTCGGTTTCAGCGACAACCTGGTGATTGGCTGGTTGAGCGCAATTCCGTATCTGCTGGCGGCGGTGTTCATGCTGGTGGTCGGGCGTTCGGCTGACCTGCGCAAGGAGCGTCGCTGGCATTTGGTGGTGCCGATGCTGATGGGCGCAATCGGTCTGGTGATTGCGGTGAACTTCGCCGCCAACCCGGCGATAGCCATTCTCGGTCTGACCATTGCGACCATGGGCGCACTGACTGGCCTGCCGATGTTCTGGCCAGTGCCGACGGCGATGCTCAGTGCCGGTGCGGCGGCTGGCGGTCTGGCACTGATCAACTCGATGGGACAAATGGCCGGGTTCCTCAGCCCGTACCTGGTCGGTTGGGTCAAGGACAGCACCGGCTCGACCGATGCGGCGTTGTATCTGCTGGCGGGCGTGATTGTCGGCGGAAGTCTGCTGGCGTTGCGGATGACGCGGACGTTGCGGGCCTGATTATTGGCAGGTACACAAAAACGGCCCACTTCGGGCCGTTTCTCGTTTAGATCGTTCCCACGCTCCGCGTGGGAATGCAGCCCGGGAAGCTCCGCGTCCCTTCTAAAGCTGGAACGCGGAGCGTCCCTTGAGGCATTCCCACGCAGAGCGTGGGAACGATCTGGCTAGAGCGGTGTTTCTGTCTTCAACTCCAGATTATCCAGCGCTCGATTCACCGCCAGCTCGCCGAGCATGATCAACTGGGCAATCCCCAACAACACATGCCGCTGCGATCCGTCCACCAATCCGGCGAAGTCAGTGGCCATGATTTTCGCCGAGGTCAGGGTTTCGCAGGCATCGGCCAGCAGTTCTTCGCTCTCGATGCCAGGGGCGATCAGGTAGCGAGCGTGGGGTTTGAGCAGCGGTTTTCTCGGCAGCAGCGGATTGAGGTAGTGATCGAGCGCACGGTCGGCGGCTTCGTGAAATTTCTTCGAGTCGAGGGTTTCGTAGGGCGAGGTTGTGTCGGTTTCGGGGGGATTGGGTGTTGGTTTGATCATGTTTGAATCTCCAAATCAGAAAAATGGAGCCATCAAACTTCGCTACCAAACGAAGAGGTGGTGGCCATACACGGGTTGGTAGACCGGTGACTTGGAGAACCGGCGCGCTCGAAAGCGCCCCACGCATGGCCACCATAAAAGCACGGACGCATAAGCGTCCGAATACGGTGAGTTGCGCAACAAGTCAGATCCGGGCTACCAAACCCGATCGCTGTTTTTCAGCGACAGGACAACGATAAAACCCGGCCCTCAAGCGCACAAGCCGGCGGATTCTGGCTTAGTCGTAGGCAACGGCGCAAGGTCACGTAGGCTCGGTGCGTGTCTGGAAGTGTCCTTTAAACGCATGGCTTAAACACTGTGGCGTCGATGAGAACCTACCCCCTCACCCCAGCCCTCTCCCCCAAGGGGACGAGGGGGAAAGGGAGCCGATTTGTGTGTTTGTCAAAACCTGAGTTCGACTCGATATCTCAGGTCGATGTACCTCGTGAGATCTCTTCGGTCGGCTCCCTCTCCCTCCGGGAGAGGGCTGGGGTGAGGGAGCCCTTGATTCTAGGCCACCGATTTCGCATCCAACTCAAGAACCACCCCGCCCGGCATCTGCACAAAAACCTGCCAGATCCCATCCTCCGGCACCTGCGCCACTTGATACGGCAACCCACTCCCCTGCACCCGTTTCAAAACCACCTCCGCATCTTCATCCGTACGAAACGCGATGTGGCTCAACGCCGTTTCATCAAACGTCGGCTGCTCGATCACATGCACCACCGCCTGCTCATCCTGATACAGCCAACGCCCGGGAAACGGAAATGGCGGGCGACGCCCCGGCTTCAGCCCGAGCAGCGCCTCGAAGTTGTTCTGCAAGGTCTGGCCATCGGCGGTGTTGAAGGCCAGGTGATCGAATGTCCAGGTCATGCTCATCTCCAGCGGTTATTCACTGATTGCAGTCTCCACGCTTGCCAATCGATAAAAAATCCCGCTAAAACGCAAAGATCTTTAAAGGATTTTTATCAATGAGCTCGATTCTCGATCTGGAGATTTTCGTTCGCGTGGCCGACTCCGGGAGCATATCCGCCGCCGCCCGAGCGCTGGAGTTGACCCCGGCAGCATGCAGTATTGCTCTGAAACGACTGGAAACGCGGCTCGGCATTCGCCTGCTCGCGCGCTCCACCCGCAGCATGCGCCTGACCGAAGAAGGCCGGCGCTATCTCGACAGCGTGCGGTTGGCGCTCGACACACTGGCCGAAGGTGAGCATGCCCTCAAACAACAGACCGAAGGCCTGAGCGGCATACTGCAACTGGCGGCGCCGTCGGATTTCGGGCGTAACGTGTTGCTGCCGTGGCTAGACGATTTCAAGCGCGAACACCCGCACATTCAACTGCAACTGTTACTCAACGACCGGCATGCGGATCTGTTTCGCGAGACGGTGGATGTCGCCCTGCGCTTTGGCGTGCCGAGTGATTCGACGCTGGTGGCGTTGCCGATACTGCCTGAGCATCGGCGTGTGGCCTGCGCCAGTCCCGCGTATCTGCAGCGCCACGGCACGCCACTGAATCCCGCCGAATTGCACAAGCACAGCGCCCTGCTCTACCTGCGTAACGGTCGGCCTTACAACACCTGGCGTTTCCATCGCGACGATGAAACGGTCGAAGTTGAAGTGTGCGGCGACTACCTCAGCGACGACGGCGAAGTCGCCCGCCGCTGGGCACTCGCCGGACACGGCATCGCCTACAAGGCCTGGCTTGATGTCGCCGACGACGTGCGTGCCGGACGGCTGGTGACGCTGTTCGACGACTGGCTCGGCGAGAGCGTGCCGTTCAATCTGCTGTGCCCGCACCGGGTGCAGGTGTCGGTGCGGGTCAAGGTGTTGCAGGCATTTTTGCAGGAACGCTGTCGCGCGCTGAGTCCATAATTCACTTTGCGACGTCGGAAGGTTCTGGTATTTGATTGGAGTTTTCCCACCGACAAAAGGATTTCGGCATGAGCTATCGCACACTGGGTCACTCGGGCTTGCAGGTGTCGACCCTGACCCTCGGCACGATGATGTTTGGCGAGCAAACCAGCGCCGACGATTCGCTGCGCATCATCGACAAGGCCTGGGATCAGGGCATCAATTTCATCGACACCGCCGACGTCTACACCAACGGCCGCTCGGAAGAGATCGTCGGCGAAGCGATTGCCCGTCATCGTCACGAGTGGGTGCTGGCGAGCAAAGTCGGCTTCGGCCCGGTGGATGGCGTGCCGAACCGCAGCGGTTTGAGCCGCAAGCACATCTTCAATGGACTGGAGGCCAGCCTGACCCGGCTGGGCACCGACTACCTCGACATCTATTACCTGCACCGCGAGGATCACAACACGCCGCTGGAAGTGACGGTCTCGGCGATTGGCGATCTGATCCGGCAGGGCAAGATTCGTTACTGGGGCCTGTCGAACTATCGTGGCTGGCGGATTGCCGAGGTGATTCGTGTCGCCGACAACTTGGGTGTTGATCGGCCAGTGATCAGTCAGCCGCTGTACAACATCGTCAACCGTCAGGCTGAAACCGAGCAGATCACCGCAGCGCAGACTTACGGCCTCGGCGTGGTGCCTTACAGCCCGCTGGCGCGCGGCGTGCTCAGCGGCAAATATGCGCCCGACGTGAAACCGGACGCCAATAGCCGCGCCGGGCGTCAGGACAAACGCATTCTGGAAACTGAATGGCGCGTGGAGTCGTTGCGTATTGCCCAGCAGATTCAGCAATACACCGAGCAGCGCGGCGTCGGGATGGTCGAGTTTGCGATTGCCTGGGTGCTCAACAATAGCGCCGTGACCTCGGCGATTGTCGGGCCGCGCACTGAAGAACAGTGGGATGCGTACACCAAGGCGCAAGCGGTGAAGATCACGGCTGAGGATGAGGCGTTTATTGATTCGCTGGTAACGCCGGGGCATGCGTCTACGCCGGGGTTTAATGATGTGAGCCATTTTGTGTCGGGCCGAAAACCGCGTTCGGCATAAGATCGCTGCCCTCACCCTAACCCGTCCCCCTCCCTCTGGGAGAGGGCTGGGCGGGCGTCGTTCCGATGAGGGGGCTTTTTGGATCATGTACAAAATTTTGACCACCCCGACCAATATTCAACACAAAAACCACGTATCCTGCGCGCCCCGTTTCACCATCACCCCCGCGAGGACAGTTTGTCTAAAGGTATCGCTCTCTCGGTGACAGCATCGACGCTGTTTGCCGTCATGTATTACTACACCTCGTTGCTCACCCCATTGAGCGGCGTGGAAATCTTCGGTTGGCGAATGCTGCTGACCGTGCCCTGCATGACCGTGTTCATGTTGTTGTCCGGCGAATGGCGGCGGGTGCTGGAGTTGCTGCGCCGGGTCCCTGCGCTGCCGAAGCTGATCGCAGGCCTGATCCTTTCGTCAGCACTGTTGGGTGTGCAGTTGTGGCTGTTCATGTGGGCGCCGCTCAATGGCTACAGCCTTGACGTGTCGCTGGGCTACTTCCTGTTGCCGCTGGCCATGGTGCTGACTGGCCGTATCGCCTACGGCGAAAGCTTGTCGTACCTGCAAAAAGTCGCGGTGTTTTTTGCCAGCCTCGGGGTGCTGAACGAGCTGTATCAGGTTGGCGGTTTTTCCTGGGCGACGCTGGTGGTTGTGGTCGGCTACCCGCTGTACTTCGTGCTGCGCAAGTACCTGAAGACCGACAACCTTGGCGGTTTGTGGGTCGACATGACGCTGATGCTGCCGGTCGCCTACTGGTTTGTGCGGGGCGGCGAACAAGGCTTTGGTGTGTTCGATCAATACCCGGGGTTGATGTGGCTGATTCCGCTGCTCGGTTTGATCAGTGCGTCGGCGCTGGTGGTGTACATCATTGCCAGCCGCCTGTTGCCGTTCAGCCTGTTTGGATTGTTGAGTTATGTGGAGCCAGTGCTGTTGCTGGGCGTGGCGTTGTTGCTCGGCGAGAGCATCAAACCCGGTGAATGGCTGACCTACATCCCGATCTGGCTGGCAGTGGTCGTGCTGGTGTTTGAGGGGTTCAAACATCTGATGCGCCAGCGCCGACCTTAAATCCGGCGCAAACAAAAGTGGGAGCGGGCTTGCCCGCGAAAACGATCGGTCATTCAACGTATTGGTTGTCTGATCCGACGCCTTCGCGGGCAAGCCCGCTCCCACAGTTTTTAGCGGTGCAGCAAATTACTCGGTAGCGAGTACGCCACGACGCACCTGGTCACGCTCGATCGATTCGAACAGTGCCTTGAAGTTGCCTTCGCCGAAACCGTCGTCACCCTTGCGCTGAATGAACTCGAAGAACACCGGGCCCATCAGGGTTTCCGAGAAGATCTGCAGCAGCAGACGCTTGTCTTCTTTATCCGATGCACCATCGAGCAGGATGCCGCGCGATTGCAGTTGATCGACCGGCTCGCCAT
This sequence comes from Pseudomonas atagonensis, assembly GCF_011369485.1. Lineage (GTDB taxonomy): Bacteria > Pseudomonadota > Gammaproteobacteria > Pseudomonadales > Pseudomonadaceae > Aquipseudomonas > Aquipseudomonas atagonensis. The sequence continues at coordinate 21,931 of NZ_VXCA01000012.1, read as the reverse complement.
GGTTTGGCAAACGGCCTTCGAGCATTTCGTAATAGGTGTCCGGCGGCGCGGTCATGAAGCGCATGCCGATTTTCTTCAGCTGATCCCAGGTCTTGATCAGGTCGTCGGTGAGGAACGCGACGTGCTGGATGCCCTCGCCGTTGAACTGCATCAGGAACTCTTCGATCTGGCCGGCGCCCTTGGACGATTCTTCGTTGAGCGGGATGCGGATCATGCCGTCCGGCGCGGTCATCGCTTTCGACGTCAGGCCGGTGTATTCGCCCTTGATGTCGAAGTAGCGGATTTCGCGGAAGTTGAACAGCTTCTCGTAGAAGTTCGCCCAGTAGGCCATGCGACCGCGATACACGTTGTGGGTCAGGTGGTCGATGATCTTCAGGCCGGCACCGACCGGGTTACGGTCAACGCCTTCCAGGAACACGAAGTCGATGTCGTAGATCGAGCTGCCTTCGCCGAAACGGTCGATCAGGTACAGCGGCGCGCCGCCAATGCCTTTGATCGCCGGCAGGTTCAGCTCCATCGGGCCGGTTTCGATGTGAATCGGCTGGGCGCCGAGTTCCAGTGCGCGGTTGTAGGCTTTTTGCGAATCCTTGACGCGGAACGCCATGCCGCACACCGACGGGCCATGCTCGGCCGCGAAGTACGAGGCGACGCTGTTCGGTTCGTTGTTGAGGATCAGGTTGATCGCGCCCTGACGGTACAGGTGCACGTTCTTGGAGCGGTGGGTCGCGACTTTGGTGAAGCCCATGATCTCGAAGATCGGCTCCAGGGTGCCAGGAACCGGCGAGGCGAGCTCGATGAATTCAAAGCCCATCAGGCCCATTGGGTTTTCGTATAAATCTGCCATGTTGGCGCCTCATCATTTCTTATCAATTAACCAGAGTTATTTGTCAGTAATGCTGAGATCGCCGGGTGGCGCACAGGAGATGCCACGCACACTGCGGGCGAGGAAGTCACCGTAGATCAGTTGAAACCCGAATATCTTCATTGTCGACCCAAGGCTCTTGCGGGCGAGGCTTCTGCTGCCAGAAGACGATTATTATTGTATGCGTAACCCGATTCTACACAGCGTAAATAGGGTTGTCTGCCCTCTCTATAAAATCCGCCTTTTGGCCGTGGGCGCAAGGGGTTTGTTGCACAGGTAGATACCCGCGAGGATCAGCGCGCCGCCCACGCACATCGTCAGTGTCAGTTGCTCGCCCAACAGCAGCGCGCCAAGAATCACTGCCGTCAGCGGGTTGAGCGCGATGAACACGCCCGAACGCGTCGCGCCGATTTTACGGATGCCGTCGTAGTAGCCAATGTAAGCCAGCGCCGAGCCGAGCACGCCGAGGTAAATCAGGCTGAGCCATTGCGCGATGCCGAGCGTCATCAGAGCCGCCCCGCTCACTTCGCCACGCAGCGCCGCCAGCGTGCAGAGCATCAACGTACCGATCAGGATCGAATACGTCACGGTCTGGACCGGGCCGAGAGCCTGGTTCAGTCCACGCGAAAAAAGCGAATAAACGCCCCAGCCGAGTACGCAGCCGAGGATCAGCAAATCACCCTTCCAGGCGTCCGGCGTGGTGCCCAACAGTTGCGGATTTCGGCTGACAATCACCAGGCCGGCACCGGCAATACAGATCGCAATACCCGCGACTTTTAGCCTCCCCAGGCGCTCTTTGAACAGTAGCCATGAAACCACACCGATCACCGCCGGATTCAGCGCGACGATCAGCGATGCCCGCGAGGCATTGATGTATTGCAAGCCGTAAAAGAAGCACAGGTTATAAAAGAAAATCCCGAAGAACCCGAGCAACGCCAGTTGCAGCCATTGCCTCGGTGTCGGTCGCGCCAACGGAATCCGTGCAAGCCACAGGAAAACCAGCAACGCGGCGCTGGCCAACAGGAAACGCAGGCTGGCCGCGAAAAGCGGGGTCAGGCTGCCGGCAAGGAAACGCCCGGCGACAAAGGTGCCGCCCCAGATCATGGTAACTCCGGCGAGCGTCAGATAAACCGGCATATCTGAGGTTGTAGCGTGGGTTTGCTCGAAAATACGCATAACGTTCCAGGCGGCAGAATTGGGGGATGGCGTATCATTCACCTCATTTCAAGTCATCGTAAAATGAGCAAATACTCATGACCCTCACTCAGCTCGAGATTTTCTCGCTGGTCGCCGAACTGCGCGGCTTCACCCTCGCCGCGCATCGTTTGGGCATTTCACAGTCGGCCGTGTCACACGCGATGAAATCCCTTGAGCAGGAACTCGGCGTCGAACTGCTGCGGCGGCATCAGTCGCAGGTTGAGCTCAGCGACATTGGCGAGCAGTTGCTGCTGCGCGCACGGGCCATGCTCGGACTGGCCAACACCCTGCGCCAGGAAGCAGCCGATGCGCGCGGCATGAAGAGCGGCACGCTGCGCATCGGTTCGTTCGGCCCGACATCGTCGATCAAACTGTTGCCGAAAATCCTGCAGCGCTATCGCGCCGAACACCCAGGCATCGAAGTGCACGTTGATGAAGGCCCGGATCGACAAGTGCTGTTGTGGCTGGAAGAGCGACGGATCGACATCGGTTTCGTGGTGTTGCCTGAAGAGCGTTTCGACACGTTTGCCTTGGTTGAAGATCAGATGGTCGCCCTGCTTCCCGCGCAACACCCTCTGGCCACGCGTAACGAAGTCAGCCTGCAGGAGCTTTGCGTCGATCCGTTCGTGCTGACCGAGGCCGGTTCTTCGGAACTGGTTTCACGACTGTTCAACGCTGCGCGGCTGCAACCGAACATCCGTTATCGCTGCTCGCAATTGCTCAGCACACTCGACACCGTCAGCCGTGGCGACGCGATCACCGTGGTGGCGCAAAGCTCATTGCCGCAGGCGCTAAACGCTCATTACGTGACGAAACCGCTGTCACCGGCTGTCAAGCGTCAAGTCGGCCTCGCCGTGCTCGATCAGCGCCAGTCTTCACCTGCCACACTGGCTTTTATCGCGCTCGCCACAAAGATGTTTCAACGATGAGCGGCACAAGCGCCATCGGCCATCTATCCTCCCCACTGGCTCAAGTTTTTTTCAGCGGCGCGCCATTGCCAGGCGGGCGTTTGAGAGCCTCACTCCTTCGCGACAGGATGCGCCCATGCCGTTGACCGTCAGACCCCGCCGCAAGCGCAGCACCCGGATCATCGTGACGCTGCTCAGCGGTTTGCTGCCGGTCGTGCTGGGCAGCGTCATTCTGTACATGCAGGCCGAACGCACCCTGCAGCAAAGTTCGCTGCACACCGCCGAAGAAGCCTTGCGCCAGTTCGAGTTGATGCTCGACAACACCGCCCAGTCTGCCCGAGAGCTGCTGCCACTGGCCGGACAACCCTGCGCTTCGGCCACACTGGCCCTGCGTGAACAGGTAACACAGCGTCCATTCGTGCGCTCGACCAATCTGGTGTGGGACAACAATCTTTACTGCAGCTCGCTGTTCGGCGACTACAACGAGGCGGTCATCCCGGGAAACTACAATCAGGGCAAATTGTGGTTGATGAACGGCAACCCCGTGACACCGAATACGGCGTTGCTGGTGTACCGGCTCAGCGAAGGTCGCGGCGGTGCGCTGACCACTCTCGATGGTTATCACCTGAGCAACGTTTTGCGCCTGATCGGGCGACACACCCTGCTGCTTTTGCAGGTGGGTGACAATTGGCTGACCGCCGATGGCACTGTGCATCAAGGGCCGCTGCCCGCATTGCCGGTTGCGCAGAGCATGCTCAATTCTTCGCGTTATGCGTTCAGTGTTTCCGCCGGTTTTCCCGAGGGTGAAATCTGGGAGTACATGAGCGACGAGTACCCGCCGCTGTTCAGTCTGCTGATGTTTTTCGGTGTGGTGTCCGGCGCCATTGGCCACGTTATTCAGAAACGCTCGACGTCACCGACTCATGAAATGCTGCGCGCGATGGAGGCTGGCGAGTTCATTCCCTACTTTCAACCCGTGGTGCACGGCGACAGTCGACAATGGTCTGGCGCGGAAGTGCTGATGCGCTGGAATCATCCCAAGGAAGGTCTGGTTCGCCCGGACTTGTTTATCCCGTTTGCCGAGCACTCCGGATTGATCGTGCCGATGACCCGCGCGCTGATGCAACAGACAGCGGCCCTTCTCGCGCCCATGTCCCCAGGTTTTGCAGCGCCGTTTCATATCGGCATCAACATCACTGCCAGCCACTGCCAGGATCTTGAGCTGATAGAGGATTGTCGCGAGTTTCTCGCCGCTTTCGCGCCGGGCAGTGTCAGCCTGGTGCTGGAGTTGACCGAGCGTGAGCTGATCGTGCCCACCGACACCACGCATCAACTGTTTGAACAACTGCACGCCTTGGGCGTGAAGATCGCCATCGACGACTTTGGTACTGGCCACTCAAGCCTGGGTTACTTGCGTAAATTCAACGTGGACTTTCTCAAGATCGATCAAAGTTTTGTCGCCATGATCGGTATCGACGCGCTGTCACGGCATATCCTCGACAGCATTATCGAACTCTCGGCCAAGCTTGATTTGGGCATTGTCGCCGAAGGTGTCGAGACGCAAGAACAAGCCGATTATCTGGCGGCACATCACGTCAACTTTCTGCAGGGCTATCTGTTCGGTCGGCCAATGCCGGCGGCGGACTTCATTGACGCATTAAGTAATCATTAACTAAACGGATTTAACCCTGATACGCCGACAAGACGCACCAAATTGATACAAAAACACCACGACTGTTACATGCAGAAAACGTCAGGATTTACTCCTGACGCATTAACTACTACAATTTTTCATACCTGTTGCAAGATTGGCAGGTGAGCCATTTATCACCGAGTCGCTTCAAGGCTTTTGGCTTAAAGCTTTGTTCGCGGTTGGTATCAGCCAAATACACTATTGGAGTAAAGATATTGTCCAGACTCGCTGAATTTCGCGCAGCTGAAAAGGCCCTTCAGGAACAGCTCAAGCAGCTGGAGTCGCTGAAGAATGATGCCGGGCTCAAGAAAGAAATCGAATTCGAAGAAAAGCTCCAGGGGCTGATGAAAACCTACGGCAAAGGCCTGAAAGACATCATCGCCATTCTCGATCCGAACCCTGCAAAATCCGGCCTGCAGGTCGCCGCAGCCCCTAAAACCCGCCGCGCTCGCGTGGTCAAGGTTTATCAGAACCCGCACACCGGCGAACTGATCGAAACCAAGGGCGGCAACCACCGCGGCCTGAAAGCCTGGAAGGAACAATACGGTGCAGCCACCGTTGATTCCTGGTTGCGCGGTTAATCTCGTTGCAACACAAAAGCCCTGCTGACGCAGGGCTTTTTTTTGGACAATATCTAACAAATGAAATGAATTTCATCGAACAAGTTGCGAATTATCTGTAACGTCGCGCAGCCGCAAGCCTAAACATTGTGCTGCTTGATGTTGCGGTTTTGGCTCGACGTAAAACTTTGTGCTTAATCCGTTCAGGTATCTAATCGAGTCGTGAGAAGAACAGCCGCCTAAAGTTTCAAGCTGTTTCTCGCTGCCACTATTTCGTCCGAGCTCGCTTTATAAGCCTCAGCCTGCCCGGCGTAAGAAAGAACATAAGCCTTATCAGCCTTGACTGCCGCGACCAGCGTTTGCGATAACACATGACGACCATTTTCAGTGATCGTGCACGTGGTCTCCAACGCCTCCAAAGAACCCAGCCTTGCCGCATGGACTTTGTTGCAGACACTCTGATAACCGCCCTGGAAAAAGTCTTTTTGAATGGACTTGCGCATCTCCAGCAATACGCCTTGCAAGTTCACCTGATGACCGGCCTCAACCTGAGTCATGGTCAACTCCATCACCATGACCTGGTTGCCATCGGCGTCAGTCTTGACCGCGCGCTGACGGGAAACCTGCGGTGCATTATTGTTCAGCGGTTCGACCTCCCAACCGGCCGGCCAGGTGATGCCTGGCTCATCGGCCAGCACGCCAGCGGCGAAAAGACACAAGCCAGAAAAAACAAACAGGGGTTTACAGAGTCGGATCATTGCCGGTCGCACTCGCGGATTGAGTCGTAAAGTCTGAGGCTCACCCGCCCACAGAGCAAGCCCGCGCATTGGGTTTGGCGATGCCGACAGGCATGCGTATCATTGCGTCCATTCACTCGCCCCATTGTTACGGAGGGCCTATGAGCCTGCACGAACTGAACACTTTCCCCGGCGTTACCGCCACACCAGACAGCGCAACCCTGAACTTTGTGTTCAACCACACCATGCTGCGCGTGAAGGACATCACCCAGTCTCTGGACTTCTACACCCGCGTACTGGGTTTTTCGCTGGTTGAAAAGCGCGACTTTCCGGAAGCCGAATTCAGCCTGTACTTCCTCGCCTTGGTCGACAAGGCACAGATCCCGGCCGACGCTGCTGCGCGCACCGAATGGATGAAGTCGATTCCGGGCATCCTGGAACTGACCCACAACCACGGCACCGAAAACGACCCTGACTTCGCTTACCACAACGGCAACACCGACCCGCGCGGCTTCGGCCACATCTGCATTTCGGTGCCGGACATCGTTGCGGCTTGCGCACGCTTCGAAGAACTGGGCTGCGACTTCCAGAAACGCCTGACTGATGGCCGCATGAAAAGCCTGGCGTTCATTAAGGATCCGGATGGTTATTGGGTCGAGATCATTCAGCCTGCGCCGCTGTAACTGACTTCATCTGACATTCCGAAAATGTGTCAGGCATTAAAAAACCCCATGATCACTCATGGGGTTTTGTGTTTTCAGGCCTGACGTTTACGCCGGAGCAGACGTACGGATCAGGTGATCGAACGCGCTGAGGGATGCCTTGGCGCCCTCGCCCACCGCGATCACGATCTGCTTGTACGGCACCGTGGTTACGTCGCCGGCCGCAAAGATGCCAGGGATCGACGTCTCGCCACGGTTATCGACAATGATCTCGCCGCGAGGCGACAGCTCGATGGTGCCTTTGAGCCAGTCGGTGTTCGGCAGCAGACCAATCTGCACAAAGATCCCTTCCAGTTCGACCGTACGCAACTCGTCAGTGTTGCGATCCTTGTAGCGCAGGCCGTTGACCTTCTCACCGTTGCCGGTGACTTCGGTGGTCTGGGCGCTGGTGATCACGGTCACGTTCGGCAGGCTGTGCAGTTTGCGCTGCAATACGGCATCGGCACGCAGTTGCACGTCGAATTCCAGCAGCGTCACCTGGGACACGATACCGGCCAGGTCGATAGCCGCTTCAACGCCGGAGTTACCGCCGCCAATCACCGCCACACGCTTGCCTTTGAAGAGTGGGCCGTCGCAGTGCGGGCAGTACGCCACGCCTTTGTTGCGGTATTCCTGCTCGCCCGGCACGTTCATTTCACGCCAGCGCGCACCGGTCGCCAGAATCACGCTCTTCGCTTTGAGGGTTGCGCCACTGGCGAAACGGACTTCGTGCAGCTCGCCGTTCTTGCCGGGAATCAGCTTGTCGGCGCGCTGCAGGTTCATGATGTCGACGTCGTACTGTTTGACGTGTTCTTCAAGCGCCGTGGCCAGTTTCGGGCCTTCGGTTTCCTGCACGGAAATGAAGTTCTCGATGGCCATGGTGTCGAGCACCTGACCGCCGAAACGCTCGGCTGCAACACCGGTGCGGATGCCTTTACGTGCGGCATAGATCGCTGCCGATGCACCGGCCGGACCACCGCCGACGACGAGTACGTCAAAGGCTTGCTTGGCATTGATTTTCTCGGCCTGACGCTCGATGGCGCCGGTGTCGAGTTTGGCGAGAATTTCTTCCAGGCCCATGCGGCCCTGACCGAAGTTTTCACCGTTGAGGTAGATGCTCGGCACGGCCATGATCTTGCGATCGTTGACTTCGTCCTGGAACAACGCGCCGTCGATGGCGACGTGGCGGATGTTCGGGTTGAGCACGGCCATCAGGTTCAGCGCCTGGACGACGTCCGGGCAGTTCTGGCAGGACAGCGAGAAGTAAGTCTCGAAGCTGAACTCGCCTTTGAGTGAGCGAATCTGCTCGATCACTTCGACGCTGGCTTTCGATGGGTGACCGCCGACTTGCAGCAAGGCCAGCACCAGCGAAGTGAATTCGTGGCCCATCGGAATGCCGGCGAAACGCAGACTGATGTCAGCGCCGGGGCGATTGATCGAGAACGACGGTTTGCGCGCATCATCGCCGCTGTCGATCAGGGTAATCTGGCTCGAAAGACTGGCAACGTCTTTCAGCAGTCCCAGCATTTCACGGGATTTCGCACCGTCGTCGAGGGATGCAACGATCTCGATCGGCTGGGTGACCCGTTCCAGGTACGATTTCAACTGGGCTTTAAGATTGGCGTCCAACATACGGGCGATCTCCTGAATAAATTTGAGGCGAAAAAAAACGCCCGAGCGAATCTCGCCCGGGCGTTTTTATTGGGCGGTGCAGCGTACTTAAGTAGGTGCGGAGTCCCGCCCTGAGGTGCGTGTCACAGACTTAGATCTTGCCGACCAGGTCCAGGGACGGCGCCAGAGTGGCCTCGCCTTCTTTCCACTTGGCTGGGCAAACTTCGCCTGGGTGAGCAGCAACGTACTGAGCAGCCTTGATCTTGCGCAGCAGCTCGGAAGCGTCACGGCCAACGCCGCCATCGTTCAGTTCAACGATTTTGATCTGGCCTTCAGGGTTGATCACGAAGGTGCCACGGTCAGCCAGGCCAGCTTCTTCGATCAGCACGTCGAAGTTGCGGGAGATGACGTGGGTCGGGTCGCCGATCATGGTGTATTCGATTTTGCCGATGGCTGGCGAAGTGTTGTGCCAGGCAGCGTGGGCAAAGTGGGTGTCGGTGGAAACGCTGTAGATCTCTACGCCCAGTTTCTGGAAGGCAGCGTAGTTGTCAGCCAGGTCTTCCAGCTCGGTTGGGCAAACGAAGGTGAAGTCGGCTGGGTAGAAGAATACGACCGACCACTTGCCTTTCAGGTCAGCGTCCGAGACTTGAACGAAGTCGCCGTTTTTGAACGCGGTAGCTTTGAACGGTTTTACTTGGCTGTTGATGATAGGCATTGATGACTCTCCGTCAGGGGTTGTGAAGTTGATGGGGTGAATCCTACCCACTCACTCGACGGATGGCTCATTGGCAAACCTGATGCTGCTGATTTGTTTTCGCTATTAGCTGACTGTATTAATAGAAGAAAACGATATCTACGACGAAGCCGGGTTATCCGTAATCCGAGCCATCCCTTGAAAGGGGCTGGCCTCAACATAGCGCATGGCTGACTTCATGTCCTTCCAGCCGACGTAACTCATCAACGATTTCAGATCCCAGCCACTCTGGTGCGCCCACGTGGCAAAACCGCGACGCAGGGAGTGGCTCGTGTAGTTTTGCGCAGCAATGCCGGCGCGCTGCAACGCCTGGCGCAAAAGTGGAATGATGCTGTTGGCGTGCAGTCCCTCCTCGTTCAGATTGCCCCAACGATCAATACTGCGAAAAACCGGCCCGCGCACCAAGGCTGCTTCGGTGATCCAGTCTATGTAGGCTTGCACTGGACAGAGCTTGAGCAGCGCCGGGGCTTGATAGGTCTGCCCGAGATTTTCCCGATCACCCTTGCTGCGTGGCAAATACAGAGTGATGCCTTTGCCGGCGTGCGCTTGTACGTGCTCGATCTGCAGACGACACAATTCGTCACTGCGAAAGCCGCGCCAGAATCCCAGAAGAATCAATGCCCGATCACGGTAAGCCTTGAGCAGCAGCGGCCGGTCCTGCTGCTCGCGCGCTATTTTCACTTCATGCTCAAGCCAGTCAATGACTTGCTGCAGATCCTGCAACTGCAAGGGTTCGGCTTGTTTCTCCTGCGCCGGATGCAGCGCGCGAATCCCTTTGAATACTTTGCGCACCACCGGCGCCTTGGTCGGGTCGGCAAAGCCCTGACTGTTGTGCCACTGCGCCAACGCCGACAGGCGCAATTTCAACGTATTGATTGAAAGCTCTTCGGCGTGCGCAACCAGATACCTCGCGACGCTGTCGGCAGTCGCCGGCAGGAATCCGCCCCACTTTACTTCGAAATGCTCGATGGCTGCGCGATAGCTGCGGCGGGTGTTGTCGCGGGTGGCGGCTTGCAGATAGCGATTCAGATCGCTCATGGGCAGTTTTCTCGCTGGCGTACTGATGCAGAGGTGCAGATCAGCATTTTGCCGTCTGACACTGGGTAATACCAGTATATCCCGTCCCTTTCATTTCAAAGATTTAACTTTATTTTCAGCATGGTACACTGCCGTACTTAGTGGCATGTACCACAGTACAAAACCGTAGGAGTTCATATGGCCCGTGGCGGCATTACCAAAGCACTGGTGCAGATCGCGCGTACAGCGATCCTCGCTCGTGGCGAACACCCGAGCATCGATGCAGTACGCATCGAAATGGGCAACACCGGCTCGAAAACCACGATCCATCGCTATCTGAAAGAGCTGGATGACGGCGCTCAACCCCTTGAGGCTTCGGCCGAACCTATCGACGATGAGCTGACTGCCCTCGTCTCTCGCCTCGCCCAGCGCTTGAAAGAACAGGCGCAAGAGCCCATCGAGCAAGCGCGCGAGCAGTTCGAGGAGCAGCGCGAAGCACTGGAGTCCGAGCTAAAGCAGATTCGTCAGGCACTGGAAAAGCTTGAACATGAGCACGACATTCAAGGCGCCGCGCTGGAGCGAGAATCCGAAGCACTGAGCAACACACGCTCGATGCTGCAGACCGAACAGACGCGCAATGCCGGACTGAATCAGGCGCTGGCTGATTTTGAATTGCGCTTGCAGGACAAGGACGAGCAGATCCGCTCGCTGGAAGAGAAGCACCTGCACGCTCGCGATGCGCTGGAACATTACCGCAACGCGACCAAGGAACAGCGCGAGCAGGAACAGAGCCGCCACGAAGCACAAGTGCAGCAGATTCAGGCAGAACTGCGTCAGGCGCAGCAAAGTGCACTGGTACGCCAGGACGAGATCACTCAACTGCACCGCGACAACGAACGCCTGCTCACGGAGAACCGTGGCACCCAGCGCGAGCTGAGCTTGATACAGGATCAGCTCAAACACAGCAATCAGCGTCAGGATCAATTGCTTGAGCAAGCGACTCGCGTCGACAGCGAACGCACCCTCCTCCAGGAACGTTTGCGTGTAGCAACACTGGAAAGCCAGACACTCAAACAGAGCGTCGACGAGCAAGCGCTGCTGAATCAGTCACTGGAAAAGGAATTGAGCAACGCTCAGGCGAGCCTGGAAGAGAGCCGGCGTCTGGCAACTACCGCGGCGGTAGCGCCAGACTCGGCCAAACCGAAAGACGCTTAAGCGCCGACCGGTGTACGCATGGTGACAAACTCTTCGGCGGCCGTCGGGTGCACCCCGATTGTGTCGTCGAAGTCGCGCTTGGTCGCGCCAGCCTTCAGCGCAATCGCGAGACCCTGGACGATCTCGCCGGCGTCCGGGCCGACCATGTGGCAACCGAGGACTTTATCGGTCTTGCCATCGACCACCAGTTTCATCAGAGTTTTTTCCTGACACTCGGTCAGGGTCAACTTCATCGGCCGGAAGCGGCTTTCAAAGATCACCACGTCGTGACCGGCTTCGCGCGCTTCCTCTTCGGTCAGACCGACCGTACCGATGTTCGGCAAACTGAACACAGCCGTCGGGATCATCTTGTAATCCACCGGACGATATTGCTCTGGCTTGAACAAGCGTCGTGACACCGCCATGCCTTCGGCGAGAGCTACAGGCGTCAACTGTACGCGACCAATCACATCGCCCAGCGCCAGAATCGATGGCTCGCTGGTCTGGTATTGCTCGTCGACTTTGATGAAGCCTTTGTCAGTGAGTTGCACATCGGTGTTTTCCAGCCCGAGGTTGTCGAGCATCGGACGACGACCGGTGGCGTAGAACACACAATCTGCTTCCAGCTCGCGACCATCCTTGAGCGTGGCTTTCAGACTGCCATCGTCCTGCTTGTCGATACGCGCAATGTCGGCGTTGAACTGTAGATCCAGACCGCGCTTGGTCAGTTCTTCCTGCAAGTGCTTGCGCACCGAGCCATCAAAGCCCCGCAGGAACAAATCACCGCGATACAGCAGCGTGGTGTTCGCACCCAAACCATGGAAAATCCCGGCGAATTCAACCGCGATGTAGCCGCCGCCGACTACCAGAACGCGTTTCGGCAGCTCTTTGAGGAAGAACGCCTCATTTGAACCGATCGCGTGTTCACGCCCCGGAATCTCCGGAATCTGCGGCCAGCCACCGGTGGCGATCAGAATGTTTTTCGCGGTGTAACGCTCGCCATTCACTTCAACTTCATGCGGGCCAGTAATCTTCGCGTGGGCTTCATGCAGGGTCACGCCGCTGTTGACCAGCAGATTGCGGTAAATGCCGTTGAGGCGATTGATCTCGCGATCCTTGTTGGCGATCAACGTCGCCCAATCGAAATTCGCTTCACCCAGACTCCAGCCGAAACCTGCGGACTGCTCGAAGTCCTCGGCGAAATGCGCGCCGTAGACCAGCAGCTTTTTCGGAACGCAACCAACGTTGACGCAGGTACCGCCCAAATAACGGCTTTCAGCCACCGCCACCTTCGCGCCAAAACCGGCGGCAAACCGCGCTGCGCGCACACCGCCAGAACCGGCACCAATCACATAAAGGTCAAAATCGTAGGCCATTTCTATCTCCTCGGCAGGCCACCAGCATACCCGCAGACTTTCATTGGGCAAGCGCTGGCATTTATATCGGGGCAGAAAATGAAAAAGCCACCCGAAGGTGGCTTTTTCATTCAGACGGTCAAGCGCTCTTAGTAAGCCTTGCCAGTCTTGTAGAAGTTCTCGAAGCAGAAGTTAGTTGCCTCAATGTAGCCTTCAGCACCACCGCAGTCGAAACGTTTGCCTTTGAATTTGTAGGCCATGACGCAGCCGTTCTGGGCCTGTTTCATCAGGGCGTCGGTGATCTGGATTTCGCCGCCCTTGCCTGGCTCGGTTTGTTCGATCAGGTCGAAGATATCCGGAGTCAGGATGTAACGGCCGATGATCGCCAGGTTCGACGGTGCATCTTCAGGCTTTGGCTTCTCGACCATGCTGTGTACGCGGTAGATGTCGTCGCGGATCATCTCGCCAGCGATTACACCGTACTTGCTGGTTTCCTGTGGATCGACTTCCTGGATGGCGATGATCGAGCAGCGGAACTGCTTGTACAGTTTGACCATCTGGGTCAGTACGCCGTCGCCTTCGAGGTTGACGCACAGGTCGTCCGCCAGCACCACGGCGAACGGCTCGTCACCGATCAGCGGGCGACCGGTCAGGATTGCGTGGCCCAGACCTTTCATTTCGGTCTGACGGGTGTAGGAGAACGAGCACTCGTCGAGCAGCTTGCGGATACCGACCAGGTATTTCTCTTTGTCGGTGCCTTTGATCTGGTTTTCCAGCTCGTAGCTGATGTCGAAGTGGTCTTCCAGAGCGCGCTTGCCACGACCGGTCACAATCGAGATTTCAGTCAGGCCAGCGTCCAGAGCTTCTTCAACGCCGTACTGGATCAGTGGCTTGTTTACCACCGGCAGCATTTCTTTAGGCATGGCTTTAGTCGCTGGCAGGAAGCGAGTACCGTAACCGGCTGCTGGGAACAAGCATTTCTTGATCATAAAAGTCCTTGAAAGGGCTGTGTGTACGAGTTTCGGCGCAGTCTAATCAGGCGGCGTGCACCTTACAATGCCCCGCGCTGGCTAACCGATGCCAACATAGAGAAATATTCTCGCCGATAGTTCCATCCGCGAATCCGGACAGCGAAATCAGCGTAGCTCAAAGATACCGTTTGACGGGATCACCATACGCTCATCGTCCCCCAATGCGAGCATTTGCCGGTATCATGGCGCCTTTGAACCAGCGAACGAGACAGATAGATGGCCGCAGTTAAAATCGTCAACGGGTATGTGATCGACAAAAAGGACGGCAAATGGACGCTGACCACTACCAATGGCGAACACATCGCAGGGCCTTTCGACAGCGAGCAGATGGCGACTGACGTAGCATCGGTGTTCACCGACACCCCGGCGTCGGCGAAACGCCGTGGCAAAGATCAGGACTGATCGCCTGCGCATGCCCCAAGCCCTGCCCCGCGCAGGGCTTTTTTGTGCCTGAACGCAAACAAGTGGCCAAACGCTATAACCTTTTCACACTGGCGCTGTCAGAGCGTCTAGTCCCCCTCGCTGAAGACGACAACTATGAACCTGAACACAATCTTGCCGCTGATCGCGATACTGGCACTGAGCGGCTGTGCTACGTCCAAAACGACTTACCTGAACAACGGCGAACAGGGTCTGAGTATCGACTGCTCCGGTGAGGCCAATTCCTGGGCCACCTGCTACGAAAAAGCCGATGCCTCCTGTGCCGGCACCGGTTATCGCATCGTTGGCACCGATGGCACGCCTGCCCCCAAAGAGAGTGACAAAACCCTCGGCGTCGATGTTGGCAACTACAAAAACCGCAGCGTGGTGGTGGTCTGCAAGTAAGCCTTACATGTGAATTTCAGCAAACTTGATCCCGAGCCCGCGCACGACCTCGATCAAGTCGTCGAGCCGGCTGAAGGATTCGACCTCGTCGTTATCGTCCACCAGAAAATAACTGCGACCGGCGCTTTTCTTGAAAAACACAATCCACTCCCCCGGATTCGCCGGGTTCTGAATCACATGGGTGGCAGAGATCAGACCCTCTACGTGGCGCTCCCGCACTTGCTCTCGCTTCATCGCGACTCCATAAATGAAAATGCCGTCACAGCATGACTGTGACGGCATCGATGCTGATGACTGAACAGTCTATCAGCCAGAAATACACGCATTGGCTGCGTTACGTACATCGCGGGGGCGGACTGGCACATTGGACATGCGCTCATGCAGCTTGATGCTGCTACCGCCCGAGCGATCTTCAATATCAAACACGGCAGCCGGGCCTGAGGACAGCTTGCCCGGAACGATCACTCGAACCCCGTCCTTGTGCGGCTGCATCTGCAGGGCGCCACGACTGTCTGCCAGCTTGTCTGACAGGCATTGCGCGTACTCATGGGGCTTCTTGCCGGAGATCACGCTCATGGTCGGCAGCGTTTCATTGATTTCGGAAACGTTCGCACAACCACCCATCGCCAGAACCAACGGCAGAACACACACCACACCCCACTTCATACCAAATCTCCGTTAAAGACCGTCCGACAGCACAAATGCCGTTTTTCTCCGGGGTCTTCTGCATTTAACTCGCATCCACTTGCGAATATCTGTTCAAAATTGTCAAACCAGTGCCCGACGGCCGGATAATAACCCGTGCGGGCTGATAAACTGCGCACCATTACAAGCTATCGTTTTGATTTTGTAGAAAAAGCCCATCTGGAGGCGCCCATGAAATTCATTCACCAGCGCGAGCACCTCAACGAAGACGACATCGTCGTCATCCAATGCTCGCAAACCTGCAACATCCGTCTGATGAACGACGCCAACTTCCGTAGCTTCAAAAATGGCGGTCGCCACACCTATCACGGTGGCGCTTTCGATACGTTCCCTGCGCGCATCACCGCGCCGAGCACCGGTTTCTGGAACATCACCATCGACACCGTCAACCGTCGCCCGATCAGCGTCACCCGCAAGCCGAACCTGACGCATTCGATCAAAATCATCCGTCGCTCCAGCAGCAAACTCAGCTGAGACACTCCGCCCATTCAGACAGGTAAACATGACCGTGGCCCAAACGACCAAATACGTCATCAAGTACAAACTCAACGGTGAGCGGCGCTTCGAGTTCGCACAGCTGGAAAGCAACAGCGTGGAAGAGGCCAAGGATGCTCTGGCCAAGATCCACGACGCGACTGATGTGATCAGCGAAATTACCGTCAGCAAAGCGTTGTAACCCGGCCGCAGGAATTCGACCGCAAGCGGCGGAGTGTTCTGCCGCTGGGGTCCGCCCACACTGAATGCCTCGACCTTGAGTCAAGGAGTCAGCATGTCGATGTCCCCTTCCCGTCTGGATGCGCTCGACTGGGCGAGTCTGCAGCAGCAACTTGATCAGGACGGATGCGCCATCATCCGCTCGCTGTTGGCCGCGCAAACCTGTGATCGTCTCAGCGATCTGTATTCGCAGACCGAACCCTTTCGCTCGCAAGTCATCATGGCCCGCCATGGTTTCGGTCGCGGCGAATACAAATACTTCCGCTACCCGCTCCCAACACCGGTCGAACGCCTGCGTACCGCGATGTATTCGCGGCTGGTGCCGCTGGCCAATCAATGGTTCGAGCGCATGAGCCTGCCCACCCGTTTTCCGCCAAGCCACAGCGAATTTCTTCAGCAATGCCATGCCGCCGGGCAGTTGCGCCCCACGCCACTGTTGCTCCAATACGGCCCGCAGGATTACAACTGTCTGCATCAGGATCTGTACGGCGAACGGGTGTTTCCGCTGCAAGTGGCGATTCTTCTGTCAGAACCGGGGCAGGATTTCACCGGCGGTGAGTTTGTGCTCACCGAACAACGCCCAAGAATGCAGTCGCGCCCGCAAGTCATCGACCTGAAAAAAGGCGACGCAGTGATTTTTGCAGTCAACCAACGACCGGTAAAAGGCTTGCGTGGCGACTACCGGGTCACCCTGCGTCACGGCGTCAGTCGCCTGCACAGTGGAAACCGGCATACCCTGGGCATCATCTTTCACGACGCATTATGAGCACCATGCAACCAGGCCTTTTCGATCTGTTCGCTGACCACGAACCCGAGCAACAACCCCGCGCCGAACAGATCGGCGAGCAATCGTGGGTGTTGCGAGGCTTTGCCTTGCCGCTGATCGATCAAATACTGCCGGCGCTGGACACCATTGTTGCGGCAGCACCTTTGCGCCACATGGTCACGCCCGGCGGTTTCAGCATGTCGGTGGGCACCAGCAGTTGCGGCCCACTGGGCTGGATCACCGATCGCAGCGGCTATCGTTATTCGAGCGTCGACCCGCTCAACGGCCTGCCCTGGCCACAGATGCCATCGGTGTTTGCCAAACTGGCGCGGGCCGCCGCCGAACAAGCCGGGTTTGCCGACTTTCACGCCGATTCCTGCCTGATCAACCGCTATGTCCCTGGCGCGAAGATGTCATTGCATCAAGACAAAGACGAAAACGCCTACACGGCGCCGATCGTTTCCCTGTCGCTCGGTTTGCCGGCGATGTTTCTGTTCGGCGGTTTCTCCCGAAGCGACAGAAGCCAGCGAATCCCGTTACTGCACGGCGACATGGTGATCTGGGGCGGCGCTGATCGCTTGCGCTTTCACGGCGTTTTACCTATCAAACAGGGCCGCCATCCACGGCTGGGCGAACAGCGGATCAACCTGACGTTTCGCGTGGCCGGCTAATGAAAAAATTTGACCGCAAGGCCCGGAGTGTTGCACCAGCCGACGCTGGTTAACCTGAATCAAACAGGCCAACGGAATACCCATCATGAAAACGCTTTCGACCACGATCAACATCGAAGACGATCCACGCTGGGCCGCTGTCGTCGCGCGTGATGCGCGGGCGGATGGTGCGTTTGTCTACGCCGTGAAAACCACGGGCATTTACTGCCGCCCCAGCAGCCTTGCGCGGTTGCCGAAACCACAGAATGTCGAATTTTTCGACAGCGCCGAACAGGCCGAGGCGGCGGGATATCGGCCGAGCAAACGAGCCAGCAAGGATCAGAGCGATGTTGCCGCGCAGCATGCGAGGACCGTGGCACAGGCCTGTCGCCAGATCGAATCCGCCGACACCTTTCCCTCACTCAATGAGCTGGCACAAACGGCGGGCCTGAGCTCATTTCATTTCCATCGAGTCTTCAAGGCTGCGACGGGGTTGACCCCAAAAGGTTACGCAGCGGCCCATCGCTCGCGTCGGGTGCGTGAGTGCCTGGCAGATGGCGGCTCAGTCACCGAAGCGTTGTACGACGCGGGCTTCAACTCCAACAGCCGCTTTTATGAGTCAGCCGATCAGGTGTTAGGGATGAAGCCCGGCGAATATCGCGCGTCCGGGAAGAACAACGACATTCGCTTCGCTGTCGGTCAATGTTCGCTGGGAGCAATTCTGGTGGCACAAAGCGAGCGCGGGGTTTGCGCCATTCTGTTGGGCGACGATCCGCACCAACTGGTCTGCGACCTGCAGGATCAGTTCCGCCAGGCGAACCTGATTGGCGCCGATGCCGGGTTCGAACAGCTGATTGCCAAGGTTGTGGGGTTTATCGAAGCGCCGGCCATCGGCCTTGATCTGCCGCTCGACGTGCGCGGCACGGCGTTTCAGGAAAGAGTCTGGCAGGCGCTGCGGGAAATCCCGTCGGGCAGCACCGCCAGCTATGCCGACATCGCGCAACGCATCGGCGCCCCGACCTCAATGCGCGCCGTGGCCCAGGCGTGCGGTGCCAATCGACTGGCGGTGGCGATCCCCTGCCACCGCGTGGTGCGCAGCGATGGCAATCTTTCCGGCTATCGCTGGGGTGTGGAGCGCAAACGCCAGTTGCTGGAGCGCGAAACGCGGCCTTAATGGACGCCGATGTAAACCGACACTGATTCGGGGCCGGTGTAGGCCTCGAAGTCAGTGGCGAATCGCCGTTTGATCTGCGGATTGGCTTCGAAGAAGCTCCAGACTGTGCCCCATGTCGAGATCACTGCGTCGGGCATTGCACCTTGCGCTTCAAAGACCAGGTAGTCGCCGCCATCGATGGCAACAGATTCAAAACCTGCAGGAGGCTGACTGACGGCGACGCCGGCCGTGACATCGAACCGGCCCGACGCATCCGACTCGTAATTCGAATACACGCCGTAAACCGGCGAGCCGCTCTGCTTGCCGGGAATTTCGTCGGCCAGACCCTTACTGAAAAAAGAACCCCACATCGGGCCGATTTTCGCGCTTTCGGGTTTGTGTTCCGCGTCGTTGGTCGTGCGTACGCGCAAGCCCGAAACCGTAAATGATTCGATCTGCTGCCGTTTCAAATCCATCGAAAATGCCGCTCCCTTATATGAGAAGTGCGGCCCCGCAGAGCCGCGATGGCGCCTACTTTGTCAGCGATTGACGTCGACGACAACCCTGCCGCGCAACTGTCCCGCGAGCAGTTTCGGCGCCGCCTCGATGACTTCGCTCAGGGCAATTTCGTGACTGATCACCGACAGCAAGCCGAAGTCCAGATCGTTGGCCAACCGGTCCCACGCCTCAAGTCGGCGCGCTTTGGGTTGGGTCACGCTGTTGATCCCGGCCAGCGTCACGCCGCGCAGAATGAACGGCGCCACCGATGCCGGGAAATCCATGCCCTGCGCCAGACCGCACGCCGCAACGGTGCCTTCTGAACGGGTACTGGCGCACGCGTTGGCCAGCGTGTGACTACCGACCGAATCGATCACCGCCGCCCAACGCTCTTTCGTCAACGGCTTGCCCGGCTCCGACAACGTCGCACGGTCAATGATTTCGCCGGCGCCCAGTTGCTTTAGATACTCATGCTCGGATACGCGGCCCGTGGAGGCGACCACCTGATAGCCGAGTTTGCTCAGCAGCGCGATGGCGAAACTGCCGACGCCGCCATTGGCGCCCGTCACCAGCACTTCGCCCTGCTCCGGCGTCACGCCATTTCGCTCCAGCGCCAGAATGCACAACATCGCCGTGTAGCCAGCGGTGCCAATGGCCATAGCTTGCGCCGGGGTGAAAGCCTTGGGCAGCGCAATCAACCAGTCGCCATTGAGTCGCGCTTTCTGCGCGAGGCCACCCCAATGGTTTTCCCCGACGCCCCAGCCATTGAGCAGCACCTGATCGCCGACCTTAAAGTCCGGGTAGCTACTGACTTCGACGGTGCCCGCCAGGTCGATCCCCGGCACCATCGGAAATTTGCGTACCACCGGGCTGCTGCCGGTGATCGCCAGACCGTCCTTGAAATTCAATGTGCTGTACGCGACGTTGACTGTCACATCGCCTTCCGGCAGTTGTTCTTCGTTGATCTGTTGAAGGTTGGCGCGATAACCGCTGTCGTCTTTATTGATCAAAATACCGTTGAACATGACCGCCTCTCATCGATGGATTTCAGGATCTCGTGCCTTGAAATACCACATCGCAACACATTGCCACACTCGACTTTGCGCCAATCCACTCATCTGCCGGGTAATTCCATCGTGGGCGACTATGCTTTTTCGACGGCCGCGCTTTAGCCGTTATTCCTCTAGAAACCGGCCTGTCGATGGAGCTGACAATGTCTTACCCGCGCTCGTTGTGTGTGACGCTGATGGTTCTTCTGCTGACCTTCGGCAACGCATGGGCGGCACCGGCGACCCCGGCGGCTGACGCGCTCCCAAGCGAGCCGATCTGGCCACAGGTCATCACCAGCGGCAAGGCCAAATTGACGGTCTACCAGCCACAACTCGATAGCTGGGACGGTTACACGCTCAATGCCCGCGCGGCCGTCGAAGCGACCGGTGCCGATGGCAAATCCACCTATGGCATCGTGCAGTTCAGTGCGCACACGCTGGTCGACAAGGCCACGCGCTGGGTCGCACTCGATCAGTACAAAATCATCAAGGCCGACTTCCCCGCCGATGCCAGTCAGGCCGACACCTGGGTCGCAACGCTGCAGAAAGACGCCGCCGATCGCAAGAAAACCATTTCCCTCGATCAGCTGGAAGCCGCGGTTGGCGTGCTCTCGGCTGAACAGAAAGCCGACAGTGCTCCACTGGAAAACACCCCGCCTGCGATCATCAGTTCCGATGTTCCGGCGCTGCTGGTCTACATCGATGGTGACGCCGCTTATCGACCGGTCGAGGGCACCGCGCTGCAACGCGTCATCAACACCCGCCCCTTGCTGCTCAAGGATGCCCAGGGCAAGCATTACCTGCATGTGTTTGACGGCTGGATGGTCGCCGACCAATTAAGCGGCGATTACAAGCGCCTGCCCTCGCCGCCCGCCGATCTGGAGAAAGCCAAACAAGCCGCGATCAAGAGCCGGCAAGTGGATCTGCTGACCGGTCAAAGTGATCCCAAAGACAAGGTACCGAGCCTGGCCAAACCACCGCAGCCGAAGATTTTCATCGCCACCACGCCCACCGAACTGCTGGTCACCGACGGCGCCGCGCAGTGGTCACCGATTCAGGGCACCGGCCTGTTGTACGTGAGCAATACCACCGGGCACATTTTCAAGGAAATTGGCGACCAGAACAGCTACGTGCTGATCTCGGGCCGCTGGTTCCGCGCCAGCGACATGAACGGCCCCTGGACGTTTACGCCAGCAGACAAGCTGCCGGCCGACTTCGCCAACATCCCTGACGAGAGTCCGAAAGAAAACGTCAAGGCCTCGGTCGCCGGCACCCCGCAAGCCAAAGAAGCGGCGATTGCCGCAACGATCCCGCAGACTTCGGCGATCAAGAAAAGCGCAGTGAAAATGACCGCGCCACAGTTCGACGGCGAACCGCAGCTCAAAGCCATCAACAGCACGCCGCTGCAATACGTGGTCAACAGTGCCACACCAATCATTCGCGTCGACAACGACAGTTGGTACGCGGTGGAGAATGGCATCTGGTTCACCGCAAGCACGGTTGGCGGCCCTTGGCTCGTCGCCAGTTCCGTACCGGCAGTGATCTACTCGATTCCACCGAGTTCACCGATGCACTACCTCACTTACGTCAAAGTCTATGAAGCCAGCGGCGATACCGTGGTGGTCGGCTACACGCCGGGTTATCAAGGCTCGAACCTGGATCCGGCGACGGGGGTTGTGGTGTACGGCACCGGTTATCCGTACACGCCATGGGTCGGCAGTGTCTGGTACGGGCCACCCGTGACGTACGGGTTTGGCGTCGCCATTCGTTACACGCCCTGGACTGGCTGGACCTTCGGTTTCGGCTTCGGCTGGAGCTGGGGCGGCAGCACGGTGGCGATGGGCTGGGGCTGTGGCGCGTATCCGTGGTGGGGCAATTACGGCTGGGGGTATGCGTGGGGGCCGCACTTGGATCCTGCGCCACTGGCGTGGGGCGGCGCCGCCTGCGGCTT
>NZ_VXCA01000011.1 GCF_011369485.1 Pseudomonas atagonensis | reverse complement strand
GCTCCCTTTCCCCTCGTCCCCTTTGGGGGAGAGGGTTGGGGTGAGGGGGAATGCTTTTGATCTTCAGATGCGGAAGCTGCCAACCAATTGCTTCAGACGCGAAGCCTGCTGCTCCAGATCCGAGCACGCGCGCAACGTCGCCTGCAGGTTTTCCACACCTTCCTGATTCAGCGTGTTGATCTCGGTGATATCGACATTGATCGACTCAACCACCGCCGTCTGCTCTTCGGTCGCGGTCGCCACCGACTGGTTCATCCCGTCGATTTCACCAATGCGCTGCGTCACGCTGTTCAGGCGTTCCCCGGCGAGATTGGCGATTTCCACGCTGTCCTGGCTGTGGCGCTGGCTGTCGCTCATGGTGCTGACCGACTCGCGGGCGCCGACTTGCAGCTCCTCGATCATGGTCTGCACTTGTTGCGCCGATTCCTGGGTACGGTGCGCCAGATTACGCACTTCGTCCGCCACCACCGCAAATCCGCGCCCGGCCTCACCGGCGCGCGCCGCTTCAATCGCCGCATTGAGCGCCAGCAGGTTGGTTTGCTGGGAGATGCTGGTGATCACTTCGAGAATCTGGCCGATGTTCACGGTTTTGCTGTTCAGCGATTCAATATTGCTGCTCGAGGCACTGAGCATGCTCGACAGCTGATTCATTGCCTTGATGCTGCGATCCACCACTTGCTGGCCGTCTTCGGCCAGACCACGGGCATCACTGGCCTGGTTCGACGCCTGCGCCGCATTGCGGGCGATTTCCTGGGCGGCGGCGCCTAGCTGGTTGATGGCCGCCGCGACACTGCTGGTGCGCGAAGCCTGCTGATCGGAGTTGTACATCGACGAGTTCGACGCCGCGACCACACGCAGCGCGACTTCGTTGACCTGCCCGGTGGCCGACGACACTTCGCGGATCGAGCCGTGGATGCGCTCGACGAAACGGTTGAAGGCATTGCCGAGTACACCGAACTCGTCCTGACTCTGGATGGTCAGGCGTTTGGTCAGGTCGCCTTCGCCGTCGGCGATGTCTTCCATCGCGCGGGTCATGACGTGCAGTGGCTGGATCAGCAGGCGGATCAGCATGCCGAGCAGGGCGATGATGATTGCCACTGCGATGACCGTGGCGATCACCGCCGAGGCACGGAATTCGCTGAGCATCGAGAAGGCTTTGTCCTTGTCCACCGACAGACCGATGTACCAGTTCACCGACGGCAGGCCTTTGATCGGCGCGAAAGTGACGATGCGGGTCTTGCCGTCGACAGTGACTTCACTGAAGTCGCTGCTGATGCGCGGAGTGTCCTGCGGATAGGCTTCTTTGAGTGACTTCATCACCAGCGCCTTGTCCGGGTGCACGAGGATCTTGCCGTCGGCGCTGACCAGGAACACGTAACCCATGCCGTCGAAATCCCGGGCGGCGAGGGTGTCGACCAGCGATTGCAGGCTCAGGTCGCCGCCGACCACACCGACGCTCTGGCCGGCCTTTTTCGAGGCCGTGGCAATGGAAATGATCAACTGGCCGGTGGCGGCGTCGATGTACGGTTCGGTCAGGGTTGAGGTGCTGCTGCTTTCTGCACCTTTATACCAGGGGCGCACGCGCGGATCGAAACCGTCGGGCATCTTCACGTCCGGGCGGATGGTGAAGTGGCCGGTGGCATCACCCAGGTAGGTGGCCATGAACGTCGAAGTCAGGGTTTTCTGTTCCAGCAGGCTGGCGACGTTGGCGGGTTCGGGGTTGATGGCGATGTTCTGGGCAGCGTTCTCGACCAGCAGAATGCGCCCGCTGAGCCAGGTCTGGATGTTACCGGCGGTGACCTCGCCCATCTCGTTGAGGTAGTTGTTCAGGTCATCACGGATCGCATTGCGCTGAAGCCAGTCGTTGTACAGCGTGAACGAGGCAAAGGCAGCGATGACGATGAGGGCGGCGGCAAGCAAAATTTTATGGCTGAAACGCAGATTTTTGTTCATGGCTTGGGGTTCCGCTAAGGTCTTAATGTCCAGGGCGTGCTTTTATAGAAGCGCGCAAAATGGGCAAGGGTGAAAGCAAGCTGATATTTCCGTCTCTCCTTAGGGAAATGTCTGTCCTGACTTGTGGTCGGGTCTTACACCTCTTTGTATCGGCCATGCGAAATCAAAGATTAACCATTGGGTGACAAAATGCCTGACTCATCGCAACTCGTAATCGGCGCCGATCTCGCGGGGCAACCGATTGCCCAGGCCATGCGCCTGGCCAACCGCCACGGCCTGGTCGCCGGTGCGACCGGCACTGGTAAAACGGTGACCTTGCAGCGCCTCGCCGAGGCGTTCAGTGATGCCGGGGTCGCGGTGTTTGCCGCCGACATCAAAGGTGACCTGTGCGGTCTCGGTGCCGCCGGCAACCCGCAAGGCAAGGTTGCCGAGCGCGTCGCCGGTATGCCGTGGCTCAACTACAAGGCGCAGGCGTATCCCGTGACGTTGTGGGACATCCATGGTGAGTCCGGTCATCCGTTACGCACGACATTGAGTGAAATGGGCCCGCTGCTGATTGGCAGTCTGCTGGAACTCACCGACAGCCAGCAGTCGGCGCTGTACGCGGCCTTCAAGGTCGCTGATCGTGAAGGTTTGCTGCTGCTGGATCTGAAGGATCTGAAAGCGCTGCTCAACCACCTCAAGGACAATCCGCAGCTGCTGGGCGAAGACGCGGCCCTGATGACCACCGGTTCCAGTCAGGCCTTGCTGCGCCGCTTGGCGACCCTTGAACAGCAGGGCGCCGAAGCCTTGTTTGGCGAACCGGCGCTGCAACTCGAAGACATCCTGCAACCAGCGGCTGATGGCCGTGGGCGCATTCATCTGCTCGATGCCAGCCGTCTGGTGCACGAGGCTCCGAAGGTCTATGCGACGTTCCTGCTGTGGCTGCTGGCCGAGTTGTTCGAGCAACTGCCGGAGCGTGGCGATGCCGACAAGCCGTTGCTGGCACTGTTTTTCGATGAGGCGCATTTGTTGTTCGGCGATACGCCAAAGGCTTTGCAGGAACGCTTGGAGCAGGTAGTGCGGTTGATTCGTTCGAAAGGGGTTGGGGTGTATTTCGTCACCCAGTCGCCGGCGGATCTGCCCGATGATGTTTTGGCGCAACTGGGCCTGCGCATCCAGCACGGTTTACGGGCGTTCACCGCCAAAGAGCAGAAATCCCTGCGGGCGGTGGCGGACGGATTCCGGCCGAATCCGGCGTTCGACAGTTTGTCGGTGCTGACTGAATTGGGAATCGGCGAGGCGCTGGTGGGTACGCTGGCCGAGAAAGGTACGCCCGAAATGGTTCAACGCGTGCTGGTCGCGCCACCGCAATCGCGGATCGGCCCGCTGACCGAGACCGAGCGGACGATGTTGATCGCCGGTTCGCCGTTCAAGGGACGGTACGACAAGCCGATCGATAGAGAGTCGGCTTATGAAATTCTGATGGGACGCAAAGGGCTGGCGCCTGAGGCAGAAGTACCGGCCGGCAAACCGGCGGTTGAAGAGCCAAGTCTTGCCGACAGGGCAGGGGAGTTTCTCGGCACGGCGGCGGGGCAGGCACTGAAATCGGCGATGCGCCAGGCCGCCAATAACCTTGGCAAACAACTGGTACGCGGCTTGATGGGTTCCCTGCTCGGGAGCAGCAAGCGCCGTTAATTCGGGTGGGATGCAGATCAAAATGTGGGAGCGGGCTTGCTCGCGAAGGCGTCCTGTCAGTCAGCGACCGCTTTCGCGAGCAAGCCTGAAGGTCAGGACTTGGCTTTTGCGTGCGCCGCCAGTCGTTCCAGCGCTGCCCGCAGAGCCGGATCACTGATGCCGTCGGCGGTGGCTTGAATCGTCGCCGCGGCATCCGTCGACAGATCCATGGTGTGCCCGGTCGCGCCGTGCTGGACGGTTGGCGGCTGCACCTTGAACAGAATCCGCGTCAGGCTGGCGAACTCATCAAACATCACCAACTGACGCTGCAGACGTTTTTGTTGATAACGCAGGCGCGTCGCCCAGTGGCCATCGGTGACAATCAGCAACAGGCTGCCTTCACGCCACGATGCGACATGACAATGCTCGCGGGCGGCGGGTTGTAGCTGGCTCTCGAGCAGGCGCTGCAAATGCCCAAGTCGTTGGGCATGGCCGAGGATGGCTTTGAGCGGTTTGGCTTCGCGTAGCAGAACGGCGGGTGCTCTGGCCGTAAGAGGGCGAAATGCCATGATCGAACACCTGAAGTAACAGAAACGCCATGGTAGCAGAAAGGCCGATATCACTCGCCCATTGCTTTTGCCTCCGCTTTACCCATTAAATCAACGACTAACTTCTTCCTTGTATGACTTGAAGTTGAGCAAAACGCCCCTATTTTAAGTGAGCCCCGTCAAAGCGCAGTGCCAGCATCGTGGAATATCGCCACTTTCCTCACTTCCGTTTCCGGGTAGAATGCTCGTTCGCATGCGGCCATGAGGGCTGCACGGGCGACGCTCACGGGGCCGCCCTCCATCCCTTTAGTGTGGAAGATCCTGCCGATATGTTTGCGCCTTTGTTAAAGAAACTTTTTGGAAGCAAGAACGAGCGTGAAGTCAAACGCATGCTCAAGACGGTGCAGCTCGTCAATGCCTTCGAAGAGCAAATGGTGGCCCTTTCGGACGATCAATTGCGCGCCAAGACCGCTGAGTTCAAGGCCCGCATCGCCAAAGGGGAAACCCTCGACAAGCTGTTGCCGGAAGCCTTCGCGGTCGCCCGTGAAGCCGGTAAGCGCGTCATGGGCATGCGCCACTTCGACGTGCAACTCGTCGGCGGCATGACCCTGCACGAAGGCAAGATTGCCGAAATGCGCACCGGTGAGGGTAAAACCCTCGTGGCAACCCTGGGCGTTTACCTCAACGCACTGTCCGGCAAGGGCGTGCACGTTGTGACGGTGAACGACTACCTGGCCCGCCGTGACGCCAACTGGATGCGCCCGCTGTATGAATTCCTCGGCCTGTCGGTCGGCGTCGTGACGCCGTTCCAGCCACCGGAAGAGAAGCGTCTGGCGTACGCCGCCGATATCACCTACGGCACCAACAACGAATTCGGGTTCGACTACCTGCGCGACAACATGGCGTTCAGCATGGAAGAAAAATTCCAGCGTGAACTCAATTTTGCCGTGATCGACGAAGTCGACTCCATCCTCATCGACGAAGCGCGTACCCCGCTGATCATTTCCGGTCAGGCCGAGGACAGCTCCAAGCTGTACATGGAGATCAATAAACTGATCCCGCAGCTGGAACTGCACGTTGAAGAAGTCGAAGGCGAAGTCACCAAGGCTGGCCACTACACCGTTGACGAGAAGACCCGTCAGGTCGAACTCAATGAAGCCGGTCACCAGTTCATCGAAGACATGCTCACCCGCGTCGGCCTGCTGGCTGAAGGCGAGAGCCTGTACTCGGCGCATAACCTGGGCCTGCTGACCCACGTGTATGCCGGTCTGCGTGCGCACAAGCTGTTCAACCGCAACGTTGAATACATCGTGCAGGACGGTCAGGTCGTGCTGGTCGACGAACACACCGGTCGTACCATGCCGGGCCGTCGCCTGTCCGAGGGCCTGCACCAGGCCATCGAAGCCAAGGAAGGTCTGAACATTCAGGCCGAGAGCCAGACCCTGGCCTCGACCACCTTCCAGAACTACTTCCGTCTGTACACCAAGCTGTCCGGCATGACCGGTACCGCTGACACCGAAGCGTTCGAATTCCACCAGATCTACAATCTGCCGGTCATGGTCATTCCGCCGAACAAACCGTTGGCGCGTAAGGACTACAACGACCTGGTGTTCCTCACTGCCGAAGAGAAGTACGCGGCAATCGTGGCGGACATCAAGGAAAGCATGGCCGCTGGCCGTCCGGTGCTGGTGGGTACGGCGACCATCGAAACCTCCGAGCACATGTCCGCACTGCTCGTGAAGGAAGGCATCGAACACAAGGTTCTGAACGCCAAGTTCCACGAAAAAGAAGCTGAAATCATCGCGCAGGCCGGTCGTCCGGGCGCCCTGACCATCGCCACCAACATGGCTGGTCGTGGTACCGACATCCTCTTGGGCGGTAACTGGGAAGTTGAAGTCGCATCGCTGGAAAACCCGACCCCTGAGCAAATTGCCCAGATCAAGGCCGACTGGCAGAAGCGTCACCAGCAAGTGCTGGAGTCCGGCGGTTTGCAGGTGATCGCGTCCGAGCGTCACGAATCCCGTCGTATCGACAACCAGTTGCGTGGCCGTGCCGGCCGTCAGGGCGATGCCGGTTCGAGCCGCTTCTACCTGTCGCTCGAAGACAGCCTGATGCGCATCTTCGCTTCTGACCGAGTGAAGAACTTCATGAAAGCCCTGGGCATGCAGCCGGGCGAAGCGATCGAGCACCGCATGGTGACCAACGCGATCGAGAAGGCGCAGCGCAAGGTTGAAGGCCGCAACTTCGACATTCGCAAGCAACTGCTCGAGTTCGACGACGTCAACAACGAACAGCGTAAAGTGATTTATCACATGCGTAACACGTTGCTGGCCGCCGACAACATTGGCGAGACCATCGCCGACTTCCGTCAGGACGTGCTCAACGCTACCGTCAGCGCCCACATTCCGCCGCAATCGCTGCCAGAGCAGTGGGACGTGGCCGGTCTGGAAGCGTCGATTGCCAGTGATTTCGGCGTGAAACTGCCGATCCAGCAATGGCTCGACGAAGACGATCATCTGTACGAGGAAACCCTGCGCGAGAAGCTGATGAACGAGCTGATCGCCGCGTACAACGAGAAAGAAGACCAGGCCGGTGCCGAGGCACTGCGCTCGTTCGAGAAACAAATCGTTCTGCGCGTTCTGGACGACCTGTGGAAAGACCACCTGTCGACCATGGATCACCTGCGTCACGGTATCCACCTGCGTGGCTACGCCCAGAAAAACCCGAAACAGGAATACAAGCGCGAGTCGTTCACGCTGTTCTCCGAGCTGCTGGATTCGATCAAACGCGATTCGATCCGTGTGCTGTCGCACGTTCAGGTTCGCCGCGAAGATCCGGAAGCCGAGGAGCAACGCCTGCGTCAGGAAGCCGAAGCACTGGCCGCCCGCATGCAGTTCGAACACGCCGAAGCGCCTGGTCTGGAGCAACCGGAAGCACTGGGTGAAGAGGTCGATGTGGCTCTCGCCACCGCCCCGGTTCGCAACGAGCAGAAGCTGGGCCGTAACGAACTGTGCTACTGCGGTTCGGGCAAGAAATTCAAGCATTGCCACGGGCAGATCCAGTAAAACCCGTTTCAATCGCTGAAATACCCGCGCCGCGACCGGCTTCTGCCGTCGCGGCGTTTTGCCATTTAAACCACCGCCATCACTGTGAGCGGTGCTGACATCATTGAGTAAGGAGCGCATTCATGGCTGTTGGTCTTGGTCCTTTGCCAACGTTGCACCCGGTTGCCGGTTTTGAACTCGGTATCGCCTCGGCCGGCATCAAGCGCCCAGGGCGCAAGGATGTCGTGGTGATGCACTGCGCCGAAGGTTCCACCGTGGCGGGCGTGTTCACGCTGAACGCCTTTTGTGCAGCGCCGGTGATCCTGGCGAAAAAACGCGTGCAAAACCCTGTTCGTTACCTCTTGACCAACACCGGCAATGCCAACGCCGGCACCGGCGAGCCTGGACTGGCGGCTGCCGAGCGCACCACCGCGAAACTGGCTGAGCTGACCGGCGTTGCGGCGGATCAAGTGCTGCCGTACTCCACGGGTGTGATCGGCGAGCCACTGCCGGTCGAGAAGATCGAAGGCGCACTGCAAGCCGCGCTGGACGACCTCTCGGAAAACAACTGGGAAGCGGCCGCCACCGGCATCATGACCACTGATACCTTGCCAAAGGGCGCAAGCCGCCAGTTCCAGCATGACGGCGTGACCATCACTGTCACCGGCATCAGCAAGGGCGCGGGCATGATCCGCCCGAACATGGCAACCATGCTTGGTTACATCGCCACCGACGCCAAAGTCTCGCGTGAGGTGCTGCATAACCTGATGCTCGACGGTGCCAACAAGTCGTTCAACCGTATCACCATCGACGGCGACACCTCGACCAACGACTGCTGCATGCTGATCGCCACTGGCAAGGCTGCACTGCCGGAAATCACCCGTGCCGAAGGCGAGCTGTTTGCCAAATTGAAGCAAGCGGTGTTCGAGGTGTGCATGGACGTGGCCCAGGCCATCGTGCGCGACGGCGAGGGCGCGACCAAGTTCGTCACGGTTGAAGTCAATGGCGGCGGCAACCACCAGGAATGTCTGGACGTTGGCTACACCGTGGCGCACTCGCCGCTGATCAAAACCGCACTGTTCGCTTCCGACCCGAACTGGGGCCGCATTCTTGCTGCCGTGGGCCGTGCCGGTGTGCCGGATCTGGACGTGAGCAAGATCGACGTGTTCCTTGGCGAAGTGTGCATCGCCAGCCGTGGCGCTCGTGCCGCGACCTACACTGAAGCGCAGGGTGCAGCGGTGATGCAGCAGGAAGAAATCACCATTCGCATCGAACTGGGTCGTGGCGATTGCAGCGAAACCATCTGGACCACCGACCTGTCGCATGAGTATGTGAAGATCAACGCCGAATACCGCACCTGATCCCTGCCGAAGGAGGAGGTCTGCGGACCTCCTTTTCTTCTGTCCCATGAAAGGACCCGAACATGAGCCTTCACCTGATCATCGGCGACAAGCTGCTTTCCTCCTGGTCTCTGCGCGCCGCACTGGCCGTTGAACTGACCGGTGCGCCCTACAACGAAGAACTGATCAAGCTCGGCACCCCCGGCACTCGCGAACAACTGCTCAAACATTCGCCGACCGCCAAGGTTCCGCTGCTGAAAACCACCCGCGGTACCATTGCCGACTCACTGGCGATTGCCGAATACCTCGCCGAGCAGTTCCCGTCCGAACAGCTCTGGCCCAGCGATGTTTTTGCCCGTGCCCAGGCCCGATCCGCCTGCGCGCAGATGCACAGCGGCTTCTTCGCGATGCGCAATCACATGCCGTTTAACCTCAGTCACGACGCGCCACTGAATCCGCAGCCGCCGGAAGTGAAAGTCGATATCGAGCGCATGCTCGCGCTGTGGGCTGAATGCCGTGCCGCCGCGACCGAAGACGGGCCGTACCTGTTTGGTCGTGTGAGCCTGGCAGACGCATTCTTCGCGCCGATTGCCGTGCGCCTGCGCACCTATCAGGTGAAGCTGCCTGCTGCCGACGAAGCTTATGTTGAAACCGTCTACCAATGGCCGGCCTTCAAGGCATGGCAGAAGGCTGGACTGGAGGAGTTGACCCCGTGAAACGCGTACACGTCGCGGCTGCCGTCATTCGTGACGACAGCGGCAAAATCCTCATTGCCCGCCGTGCCGACACGCAGCATCAGGGCGGTCTGTGGGAGTTTCCGGGCGGCAAGGTCGAGGCTGACGAGTCAGTCGAAACTGCGCTGGCCCGTGAGCTACACGAAGAGTTGGGCATTGTCGTTGGCGCTGCCCGTCCGCTGATCAAAGTGCGTCACGACTACCCCGACAAACAGGTATTGCTGGATGTCTGGGAAGTCTCGAACTTCAGCGGCGAGCCTCACGGTGCCGAGGGCCAGCCATTGGCCTGGGTCACCGCGAAAGAGCTGGCGGACTATGAGTTTCCGGCCGCCAATCAGCCGATCGTCGCGGCGGCGCGTTTGCCCGCTGAATATCTGATCACCCCGGAACACCTCGAAGCGCCGGCATTGCTGCGTGGCATCCAGAAGGCAATCGCGGGCGGGATCAAACTGATTCAGCTGCGCGCACCGAATGGTTACGACCCCAAATATCGCGATCTGGCAGTGGATGCGGCGGGTCTGTGTGCCGGCAAGGCACAACTGATGATCAAAGGGCCGTTCGAATGGCTCGGCGATTTCCCTTCTGCCGGTTGGCACATCACCTCCGCTCAGTTGCGCAAATACGCCGAAGCGGGGCGCCCGTTACCGGCGCAACGCTGGCTGGCGGCGTCCTGCCATAACGCTGAAGAGCTGGCACTGGCCGAGAAGATGGGTGTGGACTTCGTGACGCTGTCGCCCGTGCAGCCAACGCTGACGCACCCGGACGCGCAGCCGTTGGGCTGGGAGCAGGCGTCGACCTTGATCGAAGGTTTCAGCAAACCGGTGTTTCTGCTCGGCGGCGTGGGTCCGGCTGAGCGGGAAAAGGCCTGGGGCTGCGGGGCTCAGGGTGTAGCGGGGATTCGGGCGTTCTGGCCTGAGACCTGATTGTGTGTAGAGGCTGATGGCCTCTTCGCGAGCAAGCCCGCTCCCACAGTTGATCGAGTTCTTCCAGTAGGAATGCAATCAATTGTGGGAGCGGGCTTGCTCGCGAAGGCGTCCTGACAGGCACTACTGATCTGAAGGTTTCGCTGCCGGCTGCCACAAAATTTCGGCAATCCCCTGCCGCCTCGCAATCAATCG
Organism: Pseudomonas atagonensis; assembly: GCF_011369485.1. Taxonomy (GTDB): domain Bacteria; phylum Pseudomonadota; class Gammaproteobacteria; order Pseudomonadales; family Pseudomonadaceae; genus Aquipseudomonas; species Aquipseudomonas atagonensis. Next base: position 197,719 of record NZ_VXCA01000011.1, on the reverse strand, counting down.
CGCCGCCACAAACAACAAATCCGACAACCGATTGATGTAAGCCAGGCCAACCCCGGCCAACGGTTCAAGCGCATTCAAGTGCTGACAGCGCCGTTCGGCACTGCGCGCCAGACTCCGGCAAACATGCGCTTGTGCGATCAGCATCGAACCGCCCGGCAGAATGAAATTCTCCAGCGGCCCCAACTCTTCATTCCAGACATCGATCGCCGCTTCCAGCCGTTCGATTTCTGCCGCGTTCAGCGCCCGATATTCCGGCATCGCCAATTCGCCGCCAAGGTCGAACAGCCGATGCTGACAAGGCGCCAATACATCGATCAGTTCACTCAAGCCCGGAAGTCGCTCGCGCTCGGCGATCAAGCCTGCGAGCAACACGCCCACCTGACTGTTCAGCGTATCGACCTCGCCGATTGCCTCGATGCGCGGGTGATCCTTGGGCACGCGGCGGCCATCGCCCAGGCCGGTTTCGCCTTTGTCGCCGGTGCGGGTGTAAATCTTCGACAAGCGAAAGCCCATGGGTTACCTCGTTGATAAATTGGTTTCGGCCGCCATCGGCGCCGGTTGTGCCAGCGGCAAGCGCAGGGTGAAACACGTGCCTTGGCCCGGCGCCGATTGCACTTCCATTTGGCCTTTGTGGTTGTTGGTGATGATGAAGTACGACACGGATAAGCCCAGACCGGTGCCCTGGCCGATTTCCTTGGTGGTGAAAAACGGCTCGAAAGTGCGTTTGCGCACGCTCTCGCTCATGCCGATGCCGTTGTCCTCGACTTGAATTTCGGCCCACGGCGGATTGAGCCGGGTGCGCAGGGTAATCCGCCCCGGCTCGCTGTCGTCTTCGCGCTGGTGAATCGCTTGTGCGGCGTTTTTCAGCAAATTGAGCAGCACTTGCTCCAGTTCGTTGGCGGTGCCCGGCACCGGGCCGAGCGCCGGGTCGAACTGGCGGATGATCGCCTGGCCCTTGAAGTCGAAACCGATGGCCAGATCGAAGTCGTTGCCGGCAATTTCCACCGCTTGATCGATCAATGCCGGCAGATCGCACGGGGCCATCTGCCGGGTGCTGCGACGGCTGAAACTGAGCATGTGCGTGACGATTTTTGCCGCTCGTGCACCAGCCTGTTGAATGCCATCGAGCAGTTGCGGAACCTCGCGGTTTTGCAGGTAACGGTTGACCGTGTCCAGTTCAATGCCCATTTGCTCGGCGGTTTCGAGGTTCTTCGGCAGCTCTGTCGACAGGCGCCGGCGGATGTTCTGCACGTTGTGCAGGATTGCTCCGAGCGGGTTGTTGATCTCGTGGGCCATGCCGGCGGCGAGGCCGCCGACCGAGAGCATTTTTTCCGACTGCACCATCATTTCTTCCAGGGACAGGCGCTGAGTGATGTCGTCGATCCGGATCACCACGCCACGGCCGGCGCCGCCCATCAGCGGATAAAACGTCAGGGCGTAATGCTTGGGCTCATCGTCCTTGAACCAGGTGACGCGCTCGATTTTCGCCACGGTGTGCTGTTCGACGGTCTGCTTGAGCTGCGGCAAAAATGGCTTGAGCGGTTCGAAGGCGAGGAAAATCGGCTGGTTCAGTGCCTCGTCCAGCCGCGTCCCGGAGAGCGCGCTGGCTTCCTGGTTCCATTGCGTGACGTAGAGCTGTTCATCGAGGGCGATCAGCGCCGAGGGCATCGAGTCGATGATGCTGTTGAGGTAATTCTGGAACCCGGTGAGTTTCTTCTCGATCTTGCTGCGCACCTGAACTTCGAGTTCCAGTTTGCGGTTGGTGTGACGGGTTTCTTCGGCCAACCCTTGGGCCTGATCGTAAGCGGCTTGCGAGTCGTCGCGGGCACGCTTGAGTTGCTGCTCGCGGGCTTCGATGCGCGAAAGCATGGTGTTGAACGCCTCGGCGAGACTGCCGATTTCATCGTGGTTGCCGCGTGAGGCGCGCAGGGCGTAGTTCTCCTCGCGAGTAACCTGACGCGAGAGTTCTTCCAGTTGGTGAATCGGTCGGGTGATCAGGCGTTTGATCTGCCGGGCAATCACCAGCCACAACAGCACGCTGAAAATCAGAATGCCGAGGCTCGCTGTCAGTGTGCCGGTGTAGAACGCCACCGGCAGTTCACTGCTGGCCACCAGTAACAGATGACCCGGTGCGGTGCCGGGGCGGGGCAGGGTGATCAGTTGGTTGCTGCGAAACTCGGTGAGCTGCCAGGCCTCGATGTGTCGATAACGTTCAGGCAGGTCGAGTTTGTCGCCGCGATGCACTTGCGCCAGACGCTCGCCCTTGCCGTCATACAGCGCGGCGGCACGCAGCGGTGAATAGCTGTCGAGTTCCTTGAGCAGGCGTTCGGCGCTTTGCGGCGATTGCAGGGCTTCGCCGACCAGGCTCGGGTTGGAGATCAGTCGGCCGATGGTCTGCAAGGCCTGCGGTGCCATGCTTTCCTGGGAAATGTAGTAGGCGGCGCTGATAAAGGTCAGGTTGGCGACCAGCAAGACCGTGGTCAACAACACCAGCAGGGCGGCCAGCAGTTTCTGGCCGACCGGCAGGTTTTCGAGGCGCTGGCGCAATGGCATCAGGTTTATCGCAGCAGAGGAACAAGTGGCCAGCGTAGCCGCTGCTCAGTCGCTGGGCAATCCAAGGCTGTGCAGATGGGCAACCAGCCGTTGCTGCAGTTGCTTGAGGTGCGGCAGATTCAGTTGGTGGCGCGCGGCGACTGTGCAGGCGTGGCCCAATAGATAGCTGATTTCGGTACGGCGCTGGTTGGCAACGTCCTGATACATCGACGAGTAATTGGCAGCGGTGGCCTGGATCACCCGCTCGACTTCCTGTTGCAGGTTGTCCGCTGCTGCCGGTTGGCCGCAATGCTGCAGCAGTTCGGCCAGCTCTGCACACAGTGTCGCGACTTCGCAGTGATGTGCCTGCAATCCACCGTTGCGGCAGTCGTGCAGCACGGTCAGCGGATTGATTGCGCAGTTGAGCGCCAGTTTGCGCCACAACCGGGTGAGGATGTCGGTGCTCCACTCGTGGGGGATCTTGGCCGCTTGCAGGTCGTCCAGCCAGATCGGCGCCACCGGGTGCGCGGCATCGCCCAGCCAGGTGAAACCGTGACCGGCGAACACCACGCGCCAGTCACCGTCGCGGAACGCGCCCTCCGTGCTGGAAGCGCTGATACAGCGCGCCTGCGGCACTTTTGCGGCAACGGCGTCCTGACTGCCGAGGCCGTTTTGCAACAGGATCAGTTCGGCATCGGGTGCCAAGCGCGGAGCGAGGAGGGCGACCGCACTTTCAGCGTCGTAGGCCTTGCAGGCTACCAGCAGGCGGCGGATCGGTTCGGGGTTGTCCGGGGTTTCGCCGGGAACTGCATAAGTATTCGCTTGTCCCTGTTCCACGAGCGTCAAACCACCCGCGGCGTTGTAGCTTTGCAAACGTGCGGCGTCGCGCACGATCAGTCTGACCGGCACTCCGGCCCGGGCCAGCCGTGTAGCCCACAGTGTGCCGAGACTGCCGGCGCCGAGAACATGCCAGGGGGTAGACATCAGTTTTTTGCTCGATTGGTTGCAGGCATGTGCGGCTCGCCGTGTCGACAGGAAAAGACCCGTTATAATGAGCCCGATTTTAACCGCAAGCCAAGCGCGCTCCATCCACATCGAGCGCGCCTTTTTATTGGAGAGATTACATGCCGTCGTTCGACGTGGTATCCGAACTGGACAAACACGAACTCACCAACGCGGTCGAGAACGCCGTGAAGGAACTCGATCGTCGTTATGACCTGAAAGGCAAGGGCAGTTTCGAATTCAAGGAAAAGGACCTGACCGTCCACCTGACCGCTGAAGCCGATTTCCAGCTGGAAGCGATGATCGAAATCCTCAAGCTGGCGCTGGTCAAGCGCAAGATCGACGTGCAGTGCCTTGAGGTCAAAGACTCCTTCGCATCGGGCAAGCTGATGAAGCAGGACGCCGTCCTCAAGGAAGGCATCGACAAGGAACTGGCGAAGAAGATCGTCGGCCACATCAAGGAAGCCAAGCTCAAGGTACAGGCCGCCATTCAGGGCGAGCAGGTGCGTGTGACCGGCAAGAAGCGTGATGACCTGCAAGAAGCCATCGCTGCCCTGCGTGCCAAGGAATTCGGCATGCCTCTGCAGTTCAACAACTTCCGCGACTAAGCACACGCATCATTACCCTGTGGGAGGGGGCTTGCTCCCGAAGGCGCTGCCTCAATCAGACCAATTGCTGAGTGACACAACGCTTTCGGGAGCAAGCCCCCCCCACTATGGATTTATGTACACCCGGCGGTTTTTCTGCCGCTTATTTTTCGCATGCCGAACGGCCGGAAATCAGGAGATAGAAGATGGATTTGAATGCTGAGGTGGACAACCTGGTCAAGGCATCCCAAGCGTGGATCCCGATGATCATGGAATACGGCAGCCGCGTGCTGCTGGCGGTGATTACGCTGGCGATCGGCTGGTGGCTGATCAACAAGGTCACGCAGAAACTCGGTGGCCTGCTGGCGCTGCGCAACGCTGACCTGGCCCTGCAAGGCTTCATCAGCAGCCTGGCAAACATCATTCTCAAGGTTTTGCTGATTGTCAGCGTCGCGTCGATGATCGGTGTGGAAACCACCTCGTTCGTTGCCGCCATCGGTGCTGCCGGTCTGGCCATCGGTCTGGCGTTGCAAGGCAGCCTGGCGAATTTCGCCGGCGGCGTGCTGATTCTGTTGTTCCGCCCGTTCCGCATCGGTGACTGGATCGAAGCGCAAGGCGTGTCGGGTACCGTCGACAGCATCCAGATTTTCCACACGGTGCTGCGTACCGGCGACAACAAAACCATCATCGTGCCAAACGGCAATCTGTCGAATGGCATCATCACCAACACCAACCGTCAGCCGACCCGCAAGGTTGTATTCGATGTGGGTGTCGACTACGAAGCCGATCTGCAAAAGGCCCGTCAGGTGCTGCTGGATCTGGCCAAGGATGACCGCGTGTTACAGGATCCGGCGCCACAAGCCGTGATTTCTACTTTGGGCGACAGCTCGATCACAGTTTCTCTGCGCGTATGGGTTAAAACCGCAGACTATTGGGATGTGATGTTCATGTTTAACGAACAGTCGCGTGACCGTTTAAAGACTGCGGGCATTGATATTCCTTTTCCGCAACGCGTGATTCGCGTGGTACAGGAATCGGCAACATAATGATAGGTTGCTAATTAATTGCCTGACTTGTCGGTCAGGCAACTATCGCAAGTGACAGGCAATAAAAAGGCCCATCCGAAGATGGGCCTTTTTTTATGCTTTCAAACTAACCACTGACAATTACAAGATGTTCAGTGGGTACTCGGTGATCAGGCGGAACTCTTTGACATCGCCTTCGCCTTGGTCAGCGTTGGCAGTGTGCCAGGCTTGACGAATACGGAAGGACAGGTCTTTAGCCGGGCCAGACTGAACAACGTACTTGGCTTCGAAGTTGGTTTCGTGGTGTTTGCCATCTTCACCGTACAGTGGTGCGCCGGTGTTGGTGCGGTATTGGCTGTTTGCAGCCAGACCGGTACCGTCGATGTCCCAACCTTTAACGTAACGAACCATGAAGCTCAGGCCTGGAACGCCGTACTCAGCCATTTTCAGGTCGTAACGGGCTTGAACCGATTTCTCGCCAGGACCGTTGAAGTCAGAGTACTGGATGGAGTTGGCGAGGAAAATCGAATCGCCACCACGGTTGTTTTTACCCACACCGACGTAGTCGAACGGGGTATCGCCGTTGACCTTCTGGAAGGCCAGGGTGAAGGTGTGAGCTTTCAGGAACGACAGCGCGGTTGCCAGGGAGAAGGCAGTGTTGCTGATGTCACCCGCCAGCTTGTCACCGGTGTCGGTGGTGCGGTAGATGTTGAAGTCAGTGTTCAGCGAAGTGTCACCACCGAATGGGGTGGTCAGGTTCACGTTCGCGTAGTACTGGTTCCAGATGTCTTCCAGCTTGGCGCCGTAGAGCGATGCGCTCAGGTTTTCGGTGATGCCGTACTTACCGCCGAAGTAGTCGATCGAGTCGGCTTCTACGCCAGAGTAGTTGGAGTACAGACCGCCGTTACGGGCGTTCTTGTCCTGGCTGGTCGCCGAGTAGAAGTGACCGGCTTCGAGGTCAAGATCTTTGATCTCGCTGCTCTGCAGCTGGAAGCCGCTGGCAGATTGCGGAATGATGCGGGAACCGCCGACAGCGAACACTGGAGCAGTGCTTGGCTGCTGGTCGCCGACTTTCAGCTCGGTTTTGGAAACGCGGAATTTAATGGCAGCGCCGGCTTTGCCCTGGCTGTCATCGACATCGCGAGAACCATTCAGAGGATCAACGTGGTTGCTGCGGCTCATGTTGCCCGAACCGGAAGTACCGTCACCGCCGTCCAGTTTGATCGCCAGGTAACCGAAAGCGTCGACACCTACGCCGACAGTACCTTGGGTGTAACCGGAGGTGAAGTTACCCAGGAAGCCTTGGGTCCAGTCTTTCTGATCAGCGCCACCGTTCTTGTTGTCGCGGTTGAAGTAGTAGTTCTTCAACGTCTCGGTGAGTTTCGCGTCTTCAACAAAGCCTTTGGCTTCAGACTGATCACTTACAAACGGGGCGGCCGTAGCCAACTGAGAACTGGCGGCTGCTGCAACTGCCAGTGCGATCATGCTCCACTTCATCACGCGCATCGTGATTTGCTCCTTTGGTTTTAGAAGAGTACTGCCGTCCCACCTGTTTTATTATCTGGGCGGCTCTTTCTTTTTGTGTCGGCGCAAACTTATATCACGCCGACAATGTTGGCGATACTTGCTATTCCAACCTTTCAGCTTCTTTACGACGTTGTCGCAAATGGCGTGGTGGATGTCGCAAATTCACAGTACCGACGCAGCCGGACTGACAACTTTCTCGCTGTTTCTGGGCCTTTTTGCATCGGTAAAAAAGAGTCCCTGGCAAAACACTTGAATCTCCATCGGGCAACCCTGCCACTGTTTTTCTTGGGCTTGAGGCATCCACGTCCGGTGGTGCGCTTATAGCCCATATGTGTACGAATGCAACAAGCGTGCACAAACGTCGGTGTTGCTGCGTTTATTTTTTCGAACGCCCGTCTTTACCTGTAAAAACCTTATAAATACGGGGCGCCAAGCCGCTTTTTACCCAAGCTTGACGCCATTCTTCCTATGGTGTTGTCACGCTGTTTCGCGAGCGTGACAACCAAAAACGTTACCGGTTCACCCCGTCGGTGAGTATTCGGCGGATGCTTGCCGCAATGAGCGTAGACGCACTGTGCGGTTTTGGTGCAAAAAATTTTACAGCTGTACCGGTTTCAGACAGTTGATGCTGATACAGGCGCGGAACGACATCGCTGATTTCAGTCATTTATTCACGCTTTAAGCCGTCGTCGGTTCCGTGCTGGTGCGTGATGATCGGAAATGTTCCATGTCGGGGCGCCCGGATCCACAAGGGGGTGACTGTCGTCGTGAAGGCCGGCGCATTCGCAGGTATGCTGCCAGCCTGTCGCTTGGTGCGCCGCCACTGTGGCTGGCCGCTAAGCTGAATAATGTAAAAACAGCCGGGAGTGCGCGCAGTGTTTGCTTTAGATTCACGACTTCAACAGGACACCTTGCCCATCGGCGACTTCCCGCTGTGCCGGCTGCTGCTGTCCAACGACGCCAACTACCCGTGGTTCATCCTGGTACCTCGTCGCGACGATATCAGTGAGTTGTTTCAGTTGAATGTCGCCGACCAGCAACAGTTATGGCTCGAAACGACTGCGCTGGCAGAGTTGCTCAAGGATTTGTTCGATGCCGACAAAATGAACGTCGCGACCCTGGGCAACGTGGTCAGTCAGATGCACATGCATGTCATCGTGCGCAAGCGTGACGATGCAGCATGGCCGGCGCCGGTCTGGGGCAAACACCCTGCCAAGCCTTATAGCAATGAGCAGGTGGCGGCCATTCGCGCGCGATTGCGTGTGGTGCTGACCGATGATTTCACTTTTGCGGAGGGCTGAGTCATGAGTCTGGAAGAACGCGTTACCGATCTGGAAAGCCGTCTGGCTTTTCAGGATGACACCATTCAGGCACTGAACGATGTGCTGGTGGCGCAGCAGCGAGTGGTTGAGCGTCTGCAATTGCAGATGGCGGCGCTGCTCAAGCGTCAGGAAGAAATGGTCGGCCAGTTCGAATCGTTCGAAGAAGAAGCGCCACCACCGCATTACTGAGTCTGACGGACTTTCGGCGGGCATAAAAAAACCGCGAACAGCGTTGCTGTTCGCGGTTTTTTGCTTTGGATCAGCGTCGCGGCAGAGCGGCGATCACGTCCTCGGCTTGCAGGCCTTTGTCTCGGTTCATCACCGAGAACTCCACGCGCTGGCCTTCCACCAGAACGCGGTGGCCTTCGCCACGGATTGCACGGAAGTGCACGAAAATATCATCGCCGGAATCCCGGGAGATAAAGCCGAAGCCTTTGGAAGTGTTGAACCACTTGACGGTGCCGGTATCGCGATTGCTCATGTCATAGCTGGTTGGCGCGGCGGCAGGTGAAGATTTGTAGAAGCTGACGGCGAGGTGCAAAGCCACGGCGATCAGGGCAATGACCAGGCTGAACAGCACCGCTGGCTGACCGGCAATCACCGGCATCGGCGCGATCAGGGTCAGGGTTTGCAGGACGACGGTCAGCACCAGCAGCGCGCTGACCAGATTTTGCAGATGCTGGCGCGGGCCTTTGTTCCAGTAAGGAATCACTGGAGCGATGACCAGATTCAGCAGGCCGAAAAAGGCCAGGTAAAGTGCATCGGGTTGTTGCAGGTAGGGAACGGCTTCGGCTTTCAGACTGGGTATGAACGACAGCAGCAATGCGGCTGCGCCCATTAGCAGGTGGACGATTTTCAACATTTTGATTGGCTCACGTTATGACGGCTCACAAGGAAGAGCTGAAAGCGCACGGTTCGCTTCGGAACAATAAAGAGGCGGTGGACACGTACCCGGATCAGCCTATGCGCAAGTCCCCGAAAAATGGGGCATAGCGACACACTGCCTATTTAACAGCAAAGCCTGCGGGTACTCAAATCAGGGCGGCCAACGGCATGGCACCGGGCGATTTGTCGCAGTCCGGGTTGCGCATCAAGGCTGCGGGGTTGTGATTGCCTTGCTAGAGTGGGGCTGCACTTGCTGGATGAATTCAATCACCGTCAGGGGGTAAACATGGCAATCGATATCGGTATCAGTGAAGAAGATCGCAAGTCCATCGTCGAAGGGCTTTCCCGTCTGTTGTCGGACACCTACGTGTTGTACCTGAAAACCCATAATTTCCACTGGAACGTTACCGGCCCGATGTTTCGCACGCTGCATCTGATGTTCGAAGAGCAGTACAACGAACTGGCGCTGGCCGTGGATCTGATCGCCGAGCGTATTCGCGCGCTGGGGTTTCCGGCGCCGGGCGCCTACGCCACGTACGCGCGTCTTTCTTCTATTAAGGAAGAGGAGGGGGTGCCGAGTGCCGAGGACATGATCAGGCAACTGGTCCAGGGGCAGGAAGCGGTCACCCGCACTGCTCGGGGGATTTTTCCGCTGCTGGACAAGGTCAGCGACGAACCGACTGCCGACCTGCTGACCCAGCGTATGCAAGTGCACGAGAAGACCGCGTGGATGCTGCGCGCGCTGCTTGAGGCGTAACCGGAGGCGCGGGCCGGCGGTTCGCGCTTCGTCCGATCTCTTACTTTGATCGTCGGCTTATCCTACGGTGATGGTCAATAAGTCGTCTGGATATAACTTTGCGTCTGCGCTCTTATGAAGGCACGGAAGATGGCTTTGATAAAAAGCCGCGATGACAAAGGAGTGTCAACGATATGGTAGATGGAGACAGGAGAGGCGACAGGATTGTCGGCTTGCCCTATGAAATAAAGGCTGATCCGTTCGTCAACGAGTTCGACATGGCGCTGGTCCGGCCTCTGTCACGCTCAGTGCGGCTCAACGGGTTTTCGACTTGCCTGCGACTGGAGCAAGTCTACTGGAACATCCTCGGTCGCATGGCCGAAGACAATTGCTGCTCAGTCAGCTCGTTGTTGTCCCACGTAGATCGCGAAGTGCATTTGCGCCACGGCGGGGTGAAAAACTTCAGCGCGCTGGTGCGGGTGGTGTGTGTAATCAATGGCGTGAAGGCGCCAGCACCCGCCATTTTGCTCTGAAACAACGGTTGCAGGCAAGGTGTCGGCCTGTGCAGTCTTACGGCTGCACAGGCCGCATTTAATGGATATAATCCCGCTCTTTCGCCGCAAAGCCCCGCGCGCGGTGGCAATCTGATCGCCGAGACACCCCCATGCCGATGTACGATTACCAATGTGCTTCCTGTGGTCATCAGTTGGAAGCCATTCAAAAGATCAGCGAGGCACCGCTGGTCGACTGCCCTGCCTGTCAGGCGCCAGAGCTCAAGAAACAACTGTCGATGCCGGGCTTTCGCCTCAGCGGCAGCGGTTGGTACGAAACCGATTTCAAGACCGGCTCCAAGAAGAACCTGGCCGGTGGCGACAAATCTGACTAGGGTTCAACCCCGGGTTGAACGACACGCGTGAGTTTCCGCATTGCTTGAAAGCAGCGGGATCTCCACCGAATATCGAATGACGAGAAGCGACCATTATCATGATGCGCAGCCACTATTGCGGCCAACTGAACGAAAGCCTGGAAGGCCAGGAAATTACCCTTTGCGGATGGGTTCACCGTCGCCGCGACCACGGCGGGGTGATTTTCCTCGATATCCGTGATCGTGATGGTCTGGCTCAGGTGGTGTTCGACCCGGATCGCGCCGAGAGCTTTGCCGCCGCCGATCGCGTGCGCAGCGAATACGTCGTGAAGATCACCGGCAAGGTGCGTCTGCGTCCGGCCGGTGCCACCAACGCCAACATGGCGTCGGGCATGATCGAAGTGCTCGGTTACGAGCTGGAAGTGTTGAACGAAGCGGAAACCCCGCCGTTCCCGCTCAACGAATACTCCGACGTCGGCGAAGAAACCCGTCTGCGTTATCGCTTCCTCGACCTGCGTCGTCCGGAAATGGCCGAGAAGCTGCGTCTGCGTTCGCGCATGACCACCAGCATCCGTCGCTACCTTGACGAGAACGGCTTCCTCGACGTTGAAACACCGATCCTGACCCGTGCCACCCCTGAAGGTGCGCGTGACTATCTGGTGCCGAGCCGTACTCACGCCGGTTCGTTCTTCGCGCTGCCGCAATCGCCACAGCTGTTCAAGCAACTGCTGATGGTTGCCGGTTTCGACCGTTACTACCAGATCGCCAAGTGCTTCCGCGACGAAGACCTGCGTGCCGACCGTCAGCCTGAGTTCACTCAGATCGACATCGAAACCAGCTTCCTCGACGAAAAAGACATCATGGGCCTGACCGAAGGCATGATCCGCAACCTGTTCAAGGAAGTGCTGGATCTGGAATTCGGCGAATTCCCCCACATGACTTTCGAAGAAGCCATGCGCCGTTACGGTTCCGACAAGCCGGACCTGCGTAACCCGCTGGAACTGGTCGACGTTGCCGATCAACTGAAAGAAGTTGAATTCAAGGTGTTCAGCGGCCCGGCCAACGACCCGAAATGCCGTATCGCCGCACTGCGCGTTCCTGGCGGGGCGAGCATGCCGCGCAAGCAGATCGACGACTACACCAAGTTCGTCGGCATCTACGGTGCCAAAGGTCTGGCGTACATCAAGGTCAACGAGCGCGCTGCCGGTGTTGAAGGCCTGCAATCGCCGATCGTGAAAAACATCCCGGAAGACAAACTGAACGTGATCCTCGATCGCGTTGGCGCTGTCGATGGCGACATCGTGTTCTTCGGTGCCGACAAGGCCAAGATCGTCAGCGAAGCCCTGGGCGCGCTGCGTATCAAGCTCGGTCACGATCTCGATCTGCTGACCTGCAAGTGGGCGCCGATGTGGGTCGTCGACTTCCCGATGTTCGAAGAGAACGACGACGGCAGCTTCTCTGCGCTGCATCACCCGTTCACCGCGCCGAAGTGCACGCCGCAAGAGCTGGAAGCCAACCCGGCCGGCGCTCTGTCCCGCGCTTACGACATGGTTCTGAACGGCACCGAACTGGGTGGCGGTTCGATCCGTATCCACCGCAAGGAAATGCAACAGTCGGTATTCCGCCTGCTGGGCATCAACGAAGCTGAACAGGAAGAGAAATTCGGCTTCCTGCTCGACGCGCTGAAGTACGGTGCGCCGCCGCACGGTGGTCTGGCCTTCGGTCTGGATCGTCTGGTGATGCTGATGACCGGCGCCCAGTCGATCCGTGAAGTGATCGCCTTCCCGAAAACCCAGAGTGCTGCCGATGTCATGACGCAAGCGCCAGGTGTGGTGGATGCCAAGGCACTGCGCGAGCTGCACATTCGTTTGCGCGAAACGCCAAAGGCTGAGTAAGACGGGCCTGAAGGCGCATCTTCGGATGCGCCTTTTTTCTTTCCAGAGAGCAGGTCGAGATTTTTTGTTTGCTGGCCAATGCGAAAGCAGGGCGGGCAACGTTTCAAAGAGAATTCGGAGCGAGTTATGGCAGGTCATTCCAAGTGGGCGAACATCAAGCACCGCAAAGAACGTCAGGATGCCAAGAGAGGCAAGATCTTCACCAAGTGGATTCGTGAACTGACCGTTGCGGCCCGTCAGGGCGGCGGCGATCCGGGCTCCAATCCGCGTCTGCGTCTGGCCCTGGACAAGGCGCTGGGTGCGAACATGAGCCGCGATATCATCGACCGTGCGGTTGCGCGTGGCGCCGGTGCGACCGAAGCGGACAACGTCGAAGAGCTGACCTACGAAGGTTATGGCCCGGGTGGCGTGGCGGTGATGGTCGAATGCATGACCGACAACCGCAACCGTACCGCAGCGGCGGTGCGTCATGCGTTCAGCAAGTGCGGCGGAAACCTGGGCACTGACGGTTCGGTGGCGTACCTGTTCGAACGCAAGGGCCAGATCAGTTTTGCGCCGGGCGTCGATGAAGACGCACTGACCGAAGCAGCGCTGGAAGCCGATGCCGATGACGTGGTCACCCACGAAGACGGCTCGATTGACGTGTTCACCTCGTTCACCAGTTTCTACGCCGTGCGTAACGCGCTGGAAGCCGCTGGTTTCAAGGGTGATGACGCTGAAATCGTCATGCAGCCGACCACCAGCGCGGAGCTGGACCTGGAAGGCGCGGAGAAGGTGCTCAAGCTGATCGACATGCTTGAGGATCTGGATGACGTGCAAAACGTCTATTCCAATGCGGATATTCCGGAAGACGTGGCCGCTCAGCTCGGTTAAGAGCGACTACGATTCAATGTGGGAGCTGGCTTGCCAGCGATGGCGTCGGCACATCAGAAATTGATGGTGCCTGACACTCCGTCATCGCTGGCAAGCCAGCTCCCACATTTGTTTTTGTGTTATTTCGAACCAGCAGGCTTATGACTTTAATTCTAGGTATCGACCCCGGCTCGCGCATCACCGGTTACGGGATTGTTCGCGATACCGGACGCGGCGGCTGCATCTACGTGGCATCGGGGTGCATTCGTACCGGCGCCGGCGAGTTGCATGAACGACTGCAGATCGTTTATCGCGGCGTGCGCGAAATCATTCAGACCTACGGCCCGGTGACCATGGGCATCGAAAAAGTGTTCATGGCGAAAAACGCTGATTCGGCACTCAAGCTCGGGCAGGCTCGCGGGGCGGCCATTGTCGCAGGCGCCGAAGAGTGTCTGGAAATCGCCGAATACACCGCAACTCAAGTCAAACAAGCCGTTGTCGGTACCGGAGCGGCGAATAAAGAGCAGGTGCAGATGATGGTCATGCACATGCTCAAGCTGACCAGCAAGCCGCAAATCGATGCTTCCGACGCCCTGGCGATTGCCATTTGTCACGCGCACACTCGCTCCAGTCTGTTGCCGCATGGCTTGGGCACGGCACGCAGTCGTGGCGGGCGCCTGCGTCTCTGATAGCATCAGCAATCAAATTTGTCGCAACGTGAGTTTCGCGCCTGGGTCGTCGGCCCGAAGCTTGCCTTCCGTCAGTCGCCAGCCCAAGGCTGGCCAATGCTCAAGGATCTGAAACGTGATTGGACGCTTGCGCGGCACCCTGGCTGAGAAACAGCCGCCGCACCTGATTCTGGATGTAAACGGCCTCGGGTATGAGCTGGAAGTGCCCATGACCACCCTTTATCGCCTGCCGTCGGTCGGTGAACCGCTGACCCTGCACACCCATTTGGTCGTGCGCGAAGACGCGCAGTTACTCTATGGATTCGCTGGCAAGCGTGAGCGAGACTTTTTTCGAGAGTTGATCCGTCTCAATGGTGTCGGGCCGAAACTGGCGCTGGCATTGATGTCGAGTCTGGAAGTCGACGAACTGATTCGCTGCGTGCAATCCCAGGACACCTCGGCGCTGACCAAGGTGCCCGGCGTAGGCAAGAAAACCGCCGAGCGCTTGCTGGTTGAGCTCAAGGATCGCTTCAAGGCGTGGGAAACTTCGCCGGCCATGTTTGCCCTGGTGCCGAACCAGCCCGATGGCCCGGCGCCGGTCAACACTGCCGAGAACGATGCAGTCAGTGCGCTGATTTCTCTGGGCTACAAGCCGCAGGAAGCCAGCAAGGCGATTACCGCCATCAAGGACAAGAATTTGAGCAGTGAAGACCTGATCCGCCGCGCCCTGAAGGGAATGATTTAAGTGATTGAAGCTGATCGTCTGATCGCCGCCGCGCACAGCCCGCGTGAGCGCGAAGAAGTCCAGGACCGGGCCATTCGCCCGGTCAGCCTGGCCGATTACATTGGTCAACCGACCGTGCGCGAGCAGATGGAGCTGTTCATTCAGGCTGCCCGTGGCCGCAGCGAATCCCTCGATCACACACTGATCTTCGGCCCGCCGGGTCTGGGTAAAACCACCCTCGCCAACATCATTGCCCAGGAAATGGGCGTGTCGATCAAGAGCACATCCGGCCCGGTGCTCGAGCGGCCGGGCGATCTCGCGGCGCTGTTGACCAACCTTGAACCGCACGACGTCTTGTTCATCGATGAAATCCATCGCCTGTCGCCTATTGTCGAAGAAGTGCTGTACCCGGCGATGGAAGATTTCCAGCTCGACATCATGATTGGCGAAGGGCCGGCGGCGCGCTCGATCAAGCTCGATCTGCCGCCGTTCACGCTGGTGGGTGCGACTACCCGTGCGGGCATGCTGACCAATCCGTTGCGCGACCGCTTCGGTATTGTCCAGCGTCTTGAGTTCTACAGTACGGCGGATCTGGCGACGATTGTCGGGCGTTCGGCGAATATCCTCGGCTTGCCGCTGGACCCGGAAGGCGCCTTCGAGATTGCCCGGCGTGCCCGTGGTACACCGCGGATCGCCAACCGCTTGTTGCGCCGGGTTCGGGATTTCGCCGAAGTCCGGGCCAAGGGCCACATCACCAAGTCGGTGGCCGATCTGGCGCTGAACCTGCTGGACGTCGATGAGCACGGTTTCGATCATCAGGACCGGCGTCTGCTGTTGACCATGATCGAGAAGTTCGATGGCGGGCCGGTGGGGATCGACAGCCTGGCGGCGGCGATCAGTGAAGAACGGCATACCATTGAAGACGTGCTGGAGCCGTACCTCATTCAGCAGGGCTACATCATGCGCACGCCACGGGGCAGGGTGGTAACCCGGCATGCGTATCTGCATTTCGGTTTAAACATTCCGTCACGAATGGGGGAAATGCCCGTGGCAGACGAGTTTCTCGATGCCGTGGACGATTAATACACATTTGTTGTCGATTTATTCAGGGTTTGTACTGTCAGACGACGGTACTTTTACGGTAAAGCCTTCGAACAGTGAAAAACAGTTGCCTGGCCGGATTGGCAACCTGAGGAGTAAGCACTAGAGTATGCGCGCGCAAAACGGGCTTGAGCCGTTCGCACATTGTTGTCGCGTTTATTACGAGGACACCGATGCGGGCGGCATCGTGTATTACGTTAATTACCTCAAGTTTATGGAACGGGCTCGAACCGAGCGGCTCCGCGAACTGGGCTTTGCCCAATCGCAGCTTGCCGGGGAGGATCTGTTGTTTGTCGTGCATTCCAGCGAAGCGCGTTACCACGCGCCGGCGCGACTGGACGACGAGCTGCTGGTAAGCGCTGAAGTAATCGAATTGAACCGGGTCAGCCTGCGCTTCAAACAGCAGGTCAGGCGGGCAACGGATAATGTGCTGCTCTGTGAAGGGCAGTTTTTGGTGGCCTGTGTGCGCACTAACAGTTTGAAACCCCGGGCCCTTCCCGAAGACTTGCGTGCGGCCTTTGCCGACGCGGTCGGCCCGGGTACACACTCAAAGCAGGAGATAAAGCGTGGAAGCTAACGTCGTCGACCATTCCTCCATGTGGAGCCTGGTCAGCAATGCCAGCATCGTGGTGCAGTTGGTAATGTTGACCCTGGTGGCCGCATCGGTGACCTCATGGATCATGATCTTTCAGCGCAGCAATCTGCTGCGTGCCGGTCGACGCGCCCTGGAGAGCTTCGAAGAGCGCTTCTGGTCGGGTATCGACCTGTCCAAGCTGTACCGTCAGGCGGGCAGCAATCCGGATCCGGATTCGGGCGTGGAGCAGATCTTCCGTGCCGGTTTCAAGGAATTCTCCCGTCTGCGTCAGCAGCCAGGTGTCGATCCTGAAGCAGTAATGGAAGGTGTGGCCCGTGCCATGCGCGTCGCCATCTCCCGTGAAGAAGAGAAACTGGAGCAGAGCCTGCCGTTCCTCGCCACCGTCGGTTCGGTCAGCCCGTACATCGGTCTGTTCGGTACCGTATGGGGCATCATGAACTCCTTCCGTGGTCTGGCCAGCGCTCAGCAGGCCACCCTGGCCACCGTGGCTCCGGGTATCGCCGAAGCCCTGATCGCCACCGCGATCGGCCTGTTCGCCGCTATTCCTGCGGTTATCGCTTACAACCGTTTCTCTGCCCGCAGCGAAACCTTGCTGAGCCGCTACTACACCTTCGCCGATGAATTCCAGGCGATCCTGCACCGCAAAGTGCACACCAGCGAAGAATAAGCAGGTAATTTCCAATGGCTTTAATCGCTCGAGCTCGCAAAAAGCGCAAGCCGGTCGCCGAGATGAACGTAGTGCCTTACATCGACGTGATGTTGGTACTGCTGGTCATCTTCATGGTGACCGCGCCGATGCTCAATCAGGGCGTGAAAGTTGATCTGCCCAAGGTTTCCAGCGAAGCCTTGCCGCAAGACAACAACACCCAGGTTCTGACCATTTCGATCAAGGCTGACAAGACCTACTACTGGAACCTTGGCAGCGAAGTCGATACTGAAAAGCAACAGGACAGGGCCATGACTCTGCCGCAAATGACTGACGCGGTGACCAAGATCATTCGCGCCGGCAACGAAGGCGGCAAGCACACCCAGGTCTTCATTCGTGGCGACAAGACTGTCGACTATGGCGCCGTCATGGGCGCGATGGGCGGGTTGCAGAAAGCCGGGGTCGGTAATGTTGGCTTGATTACCGAGGCGCCCTGATGCAGCAACAGCGAGAGCCGTCCGCCTCGGAAAGCTACTTCTGGCCTAGTGTTCTGGCAATTGTCCTGCACGTGCTGGTGTTCGGCATGCTGTTCGTCAGTTTCGCCTTTACACCAGAGTTGCCGCCGGCCAAGCCGATTGTCCAGGCGACCTTGTACCAGCTGAAATCGAAAAGTCAGGCGACCACCCAGACCAATCAGAAGATTGCGGGTGAGGCGAAGAAATCCGCCGCGCGCCAGACCGAAGTCGAGCAGATGGAGCAGAAAAAGGTCGAGCAGGAAGCGGTGAAAGCTGCGGAACAAAAGAAAGAAGAAGCGGCTCAAAAGGCCGAGGAAGCCAAGAAGGCCGATGAGGCGAAAAAAGCGGACGAGGCGAAAAAGGCTGATGAAGCCAAAAAAGCCGACGACGCGAAAAAAGCCGAAGCCAAGAAGGCCGAAGAGAAACAATTGGCTGATATAGCCAAGAAGAAGGCTGAAGAAGAAGCCAAAAAGGCTGCTGAAGAAGAGGCCAAGAAAGCGGCCGCTGAAGAAGCCAAGAAGAAGATTGTCGAAGACGCGAAGAAGAAAGCCGCCGAAGACGCCAAGAAGAAAGCTGAAGCTGAGGAGGCGAAGAAGAAAATCGCCGACGAAGCGAAGAAGAAAGCTGCTGCCGATGCTGCGAAGAAGAAAGCGCAGGATGCGGCACGTAAATCTACCGAAGACAAAAAGGCTCAGGCCTTGGCAGATTTGCTTTCCGACACGCCGCAGCGTCAGCAGGCCTTGGCCGATGAGCAGGGTGACGAAGTCGCGGGCAGTTTCGATGACCTGATTCGTGCGCGGGCAGCGGAAGGTTGGGCGCGTCCTCCTTCGGCACGCAAAGGCATGACGGTCGTGCTGCAAATCGGCATGTTGCCGGACGGTACGGTGACTTCGGTCAGCGTGGCCAAATCCAGTGGCGATGGTCCGTTCGATGCTTCGGCAGTGGCGGCGGTCAAAAATATTGGACGTTTGACGGAAATGCAGGGAATGAAGCCGAGCGATTTCGCTCCGTATCGTTCATTCAAGATGACATTCACACCTGAGGATCTAGCCTTGTGAGAAACCTTCTTCGAGGAATGCTGGTCGTGATCTGCTGCATGGCAGGGATCGCGATGGCGGATGAAAAGAACATTCTGGTCACCAGCGGCAGCGATCGGGCTACTCCGATCGCCGTTGTACCGTTCGGTTTCCAGGGCGGTGCAGTCCTGCCGGACGACATGGCTGAAATTATTGGTAACGATTTGCGTAACTCGGGCTACTACTCGCCGATTCCCAAGCAAAACATGATCAGCCAGCCAAGCCAGCCGAGCGAAATCATCTTCCGTGACTGGAAGGCGGTGGGTGCTCAGTACGTGATGGTTGGCAGCATTGTTCCGGCGGGCGGTCGCCTGCAGGTTCAGTGGGCATTGTTCAACGTGGCCACCGAACAGAAAGTGGCTGACGGCAGTGTGTCCGGTACTACCGAGCAACTGCGCGACATGGCGCACTACATCTCCGACCAGTCGTTCCAGAAACTGACCGGTATCGAAGGTGCGTTCTCGACGCGTCTGCTGTACGTAACGGCTGAACGCTTCTCCGAGAAGAACACCCGCTACACCCTGCAGCGTTCGGACTATGACGGTGCCCGCGCCGTGACCCTGCTGCAATCGCGCGAGCCAATCCTGTCGCCGCGTTTTGCACCGGACGGCAAGCGTATTGCCTACGTGTCGTTCGAACAGAAGCGTCCGCGCATCTTCATGCAGAACATCGACACCGGTCGCCGTGAGCAGATCACCAACTTCGAAGGCCTGAACGGCGCTCCTGCCTGGTCGCCGAATGGCGATCGCCTGGCGTTCGTGCTGTCGAAGGACGGTAACCCGGACATCTACGTGATGAACCTGGCTTCGCGTCAGATCACCCGCGTGACTGCCGGTCCCGGCATCAATACCGAACCGTACTGGGGCAAGGATGGTTCGACCATCTACTTCACTTCGGACCGTGGCGGCAAGCCTCAGATCTACAAGACCAGCGCCAGTGGCGGCGGTGCCGAGCGTGTGACGTTTGTGGGCAACTACAACGCCAACCCGAAACTGTCGGCTGACGAAAAGACTCTGGTGATGATCCATCGCCAGGACGGATTCACCAATTTCAAGGTGGCGGCCCAGGATTTGCAGCGAGGTAGTGTAAAGATCCTCACTGATAGCACTCTGGATGAGTCACCTACTGTTGCGCCCAACGGCACCATGGTAATCTACGCCACCCGCCAGCAGGGCCGGGGAGTCTTGATGCTCGTGTCCATTAATGGACGCGTTAGGCTCCCGCTTCCTACCGCTCAAGGCGAAGTCAGAGAACCGTCCTGGTCCCCTTACCTGAAGTGAGCGGGCGCTACACGTTTTACTTAACACACTGGGGTTCATTAGGAGTTTCACGATGGAAATGCTGAAGTTTGGTAAATTTGCTGCGCTGGCTCTGGCCATGGCTGTAGCTGTAGGTTGCTCGTCCAAAGGCGGCGACAACGCCGGTGAAGGCGCTGTTGATCCAAACGCTGGTTACGGCGCAAACACTGGTGCCGTTGACGGTTCCCTGAGCGAAGAAGCTGCTCTGCGCGCAATCACCACCTTCTACTTCGAATACGACAGCTCGGACCTGAAGCCAGAAGCCATGCGCGCTCTGGACGTTCACGCCAAAGACCTGAAAGCAAACGGCGCTCGCGTTGTTCTGGAAGGCAACACCGACGAACGTGGTACTCGTGAGTACAACATGGCACTGGGCGAGCGTCGTGCGAAAGCCGTTCAGCGCTACCTGGTACTGCAAGGTGTTTCCCCAGCTCAGCTGGAACTGGTTTCCTACGGCGAAGAGCGTCCAGTTGCTACCGGCAACGACGAGCAGTCCTGGGCTCAAAACCGTCGCGTCGAACTGCGTAAGTAATTCGATATGCGAACGTGCCGTCGTGCTGTAACTGTTCTGGCTCTCAGCCTTGCGCCGCTTGCGGCGTGGGCTGCGGTTCCTGTGGTCGATGACAACTCCGGTTATAACAATAGCGGGAGCAGTTATCCGCCTGCAGGTTACGGTACGAACGGCGCCTATGCCGGGGGAGCGGCTTCGGCCCCTGCCTCGGCACAAGGCATGCTGTTCAACCAACTGCAACAAATGCAGGATCAGATTTCGCGCCAGCAAGGTGTGATTGAAGAACTGCAGAATCAGGTTGCGCGCATGAAGCAAGAATCCCTGGAGCGATACCAGGATCTTGATCGGCGCATAGGATCCGGTGCTGCACCTGCCGCGACTCCTGAGAATTCTTCTGCCGGTGGCGACGCAAGTGCTGCTGCCGGTGCTGCCGCTGGCGCCGGGGCTGCTGCCCAGGCACCTGCTGCGAGTAGTGAACCGGGTGATCCGGCCAAGGAAAAGCTGTATTACGATGCTGCTTTCGACCTGATCAAAGCCAAGGATTTCGACAAGGCCAGTCAGGCTTTCGCCGCTTTCCTGCGCAAATACCCGAACAGCCAATACGCGGGTAACGCCCAGTACTGGCTGGGTGAAGTGAATCTGGCCAAAGGTGATCTGCAAGGTGCAGGTCAAGCATTTGCCAAGGTTTCGCAGCTGTATCCCAAGCATGCCAAAGTGCCTGACTCGCTGTACAAGCTGGCTGACGTAGAGCGCCGCCTCGGTCATACCGACAAGGTCAAAGGCATTCTGCAGCAGGTGGTTTCCCAATACCCGGGTACCTCCGCCGCTCAGTTGGCCCAACGCGATCTGCAGCGTATGTAAGCCTGCTTTACCCGTTTAGAAGAAACCCGCGCCTGTCGCGGGTTTTTTCGTTAGAATTCACGCCCTTTTTCTGAAACACGCTTCTTGTGATCTACGCGTTGGCGGGATTGCCTGAAGTGCCTGACGGAGGCGGACAGCCTGTTTAGCTGTTACGCCCGTGGCGACTATGCAAGACACATTGAGAATTACCGAAGTTTTCTACTCGTTGCAGGGGGAAACGCGGACTGCCGGGCTGCCCACGGTTTTCGTGCGCCTGACCGGTTGCCCGTTGCGTTGCCAATACTGCGACAGTGCCTATGCGTTCAGTGGTGGCACGGTTCGCACCCTCGACGATATCCTCGAGCAAGTGGCCGGATTTCGTCCGCGCTACGTGTGCGTCACCGGCGGTGAGCCGCTGGCCCAGCCCAATGCCATTCCTCTGCTCAAACAGTTGTGCGACGCCGGTTACGAAGTCTCGCTGGAAACCAGCGGCGCTCTCGACATTTCGGCGGTCGATCCTCGGGTCAGTCGCGTGGTTGACCTGAAAACCCCGGACTCGAAAGAAGCCCATCGCAACCGTTATGAAAATATCGATTTGCTGACGCGCAACGATCAGGTGAAGTTTGTCATCTGCTCGCGGGATGACTACGACTGGGCGGTATCGAAATTGATCCAGTACGGACTCGATCGACGTGCGGGTGAAGTGCTGTTTTCCCCAAGCCATCACGACCTCAATGCTCGTGATCTGGCGGACTGGGTGGTGGCGGACAATCTGCCGGTGCGGTTGCAACTGCAGCTGCATAAATATCTATGGAATGATGAGCCGGGGCGCTGAGATGACTGAACAAGTGAACACTACCGAAAAACGTGCGGTGATCCTGCTGTCGGGTGGTCTGGACTCGGCCACCGTCGTGGCGATGGCTCGTGCTGAAGGCTACGCCTGCTACACCATGAGTTTCGATTACGGTCAGCGTTCTCACGCTGAACTGCATGCCGCAGCTCGCGTTGCCCGCGATCTGGGCGTGATCGAGCACAAGGTGATCGGCCTGAACCTGAACGGCATGGGCGGCTCAGCCCTGACCGATACCAGCATCGACATTCCGGAAGAGCTGGGCGAGGGCATCCCGGTCACCTACGTACCGGCGCGTAATACGGTTTTCCTGTCGCTGGCATTGGGTTGGGCCGAAGTGCTCGGCGCGCGCGACATCTTTATTGGCGTGAATGCCGTGGACTATTCGGGTTACCCGGATTGCCGCCCGGAGTTCATCGAGTCGTTCGAGCGCATGGCCAACCTGGCGACCAAGGCCGGCGTGGAAGGTAACGGCTTCCGCATTCAGGCGCCGCTGCAGAACCTGAGCAAGGCGCAGATCGTCCAGGCGGGCGTGAAGCTTGGCGTTGATTATGGCCTCACCGTTTCCTGCTATCAGGCTGACGATGACGGCCGTGCGTGCGGCAAATGCGACAGCTGCCGCCTGCGTGCAGAAGGCTTTGCGGCGGCGGGTGTAGGCGATCCAACACCTTATTTTTGATTTTTTTCAAAAAGGTGTTGAATAGTCCTTAAAAATCAGTATTATACGCGCCACCACACAGCGGGTCGTTAGCTCAGTTGGTAGAGCAGTTGGCTTTTAACCAATTGGTCGTAGGTTCGAATCCCACACGACCCACCATATTTGGCGGTTTAGAAAATCCGGAAGGCCCACGAAAGTGAGGATTTCCGGGTTTTTTTTTGCCTGCAATTCGGGCTTGTGTTGTTTCAGTGCCAGGAGCGCTGACGCAGGTCAGAATCATCTTTTGTATCAACGGGATATTCTGTAGCCTTGCGCAGCTTTAACGCTGTCCGTGCCTGATAATACTCACTCTCCCGGCGGTACCCTCAAGCGGTCCGGAGCCGGGTGTATACTCGACTTTCGCGCGAAAGCGCCTGCAGGTCTTGCGAACATGACGCAGATTTCCGAACGCCTTCTGGTTCAAGCCCACCTCGATGCCAAACAGCCCAAACCGCTGACCGCCGAGGAAGAGGCCTTTTACCGTTCCGCCATTGCCGCCGAGCTCAAGGCTCAGGACGCGGTGCTGGTTGCTCACTTTTATTGCGATCCGGTGATTCAGGCCCTGGCCGAAGAAACTGGCGGTTGCGTTTCCGACTCCCTGGAAATGGCCCGTTTCGGCAACGCTCATCCGGCCAAGACCGTGGTCGTCGCTGGTGTGAAGTTCATGGGCGAGACCGCGAAGATCCTCAACCCAGAGAAGCGTGTGCTGATGCCGACGCTGGACGCGACCTGCTCGCTGGACCTGGGTTGCCCGGTGGACGAGTTCTCGGCGTTCTGTGATCAGCACCCGGAGCGTACGGTGGTGGTTTACGCCAACACCTCAGCTGCCGTGAAGGCGCGGGCTGACTGGGTGGTGACGTCGAGTTGTGCACTGGAGATCGTCGAAAGCCTGATGGACAACGGCGAAACCATCATCTGGGGCCCGGACAAGCACCTGGGCACCTACATCCAGCGCAAGACCGGCGCCGACATGCTGCTTTGGGACGGTGCCTGCATCGTTCACGAGGAGTTCAAGTCCAAGCAGCTCGAAGACATGAAAGCGTTGTATCCGGACGCGGCCATTCTGGTGCACCCGGAATCGCCGACCTCGGTAATCGAATTGGCGGACGCCGTCGGGTCCACCAGTCAGTTGATCGCTGCGGCGCAAACGCTGCCGAACAAGACGCTGATCGTTGCCACTGACCGTGGCATTTTCTACAAGATGCAGCAGTTGTGCCCGGACAAGGTCTTCATCGAGGCGCCAACCGCCGGTAACGGCGCCGCGTGCCGCAGTTGCGCGCATTGCCCGTGGATGGCCATGAATACCCTTGAGCGCACGCTCAAGAGCCTCAAGGAAGGCACGAACGAGATCTTTGTTGATCCGGCGTTGATTCCTCAGGCGATCCGTCCACTCAAGCGCATGCTTGATTTCACCCAGGCGGCGCGGATGAAACTGGCCGGTAACGCCTGAGATCTTTCAGAAACAACCCAAAACCTGTGGGAGCGGGCTTGCTCGCTCCCACAGTGGTTTTCAGTGTCTGGAAATTATTTGCTCTTTTTCGGGATCCGAACGACGCGGGTATCCGAATAGATGTCGTGCCACGTACGTTTCTGCTTGTCAAACAGCGACCAGAAAAATCCAAGTCCCACGCACAGCCACGAAGCAATCGACACCATGAAGCGCAACAGCGCCTGCCACAGGCTGATCGCGCTGCCATCGGCGTTCTGCACGCGAATCCCCCACACCTGCATGCCGAGTGTCTGCCCGCCATGGGTCCAGAACTTGGCAAAGAACGCAAACAGCACCAGCAGCAACACCGTGGAGTACAGCGGGTCGCCGTCGAGCTTGCCGGCATCGGTCATTGCACGCAGACGTTCTTCGCCAATGATCACCGCCTGGATCAGCTTGTAAACGAAGCCGGTCACGATCAGCAGGGCAGTGCACAGCAGGAAGTCATAGAACATCGCGGCCAGGCGACGGCCAAGACCCACGGCAGGAAAATCGCCCTGTGGGGTGAGCAGGTTTTTCGACATGGCAGCCTCTGGACGCGAAATGAAGCGCCATTTTACGGATTCGCGCGCACAAAAAAGCCCCTGATATCAATATCAGGGGCTTTTTCGTGACAGAAGATCAGCCTTCGGCTTGTACTTCGTCAG
Organism: Pseudomonas atagonensis; assembly: GCF_011369485.1. Lineage (GTDB taxonomy): Bacteria > Pseudomonadota > Gammaproteobacteria > Pseudomonadales > Pseudomonadaceae > Aquipseudomonas > Aquipseudomonas atagonensis. The sequence goes on along the minus strand of NZ_VXCA01000011.1, from coordinate 172,834 downwards.
CCTGCATGCCTTTCTGGCCTTGCACAGCCACGAAAGTCACTTTCTGGCCTTCTTTCAGGCTTTTGAAGCCGTTGCCCTGGATGGCGCGGAAATGCACGAACAGATCCGGACCGCTTTCTGGAGTGATAAAACCAAAACCTTTCTCGTCGTTAAACCACTTGACGGTACCGCTCTGACGTTGGGACATTTCTTATTTCCTTTGACGCAAAAAATTAATGACAGTCTCTTCCTCATGAAAGAGTACTGGGGCTGGTTGCAGGAGAGTAAGAAGACGTCGAACGGGATGTAGCTAACTTGTAGGCTACTGCCCAGGTCACGATTCCAAGCTGACCCATGCAAACACAGTGGACAAACTCTACGCCAACTACGGGAGAAAAAACAAGCCCCGCGAAGACCCCGGTTTTCCTGCGCTTGCTGGCAGTTAGTCAGTCCACTAGTGCAGCCTTAGACGATTAGCTTGTTCAATTGTTTTCGATCGTTATAAGCAAAGTTCATATTCGAATCGTTTGATAGAAAATGCACTTTTTTGTGGCGATTGCGTTACACATTAGTGCACGCATAACGCAATCGCGTTACTTATAGAAACAGTCAATCAACCACGATAGTAGCGTTGTGGAACAAATGGCATTTTGCTTACAAGCATAGGCACCTTTTTCCCACGGACGATTGCCCAAACGGTTGTATCGAGAGTGACATAAGCGCTGTCGAGGTAACCCATCGCCAACGGGCCGCCCAGGGTTGGGCCAAAACCACCGCTGCACACGCTGCCAATGATTTCTCCAACCTCGTTGACGATTTCCGCGCCTTCACGCACTGGCGTACGTTCCTGCGGCAGCAGGCCCACGCGTTTGCGCGCGACACCGTTTTGTTGCTGGGTAAAGATCTGTTCGGCGCCCGGGAAACCGCCGGCCCGCGCGCCATCGGCACGGCGTGGCTTGGAGATCGCCCACAACAGGCTGGCTTCGATTGGCGTGGTCTCGCTGTTCATGTCGTGGCCGTACAGGCACAGACCGGCTTCCAGGCGCAGTGAATCGCGAGCACCCAGGCCGATGGCTTGAACTTCCGGTTCGGCGAGCAGGGCGCGGGCGAGTTTTTCTGCATCGGCGGCCGGCACCGAGATTTCGAAGCCGTCTTCACCGGTGTAACCCGAACGGCTGACAAAGCAGTCGATGCCCAAAAGATTCACGCGCGCGAATTGCATAAAGGTCATTTTCGCGACGTCAGGAGCCAGTCGCGCCAGCACAGTAACGGCGGCCGGACCTTGCAGTGCCAGCAGTGCGCGCTCTTCGAACAGCGCCGTAATGGTGCACTGATTGCCGATGTGTTTTTGCAGGTGCGCCAGATCCTGATCCTTGCACGCGGCGTTGACGACGAGAAACAGTTCGTCGTTGCCGAGATTGGCGACCATCAGGTCATCAAGGATGCCACCGGTTTCGTTGGTGAACATCGCGTAACGCTGCATGCCGACTGGCAGGTCGATGATGTCCACCGGCACCAGGGTTTCCAGGGCTTTGGCGGCATTAGCGCCGGTCAGGCGTATCTGGCCCATGTGCGAGACATCGAACAGGCCGGCCTGCTCACGGGTGTGCTGGTGTTCTTTCATCACGCCCAGCGGGTATTGCACCGGCATGTCGTAGCCGGCGAACGGCACCATGCGGGCGCCGAGTTCGATGTGCAGAGCGTGCAGCGGGGTTTTCGACAGTTGTTCGGTGGACATGCGCAACTCCTTGATTCACAGCAACCCTCTCTCGGAGGAGAGGGGCTCATTAGCATTCGATAATGTTGACCGCCAGACCGCCACGGGCGGTCTCTTTGTATTTGCTTTTCATGTCGGCGCCGGTCTGGCGCATGGTGCGGATGACCTTGTCGAGGGAGACAAAGTGCTGACCGTCGCCACGCATGGCCATGCGCACCGCGTTGATTGCCTTCACCGAGCCCATCGCATTGCGCTCGATGCACGGCACTTGCACCAGACCGCCAATCGGGTCGCAGGTCAGGCCGAGGTTGTGTTCCATGCCGATTTCGGCGGCGTTTTCCACTTGCTGCACGCTGCCGCCGAGGACTTCGCACAGTGCGCCGGCGGCCATCGAACAGGCCACACCGACCTCGCCCTGACAGCCGACTTCGGCGCCGGAGATCGAGGCGTTCTCCTTGTAGAGAATGCCAATAGCCGCCGCCGTCAGCAGAAACCGCACGACGCCATCGTCATTCGCGCCGGGGATAAAACGCATGTAGTAATGCAGAACAGCGGGAATAATCCCCGCCGCGCCATTGGTCGGCGCCGTCACCACGCGCCCGCCGTTGGCGTTTTCTTCGTTGACTGCCAGTGCGTAGAGGTTGACCCAATCAAGCACTGACAGCGGATCGCGCAGTGCCGATTCGGGGTTCTTGCACAACTGACGATGTAGCGCGGCAGCACGTCGTTTGACCTTCAAACCGCCCGGCAAGATGCCTTCGTTACGGCAACCCGCCGCGACGCAGTCCTGCATTACTTGCCAGATTTTCAGCAGGCCGGCACGGGTTTCCGCTTCCGGGCGCCAGGCGCTTTCGTTGGTCAGCATGACCTGACTGATCGACAGGCCATAGGTGGCGCAGTGACCGAGCAAGTCCTTGGCACTCTTGAACGGGAAGGTCAGCGGGGTGGCGTCTTCGACGATACGGTCGGCGCCGGCCGCATCCTCATCGACAACAAACCCGCCGCCAACCGAGTAGTACTCGCGGCTGCGAATCTGCAGGCCCGCCGCATCGAAGGCGCGAAAGATCATGCCGTTGGGGTGATAGGCCAGCGGCTTGCGGATCATTGCCAGGTGTTCTTTCTCGTTGAACGCAATGCTGTGTTCACCGAGCAGGTTCAAACGCCCGCTGCCGCGAATCTGTGTGAGACGTGCAGCAACGGTTTCGGTATCCACGGTGTCCGGGTGTTCACCTTCCAGGCCCAGCAGCACGGCCTTGTCGCTGCCGTGCCCCTTGCCGGTGGCGCCGAGGGATCCATACAACTCGACCCTGACGCTGGTGGTGGCCGACAACAGGTTTTCCCGACGCAGGCCTTCGACGAAACGCGCGGCTGCGCGCATCGGGCCGACGGTGTGGGAACTGGAGGGGCCGATGCCAATCTTGAACAGGTCGAACACGCTTAACGACATGGTTGTTCTCCGGTTTCTTGTTATAGGAATTGGCGGAATATCAGGCTTGATGCATTTCCATGGGGAACTGTGGTGTAGCTGAAGTCGGGGCAGGTTTACCTGCCCCTCATTCGTTTAAGCGTAGCTTTCGATCGACGGGCAGGCGCAGACCAGGTTGCGGTCGCCGAAGACGTTGTCGACGCGACCGACCGGCGGCCAGTACTTGCCTTCGATCAACGACGCCACCGGGTACACCGCCTGCTCGCGGCTGTACGGGTGGGTCCACTCGCCAACCAGTTCTGCTGCGGTGTGCGGGGCGTTCTTCAGCGGGTTGTCGTCCTTGTCCAGCGTGCCATTCTCTACAGCGCGGATTTCTTCGCGGATGCGGATCATGGCGTCGCAGAAGCGGTCCAGTTCTTCCTTGGATTCGCTTTCGGTCGGCTCGATCATCAGCGTGCCGGCCACCGGGAACGACATGGTCGGGGCGTGGAAACCGAAGTCGATCAGACGCTTGGCGACGTCATCGACGCTGATGCCGCTGCTGTCTTTCAGCGGACGCAGGTCGAGAATGCACTCGTGCGCCACCAGGCCGTTGCTGCCGGTGTACAGCACTGGGTAGTGCTCTTCGAGGCGACGGGAAATGTAGTTGGCATTGAGGATCGCCAGTTGCGAAGCTCGCTTCAGACCCGCGCCACCCATCATGCGAATGTACATCCAGGTGATCGGCAGAATGCTCGCGCTGCCGAACGGTGCTGCGCAGACCGCGCCTTCCTTGCGTTCCATGTGGCCGTGGCCTGGCAGGAACGGCGTCAGGTGCGATTTCACGCCGATCGGGCCGACGCCCGGGCCGCCGCCGCCGTGGGGGATGCAGAAGGTTTTGTGCAGGTTCAGGTGCGAGACGTCGCCGCCGAACTTGCCCGGCGCACAGAGGCCGACCATCGCGTTCATGTTGGCGCCGTCGATGTAAACCTGGCCGCCGTTGTCATGAATGATCCCGCAGATCTCGCGGATACCTTCTTCGAACACGCCGTGGGTCGACGGGTAAGTGATCATCAGCGCCGCGAGGTGTTCGCGGTGCTCGATGGCCTTGGCGCGCAGGTCTTCGATGTCGACGTTGCCACGCGCGTCGCACGCGGTCACAACCACGCGCATGCCAGCCATGTTGGCGGTCGCCGGGTTGGTCCCGTGGGCGGACGACGGGATCAGGCAGATGTCGCGACGGTCATCGCCACGGCTCTGGTGATAGGCGCGAATCGCCAGCAGGCCAGCGTATTCACCTTGTGAACCGGCGTTCGGTTGCAGCGAGATCGCGTCGTAACCGGTGGCGGCGCAGAGCATCGCTTCCAGTTCATCGGTCAGTTGCTGGTAACCGGCGCTTTGCTCGGCCGGAGCGAACGGGTGCAGGGCGCCGAATTCGGCCCAGGTCACCGGAATCATTTCGCTGGCGGCGTTGAGTTTCATGGTGCACGAGCCCAGCGGGATCATGGTGCGATCCAGCGCCAGGTCCTTGTCCGCCAGCTTGCGCAGGTAGCGCATCAGCTCTGTTTCCGAGTGATAACGGTTGAACACCGGATGGCTGAGGATCGGCGACTGACGCACCAGCGAAGCCGGGATGGTGCTTTGCACCGCAGCGGCCAGCGCAGCGAAGTCCGGCAGGGCTTTGCCGTCAGCGAACAGGCTCCACAGGGTTTCGATGTCAGCCTGAGTGGTGGTTTCGTCGACCGACAGGCCCAGACGCTGAGCGTCGACGACGCGCAAGTTGACCTGGGCAGCGTGCGCCTTGTCGTGCAGCGCGGCGGTTTGCGCGCCGGTGGCCAGGGTCAGGGTGTCGAAGAAGTGTTTCTGCTCGACGGTCTGGCCCAGCGCAGTCAGACCCTTGGCCAGAGTCGCGGTCAGGTGATGCACGCGGTTGGCGATCTGGGTCAGACCTTTCGGGCCGTGGTACACGGCGTACATGCTGGCGATGTTGGCCAGCAGCACTTGCGCGGTGCAGATGTTTGACGTGGCTTTCTCACGGCGGATGTGCTGCTCGCGGGTCTGCATGGCCAGACGCAGGGCCGGTTTGCCGAAGCGGTCAACCGAAACACCGACCAGGCGGCCCGGCATGTCGCGCTTGAATGCATCTTTGGTGGAGAAGTAAGCCGCGTGCGGCCCACCGAAGCCCAGCGGTACGCCGAAGCGTTGTGCGGAACCGATGGCGACGTCTGCGCCAAACTCGCCGGGGGCGGTCAGCAGGGTCAGGGCCAGCAGGTCGGCGGCGACGGCGACCAGCGCATTGGCGGCGTGGAAGCGTTCGGTGAGTTCGCGGTAGTCGAACACATCACCGTTGCTCGCCGGGTATTGCAGCAGTGCGCCGAAGAATGGAGTTACGTCGGTCAGTTCACGCTCGTCACCGACCACGACTTCAATGCCCAGCGGCTCGGCACGGGTGCGCAGCACGTCGAGGGTTTGCGGGTGGCTGTGGATCGAGGCGAAGAACTGGTGGCTGCCCTTGTTCTTGCTCAGGCGTTTGCAGAAGGTCATGGCTTCGGCAGCGGCGGTGGCTTCGTCGAGCAGTGAGGCGTTGGCAATCGGCAGGCCGGTGAGGTCGCTGATCAGGGTCTGGAAGTTCAGCAGCGCTTCGAGACGGCCCTGGGAAATTTCTGGCTGGTACGGGGTATAAGCGGTGTACCAGGCCGGATTTTCCAACAGGTTGCGCAGGATCGGCGACGGCGTGTGGCAGTTGTAGTAGCCCTGGCCGATGTAGGTCTTGAACAGCTGGTTCTTGCCGGCGATCGATTTGATCATCGCCAGTGCATCGGCTTCGCTCAGGCCGTCGTCCATGCCGAGCACGCTGGTGCCCTTGATGCTTTCCGGGATCACGCTAGCGCTCAAAGCTTCGAGCGAGTCGAAGCCGAGGCTGTTGAGCATGGCTTGCTCGTCACCGGCACGAGGGCCGATGTGACGGGCGATGAATTCGTTGGCGGTGCCGAGGTTTACTTGGGTCATGTCGTTACTCCTCAGGCTTCGGCTTGGGCTTTGATCAGACGGTCGTAGGCGTCCTGATCCAGCAGTTTGGCGACGGCCGAAGCATCGGCTGGCTTGAAGCGGAAGAACCAGCCTTCGCCCAGCGGGTCTTCGTTGACCAGTTCCGGGCTGTCTTCCAGTGCCGGGTTGGTGGCCAGAACTTCACCGTCCAGCGGCATGTACACGCCGCTGGCGGCTTTTACCGATTCCACGGTGGCGGCTTCAGCGCCTTTTTCATAAGCCTGCAGTTCAGGCAGTTGCACGAACACCACGTCGCCCAAGGCGTTCTGCGCGAAAGCGGTGATGCCGACGGTGACAGAGCCATCAGCTTCGGCGCGCAGCCATTCGTGATCTTCAGTAAAACGCAACTCGCTCATGGAAACTCCTCAGGGGCCAGACTCGTCTGGTGGACGCGGTGGAATACTCGGGCGGTAATGCCCTGATTTTATGAGCGGTTACTTAGCAAGAACGCGGCCAAAGTAAAAATATCCTTATAAAACAATAGCTTGTCTGATATTTAGATGGTTGTGGTCGAGTAGGCTGTAGCGAAAACGCTACAGCTTGGAGCGAAGAAAAAAGCTGAATCGGATCAAAGCCTTGCACAGCAGTGATCGGAGGAGGGTGTATCGATATCGTTCCGCTGTAGCGCTTTCAGTACAGTTGGGGGTCGCTTTTGAATGGGTTTCGAATCCGCCACATACCCTGCGGGAGCGGGCTTGCTCGCGAATACGGTGTGTCAGTCACCATAAATGCTGGCTGACCCGACGCATTCGTGAGCAAGCCCACTCCCACATTTTTGACCGAGTCCGGTTCAGGGCTTGTTGGGGATGCCGTACTTGCGCAACCGATGGGCGATGGCAGTGTGCGAAGTTTGCAGGCGACTCGCCAGTTGCCGGGTCGAGGGGTAGCTGACGTAGAGTTTTTCCAGTAACGAGCGCTCAAAGGCTTCGACCGCTTGTTCGAGGCTGTCGACGTCGCTGTCGGTCTGCCGCGCAACGGAGGTGCCGGCAATGTCGAGGTCGCCAATGTCCACCAGGCTGCTTTCGCAGATCGCGGCGGCGCGGAAGATCACGTTCTGCAATTGCCTCACGTTGCCCGGCCAGCGGTTGCCGAGCAGCGCCGGGTAAGTGCCCGGGGCGAGGCGACAGACCGGGCGCTGAATCTGCGCGCAGGCCTGCTGCATGAAATAACGCGCGAGCAGCAGAATGTCCTGACCGCGCTCGCGCAGGGGCGGCACCTCGACGTTGAGCACGTTGAGGCGATAGAACAGGTCTTCGCGGAACAGGCCTTCGCTGACCATTTTTTCCAGGTCGCGGTGAGTCGCGCTGAGGATCCGCACGTTGACCTTCACCTCACGATCGCCACCGACCCGACGGAAGCTGCCGTCGTTGAGAAAGCGCAGCAGTTTGGCCTGCAAGTACGGCGACATCTCGCCGATCTCGTCGAGAAACACCGTGCCCTGGTTGGCCAGTTCCATCAACCCCGGTTTGCCGCCGCGCGCTGCGCCAGTGAAGGCGCCGGGAGCGTAGCCGAACAGTTCGCTCTCGGCGAGGTTCTCTGGCAGGGCCGCGCAGTTCAGCGCGAGAAACGGCGCGTTGTGCCGCGCACTGATGGCGTGGCAGGCGCGGGCGACGAGTTCTTTGCCGGTGCCGGTTTCGCCTTGAATCAACAGCGGTGCGTCGAGGGCCGCGACCCTTTGCGCGCGGGCCTTGAGGGTGCGGATCGCCGGGGACTCGCCGAGCAGCGCATCGAAACCTTCGGCGTGATCGTGGTGCAACGCCGAGAGTTGTTCGCCGATGCGGTTCGGTTGATACAGGGTCAGCAGGGCGCCGGCGTCGGTGATCGGCGTGGCGTCGAGCAACAGGGTCTGGCCGTTGACGGTGATCTCGCGCAGCGGCAGGCGGAAGCCGTGTTCGAGCAACGTTTCGAGCAGGCCCGGATCGTTGAACAGTTCCGAGACACTTTCACCGGCCGGCTCGCGACCGTACAAGGCGATCAGGGCCGGGTTGGCCAGCAGCACCTTGCCGGCACTGTCCAGGGCCAGTACCGGGTCGGTCATTGCCGCGAGCAACGCGTCGAGCTGCAAGTGCCGACGCTGACCGGGCAGGATGTCGACCACCACCACGGCCTCCACGCCACGCACGCGAAACAACGCATCTTTGAGTTCTTCAAGCACTTGCGGGCTCAGGGTCGGCGCGTCGATGTAGACGTTCGGCGGGATCATTTCCACCGCATCCAGATTGAGGTTGCGCCCACCGAGAATAGCCAGGACTTCCTGGGTGATGCCGACGCGGTCGATGAAGCTGACGTGGATACGCATGGGGCGGTTCTGGGTTCTGGATTGCGGAGGGTGGCAAGTATGCCTTGATGGGGGACTGGGGTGAAATCTTGAGAATGGCGTCGTGCTCGAAATCCACCCCTCACCCCAGCCCTCTCCCGGAGGGAGAGGGAGCTGACCGAGGTGTCTGAGGTTTGACATCGACCTGGAAGAACCAGTCGATTATGGATTCAATAAAGCAAGGTCAGGTCGGCGTAACTCTGGAGCATCCCCGGATCAGTCCCCTCTCCCTCCGGGAGAGGGCTAGGGTGAGGGGCTCTTAAAGGCTTATTCGAAATGCTCTGGATTGACCGGATCCCCGGATTGCATATTCAACTTGGTGCGGATGTCTTCAAACATCAAGTCGTAATGTTTGTGCACCGAGCCGATCTGGCTGTGCGCTTTGGGAATTCCGTATTTTTCGGCGATTCGGGTCACGTCGCGGGCGAAGTTGTAAGCCTCTTCCTTGGGCAGGAAAAACGTCTCCTTCATGTCCTTGTCTTGCATGCTGCCATGCAGGGTGAACTGTATCCCTTTGCCTTTCTGCGGATCGGTGAACACTTCATAGTCGAGGCACACGTTGTAACTGACGTCATCCGGAGTTAACGCGTGCCGCTCGATGTGCAAGCGGCCGGGTTCGAACTGGGCCATGGGTTTCTCCTTTCAAGGCATGGGAGAAGGGCAGGCCTCGCGCCTGCCCCCGGAGTTTCTGATTATCGGTAGCTGATGCCGGGCTTCGCGGTGGTCACGCGAGTACCGGCGGTGCCCTGAACGATGGCTTCGATGTCTGCCAGCGAACCGATCACCGCAACCTTGCCAGTATGGCGCGCGAATTCGCAGGCTGCCTGAACCTTTGGTCCCATGGAACCGGCGGCGAAACCCAGGCGTTCGAGTTCGTCCGGGTGGGCCTCGGCGATGGCTTTCTGAGTTGGTTTGCCGTAGTCGATGAACGCCGCGTTGACGTCAGTGGCGATCACCAACAGGTCGGCTTCCAGTTGCTCCGCCAGCAGTGAGGAGCACAGATCCTTGTCGATCACTGCCTCGATGCCTTTGAGATTGCGCTTCTCGTCGTACATGGTCGGAATGCCGCCACCGCCGGCGCAGATCACGATGCTGCCCTTGTCCAGCAGCCACTTGATCGGGCGGATTTCGAAGATGCGTTTTGGTCGTGGGCTGGCCACCACACGGCGGAACTTGTCGCCGTCGGGAGCGATGGCCCAGCCTTTTTCGGCGGCGAGTTTTTCTGCTTCGGCTTTCTCGTAGACCGGGCCGATCGGCTTGGTCGGGTTCTTGAACGCCGGGTCATTGGCGTCGACTTCAACTTGAGTGAGCAGGGTGGCGAACGGCACTTCGAAGTCCAGCAGGTTGCCCAGTTCCTGTTCGATGATGTAGCCGATCATGCCTTCGGTTTCGGCACCGAGCACATCCAGCGGGTAAGGGGTGACGGAGGTGTAGGCGGCTGCCTGCAGCGACAGCAGGCCGACTTGCGGGCCATTGCCGTGGGCGATGACCAGTTGGTTGCCAGGATGGATCTTGGCGATTTGCTCGGTGGCGATACGGATGTTCGCGCGCTGATTGTCAGCGGTCATCGGCTCACCACGGCGGAGCAGGGCGTTACCGCCCAGAGCTACGACGATACGCATGGTGCATGTCCTTTTTTCGTGTTGATCGTTCCCACGCAGAGCGTGGGAACGATCAGTGCCAAAGTCGGGTTACAGGTCTGCCAAAGTCGACACCAGAATCGCCTTGATCGTGTGCATGCGGTTTTCCGCTTGCTCGAAGGCGATGCAGGCTGGCGACTCGAACACGTCGTCGGTCACTTCGATACCGTTGGCCAGATGCGGATACTGCTCGGCGATCTGTTTGCCGACCTTGGTATCGCTGTTGTGGAACGCCGGCAGGCAGTGCATGAACTTGGTCCGCGGGTTGCCGGTGGCTTTCATCAGCTCGGCGTTGACCTGATACGGCAGCAGTTGCTGGATACGCTCGGCCCAGGCTTCAACCGGCTCGCCCATCGATACCCAGACGTCGGTGTGGATGAAGTCGACGCCTTTGACGGCGGCTTTCGGGTCTTCGGTGAGGGTGATGCGCGCGCCGCTTTCTTCCGCGTATTTCTTGCAGCGATCGACCAGATCGTCATGCGGCCACAGGGCTTTCGGCGCGCAGATGCGCACGTCCATGCCGAGTTTGGCGCCGACCAGCAGCAGCGAGTTGCCCATGTTGTTGCGCGCGTCGCCGAGGTAGGCGTAGCTGATTTCATGGATCGGCTTGTCGGCGTGTTCACGCATGGTCAGCACGTCGGCGATCATTTGCGTTGGGTGATATTCATCGGTCAGGCCGTTGAACACCGGCACGCCAGCGAACTTGGCCAGCTCTTCGACGATTTCCTGCTTGAAGCCACGGTACTCGATAGCGTCGTACATACGACCCAGCACGCGGGCTGTGTCTTTCATGCTTTCCTTGTGGCCGATCTGCGAGGAATTCGGATCGATGTAGGTGACGTTGGCGCCCTGATCGTAAGCGGCGACTTCGAACGCGCAGCGGGTACGGGTCGAAGTTTTTTCGAAGATCAGGGCGATGTTGTTGCCCTTCAGGTGTTGCTGCTCGGTGCCGGTGTACTTGGCACGTTTGAGGTCGCGGGACAGGTCGAGCAGGTAACGCAGCTCACGTGGGGTGTGGTGTTCCAGGCTGAGCAGGTTACGGTTGTGAATGTTGAACGCCATGATGATTCTCCTTGGATTCGGTAATCGGCCCGACCGCGACAGGGTCAGTGCGGCCGGGGAGATGGTCGTTTAGTAGTCGATTGGGTCGCGCACGATGGGGCAGGTCATGCAGTGGCCGCCGCCACGGCCACGGCCCAGTTCGCCGGCGCTGATGGTGATGACCTCCACGCCGGCCTTGCGCAGCAGGGTGTTGGTGTAGGTGTTGCGGTCGTAGCCGATGACCACGCCCGGTTCCACGGCCACCACGTTGTTGCCGTCGTCCCATTGCTCGCGTTCGGCGGCGAAGCTGTTGCCGCCGGTTTCGACGACGCGCAGTTTCGGCAGGTTGAGGGCTTTGGCCACGACGTCGAGGAACGTGCCTTCTTCGCGACGGATGTCGATGCCGCCCTGTTTGCTTTCGTCAGGGCGCAGGGTGAAGGCGACGATCTGGTTGACCACTTCCGGGAAGATCGTGACGAGGTCGCGGTCGCAAAAGCTGAACACGGTGTCCAGGTGCATCGCCGCGCGGGATTTTGGCAGGCCGGCAACGATGACTTTTTCCACGGCTTTGTTCTTGAACAGATTCAGCGCCAGTTGGCCGATGGCCTGACGGGATGAACGCTCGCCCATACCGATCAGCACCACGCCGTTGCCGATCGGCATGACGTCGCCGCCTTCGAGGGTCGAGCTGCCGTGATCCTTGTCCGGATCGCCGTACCAGATTTCGAAGTCGGCGTTGGTGAACTGAGGGTGAAATTTATAGATGGCGGTGGTCAGCAGGGTTTCCTGACGGCGCGCCGGCCAGTACATCGGGTTCAGCGTCACGCCGCCGTAGATCCAGCACGTGGTGTCGCGGGTGAATTGAGTGTTCGGCAGCGGCGGCAGAATGAAGCTGGAGTGGCCGAGGAAGTCGCGGAACATCTGGATGGTCTTGCCACCGAAGCTGTCCGGCAGGTCATCGGCGGACACGCCGCCAATCAGGAATTCGGCGATGTGCCGTGGCTCCAGGCTTTTCAGCCAGGATTTGACTTCGTTGATCAGGCCCAGGCCCACCGAATCGGCGGTGACCTTGCGCTCGAGAATCCAGTCCAGCGCTTCAGGGATGGCGACGATGTCGGTCAGCAGGTTGTGCATTTCCAGCACTTCGATGCCGCGCTCACGCATTTTGGTGACAAAGTCGAAGTGGTCACGCTTGGCCTGGGCGACCCACAGCACGTCGTCGAACAGCAGTTCGTCGCAGTTGTTCGGGGTCAGCCTCTGGTGGGCCAGACCTGGGGAGCAAACCATGACTTTGCGCAGTTTGCCGGCTTCGGAATGGACGCCGTACTTAACTTTTTCCGTGGTCATTTCAGTGTTCCTCCAGATGACAAATCAATCAGGGGTTACAGGGTCAGGAAGCCGTCGTAGAGACCGTAGGCTGCCACCAGGGCACCGACGACCACCGCGGCGAAAATCAGCTTCTCGACGTTGGTGAAAACCGCTTGTTTGAGTTCGAGCTTGGCCTTGGCGAACAGGATCGCGCCGGGGGCATAGAGCAGGGCCGAGAGCAGCAGGTACTTCACGCCGCCGGCGTAGAGCAGCCAGACCGCGTAGACCAGGGCGATGCCGCCGATGATCAGATCCTTGCGCCGCTCGGCCGCAAAGCCTTCGTAGGTTTCGCCGCGCACCGCCAGCAGCAGGGCGTAGGCCGCCGACCACAGGTACGGCACCAGAATCATCGAGGTGGCGAGGTAGATCAGCGACAGGTAAGTGCTGGCCGAGAACAGGGTGATGATGAGGAAAATCTGCACCATCGCGTTGGTCAGCCACAGGGCGTTGACCGGCACGTGGTTGGCGTTTTCCTTGCGCAGGAACTCCGGCATGGTGTGGTCTTTGGCGGCGGCGAACATGATCTCCGCACACAGCAAGACCCACGACAGTAGCGCGCCCAGCAGGGAGATGATCAGGCCGACGCTGATCAGCACCGCACCCCAGTGACCGACCACATGCTCAAGCACGGCGGCCATCGACGGGTTCTGCAGTTTCGCCAGCTCAGGCTGAGTCATGATGCCCAGCGACAGCACGTTCACCAGCACCAGAAACAGCAGCACGGTGATGAAACCGATCACGGTGGCTTTACCCACGTCCGAACGTTTTTCCGCCCGGGCGGAGAAAATGCTCGCGCCTTCGATGCCGATGAACACCCACACGGTGACCAGCATCATGTTGCGCACCTGGTTCATCACGCTGCCCAGATCCGGGTTTTTCACGCCCCAGATGTCAGCGGTGAAGATGTCCAGTTTGAAGGCGAAAATCGCGATCAGCACGAACAGCAGCAGCGGTACGACCTTGGCGACCGTGGTCACCAGGTTGATGAACGCCGCTTCCTTGATCCCGCGCAGCACCAGGAAGTGCACGGCCCACAGCAACACCGACGCCCCGATGACGGCGGCAACCGTGTTGCCTTCACCAAACACCGGGAAGAAGTAGCCGAGGGTACTGAACAGCAGAACGAAGTAACCGACGTTGCCCAGCCAGGCACTGATCCAGTAACCCCAGGCGGACGAGAAACCCATGTAATCGCCAAATCCGGCCTTGGCGTAGGCGTAGACACCGCCATCAAGGTCAGGCTTTCGGTTGGCGAGGGTCTGGAAGACAAAAGCGAGAGTGAGCATGCCGACGGCAGTGATGGCCCATCCGATCAGTACCGCGCCGACGTCGGCGCTGGCGGCCATGTTTTGTGGCAAAGAGAATATCCCGCCACCGATCATTGAGCCGACCACGAGGGCAACCAGTGCACCTAATCGTAGTTTTCCGGGAGCTTCAGACATTGCATGACTCCATTGCAGGAGAGAAGAGATCACAGCGTAGTTCTGTTGTCTGTTCAAACAGCTGACATAGATCAGTGCATGGCCACATTCCATTGTTAATGAATGACTTATGAAACCACTAGAGGCATAAGGATCTGGTCTGCAATGCCTGTACTAGAGGCGTCTTGAGGCTTTTTTAAGGAATTGTTGCTATTACTTTCGAATTAACACGCTAGTTCCTTTTCAGCTTTTCGCAAATTTTTCACATCTGTTTTCAGCACAGAATTGATTTATTAGGATCAGCGCACAAAACTGTCTGAGCGTGCTAGGCGTTAGAGACAACGGCTATATATAAATGAACGTTTGTTGGCGTTACTCAATAAACGTCATTAGTCTTTATCCGTTTAGTTAATAGTTGTTACAAACAAAACCACACCACAGTTTTAAGGGAGACTGGAATGTCGCAACCGACGCAAAAGCTGCGCCTTGGCGCGTTGATCGCCCTGGTGGTGGGTTCGATGATTGGCGGGGGGATTTTCTCGTTGCCGCAAAACATGGCGGCGCGGGCCGATGCCGGGGCGATCCTGATCGGTTGGGGGATCACCGCCATCGGCATGCTGACCCTGGCCTTTGTCTTCCAGACGCTGGCCAACCGTAAGCCGGAGCTGGACTCCGGCGTCTACGCCTACGCCAAGGCCGGATTCGGTGATTACATGGGCTTTTCGTCGGCGTGGGGTTACTGGATCAGCGCCTGGCTGGGCAATGTCGGTTACTTCGTCCTGCTGTTCAGCACCCTCGGTTATTTCTTTCCGGTCTTTGGCCAGGGCAACACGCCCATCGCCATCGGTTGCGCCTCGGTGCTGTTGTGGGCCGTGCATTTTCTGGTGATGCGCGGGATCAAGGAGGCGGCGTTCATCAATCAAGTGACCACGGTGGCGAAGATCGTGCCGCTGATCATGTTCATCGTCATTGCCGCCGTAGCGTTCAAGGCGGACATCTTTACCCGCGACATCTGGGGCCACAGCAATCCGAGTTTTGGCGGGGTGATGGATCAGGTGCGCAACATGATGCTGGTCACCGTGTTCGTCTTCATCGGCATCGAAGGCGCCAGCGTGTACTCGGCGCGGGCGGAGAAACGCAGCGATGTCGGCCGCGCCACGGTGATCGGGTTTATCGGTGTGCTGGCGTTGCTGGTGCTGGTCAATGTGCTATCGCTGGGGATCATGAGCCAGCCGGAGCTGGCCAACCTGCAGAACCCGTCGCTGGCGGCGGTGCTGGAGCACATCGTGGGGCCTTGGGGGGCGTTGCTGATCAGCATTGGCCTGGCCATTTCCTTGCTGGGCGCACTGCTGTCGTGGGCCTTGCTCTGCGCGGAAATTCTTTTCGCCACGGCTCGCGACAAAACCATGCCGGCGTTCCTGAAAAAGGAAAACGCCAACCATGTGCCGGTCAATGCCTTGTGGCTGACCAACGTGATGATCCAGATTTTCCTGTTGATCACGCTGTTCTCGGCGGGCACATACACCAGCCTGATTTACCTCGCCTCGTCGATGATTCTGGTGCCGTATCTGTGGTCGGCAGCGTACGCGGTGCTGCTCAGCGGGCGCGGAGAAACCTACGAACATGCCTCGGCCGAACGCACCAAGGATCTGCTGATCGGCGGCATCGCCCTGAGTTATGCGGTGTGGTTGTTGTATGCCGGCGGGGTCAAGTATTTGCTGTTGTCGGCGCTGCTGTATGCGCCGGGAGTGATTCTGTTTGCCAAGGCCAAACATGAGCAGGGCGAGCCGTTGTTCACCACGGTCGAGAAAGGCATTTTTACCTGCGTGATCATTGGCGCCGGGCTGGCGGCGTATGGTTTGTACAGCGGGGTGTTGTCGTTGTGAGGCTGTCGCTTGAGTATCAGCCGCCCTATGACTGGGCGGCGATGCTGGGATTTTTGGCAGCGCGAGCGGTGGTCGGAATGGAGGCCGTTGTCGACGGTGTGTACTCGCGCAGCATTGGCTTGAACGGATGTCATGGCTGGTTTTCGATCCGTCCCGGAATGGGCGATGCGCTGGACGTGGAGCTGGCGTTCCCGGATCCGTCAGCGCTGCCCGAAATGACCGCGCGATTGCGGCGCATGTTTGATCTCGACGCGGATTTGCCGCTGATGCAACGGCATCTGGCGCAAGACCGGTTGCTGGCGCGGTTGATCGTCGAGCGACCGGGGCTGCGCGTTCCCGGTGCGTGGGACGGCCTGGAGCTGGCGTTTCGCGCTGTGCTCGGACAGCAGATCACCGTAGTGGCGGCGATTCGTCTGGCGGGGAGACTGGTTGCGCAGTATGGCGCGCCGTTGCGTTCGGCGATTCCAGGGTTGACACACGTTTTTCCTCAGGCGGATGTTTTGGCGGCGGCGGATCTAGCGGCGTTGGGCATGCCGAAAAGTCGTGGGCGCACACTGTCGGGCGTGGCGCAGGCGTTGCTGGAAGATCCCTTGTTATTTGAGCCGGATCGCGAGGGCGGGGTGGAGCGATTGCTGGCGCTGCACGGCATTGGTGATTGGACAGCGCAGTACATCGCGTTGCGGCAGTTGCGTGATATGGATGGGTTTCCGACCGGGGATGTCGGGCTGTTGCGGGCGTTGGAAGTGCTGGAAGGGCAGCGGCCGACTGCGCGGGAATTGGCCGTTCGTGCGGAGGCCTGGCGGCCTTATCGAGGGTATGCCGCTCAGCTGTTGTGGACGACCTTGAGCCGGGCTGATTGATACATCATCGCTCGACCTGAAATTGCGGCCCTCACCCCAACCCTCTCCCGGAGGGAGAGGGGGCCGACCGTGTTACCTTGCGCTGTCCATCGACCTGAAAGACCGAGTCGGTTATGGATTCGGCAGGAAATATTAAGGGGCGGATAGCGATGGCTGGCGCCTGGGATAGAGTCGATTGTGGATTCGACAAAGATCGTTCAGGTCGGTGGAACTCTTCAATATCCCCCAATCGGTCCCCTCTACCTTTGGGAGAGGGCTAGGGTGAGGGGCTCTTTACAACCACTGTGGCCGATGGGAACCCAACTCTGTGGCCGGCAATGCCCACTGCACCGGCGTCCCGCTGATCGTCAGCGGCGCTTGCAACCGGTGCGCCGGGCCCCACGGTGTCTGTTCGACCTGCAAACCCTGATCCCGCTCATCCTCGGCCCGCAACGCCTCATTGGTCCCCGGCCCATGCTCAATCAACAGCTTCGCCGTACGCGCCAGTGACAACCGCGCCGAACCGCCGTGCCCACTGCGCAAACGCTCGGTCAGCAACGTGATCGCACTCGCCGCCATCAGATACCCGGTCGCATGATCCAGCGCTTGCACCGGCAATGGCGTCGGTTTGTCCGCCTGCTTCCAGCACTGTCCGGCCTCGGCGATGCCGCTGCTCATCTGCACCAGGCTGTCGAAACCGCGACGGTTTTGCCACGGGCCGCTCCAGCCATAAGCATTGAGACAAACGTCGATCAGCCCCGGCGCCAGTTGTCGGCGACGTTCGATGCCGAAACCAAGGTTTTCCAGTGCGTCGGCGCGATAACCATGGAGAAGAATGTCGGCCTCTTTCAGCAAATTTTCGAACACTGTGCGATCTGCCGGATCATGCAGATCCAGTCGCGCACAGCGTTTGCCAAGGGTGACCTCCGGGACGACGCCGGGCTCGTTCCAGGTCGGCGGATCGATGCGCAACACATCGGCGCCGAGGCCGGCGAGAAAACGGCTGGCGGTGGGGCCGGCGAGCACTCGCGTCAGATCCAGCACCTTGATTCCCGCCAATGGCCGCTCGACCGAGCCTTGCCACGGTTGCGCGCTTTCATCCGGCGCATCGAGGAAGTGCACCAGTGGCTCGGCATTCACCGCCAACCCTTGCGGATGTTGTTGCCACTGCGCCCAACTGCGCATTTGCGCCGCACAACCCTTGGCATCGACGACCGCTTGCTCCAGATCCTTGCCCGTCCATTGCGCCACTTTTGCCGCCATCGCCGCGCGGTCGGCACAGGCACCGAGCACGCTTTCAGCTGCAGCGCGGTGATGCGGGGTGTTGGTGTGCAGACGGATCCAGCCGTCCTGCGTGGCGTAGTCGCCGGCGACCGGATCCCACAGCGGCGGCACTTGCCAGCCGATCGGGCGAATCGAGGTGGCGAACCAGAACGAGGCCAGGCGTCGATCGACTTCGACCCTCGGCAACTCATCGGTTTGCTGATGGAGCAATTCGCTGATGGCTTGCCCGGCAGCGGCGATGCTCGCGCAGGCAAGGTCAGTGACGGCGAACGCCGAGGGCAGGGCGCCGCTGGCGGTGAACGGAATCGGCGTGTGCTGCAAGCCGAGCGCGGCTTGAATGGACGTGAGCAGATCAGTCATCGAAGGCCCTCCGGAACGAGAGGGCGATGATAGTGCAAAAAAATCCCGGGTTAGATGAAACCCTGACGTTGACGCTTTCTTTGGTGGGAGAGGGCTTGCTCCCGAAGGCAGTGTGTCAGACGAGACTCATGTATCTGAGACAACGCTTTCGGGAGCAAGCCCTCTCCCACAATGGTTACACGCGGAACTGATCCATCAATTTCATCTGCTGACTGGCCAACGCATTCAACTGGCTGCTGATCGCAGCCGACTCGGTGGCCTGTTCGGTCAGGGTTTCGGTCACGGTGCGAATCGCCGAAACGTTGCGGTTCACTTCTTCAGCCACGGCACTTTGCTGTTCGGCAGCACTGGCGATTTGCAGGTTCATGTCGCTGATGACGGTGACCGCATCGCTGATTTTGCCCAGCGCGTCCACGGCCTGACGGATCTGCCCGGCGTTGTTGTGGGCCTGGGTCTGGCTCGAATGCATGGTCGCGACCACGCCACGAGTGCCGGTCTGGATGCGTTCGATGACCACGCGGATTTCCTCGACAGAATCCTGAGTGCGCTTGGCGAGGTTGCGCACCTCGTCGGCAACCACGGCAAAGCCACGTCCGCTCTCACCGGCACGGGCGGCTTCAATGGCGGCGTTGAGCGCCAGCAGGTTGGTCTGTTCGGCGATGCTGCGGATCACTTCCAGTACCGAACCGATCTGCTCACTGTTGACCGCCAGTTCTTCGACTTCGGTCACTGCTTTGCTGACTTCATCGGCCAGTTGATTGATGTCGCGGGTGCTGCGCTCGATGATCGACATTCCGTCCCTGGCCGACTGGTCGGCGCCCTTGGCGGCGTTGGCGGCGTTCGAAGCACTGTTGGCGACGTCGTGGGCGGTGGCGCTCATTTCGTTCGAGGCGGTGGCGACCTGGTCGATTTCGCGGAACTGCACCTGCATGCCTTCGCTGGTCTGGCGGGCGATTTCCGAAGACTGGTCGGCGGTGCCACGTGCTTCGGTGATGCTCTGTTTGATCTGCGCGATGGTCGGTTGCAACTTGTCGAGGAAGCGGTTGAACCAGTTCACCAGTTCGCCCAGTTCATCTTTCTTGGTGTAGTTCAGGCGTTGGGTCAGATCGCCTTCGCCACTGGCGATGTTCTTCAGCATCTCGGCGACGCTGTTGATCGGCCGGGTGACGCCGGAGGCGGTCAGCCAGATCAGCAACAGGCCGACCAACCCAGCGACTACAGCGACCAGCAGCGCGGTGAGCACACCGGTTTCCTGCGCGTCATCGAGTACCGCTTGCAACTTGACCGAGTCGGCCAGCAGCACTTGTTTCGGCAGGTCGATGACCACGCCCCAGGCGCGCGAATTGCCGATCGGATCGACCGGGTACACCGCACGAATCAGGTCGCCCTGTTCGAGAATTTTCGGCGTGCCGGAGCTGAGCAGTTGCAGGACGTCCTGGCCATCGGCGCCGAGGGTGTCGCTGATCTTTTTCCCGACCTTGGCGGCGTCGGAACTGTCGGCACCGAGCACGCCACTGCCGGAAACGATGAGCATGTGCCCGGCGTTGTTGAACAGGTTGCGCTGCGACTCCACGGCCGCTGCTTGCAGGGCATCCAGAGCAATGTCGACGCCGACCACGCCGATGGCCTTGCCATCGACGATCAATGGCACGGAAATGGTCGTCATGAGCATTTCCTTGTTGCCGACGGTGTCGGCATACGGGTCGAGCAGGCAGGTGCGCTTGTTGTCACGAGGGCAGGTGTACCAGCTGTTATACGGCGTACCGCTGAGGCTGAGGGTGGTCTTGGTCATGTCTTCTTCGACCATGATCGTGTTCAGCGCTGAACCGGCGGCGCGGCTCCAGTAGGTGGCGAAGCGCCCGGCTTCGTTGGACTGGCGCGCGGCGTCGTTGACGAACTCGCTGTCCTTACCGTCCAGACCGTTGGGCTCGAAGGCCAGCCAGATGCCGAGCACTTTGTCGTTGCGCTCGAACGCGGTTTTCAGGCTCAGGTTCAACTCTTCCCGCAGGGCACCGGCGTCCAGCGAACGCTTGGCGGCCATCACCCGCATGTCCTTGATCTGATCGGCCAGCGCGGTGATCACCAACAGGCTTTCGCCGAAGGTTTTCTGCACCCGCACCGCTTGTTCGGCGGCTTTGGCCTGCAGCAGGTTCTGCACACTGGCGGTCAGCAACTGGTTGCTTGAGTGGCTGACCAGCTCATCGTTCTGGTTGGTCTGGTAAATGTTCATGCCGACGATCAGCGCAACCACGCCGAGCAGACACAGACCGGAGAGCAGAACGATTTTCAGGCGAATGGAAAGAGAGTCGAACATGGGGCGATCTCGTGAATGAATAAACCGGTGGCCACGGGGTTTGGAATTACCCGGTTCGCCAAATCCATTCAGCGCCATGCATTGCTCATCGGCGTGAGGCGAGGGCGCATGAGCGGCATGCCGACGAACGGTTATCGCTAAACGTTTGCGCAGGAAAAAGTGCTGAAAAAGGGATTAATTACAGGGAAGTTTCATCTGCATGAACACTGTGTGTCCCGGCTTGGGAGGGACGTCTGTGGCGAGGGGATTTATCCCCGTTCGGCTGCGAAGCAGTCGTGAATTCATTGAATGCGGTCTGTCAGACCTGTCGCAATTGGTGGATTTGGGGCCACTTCGTAGCCCAGCGGGGATAAATCCCATCGCCACAAAAGTGCTTCACACAGAAACCCGGTGTGGATTAGACGGAGAGGGTTTCCGGGCGCGACCAGATCCACAGGTTGCCCATCGTCATCCCTGCAATTGCCAGATAAATCGGCCAGCCGTGATCGAGCATCACCAGCATCAGCGTTGCGCACAACAACATACTCACCGTGGCGCTGACCTTGGCCTTGCGGGCGATGATCTTGCCATTGCGCCAGTTGCTCAGGATCGGCCCGAACAGCCGATGGTTTTCCAGCCAGGCACTCAGGCGCGGCGAACTGCGGGTGGCGGCCCAAGCGGCGAGGAGAATGAACTCGGTGGTCGGCAGGCCGGGCACGACGATGGCGATCAGGCCAATGCCGAGGCTGACGTAGGCGAGCAGGCCGAACAGCAGACGGGCGAGTTTCGAGGCGGCGGGTTGGGGCATGAGCTCAGCGGTGGCTTCTGAAGCGGGATCGGGATCTTACAGGTTGTTGCAGTTCCCATGTGGGAGCGGGCTTGCTCGCGAAGGCGGTGTGTCTGCCAACATCTCTGTTGAATATTAGGCCGCATTCGCGAGCAAGCCCGCTCCCACAGTGGGTATTTCGGTGTGTCGGGAGTCAGGCCGGTTCGGCCTCTGTGGCGTAAGCCTGTTCCAGCAGCACGGTGAAGCGGTTGAACGCATCAATCGCGCCTTGCTCCACTTCGGCCTCTTCCTCGGCATTGAACTGTAGTGAATCGAGGGTGCGCACGAAGCTTTTCCAGCCCTCGGCACGGCCACCTTCAGGTTCGCCCAGATGACGGGCGCCGAAGGTTTCGCTCAGTTCCAGCGCCACGGCGCGTTTGATCAGAAACGCTGCACCGAGCTTCGAACCCTCGGACACAAAAATCCAGCCCAGCGCACGCGCCTTGCTCGGTTTTTTCACCGCACCGGCCACTGGTGCCGGGACTTCGGTGTGCAGATCCGCCAGGTCAGCCTTGGCCGCCTCAGCGCGGCAACGCGCCGGCAGGTCAGGCACGATTGCGGTCAGTTCGGCGTCGTTGTACAGCTCAACCAGCTCCGACTGGAACAGGTATTGCGCGACGACGAAACGGGCAAAGTTGGCGCGGGTCTCGAAGGGCGCATGAGCCTTCACCAGTGCGTCGAGTTTGGTGTGCGGCTCATGGGTGATCTGGTTCAAGCGTTGTGAACGCAGGGATTTTTCCGAAGTGGTCATGACTTGTCCTTGATAAAAGAGGCGCTTGATAACGAGACGAACAAGAAGACGTCCAAGCGTAAAAAAACCTCACTGTGCGGTGCCTGAACACGCGCAGTGAGGTTCATCGGATCAGATGTCCCAGATCAGATTGATCGCGAAGTTGCGACCCGGCTGAGTCAGGCGATCAAGGTTGGCCGGTTGCGTAACCGACGCTTCGCCGACGCTGTCGTAGCCGCGTACGTCATCCCACAGCCAGTATTTCTTGTCGGTCAGGTTGTAAATGCCGCCGCTGACGGTGACGTCGTCGGTGACTTTGTAGTACCCGGCCAGATCGAGAATGCCGAAGCCGGGGGTCTTGAACTGGCTGCTGACGCCGTCCGGCGACTTGAAGTTGCTGTCGTCGACGCGATCCTTTTTCTTCACCAGGGTCCAGCTCAGCAGGCCGCCGTAGTTGTCCTGGTCGTAACCCAGACCGAACACGCCGGTCAGCGGGTTGACGCTGTTGATCGGCTCGCCATTATCGTTGTTGCGGCCATAGGCGTAAGCAATCGAACCCTGGGTGTACAGGCCTTGCGGCGCGCCGAACGAATCCAGATTCAGGCGACCTTTGACTTCCGCCCCCTTGATGGTGGCGTGTTTGATGTTGCTCGACTGGAAAGTCAGCTCGCTATAGCCGGGCGTGACCGCGTCTTCGTTAATGAAGTCGCGGTACTTGTTGTAGAACACCGCCACATCGAACGAGCCTTGCTCGAAGTTGCCGCGCAGACCGGTTTCATAGCTTTTGCTTTTTTCCGGTTCCAGATCCGGGTTCGGCGCCACGCTGTAACCGGTGGTGTTGTTCTCGAAGCGACCGTACAGGGCTTTCGCCGTCGGGGTGCGGAAGCCCTCTGCGTACTGACCATACCAAGTGTAGTTTTCGGTCAGGGCGTAGGTCAGGCCGAATTTGGGCGAGACTTTGTGCCAGGTCTTGTTCTCGTCGCTGACCGTGCCTTTGCCGTCGGCGGCCACGGTATTGAGGAATTCCTGAGTGATGTGCGGCTTGAGCTGGGTGTAGTCGTAGCGCAGGCCCGGCAGGAAGGTCCAGTTGTTCCAGGTGATCTGATCCTGGGCGAACAGGCTGTACGTGTTGATGGTCGGATCCGGGAAGTCGGTGGCCTTGGCCAATACGTCAGCGGTGCTGGTCGCACCAATGGCGGTGCAGCCGCGACCGACGGCCAGACACTTGCCGTCGCCGCTGCGCGAGCCGGTGACTTTTTGCTGCTTGATCGTGGTGCCGTAGGTCAGGACATGATCGGTGTCGCCGATGGCGAACGCCTTGTCCAGCTGCGCGTCGAACACCCACTGCTTTTCCTCATAAATCGTGTCGCGGGTGCGCAGCACTTTACGGGTCATCGGGTAGTAATACTCTTCGGTGCTCTGGTCGGTCTTGGCGATCTGGTGGTTGAGGCTCCACTTCACGTTGTCGACCAGCAGACTGTCGAGGGCGAAGCGGTGCTCGAGTCCGAAACGCTCACGGGTGATGGTGTCGTTACCGGTGCGCCACTGGTACATGCCGCCCGGCAGCACGCTGTTCGGGATGGTTGGCGCGCCGTTGAAGTACGGGCCGCCGTAGGCGCTTTTCTGATCGGTGTCGCGATCATCCTTGTACTTTTCGTAGGTCAGGCCCAGGCGCGAATCTTCGTTGTAGTTCCAGCCGATCTTGGCCAGTACGCTGGTCGCCCGAACGTCTTCCGGGTTGGCGGCGGTGCGCTCGAGACCGATGCCGTTGTTGCTGCCGTAGGAATCGGTTTCGTGACCGTCGCGCTGGCTGTAGTGCAGCAAACCGTCGAACTGGTCGGCGCGGCCGGCGACAGTGGCGGATTTCAGCCAGCTGTCATCGGCCGAGCTGTAACCGGTTTTCAGGCGCGCGCCGACGTCTTTGCCCGGTTTGATGATGTCGTCGGCATCAAGGGTGTAGTAACTGACAGCGCCGCCAATGGCGTTGCTGCCGTACAGCACCGAGGCCGGGCCACGGAGGATTTCCACGCGTTTGACGATTTCCGGGTCAACGTAATTGCGCTGGGTTTTCGCGTAAGGGCCATTGAAGAAACCGTCTGGCACTTCGACGCCGTCGACCTGAGTGAGGATGCGGTCGCCATCGATACCACGGATGTTGTAGCCGCTGATGCCGCCACGTGTGCCGGCGCCGCCGACGGTTACGCCAGGTTCATAACGCACCAGATCCTTGATGGTGTTGACGTTGTTGCGATCCAGATCCTCACGGGTTTGCACGGTGACAGTGGCCGGTACGCTGTTGACCGACTGTTCCTGACGGGTGGCGCTGATGGTCACCTGATCCAGATTCAGCGCGCCGCCGCTGCTGCGTTTTTCCAGCACGACATTGTTGTTGCTCAGTTTGCGGAAGCTCAGGTTGGTCCCCACCAACAGGCGCTCAAGGGCTTTTTCCGGTGGCAACGAGCCGCGCACGCCCGGCGACGATACGCCTTGACCCAGTTCTGCCGGCAAACCGACCTGCCAGCCCGTCACGGCAGTGAAGGCGTTGAGGGCCGACACCAGCGGTTGCTGGCCGATGGCGAACGAGTAATCACCCATGTTGCGCGCCGGCTGCTCGGTGGCAGCCATCAGCGGTGCGGTGCCGGCCATCAGGATGGCGGCGGTCAGCAACGACAATACGCGTGAAGGGGAAGAGGTCTGGCGGGTAAGGCGAGAGGACATCGATAGCGCTCCGTGTCGCACGAATCTTTATAGGTGCTGATTGATTCGGCGTGTTGCGAATCAATTGCATTGGCTATAACGAGACGTACTGACCTTGGCTATCGAGTAAAAATAATTCTCATTTAGTTCAAAATCACCAGCGCGGGGAATTCCTGCAGGCGCGCCGAGGTGATGTGAGCGAGGGAGCGCACCACGTCGAGCGGCTGATCGAGGCGGTAGTTTCCGGTTACGGCGACATCGGCCAACTGTTCGTTGGTGTTGATGATCCAGCCCGGATAGTAGCGGCGCAGTTCGGCCAGCACTTGATTCAACGGGCAGTTTTCGAACACCAGTCGGCCCTGTACCCAGGCAAGTTCCGTGTTCGCGTCGAGTCTGGCCGGACGGTCGAAACCATTCGGGCCGATGCGGATGCTCTCGCCTGCGCTCAGGCGCACCCGGGCATCGTTGTGCGTGGCACGCAAATCGACATCGCCACGCTGCACGTTGACCTGCGCCACGCCGTCCAGATAACGCACGGCGAACGCGGTGTCGCGCACGCTGGCCTTGACCGGGCCGGCGTCGATTTCCAGCGGTTGAGTGCGATTGCCGGCAATCTCGAAAAACGCTTCGCCCTGATACAGGCGTGCGACGCGCTGTTGATCGTTGATCGTGCTGGAGAAGGCGGAATTGGTATTGAGCAGGACTTTCGAACCGTCCTCCAGCTGCAGGCGCTGGCGCTCGCCGACCACAGTCAGGTGATCGGCCTGAATGCGCATCGGCAGGTTGCTGAAACTGAACAGGCCGAGGATCAGCACGGCGGCGGTAGCCAGCGGTTTCCAGTGCGGGCGCAAACGGGAGAGGACAGTCACTTTCGCAGGTGCCGCGGCCAGGCTTTGCGCACACTGCACCACTTGCGGGCCGTCCCAGATCGCTTGCGCCTTGGCGAACGCCTGGGCATTCAAAGGATCGGCCGCCAGCCAGGCATGAAACTGCCGGGTCTGCTCCTCGTCCGGGCTGCCGAGCACGATGAGCCAGTCGAGTGCCTGGTCCATTGCGTTTGCAGCGTCCTGCGCCGATTCCGGCGAAGGCGAGCGGTGGGTGTCCGTCACGGTGTTTCCTCGGCAGTGTCTGTGCACGGCTGTTTTTTTAGTGAAGCGTAAAAGTCGGGCAAGGGTAGCAAAGCCCGATGATCCGTGCAGTCGATCCTGTCACTTACAGAAAAGCCCTACAGCTTCAGTCGCCATTCAGGCGTTCGGCGACACCGATGCAGATCGACATAATCAGCTTGAGTTCTTTCTGCACGGTACTGAGGGACACGTTCAGCTCGTCGGCGATTTCCTGGTAGCTGTGCCCGTGCAGGCGGCTGAGGATGAAAATCTGTTGCTGACGCGGGCTGAGTTCACTGAGGCTCACGTTCAAGCGCTCCAGCATTTGTTCGGCGTGGGCAGCGTCTTCGGCGCTGCTGGCGGGGGCGGCGACGCTGTGCACGACATCCTGCGGCACGTCGTCGACCATGGTGCGCGAATGGATCTTGCGCGCACGCAGATGATCCAGCGCCAGATTGCGCGCGGTCTGAAAGACAAAGGGTTCCAGGTGATCGATGGCCCGTTCGCTCAGCGCCCGCGTGACGCGCAGATAGGTCTCCTGCAACAGGTCTTCAGCGGTGCTGTGGTTGTTGACCATTCGTTCCAGCGTGCGCAGCAATGAAGTGCGCTGGGTGAGGAAGACATGGTTGAAGCGCGATTGACTCACGGGAGGACCTGATCCATTTCGAGCGAATGATAATGCTTATCATCCGCCCGGATGGTCAAGTGTTGATTTCAGATTGAAATCAAAAACCTGTGGGAGCGGGCTTGCTCGCGAAAGCGTCGTGTCAGGCAATAAATATGTCGACTGACCCACCGCATTCGCGAGCAAGCCCTCTCCCACAGGGGGTAGTCTGTTTATTCGGCGTTGCACAACGCCAGGCAGTTATCCAGCATGCGGTTGGAGAAGCCCCACTCGTTGTCGTACCAGGCCAATACCTTCAGCAATTTGCCGCTGGATTTGGTGTGGTTGGCGTCGAAGATCGACGACAGCGGGTTGTGGTTGAAGTCGCTGGACACCAGCGGCAGGGTGTTGAAACCGAGAATCTTCGAGTGCTGGCTCGCGGCTTTCATCAGCGCGTTGACTTCTTCGGCGCTGGCTTCTTTTTTCAGCTGTACGGTCAAGTCCACCAGCGACACATTGATCACCGGTACGCGCACGGCCATACCAGTCAGTTTGCCGGCCAGTTCCGGCAGCACCAGGCCTACCGCTTCAGCGGCGCCGGTCTTGCTCGGGATCATGTTCTGGGTGGCGGAGCGGGCGCGGTACGGGTCGGTGTGGTAGACGTCGGTCAGGTTCTGGTCGTTGGTGTAGGCGTGAATGGTGGTCATCAGACCGCTTTCGATCCCCAGTTCGCGGTGCAGCACCTGCGCAACCGGCGCCAGGCAGTTGGTGGTGCACGACGCGTTGGAGATGATCTGGTGCGACTGGCGCAGAATGTCGTGGTTTACGCCATAAACGACGGTGGCGTCGGCGCCCTTGGCCGGGGCCGAGATGATGACTTTGCGTGCACCGGCAGTAATATGCGCGGCCGCTTTGGCGCGGTCGGTGAACAGACCGGTGCATTCGAACACGACATCGATTTTTTCTGCGGCCCATGGCAGATCGGCCGGGTTGCGAATGGCGCTGACCGCAATGCGGTCACCATTGACCGTCAGGCTTTCGTTGTCATGCGCCACTTCGGCATCGAACGTGCCGTGAACAGTGTCATATTTCAGCAGGTGAGCATTGATGGAGCTGTCGCCCAGATCGTTGATGGCGACGATCTGCAAATCCTGACGGTAGCCTTGGGTATACAGTGCGCGCAGGACATTACGGCCGATGCGGCCAAAACCATTGATTGCGATTCGAAGAGTCATGGAACAGCGCCGCCGTCGTTTTGTTGTTGGAATTACAAGATTATTCGCATAAAAATAGAAAACAAGCCTTTTTAGTGGCAATATTTTGTTTTATCTACAACGAGTGACCTGAATCAACTGGTCCGAATGGTCAAAAAAACCGTCTGTCATTCCAACAACAACGGTGTTTGATCAGCATAGACAATCAGGTCGCCACATCCGTTAGCCTGGAGTTCTACACATGCATCCCCGCGTTCTTGAGGTCACCGAACGGCTTATCGCCCGCAGCCGCGCCACGCGTCAGGCTTACCTTGCGCTGATTCGCGGCGCTGCAACTGACGGGCCGATGCGCGGCAAGCTGCAATGCGCCAACTTCGCCCACGGTGTGGCCGGGTGCGGCAGCGAAGACAAGCACAGCCTGCGGATGATGAACTCGGCGAACATCGCGATTGTTTCGTCTTATAACGACATGCTCTCGGCGCACCAGCCGTACGAAGTCTTTCCTGAACAGATCAAAAACGCCCTGCGCGAAATCGGTTCGGTCGGCCAGTTTGCCGGCGGTACGCCGGCGATGTGCGACGGCGTGACTCAAGGCGAACCGGGCATGGAACTGAGCCTGCCGAGTCGCGAAGTGATCGCCATGTCCACAGCGGTGGCGCTGTCGCACAACATGTTCGACGGTGCGCTGATGCTCGGCATCTGCGACAAGATCGTCCCGGGCCTGATGATGGGCTCGCTGCGTTTCGGTCACCTGCCGACGATCTTCGTGCCGGGCGGGCCGATGGTCTCGGGGATTTCCAACAAGGAAAAAGCCGACGTGCGGCAGAAGTACGCCGAAGGCAAGGCGACCCGCGAAGAGCTGCTCGAATCGGAAATGAAGTCCTACCACAGCCCGGGCACTTGCACGTTCTACGGCACCGCCAACACCAACCAGTTGCTGATGGAAGTCATGGGCCTGCACTTGCCTGGCGCCTCTTTCGTCAACCCGAACACGCCGCTGCGTGATGCTCTGACCCGCGAAGCCGCGCACCAAGTCACCCGCCTGACCAAACAGAACGGCAATTTCATGCCGATCGGCGAAATCGTCGACGAGAAGGCGCTGGTCAACTCGATCGTGGCGCTGCACGCCACCGGCGGCTCGACCAACCACACCCTGCACATGCCGGCCATCGCCATGGCGGCGGGCATTCAGCTGACCTGGCAGGACATGGCCGACCTCTCCGAAGTCGTGCCGACCCTGAGCCACGTCTACCCTAACGGCAAAGCTGACATTAACCACTTCCAGGCCGCTGGCGGCATGTCGTTCCTGATCCGCGAACTGCTCGAAGCAGGCCTGCTGCACGAAGACGTCAACACCGTGCTCGGCCACGGATTGAGCCAGTACACCAAGGAGCCGTTCCTCGATAACGGCCAACTGGTGTGGCGCGAAGGCCCGACTGACAGCCTCGACGAAAACATCCTGCGTCCGGTTGCGCGGGCGTTCTCGGCAGAGGGCGGTTTGCGCGTGATGGAAGGCAACCTCGGTCGCGGCGTGATGAAAGTGTCCGCCGTTGCGCTGGAAAACCAGATCGTCGAAGCACCGGCCATGGTGTTCCAGGATCAACAGGATCTGGCCGATGCGTTCAAAGCCGGTCTGCTGGAAAAAGATTTTGTCGCGGTGATGCGCTTCCAGGGCCCGCGTTCCAACGGCATGCCGGAACTGCACAAGATGACGCCGTTCCTCGGTGTGCTGCAGGATCGCGGCTTTAAAGTCGCGCTGGTGACTGACGGACGCATGTCCGGCGCGTCGGGGAAAATCCCGGCGGCGATTCACGTCAGCCCGGAAGCTTATGTCGGTGGCGCTTTGGCGCGGGTGCAAGAGGGCGATATCATCCGCGTCGATGGCGTCAAAGGCACTTTGGAACTCAAGGTCGACGCCGACGAGTTTGCAGCGCGTGAACCCGCCAAAGGCCTGTTGGGCAACAACATCGGCAGCGGTCGCGAACTGTTTGGTTTCATGCGTTTGGCCTTCAGCTCGGCGGAGCAGGGCGCCAGCGCCTTCACTACTGCCCTGGAGACGCTTAATTGAAACTGGCTTTGGTCGGTGACATCGGAGGCACAAACGCGCGGTTCGCGTTGTGGAAAAACCAGCAACTGGAATCGGTTCAGGTGCTGGCTACGGCCGACCATGCCAGCCCGGAAGAGGCGATCAGCCTCTACCTGAGCGGGCTCGGTCTGGCGCCGGGTTCGATCGGTTCGGTGTGCCTGTCAGTGGCAGGTCCGGTGAGTGGCGATGAATTCAAATTCACCAACAACCACTGGCGCCTGAGCCGCAAGGCTTTCTGCCAGACCTTGCAGATCGAGCTGTTGTTGCTGGTCAACGACTTCTCGGCGATGGCGCTGGGCATGACCCGTTTGCAGCCAGGCGAATTCCGTGTGGTCTGCGAGGGCACGCCGGAGCCGTTGCGCCCGGCCGTGGTGATCGGCCCGGGCACTGGCCTGGGCGTCGGCACGTTGCTCGATCTGGGCGAAGGCCGGTTTGCTGCGTTGCCGGGGGAGGGCGGGCACGTTGATCTGCCGCTGAGCAGCCCGCGTGAAACGCAACTGTGGCAACACATCCACAACGAAATTGGCCATGTCAGCGCCGAAACCGCGTTGAGCGGCGGCGGCTTGCCTCGGGTTTACCGCGCAATCTGCGCGGTGGATGGCCATGAACCAAAACTCGACACGCCCGAAGCGATCACGGCGGCGGGACTGGCGGGTGATCCGATTGCCCTGGAAGTGCTGGAGCAGTTCTGCTGCTGGCTCGGTCGTGTGGCCGGCAATAACGTACTGACCACCGGTGGCCGTGGCGGGGTGTATATCGTCGGTGGCGTGATTCCGCGTTTTGCCGATTTCTTTCTTGAAAGCGGTTTCGCCCGCAGCTTTGCTGACAAGGGCTGCATGAGCGATTACTTCAAGGGGATTCCGGTTTGGCTGGTGACAGCGCCTTACTCGGGTCTCGTCGGTGCAGGAGTGGCGCTCGAACAGGAAGGCTGAAGATCGTTCCCACGCTCTGCGTGGGAATGCAGCCAGTGACGCTCCGCGTCACTGGACGCGGAGCGTCCCTTGATAAATTCCCACGCAGAGCGTGGGAACGATCGGTCTGCACATCAGGCATAATCCGCCCCAATTCCAACAACAAGGATGCCTTCGAAGTGAGCTCAGTCAACAAGTCGATATTGTTGGTCGATGACGACCAGGAAATACGCGAGTTGCTGGAAACCTACCTGACCCGCGCCGGGTTTCAGGTACGTGCCACGGCCGATGGCGCCAGTTTCCGCCAGGCACTCAACGAGGCGCCGAGCGATCTGGTGATCCTCGATGTCATGCTGCCCGACGAGGACGGTTTCAGCCTGTGTCGCTGGGTGCGGCAGCATCCACGTCAGGCGCAAGTGCCGATCATCATGCTCACCGCCAGTTCCGACGAAGCCGACCGCGTGATCGGTCTGGAGCTCGGCGCCGACGACTACCTTGGCAAACCCTTCAGCCCCCGCGAACTGCAAGCGCGCATCAAAGCGTTGCTGCGCCGTGCCCAATTCGGTCAGGAGCGCAGCGGCAGTGAAGTGCTGGCCTTCGATGAGTGGCGGCTGGACATGGTCAGCCATCGCCTGTTCCACACCGACGGTGAGGAAGTGATTCTCTCCGGAGCCGATTTCGCGCTGCTGAAACTGTTCCTCGATCACCCGCAGGAAATCCTCGATCGCGACACCATCGGCAACGCCACCCGTGGCCGTGATCTGATGCCGCTTGATCGCATCGTCGACATGGCGGTCAGCCGTTTGCGCCAGCGCCTGCGCGACACGGAAAAACCGCCACGACTGATTCGCACCGTGCGCGGCAGCGGCTACCAACTGGCAGCCAACGTGGTTGCCGGCAATGGTCACTGAGTCGCTGCGCAAACTCGCCGCCAGAGTGCCGGTGCCGCGCTCGCTGCTCGGGCGGATGCTGCTACTGACCTTGCTTGCGGTGTTGTTCGCACAGACGTTGTCGAGCGTGATCTGGGTGTCGCAATTGCGTGCCACTCAGCTCGAAGGCCTGGTCACCAGTGCCCGCAGCCTCGCCCATTCGATGACCGCCAGCGTCAGTTATTTCCGCTCGCTGCCGGTGGCGTATCGGCCGCTGGTGCTCGATCAGTTGCGCAGCATGGGCGGCACGCGTTTTGTGGTGACGCTCAACGACAAACCGCTGGGCATGGACGTGCTGCCGGTCACGCCGCGCAAAGCAGCGGTGATGCAAGCGGTCGACGAAGTGCTGCGCCAATCCCTTGGCCACGACACGGACATCTCGGTGACTTTTGTCAGTCCCGAGGATTTGCGCATCTTCAATGCCGGGCTGAAGCTCGATGAGCTGCCGCGCTCCTGGGCGCATTACGCGCTGACGCTGGAACCGGTGAATCCGCCGGTGCTGGTCACGCAGATTCAGATGGCGCCCGGTGAATGGCTATACATCGCGTCGTTGCTGCCCGAGCCTTACACCAGTCTGGAAGAGCAGGGCCTGCCGTCGCAGCAGGTGTGGTTCATTGTGCTCACCAGCGGTTTCCTGTTGTTGTTCATTGGCCTGTTGGTGCACTGGCAGAGCCGGCCGCTCAAGCGTCTGGCGCGAGCCGCGCGGGACATGTCGCTGGGCGCCGACGTCGAGCCGGTGGCCGAGGGCGGCGGCAGTGAAGTGGTCGAGGTGGGCCGCGCCTTCAACACCATGCGCGAGCGCATCAGCCGCTATCTGACTGAGCGCAGCCAGTTGTTCAGCGCGATATCCCATGACCTGCGCACGCCGATCACTCGTCTGCGCTTGCGCGTCGAATTGCTGGAAGACGAGAAGCTGCAGGCCAAGTTCGGCCGCGATCTGGATGAGCTGGAGCTGCTGGTCAAAGGCGCGCTGCAATGCGTGAAAGACACTGACATCCACGAGAACATCGAACCGGTCGATCTCAATCATGTGCTCGATTGTCTGGTGGAACCGTATCTGGCGCCCAACGGCAATGGCCGCGTGACGCAACAGGGTCGGGCGCTGGCGGCGTATCCGGGCAAGCCACTGGCACTCAAACGCTGCATCGGCAACCTGATCGACAACGCGTTGAAGTACGGGCAGAACGCGCATCTGCACATTGATGACGATGACAGCGCGTTTGTCCTGCATGTCGACGATGAAGGCCCGGGCGTGCCGGAGCAGCGGCTGGAGCAAGTGTTCGAACCGCACTTTCGCTTGGCGGGGCAGCAGCAGGGGTATGGTTTGGGGTTGGGCATCGCGCGCAATATTGCCCACAGCCATGGTGGGGAAGTGACGTTGCAGAATTTGCGTGAGGGTGGGTTGCGGGTGACCCTGCAACTGCCGCGTTCGGCGGATTGAGTCAAAAGCTTTCCCTCACCCTAGCCCTCTCCCAGAGGGAGAGGGGACTGATCGGGGGATGCTGCAGAGATACGCCGACCTGGAAGTCCGGTAGCGAATCCATAATCGACTCGATGTGACAGGTTGGCGGATAGCTCGGCACCACTCGGTCGGCCCCCTCTACCTCTGGGAGAGGGCTGGGGTGAGGGTCACTCTTTGTCACGGTCTGGTGACAAAACCAGCCCCCTTCGTTACAAGCCCGCCCCGGCCCGTTGTTTAGACTCCCCGCAGTCATAACAACAAAAAAGGCCATCCATGGATCGCTTCCAACCCGGCTTCAGCAGTTGGCTGAACGCCCCTGCCCACCAGCAATGGCTCGCCGCCGAAGGCCTGCGCCTGCTGGATTTCGCCAAGGCGTCAAAACTGCCCGAAGGTTTCGGCAACCTCGACGAACGCGGCCGTCTGCCCGCGAACGCGCAAGCCGAAACCATGAACACCGCACGCATGACCCACAGCTTCGCCATGGCCCATATTCAAGGTCTGCCGGGTTTCGCCGAACTGGTCGATCACGGCATCGCCGCGCTGCGCGGGCCGTTGCGTGACGCGCTGCATGGCGGCTGGTTTGCGGTCGCCGAACACCGCGACGGCAACGAAGGCAAGAATGCCTATCTGCACGCCTTCGTAGCATTGGCGGCAAGTTCTGCGGTGGTCGCCCAGCGTCCCGGCGCGCAGGCGTTGCTCGATGATGCAATCGACATCATCGACACCTGGTTCTGGAGCGAAGAAGAGGGTGCCCTGCGCGAATTCTTCAACCGTGACTGGAGCGAAGAGGAAGCCTATCGCGGTGCCAACAGCAACATGCACGCGACCGAAGCGTTTCTCGCCCTCGCCGACGTCACTGAAGACCCGCGCTGGCTGGTGCGCGCGCAACGCATCGTCGAGCGGGTGATTCACGGTCACGCAGCCGCTAATGGATATATGGTCATTGAGCATTTCGACCGAAACTGGCAGCCGCTGCGCGAATACAACCACGACAACCCGGCCGACGGTTTTCGCCCCTACGGCACCACGCCGGGCCACGGTTTCGAGTGGGCGCGGCTGTTGCTGCACCTCGAAGCGGCGCGGGGTCAGGCCGGCATGCTTACGCCCGGCTGGCTGGCCACCGACGCGCAAAAACTCTTCGAACAAAACTGCCGCCACGGCTGGAACATCGATGGTGCGCCGGGCATCGTGTACACCCTCGACTGGGACAACAAAGCGGTCGTCCGCCATCGTCTGCACTGGACCCATGCCGAAGCCAGCGCTGCGGCAAGTGCCTTGCTCAAACGCACCGGCGATGCGCAATTCGAGAGCTGGTACCGACTGTTCTGGGAATTTTGCGAGGTGAATTTCATCGACCGTTGCGACGGCAGCTGGCACCACGAACTCAATCCGCAAAACATCCCGAGTGCCGATATCTGGCCGGGCAAACCCGATCTGTATCACGCCTGGCAAGCGGTGCTGATCCCTCGTCTACCCTTGTCACCGAGCATGGCGACTGCGCTGGCGCAGTGGTCCCGGCACAGTCCTGTGTAACCATGTGGTGACATTCCCGCGTCCCTTCGTTACCTGCGAAGGGAATCGCCCTGTTTAAACTCCTGTGCAGCGCAAGCACCAGACTTGCAATGCATAACAACAAGAAAGGTACATCTCAGATGAATGCGATTTCTCGCCTCGCTACTGTCATTTCTGTCGCCTCCCTGTTCCCGCTCGCAATTCTGCCTCTCAGTGTGTCCGCTGCCGAATCCAAAGGTTCGGTGGAAGTCGTGCACTGGTGGACGTCCGGTGGCGAAAAAGCTGCCGTTGATGTGCTCAAGGCCCAAGTTGAAAAAGACGGCTTCACCTGGAAGGACGGCGCCGTTGCCGGCGGTGGCGGTGCGACTGCCATGACCGTACTGAAAAGCCGTGCCGTGGCCGGTAACCCGCCGGGCGTTGCCCAGATCAAAGGCCCGGACATCCAGGAATGGGCGTCGACTGGTCTGCTCGACACCGACGTCTTGAAAGACGTTTCCAAAGAAGAGAAGTGGGACAGCCTGCTCGACAAGAAAGTCTCCGATACCGTGAAGTACGACGGTGATTACGTGGCCGTGCCGGTGAACATTCACCGCGTGAACTGGCTGTGGATCAACCCGGAAGTCTTCAAGAAAGCCGGTATCACCAAGAACCCGACCACCCTCGAAGAATTCTACGCCGCTGGCGACAAGCTCAAGGCGGCGGGCTTCATTCCGCTGGCCCACGGCGGTCAGCCTTGGCAGGACAGCACCGTGTTCGAAGCCGTGGTGCTTTCGGTCATGGGCGTCGATGGCTACAAGAAAGCCCTGGTCGATCTGGACAACAGTGCGCTGACCGGCCCGGACATGGTCAAGGCTCTGACCGAGCTGAAGAAAGTCGCGACCTACATGGACGCCGACGGCAAGGGCCAGGACTGGAACCTTGAAGCCGCCAAAGTCATCAACGGCAAGGCCGGCATGCAGATCATGGGTGACTGGGCCAAGTCCGAATGGACCGCCGCCAAGAAAGTCGCCGGCAAGGATTACGAGTGCGTAGCCTTCCCGGGCACCGACAAGGCGTTCACCTACAACATCGACTCGCTGGCTGTGTTCAAGCAGAAAGACGCTGGTACTGCGGCCGGTCAGCAGGACATCGCCAAAGTCGTATTGGGTGAAAACTTCCAGAAAGTCTTCAGCATCAACAAAGGCTCGATCCCGGTTCGCAACGACATGTTGAACAACATGGAGAAACTCGGTTTCGACTCCTGCGCACAAACCGCTGCCAAGGACTTCCTCGCGGACGCCAAGTCTGGCGGCCTGCAGCCGAGCATGGCGCACAACATGGCGACCACGCTGGCCGTGCAGGGCGCGTTCTTTGATGTCGTGACCAACTACATCAACGACCCGAAAGCCGACCCGGCCGATGCTGCGAAGAAACTCGGCGCGGCGATTCAGTCGGCTAAATAACGGCTAACACCGCAACCCCTGTGGGAGCGGGCTTTTGTGGCGAGGGGATTCATCCCCGTTGGGTCGCGCAGCGACCCCAAAGAGTTGCAATGGTGGAGCTTCAGAAACACCGCATGCAATGGTTTTGCGACTGCTTCGCAGCCGAACGGGGATAAATCCCCTCGCCACCAAGCCCGCTCCCACAAGGGATCTCACTGTAATTCTCTGTACTGGATTTCCCCATGAGTTCTGTTGCTGTGTTCAGCAAGGCCTCGCCGTTCGATGCATTGCAGCGCTGGCTACCGAAACTGGTGCTGGCGCCGAGCATGTTCATCGTGCTGGTGGGCTTCTATGGCTACATCCTGTGGACGTTCGTGCTGTCGTTCACCACGTCGACCTTCCTGCCGAATTACAAGTGGGCCGGACTGGCGCAATACGCGCGGCTGTTCGACAACGACCGCTGGTGGGTGGCGAGCAAGAACCTGGCCGTGTTCGGCGGCATGTTCATCGGCATCACTTTGGTGATCGGTGTGACGCTGGCGATTTTCCTCGACCAGAAAATCCGTCGCGAAGGCTTCATCCGCACCATTTACCTGTACCCGATGGCGCTCTCGATGATCGTCACCGGTACCGCATGGAAATGGCTGCTCAACCCGGGCATGGGCCTGGACAAATTGCTGCGGGACTGGGGCTGGGAAGGCTTCCGTCTCGACTGGCTGATCGACCCGGATCGCGTGGTGTATTGCCTGGTGATCGCGGCGGTCTGGCAAGCTTCGGGGTTCATCATGGCGATGTTCCTCGCCGGTCTGCGTGGCGTCGATCAATCGATCATTCGTGCCGCCCAGATCGACGGCGCAAGCATGCCGCGCATTTACTGGAAAGTGGTGCTGCCAAGCCTGCGTCCGGTGTTCTTCAGTGCGGTGATGATCCTGGCGCACATCGCGATCAAGAGCTTCGACCTGGTCGCGGCGATGACGGCGGGTGGCCCGGGTTATTCTTCCGACCTGCCGGCGATGTTCATGTACTCGTTCACGTTCAGCCGTGGGCAGATGGGCATGGGCTCGGCCAGTGCAATCCTGATGCTCGGTGCGATCCTCGCGATCATCGTGCCTTACCTGTACTCCGAGCTGAGGACCAAGCGTCATGACTAGTCTCGCTGCCAAACCTGCGATCAGCCTGAGTCGCATCGCGATTTACGCCGTGCTGATCCTCGCTGTCATGCTGTACCTGATTCCGCTGGTGGTGATGCTGTTGACCAGCTTCAAGACCCCGGAAGACATCAGCACCGGCAACCTGCTGAGCTGGCCGACCGTGGTCAGCGGCATCGGCTGGGTCAAGGCCTGGGCCACGGTTGACGGTTACTTCTGGAACTCGATCAAGATCACTGTTCCGGCAGTCATCATCTCCACCGCCATCGGTGCGTTGAACGGCTACGTACTGTCGTTCTGGCGCTTCCGCGGTTCGCAGCTGTTCTTCGGTCTGTTGCTGTTCGGCTGCTTCCTGCCGTTCCAGACCGTGCTGCTGCCGGCCTCGTTCACCCTTGGCAAAATGGGCCTGGCGAGCACCACCACGGGCCTTGTGTTCATCCATGTGGTCTACGGTCTGGCGTTCACCACGCTGTTTTTCCGTAACTATTACGTGAGCATTCCGGATGCGCTGATCAAGGCAGCACGCCTGGACGGTGCAGGGTTCTTCACCATCTTCCGCATGATCATCCTGCCGATGTCGACGCCGATCATCATGGTTTGCCTGATCTGGCAATTCACCCAGATCTGGAACGACTTCCTCTTCGGTGTGGTGTTCTCCAGTGGCGATTCGCAACCGATCACCGTGGCGCTGAACAACCTGGTCAACACCAGCACCGGCGCCAAGGAATACAACGTGGACATGGCAGCGGCGATGATCGCCGGGCTGCCGACCCTGCTGGTCTATGTGGTCGCAGGCAAGTATTTCGTGCGCGGGCTGACGGCCGGCGCAGTCAAGGGGTAATCATGGCTACGCTCGAACTTCGCAATGTAAACAAGACCTACGGTGCCGGCCTGCCGGACACCCTGAAGAACATTGAACTGTCGATCAAGGACGGTGAGTTCCTGATCCTCGTCGGCCCGTCGGGCTGCGGCAAGTCGACCCTGATGAACTGCATCGCCGGTCTGGAAACCATCACCGGTGGCGCGATCATGATCGGCGACCAGGACGTCAGTGGCATGAGCCCGAAGGATCGCGACATCGCCATGGTGTTCCAGTCCTACGCGCTGTACCCGACCATGAGCGTGCGCGAGAACATCGAATTCGGTCTGAAAATCCGCAAGATGCCGCAGTCGGCGATCGACGAAGAAGTAGCTCGCGTGGCGAAGCTGCTGCAGATCGAACATCTGCTTAACCGCAAGCCGGGCCAGCTCTCTGGTGGTCAGCAACAGCGTGTGGCCATGGGTCGTGCACTGGCGCGGCGGCCGAAGATCTATCTGTTCGACGAACCGCTGTCCAACCTCGACGCCAAGCTGCGCGTCGAGATGCGCACCGAAATGAAACTGATGCACCAGCGCCTGAAAACCACCACGGTCTACGTGACCCACGACCAGATCGAAGCGATGACGCTGGGCGACAAGGTTGCGGTGATGAAGGACGGCATCATTCAGCAGTTCGGTACGCCAAAAGAGATCTACAACGATCCGGCCAACCTGTTCGTCGCGAGCTTCATCGGCTCGCCGCCGATGAACTTCATTCCGCTGCGTCTGCAACGCAAGGACGGTCGTTTGCTGGCGCTGCTAGACAGTGGTCAGGCGCGTTGTGAATTGCCGATGGGCATGCAGGACGCAGGTCTTGAAGATCGCGAAGTGATCCTCGGCCTGCGTCCGGAGCAGATTGTTCTGGCGAACGGCGAGGGCAATGGCCTGCCGAGCATCAAGGCTGAAGTGCAAGTCACCGAGCCGACGGGGCCGGACACCTTGGTGTTCGTCAACCTGAACGACACCAAGGTCTGCTGCCGACTGGCGCCGGACGTGGCGCCGCAGGTGGGCGAGAGTCTGACGCTGCAATTCGATCCGTCGAAAGTGTTGTTGTTCGATGCCAAAACTGGCGAGCGTTTGGGCGTTGCGGGCCAAGCGCAAACTGAAGCGCGTTCGGCGAACGTCGCGCAATTCAAAGGTCGCTGAAGATCAAATGTGGGAGCGGGCCTTTGTAGGTTTGCTCCAAAAGAGGAGTACGCGGCGGATTGCCTGTAATCCATCGCAATTTATGTAAACCGCGTTAGATAAAAACAGTTAATAACAATAAAGACGAGGATGTAGGGATGAAAAAGAAACACGTCAATGCCCGGTTGATCTGCCAAATCTCCGCCGCGGCAGCACTGGTGCTGGCCGGTAACGCGATGGCCGCGGATGCCTTCAGCTCCGATTCCAAATGGATGACCGGCGACTGGGGTGGTGAGCGGACCAAGCTGATCGAGCAGGGTATCGACATCAAGGCCGACTACGTTGGGGAAGTCGGTGGCAACCTGCACGGTGGCTACAACGACGACAAGACCGCGCGTTACGCTGACCAGTTCGGTCTCGGCGTGGCACTCGATCTGCAAAAGCTGTGGGGCTGGGACAACACTCAGGCCAAGATCCAGCTGACCAACCGTAACGGTTACAACATCTCCAACGACCGCGTCGGCGATCCGCGTGCCGGCACCTTGAGTTCATCGCAAGAAGTCTACGGCCGTGGCCACATGGTGCGTCTGACCCAGTTGTGGATTCAGCACCAGTTCTTCGACAACAAACTCGACGTCAAGGCCGGTTACTTCGGTGAAGGCGAAGACTTCAACACCTTCCCGTGCGACTTCCAGAACCTGGCGTTCTGCGGCTCGCAAGTGGGTAACTGGGCAACCAACATCTGGTACAACTGGCCAGTCAGCCAGGCCGCGATTCGCGTCAAGTACAACATCAACGACGAGCTCTACGCGCAGATCGGTGCGTACAACCAGAACCCGTCGCAGCTGGAACACGGCAACGGTTTCAAGCTCAGCGGCAGCGGCACCGCCGGTACTGTTCTGCCAGTCGAACTGGTCTGGTCGCCGAAGGTCAACAGCCTGCCGGGCGAATACCGCGTCGGTTACTACAAGAGCACCGCTGATGCTGCCGACGTCCGTGAAGACGTCAACGGTTTCGACGCAGCGACCACTCGCGACGCCTACAAAACCCACAGCAGCAAACACGGCTACTGGTTCGTCGCACAACAGCAACTCACCAGCCACAACGGTGATGCGACTCGTGGTCTGAACATCGCCGCCAACGCTACGTTCCACGACAAGGACACCAACTTCATCGACAACTACCAGTCGGTGATGTTCGTCTACAAAGGCCCGTTCGATGCGCGTCCGAAGGATGACATCGGCATTGGTGCGGCGCGTATCCACGTCAACGATGACGTCAAGAAAAACGCCGAGCTGCTGAATGCTTCCAACGGTGTTTCGGACTACGACAATCCGGTGTTCTCGCCGATTCGTGAAACCGAATACAACTACGAGCTCAACTACGGCATCCACGTCACCAACTGGCTGACCGTGCGCCCTAACCTGCAATACATCACGCACCCTGGTGGTGTGGATGCAGTGGACAACGCTTTGGTCGCTGGCCTGAAAATTCAGTCTACGTTCTAACGCGTCTGCGATAAGCTCCTCTCTATGTGCGCATATTTGCGGACAGCCCAGGCTGTCCGCTTTTTTTTGGAAAGGGGCGTCGCAGCCCATGAAAGTTGAGTCTGGAACCGTGGCCCATGCATGAGCATCCGCTGCAACGCTTCTTCAAATCCCTGCGTGAACGACCGGTGTTCGCCTGGGAGCGCTATCAGATGCGCGACGTGTTGGTGATCGATCACCCGCTGTGTCAGGCGGTGTTCAGTCGTCAGGGCGCGCAGTTGCTGCACTTTCAGCCGCGTGGGCAAAAGCCGTGGTTGTGGTGTGCGGCGAAGTGGCCGCATGTCGGCGCCATTCGTGGCGGTGTGCCGGTGTGCTGGCCGTGGTATGGCCGCCATCCAAGCGAAAACGCGTGGCCGTCACACGGTTGGGCGCGTTTGCTCGACTGGAAACTGCTCGACAGCAGCAGCGCCGAGGATGGCGTGCGCCTGCACTGGCAATTGCAGTTGTGCGACTGGCAGGTCGATCTGCACGCGCACCTGGGTGAACGCATGGAGTTACGCCTGAGCACCGAACATCAGGATGACATGCCGTGCCAGATGAGCCAGGCTTTGCATGCTTACTGGCGTATTGGCGATGTCAGTGAGATAGCGCTGTCTGGCCTCGAAGGCGCGCAGGGTTACGACCAGTTGAACCGTGAGATTTGTCAGCAGGAAGGCGAGTTGCGGGTCGACGGTGGCTGTCAGCGAGTGTTTCAGCATGACGGTGAATTGCAGCTGAAAGATCACGCCTGGCAGCGCGAATTGTGCATCGATACCGGCGACAGCGCGGACACGGTGGTCTGGCATCCGGGCTCACGACCGTTGCTTGGCGTGACCTGGGATGAGATTTCGGAGTTTGTCTGTGTCGAAGCGGCGGCGGGCGGAACGGACAGTCTGCATCTGGCGCCGGGGGAGAAGGCGCACCTCAGTTTGCAGGCGTGGGCTGGGGCTTGAGTGTGTCAGTTCGACCGCTGCCCTCACCCTAACCCTCTCCCGGAGGGAGAGGGAACCGATTGGGGGATATTCAAGAGATTCACCGACTTGAACGAATGTCTTTGAATCCATAGTCGACCCAATCTTTCAGGTCGATGTATAGCGCAAGACACTTCGGTCAGTCCCCTCTCCCTCTGGGAGAGGGCTAGGGTGAGGGGCTTTTGATCTCTAGTTGAACTCATCGCCAACCGGATACCGGCTGGCATTCAAGCTCTCTTTGATCTTGCGCAGATGCGGCTGGAAATCCACCCCGCGACGCAGCGTCATCCCTGTCGCCAGCACGTCCAGCACCGTCAACTGAATGATCCGTGAAGTCATCGGCATATAGATGTCGGTGTCTTCTGGCAGCGGAATGTTCAGGCTCAGCGTACTGGCCTTGGCCAGCGGCGAATTTTCGGCGGTCAGGCCGAGCACCGAAGCGCCGTTCTCGCGAGCAATACGCGCCACCTCCACCAGTTCGCGGGTGCGGCCGGTGTAGGAAATGATCACGAACAGCTCGCCGGTGTGCGCCACCGAAGCAATCATCCGCTGCATCAGCACGTCGGCATGAGCGGTGACGGCGAGGTTGAAGCGGAAGAACTTGTGCTGCGCATCCAGCGCCACCGGTGCCGAAGCGCCGAGGCCGAAGAAGTGAATCTGCCGCGCCTGAATCAACAGATCGACGGCGCGGCTGATCAGGTTCGGATCGAGCGCCTGACAAGCGCTGTCCAGCGAGGCGATAGCACTGCCGAAAATCTTCTGCGTGTAGGCCTCGGGATTGTCGTCGGCCTCGACCGCACGGCTGACATACGCCGCGCCACTGGCCAGGCTCTGCGCCAGTTGCAGCTTGAGTTCGGGATAGCCGCTGACACCGAACGAACGGCAGAAGCGATTGACCGTCGGTTCGCTCACCGATGCCGCCTGGGCGAGGGCGGCGATGCTGAAGCGGGTGGCCTGCTGCGGGTTGAGCAGGATCACCTCGGCGACTTTGCGTTCGGCCTTGTTCAGGTCTTCAAGGCGACTCTGGATCTGTTCCAGTAAATTTCGCACGCGGTCCATATGGAATTCCTAATTCACCTGCGCAAAGGTGCGCCGGGCTATGCAAATTGGGCCTTTGATATGGCCCGTAACGGTGGCCTATCCTACTGATGGCTCCGACCGACCACCACTCGGAATCTGTATTTTGCGAAAATGTTGTGGTTATTACTACATTTTCCCTTGAGTGATGCCTTGAAAAAAGGTATTTGTAGCTTAACTTGATAAAAGAACAAACATCATGCCTTCGATTACGGTTGAACCGTGCACCTTTGCCTTGTTCGGCGCTCTTGGCGATCTGGCCCTGCGCAAGCTGTTTCCTGCCCTTTATCACCTCGATGGCGCCGACCTGTTGCACGAGAACACGCGCATCATCGCGTTGGCCCGTGAAGCGGGCACCGAGCAGCAGCACATGGCGTTCATCGCCGCCGAACTGCGCCGCTACGTCGGCAAGGAACTGGACGAAGCCGTCGCCGAGCGTTTTCTCGCACGCCTGACCTACCTGCACGTCGACTTCCTCAAGGCTGAAGATTACGTCGCGCTGGCTGAACTGGCCGGCAGCACGCAACGCATGATCGCCTATTTCGCTACACCGGCCGCGGTGTACGGCGCGATTTGCGAGAACCTGGCGAAAGTCGGTCTGGCAGAAAACACCCGCGTAGTCCTTGAGAAGCCGATTGGCTCCGACCTTGAATCGTCGCGCAAGGTCAACGACGCCGTGGCGCAGTTCTTCCCGGAGAACCGCACCTACCGCATCGACCATTACCTGGGCAAAGAAACCGTTCAGAACCTGATTGCCCTGCGTTTCGCCAACAGTCTGTTCGAAACCCAGTGGAACCAGAATTACATCTCCCATGTGGAAATCACCGTCGCCGAGAAGGTCGGTATCGAAGGCCGTTGGGGTTACTTCGACAAGGCCGGCCAACTGCGCGACATGATCCAGAACCACCTGTTGCAGCTGCTCTGCCTGATCGCCATGGACCCGCCGGCCGACCTCTCCGCCGACAGCATCCGCGACGAAAAGGTAAAAGTGCTCAAGGCGCTGGCACCGATCAGTCCGGAAGGCCTGACCACCCAAGTGGTGCGCGGCCAGTACATCGCCGGCCACAGCGAAGGCAAATCCGTACCGGGTTACCTCGAAGAACCGAATTCCAACACCCAGAGCGACACCGAAACCTTCGTTGCCCTGCGTGCCGATATCCGTAACTGGCGCTGGGCCGGCGTGCCGTTTTACCTGCGTACCGGCAAGCGCATGCCGCAAAAGCTGTCGCAGATCGTCATCCACTTCAAAGAACCGTCGCACTACATCTTCGCCCCTGAGCAGCGCCTGCAGATCAGCAACAAACTGATCATCCGCCTGCAACCGGACGAAGGTATTTCGCTGCGCGTGATGACCAAAGAGCAGGGCCTGGACAAAGGCATGCAACTGCGCAGCGGGCCGCTGCAACTGAATTTCTCCGACACCTGGCGTAGCGCGCGGATCCCCGATGCCTACGAGCGGTTGTTGCTGGAAGTGATGAACGGCAATCAGAACCTGTTTGTCCGTAAAGATGAAATCGAAGCCGCGTGGAAGTGGTGTGACCAGCTGATCGCCGGGTGGAAAAAATCCGGTGACGCGCCCAAGCCGTATGCGGCCGGGTCGTGGGGGCCGATGAGCTCCATTGCATTGATCACGCGGGACGGGAGGTCGTGGTATGGCGATATCTGATGTGAAGCTGCCTGCGGGCGTGACTGCCAATGAATTCAAGAGCCCGGTGCTGTTGGCCGAAGGGCTGGCGCTGAATGTTGCCAAGCAACTGAGTGAAGCCATTGCGGCACGCGGCAACGCGGTGCTGGTGGTATCCGGCGGTCGT
This sequence comes from Pseudomonas atagonensis, assembly GCF_011369485.1. GTDB lineage: Bacteria > Pseudomonadota > Gammaproteobacteria > Pseudomonadales > Pseudomonadaceae > Aquipseudomonas > Aquipseudomonas atagonensis. Next base: position 128,222 of record NZ_VXCA01000011.1, on the reverse strand, counting down.
AGCCCGGTGGCGTTTTTCCAGCATTTGGCCAAGCAGGAACTGGACTGGTCGAAGGTCGTCGTGACCCTCGCCGACGAGCGTTGGGTGCCGGTTGAACACGCCGACAGCAATGCCGGCCTGCTCAAGCAGTATCTGCTTAAAGGCCCGGCAGCCAAGGCGCAGTTCCTCAGCCTCTACAGCGCTGCGGCGAATGTCGAGCAGGCAGCGGAAAACGCCGATCGCTTGCTCGCCGAGTTGCCGCCGATTGACGTACTGGTGCTGGGCATGGGCGACGACGGTCATACCGCGTCGCTGTTCCCCGACAGCCCGAATCTGACTGAAGCGCTGCAAGCCGACGGCACCCGTCGTTGCTGGCCGATGCTCGCGCCGAGCGTGCCGCGTCAGCGCTTGACCATGAGTCGTGCGCTGTTGGCGTCGGCGAAGCACAAGATTCTGTCGATTTCCGGTCAGTCGAAACTGACCACCCTGAATGCCGCGCTGGCATCCGATGATGTCGCCGCCATGCCGGTTCGCGCGTTTCTGCAACCCACGTTAGAGATTTACTGGTGCCCATGAGCCAAGGAACAGCCGCTATGACAACCCCATCCCCGACCGTTTCCATGGCGGACAAAGTTGCCCTGATCGACAGCCTCTGCGCCAAGGCGCGGATCCTGCCGGTGATCACCATCGCCCGTGAACAGGACGTGTTGCCGCTGGCCGACGCCCTGGCCGCCGGTGGTCTGACCGCGCTGGAAGTGACCCTGCGTTCGCAGTTCGGCCTCAAGGCCATCCAGATCCTGCGCGAACAGCGTCCGGAACTGATGACCGGTGCCGGCACCGTGCTCGATCGCAACATGCTCGCGGCGGCCGAAGCGGCGGGTTCGCAATTCATCGTCACGCCGGGCATCACACGTGACCTGCTCGAAGCCAGCGTCGACAGCCCGATTCCGCTGTTGCCGGGCATCAGCAACGCCTCCGGCATCATGGAAGGCTATGGTCTGGGTTATCGTCGCTTCAAGTTGTTCCCGGCTGAAGTCAGCGGTGGCGTGGCCGCGATCAAAGCCCTCGGCGGCCCGTTCGGTGAAGTGAAATTCTGCCCGACCGGCGGCGTCGGCCCTGCCAACATCAAGAGCTACATGGCGCTGAAAAACGTCATGTGCGTGGGCGGTAGCTGGATGCTTGATCCTGAGTGGATCAAGAACGGCGACTGGGCCCGCATTCAGGAATGCACCGCCGAGGCATTGGCACTGCTGGACTGACGCTTTTGAGTCAGTTGCAACCTGACACTTCGTTGTGTGTTCTACGGCTTTACGGTGCGCTTGGTCGGTGCACCGTTTTTTTTTGCCCGGGAAAAAGTGGCGAATACATCCCGCGATACACAGTTACCGCACAAGCGATTTTCCCCGGCGCTAATCTGCGTACTTCTTACGGAAGAGAGTACGTGTCATGGATCGAGACTTCTCAGCCTCATCGCCACAACCGGTTTATCAATTGGCGCCGGAGCAAATCGCCGGGCCATATTTTCGCAATGCGAAACTGCTTAGACGCAATATCAGTGAGGGCGCCGAAGGCTTGCCGCTGTTGCTGCGCCTGACCATCGTCGACGCGATGACCGGGGAGCCGGTGAGCGGCGCGCTGGTGGACATCTGGCATTGCAATGCGCGCGGTGCATATTCGGGCTGGAGCCGGATCAATCCGGATCTCGAAGTCAGCGTCGAAGCCATCGGTTCGATACCGCGCACGGACGATGACACCTATCTGCGCGGCAGCCAGTTCTGCGATCACAAGGGCCGCGTGCGCTTCACGACCATCTACCCGGGCTTCTACGCCGGGCGCGCGCTGCACATTCATGTGGCGGTGCGCATTGTGTCCGGTCACGAATATCTCGAAGAGCGCAACGTCGCCTGGGTCGGGCAGCTGTATTTCCCCGAGGTGGTCTCGCGTTCGGTGCTCAACGCCAAGGCTTATCGCGGACGTGCCTCAACGGTGCTGAACAATGCCCAGGACAGTTTCTATGCCGGGCAGGGCGGCGAAAACTCGACGCTGACCGTATGGCCGGTGGGCCGTGACTCACACGAGGACGGTTTCTTCGGTCACCTGACAATCGGCATCGACACCTTTGCGGTGTCGTCGCAGATCAAACCCGAGGATTTCGACAAATACACGGTGTAAACGGGCTCAGCGCAATTCGTTGAGCGCGCGGGTGAGCAATTGCATTTCGGCGGCTGTAGTGGTCAGGCCGGGCGTGACGCGAATGCACGGCCCGCACGCGGCGCCGTTACGCACGACGGTGAACAGGTTGAAATCATTGAGCAGACGCTCGGCCATGGCCTGTTGATCGTCGTGCCGGGAGAAACGAAACGCGGTAATCCCGCAATACAGGCGCGGGTCGTCCGGGGTCAGCACTTCGATGCCCGGCAGATGCCGCACGGCGCTGACCCACAAGTTGCGCAAGTAATTGAGTCGCGCGCCTTTCGCCGCCGGTCCGCCGAGTGAGCGGTGTTCCTCGAATACCAGGGGCAAGGTCATCAATGCCGGAATGTTCGGTGTGCTGTACGAGGTACGCGCGCGAATGTCGTTGCCCGGGTAGTGCATTTCGCCCATGTCCGGGTCGATGTCGGACAGGCGTTGCGGAGCGATGTAGATAAAACCCAGGGTCAGTGGTGCTCCGATCCATTTGTGCAGGTTGTAACCGGCAAAGGCGATGCCCAGTTCTTCAAGGTCGAATTCGATCTGACCGAGGGCATGCGCGCCATCGAGGATGATGTCGATGCCATGCTCTTTGGCCAGCGCCGCAATGGCCTGAACCGGCATGACCAGCCCGGTACGGTGAGTGACATGGGTCAGGGCCATCAGCTTGAGTTTCGGATGGCGAATGAAGGTCTCGCGGTAAGTCTCAAGCAGGCTGTCGAAGCTCGTCGGGTGCGTATGAGCAATCTCGATCACCTCGACGCTGCGATGCCCTGCCAACCAGCGCATGGCGCCCTTGACCGTGTCGTATTCGAGGTCGCAGATCAGCACCTGATCGCCCGGTTGCAGGCGGTTGTAGTTGCGAATCAGCGATTGCAGACCTTCGGTGGCATTGCGGGTGAAGGCCACGCTCTGCGCGCGCACGCCGATCAGCTCGGCCAGTTGTGCGCGGATTTCGAGGTTGTCGTGCTGTTCGAATCGTTGGCGCACGTACACCGAATTGCTGGTATTGATCAGCTCGATGTGGCGTTGGTACTCCTCGATCACCGTGCGCGACATGCGCCCGAAGTAACCGTTCTCCAGGTTAACGGGGCCGGGTTGAACGTCGTAGCGGTCGGCGAACGTCTGCCAGAAGGCTTCGTCACGGGCGCGGCGGGTGTTATCGGGCATGGTCGGCTTGGCTCTTGGGAGTAGGGCGCTTCAGTGGCGCGGGGCGGGTTTGCCGTGTTTGGCGCGCAGCGGTTCGAGCAAGTCCGAGAGGCCGTTGTGGTCGATTTCCTGCATCAGCGCGAGCAAACCACCGAGTTCACCATGAGGAAAACCTTCACGGGCAAACCAGTTCAGGTAAGGCCCCGGCAGGTCGGCAATGATCCGGCCCTTGTATTTGCCGAAGGGCATTTCACGGGTGATCAGCAGTTCGAGTTTTTCGGGATTCATGCGGGTTCGTCTGGCTGCTAAAAATCAAACTGGAAAATACAGGCATTCTGCATGCAGGCCAAATGACAGATCATGCAAATAACCGTGATGCAGATAGTTCATTTAACTTTAAGTCATTGATAATTAACGAATTAATTCTTATCGGAAAGCTGGCACGCACACTGCAATATCCCTTGCATCTTCCACCGATCGCAAGGAATTGAAAAATGACCGACATGAATAAAGAAGCCATCTCTGTACTCAATGACCTGATTGAAACCTGCAAGGACGGTCAGGAAGGGTTCAAGACTTGCGCTGAAGACATCAAGCATCCTGAATTGAAAACCCTGTTTGTCACTCGCTCTGCCGACTGCGCCACCGCTGCTGCTGAATTGCAGGCTGCCGTGCGCTCGATGGGCGGCGATCCGGAAACCTCTACCAGCGTCAGCGGTGACCTGCACCGTCGCTGGGTCGACGTCAAAGCCATGTTCACCGGCAAAGACGAAGAGGCCGTACTCAACGAGGCCGAGCGCGGTGAAGACCACGCACTGAAGGCTTACCGTGAAGCCCTTGAAAAAATCACCAAGCACAACCTGGTGGGCATTCGTGACCTGGTTGAACGCCAATACCACGGCGTACAACGCAACCACGATCAGGTAAAAGCCCTGCGTAACCAGGCTCGTGCTCGTTCGTAAGCGTTAGTCGGGTACAAAAAACGCCAGCTAGTCTGGCGTTTTTTTATGTCTGCGATTCAGCGTGAATCAGCCAATGCTGATCGGCGGCAACGTCGGCAGCGTCACGGTCTGCTGTTTGCGCGGTGCGAGAATTTCCGCCTCGCCATCCACCACCAATTCATCACGCTGGTTGAACACGCGAGTGGCGATGCGTACGCGAAACTTCGGCAGCTTCTCGAGAATTTCCAGGCGCACGGTCAGGGTGTCGCCAATCTTTACCGGCTTCTGAAAGCTCATCTGCTGGCCGATATAAATGGTGCCCGGCCCAGGCAGCTCGCAGGCCACGGCTGCACTGATCAGCGCTCCGCTGAACATGCCGTGTGCGATGCGTTCCTTGAACATGCTGGCGGCGGCGAACTCGGCGTCCAGGTGCACCGGGTTGTGATCGCCGGACATCGCGGCGAACAGCTGAATGTCGCGCTCTTCGACGGTCTTGCTGTAGCTCGCGGTCTGGCCGACTTCGAGGGCTTCGTAAGGGATGTTGGTAACCTGGGTCATCGGTCTCGGTTCCTGTGACGGATTAAATGAATCCACAAAAATTTATTCGCTGCGGTGAGGGCGCGGATGGCTCAGGGCCTGGTCGATCCAAGCCAGCACATCGGCGATCACTTCGTCGCGATTGGTTTCGTTGAACAATTCGTGCCGCGCCTGCGGGTAGATTTTCAGCTGCAGGTTTTGGCTGCCGGCCGTGCGCAAGGCAGTGGCCAGATCAGTCAGACGCTTGCCTTCACTCACCGGATCACATTCGCCGCCGATCACCAGCAGCGGCAGGCCCGGGTCGATCTGCGCGAGATTGGACGCTTTGCTGATTTGCTGCAAGCCGCCGAGCAGGTCGATCCACAGTTGATTGGTGCAGCGAAAGCCGCACAGCGGGTCGTTGGCGTAGAGGTCGACTTCGCGCGGATCGCGGCTCAGCCAATCGAAGCGCGTGCGCACCGGTTTGAATTTTTTATTGAACGAGCCGAACGACAGCCATTCGATCAGCGCGCTGCGGCCCTTGCCGCCCTGGCGCAGTTTCTCCACGCGGGCGATCTGCCGCGCCGCCGCATAGAGCGACACCGGCTGAAAGTTCGAGCCACTGAGAATGGCCCCGTGCAGGCTGGCGCTGTGGTGCAGCAGATAGCCCTGGGCGAAGTAACTGCCCATGCTGTGGCCGAGCAGGATGATCGGTACGCCAGGATGCTGCTGGCCGATGTATTGATTGAGGCTGGCCAGGTCGCCCAGCACTTTGCACCAACCGTCATGGTCGGCGAAATGGCCAAGCGTGCCGTGATCGGCGGTTTTGCCATGTCCGCGCAAATCCGGCGCGTATACGCCATATCCTTTGTCGCAAAACGTGTCGGCCAATCGTGCGTAACGGCCACTGTGTTCCGCCATGCCGTGGGCCAGCAGAACCACCGCTTTCAACGGTGCGACCGGCAACCATTGATTGACGAAGAGGCGGCTGCGGTCACTCGCGTCAAGCCATAGGGTGTCGTGGATCATGGCGATTCCTTTGCTCAGAGTCGAAGCATTGTATAGCGCATCTGCTGCCCGACGTCCGATCAGCCCACGCCACGGCGGGAAGATTCACACGATCAATGACGGCTTTGCCCGTATTTGCCTGATTGGCCATAACTGCTAGTGTCCGTGAAGCTCCGCTTTTTGCTGTTTTCTTTTCACGGATTGAAAGAGAAATGACAGAAAGCGGCCCGGATCGGCTCAGGTAAAGAGGACAAGAACAATGCAACCTGATTTCTGGAATGACAAACGCCCGGCCGGCGTTCCGCTGAACATCGACATGGGGGAATTCAAGTCGGTGATCGAGGTGTTTGAGCGTTCCTGCAAAAAGTTCGCCGACCGCCCGGCGTTCAGCAACATGGGCGTGACCCTGACCTATGCCGAACTCGAACGCTACAGCGCAGCCTTCGCCGGTTACCTGCAAGCGCATACCGATCTGGTGCCGGGGGATCGCATTGCGGTGCAGATGCCCAACGTCCTGCATTACCCGATTGCGGTGTTCGGTGCCTTGCGCGCCGGGCTGATCGTGGTCAACACCAACCCGCTGTATACCGCGCGGGAAATGCGCCATCAGTTCAAGGATTCCGGTGCGCGCGCACTGGTGTACCTGAACATGTTCGGCCAGAAAGTCCAGGAAGTGCTGCCCGACACCGACATTCAGTACCTGATCGAAGCAAAGATGGGCGATCTGATGCCCACGGCCAAGGGCTGGCTGGTCAACACCATGGTCAGCAAGGTCAAGAAAATGGTCCCGGAGTATTCGCTGCCCCAGGCGATTTCCTTCAAGACGGCCCTGCGTATGGGACGCGGGCTGGGCATCAAGTCGCTGAAAGTCAGTCTGGATGACATCGCCGTCCTGCAATACACCGGCGGCACCACCGGCCTGGCCAAGGGCGCGATGCTCACCCACGGCAATCTGGTGGCGAACATGCAGCAAGTGCGCGCGTGTCTGGCGCAGTTGGGGCCGGATGGCCAGCCGCTGCTGCGGGAAGGGCAGGAAGTCATGGTCGCGCCGCTACCGCTGTACCACATCTATGCATTCACGGCGAATTGCATGTGCATGATGGTGTCCGGCAACCACAACGTGTTGATTACCAATCCACGGGACATTGGCGGCTTCATCAAGGAGCTGAAGAACTGGCGTTTTTCGGCATTGCTGGGGCTGAACACGCTGTTCGTTGCGCTAATGGAGCATCCTGATTTCAAAACCCTGGATTTCTCCAGTCTGAAACTCACCAACTCTGGTGGTACCGCGCTGGTCAAAGCCACCGCCGAACGCTGGGAGCAGATCACCGGTTGCCGCATCACCGAAGGCTACGGCCTGACCGAAACCTCACCCGTGGCTTGCACCAACCCGTATGGCGACCAGTCGCGTCTGGGCACGGTCGGCCTGCCGGTGCCGGGCACGCTGCTCAAAGTCATCAATGATGACGGGGTCGAGCAGCCGATGGGGGAGCGTGGCGAACTGTGCATCAAAGGCCCGCAGATCATGAAGGGCTACTGGAACAAGCCCGAAGCCACCGCCGAGGTGCTGGATGCCGAGGGCTGGTTCAAGTCCGGTGACATCGCCGTGATCGACCCGGACGGGTTTGTACGCATCGTTGATCGCAAAAAGGACATGATCATCGTCTCCGGTTTCAACGTGTACCCGAACGAGATCGAAGACGTGGTCATGGCCCACCCGAAAGTCGCCAACTGCGCGGTGATCGGTGTGCCGGACGAGCGCTCCGGGGAGGCGGTGAAGCTTTTTGTGGTGGCACGCGAGACCGGCGTGAGCCTTGAAGAGCTGAAGGCCTACTGCAAAGAGAATTTCACCGCGTACAAGGTGCCGAAACACATCGTGCTGCGTGAGTCGTTGCCGATGACGCCTGTCGGGAAAATTCTGCGGCGGGAGTTGCGCGATATTGCCTGATCGGTGAATGGCCGCGCGCTGCGCGGATCGCGGGCAAGCCACGCTGCCACAGGGTTGTCGCCGACTCTGTAGCAGCGGGCTTGCCCGCGATGCATTTCGGGATGCTGAAAGCCTTGTAGCGCGGGGCTTTCAAGGCTTTATAGGATTTTTGCTCTAAAATGACCGTTAGCAAGTCTTGAGTCATCAATGTGACTGTGTGGGCCGATTTTGGCTCTAGTCGACCCATTCCAAAGCTGCTACTCTCGGCGCGCTTTGTGACTTCTCGGCCTATCTAAAAGCCAGATTCACCAATACAAAACACACACCAATAATAATCGCATCAAATGCGGTGAAGAATTCGCGTTGCTGAGGAGTGGGCTTCCATGATCGAAGACTTTTGGAAGGATAAATACCCGGCTGGAATTGCTGCCGACATCAATCCAGACGAGTATCCGAACATTCAGGCAGTGTTGAAGCAATCCTGCCAACGCTTCGCCAACAAACCGGCTTTCAGCAACCTGGGCAAGACAATCACCTACGGTGAACTGTACGAATTGTCCGGTGCGTTTGCCGCGTATCTGCAACAGCATACCGACTTGCAGCCCGGTGATCGAATCGCCGTGCAATTGCCCAACGTTCTGCAGTACCCGGTGGCCGTCTTCGGTGCAATCCGTGCCGGGCTGATCGTGGTCAACACCAACCCGCTGTACACCGCGCGGGAAATGGAACACCAATTCAATGACTCCGGCGCCAAAGCCCTTGTTTGCCTGGCAAACATGGCGCACCTGGCCGAAGCCGTGGTGCCGAAAACCGGCGTCAAACACGTCATCGTCACCGAAGTTGCTGACCTGCTGCCACCGATCAAGCGCCTGCTGATCAACAGCGTCATCAAGTACGTGAAGAAAATGGTGCCGGCCTATCACCTGCCCAAAGCCGTCAAGTTCAATGACGTGCTGAGCAAGGGCCAGGGCCAGCCTGTGGCGGAAGCCAATCCGGACAGCGGTGATGTCGCCGTGCTGCAATACACCGGTGGCACCACCGGCGTGGCCAAGGGCGCGATGCTGACCCACCGCAACCTCGTCGCCAACATGCTGCAGTGCAAGGCGTTGATGGGCTCCAATCTCAATGAAGGTTGCGAGATCCTGATCACGCCGCTGCCGCTTTACCACATCTATGCGTTCACCTTTCATTGCATGGCGATGATGCTGATCGGCAACCACAACATCCTGATCAGCAACCCGCGCGACTTGCCGGCGATGGTCAAGGAACTGTCGAAGTGGAAGTTCAGCGGTTTCGTCGGTCTCAACACGCTGTTCGTGGCGCTGTGCAACAACGAAGGTTTCCGCAAGCTGGACTTCTCCGCGCTGAAAGTCACCCTGTCCGGCGGCATGGCCCTGCAACTGGCGGCCGCCGAGCGCTGGAAAGCCGTGACCGGTTGCCCGATCTGCGAAGGTTACGGCATGACCGAAACCAGTCCGGTCGCAACCGTGAACCCGATCCAGAACATCCAGATCGGCACCATCGGCATTCCCGTGCCGTCGACCCTGTGCAAAGTCATCGACGATGCCGGTGTCGAGCAGCCTTTGGGTGAAATCGGCGAACTGTGCGTCAAGGGCCCGCAAGTGATGAAAGGTTACTGGCAGCGCCAGGAAGCCACCGATGAAATGCTCGACAGCGAAGGCTGGCTGAAGACCGGTGACATCGCGCTGATCCAGCCGGACGGCTACATGCGCATTGTCGATCGCAAGAAAGACATGATTCTGGTCTCCGGTTTCAACGTCTACCCGAACGAACTGGAAGACGTGCTGGCGACCCTGCCGGGCGTGCTGCAGTGTGCGGCCATCGGCGTGCCGGACGAAAAGTCGGGTGAGGCAATCAAGATTTTCATCGTGGCCAAACCGGGCGTGACCTTGACCAAGGAAACCGTGATGGAGCACATGCGTGCCAACGTCACCGGCTACAAGGTGCCGCGCTCGGTAGAGTTCCGCGATGCGCTGCCGACCACCAACGTCGGCAAGATCCTGCGCCGCGAGTTGCGTGACGAAGAGCTGAAGAAGATCAAGGCCAAGTCCGCCGCCTGAAATTAAAAAGCCCCGCAGATGCGGGGCTTTTTGTTGCTGGATTGATCGTTCCCACGCTCTGCGTGGTAACGCATCCCGGGACGCTCTGCGTCCCTGCAGAGCTGGACGCGGAGCGTCCGGGGCGGCATTCCCACGCGGAGCGTGGGAACGATCAATCGTGCGATTACTGGCGGAACGGCGCGAAATTCACGTTGGTGCCCGCCGGACGCATGTCCTGCAAATACGAATCCTTGTCAGCACTCAATTCCAGGCTCAACGCCGCTTTGCGCTTGCCTTCATTGCGAATCACCAGACCTTCGAGCTTTTCACGCAAGAACACCGTCGGCACTTTCAGGTGTAGCAGTTCGTCGGTCGCCGGCGTGTGCATCAGCAGGTGAATCCACTCGTACTGACCAATGGCCAGGCGCGACACCGGCAAGTCGAACCACCAGATGTTGCGGTTGCGGTTCAGTTCGGCGAAGTGGCAGTTGTTGGTGCCGAGCACAGCGCCGCCCAGTTCCTGGTTTCTACGGGCAATGGCCTGCTTTTTATCGAGTTTCATAACATTCCTGCGGGATCGGTTCTCGGGCGTGTGGCGCCCATATGCAGCGCATTCTCAAGGCAACGCCGATAAACATAAAGCCCAACCTGTTCAGAGCGACGAAAAGAAGCACTGAAAATAAATGAAACTCCCCGCAAACCCGGCCGGTCAATCATTACGTACTGACTTTTCCCCCTAATTGCACCAAGGAGAAACACCATGAGTAGCACAGGCGATAAAGTAAAAGGCATGGCCAACGAAGCAGTCGGCAACATCAAGCAAGGCGTCGGTAAAGCCACCGACAACACCAAGCTGCAAGCCGAAGGCAAGGTTCAAGAGAAAAAAGGCGAAGCCCAGCAAGCGGTTGGCAAAGCCAAAGACGCAGTGAAGAAAACCGTCGACAAGGCGTAATTCAGCCTTGAACGAAACACATGAACGGCCATCCAAGGATGGCCGTTTTTGTGTCGAAAGCCCGCGCAGACCCCCAAGAGTCGCCAAGTAGGCTAACGTGATGTAAAAAACGGCCCCTGAGTCGCCACGACTTCAACCTGTAAAGCGGCGAAAGGAGACGCGAATGATTTTTCCGGACATGAAAGGTCTGCCCCTGCACCGGGTGATGGTGCGCACGGTCACTGAATTCGTCGACGACGAGATGTCGACTTACGCTTCGGCACTGGCCTACCAGATGCTGTTCTCGCTGTTCCCGTTCATTCTGTTTCTGATTGCCCTGATCGGTTTCCTGCACCTGCCGGATTTCTTCTCCTGGCTGCGCCTGCAGTCGGAACTGGTTCTGCCGCCGCAAGCGCTGGAGCAGGTCAACCCGGTGATCGATCAGTTGCAGCAGTCCAAGGGCGGTTTGCTCTCGGTCGGTATCGTCGTCGCTCTGTACACCGCGTCAGCGGGTGTGCGCCTGATGATGAGCGCGATGAACGCCGCTTACGATGTGGTCGAAGGCCGGCCGATCTGGAAGCGTTTTCCGCTGTCGATTTTCTACACCGTCGGCATTGCCGGCATGCTACTGGTGGCGGCGGCGCTGATGGTGCTCGGGCCGCAAGTGATGGGCTGGATCGCTGCGCAGGTCGGCCTGGAAGACTTCATCGTCACCGTCTGGACCATCGCGCGCTGGCCGGTGATCGTGATTCTGATGATGGTCGCCGTGGCGCTGATCTATTACGTGATGCCCGACGTCAAACAGGAATTCCGCTTCATCACCCCAGGTTCAGTGCTGGCCGTGGTGGTGTGGATCATCGCCTCGTTGGGGTTCGCGTTTTATGTGAAAACCTTCGCCAACTACAACGCGATGTATGGCAGCATCGGCGCGATCATCGTGCTGTTGTTGTATTTTTATATTTCCGCCGCGGTGTTGCTGCTCGGCGCGGAAATGAATGCGGTGATCGAGCACATGTCCAGCGAGGGCAAGGATCCGGGCGAGAAGGTCCCCGGCGAACTCGACGAACATCCCAAACAACACGTCTCGGGCCTGGGCCGCGATCATTCGCTCAAGCCGGACACTGACGAAGTCTGATCATGATTCGTGAAGTTCTGAAAATGGGCGACGAACGCCTGCTGCGCATTGCCCCGCCAGTACCGGCAGAAATGTTCGACAGCCCTGAGCTGTGGCAACTGATCGACGACATGTTCCAGACCATGGAAAGTGTCGGCGGTGTAGGTCTCGCGGCGCCGCAGATCGGAGTCGATCTGCAACTGGTGATCTTCGGCTTCGAGCACAGCGAACGTTACCCGGACGCCGAAGCGGTGCCGCAGACGATTCTGATCAATCCGTTGATCACGCCGTTGAGTCCGCTCATGGAAGAGGGCTTCGAGGGTTGCCTGTCGGTGCCGGGCTTACGCGGTGAAGTGGAGCGTTATCAGCAGATTCGCTACGAAGGGTTCGACCCGAAAGGCGAGCCGATTGTGCGCGTGGCGTCAGGCTTTCACGCACGGGTGGTGCAGCACGAGTGCGATCACCTGATCGGCCGACTGTACCCGTCGCGGATTACCGATTTCAGCAAGTTCGGCTTCACTGAAGTGATGTTTCCCGACCTTGATCCCGCTGCCGACGACTGAGCCAAGTTCATCACATATCCCCTGTGGGAGCGGGCTTGCTCGCGAAAGCGGTGTGTCAGTCACTGATTGGATGACTGATAAATCGCATTCGCGAGCAAGCCTGCTCCCACATTGGTTTTGCATCAATTCGAAGCATTCAGTCCCATGGCAATCATCGGCTTGCTCCGCGCATAACGGCTCAACCGCTCGGCCATAGCCTGGGGCAGGGCGGGGTCGAAACTGAACCCTCGGCGTTCATAAAAACCGCGCAAGTCCGGATGGCAGAACAGCCAGACCGGCTCCGTCACGTCCTGCACTGCCGCACTGATCAGAGTCGCAGCGATCCCCTGTTCACGACACGCCGGGTCAACAAACAACCCGGTCAACCAGTGTCCACCCGCCACTGGCCGCAGGCACAGCGCCGCGACAATATCGCCGCGCCGCGCCACCCACAATTGCGCATCGCGCACGGCTTTCATCGAGGATTGGTGGCTGCGGTAAAACTTGTTCATCAACGGCCAGAGTGACTCGTCGAGCAGGCTGTAGCGGGTGTCGGGCATGGGATCGGACTGTCGGTGGGTGTGGCGGCGATTATAAAAGAACGCGCGCCTCGGGATAGGTGTATACCTGACCTCACATCCCCTGTGAGTGGAGTACACATCATGTCCAAAGGTTTGAATTCAAAGAAAGCCGACAAGAAAAAACCGGCCAAGACTGCCATTGAAAAACGCGCCGAGAAGAAAGCCAAGAAAGTCGATATTTTCGGCCATTGATCGCACCCTTCAGGAGCCCGGTTCTCGGGCTCCTGCCTGAACCCGAAAATAATCTGCAAGCTTTCGCAGCGTCGTTGCACAGAAGGGGAAGACTCCTGCTTCGAGCAACGCCATGCCCCATTACTTCGATGCCGCCCACCGCCTGCAAATCGAAACCCTGCGTCAACGCTTCACCGCCCGTAGCGAATGGCCGACCTGGCTGTTGCTGATCGGCGTGTATGGCGGCTGGTTCGCCATCGTCCTCAATAGCCATTGGCTGGGGCGCGGCTGGAGCACGGCGCTGCTGATTCCGCTGCTGGTGCTGTGGCTGTCGGTGCAGCACGAATTGCTCCACGGGCATCCGACCCGTTGGATTCGCTTCAACAAAATCCTCGGCTATGCGCCGTTTGCCGTTTGGTATCCGTACACGCTGTATCGCGACAGCCATTTGCTGCATCACCGCGATGAGGATTTGACGGTGCCGGGTGTCGATCCGGAAAGTCGTTACCTGACGGCGGCACGTTGGCAGGGCAGTTCGTTATTCGAGCGCGGTCTGCACTGGCTGAACAAAACCGTCCTCGGCCGGTTCATCCTTGGCGCGCCGCTGGCCCTGCTGACGCTGGCGGGTGAAGAACTGCAGCGCCTGAAAAACGCTGAATGCCAGGCCTGGCTGATGTGGCTCACCCATGGCACGTTCACGTTCTTGATGCTGTGGTTTATCGAGCGCTACAGCGCAGTGCCGGTGTGGCATTACCTGCTGCTGATCAGTGTGCCAGCGCTGTCGATTGCGATGATTCGCTCCTACTACGAGCATCGTCCGCATGCGCATCCCGAGCAACGCACGGTGCTCAACGAGGCCGGTTGGCCGTGGCGCTGGTTGTTCCTCAATCTGAATTTTCATCTGGTGCATCACGACTTGCCGGGGCTGGCGTGGTACGACTTGCCCAGGGTTTACCGCATGCATCGCGAGCAGTGGGTGGCGCGCAGCGGGGGTTTTCTGGTGCAGGGCTACGGGCAGTTGTGGCGGCGGCATGGGTTCAAGCCGATCGACAGCCCTCAGCATCCGTTTCACTGACTTGCCCCCACATTGGAAATTTGTTGTCCGGGAAGAATGCGTATGAGCCAACACCAAATCGAACTGCTGATGTACACCGCGCCCGAGCGGATTCGTGCGGCCAACGAACGCTGGATTTCGCGCATTCTGGAAAACCTCGACGTCACTCGACTGTGCGCGGAAAAACTGTCGTTGCCTGAGCTGTGGCTTTCACCGGATCTGTTGCTGACGCAGACCTGCGGTTATCCACTGATGACGGCTCTGCGCGGCAAGGTTCGAATCATCGGTCGCCCCCGTTACGAGTTCTCCGACGCCAGCGCCGGCAGTCATTGCAGCCTGATCCTCTGCCGCGCCGATGATCCACGCAAAACCCTGGTGGACTTTCGCAACAGTCGCGGCGTGATCAACAGCGAGGATTCCAACAGCGGCATGAACCTGTTGCGTCAACGACTGGCTCCGTTGCAGCAAGGCGGCCGGTTTTTCGCCTCGGTCGGTATCAGCGGCGGACACCGCGAGAGCCTGCGCTGGTTGCGCGAAGGTCGCGCCGATCTCGCCGCCGTCGACAGCGTGACCTACGCCTACCTCGCGCAGCATGCGCCCAAGGAGATCAGCGGATTACGCACGGTGGTGCGCAGTGCCTTCAGCCCGACCTTGCCTTTTATCACGGTGGCCAGCGCCAGTGACGCGCAGATCGAACAGTTACGTGAAGTGATGAATCGATCCCTGGCCGAACTGACCGATGTCGCGCAAACCCTTGGATTAGCCGAGGTGTTGCCGGCCAGCGAAAGCGATTATCAGGTCTTGCTCGACTACCAGCGGGAGGCCGAAGCGCTGGGTTACGGACGTCTTCGGTAATCTCTAAATAGAATATAAAAATTCTTTTTAAGTATTTTTAACGAATAAGGCGCCTTGCTACGATCGCGCCACCGGAACACCGGACATTCAGCGACCCTTTACCAAGGAGCCCCTATGTCCGGCACCGAACCGTCCCACCGCGACAACCTCGACACCCTGTTCCGCGCCCACTATCAATGGCTTTGCAGCTACCTGCGCCGGCATCTGCATGACGCCGCCAGTGTTGAAGACATTGCCGCCGAAACCTTCACGCAACTGCTCGAAGCGCCGGCACTCACGGCGATTCGCGAACCTCGCGCATTGCTCACCACCGTTGCCCAACGCCTGCTTTATCGACGCTGGCGCCGCGCCGATCTGGAGCGCCGTTACCAGCAGCAGATCAATGTGGACACCGTCGCATCGCCGGAAGAACTCGCGCAACTGGCGCAAACCCTCAAGCGCCTTGATCACAGCCTGCAGCGTCTGCCGGGCAAGGTTCGCTTGACCTTTCTGCTGGCGCGTATCGATGGCCTGACTTACCCGCAAATCGCCGCCGAACTGGGCATTTCCCAGCGCTCGGTCAGCGTTTACATGACCCGTTCCCAAGCGCTGTGCGATCGCCACAGCGCCAACCAATTCCTACAAGACAAGAGGTCTGCATGAGATCGATCAAAAGCCTGCTCGGCGGTTCGTTGCTGGCACTGAGCCTGAGTGTCTGCGCTGTTTCTGCGGCGGAGAAAACTACGCCGATTCACTTTGGCGACATCACCTGGGAAAGCGGCAGCTTCATCACCGAAGTGCTGCGCCTGATCGTTGAAAAGGGCTACGGACTCCCGACTGACACGCTGCCGGGCAGCACCGTCAGCCTCGAAGCGGCGCTGGCGAAAAACGATATTCAGGTGATCGGTGAAGAGTGGGCCGGGCGCAGTCCGGCATGGGTCAAGGCGGCCGCCGAGGGCAAGGTGTTTGGCCTCGGCGACACGGTCAAAGGCGCGACCGAAGGCTGGTGGGTGCCGGAATACGTGATCAAGGGCGATCCCGAGCGCGGCATCAAGCCATTGGCGCCGGAGTTGAAATCGGTAGCCGATCTGCCGCGCTACAAAGACGTGTTCCGCGACCCGGAAGACCCGAGCCGTGGGCGTTTCCTCAACAGCCCGACCGGCTGGACTTCGGAAATCGTCAACAGCCAGAAGCTCAAGGCCTATGCGCTGAACGACAGCTTCGTCAACTTCCGCACCGGCTCCGGTGCAGCGCTGGATGCCGAGGTGGCGTCGTCGATAAAACGCGGCAAACCGGTGCTGTTTTACTACTGGTCGCCGACCCCGCTGTTGGGTCGTTTCAAACTGGTGAAGCTCGATGAGCCGCCGTTCGACGCCGAAGCCTGGAAAACCCTGGCCGACGCGAACAACCCGAATCCGAAAGGCTCGCGCTCGATGCCGGCCAGCCTGGCAATTGGCGTGTCGGCACCGTTCAAGGCGCAGTACCCGCAGTTGGTGGCGTTTTTTGAAAAGGTCGATTTGCCGATTGATCTGCTGAACCAGACGCTGGCCGGAATGAGTGAAAAACGCCAGCAACCGCGGGCGGTGGCCGAAGCGTTTTTGCGTGATCAGCCGCAGGTCTGGACACCGTGGGTGCCGGCAGAGGTGGCAAGCAAGGTGAGTGAGAGTCTGTAAGTCTTTTTTGATGCTTTTTCAGTGCTTGCATTGACGCCATCGCGGGCAAGCCACANNTGTGGCTTGCCCGCGATGGCTTTCGCCCGGTGAAAACTCCCCGCGCTGAACCGTTTCTTGTGCAAAAAGTGCCAGATACTGGCCGACTAGTGGCCTTGCGCAAGGCTTTGCGCTGTCTATGCTCACCTGTAACTAACTATGTCGATAGCCATCGGTTAGCCGTGACTTCAACGCTGCCAGAGTGCGCAATCAAAGGCACCGGACACTGAACCAACAAGGAGCATTTTTTAAATGGAAGTTCTTCAACGCGTTAGGGCTGGCCCCTCAGTGGGCTATCAAGAGAAGGATGTCTTGATTAGAGCGTCGCAACCGGGACGCTCCGATTGACCATCATTTATCACCTGACAACTTCCTCCCGTGGAGGAATGCGTGTGCCTGTTCCATGGAACGTAGTGGTGGATTCTGAAAGACCTGAACTTTCATCAAATCAAAAGACCGCGCGGAAGGTGATAGAGACATGTTCAACCTACATCACAAGGCTGACCTGCAGGAAATCGAACGCTTCAGTTGTGCCCTGACCGAAGCCAACGCCAGACTGGCGGCGATCAGCCGCTCGATGGCAATGATCGAATTCAGCCCCGACGGGGTGGTTCTCGACGCCAATGAAAACTTCTGCAAGACCATGGGCTACAGCGCGGACGAGGTACGGGGCAAACATCACCGGATCTTTTGTGAAGAAGCGTTTTACCGCAGCGAAGAGTACGCCAAATTATGGCGCGACCTGGCGCGGGGCGAGCCGATCAGCGGAACGTTTCTACGCCTGAACAAGAGCGGCAAGGAAGTCTGGCTCGAAGCCAGTTACATGCCGGTTTATGGGCCGGACAAACAAGTCAGAAGTGTGATCAAAGTGGCCGCCGACATCACCGCGCGGATCAATAAAGAGCATGAAGAGGAAAGCATGCTGGCGGCCATCGGTCGCTCGATGGCGGTGATCGAGTTCACCCCGGAAGGCAATGTGATCAGCGCCAACGACAACTTTCTGCGCACCATGCAGTATTCGCTCAATGAAGTCGTCGGCCATCACCACAGCCTGTTTTGCCACCGCGCCGAAGCCGAATCTGCGCAATACAAGGCCTTCTGGGCATCGCTCAATCGCGGCGAATATCACTCGCACCGCTTCGAGCGCAAGAACAAGTCCGGGCAAATGGTTTACCTCGAAGCGTCCTACAACCCGCTGTTCGACGCCAAGGGCCGCTTGTATAAAGTGGTGAAATTCGCCAGCGACATCACCCACCAAATGACCACGCTGCAGAACGCTGCGGAATCGGCCCACAGCACTTCGGTACAAAACGACGCCTGCGCGCAAAAAGGCTCACAGGTCGTGCAGCAAACGGTGCAGATCATTCAGGACATTTCCCGCGACCTCAACGAAGCGGCGGTCAGCATCGACGCGGTCAGCAAGCAGTCAGACATCATCGGCACCATCGTCCAGACCATTCGCGGCATCGCCGATCAGACCAACCTGCTGGCGCTCAACGCCGCCATCGAAGCGGCGCGTGCCGGTGAACACGGACGCGGGTTTGCGGTGGTCGCGGACGAGGTACGCAGCCTCGCGGCACGCACCAGTCAGGCCACGCTGGAAATTGTCGAAGTGGTGCGCAAGAACCATGACCTGTCGCTGAGCGCGGTGTCGAGCATGCAGTCGAGCCTGAGCCGTACCGGCCTTGGGGTTGAGCTGGCGAATGAGGCGGGGGAGGTGATTCTGGAGATCCAGCAGGGCTCGCGGCATGTGGTGGATGCGATCAGTCAGTTCAATGAGACGTTGCAGCTGAACTGACCCTCAGGATCACTGATAAACCTGTGGGAGCGGGCTTGCTCGCGAAGGCGTCGTGTCAGCCAACATCACTGTTGACGGATTCAAAGCATTCGCGAGCAAGCCCGCTCCCACAAAGGCGTTTCATGCGAGCTTGAGATCAAAGTGCTGCGAGAAACTTGTCCGCCAGCTTGTCGCTGTCCTTGACGTCGTTGACGTTCTCTTTCTCCGATTGCGCCAGTTGCATCTTGTCCTGCAAGCGCTGGGCGATCTCTTTGGCCACGGCCAGTTGTTTCTCCGGCGGCATGTTGGCGATGTCTTCCTCGGTAATGCCCAGGTCCTTAAGGATACTGTCGCGCAAACGCTGTTCCGGCGTTTTGCTCATGTAGTCCTTGAACTCGTCGGTGGCGCTTTTCGCGACGTTGGTGGCATCGGTCGATTGCAGATTGACGCGGGTCTTGGCAAACGCCTCGTCGACGTTATCGCTGATGCGCGTGGCTTCGCTGACCTGCTGGGTGGCGATCTGCGTGGCCGAGGCTTGCACCTTGGCGGTGACTTCGCTGCTTTGCGTCTGCACCTGGTTTTGTAGGGTTTGCAGCATCGCACCGTGCAGGCCGCCCTGCAAACCGGCGGCCGCCGTGGCGGTCGCGTCTTCGGCTAGCCGCTTGGGCAGCGGCAGCACTTCCAGTTGTTTGGCACTGACCAACATGATGATTGACCTGTAGGTAATGACTGACCGTCGTACCGGAGCAATTACCATGCCTGATAAATAAGCCCTTAAATTTCAATAAGTTGATTGGCGGCTTAAAGTGCAAAGCGGTCAGCCCTTGCCGCGTGGCGGCAGTGACTGACCGCCGGGGCTTATCGGTGGGCAATGTTCTCCAACGCCAGATTGCGTGTGCGCGGGCCGAACCAACCAATGGTCAGCATGACAATCAACATGCTGCTGACGATGAACGCCAGTACGCCGGGCGTGCCGAAGTGATCGAGAAACAGACCGATCAACAGACTGCTGAACACCGTCGACAACCGACTGAACGAATAGCAGAAACCCACCGCCCGGGCGCGGATGTTGGTGGGGAACAACTCACTTTGATAAGAGTGATAACTGAAGCTCAGCCAGGCGTTGCAGAAGGTGATCATCACCCCGCAAAAGATCAGGCCAAAAGCGCTGGTCTGCAGCGCAAACAAGGTGCCGAAAGTCATGGCGCCCAGCGCCGAGCCGACGATCTGCCACTTGTTCTCGAAACGGTTGGCGAACTTCACGAACAGCAACGGCCCGAGCGGGTAGGCAAGGGTGATGATGAACGCGTACATCAGGCTGTGCGTGACGCTCACACCCTGGCCGGAAAGCAGCGCCGGCAACCAGTTGCCGAAACCGAAGAAACCGATGGCCTGAAAGATGTGGAAGACGATCAGCATCAACGCGCGGCGACGGTAGGGCGGTTGCCAGATGTCGGCGAAACGGCCCTTGCCTTCCACGTCGACAGGAACCGCTTCAGGAGCATCCAGCGGTTTGCCGTGATCTTTTTCGCAACGGGCTTCGATGCCATCGAGAATGCGGTTGGCCTCATCGAAACGGCCATGCTGTGCGAGCCAGCGCGGCGACTCCGGCAGACGCTTGCGCAGCCACCAGATGAACAGCGCAAACACCGCGCTCGCCAACACCACCCAACGCCAGCCGCTGACCCCGAACGGTGCCTGCGGCACCAGCCACCACGACATCAGCGCCACCGCCGGCACCGAGAGAAACTGCACGAAAAATGCAAAGGCAAACGCCGAACTGCGCATGCGCTTGGGCACCAATTCCGAGAGGTAGGCGTCGATGGTCACCAGTTCAATGCCCAGTCCGATGCCCACCAGAAAGCGCATGCAGATAATCCCCAGCGCCGAACTCTGCACGCCCATCAACACCGTCGCCACCGTGTACCAGACCAGCGCAAAGGTGAAGATTGCGCGGCGGCCAAAGCGATCCGCCAGTGGGCTGAGCAGGCTGGCGCCGAGGAACAAACCGAGAAAAGTCGCCGAGGCAAACGCCGCCTGATCGGAGAAACCGAACACGCCCTGATTGCCGGTGGCGAAGATGCCGTCGCGGATCAGGCCGGGGCTGATGTAGGCGGTCTGGAACAAATCGTAGAGTTCGAAAAATCCGCCGATCGACAGCAACGCCACCAGTCGCCAGATCGTCGCGACGGCGGGGAGGCGGTCGATACGGGCGGACACCTGAGCGGCGCGAATCGGGTCGATGCCGTCGCGTTGCGCGGCGGCGGGGGTGTGAGCAGTCATGGGCTGATCCATTTTTTATTGATGGAAAAGCTTAGCCTGCTATCGGAGTTGAAGGATTGTGAATATCAGCGATTTAGCGGAGTAAACCGCTGATTTCTTGCAATATCTGTTTACGAATTAACGATTTATGCCGCCGCTGTTGAATCTGCCAGCGCCGAGGTCGGCAGGCCGAAGATCCGGTCAAACAACCAGTTGAAGGCGAAGGTGTAGCAAGGGATGAAAATGATCAACGCCAGATCCAGCAGGAACGCCTGCACCAGGCTGATATTCATCCACCAGGCGATCAGCGGAATCAGGAACACGATCAGCGTCAGTTGAAAGCCGATGGCGTGGGCGATGCGGCGTTTGACCGTGCGGGTGCGCGAGGTCTGGCGGCTTTCCCAGTGCTCGAACAGAGAGGTGTAAATGAAGTTCCAGGTCACGGCGATGGTGGTGATGATCACCGCCAATGGCCCGGTACTGCCTGGCGAGGTGCCGGACAACAGCGCCAGACCGAGGGCGGAGAAGGTCATGCCGATCACTTCGTAGAGCGACACGTAGACCAGTTTGCGTTTGACGCCTTGCATGGGGGATTTGCCTCTTTCTTCAGATTCACTGGCCAGCGGGGCTGGCGAAGGCGGCGAAAGATAGCTTCAATATGGCTGACAGAAAAAGTCAGATGCTTTCAGTTTTATTGATAGGTGGCGTAATTGAATTTCAACAGCGACAGCATCGAACTGTTCCTCGCCGTGATCGAGCGCGGTTCGTTTTCCGCTGCCGCCCGTGCCTTGGGCAAAGTCCCGTCGGCCGTGAGCATGGGCATCGGCAATCTTGAGGCGGAACTGGGTTACCCGTTGTTCGACCGCAGCCATCGCGAACCGCAGGCGACAGCGATGGCGTTGTCACTGGTGCCCCATGCGCGGCTGATCGCCGAGCAACTCAAGCAGTTGCGGGTGCATGCGCTGGAGTTGTCGTTGGGGCTGGAGAGCAAGTTGTCGATTGGCGTGGTCGCCGACATTGACCGGCGCCGCTTGCTGGCGGCGATCAAGGTGCTTGCCGAGCGGCATCCGCTGCTCGACATCGAAGTCCTCACCGCGCCGCAGGACGACGTGCTGGCGTTGCTGCACGGTGGTCGCGTCAGTGTGTGCCTGGCGTTTGCCGGGCTGAGCGTGAACGTGCTGGAGCAGTTTCAGTTTGTCGGAAGCGAACGAATGATCGCGACGCTCGCGGCGGACAGTCCGTTGTTGCAAGGCAAGGATTTGTTTCTGGAAGATCTGGTGCACGTGCGGCAGATCATCGTCGCCAGTCGGGATTTGCCGATCAGCGAAACGCGGCCGTTGGTGGCGCAGTCTTACTGGCGCACCGACAGCCTTGAGACGGCGATGGAAATGGTCGAGGCGGGATTGGGCTGGGGCAATTTTCCAATGTCGGTGGTGCAGCCGCGACTGGACAGCGGGCGCTTGAAGCGGCTGAACTTCCGCAACATCGAAAATGGCTTGGTAATGCCGGTGCACGCGGTGTGGCTCAAGAGCCAGCCGCTACAGAAGGGCGCATCGGCGCTGGTCGAACTCCTCGGCCATTGAACCCACCACAGATCCCCTGTAGGAGTGTTTAACCCTGAATTTGTGAGCACCACAGGGATTGTGGTATCAGGTGCTCTCGCGGATTTTCAGTTCGAAGCCCATGTCCTCGACCGGCCGCGCCACGGTGTTGCCGGCCATCAGCGTCAGCATCTGCTCTGCCGCTCGCTTGCCGATCGCTTCGCGGGGCGTATTGATGCTGCTCAGGCGCGGCACCATGTGCTCGGACATCGGCAGATCGTTGAAGCCGAGAATCGCCACTTGCTCCGGAATTCTGATGCCGTTGCGCAATGCTTCGAGCAAGGCACCCTGCGCCAGGTCGTCGTTACCGAAGAAGATCGCATCGACGTCCGGATGCGCCGCCAGCAGTTGCAGGAACAGCTCGCCGCCCAGGCCTACCGACGAGGCGCGCGGTGTCAGCACTTCAAGATCCGGGTCGTACTTTCCGGCCTTTTGCAGCGCTTTGCGGAAACCTTCGCCGCGCAGCAGCGTGCGCTGATCCAGTTGCGCGCCGATGTAAGCCAGACGTTTACGCCCACGGGAGAGCAAATGTTCAGCTGCTGTTTCCCCGGCGCTGAGTTGCGAGAAACCGACGCAATTCACCCCGGCGGCGCTGTCCAGTTCCATCATGTAGACGCAGGGAATATTGCTCGCTTCGATCATCCGTCGCGAACTTTCGGTGCGATCAAACCCGGTCAACAACAAGCCACGCGGCTGATAGGCCATGTAGTTGCGCAACAGGTTTTCTTCTTCGTCACGGGAGTAGTGGAAGTTGCCGATCAGTACTTCGAAGCCCTTGGGCGTCAAAACCCGATGAATGGCTTCCAGCGTATCGATGAACAAAAGGTTGGATAAAGAAGGCACCAACACGACGACTGAATGGCTCTGCGCCGAGGCCAGTGCACGGGCGGCGGGGTTGACCACGTAATTGAGTTCGAGCGCGGCTTTCTGGACTTTTTCCACCAGTTCCGTGGCCACGGTGCTGACACCGCGCAAGGCACGGGAGGCGGTAATCGGGCTGACGCCGGCCAGACGGGCAACTTCATTAAGGGTGGGACGGCCGGTGGTGCGAGTGTTTTTATCGTTTTTAGGGGAGGTCATCGGGCGGCTTGCCAAACAAAAATCAAGGCACTAAGGTAGCGCTGTCCTGATGCAGCTGTAAATGCGTAAGCGAGGTCCTGCCTGATCTTCGCTTTTTGGCGTTGGGAACAAAACCTGCTGCAACCCAAAAAAACGACAAGAAGGCGTCGGCAACTTCTGCCTGTGCACTAGAGTCATAGCTAGCAAAGGTAGCGCTGTCTGCGCGCTGAGGTGTTATATGAGTCATCCCATCACCGCCCTGGTCATCATGGGCGTTGCCGGTTGCGGCAAGACGTGCGTCAGCGAGGCCCTGTGCCAATTGAGCGGCGCCACTGCCATTGAAGGCGATACTTTCCATCCGGCCGCGAACATCGAAAAGATGAGCGCGGGGATCCCCCTGAACGACGACGACCGTGCCGGCTGGCTCGACAGCCTGTGCGATGAACTGCGTCGCGTCGATGCCACGGGCCAGCGCCCGGTGCTGACCTGCTCGGCCCTCAAACACAGTTATCGCGAAGTGCTGCGCAGTGCCTTGCCGGGCCTGGGCTTCGTGTTTCTTGAATTGACCCCTGAAGTGGCCGCCGAGCGTGTGTCCCACCGCCCGGGCCACTTCATGCCCGCCACGTTGATCGAAAGCCAGTTCGCCACCCTCGAATCGCCCAAGGGCGAGCCGTTGACCCTGGCGCTGAACGCTTCGGTTCACAGCGTTGAAGAACTGGCCGCTCAGGCTCACGTCTGGTGGCAGGCCCACGGTCTGAAACAGGCGGTATGAGTGTGTTCATGCAGATAGCGCTGTCCCCACGACTTCTGATTAACCCGCTTTAATAACAACAACAAGCCAGGAGACACCCCCAATGTTCGGCATGTCCCACGACGCCTACCTGCTGCTCGATGCAGTAGTGAC
This sequence comes from Pseudomonas atagonensis, assembly GCF_011369485.1. Lineage (GTDB taxonomy): Bacteria > Pseudomonadota > Gammaproteobacteria > Pseudomonadales > Pseudomonadaceae > Aquipseudomonas > Aquipseudomonas atagonensis. The sequence goes on along the minus strand of NZ_VXCA01000011.1, from coordinate 103,913 downwards.
GGTGATCGGACTTATCGTCCTGATCACCAAGTTCAAGCTTCACCCTTTCATTTCCCTGACTATCGCCGCTGCGTTTCTCGGCCTGACTTCGGGGATGCCGATCGGCACCATCATCAAGGCGTTCCAGGACGGCTTCGGTGGCGTGCTCGGTTTTGTCGGTATCATCCTCGCGCTGGGCACCATGCTCGGCAAAATGATGGCCGAGTCGGGCGGTGCCGATCAGATCGCGCAGACCCTGATTCGCGCGTTCGGTAAAGACAAAGTCCAGTGGGCCATGATGTTCGCCGCGTTCCTGGTGGGCATTCCGCTGTTCTTTGAAATCGGCTTTGTTTTGCTGATTCCGCTGGTGTTCATCGTCGCGCGACGCACCGGTGTGTCGATCATCAAGATCGGTATCCCGCTGCTCGCCGGCCTGTCCGCCGTGCATGGTCTGGTGCCACCGCACCCGGGTCCGTTGCTGGCCATCGGTGTGTTCGGCGCGGACATCGGCAAGACCATTCTGTACGGTCTGATCGTTGCGCTGCCGACGGCAATCATCGCCGGCCCGATCTTCGGTACGTTCATCGCCAAGCACATTCCGGGTCACCCGAATCAGGAACTGGTCGATCAACTGGCCCGTGAAACCGATTCGGAAAAACTGCCAAGCTTCGGCATCACCCTGGTCACCGTGCTGCTGCCGGTGTTCCTGATGCTGCTGAAAACCTTCGCCGACGTTGCACTGCCGGACGGTCATTTCTTCCGCACCTGGATGGACATGATCGGTCACCCGATCTCGGCACTGCTGCTGGCGTTGCTGCTGTCGCTGTACACCTTCGGCCACAAGCAGGGCATCGGTTCTCAGCAAATGCTCAAGTGGCTGGACGCGAGCCTTGCGCCTACTGCCGCGATCATTCTGATCATCGGTGCTGGCGGTGGCTTCAAGCAGATGCTGGTGACCAGCGGCGTGGGCGACGTGATAGGCCACATGGCGGTCAGCGCGCAGATCTCGCCGATCTTGCTGGCGTGGCTGGTGGCGGCGGTGATTCGTATCGCCACCGGTTCGGCCACTGTCGCGACGATTACCGGCGCGGGCATTGTGGTGCCGGTAGTGGGGATGATCCCGGGCGTGAACCGTGAGCTGCTGGTATTGGCCACCGGTGCCGGTTCGCTGATTCTGTCGCACGTTAACGACGCCGGTTTCTGGCTGGTGAAGCAATACTTCAACATGACCGTGGCCGAGACGTTCAAGACCTGGACGGCGATGGAAACCATTCTGTCGGTGGTCGCGCTGGGCTTTATTCTGTTGTTGTCGCTGTTCGTTTAAGCGATCCGCAGACACAAAAAAACCGCAGCGATGCGGTTTTTTTGTGGGCGGAGAATTCTTGGTTGGATCGTTCCCACGCTCTGCGTGGGAATGCCTCAATGGACGCTCTGCGTCCGCTTTGGGACGCGGAGCGTCCCGGGCTGCATTACCACGCGGAGCGTGGGAACGATCATGCGTTAACCAGTGGTTTTCGGGGCCAGGCCATCGGCCCGGAACATCCCGCGAATCCCGCGTACGGCCTGACGAATGCGGTCCTGGTTTTCGATCAGCGCGAAGCGCACGTGATCGTCGCCATACTCACCAAAGCCAACCCCCGGCGAGACGCAGACCTTGGCCTCGGCCAGCAGCTTCTTGGCGAATTCCAGCGAACCCAGGTGCGCGTACGCCTCGGGAATTTTCGCCCAGACATACATCGACGCTTTCGGATTCTCGACCATCCAGCCCAGCTCATGCAGACCCTTCACCAGAACATTACGACGCTGGCGATACTGCTCGGCAATGTCGCGCACGCACTGCTGATCACCTTCCAGCGCAGCAATCGCCGCCACTTGCAGCGGGGTGAACGTGCCGTAGTCGTGGTAGCTCTTGATCCGCGCCAGGGCGTTGACCAGCTCCGGGTTGCCGACCATGAAACCGATGCGCCAGCCGGCCATGTTGTAGCTCTTGGACAGGGTGAAAAACTCCACCGCAATGTCCTTGGCGCCGGGCACCTGCATGATCGACGGGGCTTTCCAGCCGTCGTAGACGATGTCGGCGTAGGCGAGGTCGTGCACCACCAGTACGTCGTACTGCTTGGCGAGGGCGATCACTCGTTCGAAAAAGTCCAGCTCCACGCACTGTGCGGTCGGGTTGGACGGGAAGCCGAGGATCATCATTTTCGGTTTCGGGATCGAACCGCGAATCGCCCGTTCCAGCTTGTCGAAGAAGTCCACGCCCGGCACCAGCGGCACCGACCGCACCTGAGCGCCGGCAATCACCGCACCGTAGATGTGAATCGGGTAGCTCGGGTTAGGCACCAGTACGGTGTCGCCCTGATCCAGGGTCGCCAGCATCAAATGCGCCAGGCCTTCCTTGGAACCGATGGTGACAATGGCTTCGTTTTCCGGGTCGATTTCGACCGCGTAACGATCCTTGTACCAGTTGGAAATCGCCCGGCGCAGGCGCGGAATGCCCTTGGATGTGGAGTAACCGTGAGTGTCTTCGCGTTGAGCAACTTGTACGAGTTTTTCGACAATGTGCGGCGGCGTGGCCCCGTCGGGGTTGCCCATGCTCAAGTCGATGATGTCTTCACCACGACGCCTGGCGGCCATTTTCAGCTCGGCGGTGATGTTGAAAACGTAAGGGGGGAGTCGATCTATGCGCGCAAAGCGGCGCGGTGAACCTTGTTCAGCCATTGTTGCCTCGGATAACGTAAGCGCCCGGAACCGTCCGAGCGACGCTGGTCACTGCGGTGACCTGTGGCGGAAGATAAGGGCAGTGATGGCATACTGTCCAGCGCGTTTTTCAACAGTGTTTGCCCAAGGAAATCGGTAGATGGAATTCACCAGCGGCTTTTTGCTGAGCCTCTCGCTGTGCCTGGACATCGGCGTGGCCAACATCGCAATGATCACGCTGGCGATGCAGCGCGGCTACTTTCAAGGCTTCGCGCTGGGCCTCGGCACCTGCGTCGGCGACCTGATTTACGCGGTGCTGGCATTGGCCGGGATGACCGTGCTGCTGCAATACGAAAGCGTGCGTTGGGTCCTGTGGGTCGGTGGTTCGGCGCTGCTGATCTACTTTGCGGCGAAGATGATTTATTCGGCGATCCACCACGAAGCGCAATTGGCGGCCACGGCCGAAGTGGGGCAGAACTCCCATCGCAAGGAGTTCTTTCGCGGGATTTTCCTGGCGATGTCCTCGCCGAGCGCAATCCTCTGGTTTGCCGCCGTCGGAGGCACGCTGATCGCCCGTTCCGGTGGCGGCGGGCCAGTGAGTTCGGCGCTGTTCCTCGGTGGGTTTCTCTGCGCCGGGCTGCTGTGGTCGGCCGGTCTGTGCTTCGCCGCCAGTCACGGTGGCAAGTTGCTGGGCGACAGGCTGCTGCGCTATTCCTACATGGCATCTGCAGCGATCTTCTGTTATTTCGCGGTGTACGTGATCGTATCCGGCTATAACGAGTTCATCGGTTCGGGCGCCGTCGAGCAGCTGCATTCGCTGTAACCGTGCGAAATGGTTTTGGCTTTCTATACTCCCAGCCGAACCCCTTTTCTGTTCCAGGAGTCGAGTCATGGATGAGCAAAAACGCGTCGAAGTGGCTGAACCTCGCTTCGAACATGGACACTTTCTGCTGATTGCAGGTTTTCGCGGTCGATTTACCCAAGACACGGCAAAGGACATCCCGGCTCTGTGGGAAAAGTTCTTGCCCCATCTGGGGAAAATACAGGGACAAAAAAACGAAGTGACCTACGGGGTCTGCAGCAATTTCGACGGCAAGGGCGGCTTCGATTACATCGCCGGGGTGGAAATCAGCAAACTCGATGACCTCGACCAGAAGGTCTACCAGTGGGTCGAAGTACTGCCCCGCCAGTACGCGGTGTTTGAACACCAAGGGCCGCTCGACCAACTGCCGCAAACCCTGCAATACATCTACAAGACCTGGCTGCCAAGCTCGCACTACGTGGAACTCAACGCCCCGGAGCTGGAGCGCTACAGCGCCGATTTCAATCCGAGGTTGCACACCGGCAAACTGGAAATCTGTGTGCCGGTCGACTCCAAAAAAGCCTGAACAGACAACCATGAGGCGGATCATTTATCCGCCTCATGCCTCAACGCTGTTTACGCCGCGTGCGCAGCAAGTCAATCGCCAGGGTGATGAACCCGAACGTACTGATGCCCAACACCATCAACAGACCAATCTGAACGCTGCTCATAAGCGGTTTCCCCCATGGGTAGTCATAGACACCCCACAGCAATAGCCGCCCGCGAACCCGAATAAAAGCGCTTATACGCAGGCTTTACGCTGTCCGCACAGATCGATATGAACCGCTTATTCCTTTAAGCTGACCGCACTTTTTTCCGCTGATTTCCGAGCCGCCATGAACACCGTCATCCGCAACGTCACCGCCGCCGATCTGGATCGCTGTTACGCCATCGAAACCGTTGCCTATGAAGGTGACGAAGCCGCCACCCGCGAAAAGATCGCCACGCGCATTGCCACCTGGCCGGAGGGTTTTATCGTGGCCGAAGTGGATGGCGTGGTTGCCGGTTTCGTCAATTCGGGCGCGGCGTTCGATGTGCAGATGTCGGATGAGGCGTTCAAGGAACTGATCGGCCACGATCCGGCGGGGCCGAACGTGGTGATCATGTCGGTCGTCGTGCACCCGGACTATCAGGGGCAGGGGCTGGCGAAACGCTTGATGGCCGAATTCATCGAACGCATGCGCGGGATGGACAAGGCGACGATTCATTTGATGTGCAAGGAGAAGCATATTCCGCTGTATGCCGGATTCGGCTTTGCCTACATCAAACCTTCGGAGTCCGACCACGGCGGCATGGCGTGGCACGAGATGATCCTGACTCTCTGAAGAACACTGCAAATTCCCCGTGGGAGCGGTGTTTGCAAGTTTCGGTCAGTACAGCGTGTCGAGCACTCGCTTCGGCGCTTCGCGGTCGTAGCTGTCCGCATCAAACTGGCCGTCATTCAATCGTTTGTGAAACGCCCCGGCCGTCGGCAGTGCCGAGCGCGGCAGGTGGGTCGCGGGGTTCCACGCATCCGAACGCACAAACGCTTTCGAACAATGGAAAAACGCCGCCTCCACTGTCACCAGCAACACGGTTTTCGCCGGTTTGCCATTCACCGCAAAGCTTTCCAGCAGCGCCGGCTCAGCGCTGATTTGCGCCGTGCCATTGACCCGCAAGGTCTCGCCAATCCCCGGAATGATGAACAGTAGCGACACCCGAGGATCGTGCAGGACGTTGCGCAAGGTATCGATGCGGTTGTTGCCCGGGCGATCCGGCAGGGCCAGCGTGCGTTCGTCGATGATCCGCACAAACCCCGGAGCATCGCCACGCGGTGAGTTGTCGAGGCCGTCGGCACCCACCGAACTGACGATCACCAGCGGCGACACCCGCACCATCGCCTGATAGTCCTCGTTGAGAAAACCGATCTGCTTGCGCAGCGCGCGTTCGTGGGGAAAACCGTAAATAGCTTCCAGTGCTTCGATCGAATCGATCATCGTGCATCCCCTCGATGACTTAAAAGAACAGGCCCATGCGCCGCTCGTAACCGATCCGGCCCTTGTACGCTTCGCCGCTATCGACGAAACCGTATTTGGCGTACAGCGCGATGGCAGCGTCGTTGTCGGCGTCCACCGACAACTCCAGCCCTTTGATTTCCGGCCACGCTTCACGGGCGGCGATCGGCAATGCTTGCAGGCAGGCCTTGCCATAACCCTTGCCCTGGGCGCGGTGATCGACCTGTAACGCATGCAGTGTGGCGCTGTGTTCGTCGGCCCACGCCGGCAATACCGGCGGGCGCTTGAGCAGCAGAAATGCCACCGGCACGTCCTCCGCCAACAAGGCAAAACCTTTCACGCCGGGACCGGGTTTCGACAGCAGTGTGTGCAAGGCACCGTGGATGTCGCCGGAAAACTTGATCTGCTCGGCGTGGATTTCAATCGCTTCGACCTGCTGGCGCTGCAAGGCGTTGAGGCTCTCGTACGGTACGAGTTTGGCTGACACGGGAATTTCCTTTTTCCTACAGAGGTGAGTCCGGATTCTAACGACTTTGCCGACCTCGGAAATTTTTTGTTGCGCCTGTCGATCTGCCCACACGCCGAACGACTAAGGGTGTCTTCACAACAAAAACCACGGAGAACACCATGAGCGCACACAGCGATATCCAGACTCTGATCAACACCTACCGCGACGCCGTCATGACCAAGGACGTCGAGAAAGTCATGGCGTTGTATGCCGACGACATCGTTTCCTTCGATGCGATCAAGGCCCTGCAATTCAAGGGCAAACCGGCCTACCGCGCGCATTGGCTCGCGTGCATGGAAATGTGCCCCGGCCCGCACATTTTCGAGTTCCACGAAATCGCCATCGAGAGCGCCGACAACATCGCTTTCGCCCACTGGGTGGCCAATTGCGGCGGCACCAATGACAAGGGCGAAACCCAGAGTTGCTGGATGCGTGTCACTGCCTGCTACCGTCAGGCGGGCGGGAAATGGCAGATTGCTCATGAACACTGGTCGGCACCCTTCGATCCGATGAGCGGCGCCACCCTGTTTGATGTGCAACCCTGATCTTCAGCCATAGTTGATCCGTTCGATTCAGGAGAACGCCATGAAGTATTTATGCCTGGTCTACAGCGATGAACGCCTGCTGCATTCCTCGCCCGACAGCCCCGAAGACGCCGAGTGCTGGGCCTATGCCGAGTCGATTCAGGGCAGTGGGCGCATGGTTGCCGCCGAGGCGCTGGAGTCGGTGCAGACCGCCACCACCGTGCGTATGCGCAACGGCAAGCTGTCGATCACCGATGGCCCGTTCGCCGAAACCAAGGAGCAACTGGCCGGCTTCTACCTGATCGACGCGCGGGATCTCAACGAAGCGATCCAGGTCGCAGGGAATATCCCGGCGGCCCGGGTCGGCAGTGTCGAAGTGCGCCCCGTGCGCCAGTTGAATGTCTGAGGTCAGGGCGCGGGTCGAGCAGGTCTATCGCGAAGACTCGCGGCGGATTCTGGCGACGCTGATTCGCCTGCTCGGCGATTTCGACCTCGCTGAAGAGGCCTTGCACGAGGCGTTCTTCGTCGCGGTCGAGCGCTGGCAACGCGATGGCGTGCCAGATAATCCGCGCACCTGGCTGGTGTCCACCGGGCGCTTCAAGGCCATCGACGTATTGCGCCGCCGCGCCCGTTTCAAGGCCTCGCAGCCGTTGCTGCTGGCGCAGCTTGAAGAACTCGAACAGGCCGACTGGAGTGGCGAAGACGTGGAAGACGATCGCCTGCGGCTGATTTTCACCTGCTGCCACCCGGCACTGGCGGCAGATGCGCAAGTGCCGCTGACCCTGCGTGAAGTCTGCGACCTGACCACCGAGGAAATCGCCCGCGCCTTTCTCTCGGCGCCGGCAGCGATTGCCCAGCGCATCGTGCGGGCGAAAGCGAAAATTCGTGACGCGAAAATCCCCTATCAAGTACCGAGCCTGAGCGAACTTCCCGAGCGCCTCGACAGTGTGCTGCGGGTGATTTATCTGGTGTTCAACGAGGGCTACTCGGCCTCGGTTGGCGCTGAGTTGACCCGAGAGGACCTGACCCGCGAAGCGATCCGGCTGGGGCGCTTGTTGATGGAGTTGCTGCCGGAACCGGAGGTCATGGGCCTGTTGGCGCTGATGCTGTTGCATGAGTCACGCCGGCCGGCGCGCACTTCGCCCAGTGGTGAACTGGTGCTGCTGGATGATCAGGATCGTGCGCGGTGGGACACCGATCTGATTGCCGAAGGTTGTGCGCTGGTGGAGCGGGCGCTGACCACACGACGGTTCGGGCCGTATTGTTTGCAAGCCGCGATTGCGGCGGTGCATGCCGAAGCGCCGACGGCCGAGGAGACCGATTGGCAGCAGATCGTCGGTTTGTATGACGTGCTGTTGCGGGCGGTGCCGTCGCCGGTGATTGAATTGAACCGTGCGGTGGCGGTGGCCAAGCGTGACGGGGCGTTGGCCGGGTTGAATCTGATTGAGGGGATTCTGGATCGCGGTGAACTGCAGGATTACCACCTGGCGCATTCGGCGCGGGCGGAGTTTTGTCGACAGTTGGGTCGGGTGGAGGAAGCGCGGGCGGCGTATCTCCGAGCTTTGGAATTAACCCGACAAGAACCCGAGCGGCGATTTATTGAAGGGCGACTCATGGCGCTGGAATTGCCCTCACCCTAGCCCTCTCCCAGAGGGAGAGGGGACCGATCGGGGGATATTGAGGGATTGCACCGACGTGAAATTTCAGCTTTGAATCCATGATCGATTCAACCTCTCAGATCGATATTTACCGCAGCAATAAACCCATAATCGACCCGGTCTCTCAGGTCGATGTACGACGCAAGACATCTCGGTCGGCTCCCTCTCCCTCCGGGAGAGGGCTGGGGTGAGGGTGGCTTTTGCCCTTAAGCCTGCTGGCGGGTTGCGGCCATGACGATCTCGCGAATACACACGCCCTGCGGCTGCTCATACGCATAGGCAATCGCCGTCGCCACATCTTCGGCACTCAACACCGTACCGCCCATCTCCTGTTTCCACGCCTGATAACCGGTCTTGATCGCCTCATCAGTGGTGTGGCTCAACAGCTCGGTTTCCACCGCTCCCGGCGCAATCGTGGTCACGCGCACGTTGTGCGGTGCCAGTTCTTCGCGCAGGTTTTCCGACAAACCATGCACGGCAAACTTGGTACCGACATACGCCACATGATTAGGGAAGGTCTTGCGCCCGGCCACCGAGCTGACGTTGATGATCGTCCCGTGTTTACGCTCGACCATCCCGGCCACTACCGCGTGCACACCGTTGAGCAGGCCCTTCACATTGACGTCGAGCATCTGCTCCCACTGCGCCGGATCCTGCTCGGTCATCGCCCCAAGCAGCATCACGCCAGCGTTGTTGATCAGTGCGTCGGCCGGGCCGAAGCGAGCTTCTGCTTCAGCCACTGCGGCGAGCAGCGCGGTGCGATCAGTGATGTCGACCTGACGGCTGAGGCTGTTCGGCAGCTCCAGCGCTTGCAGGCGTTCAACGCGCCGCGCCAGTAATAGCAGCGGGTGACCAGCGGCGCTCAAGCGGCGTGCAGTGGCTTCGCCGATGCCCGAACTGGCCCCGGTGATGATGATCAATGGCTTGCTCATGGTCGAACTCCTGAAATAAGAATTTCAAATGACTGGCGGATGAGCGCAGTATATTTAGCCGTTTGAAGACTGAAAAATGCCTTATTCCTCTGTCAGCTATCGGAATCACCTATGGATATCCGCCATCTCAAAGCCTTCCTCGCGGTGTTCGAAGAACGCAACATCACTGCGGCGGCACAACGCTTGTTCATCAGTCAGCCGACGCTATCGGTGACGATCAAGCAGCTGGAAGACGAACTCGGCGCGGCGCTTTTTGTGCGGCAGCCACGCGGGGTCGAGGTCAGCGCTGAGGCGCGGCTGTTGTACCCGCAGGCGCGGCGGATGGTGGCGGAAGCTGAGGCGTTGAGCCGGATGTTTCGTGGCCGGGAAAATCGTGCGCCGTTGACGCTGGGCATCGAGGGCGATGTTGCCGCCAGTCATATCGAAGCGTTCGTGCGCATGGCGCATCTGGCGTTGCCAAATTTGCTGCTGACGCTGGAGGAGGGCTGTAGCGGTGACGGTCGCCTGGCGGTCGAAGAGATGTGCTGCGAGGACGAACTGTTTCTGCCGCTGTGGGAAGAACCCTATGTGCTGGCGCTGCCGCTGGAGCATCCGATGGCATCGGCGCAGTCCGGTTGGGCGCCGATTGAGGACTGGATCACTTGCCCGCAACATCCATCGCATCAACGCTTGATGGCGTTGTATGGACGCTCGCCGGAAGCGGTGGCGGGGCATGCCGGGTCTTTGCACCAGGCGTTGCACATGGTTGCGGCCGGGGTTGGCGTGGCGATGTTGCCGCAGTCGCTGGTGAACGGGCATGCGCGAGTGGCGGTGCGTGCTCTGCATCTGCCGGCGCCGACCCGGCGGGTGGGATTGTGCTATGCGGCGCAGGCGCTGGAATTGCCGGCGATGCGTGGGTTGCATGAGTATTTTCAGGTGAACCGGCCGGCAGCGATTGAGGCGGCTTGATCGGTTGACTGGGCTGATGCCTTCCCTGGCAATCCCACAGTACCGATGTGTTCATTGATTTTGTGTACGACTCGGACACTGTGGGAGCTGGCTTGCCAGCGATTGGTAGCGCCGCTATTCCAGCATCTTGCTCAGCAACCAACTCCCCGCCGGCCCCGGCGGGTACAGCCGCGACCACAGGGCATCGACGAACACCGGTTTCGGCCAGCCGCGTGCTTTCAGTTCCAGCAATGAGCCATTGCCGAAACGCCCGACCAGCCAGCGCGGCAGCGGTGCCCAGCCGAAGCCCATTTCGGCCATTTCCATCAGCATCAGGTAGCTCGGCGCCGACCACACGCGGCCCTTTGCACGGCTGTCGTACGGATTGACGATGGTCGCCAGGCGCAGCTCGCGGTGTTGCTCCAGCAGCACTTGATCGACGTTTTCCATAGTTGCCAGCGGATGCTCACGGCTGACGAACAGGGCGATATCGGTGCGCTCGGCGACGGTAGAAGTCACCAGATCCGGCGGGTAATGTTCCTGCATTTCGGCGAAGGCCAGATGCGCGCGGCCGCGCTGCACCAGTTCGATCAGGTCATCGCATTCGGCAATCAGGCATTCCAGTTCCAGATCCGGGTAACGCTGCTCGAACTCCATCAGCGCCGCCTCGAAACGCGCCGATTGGTAGGTGTCGGACAGCGCCACTGTCAGTTTCGGTTCGACGCCTTGTGACAATTGCCGCGCAGTCATTTCCAGACGACTGTTGGCCGCCAGAATCGCCTCGGCCCGTTGCAGCATGACGTGACCTTCCGGGGTCAGGGTCGGTTTGCGACTGCTGCGATCAAACAGGATCAGATCCAGATCAATCTCAAGGCTCGCCACAGCGGCGCTGATGGTCGACTGACTGCGCCCCAGCTTGCGCGCCGCCGCCGAGAACGAACCCTGCGTCGCTGCTTGAACAAACGCCAACAACACTTCTTGCGAAGCCATAAACTATCGCCTTGATCGATGGTTATTGGTTATGAAGTATCGGTGTGAGGGTGGATCATGGCAACCATCTTCACTCAAGGAGTCAGCCCATGACTGCCCCGAAATCCCTCACTGAACGTATTTTCCAGGCCATCGGTTTCGAACTGCTGGCGATCCTGATCTGCACACCGTTGCTGGCCTGGATCATGAAAAAACCGTTGCTCGACATGGGCGCGGTGACCGTATTGATCGCTATGCTGGCGCTGGCCTGGAACGTGGTGTTCAACCGCTTCTTCGACCGCATCCTGGCGCGCATGAACGTCGCGCACACCGTGTGGGTGCGGGTTGTCCACGCATTGCTGTTCGAAGGTGGCTTGATCGTGATGGGCGTGCCGCTGATTGCCTGGTGGCTGTCGGTCAGCCTGTGGCAGGCATTCCTGCTCGACATCGGCGTGCTGCTGTTCTTCCTGCCGTACACCTACGTGTATCACTGGGGCTATGACGTGGTGCGTGAGCGCTTGATGATGGCCCGTACGGTCTAATGCTGGAATGCAAGTAGTGGCGAGGGGATTCATCCACGTTGGGGTGCGAAGCGCCCCCTCTTTTTGATCCAGAAAAAGATGGGCCTGCTGCGCAGTCCAACGGGGATGAATCCCCTCGCCACAGTGGGGCGGTGTCGGGTTTAGAGGAACATCCCGCCCGAAGCTTCAACCCGCTGCCCGTTGATCCACTGCGCCCCCGGCGACAGCAGCAGCGACAGCGCGCCACCAATGTCATCCGGCTGACCGGCACGGCCCAGCGCGGTATTTTCGGCAACCATCGCGTTCACAGCCGCATTGTCGCGCACGGTGCCGCCGCCGAAGTCGGTTTCAATGGCCCCAGGCGCCAGGGTATTCACGGTGATCTGCCGGGAACCCAACTCTTTGGCCTGATAACGGGTCAGCACTTCAATCGCACCTTTCATCGCCGCATAAGCACTGGCGCCCGGGATGCTGAAACGCGCGAGGCCGCTGGAGACGTTGATGATCCGACCGCCGTCGTTAATCAGTGGCAGCAGTTGCTGAGTCAGGAAAAACGGCCCTTTGAAATGCACGTTCATCAGCAGGTCGAATTGCTCAACAGTGGTCTCGGCGAAACTGACGTGCAGACCGAACCCGGCGTTGTTCACCAGAAAATCGAAACGCGGGCGCTCGAAGGTTTGTTGCAGCGCCTGTTCAACCTGTGCGCCGAACGCGGCGAAGGTTTCACTGTAACCGACATCCAGTTGCAGCATCACGGCTTTGGCGCCGAGTTTTTCCAGCTCTTTGACCAGTGCCTGTGCCTCGTCGGCGCGGCTGTTGTAGGTGCCGATAATGTCGATGCCTTGAGCGGCGAGGTGCAATGCGGCGTTCTTGCCCAAGCCACGGCTGGCACCAGTGATCAATGCGATTTTGCGGTTCATGTGAAGTCCTCGATTGCGCTGAGTGGGGATGAGCCAAAGTTTATTTATCCGCCTTGTGGTGATAAACAGAGCAAAACCGGAATCACTGATCGGATCAGCCGAACAATCAACAGGTGGCTCATGAACAAACTGGAACTGCTGCGCACCTTCGTTCGGGTCAGCGAACTGTCGAGTTTTACCCTCGCAGGAGAAAGTCTCGGCCTGCCGCGTTCCACCGTGTCCGAGCATGTGCAAGCGCTCGAAGCCTTGCTCGGCACGCGGCTGCTGCAACGCACCACACGCAAGGTGCAAGCGACGCAGGACGGCCTGGTGTTGTACGAACGCAGTAAGGATCTGCTCTCGCACATGGACGAAATCGAAGGCTTGTTTCGTCAGAATGAGGCCTCTCTGACCGGGCGCATTCGTGTCGACATGCCGAACATTCTGTCGCGACGTCTGGTCATGCCGCGCCTGCCCGGGTTCATGGATCGCCATCCCCATCTGGAACTGGAAATCAGCAGCACCGACCGTCGCGTTGATCTGCTCAGCGAAGGCTTCGATTGCGTGGTGAGAATTGGTGCGCAGCCGGATCAATCGGTGGTGGCGCGGCACTTGGGCGATTTTCCGATGATCAACTGCGCCAGCCCCGCCTACCTTGAGCGATACGGCGTGCCACAGACGCTGGAAGACTTGGCGCAGCATCGGCTGGTGCATTACGTCGGCGTGCTGGGTTCGCGCTCGGAAGGGTTTGTGTATGAGCAGGACGGTCAGGTGAAACGCTTGCCAATGGCTGGCAGTGTCACGGTCAACAGCACCGACGCCTACGAGTCGGCGTGTCTGGGCGGGTTTGGTCTGACGCAGGTGCCGCGCACGGGCATGCAGCCACATCTGGACAACGGCGAACTGGTCACCGTGCTGCCGCAGTTCACCGCGCCGGCGATGGGCATTTCATTGTTGTACGCGCGGCAGCGGCATCTGCCGTTGCGGGTGCGAGTGTTCATGGACTGGCTGGGCGATCTGATCCGCTCCGCGCTCTGACCAACACTATCTATCTAATGTGGGAGGGGGCTTGCTCCCGAAAGCAGTGTTTCAGCCGACATCAACATCGGCTGACCCTCCGCCTTCGGGAGCAAGCCCCCTCCCACAATGGTTTTGTGTAGATCAGAAGATCTGGGTGAATAGCCAGTAGAGGCTGCCCGACAACAGAATCGCCGCCGGCAACGTCAGCACCCAGGCCATCAGCAAATTACGGATGGTCTTCATCTGCAAGCCGCCGCCATTGGCGACCATGGTCCCGGCCACGCCGGAAGACAACACGTGGGTAGTCGAAACGGGTAAGCCAAACATGTCGGCGGCGCCGATGGTCAGCATCGCCACGGTTTCCGCCGACGCGCCCTGGGCGTACGTCAGGTGGGTCTTGCCGATTTTTTCGCCCACCGTCACCACAATCCGCTTCCAGCCGACCATGGTGCCCAGCCCCAGCGCGATGGCCACGGCGATCTTCACCCACAACGGAATAAAGCGCGTGGCGTTGTCGATCTGCTGCTTGAACAGTTGCAGTTTGCTGCTGGTGTCGGTGTCGAAGTTACCGACCTTGTTCTTGTCCATCAGGCGAATGCTTTCGCTGGCCAGGTACATGTCGTTGCGCACGTTGCCCATCGCCTCAGCCGGTACTTTCGCCAGCGAGCCGTAGCCTTTGACTTCTTCGCCGATGTGCCCGGTGAGGGAGGCGAGGGCGGGGATCAGCTGCGGTGTGGCTTCCTTGCTGCGCACATAATCGGAGAGGACTGCGCGTGGATCGGCCGGTGCCGGCAGTGGCGCACTTTTCACCAGCGCTTGCTGGGTCACTTGGGCGACAGCGGCGAACTGCAACGATTGTTCTTCCGGCATGGTGCGGTTCAACGCGTAGGCCATCGGCAAGGTGCCGACCAGAATCAGCATGATCAGGCCCATGCCTTTCTGGCCGTCATTGGAGCCGTGGGCAAAGGACACGCCGGTGCAGGTGAGGATCAGCAAACCGCGAATCCACCACGGCGGCGGGGTGTTGCCTTCGGGGGCCTTGTACAGCGAACGGTTCTTCACGAAGGCGCGCAGCGCCAGCAGCAATAGCGCCGCACAACCGAAACCGACCAGTGGCGACAGCAGCAGCGCGTAGCCGATCTTGGTCGCTTGTGCCCAATCGACACCGCTGGTGCCATCACGCCCGTGCATCAAGGCATTGGCCACGCCGACGCCGATGATCGAGCCGATCAACGTGTGCGACGACGAGGCCGGCAGGCCTAGCCACCAGGTGCCGAGGTTCCACAAAATCGCGGCGATCAACAGGGCGAAAATCATCGCGAAACCGGCGGATGAACCGACCTGCAGAATCAACTCCACCGGCAGCAACGCGATGATGCCGAACGCCACCGCGCCGCTTGAGAGCAGCACCCCGAGGAAATTGAAGAACCCCGACCAGACCACCGCGACATTCGGCGGCAGCGAATGGGTATAAATCACCGTGGCCACGGCGTTGGCGGTGTCGTGGAAACCGTTGACGAACTCGAAGCCCAGCGCAATCAGCAGCGCCACGCCGAGCAGCAGAAACGGCGTCCAGGTGGTGACCACCGTGCCCAGCTCGTGCATGTCGTGCATCAGGCTGTAGGCGGTGAACAGCATCCCCATGGCCAGCACGGCGAAAAACACCACGTAGGTGAAGGGCCCGGTTTTCTTGTCCAGCGCTGGCCTGCCGCTGGGGGCGGACGCCTGGCTGGTGGTCAGGGAGGGAGTAGCCATGAGCGGACAATCCTGAGCGAGGGAAGGAGTGTTGCCCATGATCGTTGCAGAATGTTACAGAGAGACTGCGTCAGGTCAGTGTTTGGATGAATAGCCTGACCATTGATCTAAAGGGAAATGAAAGAGTGGGTGCAATGATTTAACTGTGGCGAGGGGATTTATCCCCGCTGGGTTGCGAAGCAGCCCCAAAACCATTCACCTCGGTGTATCTGTTCAACCGCGTTCACCGGATATACGACTGCTGCGCAGCCGAACGGGGATAAATCCCCTCGCCACAGGATCTCTGTCACCAAGATAGTACTCTGTCACTCCAATGGATTTGCGGTGGCCAAGGGTCAGTAATCCCCGCGCTTACGGAAGGCCCAGCGCCCGGCAATCACCGTGAACGTCGCCACCAGCGCCACCAATATCCAGAACCCCTCCGGATCCTGCGACAGCGGCACACCGCCCACATTCATCCCGAAAAAACCGGCAATGATATTGATCGGCAGCGCCAGCACCGTGACCACGGTCAGGGTGAACAGGGTCCGGTTGCTCTGTTCGTTGAGGTTGGCGGCGATCTCTTCCTGGAGCAGTTTGATCCGCTCGCCGAGGGCGGTGAGGTCGTTGATGATCAGCGCAAACTCCTCGGTGGATTTGCGCAGCTCCTTGACGTCCTCCTTTTGCAACCACGGCGGCGGGCGATTGAGCAAGCGCAACAGAGAACCCGGTTCCAATGCCAGCAGCCGTTGCAGACGCACCAGCACCCGGCGGTTGGCGCCGAGTTCGGCGCGGTTGGTCGACAGGCGCGAGGAGAGCAATTCGTCCTCGACCTGATCGACGCTCAGGCTGGTCTTGCGCACGATTTGCGTCAGCACTTCGCCCTGATCGCGCAACAGATGCACCAGTAGCTCCGACGGCGAACGAAAGCGCTCGCCGGCCTTCACCGACGAGCGCAACTTGTCCACCGAGTGCAGCGGTTGCAGGCGCGCGCTGACGATCAGTTTGCTGCGCACGCAGACCCACAGTGTCGAGACATCAGAGGAGACCATGCTGCTGAGGTTGAACACCACGTCGTTGACCACCGCCAGCAACGCCGAATCGACATGCTCGATGCGCGTCGAACGCGAGCCTTCGTGCAACGCCTCGAAAAATTCTTCAGGCAATTGCAGATGGCTTTTCATCCAGCGCTCGCACGCCGCGTGCGCCAGGTTCAAGTGCAGCCAGAGGAATTCGCCGCTGTCGCTGTCGTCTTGCAAACATCGCAGAGCTGTCGCCGAGTCGACTTCACGGCCCCGCTCGCCGGGCAGAAAGCGGAAGCCGTAGAGCAAGCCGAAAAGGTCAGGATCGCGATGGCTGGTGTCGAGGCTGTGGTTCATGAAGGCTCGCTGCGAGGAGGGTGTCTGGCGCGGAAGTTACAGATTCACCTGAGCGGCATCATCGCAATGTCACATGACGCTTGTGTGACAGCAAAATGACGTCAAATCAATGTGTTACCGGCGGTCGGAAAATCTTCAAGAAGCGCTCTGGCGCGCCGATCACAGGTGCGTTAGGTTGCGCGCCATTGGCCCAGCGCCAAGGTTCGCCGACAGGGAAGTCCGGCCAATTTTCACGCCTGAATCGGCGTGCCTCATCCCTGTCCTGAGTACCTGCGATGCTGCAAAAATCCCTGAGAGCGCAAATTCTCGCCCTGCTGAGTGGCAGCCTTTTGGCGATGCTGTTGATCGCGCTGGCCTGCTTTCATTTCCTGTCCAACGGCGTGCAGAGCTACAGCCAGTTGATCGCAGGTCCCTTGCACACCTCGCAACTGATTGACGAAGCCAACCTGCAATTCAAGGTGCAGGTGCAGGAATGGAAAAACGTTTTGCTGCGCGGCAAGCAACCGGCGGATCTGGCCAAGTACTGGGGCCAGTTCGAAGATCGTCAGCGCGATGTGCAGAACATTCTTGGGGAACTGGCCAGTCAGAAAGGCATCGAGCCCAGCTTGAAATCGCGCATCGAACGCCTGCGTGACGAGCATCGTCAACTCGGCGCTGCCTACCAGAAGGGCCGCGATGCCTACGTGGCCGCCGGTGGTGATCCGACAGCGGGCGACAACGCCGTCAAAGGCGTGGACCGCGCCGCCAGCGATCAGATGAGCGAACTGGTCAGCGAACTGCGCAAGCAGGGCACCGAGCAGTCGGCGCTGATCAGTGCCGAAGCCGATCGCACCGTGTGGCTGGGGCTGTTGGTGATGCTCGCCTCGGGCCTGCTGATCGGTCTGTTGAGCCTGTGGCTGGTCAACCGCAACCTGGTCGAACCGATCCGCAAACTGATCGACTACGTGACGCAACTAAGTCGCGGCAAACTGGCCGAGCGCGTGGTCAGCGACCGTCAGGACGAGCTGGGCAACCTTGCCGCAGCGGCCAACACCCTGCGTGATTTCCTCGCTGAAACCTTCACCCGTCTGCAGCGCAGCGCCAGTGATCTGGACAGTGCCAGCGGCGAGCTGAATGCGATTGCCACGACCATGGCTGGCGGCACCAACGAGCAGTTCAACCGCACCGACCAGGTCGCCACGGCGATGAACGAAATGTCTGCCACTGCCCAGGAAGTGGCGCGCCACGCTGCCGACGCCGCGCGGGCTGCCGATGATGCCGATCAGTCTGCGCAGCAGGGTGAAAAGGTCATGCAGAGCACCATTCATTCGATCACGCAGATGCGCAGCGAAATCGCCAACACGGCCACCGTGATCCGTCGTCTGGAAGCAGACAGCGGTCGCATCGGCAAGGTGCTGGAAGTGATTCGCGGCATTGCCGAGCAGACCAACCTGCTGGCGCTGAACGCGGCCATCGAAGCGGCGCGTGCCGGTGAAGCCGGCCGTGGTTTTGCCGTGGTCGCCGACGAAGTGCGCAACCTCGCCCAGCGCACGGCGGAGTCGATCATCGAGATCAACCAGATAATCCAGAGCGTGCAGACCGGCGCGGTCGACGCGGCCCAGGCCATCGACAGTGGCCAGACCCGCAGCGACGAAAGCGTCGAGCAAGTGACCCAGGCCGGCGCCATGCTCGAGCGCATCACCCATGCCGTGGAAGCGATCCGCGACATGAACCGCCAGATTGCCACGGCAGCCGAAGAACAAACCTCGGTGGCTGAAGACATCTCGCGCAACCTGACCGAAATCACTTCGATTGCCAGCACCAACCTCGACAACGTGCAGCGCACGGAAAGCGCCAGCCAGAACCTGCACGGTCTGTCCGGGCAACTGAACGAGGTCACCGCGCGCCTCAGCGCCTGACCGGCTGACTGTGTACCGGTTCGGATACCGAGTCGGTACACAGTCGATCTCAATTCAATGCGGCCAGCGCCGATGACCGGTCAACGACAACCGGCACTGGAGCCTTCCCATGGTCAGCATCACTTCTGTTTCGATCAACCAGACCCTCAGCACGTCCACCAGCAAAACGGCGATCAGCGACGTCGGCGAAGACACGTCAACCACGGCCGTCGCGGGCACTGGCGCTACCACTGATGCAGCAAAAGCGGCCGGCGGTGCGGCGCCATCGGGCGACAGCAGTTCCAGCAGCAGCGAAGAATCGGATTCGGTGAAAGAACTGCGCAAGCAGATCGCCGAACTGCAAAAGCAACTGCAGGAACAGCAGCAGGCGTTGCAAGCCGCGCAGGCGAAACAGGAAAGTGCCGACGCCAAGGCTACCGAAGTGGCCTCCGCACAAGCGCAGGTCACCGCCACCTCGGCCTCGCTGTCCACCGCAACAGCTTCATTGTTGCAGGCCTTGCAGGATTCCGATTCAAGCACCTCGGGTTCGCTGGTCAGCACCTCGGCGTGAAGCCTTTTCCCCTCACCCTAGCCCTCTCCCAAAGGGCGAGGGGACTGACCGCGGTGATTATTCGAGCTACGCCGACCCGAAAAATCGAGCCGAGCTCAGGCTTTGAAAAGCCCCCGATTTGCTCCCTTTCCCCCTCGCCCCCTTGGGGGAGAGGGCTGGGGTGAGGGGGAGAAAATCTCACCGACACCAAATCTAAAAAGCCGAACGCAAAAAAGCCGCACGATTTCTCAATCGTGCGGCTTCTCATATTCTCTATCAGTTGTCTTGCTTGTTGCTCAGCACCTTGCCGGTGGTGGCGTCGAAGTCGACGTCGAACTCTTTGCCATCGGCGGTTTTCAGTTCCACTTCGTACTCGTAACCGTTGAAGTGGTTATCCAGATCGGTGTCGGTGATGGTCGCCCCCGGGTGCAGTTTCAGCGCTTCGGCGTTCATCGATTCCAGCGACTTGATCTTGCCCGACTTGACCAGTTCAGGGATCTGATCGACTCGGACATCAGCCTGGGCCAAGCCAGCGGTGAGGGTCAGGGCAGCGGCGGTAAACAGGGCAGTCAAAGTTTTCATCGGTTCAATCCTTTTGGGTGTTTATCTAAGCGGATGTGCTGTTTCAGTGGGTTCAGATTAATCACCGCAACTTAACTCACCCTTAATCTCGCCTCGGCGGTTTGCGTCGTTTGTTCAATTGCCGCAAGCCGCAACCTTTCATGCTCTGCCTTCGATCAAGGGAGGTGAACATGAAACGATTGATGACCGGGTTGTACGCGCCGCTGTTCTGGGGCGGGTTTATCGCGGGCGGGTTGTGGCTCGCCGAGCTGTCGACGCTGTGGTTGTTGCCGCTGTTTCTCGCCGCGTTGGCGGTGTCGTTCGCAGCAGAGTGGGCGATGCCGTATGAGGCGTTTTGTAATCTTCCGGCCGGTGATCGCAGGCGTGACATCTGCCATGCGCTGGTCAACGAAGCGTTGAGTGCACTGGGTTTACTCGCGTTGCCGGGTCTGGTCACGCTGCTGGCGATTGAAGGTGTCTGGCCCAGGGGCTGGCCGTTGTGGTTGCAATTGGGAATGGCGATATTCATCGCCGACGCCGGTATCAGCCTGATGCATTACGCCAGCCATCGCGTGTCGTGGCTGTGGCGATTACACGCCGTGCATCACAGTGTTGAACGCTTATACGGTTTCAACGGATTGATGAAGCATCCATTGCATCAACTGCTCGAAGCCTCGGCGGGGCTGTTGCCGTTGCTGGTGCTCGGCATCCCTTCACCGGTTGCGGCGCTGTTGGCGTTCGCCATCGCGATTCAACTGTTGTTGCAGCATTCGAATGTCGATATGCGCCTCGGATTTCTGCGCTGGATTTTCGCCTGGGCGCCGCTGCATCGTTTCCATCACATGAAATATGGCCGCGCCGGCGACGTTAATTTCGGGTTGTTCTTCACCGTGTGGGACTGGCTGTCGGGTACCGGTTTCTACACCGAGGATTACCGCATCGGCCAAGGCGATCTGGGGATTGGCAACCGCCCGGATTTCCCCCGCGACTATGTGGGGCAATTGTTTTATCCGTTCGCAGCGGTGAGGTTGAGTCGCGAACCACACGTGCCCGACGCGCTGCGCCGCTGACTCAGTCGAGCAGTTTCAGTTCGATGTGCTGCAAGGCCTGGCGCGCGGTGACACCGAAGAGTTTTTTCAAGCTGCGCGAGAAGTGCGCCGAATCGGCAAATCCGGCGGAGTGTGCCGCGAGGGTGACCGGGTCACCGGCCAGAATCGCCGCCATCGCCCTGCGCAGACGCCGCCACAACACCAGCCTGCGCACTGGCAAACCAACCTGGCTGACCAACAGTCGCTGCAACTGACTCAGGGACAGATTCGCCGTGTCGGCGACGGCGCGGGCGGCGACCTTATCGGACAGCGATGCGTCCACTGCGGCCAGTGCACGTTCGATGCGCGAGTCACTCAGCGAACGACGCGGGCATTGGCATATCGCCCGATGAAGCTCGGGCAACGTCAGTTCGGCGTTAAACAACGCATCACGCAACGTGTCTGCTGCAAACATCAACGGTTCGGCGTAAACGGTGAACAGCGGATCCGGCGCTTCAACAATCGCATGGCGCACGTTTGAGACAATCAACAGCCGCGAGGCGCTGACGACTTCACCCTCGAGCAACACCGTCGCCGGTCGCTCGGGGGCAAGGATAATCTGGTGGGCATAGTGGCAATGGGGCGCGGTGCGCCCCGACACTCCGTGGATCAGGCCATAGTCGCGCCCCAGCCAGAGGCGGCCTGTCCACTCGGTGTGTGCGGTCACTCAGAAACCGTTGTTCTTCAACACCTGATCGACACTGACGGCGGCCGGGCGTTTATAGAATTTCAACAGTTCGCTGGCGCGGTTGGTGAAGATGCCGTCCACGCCGGCGGCCATGACTTTCTCGAAGTCCACCGGCTCATCGACGGTGTAGACGTGCACCAGCAGACCCTGATCGTGGGTGTATTTGTTCATCCACGGTTGCACCAGATCCGAATAACTCTGGTCGCCGCCCTTGGTCAACTTCGCCGAAGGACCGGTGCCGATCGCACCTTGCGCCTTGGCGTAGTCGATCCACTGCTTGAATTCAGCTTCGGATTTCGGCTCCTGCTTGCCGTAGAACGCGTTCTTGTCCTTCTCGCCCGACTCGGCAAACGTTACGTTCGATTTAGGTTCAATGCTGCCTTCGCCAACCCACAGCAGGAGGATTTTCGGCACTTGCGGCATTTCCTTTTGCAGCAGTTCGAGGCTGTTCTTCTCGAAGGTCTGCAGGATCACCTTGCCTTTGCCCTGACCGACACCCAGCTCGCTCTTGGCCAGTTTCGAACCGGCCGGGCTCAGCCAGCCGCGATCCTGCAGTTTTTCTTTCAGGTCGTGTTCGATGCCAGGGAACAGTTGCGGTTCTTTGGTCTCGATGTACAGGCCCGGTTTGTGTTGCGGGTTGGCCTGGGCGATGTCGATGATTTCATCGAGGGTGAGGATTTTCAGCCCGGCGAAGGACGCACGCGCGCGATCCGGGTAAGCCTTGTTGTACCAGCTGCCGGCGTCGAGGGTTTTCAGTTCGGCCATGGTGAATGCTGTGGCCGGGCTGTCCTTGCGCTCCGGGAACTTGCTCGCGACGTCGGTGGTGCGCTGCAGGTTGTTGTCATGCAGGGCGAACAACACGCCGTCCTTGCTGCGTTGCAGGTCCATTTCCAGGTAATCGGCGCCCAGGTCGCGTGCCAGTTTGTAGGAGGCGGCGGTGGATTCCGGAGCATCGAACGACGCGCCACGGTGGGCGATGACCGCCGGGTGCGGAATGCCGTGGGCGGCGGCCAGCGCATCGATATCGGCGGCGTGCGCCTGACCGAAACCGAGCATCAGGCTCAGCATGAGGGCGCTTTTGGTGAAAGTGGCGGGCATGTTCGAGTTCCTTTCGCAGGGCATTTTCAAAGACGTACCTTTTAACAACTGAATCGATTGCGTGCTATCGCCAGACCGACATAAACGTATTAAAAGCGATTTTTCCTGCACTTTTGTGGCGCTGTTTGCAGTACGCTTGCCCTCAGCAGACGCCCCGGCAGAGGGCGCGCCCACTGATTCGCCCTGCGTGTAAACCATCGATCAACATTTCGTGAGGTTTACCATGCGCATCACCTCTCAACTCATCTGCCAGGCCGCCGACGACCTCAAGGGTTTTGTCGGCCTCAATCGCAAGACCGGCCACTACATCGTGCGCTTCAGCGAAGATTCGTTCGGCATGGACGTGGCCGATGACGGCATCATCCCCACCAGCGAATTTGTCTGGGCGCAGGCGTCGGACACGACCATGACCCTTAAGCGTGAGTTGATCCAGTTGTTGCTGGATCAGAATATTGATGACCGGATCAACATCACCGAGCCGTTGCGGGTTTATATGAGCAAGGTTGAAGTGCCGGAGATTGTGGCGGTGCGCAGTCTGGTGCGGGGCTGAAGTTTTTGCAGTGACTGTCGGAGCCTCTTCGCGAGCAGGCTCGTTTCCACATTCTGGAATGCGTTCCCCTGCGGAAGCGGGCTTGCTCGCGAAGACGGCCTACTGCGCGCCATCGCACTCAATGACCGAAGCGATACTCGCGCTCAACCCGACACACCCGCGTCTGAAACGCCGAATACCAGACATCCCGGCCGCGCTTCTGAATCACCCGGTGCTCGGGATGGTTGCGCCACGCCAGAATTGCCGACTCACTGTCCCAGTACGACACAGTGATCCCCACACCATCAGCCCCGCGAATCGAATCAATGCCGAGAAACCCCGGCTGCTGGCTGACCAGTTCCATCATGCGCTCGGAGGCCGCGGCGTAACCGTTGTCACCCTCGGTACGGGTCGAGGTGAAAATGACCGCGAAGCAATCGGTATTCGGCTTCATCGGCATTGCTCCGCACACGCTTTGACAAACGCCCGCACCAGCGGTGGTGTCTGGCCCTTGAGCGCTGCGCGTTCAGGCTGAAACAGCGTGGCGACGAAAAACGGATGCCCCTCCAACTCAATCGCCCGCAAGTCCCCCGTCGAATCATGACCCACGGCCTGTAGCCGATTGTTTAAAAATTCACGTTCGAACTGCGGATTCACCCCGAAGCGGCAGCGATAACCTTCACGAATCTCGGACGTTTCGTACGCTTGGGCGATCAACGAACCGGCCACCAGATGAATGCTGTCCATGGCTTCGACCAGCGAACAGGTCAGCGGCGTGAGCACCGCTCTTTTTGAGTCTGGCGAGGTTTCGCCATGTTCTGCGTCGGCCCAGCCCAATACGTTGCGGGAAAATTCCAGCACCGCATGCTGAAAACCGCCGCAGGTACCGAGGAAAGGACGCAGTTGCTCGCGGGCAAAACGGATCGCCCGCAGCGCACCGGCTTCACTTTTGTAGGGGCTGGCCGGGACGCACCAGAAGCCGTCGAATGCTGTCAGCTCGGTGTTAGCGTCGATCTGATCGGTGCCCAGCCATTTGAAAACAAGAGGGCGGCCGAGGTGTTCTGCCACCCGACCAAGGGCCACGGGAATGGCCTGGTGCGCGGTCACTTGCGGGTCGTAATCGCCGATCAGGGCGATGGAAATGGCGTCCATGGGATTTCCTTTCTGCTGTGGTGTGTTGTCGCAAGAATGCGATTGTCCGTGGCTGGCGCTCACTATAGATTGGCGTTCACGCACTCAATATTGGCGTTTCCCCAAGTGATCAATGCAGCGACGCACTATCGGCTCGACTACCCTGACCTCGCTCTGATCCTCGCCTTGGTGCGCGGCGGCTCTCTGGCCCGGGCATCGCAGCTGTTAAAAGTAGACGTGTCGACGGTGTTCCGCGCGGTGCGCCGGCTAGAGGCCGCCCTCGGCCAGCAACTGTTCGAAAAAAGCCGTGCCGGTTACCTGCCGACCACACTCGCGCAAACCCTCGCCGAACAGGCAGAACGCGCCGAGCAGGCGCTGGACGCCGCACGTATCGGCGTGGAGCAGGGCGGCGAAGTGATCAGCGGCACGGTGCGCCTGACCTGCACCGATTCGGTGTTGCAAGGTTTGCTGTTGCCGGCACTGGCGCAATTCATGCCGAACTACCCGGCATTGACTATCGAACTGAGCACTTCCAACGATTTCGCCAACCTCAGCCGTCGCGACGCCGACATCGCCCTGCGCCTGACGCGCACGCCTCCGGAACATCTGGTCGGACGACAATTGGCGAAGATTTCCTACCGGGTCTGCGGCAGTCAGCGTTATCTGCAAAAGCATGATCCGGCGGATCAGGCCGCCCTCACGTGGATCGCCCCGGATGACTTTCTGCCCGATCACCCGACCATCGCCTGGCGTCGTCAGCAGTTGCCGGGCGTTACGCCGGGTTATCGTTGCAACAGCATGCTGTCGGTCACCGAACTGGTGCGTGCCGGGATGGGGGTGGCGGCGTTGCCGGACTTCCTGATCAATGAAGGGCTGCAGCCGCTGAGTGAGCCGTTGCAAGGTTGCGATACGGCGTTGTGGCTGCTGACTCGCCCGGATTGCCGGGCATTGCGCTCGGTGGTCACGCTGTTCGATGAATTGGGGCGAGCACTGCGATTGCCATGATCGGCTGGGGCTAAATACCGGCACCTGTCGCCGAGTGATTCAGCGCCACGCTGATGGTGTTGCGACCGGTGTGTTTGGCGGTGTACAGCGCTTTGTCGGCATCATCCAGCCAGGCAATCGCATCGCTGTAGGACGACTGAAAACGCGCCAGTCCAATGCTCAGGCTGACCCGCAATTGCGGCACATCGGCATGACGGTATTGGTCCAATGCCTGACGCAGTTGCTCCATCAAGGCTTCGGCTTTGCTCAGCGGCAGATTCGGCAGAATCACGCAGAACTCATCCCCTCCGTAGCGCCCGGCCATTTCGTATTCATCGAGCAGGCGTTTGAGCTCGCGACTCAGTTGTTGCAGCACGGCATCACCGACGATGTGGCCGTAACTGTCGTTGATCACTTTGAAATGATCGATATCGATCAGCGCCAGAATGGCGTTGGTATTGTGCTGGCGGCACTGCTGGAACTTCAGGTGCAGCAGGTCTTTCCAGGCGCCGTGATTGAGCAGTCCCGTCAGGCTGTCGGTGCGGCTCAGTGCACTCAGGGCGCGTTTGTGTTGAGCCAGTTTGATTGCCAACTGGTAACAGACCATCCCGAGCGCGAGGGGATAAAGGGTCAGCATCGGCAGGCAGGCCCAGACCTGGGTTTGGGTCATGCTCAGGCTGAATTTGAAACCGAACAGCAGTCCGCCAAGCAAGACGCCGGCGACTTGGGCGAGGGCGCCGAAGATGAACAGGCGACGGCCACCGGCGGCGACGTTGTTCATGGTCATCATCGACAGAATGGTCACGGCGGTCAGCGGGTTGAACTGGAAACACGCTGTCCAGAACCCGCCACACAACGAGTCGTACAAGAGATTGCGGCGCTCGGCCTGATAGGGGAATGCCGAGCGGGTCGACACTTGAAACGCCAGATGCGGCCAGAGAAAACCGTTAAATACCAGCAACACCCAGAGCCAGGCTGGCATGTTCAACGGATACAGCGCTGCAGCCACGCTGAAAAAACCGACGCCCAGCCCGATAGCCCTTGGCAGGTAAATGCGTCTGGCGAATGACAAACCCTTGCCGCGTTGGTTTTCCATGATGTCCTGCGCGAAATTCATCCTGAAATACTTTGCAGTATTTTCCTCAGGCAGACCGTCCGTCGGCCAATTGTCGGACATTGTCATTTATTCCAACGGGAATAATCAGTGTCCTTCCGAGCCATTTAATCGGTGAGACGCGCAGGAGAACGGCGTTTCAGAGCTGGTAGTGCGCCAGAAACATTTCCAGCGCCGACTCCACGACGGTGGTCTGCATCTCGGCATCGAGGGCTGCACGGCCCATCGACATTTGCGGCCAGAAGCCAAAAGTCTTCAGCAAGCCCTGTACCTGATGCGCGGCAAACTCAGGATCGACCGGTTTCAGCCTGCCATCGGCCTGCGCGGCGCGGATCCACACGGTCATTGCCTCCTCGCGCTCACCCATGCGCTCGACCATGTTTTGCGCGCGCTCAGGGGAGTGAATCGTCGCCGCAATCGCCACCCGTGCCAGCGTCAGAAAGTTTTCGTCCGCCATCATCTGCACCTTGGCCTGCAGCATCTGCCGCAATTGATCGCGCAGCGGTTGGTCAGGGCTATAGGACACCGACTGCTCTGCGCTGATTCGCGCCCACAACTGGTTGAGAATTTCGGCGAAAAGTTCTTCCTTGCTGGGGAAATGGTTGTACACCGTGCGCTTCGACACCCCGGCGGTGGCGGCGATTTTGTCCATGCTGGTGATTTCGAAACCATTGGCACGAAATTCGGCAATCGACGCCTGAATGATGGCTTCGCGTTTGCGGTCGGTGAGGCGCTGTGGAGCTGTCATAAGTACGCTTCGGCAGGAAAAGATTGAAATTACACTTGGCAGTTTACTTGTCGGCAGCTTTGCTGCAACCTAGAAACTACACCGACCAGTGTAATGTTGCGTTAATCCACGCAACCTAAAAAACAGAAAGTCCGGCTGATGCGTGCGTGCCTTGGCCATTTATCGTCCCATCGTGAAACGCCGTGAATTGCACGGTGTTTCTGGAGTCATTCAGTCATGGCCAATCCAGTTTCCCTCCCGGATAAAACATCCACGCCTGAAGCCTCTCGACAGGATCAAGGGCTGTTCCGCAACCATGCGCCGGTGCAGCGCGAAGGCGTGCGCAAGATGCTGCGGATCATGTGGAACATGATTTTCCACAAACCGCGCAACACCCGGCCCGCTGCGGCGATCCCGGTGCAATCGCTGAGCCGGGAAGATCTGCTGGCAGCACCCAACCACAGTGTCTGGCGCCTCGGCCATTCCACGCTGTTGCTGAAAATGCAGGACAAGTTCTGGATCACCGATCCGGTCTTCGCCGAGCGTGCTTCACCAGTGCAATGGGCCGGGCCGAAGCGCTTTCACCAGCCACCGATCAGCATCGACCAGTTGCCGCCTATCGAAGCGGTGATCCTGTCGCACAACCATTACGACCACCTCGATTACGCCGCGGTGCTCAAACTCGCCGCCAAGACCAACGTCTTCCTGACTCCGCTGGGCGTCGGTGACACCCTGATCAAATGGGGCATCGACGCCAGCAAAATCCGCCAGTTCGACTGGTGGCAGGGCACTGAGGTCGCCGGCATTCGCTTTATCGCCACGCCGTCGCAGCACTTCTCCGGCCGTGGTCTGTTCGATGGCAACAGCACACTGTGGGCCTCGTGGGTGATGATCGACGGCGATACCCGAATCTTCTTTAGCGGCGACAGCGGCTACTTCGACGGCTTCAAACGCATCGGCGAACAGTTCGGCCCCTTCGATCTGACCCTGATGGAAACCGGCGCCTACAACGTCGAATGGCCACACGTGCACATGCAACCAGAACAAACCCTGCAAGCCCACATCGACCTCAAGGGCCGCTGGCTGTTTCCGATCCACAACGGCACGTTCGACCTGGCAATGCATGCCTGGCACGAACCGTTCGACCGGATACTGGCGCTCGCCTGGGAGCGCAGCGTTTCGATCACCACGCCGCAAATGGGTGAAGCGTTCAACATCGCTCAACCACAACGCGGGAATGCCTGGTGGTTGGCGGTTGAAGGTGAGAGTGGGGCGGTGGTGCAGAACGCCTGATGCCAATCAGTGAGAGCTGATGTTGATCTTGTGGTGAGGGGATTTATCCCCGATGGACTGCGCAGCAGGCCACTTCTTCGAGGGCCGCTCGCGGATCGTCGGGGATAAATCCCCTCACCACAACTGCTTACTCAGCAAATGCTCACTCCGCCATCGCATAATCCCCACGCCCCGCCGTTTCCGCAGCCATTGCATTCAGACTCGCACTACGCCCCGGCGCAAACCCGGGAAAGAACACCAGCCCCTGCGCTTCAAGCCGATAAGCCAACGCCAGACGCGCCGCATCCGCCACCTCTTGCTGCGCTTCAAAGCGCTGAATGTCTTCCGCCGAAACCTCGGCCTCCCGCGACAGCTGATCCACGCTCCAGCCCAACATCGCTCGGGCCTGGACGCAGTGAGTCGGGGTGAACTGGAAAAGGGCAATGCGTTCGAGGATGTGGTTCATCGCAAGAGAGGCCATGGTGTGCTCCGGGCTCAAGAGTGCTGATTGAAAGTGTACTGTGTTTTTGTACAGTTGTTTTTGGCCGGGATCAAACGCAATTTTTGATTTTCCCTAATTCGCCGCCTCCAACCAGACGGACGGTGCCTGACCGAGAATGCGCCGGAACATCGTCGAGAACGCCGCCGGGCTTTCATAACCGAAGTCCAGGGCGATCCGCGTCACCGCTTCACCCGCGGCCAGACGCGCCAGCGCCAGTACCACACAGGCCTGCTGCCGCCATTGGCTGAAACTCAACCCGGTCTGCTGGCGAAACACTCTGTTGAAGGTGCGTAAGCTTATGTGTAACTGGTCGGCCCAGTGCTGCGGCGACTGATGGGCATTGGGTTGATGGAGAAAGTTCTGACACAGCGCGAGCAGCTTTCCTTCAGCCGGCAGCGGAATGTGCAGAGGCAATGGAGCGCTGCGCGCCAGTTCGTGCAGCAACAGATTGATCAACACGCCATCGCGTCCCGACGCGTCATAAGCCAACGGCAACTCCACCGCCTCCATCAACAAGTGCCGCATCAACGGCGAAACGCTGATCACCTGGCAGCGCTCGCCCAAATCCACTGCACCGGGCTCGATGTACAAGCTGCGAGTACTGACCCCGAGCATCAGCACCTCATGAGCCACCCCCGGTGGAATCCACACCGCCCGCTGCGGCGGCACGACCCAGTTGCCGTCATGGGTGCTGACCTGCATCACCCCGGTTGCGCCGTACAGCAACTGCGCCCGCCGATGCGTATGAAAAGGCAGCAAATGTCCGTGGGAATAATCCGTACCGATCGCCACCACCGGGCGCGGCGTGTCATCCAGCAGATTGATCGAAACATTGCGCATCGAGTGATCCTGAACGTTTGGCGTAAACGCAAACATTATTGGCTGACTTGCTGAAGCAGGCCAAGCGCTGGCGTTCTATCGTCGACCGCTCTCTACCACCGGACGACGCGCCATGTTCTATCTTCTGCTGACACTCTTCGGCTGCCTTACCGGCATCACCGCCGTGCTCTTTGGCTTCAGCGGTGGCTTCGTCGTCGTGCCGCTGCTCTATCGCATGCTCACCGCCAGCCACGGCGCCGACGACCCCATCGGCCAATCGGCCATGCACATCGCCGTTGCTACCTCGACCTGCGTAATGATCGTCAACGCCCTGATCGCCACCGACAAACACCGTCGCGCCGGCAACCTGATCTGCCATTACCTGTGGCCGTTGGGCGGGTTCATCGCACTGGGTGCGGTTGTCGGCGCGATCGCGGCGGTGTGGGTCAGCGGTGAAGTCATTCGCTATGCCTTCATCGCCTACCTTGCTGTCACCATCATCGATTGCTTGATCAGGCGCGGATTCCTCACACACACGGAAGGCGTCATCCCGCGTCGACTCGGCACTACCGAAACGTCCGTCGGCGGTGTAGGCATTGGCGCCATTGCGACGTTTCTCGGTGTAGGAGGTAGCGTCATGACCGTGCCGCTACTGCGCCGTTGCGGGCTGAGCATGTCCCAAGCGACGTCCATGGCCAATCCTTTGAGTGTGCCGGTGGCACTGGCGGGAACCCTGACGTACATGGCGCTGGCCGGTTTCAGCGAGACAGACCTGGGGCCATGGTTTGTCGGGTATGTGGATCTGCTGGCGTTTGCGCTGCTGACGGTTGGTTCGTTGCTGGGGATTCGACTGGCTACGCCGTGGATCGGGCGTATTCCGGATCGGGTGCATGCGCGGGTCTACATCGGACTGCTGCTGATGGTGATGATCAGCATGTGCTTGAGCTGAGGCCGAAGGCGCTCGATTCCCCCGCGCAACGTCGACATAATCCACGGCTATTTTTCGCGGGCAGTTGCTCGTTTATTCAAGGATGAAGTGATGTTCCGAGGACTGATACGCCTTTTCGCTGCTCTTTTACTGACGGGGTTATTTGTCTCGACGGCAACTCGGGCCGACAACGGCGCGCAGGTCTACAGCGGCACCCTGGGTAAAGCGGCCATCGTCCTCGAAATAAATCCTCGTACTGGAGACGGTCGTTACTTCTATAAGAAGTACCGCAAGGATCTGCCACTCGACGGTGCCCTGGACGGGGAAACACTGGTGCTGGAAGAAGGTTCGCGAATGGAGGACTCGCGTCCGACCCTTCGTCTGCAGCCGACAACTCATGGTTGGAGTGGCGAGTGGACAAGTTCTGCGGGTAAAACCCTGAAGATCGAGTTAGAGCCAGCCGTTATCCCCGAAGTACCCGCCGATGCCTTGCCTTTTTTCACCACGCTTCACGACAAGTACCCTTACGAATATCTGCGGCTGCAAGGCGTCACACTCAAAAAAGGCAAGACCGACACCTTCATGGGCTACACGCTGCAGTGGTGGACCGAGCCGAAGACTGACACTTCCCTGTTTGAAGTGGTGTCTGGTTACTCCCTCGAAGAGCGTCGACGTATCAACCAAAAATTGATGGCGCGTTTGTGGGGCGAAGTATTGTCTTCTTATGGCTGTTCCGGAAGTTACGCGCAGTGGAGCCAGCCACTGTGGATGTCGTCCACCGTGATGAGTGTGCGGATTTCATCGGGCTATTACTGTGGTGGCGCCTATCCGGATCAAAGCCACGACGCGCTCAACATCGATACCAAAACAGGCAATCTTCTGACCCTTGATGATGTTTTGTGGGTGGGGCAGGGCAAGCCGTTGCACTACGAGGAATATGAAGATTTCGCCGCGGGCTCACCCGGGTCTTCGACAGCGTGGTCGAACTACCGCGCCACTGAACTGGCACCCTGGTTGGTCGCACAGTTGCTGAAACTCTACCCAACCGAAATGACCGTCACCCCCGGGGGTGAAAACGATTGCGGCTACGACGAGGATTATCCCTGGCATTATCCGGGTTGGCACTTCACGGAACAGGGCATCAAGATCGAGCCATCATTTGCCCACGTCGCGGCGGTCTGCGGATTCGTGGACTGGAGCGTTCTGCCGTACACAATCGTCAAACAACATCCGGGTGGGGTTGCACTGCAACTGCCTTGAGGTGGCGTTATCTTTCAAGCGCAGACCCTCGATTACCAAGCGTAACCCCGCCATAATCGCCGCGAATTTATCCGTGCCAGTCTTCCAATGCCGGCACGGCCTCCGCCTCTTTCAAGGATAGATCAATGCTCAAGGGACTGATGCGCCTGGCGCCATACACCGCTGCGCTGTTCTCAATACTGTCCACCGTGCACGCCGAAGACAACCGCATGGTGTTCACCGGCACGCTGGGCAAAATGCCGATCGTCTTCGAAGTCGATACCAGTGACCCGGAGCAAGTTACCGGTCGCTACTTCTACGAGAAATTTCACCGTGATCTAGAGCTTAACGGCACCTATAAAAATGACGTCTTGCTGCTCACAGAGGGCAGCGATCGTATGGAACCGGGCAAACCGTTACCGACGCTGAAACTGCAACAGATAGATGGCGGTTGGAAGGGCGAATGGCAAAACCCAAAAGGCAAAAAACTGCCCGTACTGGTCACCGATACGCCACTTCCCGAAGTGCCGGCGAATGCATTGCCTTACATCGCCAAGTTGCCCAAGACCGAGCCTTACGAATATCTGCGGCTTCAGGGCCTGAAACTCAAAACCGGGAAAAAGCAGGACTTCATGGGCTACTCCCTGCAATGGTGGGAAGAGCCTGATACCAAGATGACCATGTTCAGCATCGAGTCCGGGATGCCAAAAGAGGATCTGCAACGGGTCAACCAGCAGTTGCTCGGCCGCTTGTGGGACGAGGCCATCAGTTACTACGGTTGCCAGTTGCGCGGCCGCGGTTATGCCGAATTCCTCCAGGACGTCACCCCGACGTTTATCTCGCCCAGTGTCATCAGCCTGAACATTTCCACCAGCTACGACTGCGGCGGCGCACACCCGGACTTCGGCGACTCCCCACTTAACATCGATGTGAAAACCGGCCATCCGTTGTCGCTCGAAGACGTGCTTTGGGTGGGCGAGGGCCAACCAATCCTTCACGCCGACCGTTACCGAGGCGGTGACCAGCCGTTGACCGAGGCCGAAGATGCCGCGCGCTCCAAGTATCAACGCGAAGTATTTATGCCGTGGCTGATCAAACAACTCACCGCGTTGTACCCGGATGAAATGAAGAAACCGGCGGAGGGAGATGAAGACAGTTGCGACTTCACCAATGAAGACAACTGGAGCTATTCCAACTGGCACTTCACAGAAAAAGGTTTGTACTTGGGCGCATATTTCGCCCGCGTAGAGCGAGCCTGCGATTCACCTGACTGGTCGATCCTGCCGTACTCGCTGATCAAACAACACCCCGGCGCCGTCAACTTGCAACTACCCCAGGGCTGACCGTCACTCCAGACCCGGCGCTTCACGGATGATGAAGTGATCCAGGTTCTCGATATTGGCATTGAAGACCTCGAAAGGCTTTTCGGGGTTCTTCTTGCCCGGCACCTGCTTCAACTCCGGCGTCACCCCATAGAAGAAACAGAACAACGCCTTGTCGCTATCCACCGCGTGCTTGATCTCTTCCAGAAACGCCTTGCGCTTGCGGTAGTTGTCGATCAGCTTCTTGTTCAGATAAACGCTGACTGGATACGGCTTCTTCTTGCTGTCTTCCGGCTTCTTGAACCAGACCTTGTCCTCGAAATCGATACGAAAACTGGCACTGTGGAAGTCCTCGATCTTCTTGATCCGCCCCCAGTAAATCAGCCCCTTGTTGTCCGTCAGATACTCGATCTTTTTGAAGAACGAACTGTACGGCGCCGAATGCTCACCGACCTTCAACGGCATCCGCTTGAGCAACTCCTTGTCGGCGAAGTTGGAAACAAAACACTCCACCGGATGCGCAAACACACTGGTCTTGTCCGGCGCCGACTCACGACTCGCCGACTCTTTACCACTGTCCGCCGCCACCCGAACTGGATCATCCCGCAACACATCCGCCGCCCCCGCTGGCGCGACAGGCTTGCGCACATACTCACGCCGGGTCAGCAACAACTCTGATGGGAAGTGTTCCTCGCGACCGTCATCAGTCTCGCCATCCGCAGTCTCAACGCCAGACGCTGAAGCCTTCAAACTTACATACGGACAGCCCGCTACATGCTGCGTCGTGGGCAGATTCTTGAAGTGCGGCGTGCGCACGTAATTCACATTCTTGGCGTTGAACGTACCCAACTCGTTGGAAGCCTCGAACGCCGAACGACAGGCATCGTTGGGGCACTGGAAGTGTTCCTTCGCCGAGTCGAAGGCAACCGTCTCATCGAAATTGAGATCGCGAACATCATAGATCGACAACTTGTCGTCGAGGCTGAGGCAGTAGGCGAGATCGAATTTCATGGTGGGGCTCGGATCCTTGAGTGGGGGAGGGGTATTAATAGCGGGAGGCGGCGCGGGTTGCACTGATTGTTTTCAGGATGATGCGGAATCTCTCTGGACCAATCGGTTTGTCATGCTCACCGGTGTCAGACCCGTCATTTACACATTGGAGCTGAGCTGGAATTTATAAGCAGGGTTATAGATTTCTTTTCCCAGTAGTTTTTCCAGGGCTCCAAGCTGTTCGTGCGAGAGATCGTATCCCTCCCATCCTTGCTGTTCCACCGTCCATCCCATGATGGTTTTTATCGCCTGATCTGATCCACTCGGGAGTTTCTCTTCAAAAGCCAGGAAACCGCTTTCTTTATCAAATGCCTCGATTAGGTAGATCATGGTTCTACTATCCACGTGCCGTCGCTGGGTTGCCCTGAACTTTTAATGTTCGTAGCTAGCGAGTTGGTAATCGTATTGAGGATCGTAGAAGTAATTTCCGGTTAGCGTTTCCAGTTGCGCTAGCTGCTGAAAATCAAGATCGTAACCGTAGAGTTCGTCTTCTGCGTCATTCCATTTCATGATGACTCGCAGCTGCTCGATATCCTCAGCCGAGATAGGCACTTCGAAAATCAGAGCTTCGGTGGATCGATCAAACGCATAAATTACGTGAGTCATGGTTCTATCCTTCTCTTTGAATCGGCCGGTTTGTTCTGCTCACCAGTGTCAGCATCGAATTCGCCCAGATGCCGACCGCGTTTGTCGTACATCTCTACTGCTCCATGTTGATAATCCCATTCCAGAATTTGCCCATCCTTGGTTTTCCAACGCATACGAGTACCTCGTCCTTTGACCCTGGTCTTCTGTTTTGCTGGTGTTGCGTCGGGAAACGCACTTAATCCTTTGGGTGCCGGATGATATTTGTGATCAGAAACACTCACCACAATATAAACCGGCCTTACGCCCGAACTCTCCGGAAACACCAGAATGAAATCCTTGTACTCCGGTGGGTAAACCGGATTCACAAGGATGTCGTTGGCCGCTTTCGTTGGCGGGTAAACCCAGATATGAGGTGCCCGCGGGGCAGCTTCGAGAGCAGGAATGCCGAGGATGTCGG
This sequence comes from Pseudomonas atagonensis, assembly GCF_011369485.1. Classification (GTDB taxonomy): domain Bacteria; phylum Pseudomonadota; class Gammaproteobacteria; order Pseudomonadales; family Pseudomonadaceae; genus Aquipseudomonas; species Aquipseudomonas atagonensis. The sequence continues at coordinate 68,786 of NZ_VXCA01000011.1, read as the reverse complement.
AGCCGTCAACGGCGGGTGTCCAGATCAGCTCGACGCCTTCACCCAGATTCGCGACGTACTGACTGTCCCGTTTTTCCAGTTTCACGACATCGACCATTTCCCAGTCGCGATTCTTGCCGGTGTAGAAGGCATAACCTTTGAGACTGCCATCGGTTTTTTGCTCGATGCTCAGGCGAACTCGGGTGCGGGCCTGCTTGAGGGCGCGCAATTGTTCCTCGGTGTAGAGAGCGCTGTCACCCAGGCTGGGCGTCCAGAGCAAAGCGACCATGCTGGACATGAGTGCGGCACCGGTAGCGCCAATGGCGGCTCCAAGACCTATCGCTGGCGTGGCGAGTGTCGGGCTTCGAAGAGCAAGACGCCCAACACCGAGTGAAACGGTACTGCCGCTGATGGTCTGCAGGTTCTGTAGTCCGGCATCATCGGCCTTGCGGGTACCGAGCAACGCGAATTCGCCGTAATCCCTCAGACTGTCGGTCGGCACCATCCCGGAGGGATTCGAGTAATCAATGATCGCGTCCGGCAGCTTGCAAGATTTCGCGAACACGCATCCGGCCCGAACCGCGTCGTCTTTTTTGCCAGCGACCTGCCGGCTGCGCTCAAACGCATCCTGCCGGGCCAACATGGCCTCATAAGCGTTCTGCCTGGCTTCGCGCTCGGCCAGTTCGGTCGCGTTCATGAATCGGTAGGTAACGTGATGCCCGTCGCCTGAAGGTGGGTTTCTGACCCGGGGAATATCCTTTTTGCCAGCCACTGATCATCCTTTCGTTCATTTATCGGTCGCACCGGAAAGAAGCCGGGCGACGTTAACGAAGGTGATGCATTGAGGCTGTAGGACGGTTCTTGGATGAGGTTGGGAAATGTCGCTGTTTGATTTGGAGGTCAGTGCAGAGTCTTTGGGACGTTGGGATTCCTCGGCACAAGTTTGATCCTCTATTCAGGCCTCAACCGCTCGACTTTCTTATAAAACTCAGCGGTGAACTCTTTTTTATCGCTGGAATGGTGGCAACGACGATGGCAGTTCGGGCACAGCGCGACCGTGTTGCATATGCGGTCGGTTCCGCCATCAATAAGGTGCTTAACATGATGGACTTCAAGAAAGGGGCGGCCGTTTGCACTAACGAATGGTGCGGTTTGCCCGCAACCTTCACAAATGCCTTGGGAGTGCTTGAGTACCCATTTCTTTACGCTCTGGGCGCGGGCAAGTCTCACGACAGTGGAGGTCGTCTCTTTAGGGTTAAGAACGCCCACTGGCGCTTCATTCTGTTGAGGTGCAGTGACCTCGACCAACTGAAGCGGAGTAAATGTAACAGCTCGCTGTTCGCCTTTTCGTAATGCGTGGATGCCCTTCTTCGCGAGGAATTCCTTGATCCGTTTACTCACGCCAGAACCAAGGTTCTTTGCCGAAACGTAGCCGGTAATTCGCTGCTGCCCCAATTGCTCCATCACCGCAGAGATGTTCTGCATGCGGTACTCGACGGAGGAGGCACTGCGTTTGTTTAGCGGGCCTTCACGCAATAGACGGTTTTCGTCTGCCTTTTTGAATGGCTGCTTTTGCTGCTCAAGAGCAAACATCTTCAGATAAGCGTCCACCGAAGCCTCTAGCTCTTCATCGCTCCAGCCAGTCTTTTCTTTCGAGATATCCATACAGTCGCCGAGGGTTGAAAACCCTCGGACGATACTGAGTGGCCATCACTTCTGTCTACGAAAAATCCTACATAAAAAAGCGACGGATCCTGCGGGATCCTACAAACCCATCCCTAGCCCATCGAGTGCTTCGAGGACTGAAAAATCTGCGTAACCCGTCGCCACCAGGGTTTCTCTAGAGAAGCTCGACGTGGATTTTGATCATTCAACAGGTAAGGCATATCCCGAAGTCGAATCCAGCCCTCATCTTGCCAATGCAGCAAGCTCAATGACATCTCCGGCCAATCCAACAAGCTCAACATTGGCCGATTCGAATCTCCTGAATCCTCCGCATCGCGCAAGGTCGGCACTACCTCGTTGGTCAGCCACTCCCGCAACAACCGATTCCCCGGTACGTAGTGATACACCAACAGCGCATACACCCCAGATTCACTGAGCATCAGTTGCTGTTCAGGTTCTCGAAAGTACTCAATCCACATGACGCGGCGCTGGTCGCTATCTAGCTTGTTGACCACCCGACCATTCAGATGGAAACCCATCAAACGGCCGACATCACGGGCGGAAAACCATGGCTGGTTTTCGAGTAGAAGGGCGTGTAGAGAAAGATTGTGGCGAGAGAAGACTGTTACCGAGCATGGATCAGACATATCTATGACCTCTACGTTTTGGATTTGAGAGGGCCTGACCCCAACGTAGAGCGGACCTAAGAAATTCCAACGAGCAGAGCCGTTGCCACCGACGAATTACGCGTCTGTGTCACTGACCAAGCTATCTACGTTGGGCGTTTCTTAGGCACCTGCGATAGAGCTTAGTAGCGCTCGCAGCACGCTTCAATGGGAAGCGACTGTAAGTGCTGTAGGAGAGTGAGCGCTGTGGCGTAGGCGTAAAAAGTTTTACCCATCGCCCATAAAAAAGCCCCGATCAGATCGGGGCTTTTTGCTTTCTCGACTCGTCGATTGAGGCAGCAATCGTCAAATCATGCCAAGCGAGACTATTAGTCCCAGCTCAACGCACCACCAGTTTGGTATTCGATCACGCGAGTCTCAAAGAAATTCTTCTCTTTCTTCAAGTCCATAATCTCGCTCATCCAAGGAAACGGGTTAGTCGTCCCTGGATATTCCTCTTTAAGGCCGATCTGCGACAAACGACGGTTAGCGATGAACTTCAGATAGTCCTCCATCATCGCCGCGTTCATGCCCAATACTCCACGAGGCATGGTGTCACGTGCGTATTCGATCTCCAGCTGCGTACCCTGCAGAATCATCTGGGTCGCTTCTTCTTTCATTTCGGCATCCCACAGGTGTGGGTTTTCGATTTTGATCTGGTTGATCACGTCGATGCCGAAGTTCAGGTGCATGGATTCGTCGCGCAGGATGTATTGGAACTGCTCGGCGACGCCGGTCATTTTGTTGCGGCGGCCCATGGAGAGGATTTGGGTGAAGCCGCAGTAGAAGAAGATGCCTTCCAGAACGCAGTAGTAGGCGATCAGGTTGCGCAGCAACTCTTTGTCGGTGTCCGGGGTGCCGGTTTCGAACTTCGGATCGGAGATCGAACGGGTGTATTTCAGGCCCCAGGCTGCCTTTTTGGCTACCGATGGGATCTCGTGGTACATGTTGAAGATTTCGCCTTCATCCATGGCCAGCGATTCGATGCAGTATTGGTAGGCGTGGGTGTGGATCGCCTCTTCGAAAGCCTGGCGCAGGATGTACTGGCGGCATTCCGGGTTGGTGATCAGGCGGTACACGGCCAGGACCAGGTTGTTGGCAACCAGGGAGTCGGCGGTGGAGAAGAAGCCGAGGTTGCGCATGACGATGCGACGCTCGTCGTCGGTCAGGCCTTCCGGGTCTTTCCAGAGGGCGATGTCGGCGGTCATGTTGACTTCTTGCGGCATCCAGTGGTTTGCGCAACCGTCCAGATATTTCTGCCAGGCCCAGTCGTACTTGAATGGCACGAGTTGGTTGAGGTCGGCGCGGCAGTTGATCATGCGCTTTTCGTCAACGGCGACACGGGCGGAGGCGCCTTCGAGTTCGGCGAGGCCTTCGGCGACGTCGAGGGAGTTCAGTGCAGCCTTGGCGCGGGCCACGGCGGCCGAGTCGGCGGCGGTGACGGCGCGGGCTTCGAGTGCCGCGGCACCGCCGGCGTTGTCGAGGCGGTCCATGTTGGCTTCAGTAGCGTGGCCGGCGTTGGCGCCTTTCACTGCTGCTACTTCACTGTCTTCTTTGTCGAATTCGTCCCAGCTCAGCATGACGTGTCGTCTCCTGCGTGAGGGCCTGTCGCCCGTGTGAAACCTGATTGGTTGGTTTTTCACACGGTCGTACAGACCGCGTTGGATCTAAAGGAATCGTTCTTTGCAGCAGCTAAACGCAGGCATCAAACAGAATTTTGTACGGGTTTCCGAGAGCCTCTGACGGGCGCAGTTCGCGTTGAACGCGTCTGCGGGGCTTCAGAATGGCTTTTGATCCCTGTAAGGGAATATTGCTGACCCGATTAGGGCGGCATTATAGGGAAAAAATTGTGGTCGTGGGGGAGGGCGAATGCGCGCAGGGCGGTCGAGTAGGAAGGGGATTTCAGTCGGAGCGAGGGTTTACAGGGCTTTCGCCGATGTTGGCGTCTGAGAATTTTTTTTGATTAATTTTTTAGCGGGGCTTTGGTTGTTCAAGAATTGAGCAAAAAACCGCGTTTTTCACTATATCTTGTGTTTTGCAAGCCTTTTGCACGACTCCAGACACAACTGAGCCCGACCGAAGTCGGGCTGGAATTGACCCTCAATGAAGCGCTGAGAGATCCAATTCGGTGCAGTCTCAACGCATCAATTGGTGCAGCCGTTGCCCATGACGCTGTAACGCAGGATGTGACGTTGGCCGGTGGAGTCGTCGTATTCCATTTTCATTGGAACAACTTCGCAGACATTTGGAATTTCGCTCATCGATACAACGTTGGCGATGTCCAGGTGGGTCGAGTAGGTGTATTCCTCGATGGCCGGTTTTTGCTGTGCAACATCAGTCGGGACCTCGTCTGCCATGGCGGTTGCGCACAGACTGCTGAGGGCCAGAACCAATAAAGCTTTCATTTCAGATTTACCTTTTTGAGGTCGAGTGGGGTCACGCAACCTTTTTAGGGTTGCGTGTGGAACTTCATCGTTTGCAGTTATTGCTTGAGAGCTGGATTAACGGCCTTCGTGGGGGCTGTAACGTTGTTAATCGCGTTTGCCTTGTCGGCGAGGTGAATTTTAGGGAGGCGGGGTGGGGGTAAACAGAGGGGGTTTTGATAAACACCTTTGGCAGATTTGGTAACAATCCCTTGAGATGGAGATTGATAACCGGGTGTTTTGTCTGTGGGACCGAGTTGTCTGAATCGCTTGCAGGCAAGCTCCCACAGGGGGTGTGGGGTGTCTGAACAAGCGGCGTGGGGCTTGCGTTTGGGGTAGGTGGACGCTTTGTAGGGGCTTGTTACTACCATCGTCGAATGGTTCTATGGGCCCGGCCCCGTTACAACAGGGTCATACAAAAACAACTATTACACCGAGGTAGGAAAGATGAGTGCGGCTTCTCTGTATCCCGTTCGTCCCGAGGTTCTGGCTAACACGCTGACTGACGAGGCGACCTACAAAGCCATGTACCAGCAGTCGGTCGTCAACCCTGACGGTTTCTGGCGCGAGCAAGCCAAGCGTCTCGACTGGATCAAGCCTTTCACCACGGTGAAACAGACTTCGTTCGACGATCACCATGTCGACATCAAGTGGTTTGCCGACGGCACCCTGAACGTTTCCTACAACTGCCTCGACCGCCATCTGGCCGAGCGCGGCGATCAAGTCGCAATCATCTGGGAAGGCGACGATCCTTCCGAAAGCCGCAACATCACCTATCGCGAACTGCATGAACAAGTGTGCAAACTGGCCAACGCCCTGCGTGGTCAGGACGTGCACCGTGGCGACGTGGTGACCATTTATATGCCGATGATTCCCGAAGCCGTGGTCGCCATGCTGGCCTGCACCCGGATCGGCGCGATTCACTCGGTGGTGTTCGGCGGGTTCTCGCCGGAGGCTCTGGCCGGTCGCATCATTGATTGCCGCTCGAAAGTGGTGATCACCGCTGACGAAGGCATTCGTGCCGGCAAGAAGATTTCCCTGAAGGCCAACGTCGACGACGCGCTGACCAACCCGGAAACCAGCAGCATCCAGAAAGTCATCGTGTGCAAGCGCACCGGTGGCGACATCAAGTGGAACCAGCATCGCGACATCTGGTACGAAGACCTGATGAAAGTGGCAGGCACTGTCTGCGCGCCGAAAGAGATGGGTGCCGAAGAAGCGCTGTTCATCCTTTATACCTCCGGCTCGACCGGCAAGCCGAAGGGCGTGCAGCACACCACTGGCGGTTACTTGCTGTATGCGGCGATGACCCACGAGCGCGTGTTCGACTACCGTCCGGGCGAAGTTTACTGGTGCACCGCCGACGTCGGTTGGGTCACTGGCCACAGTTATATCGTCTACGGCCCGCTGGCCAATGGGGCGACCACGCTGCTGTTCGAAGGCGTGCCGAACTATCCGGACATCACCCGGGTGGCGAAGATCGTCGACAAGCACAAGGTCAACATCCTCTACACCGCGCCGACCGCGATCCGCGCAATGATGGCCTCGGGTCAAGCCGCTGTTGAAGGCGCAGATGGCAGCAGTCTGCGTCTGCTCGGCTCGGTGGGCGAGCCGATCAACCCGGAAGCCTGGGACTGGTACTACAAGAATGTCGGCAAGTCGCGTTGCCCGATCGTCGATACCTGGTGGCAGACCGAAACCGGCGGCAACATGATGAGCCCGCTGCCGGGTGCCCATGCGCTGAAGCCGGGGTCGGCGGCGCGACCGTTCTTCGGTGTGGTGCCGGCGCTGGTCGACAACCTCGGTAACATCATCGAGGGCGAAGCTGAAGGCAATCTGGTGATTCTCGATTCGTGGCCAGGTCAGGCGCGCACCTTGTACGGCGACCATGACCGCTTCGTCGATACCTACTTCAAGACTCTCCGTGGCATGTACTTCACCGGTGACGGCGCGCGTCGTGACGCCGATGGTTACTACTGGATCACCGGGCGTGTCGATGACGTGCTCAACGTGTCCGGCCACCGTATGGGCACGGCCGAGATCGAAAGTGCGATGGTTGCGCATCCGAAAGTCGCCGAAGCGGCGGTGGTCGGTGTGCCGCACGACATCAAGGGGCAGGGCATTTATGTCTACGTCACCCTGAAGAATGGCGAGGAGCCGAGCGAGCAACTGCGTCTGGAACTGAAAAACTGGGTGCGCAAAGAGATCGGCCCGATTGCTTCACCGGACGTGATCCAGTGGGCGCCGGGGCTGCCGAAGACTCGTTCGGGCAAGATCATGCGCCGCATTCTGCGCAAGATTGCTACGGCGGAATACGACGGGTTGGGGGATATCTCGACGCTGGCGGATCCGGGTGTGGTGCAGCATTTGATTGATACGCACAAGACCATGAATGTTGCTTAAGTAGCAGGTCTGAAAGTAAAAAGCCTCGTCCGGTGTATGCCGGGCGGGGCTTTTTTGTGTCAGCAGGTTTTGTGGTGATTTTGCCGGCCCCTTCGCGAGCAAGCCCGCTCCCACAGTTTGAAACGGGTTTCTTCAGTTGGAATGCGATCAAAACTGTGGGAGCGGGCTTGCTCGCGAAGGCAATCTGTCAGGCGCTGATTTAGTCCCTTGTCGGAAAACGCCTCCCCCAACCAATAATTATCGACCAGCGCCGTAAGCCCTTTCCCGCTGTTACCCAGCAACTTCCACGTAACCGAATGTGTAACCGCCTGCGCAAAACCGGGGCAAACAGAAACGCATCGCCCCGTTTTAGAGCCTCTAAACCCCCGATAAAAAATAAGACACAACGCTGCGCTTGCCGGATTAGAAGGGTTTGCGAATAATAGGCCCGCAATTTGCAGCATAGATCGGTTCACTGTCTTTCGCTCTTGCATGAATTTGCGGGGCTGTCAATGAGCTCAAGTCGCTTTCTCTGTGCATCTGTAATTAGTTGTCGCATTGAAGAAATATCGGCTTCGGGCCTGTCGTTAGAATGCCGATCACTCGCTCATCGTGGCTGACGTTGAAATCTCTGAAGGTTTCAATGGGAAATTTCCCACCGATGCAGCAACCGATTTCCCGATTCACCCATTCGCATATTGGGCTGTCGCTCACTCTGCCGTTTTTGCCCTTTACCGATGGAGTCCCAAGATGAAGAAACTTGTGCTGCTTGGCGCCCTGGCACTGTCCGTGCTGTCGCTGAATTCCTTCGCTGACGAAAAACCTCTGAAAATCGGTATCGAAGCGGCTTACCCTCCGTTCGCTTCGAAAGCGCCGGATGGCAGCATCGTTGGTTTCGACTACGACATCGGCAACGCCCTGTGCGAGCAGATGCAGGTCAAGTGCGTATGGGTCGAGCAAGAGTTCGACGGTCTGATCCCGGCACTGAAAGTGCGCAAGATCGACGCGATCCTGTCGTCCATGTCGATCACTGAAGATCGCAAGAAGTCTGTCGACTTCACCAACAAGTACTACAACACCCCGGCGCGTCTGGTCATGAAGGCCGGCACTCAGGTCAGCGAAAACCTGAGCGAGCTGAAGGGCAAGAACATCGGCGTACAACGTGGTTCGATCCACGAGCGTTTCGCCCGCGAAGTCCTGGCCCCACTGGGTGCCGAGATCAAGCCGTACGGCTCGCAGAACGAAATCTACCTCGACGTGGCTGCCGGTCGCCTCGACGGCACCGTGGCTGACGCCACCTTGCTGCAAGATGGCTTCCTGAACACCGACGCCGGCAAAGGCTTCGCGTTTGCAGGCCCGGCGTTCACCGACGTCAAATACTTCGGCGACGGCGTAGGCATCGCAGTCCGTAAGGGCGACGCGCTGAAAGGCAAGATCGATGCGGCCATCGCGGCCATCCGTGAAAACGGCAAATACAAAGCAATCCAGGACAAGTACTTCGCCTTCGATATCTACGGCAAGTAAGACGTCTCTGCGACAAGTCCGAAATGGCGCAAGCAACAGGATCTCTGCGGTTTGCGCCATTTTTTCATCCCAACTTTCGAGGACCTGAATCATGTTGAAAGGCTACGGGGCTGTCATCCTCGATGGCGCATGGCTGACGCTTCAGCTCGCCTTGTCGTCCATGGCTCTGGCCATCGTTCTCGGGCTGATCGGTGTCGCGTTGCGCCTGTCGCCGATTCGTTGGCTGGCGTGGCTGGGCGATCTGTATTCCACGGTGATCCGCGGGATTCCCGATCTGGTGCTGATCCTGCTGATCTTCTACGGCGGTCAGGACTTGCTCAACCGTGTTGCACCGATGCTCGGTTATGACGACTACATCGACCTGAACCCGCTGGCCGCCGGTATCGGCACCCTCGGTTTCATCTTCGGTGCGTACCTGTCGGAAACTTTCCGTGGCGCGTTCATGGCGATCCCCAAAGGTCAGGCCGAAGCGGGCATGGCGTACGGCATGAGCAGTTTTCAGGTGTTCTTCCGGGTGATGGTGCCGCAGATGATTCGCCTGGCGATTCCCGGCTTCACCAACAACTGGCTGGTACTGACCAAGGCGACGGCGCTGATTTCCGTGGTCGGTCTGCAAGACATGATGTTCAAGGCCAAGCAGGCGGCAGACGCCACGCGCGAGCCTTTTACCTTCTTCCTCGCAGTGGCGGCGATGTACCTGGTGATCACCAGTGTCTCGTTGCTGGCATTGCGTCACCTTGAGAAGCGCTACTCGGTAGGCGTAAGGGCGGCTGATCTATGATCTTCGACTACAACGTCATTTGGGAGGCTCTGCCGCTGTACTTTGGCGGCCTGCTGACCACCCTCAAACTGCTCGCGCTGTCGCTGTTTTTCGGTCTGTTGGCGGCCCTGCCGCTGGGGCTGATGCGCGTCTCGAAAAATGCCGTGGTCAACGGCGCGGCGTGGCTTTTCACTTACGTGATTCGTGGCACGCCGATGCTCGTGCAACTGTTCCTGATCTACTACGGTCTGGCGCAGTTCGAAGCGGTACGCGAAAGTTTCTTGTGGCCGTGGCTGTCTAGCGCAACGTTCTGTGCGTGCCTGGCGTTCGCGATCAACACCAGCGCCTACACCGCTGAAATCATTGCCGGCAGCCTCAAGGCCACGCCGAACGGTGAAATCGAAGCGGCCAAGGCCATGGGCATGTCGCGCTTCAAGATGTACAAGCGCATCCTGCTGCCATCGGCCCTGCGCCGGGCGCTGCCGCAGTACAGCAACGAAGTGATCATGATGTTGCAGACCACCAGTCTGGCGTCCATCGTGACCTTGATCGACATCACGGGTGCTGCGCGTACCGTCAACGCGCAGTTCTATCTGCCGTTCGAGGCGTACATCACTGCTGGCGTGTTCTACCTGTGCCTGACTTTCATTCTGGTGAAGCTGTTCAAGCTGGCCGAGCGCCGCTGGTTGAGCTACCTCGCGCCGCGGAAGCACTGATATGGAACGCATCGACCACCTATTGCCGTGGAGCCACCTGGGCAGCGAGCGCAAAGTCTCGGTGTTCCGCTTCGGTAGCGGCGAGCGCAAAGCCTACATTCAGGCCAGCCTCCACGCTGACGAATTGCCGGGCATGCGCACCGCCTGGGAGCTGAAAAAGCGCCTCGGCGAACTCGAAGCCAAAGGTCAGCTCAACGGTGTCATCGAACTGGTGCCGGTGGCTAACCCGTTGGGGCTCGGGCAATTGCTGCAAGGCAATCATCAGGGTCGTTTCGAGGCCGGCAGCGGCAAGAATTTCAACCGTGATTTCGTCGAGCTGAGCGCGCCGGTTGCGGCGGCGTTGGCCGAACGTCTTGGTGATGATCCACACGCCAATGTGCGTCTGATCCGTAAGGCGATGGCCGATCATCTGGCCGCATTGCCCGAGGCGAGCAGCCAGTTGCAAGGTATGCAGCGTGTGCTGCTGAGCCACGCCTGCACCGCCGACGTGGTGCTCGACTTGCACTGCGACGCCGAAGCCGCGCTGCACATGTATGCGCTGCCGCAGCACTGGCCGCAGTGGCGTTCGTTGTCGGCGCACCTGAATGTGAAGGTCGGTCTGCTGGCGGAAGATTCCGGTGGCAGCTCCTTCGACGAGGCTTGCTCGCTGCCGTGGCTGCGTCTGTCGCGGCAGTTCCCGGACGCGCAGATTCCGCTGGCCTGTCTGGCGACCACCATCGAATTGGGTGGTCAAGCCGACACCGATCGCGCGGATGCCGAGGCCTGGGCTGAAGGCATTCTGGCGTTCCTTGCCGAGCAGGGTCTGATCACGGGCGAGTGGCCGAACCCTGCTCACGAACCGTGCGAAGGCATGCCGTTCGAGGGCACCGAATTGCTGTTGGCGCCGCACCCCGGTGTGGTGAGCTTTTTGCGTCAACCCGGCGAATGGGTCGAGGCCGGTGACGAGATTTTTGAAGTGATCGATCCTTTGTCCGATCGGGTCAGCACGGTGTGTGCTGGTACGTCCGGGGTGCTGTTTGCCATTGAACGGCTGCGCTATGCCCAACCCGGTTTCTGGCTGGCCAAGGTGGCGGGGCGCGAAGCGCTGCGTCACGGGCGCTTGCTCAACGACTGACTGACTGTTTTTGTGAGAACCGACCGCATGTACAAACTTGAAGTCCAAGACCTGCATAAACGCTATGGCAGTCACGAAGTGCTCAAGGGCGTGTCCCTGAAAGCGGCAGCCGGCGATGTGATCAGCATCATCGGCTCCAGTGGCTCCGGCAAAAGTACTTTCCTGCGCTGCATCAACCTGCTCGAGCAGCCGCACGCGGGCAAGATCCTCCTCAACAACGAAGAGCTGAAGCTCGTCGCGAACAAGGACGGTGCGCTGAAAGCCGCTGATCCGAAACAGCTGCAACGCATGCGTTCGCGTCTGTCGATGGTGTTCCAGCATTTCAACCTGTGGTCGCACATGACCGCGCTGGAAAACATCATGGAAGCGCCGGTTCACGTCCTCGGTGTGTCCAAGGCTGAAGCCCGCGAGAAAGCCGAGCACTACCTGAACAAGGTTGGTGTGGCCCATCGTAAAGACGCATTCCCCGGGCACATGTCCGGCGGCGAGCAGCAGCGTGTAGCGATTGCTCGTGCGCTGGCGATGGAACCCGAGGTGATGCTGTTCGACGAACCGACATCGGCGCTCGACCCGGAACTGGTGGGCGACGTGCTGAAGGTGATGCAGGCGCTGGCCCAGGAAGGTCGTACCATGGTGGTGGTGACTCACGAAATGGGCTTTGCCCGTGAAGTGTCGAACCAGTTGGTGTTCCTGCACAAAGGCGTTGTTGAAGAAAGCGGTAACCCGCGCGAAGTGCTGGTCAATCCGCAATCTGAACGTTTGCAACAATTCCTCTCGGGCAGCCTCAAGTAATCGCTGCCGTTATGCACCAAATTAGGTCATGCTTCGCGACCCGGAGACTGGTCCGATCCCCCTGTGGGAGCGGGCTTGCTCGCGAATACGGTCGATCAGTCAACATCATTGCTGTCTGAACCACCGTATTCGCGAGCAAGCCCGCTCCCACAATGGATCTGCGACAGCTTCGATTACGGGCTAGCATTGGCCCATGCCTTCATCACTGTTCATCGCTTCGGATCACCCGCCCATGACTGCCCATCGAATTGGTTTCCTGATTTGGCCCAGCACTAAAGCTCTGACTTTGGCGCTGGCGGAGGAGGCCTTGCGTGTGGCGCAGCGCGTGCACCCGGACGTGGTCTACGAATTGTCGTTTCTGCAGGCCGAACCGCCGCTCGAAGGCGCCTGGCAATTGCCCGGCGAAGCCTGGGCCGGCAAGCTCGAAAACTTCCAGAAACTGTTCCTGCTCGCCGACGAGCCGCCGACCACGCTGGCGCCGGCACTCAGCAGCGCGCTCAAGCAACTGGTACGTGCCGGTTGCGTGATCGGCGGTTTGTCCGCTGGTGTCTACCCGCTCGCGCAACTTGGTTTGCTCGACGGTTATCGCGCGGCCGTGCACTGGCGCTGGCAGGATGATTTCGCCGAACGCTTCCCGAAAGTCATCGCCACCAGTCATCTGTTCGACTGGGATCGCGATCGCCTGACCGCGTGCGGTGGCATGTCGGTACTCGACTTGCTGTTGGCGGTACTGGCTCGCGATCACGGTGCCGAACTGGCCGGCGCCGTTTCGGAAGAACTGGTGGTCGAGCGCATCCGTGAAGGCGGCGAGCGTCAGCGTATTCCGTTGCAGAACCGCCTTGGCTCCAGTCATCCGAAGCTGACGCAAGCCGTGTTGCTGATGGAAGCCAACATCGAAGAGCCGCTGACCACCGACGAAATCGCCCAGCACGTGTGCGTGTCCCGTCGGCAGCTGGAGCGGATTTTCAAGCAATACCTCAACCGTGTGCCGAGCCAGTACTACCTGGAACTGCGCCTGAACAAGGCCCGGCAGATGTTGATGCAAACCAGCAAGTCGATCATCCAGATCGGCCTGTCCTGCGGTTTCTCTTCGGGGCCGCATTTCTCCAGTGCCTACCGCAACTTCTTCGGCGCCACGCCGCGGGAAGATCGCAACCAGCGGCGCAGCAGCAGTCCGTTCGAGTTGTCGTCGGTGCCGCCCGAGCGCGGTTAAGCGCCACGCTCGGTTTGTCATGTCACTCTTCCGGTTCCGAGCCTTCGATATCTGACATCTCCATTTCCTCACTTTCAGTGACGGCGTCGACCCCAAAGTCCACCCCGGTCTTATTGAAGTAATCCGTCAGGATCTTCAGGCTTTGCGCGTTGAACGGGTTGGCCCTGAAATTGATGCTCTGGGCAATGTCCACCGGTGCTTCAAGTACATCCATCGGCATCTCGATGATCGCGTTGTCGTTCAGGTCTGCCACATCGAGGCCATGTAACTGGAACAGGCCTTTGGGGAGTTGCGTGATGCCAGTGTGGTTGAGCATCAGCGTCGACAGCTCAGTCATCTGGCTGACGTCAGGCGTTGATCCCAAAGGGTTGTAGCCCAGATCGAGAATATCTAGTCTGACCAATTCGCTCAGTCCGGCGATGCTCTCAGGTGTCAGGCTGATATCGCATTCGGTCAGCACCAGTGATCGCAGATCACCCATTTTGAATATCGCTTCGGGAAGACTGCCGAGCGAACATTCACGGACAGTCAGCGCCTGCAAATCGGGAAAGTTTTCCAGGAAGCGACTGACGCCCGATGTCACGCCATCTTCACTGACTATCGAAAGCAGGGACACGTGACGGAAGTCTGCGCTCAGGGCAGGGAGTTCACCGACGATGGGCGTTGCGAGGTTGAGTTCATAGGTTGGTGCAAGCGCCGAATTAAAGCCGTCCAGTTCACTTTCCCTGCGCCAGCATTGCTCGATCAGTGCTTTGAATTCGTCGCGAACAGCGTGCTCCTCCGCCAGCTCAAAGTCGGTGAAGGGCGCGCCGGTCAGCAGGTTCACGGCCGGAATGTTACCGGTCCATGCCGCCAGATCCGTGCGCAGCGTGTCGTACTCGGTTTGCAGTCGAACCAGTTCAACCCGACCGGCAGCGAGATCCCCTGACAGGCTGTAGACAAAGTCACTGGCCAGCTCAATGTTCTGCAGCATCACGGGGTAAAGCGCTTGTGCCCGTTGCAGGTCGGCGGCCGGGGCGAGCACCCCCAGATCCTGGCTGGTTTGCTGAAAGTGCAGTTTGACTCGTTCGCGCGTTGCGGCATTCAGCGGATTGCTGGCGAAGTCGAAACCTTCCGTAGTACTGATCGGCAATTTGAAGAAATCCAGAGGGATTTCACTGATTTGATTGTTGTTGAAAATCGCGGTGCGCAAGGCCGGATGCTTCAGCACGCTCGGTGGCAGTTCGGTGATGCCTGTATCGGCGAGGTCGAGGTAGATCAGCTCTGGCAAGGCTGCAAAGTCGGGAGTATGTCCGAGCGGGTTAGAGAACAGATCCAGAGTCAACAGCTTGCTGTTCTGTGCCAGCGCGCGCGCGTTCTGTTCGGTCAGGCGAACCCCGCACTCGCTGAGAATCAGTTCGTTCAGGCGCGGCATGGCGCTGATCGCGTCCGGGAAATGTCCCAAGCGTACTTTGCGTAATTCCAGGCGTTCCAGTTGTGGGAAGTGTTCAAGAAACCGGCCCATGCCCGAGACGGCGTCGCTGCCCTCGATGGACAGGTGGCTGATGTGGCGGAAACTGGCCGTGATCTCTGGCAGGTCGCCAATCAACGGACGAGTGAAGCGCAGGACGCTTTCGCCGTCCGGCATCTGTTCGAGCGGCAGGGTCTGATCGCGCCAGCAAAGCTGCAATTGCACTTTGAATTGCAGGCGATTGTTTTTGGCTTCTCTCAGGGACGCCGGCGTAAGGCGGGCACCCGTTTGTGGATGGTATTGCGGGGTCTGGTCAATCCAGTCCCTGAGTGTTTTGTCCAGTCGCAGGAATTCTGCTTGGAGACGCGTCAGTTCATGGCGCGGGCCGTCGGGATGGTTTTGCAGGCGGCGTACAAAGCTTGCCAGTTCCTCATCGTTGAGTGACGGATTGAGTGCCCGTGCCCGCTGTTCGAGCGTCGGGGTGTCGGAGGGCATGAGGCGATAGCCGTCGCTGCCACCGGGCAGTCTCATCAAGCGCGGATCGTAGGCCGGTTTGAGCAGCGGATGCTCGGCCAGTATCTTGCGCAGTTCGTCACGCGGCAAGGCGTGTCGGCGTACGGTGTTTTTGAGTGTCGTTCCCTGGCCGATATGGATGTTCAGCCATTCCCGCGCGTCATCCGGCAGTGCTTGCAGGATCGATTGATAAAAGTCTTGCGCACCGGCCAAGGCTTGCTCCCGATCATCAAAGGCTTCGAATTGGCCGTCCTCTCTGAGCACCAGTATTTTGCGTGTGCCTGCCTCGGGTGAGCCGATGCTGTCGCGAAGCGTTCCATTGCTGGAATAGTCGCGAATTTCGATACGCAGATCCTTCGGCCAGCCCTTGATGTGTTCGAGCGAGTGCAGGGCCAGTCGCGTGGTGTCGGGGTTGCTGATCGAGTCCAGATGAAGGCCTTCGTACGCTCGATTGACGCGCACTGCCTGCAGGGCCCAACGGGCAAGGTTTTTCAGGCGTTGCGGTACGACTCCGGACTCAAGCTGTTGCAGCTCCGATCCACTGGCCGCGCGCAGCACTTCCTCTGCAGCACTGGTTGGCAGTCCGGGCGCAGTGTCGATGATTTTCTGCGTGTTGGCGTCGGGGCTTTTTTCCAGTGCCCGGTAGCGCTCGTCGAACAGTGTGGAGCGTAGTTGCCCGGCGATGCCGGCGAGTTTTTTTCTCAGGATTCGCGTGCGCACATCCAGTGCGGTGGGCGGTGCGCCGGTGTCTTCCTCCAGCAGGCGTTTACGCTCGCTTTCGTCGAGTTTTCCGAGAACGGTTTTGAGCAGGTCATTGTCCTCCAGTCGTTCCTGATCAAGGTTGATGGTCGGTGCTTCGCGACGCGGGGTCTGCCAGATGATGTTGCCCTGTTTATCGAGCAGACGCAGGGCCTTTTCCGGCCACAGACAGCGCTCGGTCAGCAGCCGCAGTTGTGTCGGATGATCAGCTTTCAGCCAGGCCTGCGGTTCAGTGCCGCTCATTTGTTCGATGAACGTTTTCAGTTGTTTGTCCACGGTGTAGCGCTTGAGTGTGTCGGCCAGCAACGGCGGCAGCGGCTCACGTTCGACGTGCATTTTGCGCAGGGCGTCTTCGTGGTAGCCGCTGATCTCCAGTGCTTGTTCAAGCTCCGTGGCGGACAGGTTTTCGACGCTATGCCCGATGCGTCGCAGCATCCGGTACTTGTCCCATCGCAAGGGCTGGTCAATGGCGGTCTGCCAGGTGCCGTCGTTGAAGTGTTGAGCCTCGGGCAAGTAGGCGTCGCCGCGAGTCGGGTGTTCGATGCTGTAGTGGCCGGGTTCTTCTTTTGGCTTGACGGCGTAGAGCTTGTCTTCAAGGGGCAGCAAGGTTTTGCCGTTCTGCTGGATCAAGCCTTCAAGGCTGCGCGGCGGATCTTTCGGCAGTGATGCTTTTTGCTCGTAAGGCGCGAGATCGAGCTTCCAGTAGAGGGTTTTGCCCGACGCGGTTTTCACCGGTTTGAAACGGTCGATGAAGGCCACCACGTGGTTGGGCAATACGTTGCGAAATTCACCGGCGACAATCGCGCCGCCGGCCGCAAAGGTGCCGAGTTGAACCACCGATTCGACGACTTCCATGAAGTGCAGAAACGCCTGTGTGGCGTGTCCCTCGGCCCAGTCGATGACGCCCTCGAACGTTTCGTTGAGCGTTTGATACGCCATGTACCCGAGCATCACCTCGCCCAGCAGCGGGACGAAAGGCGCGGCAATGAAAGCCGCAACGGTCAGCAGCGTGGTGGCGATTTGCGCGAACGTATCCCATAGCGCCCAGCGCGCTTGCTGATCGGCGACGGCAGTGGGGACGGCAAGGGTGCTGGCGTCATTGAGAATCTTGTTCATCGCCGTCAGAAACTGCTGCGCCCACAATTCTTCCTGAATGGTCGAGGTGGAAATATCGAGTTTCGGTTTTTCGATTGGCGTCGGGCGCCATACCGCTTGTGCATCGCCACGCTCGTGCGGATGGCGGCGCATTTCGACAAGGCGTGAATTAAGCGTGGCGAAGAAGCGACCGCGCTCCTTGTGCACGATGAAGCGGCTGAAGAATTGCTGATAGTCGGGCTGACGCAATTGCCGGGTCAGTTCCTGAACGAAGGCCAGGCTGGAGGCGTACTCCTTGACGGGGTGCAGTGGGTCATTCGGCACGTAGGCGACCAGTCGGGCAGGGCGCTCGCTGTTTTCCAGGTCGGTGGTGAACAGCAGAATGCCGCACAGTTTCGACGCCAGCATCGCCAGCTCGTAACAGCGCAATGCCTGACCATCGAGGCGCATGCCTTGCAGGCCGTCGACCAGTCCGGAGATCAAAATGAACAGATCTTCCCTGAGTTCGTTTTTCATCCGTGCGTATTGCAGCGCCGCCACCAGCGCGGCTTTTTGGCTGGCGTTTACCCTGTCTTTCAATGCGGCTGCCCGTTCGGGTGAGTGAACGCCGAGCTCGCTTTCCAGGTGAGCCTTGTATTGCTCACCCAGATCCAGCGTTCTGCACAACTTCACAAACGCGCTGATCGGCAGTTTGGGCTTGAGGGTATGGAACACTTCGAACTGCCCCTGCACAGACGGCTGCGTGATAAAGCACGAGTCGGCTTCGAATGCGTCTTCGAGGGTTTCGTCCTGGTCGAAGTTGTGCAGGGCGGCATCCAGCAGCGACACATCCCAGACACGCTTGCCACCAAATTTGACGCCGAACCATGGGTTCTCCGCCGGAATGTACAGGCGCAGGAAGGTGGCGGTGACGTTGAGCTCCAGGCCGAATCGTTCCTTGATGGCGGCGACGAGCAAGGGTTCGCAGAAGGTCTTGGCATCCTTGAGGTTGGCCAGCAGGTTTTCTACATGGTTTTGCGCTTTCCAGTGCCCGGCGTTGAGGGTTTGCAGTTGCTCGTGGTGCGCGCGCGAAGCGCTTTTGTACCAGTCGCGGATTTGCACGGGCGTGCGTTTGAGCGCTTCGCGCCGATGAGGCTTGGCCTGCGCCAGCCAGTCGGGCGTGTTGTGGTGCAGATGCAGGTAATGCGCGTCGTCGTGCAACGCGAGGGAAAGGTCAGTGCGCGCTGCCGTGCGTTCAGGGTTCTGCGGGTTCATGGCTCATCCATAAGCGTTTTCAGAGCGCACAGCAGAGCAGGAAAACTCAAGCGATGTGCACTACATAGTTACCGCACGGCACAAACCCGGATCAATTACGCTGATGCCCACCGCAGACCACGTCGGGCAGTTTAAACTGCGCCTTTGCGACCCTATATGTCGCATTGCCGTAAACCCGGGAAAATCCGGGGTTTGCGCTATAAGAAGTTGTCGCTTGGCGACAAGGCCGGGCTGAAAACTGTCCTTACAATCCCCCCATCGCTCGCCAGTTTCAGGCGGGTGTTTCTCATCAGGAGACTCCGATGTCCGTTGAGCACGCTGCGGTACAACGCGCCGATTTCGACCAGGTTATGGTTCCCAACTACGCGCCTGCCGCTTTCATTCCGGTGCGTGGCGCCGGTTCCCGCGTCTGGGATCAGGCCGGCCGCGAGCTGATCGACTTCGCCGGCGGGATTGCCGTTAACGTATTGGGCCACGCGCACCCGGCGCTGGTCGGTGCCTTGACCGAACAGGCGAACAAACTGTGGCACGTGTCCAACGTGTTCACCAACGAGCCGGCCCTGCGCCTGGCGCACAAGCTGATCGATGCCACATTCGCTGAGCGCGTGTTCTTCTGCAACTCCGGCGCCGAAGCCAACGAGGCCGCTTTCAAGCTGGCCCGTCGCGTTGCGTTTGACCGTTTCGGCAGCGAGAAATACGAAATCATTGCCGCGCTGAACAGCTTCCACGGCCGCACCCTGTTCACCGTCAACGTCGGTGGCCAGTCGAAGTACTCCGACGGTTTCGGCCCGAAAATCACCGGCATCACTCACGTGCCGTACAACGATCTGGCGGCACTGAAAGCTGCTGTTTCGGACAAGACCTGCGCGGTCGTTCTGGAACCGATCCAGGGCGAGGGCGGCGTACTGCCGGCCGAACTGGCCTACCTGCAAGGTGCCCGTGAACTGTGCGACGCGAACAACGCGCTGCTGGTTTTCGACGAAGTGCAGACCGGCATGGGCCGCAGCGGCAAGCTGTTCGCCTACCAGCATTACGGCGTGACCCCGGACATCCTCACCAGCGCGAAGAGCCTGGGCGGCGGTTTCCCGATCGCGGCGATGCTGACCACCGAAGCGCTGGCCAAACATCTGGTCGTCGGCACCCACGGCACCACTTACGGCGGCAACCCGCTGGCGTGTGCCGTCGCTGAAGCGGTGATCGACGTGATCAACACCCCTGAAGTGCTGAACGGCGTCAACGCCAAGCACGACCAGTTCAAGACCCGTCTTGAGCAGATCGGCGAGAAGTACGGCCTGTTCACTCAGGTGCGTGGCCTCGGCCTGTTGATCGGTTGCGTGCTGAGCGATGCCTGGAAAGGCAAGGCCAAAGACATCTTCAACGCCGCCGAGAAAGAAGGCTTGATGATTCTGCAGGCCGGTCCGGACGTGATCCGTTTCGCCCCGAGCCTGGTGGTTGAAGACGCGGACATTGAAGCCGGCCTGGACCGCTTCGAACGCGCTGCAGCGAAACTGACGCAAGCTTGATAGACCCTTCGGCGCCTGAGTCTCTCGGGCGTCGAACCCAATTTTTTTGTTTCGGGCCAGATTCATCTGAGAGTGGATTCTGTGGCGAGGGGATTTATCCCCGTTGGGTGGCGAAGCCGCCCCAGGCCCAGTCATTGCGCACTCGATTGCGCGGTGAAGGGCTTCAGGGGCGCTTCGCACCCCAACGGGGATAAATCCTCTCGCCACACAATGCGTTTCTCCAGTTTCCTCAGGGAAGCGGCCCGGGATTTTTTTCTGTGAATTTATAAGAGAAAGGAGTGACACCATGCTGGTGATGCGCCCTGCGCAAATGGCTGATCTGGGCGAGGTACAGCGTCTGGCTGCGGACAGCCCGATTGGTGTCACTTCCTTGCCGGATGACGTGGAACGTCTGAGCGACAAGATCGCCGCGAGCGAAGCTTCGTTCGCCGCCGAAGTGAGCTTCAACGGTGAAGAGAGTTACTTCTTCGTCCTTGAAGACAGCGCCACCGGCAAACTGGTCGGTTGCTCGGCCATCGTTGCTTCGGCCGGTTACTCCGAGCCGTTCTACAGCTTTCGCAACGAGACCTTCGTGCACGCTTCGCGCGAGCTGAAGATCCACAACAAGATCCACGTGCTCTCGCAGTGCCACGACCTGACCGGCAACAGCTTGCTGACCAGTTTCTACGTGCAGCGCGAGCTGGTGGGTTCGCCGTGGTCTGAACTCAACTCCCGTGGCCGTCTGCTGTTCGTCGCCAGCCACCCGGAACGGTTCGCCGATTCGGTGGTGACCGAGATCGTCGGTTACAGCGACGAAAACGGCGACTCGCCATTCTGGGACGCCATCGGTCGCAACTTCTTCGACCTGAACTACGCCGAGGCCGAGCGTCTGTGTGGCCTGAAAAGTCGTACTTTCCTCGCCGAGCTGATGCCGCATTACCCGATCTACGTGCCGCTGCTACCGGACTCCGCTCAGGAAGCGATGGGCCAGGTGCACCCGCGTGCGCAGATCACCTTCGACATCCTGATGCGCGAAGGCTTCGAGACCGATCACTACATCGACATCTTCGACGGTGGCCCGACCCTGCATGCGCGTGTTTCGGGGATCCGTTCGATCGCCCAGAGCCGTGTGGTGCCGGTGAAGATCGGCGAGCCGGTCAAAGGTGCCGGTCGCCAGTATCTGGTGGCCAATGCCCAGTTGCAGGATTACCGCGCGGTGTTGCTGGAGCTGGATTACGCACCGGGCAAACCGGTGACTCTGGATCTGGAAGCGGCCGAAGCCCTGGGCGTCGGTGAAGGTGCCAGCGTGCGCCTGGTGGCGGTTTAACGCCTTAGCGAGTTTCACGGGTGGCCACGGCGGCCCGTTTGAGGAGATAGCATGATTGTTCGTCCCGTACGCAGCAGCGATTTATCCGCTCTGATCGATCTGGCCCGCAGCACCGGCACCGGCCTGACCACATTGCCGGCCAACGAAGAGCGCCTGACTCACCGGGTGGGCTGGGCCGAGAAGACCTTTCGCGGTGAAGCCGGCCGTGGCGATGCGGACTACCTGTTCGTGCTCGAAGACGACAACGGTCGCGTGGTGGGGATTTCCGCCATCGCTGGCGCGGTCGGCATGCGTGAGCCCTGGTACAACTTCCGCGTCGGCCTGACCGTCAGTGCCTCGCAGGAACTGAACATCTATCGCGAGATTCCGACGCTGTTCCTCGCCAACGACCTGACCGGCAACTCCGAGCTGTGCTCGCTGTTCCTGCACGCCGATTACCGCAGCGGCCTGAACGGCCGCATGCTGTCGAAGGCGCGGATGCTGTTCATCGCTGAATTCCCCGAGCTGTTCGGCAACAAGATCATCGCCGAGATGCGCGGTGTGTCCGATGACGCCGGTCGTTCGCCGTTCTGGGAAAGCTTGGGCCGACACTTCTTCAAAATGGAATTCAGCCAGGCCGATTACCTGACCGGTGTCGGCAACAAGGCGTTCATCGCTGAACTGATGCCGAAATTCCCGTTGTACACCTGCTTCCTGTCGCCGGATGCGCGCAACGTCATCGGTCAGGTTCACCCGGACACCGAGCCGGCGCTGGCGATGCTCAAGGGCGAAGGTTTCAGCTATCAGGGTTACGTCGACATCTTCGACGCAGGACCTGCCATCGAATGCGAAACCAGCAAGATCCGCGCCGTGCGTGACAGCGAAGCGCTGGTGCTGGCCGTCGGCACGCCGGGCGACGATGCGACCCCGTTCATCATCCATAACCGCAAGCGCGAAGACTGCCGCATCACCGCTGCGCCGGCACGTCTGGCCGCAGGCACTCTGGTGGTCGATCCGCAGACCGCCAAACGTCTTCAACTCAACGCCGGCGATCAAGTGCGCGCCGTGGCGTTGTCTGCTGCCCGGGAGTCGAAATAATGAATTCGCTATACATCGCAGGTGAGTGGCTGGCCGGTCAGGGCGAGGCCTTTCAATCGCTGAACCCGGTGACCCAGCAAGTGCTGTGGTCGGGGGAGGGCGCTACCGCCGCTCAGGTCGAATCGGCCGTGCAGGCTGCGCGTCAGGCGTTCCCAGGCTGGGCTCGCCGTACTCTCGAAGATCGTATCAGCGTGCTTGAGGCGTTCGCCGCGGCGCTGAAAAACCATGCCGACGAACTGGCCCGCACCATCGGTGAGGAAACCGGCAAACCGCTGTGGGAAGCCGCGACCGAAGTCACCAGCATGGTCAACAAAATCGCGATTTCGGTGCAGAGCTACCGCGAGCGTACCGGCGAGAAGAGCGGCCCGCTGGGCGACGCCACCGCTGTGTTGCGCCACAAGCCCCACGGTGTGGTGGCGGTGTTCGGCCCTTACAACTTCCCCGGCCATTTGCCCAACGGCCACATCGTGCCGGCGCTGCTGGCCGGTAACAGCGTGTTGTTCAAGCCGAGCGAACTGACACCGAAAGTCGCCGAGCTGACGGTCAAGTGCTGGATCGAAGCCGGTCTGCCGGCCGGTGTCCTGAACCTGCTGCAAGGCGCGCGCGAAACCGGCATCGCGCTGGCGGCGAACCCGGGCATCGACGGTTTGTTCTTCACCGGTTCCAGCCGCACCGGCAATCATCTGCACCAGCAATTCGCCGGGCGCCCGGACAAGATCCTTGCGCTGGAAATGGGCGGCAACAACCCGCTGGTGGTCGATCAGGTCGCGGATCTGGATGCAGCGGTTTACACCATCATTCAGTCGGCATTCATTTCCGCTGGTCAGCGCTGCACCTGCGCCCGTCGTCTGTTGGTACCGCAAGGCGCGTGGGGCGACAACCTGCTCAAGCGTCTGGTTGAAGTCAGCTCGACCATTGAAGTCGGTGCGTTCGATCAGCAACCGGCACCGTTCATGGGTTCGGTGATCTCCCTTGGCGCGGCGAAAGCGCTGATGGATGCCCAGGCACATCTGCTGGCCAATGGCGCCGTGTCGTTGCTGGCGATGACTCAGCCGCAGGCGCAAGCCGCGCTGCTGACACCGGGCATTGTTGATGTGACGGCGGTGGCCGAGCGCTCCGACGAAGAACTGTTCGGCCCATTGCTACAAGTGATTCGTTACAGCGATTTTGAAGCGGCGATTGCCGAAGCCAACGATACCGCGTTTGGTCTGGCTGCTGGTTTGTTGTCGGATTCCGAAGCGCGTTACCAGCAGTTCTGGCTGGAAAGCCGCGCCGGTATCGTCAACTGGAATAAACAACTGACCGGCGCCGCAAGCAGCGCACCGTTCGGCGGCGTCGGCGCCTCGGGCAACCATCGCGCCAGTGCCTACTACGCAGCGGATTACTGCGCGTACCCGGTGGCGTCGCTGGAAACACCGAGCCTGGTGTTGCCTGCCGCTCTGACGCCTGGCGTGAAAATGGCGTGATGCCCCTTCGCGAGCAAGCTCGCTCCCACAAGGGCGATGAGATCCCTGTGGGAGCGAGCTTGCTCGCGAAGGCCGCGACTCGGTCTTATTGAATTGTTACCCGATGCCTATAACAACAGATTCTCGTGGAGCCTCGCTGATGAAATCCTATGAAGTCAATTTTGACGGTCTAGTGGGGCCGACCCATAACTACGGTGGTCTGTCCTACGGCAACGTTGCGTCCCAGAGCAACAGCCAGCAATCCTCGAATCCGAAGGAAGCGGCGCTGCAAGGTCTGGCGAAAATGAAAGCGCTGATGGACATGGGCTTTCAGCAAGGCGTGCTGGCGCCGCAGGAGCGTCCGGACGTGGCTGCCTTGCGCCGTCTGGGTTTCAGTGGCACCGACGCGCAAGTGATCGAGCGCGCCGCCAAAGAAGCCATGCCGCTGCTGGTCGCCAGTTGCTCGGCGTCGAGCATGTGGGTGGCCAACGCCGCCACGGTCAGCCCGAGCGCCGACACCGCCGACGGTCGCGTGCATTTCACCGCCGCCAACCTCAACTGCAAATACCATCGCAGCATCGAGCACCCGACCACCAGTCGCGTGCTGGGTGCGATGTTCGCCAATCAGCAGCACTTCGCACACCACGCCGCATTGCCGGCAGTGGCGCAGTTCGGCGACGAAGGCGCAGCGAACCACACGCGTTTCTGCCGTGAGTACGGCGAGGCGGGCGTCGAGTTCTTCGTGTTCGGTCGCAGTGCGTTCGACACCCGTTATCCGGCGCCGCAGAAATACCCGGCGCGTCAGACCCTTGAAGCCTCGCAAGCCGTCGCGCGTCTGCACGGTCTGCGTGACGAAGGCGTGGTTTACGCTCAGCAGAACCCGAACGTGATCGATCAGGGCGTGTTCCACAACGATGTGATCGCGGTCGGCAACGGCGAAGTGCTGTTCTATCACGAGGACGCGTTCCTCGAGACCGAGCAGATGCTCGCCGAGCTGCAAGGCAAGCTGGCCAAGGTCGGCGGCAAGTTCCAGTCGATCTGCGTGCCTCGTTCGTCGGTCACGGTTGACGACGCCGTGCGTTCGTACCTGTTCAACAGCCAGTTGCTGTCGCGCCCTGATGGCTCGATGCTGTTGATCGTGCCGCAAGAGTGCCAGGCCAACGAGCGCGTGTGGGCTTACCTGCAAAGCCTGACCAGTTCCGGCGGCCTGATTCGTGAGGTGAAGGTTTTCGATCTCAAGCAAAGCATGCAGAACGGTGGTGGCCCGGCGTGCCTGCGACTGCGCGTCGCGCTGAATGAAACCGAGCTGGCGGCGGTCAACCCAGGGGTTATCATGACGGCCCCGTTGTACGGTTCGTTGACCGCATGGGTTGAAAAGCACTACCGCGACCGCCTGAGCGAAAATGATCTGGCGGACCCGCAATTGTTGCTTGAATGCCGGACGGCACTGGATGAACTGACGCAAATCCTTAAACTGGGCGCGGTTTATCCATTCCAGATCAATTGATGGCCGGCGCGCTGCCTGATAGCGGCGCGCGGTTTGTCTCCCCCAAGAGAGTAAAAACATGAGCGATTCCCTGCAGCTGATCCTTGAAGACACCGACGGCACGCAACTGCAAACCTCGTGCACCCGCGTTGCGGTCATGTGGCAAGGCAAAGAGCTGTGGATCCAGCAGGACGGCCGCGGCCAACTGCTGATCGGCGTGGACGTTGAAGAAGGTGATGCGGAATACGCCAACCTGCTGCTGCGCCCATTGGCGACTAATCTGGTAAGTCTGCAACTGGAGATGGAACCGGCAGACATCGGCGACGATGAAGACCACGTGCACGGCCCGGATTGCAACCACGATCACTAAGGAAAACGCTCTATGCTCGCCCTCGGCAAACTGCTTGAACTGACCCTCGCCGGCCGTGAACCAGCGGAGAAGACTCAACTGACTGTCGAAGGCGTGCGCATGCGCTGGTTGAGCGAAGGTGCGCTGGAAGTGCGGCCACCCGAAGCGCGTGATAATGGCCTGGACCTGCTGTTGTCAGCGGGGATTCACGGCAACGAAACAGCGCCGATCGAGTTGCTCGACCGGTTGCTGCACGACATCGCACGCGGCGATCTGAAGCCGCGTGCACGCATTCTCTTTCTGTTCGGTAATCCCGAGGCGATTCGCAAAGGCGAGCGCTTCATCGAGCAGGACGTCAATCGACTGTTCAACGGTCGTCACGAACAAAGCAGTGGCAGCGAAGCGCTGCGCGCCTGTGAGCTGGAGCGTCTGGCAGCGAGTTTCTTCAGCCTGCCGGATCGCCAGCGTCTGCACTATGACTTGCACACGGCGATTCGCGGTTCGAAGATCGAGCAGTTCGCCCTTTATCCGTGGAAGGAAGGGCGTCAGCACTCGCGACTTGAACTGGCGCGACTGCGTGCGGCGGGCATGGAAGCGGTGTTGCTGCAGAACAAGCCGTCGATCGTGTTCAGCTCGTACACCTACGACAAGCTCGATGCGGAGTCCTTCACGCTGGAATTGGGCAAGGCGCGGCCATTCGGACAGAACGACGGGGTCAATGTGTCGCTGCTGGAAACCCGTCTGAAGCAGATCATTGAAGGCACTGAGCCGGAGATGGTCGAGCCGGAGCTTGACGGTCTGCAACTGTTCAGCGTCGCCCGGGAAATCATCAAGCACAGCGATGCGTTCCGCCTGAACCTGCCGCAGGACATTGAAAACTTTTCCGAGCTGGAACCGGGTTACGTGCTGGCCGAAGATCTGGCCAATACCCGCTGGATCATCGAAGAGCAGGGTGCGCGGATCATCTTCCCCAATCCCAAGGTCAAGAACGGCCTGCGCGCGGGCATTTTGATCGTACCGGCCACCGACGAAAACCTCGCCTGATTTCGCCTGAAGATCGTTCCCACGCAGAGCGTGGGAACGATCATCGCTGAAAAATTACACCGCTACCGCACGCGGCTCGGTGCGGCGCAATGCACGCACCTTCTGCAGCGTATCGGCGCAGGTCTTCGCCGCTTCCTGACCCTTGTGCACGAAGTGTTCGAAGAAGAACTTGTAGTGTTCTTCGCCGGCATGGAAGTGATGCGGCGTCAGCGACACCGAGAACACCGGCACTTCGGTTTCCAGTTGTACCTGCATCAGGCCACTGACCACCGACTGGGCAACGAACTCGTGACGGTAGATGCCGCCGTCCACCACCAGGGCTGCAGCAACGATGCCGGCATAACGACCGGTCTTGGCCAGCAGTTTGGCGTGCAGGGGCATTTCAAAGGCGCCGCCGACTTCGAAGAAATCGATGTCCGATTCCTGATAACCCTGTGCAAGCATTTCGGCGAGGAAGCCTTTACGGCTCTGGTCGACGATTTCCTTGTGCCAGCAGGCCTGGATGAACGCGACGCGCTCACCGTGAGTGTGTTTGGTTTTGCTGTCGATAGCGGTGGGTTGCATGTTCTGACTCCTGTTTGTGTGAAAAACAGGGCGTTATGAATCGAAGGGGATTCAAGGGTACGCACGCTCGCACGAATGCACTCGGACGGCCCTTTGGCGTCAATCCCGTTCTCTCTTCATCCGGACTATGACCGTCGGCCCCGGAATCACACCGGGTCTGCTGACCTTGCCGCCTACACTGCCTGAGCCGTGTTGGTCGCCAAGCGCTCGCGGGCTATGCGCATTGCGCGCAATTACCGCCGGTGGGGAATTGCACCCCGCCCTGAGAACGTTTTCGCCGCCCTTTCTCGGGCGGCGCAGCGTTTTTATCACAGATTGTGTGTCTGTGCATTGCGCCTTTCTGATGATTGCCATCGATTTTTTTGAACCCTTGAACGCAGTTTTCTTGCGCCAAGGCTTGATTAATCCGCCTCATGACCGCAGTAATTCACCTTCGTAAAGGGATTTCCCCTGCTGACTTTGAGGCCAGGCTCATGAGCGTTATCGATCTTCGCAGCGACACCGTCACCCAACCGACTCCTGCCATGCTCGAGGCGATGACCGCCGCCGACACTGGTGACGACGTGTACGGCGAAGATCCGACGGTCAATCGTCTGGAAGCCGAATTGGCAAAACGGCTGGGTTTCACCGCTGCGTTGTTCGTCCCGACCGGCACCATGAGCAACCTGCTCGGTTTGATGGCGCACTGCGAGCGCGGAGACGAGTACATCGTCGGCCAGCAGGCGCACACCTATAAGTACGAGGGCGGTGGCGCGGCAGTGCTCGGTTCGATCCAGCCGCAGCCGCTGGAAGTGCAGGCCGACGGTTCGCTGGATCTGGATCAGGTCGCGGCGGCGATCAAGCCTGACGACTTCCATTTCGCCCGCACTCGCTTGCTGGCGCTGGAAAACACTATGCAAGGCAAAGTCCTGCCGCTGGAGTATCTGGCCCGGGCGCGCCAATTCACTCAGGACAACGGCCTGCAACTGCATCTGGACGGCGCGCGTCTGTACAACGCGGCGGTCAAGCTCGGAGTTGATGCTCGCGAGATCACCCGGCATTTCGATTCCGTGTCGGTGTGCCTGTCCAAAGGTCTCGGCGCGCCGGTCGGTTCGGTGTTGTGTGGTTCTGAGCAACTGATCGGCAAGGCCCGGCGCCTGCGCAAAATGGTCGGCGGCGGCATGCGCCAGGCCGGTTTGCTGGCGGCGGCGGGGTTGTATGCGCTGGATCACAATGTGCAACGATTGGCCGATGACCACGCCAACGCGCAGTTTCTCGCCGAAGGCCTGCGCGGTGCCGGCTTCAGCGTTGAGCCGGTGCAGACCAACATGGTTTACGTGCAAATGGGCGAAAAGGCCGAGGCGCTCAAGGCGTTTGCCGCCGAGCGCGGGATCAAATTGAGCGCTGCCGCCCGTCTGCGCATGGTCACGCACATGGACGTCAATCGCTCGCAAATCGAGCAAGTGATCGCGACATTCGTCGAGTTTTCGCGCAAGTGACAGCGTTAGCCGTCCAATTGACCGTTTCTATCGTATAAACACGCTGTACCCCGCGCGCAGGGCCGATATAATGCGGCCCTTTGCCGTCGCTTCGTCTGTTGACGTTTCGAACAGGCCTTTGGCCGCAGCCTCCGTGGAAGAACCTAATGAAAAGCGCAGAAATCCGTGAAGCCTTCCTTCGCTTCTTCGAAGAGCAAGGCCACACCCGTGTAGCCTCCAGCTCTTTGATTCCGGGCAACGACCCAACCCTGCTGTTCACTAACGCGGGGATGAACCAGTTCAAGGACTGCTTCCTGGGCCAGGAAAAACGTGCGTACACCCGTGCGACCAGCAGCCAGAAATGCGTGCGCGCCGGTGGCAAGAACAGTGACCTGGAAAACGTCGGTTATACCGCTCGTCACCACACATTCTTCGAAATGCTTGGTAACTTCAGCTTCGGTGACTACTTCAAGCACGACGCGATTACCTTCGCCTGGACCTTCCTGACCGGCGTTCTGAAACTGCCGAAGGAAAAACTTTGGGTCACCGTCTACGCCTCCGACGACGAAGCGTATGACATCTGGACCAAAGAAATCGGCGTGCCGGTCGAGCGCATGATCCGTATCGGCGACAACAAAGGCGCGCCGTACGCGTCCGACAATTTCTGGACCATGGGCGACACCGGCCCGTGCGGCCCGTGCACCGAGATTTTCTACGATCACGGCGACCACATCTGGGGCGGCCCACCGGGCTCTCCGGAAGAAGATGGCGACCGTTACATCGAGATCTGGAACAACGTGTTCATGCAGTTCAATCGCACCGCCGATGGCGTGTTGCATCCGTTGCCAGCGCCGTCGGTCGACACCGGCATGGGCCTGGAGCGGATCAGTGCGGTGATGCAGCACGTCAATTCCAACTACGACATCGACCTGTTCAAGAACCTGTTGAAAGCTTCGGCCGAAGCCATCGGCTGCGAGAATGGCGATCAGTCGTCGCTCAAGGTTGTTTCCGACCACATTCGTTCGTGCGGTTTCCTGATCGCCGACGGCGTTCTGCCGTCCAACGAAGGTCGCGGTTATGTGCTGCGTCGGATCATCCGTCGTGCCTGCCGTCACGGTAACAAGCTGGGCGCCACCGGCAGCTTCTTCTACAAGATCGTTGCAGCGCTGGTCGCCGAGATGGGCGAAGCGTTCCCGGAACTGAAGAAGCAGCAGAGCAACATCGAGCGCGTGCTCAAGGCCGAAGAAGAACAGTT
The DNA here is from genome assembly GCF_011369485.1 of Pseudomonas atagonensis. Taxonomy (GTDB): domain Bacteria; phylum Pseudomonadota; class Gammaproteobacteria; order Pseudomonadales; family Pseudomonadaceae; genus Aquipseudomonas; species Aquipseudomonas atagonensis. The sequence goes on along the minus strand of NZ_VXCA01000011.1, from coordinate 38,976 downwards.
CTCCAAGACGCTGGAGCATGGCCTGAAGATTCTCGAGCAGGATCTGGCAGAACTCAAAGGCACCGTGGTGCCGGGTGACGTGGTGTTCAAGCTCTACGACACCTATGGTTTCCCGATGGACCTGACCGCAGACATCGCTCGCGAGCGCGGCCTGACCGTTGATGAAGTCGGCTTCGAGCGTGAAATGGAAGCTCAGCGTGTTCGTGCGCGTTCGGCCAGTTCGTTCGGTCTGGACTACAACACGTTGGTCAAGGTTGATGTGGCCACCGAGTTCACCGGTTACACCGACACCAGCGGTTCGGCAAAAATTGTCGCCATCTATAAAGATGGCCAGTCGGTCGACGTCTTGAATGAAGGCGAAGAGGCAGTGATCGTTCTGAACCAGACGCCGTTCTACGCTGAATCCGGTGGTCAGATCGGTGACTGCGGTTACCTTCAGGCAGGCAACGCGCGTTTCGACGTGCGTGACACCACCAAGACCGGCGGCGCATTCCTGCACCACGGCGTGCTGGATTCGGGCAGCCTGACCATCGGTGCGCCAGTGGAAACCCACGTCGATGCCGACGTGCGCCACGCCACTTCGCTGAACCACTCGGCAACGCACCTGCTGCACGCGGCACTGCGCCAGGTACTGGGCGAGCACGTTCAGCAGAAGGGTTCGTTGGTCGATAGCCAGCGTCTGCGTTTCGACTTCAGCCACTTTGAAGCGATCAAGCCTGAACAAATCAAAGCGCTGGAAGACATCGTCAACGCCGAGATTCGCAAGAACTCCGCCGTTGAAACCGAAGAAACCGACATCGAGACCGCCAAGCAGAAAGGCGCCATGGCGCTGTTCGGCGAGAAGTACGGCGACAACGTGCGCGTGTTGAGCATGGGCGGTGATTTCTCCGTCGAGTTGTGCGGTGGTATCCACGCCAACCGTACCGGCGACATCGGCCTGCTGAAAATCATCAGCGAAGGTGGTGTGGCTTCGGGCGTGCGTCGTATCGAAGCCGTCACTGGCGCTGCGGCGCTGGCGTATCTGAACGCTGCGGAAGAACAACTCAAGGAAGCGGCCAGCCTGGTCAAGGGCAGCCGCGACAACCTGATCGACAAGCTGTCGGCTGTGCTGGAGCGCAACCGTCTGCTGGAGAAGCAACTCGAGCAGTTGCAGGCCAAGGCTGCGGCCGCTGCCGGCGACGATCTGTCTGCCTCGGCGGTGGACGTCAAGGGCGTGAAGGTGCTGGCCGTGCGTCTGGATGGTCAGGATGGCAAGGCGCTGCTGGCGCTGGTCGATCAGCTGAAAAACAAACTCGGCCGCGCAGTGATCCTGCTCGGCAGTGTCCATGAGGAAAAGGTCGTTCTGGTTGCAGGCGTAACCAAAGACCTGACTGGCCAACTCAAAGCCGGTGATTTGATGAAACAGGCTGCTGCGGCAGTGGGCGGGAAGGGCGGTGGTCGTCCGGACATGGCGCAGGGCGGCGGTGTTGATGCCGGCGCACTGGATGGCGCACTGGCGCTGACCGTTCCATTCGTCGAGCAGGGTTTATAAGACGGCCCGACGGGCCTGCAGTCTAGTGGCGGGCCCGTCGGCTGTTCGAGTGATTATTGGGCGCCCTTCATGGGCAGAGGCGGCTTTGAAATGGCTTTGATCGTACAGAAATTTGGAGGCACCTCGGTCGGCACTGTCGAGAGAATCGAGCAGGTCGCCGACAAGGTTAAGAAATTCCGCGATGCCGGCGATGACCTGGTGGTTGTGCTGTCTGCAATGAGCGGCGAAACCAACCGTCTGATCGATCTGGCCAAGCAAATCAGTGGCGATACTCAGCCGGTTCCGCGTGAACTGGACGTAATCGTTTCGACTGGTGAGCAGGTGACGATTGCCCTGTTGGCCATGGCGCTGATCAAGCGCGGTGTGCCGGCGGTGTCGTACACCGGTAATCAGGTGCGGATCCTGACGGACAGTGCGCACAATAAAGCGCGTATCTTGCAGATTGATGACCAGAAGATTCGTGGTGATCTGAAAGCGGGTCGCGTGGTAGTTGTCGCCGGTTTCCAGGGCGTCGACGAGCACGGCAACATCACCACTCTTGGTCGCGGCGGTTCCGACACCACGGGTGTGGCACTGGCAGCAGCGCTGAAAGCCGATGAATGCCAGATCTACACGGACGTCGATGGTGTCTACACCACTGACCCGCGTGTGGTGCCGGTCGCTCAGCGTCTGGACAAGATCACCTTCGAAGAGATGCTGGAAATGGCCAGCCTCGGTTCCAAGGTGCTGCAGATCCGTGCGGTGGAATTCGCCGGCAAGTACAACGTTCCGCTGCGCGTACTGCACAGCTTCAAGGAGGGTCCGGGCACCCTCATTACTATTGATGAAGAGGAAACCATGGAACAGCCGATCATTTCCGGCATCGCTTTCAACCGCGATGAAGCCAAGCTGACCATCCGTGGCGTGCCAGACACCCCGGGCGTGGCGTTCAAGATTCTCGGCCCGATCAGTGCCGCGAACATCGAAGTCGACATGATCGTGCAGAACGTCGCGCACGATAACACCACCGACTTCACCTTCACCGTGCACCGCAACGACTACCAGGCCGCACAGACTGTGCTGGAAAACACCGCTCGCGAGATCGGTGCCCGTGAAGTGGTTGGCGACACCAAGATTGCCAAGGTCTCGATCGTCGGCGTCGGCATGCGTTCTCACGCAGGCGTGGCCAGCCGCATGTTCGAATCCCTGGCGAAGGAAAGCATCAACATCCAGATGATCTCGACTTCGGAAATCAAGGTTTCCGTCGTGATCGAAGAGAAGTACCTGGAATTGGCTGTGCGCGCGCTGCACACGGCTTTCGAACTGGATGCGCCTGCCCGTCAGGGTGAGTGATTCCGCTTCACTGAAGGGCGCGGTCTGACCGCGCCCTTTATTTTTTGAATGGCGCGAGCCCTGAACTGTTCTTTTGCTCGCGCTGGTCAATACTCAGGCATGTAGGGCTACGATCGCTCCGGTTGTAGGTCGGGTGCCTTTTTTTTGCAGACTGTTGTCCCTGAACTGAATTGCGTGAGGAGAAAGGTATGCTGATTCTGACTCGTCGGTGCGCAGAAAGCCTGATTATCGGTGATGGCGAAATCACCGTGACCGTGCTCGGCGTTAAAGGAAATCAAGTGCGCATCGGTGTGAACGCCCCGAAAGAGGTAGCCGTGCACCGTGAGGAAATTTACCTGCGTATTAAGAAAGAGAAGGACGAAGAACCAAGCCATTAATTTTTATCGATTTTTATGTTTGCAAACGGGGAAGAAGGTGGTTAATATACGCCCCGTGTTGCGGAGAGCTGGCCGAGTGGCCGAAGGCGCTCCCCTGCTAAGGGAGTACACCTCAAAAGGGTGTCGGGGGTTCGAATCCCCCGTTCTCCGCCATTATTTGCTTAGTACGTCGTAATCTGGCTTTTTCTGTAAGTTGTTGAATTTATTAGAAAAAGTGGTTGGAATAGAGATTAGACGGGCTATAATGCGGCGCAACAAATGCACTCGTAGCTCAGCTGGATAGAGTACTCGGCTACGAACCGAGCGGTCACAGGTTCGAATCCTGTCGAGTGCACCATTTAAGAGTTGTTTGCAGCAATGTAAGTAACTTGGCTTCAACCAGTTGTGGTCTGGTTTAAAAACACAAATTGCACTCGTAGCTCAGCTGGATAGAGTACTCGGCTACGAACCGAGCGGTCACAGGTTCGAATCCTGTCGAGTGCACCATTTAAAGAGTTGTTTGCAGCGATGCAAGTAACTTGGCTTCAACCAGTTGTGGTCTGGTTTAAAAACACAAATTGCACTCGTAGCTCAGCTGGATAGAGTACTCGGCTACGAACCGAGCGGTCACAGGTTCGAATCCTGTCGAGTGCACCATATACCAAAAAGCCCGCGTTTAACGCGGGCTTTTTGCTGTCCGGGATTTGCCTTTTCCTTTGACGCATCCCTTCTCGTCGAAATCCACTTGAGCACTTCGCCCTCGTTTGAGGTCGTATCGATAGCTCGTCGTTGACGTACGAATACTCACCTTGTCCGGTTTGCCAAGCGCGCTTTCGACGTCTTGCTGGCTCATGCCGGCGATCACTCGCTGATTGATGATTGCTGCGCGGCGTTGCCGGGCATCGATCAGGTTTCCGCATTTGTCTTCGGTGCGACCAATGACGCCCGGTTCTCGACCTTTGGTTTTCATACCGGATGTTTCCTCGTGATTGGCTTCCGGCATGATCGCCACGACCGAACCCGGCAGATAAGGATTGACTTCCTGCACGGAGCGTTGCTCGCCGCTTGCACAACTGAGGCTGGTGAAGGTGATGCTGCCGTCGTTGGCTTCGCAGCGATAAAGTTGGGTGGCGGCCCCGGCAGGTGGCAGGCAAAGCAGACTGGTGAGCAGAAAACAGGATGTTTTCGATGGCATTCGACGTCCTCCTTGACGATCTATGCTCAAGGGTAGTCGCCACGAAATTCGACGTCGGTGTGTTTTCTTTTCAGGATGAGTCGTCGCATTTGCAGGGATCAGGATGGCGCTCAGGTTTGTCTCGCAAGCGCTTGTTTCAGCCACGATTTTTTAACGTTTTAAACCGTCAGGCGGTGTATCATTGCGCCCGTCAGCCCCGCCGGGGCTTATGGAAAACCTCCATGGACTTACCCAGTAGTTACTCAGTACCCCGTTTTACCAATCATGAATTGACTGATTGATCCTTCCGGCGTGCCCCGCTGCTGGGAGTGGAGTTCGCCTATGTCTGAAATCGAAGTAAAGAAAACACAGGAAAGCCTGCAGGATCGCCTGGCTCAGGTGGTTGAGCTGCTGCAGCGCCAAAAGGTCGTTGAAGACCTGACTCACCGCCAGGAAGGCCCGCATCATGACCGGGTCGAAAACCTGGTCCACCGGCAAAACCTCGTCGAGCTGCAGCGCAAACTCGATGATCTGCACTCCGCCGACGTTGCCTATATCCTTGAAGCCTTGCCGCTCGACGACCGTCTGACGCTCTGGCAACTGGTCAAGGCTGATCGCGACGGCGACATCCTTCTCGAAGTATCCGATTCGGTTCGTGAAACGTTGATCGCCGACATGGACGATCACGAACTCCTGGCAGCCGCCAAGGACATGGATGCCGACGAACTTGCTGACCTGGCTTCCGAGCTGCCGCGAGACGTCGTCCACGAGCTGATGGAAACGCTGGACCAGCAACAGCGCGAGCGTGTGCGTTCGGCCCTGTCTTACGACGAGGAGCAAGTCGGTGCGCTGATGGACTTCGAGATGGTGACGATCCGTGAGGATGTCAGTCTTGAAGTGGTCCTGCGTTACCTGCGCCGTCTCAAAGAGCTGCCAGGTCATACCGACAAACTGTTCGTGGTCGATTACGACGGCGTACTCAAGGGCGTGCTGCCGATCAAGCGTCTGCTGGTCAATGATCCGGACAAACAGGTTGCCGAGGTCATGGCTAGCGATCCGGTAAGTTTCCACCCGGACGAAGACGCCTACGATGCCGCTCAGGCGTTCGAACGTTACGACTTGATCTCCGCCCCGGTGGTCGACAAGAACGGCAAGCTGATCGGCCGTCTGACCATCGACGAGATGGTCGACCTGATTCGTGAGGAAAGCGAAAGCGAAGTACTCAACATGGCCGGTCTTCGTGAAGAGGAAGACATCTTCGCCTCAGTCTGGAAATCGCTGCGCAACCGTTGGGCGTGGCTGGCGATCAACCTGATTACTGCATTTGTCGCCTCGCGTGTGATAGGCCTGTTTGAGGGATCGATCGAGAAGCTGGTAGCGCTGGCGGCGTTGATGCCGATTGTGGCGGGGATCGGTGGTAACTCCGGTAATCAGACGATCACCATGATCGTGCGTGCGATGGCTCTCGACCAGGTCAGCACCGGTAACACCTCGCGTCTGATGCGCAAGGAGCTGGCGGTAGCGCTAATCAATGGTGTGGTCTGGGGCGGGGTGATCGGCGTGGTCGCCTATCTGCTTTACGGCAGCTGGTCGTTGGGGGTGGTGATGACAGCGGCAATGACGCTGAACCTGTTGCTGGCGGCGCTGATGGGGGTGTTGATCCCGATGACGCTGGCGAAAATGGGGCGCGACCCGGCGATGGGCGCCAGCGTGATGATCACCGCGATGACCGACAGCGGTGGCTTCTTCATCTTCCTGGGGTTGGCGACGATCTTCCTGCTCTAACCGGCTGCAAACAAAGGCCCGCCAACATGGCGGGCTTTTTCATGGCTGCCGAAACTCGAATCCCGGGCAAAAAAAAGCCAGCAATCATGCTGGCTTGAGATGTTCGCTGTGGCTCAGGACGCGTCTGCGGCCATTTCAGCATCGTGGGCGATCAAGGACACCAACGCGTTCTGCTGACGGTGAGACAGCTGACGGAAGCGTTGCAACAACTCACGTTCGTGCAGCGACAGCTCCGGGCTGTCCAGGCGCATGCTCAGCTCTTCGCCCAGTGCACCTTCCTGAATAAGACTCTGCTCAAGGCGCGCAATGATCTCGGAGTTCATGCTGCGATGATGATTGCGAGCCACCTCGGCAATGCGTTCACGCATTCCGTCTGGCAGACGTACGACGAACTTGTCAGCCGTACGGCTGGAATAAATTGCCTGTTTCAATGGGCGCATATATTTAACCGGTTAGTTCAGGGGAGCGGTTCTCGGGATTGGCCGCAGGATGTGTGGTAGGACAAGCATCCGCGCCAAATGGTTCAACCTGAATTGTTAAGAGGCCCGCATCATGCCTCAAAATTGCCAGATCATTGGCGTCAATTCTGTGACAAATATTGAGCTGGGTAAAGGCGTAATGCCAGCACCAATTATCAGAAATGCGGACTGGTTTGAAAACTTCGCCTCGACCCGCGTCTCTGTCCGCTTCCTGCTGCACATCAGTTGATGTCGTGAGACCTCAGAACGTGCATGCTATGCGGCTTTCCTATCCTTGTTCCTTACCTGTACAGGATAGTGGCAATTTGCCGATTTACTAGGGGCAGACACGTGCTGGAGGGCGTTTTCAGGATGGATGGCAAGCTTATTTATCTGATGGGGCCATCCGGTTCAGGCAAGGACAGCCTGATCGATGCTGCGCGTGAGCAATTGCGAACCATGAACTGTGAAATCATCCGTCGAGTGATCACGCGTTCCGCCGAGTCGGTGGGCGAAGATGCCATTGGTGTGACGTCTGAAGAGTTCGAGCGACGCCGGCATGGCGGCGATTTTGCCTTGGCCTGGCAGGCCAATGGCCTCTCCTACGGCATTCCGAGAGAAATGGACGAATGGTTGCGCGCCGGACGGCATGTACTGGTAAATGGGTCGCGTGCCAACCTGCGCCAGGCGCTGGAACGCTATCCGACATTGCTGCCGGTTCTGTTGACGGTCAAGGATGAAGTACTACGTGAGCGCCTGCTCCGCCGGGGTCGAGAGACGCCTGAGCAAATAGACGCCAGACTCGCGCGCAATGCGCTTTTCAAGGATCGCCGGTCAAGTGATCTACCCGTGCACCTGATCGACAATTCCGGCGCCCTCGCGGACGCAGTCAATCAGTTGCTGTCGTTGATCCGCCTTAACGCAGCACCGGATCAAACTTGATCTTGCGTCCGGCCACCAGCGCCAGCACAAACAACACCGCAAACACGCCACAGCCAATCAGGGGCAGGGTGATTTCGGTTTCCTCGAACAGCGAAAAATGCACGACGCCACTCAATAAGGCGAGGATCAGAAACCCTGCGGCTGATCTGGACATGCTGTACTCCTGAAGATATTTCAAAAAACCAGACGTTCGCTGGTCTGGGTTGGCAACGATTGTTCAGGCTCGCTGACAGCCCTTGGGGTAAAACTGCGCTGATCGCTCAACACCGCAAGCTGCGGTTGCCTCTGCACTTGCAGGTAATGCGGCATGCGCTGGGCTACCGTCTCTTTGCTTTCGGGGGCAAAGTGAAAACCCACCACAACCGCCAATGCGATTGCGTTTGCAAGCAAGAGGGTGCTGTTCATGAGACGGTGCTCCGATTGTTCTTCTATGGAACAGACATAGCACCCGCCGTGCCAACAGTCTAACCGCTGTTATGTCCTTTAAAAACAAGCATTTAAGAGGGTTTTTCCGAGGCTGTGGATTGCAATCTGCAATGATGGCTTTTTGGGGGAGTGCAAAATGCACGGTAAATCTTCCCGCAGCATTGCAGGGCGCCTGCCTACACTTAAAAAGCCCTACGGACGACATGACAAATCAGGGTCTGGCCGTTAACATGCACGCCGTCCGTCGCGCCGCGTGTGCTCTTGACCTCTTAGTGTCTCAGTAGCTCAATTGGATAGAGCATCCCCCTCCTAAGGGGAAGGTTGGCAGTTCGAACCTGCCCTGGGACACCACCTATTCAAAAGCCCCATCAGAACAACTCTGATGGGGCTTTTTATTTGCAGCGGGCAGGGCTGGCTAGAGGCTGTTGTCCGCTTCCACTTTCTCCATCGAGGTGCTCACCTCGGTCAGATGCCGGCGACCGTTCACTTCATAACTATGTCCGCTTTCGGCTTCCGGTTTGCGTATCGCCAGTTGCGCGAATAGCCCGCTGCTTTTGCTGTAGCTCCCAAACCAGTCAACCAGTGTGCCGATGTAACAGTCACTGCCGATTATCACGGGGAGATCTGCAACCATCTCGATGGTGTAGTGCCCCGGGCCATAGGTGTAGTAATCGTATTCACCTGCGCCGATCGGCGGGACAGGGCAGAGAGGTTCTTTTCGAGCGTGGGTGTGACCGACACCGGTCTGATTCACTTCAACCAGGGCCTTGTTCAGCGCCAGTCGCAGATCAGGTTCCAGTTCGAATGGGGTGACGCCGTCGTCCTTGTGCTGAGTGCCGGGCACCTCCAGGTCATACCGATAGCGGACGGTCACAACGGGAACGCTGCTGTTGATCTTGAGCGGGTTGAGCAACTGCAATCGGTCAATGCCGAAGGCACTATTTCGATAGGCTGCGTAGATTCTGCCGCGAATGTTTATCCAGTCGTTGGCCTGGTTGGCGCCGCGGTCGTTGGTATAAAAAAGCGAACTTTCGCTGCTGTCCGGGTCGGGTACAGCGCTTCTTCTGATGAATCGGTTTGCAGTTCGGCGGAAGGTTTCCGTGTAGGTGAACAGTCCTGTGCCGCCGGTATAGGTAGAAACAATCAGATCACGCTGCCCGTCACCGTCCAGATCCATGAGTGTGTATGAGCTCGGGCCGAAATCCGCGGCGCCGGTAATCCCGGACGCGGTCAGTGCACGCCATTCATCGGGGGTGACCTCTGTGGGTTGGGCCTTGGGGAAAAAGGTCTGATCATCTTCACCGGACTCGTCCGAGAAAGTAGTGCTGCCAGTCTTCACCGACAGTGATTCAAGCGCTCGCTCCAGCGCGAACTCCGGGTTCTCCTTGGCCATCGCCTGAATGCGTTGCTGCAGATCCACCATTGCCTGTTGATCAACATCGTCAGGTTGGTAAGCGGCAGCTTCGACCCATTGCGCATTCAATACTTGCAAGCGTTCAAGATAGCGTTGCTGCAGGCAATCAACGTCGTTGGTGCATTGATTGCGCACTTTCAACCATTGGCGTTGAGCTGTCTTCACGTCGGTTCGGGACGGATCGGTAACTTTCATCAAGTCTCGATAAAGCGTGCCCATCCGCGAGTCCAGCTCATACAGATTCTTGCTTGCGCAAATCGCACTTTCGACAGCGTTCGAAGCCTTTGTACAGTCCATTCCATTCGCCTGTGCCTGCTGAAGAAACAGCAGCGCACAGGCCGACACGATGTAGCGTCCTTTGATGTACACGATGCAAACCTTGAAGTGGTAAGAAAACGGCAGGCGCGCAGAGTAATCGCAGCACGAGGAATCTTGAAGCGTGCGCTTCAGAGATCACCACTTCTGGCCGATAACCCAAACGGTTACTGCGGGCTTGCGCGAAAATCGCTTGATAGCATTTGGCCGGCAGCTATCATCTGCGCGCCTGAATCTGCCCTCGGTTCATCCTCTTCAATTGCCTGGAAATCTTCGATGCTGTCGTATCACCAAAAGAGTTTTCTGATCGTCGATGATTTCTCGGATTTCCGCAGTTCCGTGCGCTCAATGCTGCGGGAGCTTGGGGTCAAGGACGTGGACACCGCCGACACCGGTGAGCAGGCGCTGAAGATGTGCGCGCAGAAGTCCTACGATTTCATCCTGCAGGATTTTCACCTCGGCGACGGCAAGAAGAACGGCCAGCAGGTGCTCGAAGACCTGATGCTGGAAAAGCTCATCAGTCATGAAGCGGTGTTCGTCATGGTCACCGCCGAGACCAGTCAGGCGATGGTGCTCAGTGCCCTGGAACACGAGCCGGACGCTTATCTGACCAAGCCGTTCAACCGTTCCGGCCTGGCCCAGCGCCTGGAGCGTCTGGAGCAGCGCAAGACGTTGCTCAAACCGATTCTGCAAGCGCTCGACCGTGGCAAACCGGTCGAGGTGCTCAACGCCTGTATCGCCCTGTGCAAACAAGACATCCGTTATTCGCCGCTGTGCCTGCGTTACCGCGCCGACGCCCTGCGCGACATGAACCAGAACGAAGCGCTGGAGCGACTCTACGACAGCATAATTGCCGACCGACCGTTGCCGTGGGCGTTTGCCGGGCTGGGCAAATTGCTGTTCAAACGCGGGCAAGTGGCGCAGGCCAAAGGCGTCTACGAAAAAGCTTTGAAAGTGTTCCCGATGATGCCGGCGCTGTACGACGGCATGGCGGATGTGCTGGTTGCCGAAGGCGACACCAAAGGCGCGCAGCAGGTGCTGGAGGAGGCGATTCGGCTGTCGCCGCTGGCGGTGCGTCGGCAGGCGTTGCTCGGCAAACTGGCGATGGCCAACGAAGATTTCGACACCGCCTCGCGGGCTTATCGCCAAGCGGTGGCGCAGGGCGCGCAGTCGCGTTTCAAGGATCCGGAAAGCAACCTGGGCCTGGCCCATGCGCTGATCAGTAAAGGCAGCGAGCGCGGTCTCGACACGCGCACGCGCCTTGAGATCAACACGACGCTCAGCGCCGTGGCCAAGGAGAACCCGACCGACCCGGGCCTGCAGATCCGTGCGCGTTTGATGAAAGCCACCAGCCTATTGCTCAACGACGCAGAAACCGCCGACAAGCTCACCGAGCAAGCGTTGATGCGCCTCGACGGCATGGAGCAATTCATGAGCCCGGAGGCGGCGTTGCTGGTGGCCAAGCAATTGCAAATGCTCGGTCAGGCCGAGGCGGGCACCTCGATGCTCAAGAGCTGCGCGGAAATTTACGGCGACGACCCGGCGGTGATGAAAGACATTGCCAAGCTCACCGATGACCCGACTATCCTCAGTTCCAGCAACGCTGCCGCCGACCTCAACCGGCAGGGCGTGCGCGTGTACAAGACCGGCAACCTGGTGGAGGCCCGCGAGGTCTTCCGCAAGGCGCTGAAGATGCAACCGAAGAACATCAGTATTGCGCTGAACATGGCTCAGTCGCTGCTGCACGGCACCGACACCAGTGTGCCGTCGGCGGAGCTGGAAGAATGTCGGGCCTGCCTGAAAATGGTCGGCCTGATGCCCGACACCGACGCGCGTTACTCGCGTTATCAGAAGCTGAAAAGCAAGGCGTTTGGCGAATGAACGACGATAAGCAGGCACTGGATTTTTCCACGGTGATCGCCTCCACCGTTCACGACATGAAGAACTCGCTGGCGATGCTGACGCAGGCCCACAGCCAATGGCTGGCACGCCTGCCCGAAGCACAGCGCGGCGGCGCGGAGCAGGGCGTGATCGACTTCGAGTTCGCCCACCTCAACGGCATGCTGGTGCAGTTGCTCGGCTTATATAAGCTCGGCGTCAACCAGATGCCGCTGCAACCGGCCTATCACGAACTGGATGATTTCATCGAAGCGCAACTGGCAGCGCACCAGGAAGTGTTTGCCAGTCGCGGGATCATCGCGACGTATGAAGTCGATCCGCTGAGCCCGTTGGGTTTCTTTGATCGCGAGCTGATTGCCTCGGTGCTGGGTAATTGCATCAACAATGCGATTCGCTACGCCCGCGAGTCGCTGCTGATCACCGTCAGCGACGAGGCCGGGCAACTGGTGCTGAGCATCAACGACGACGGCGACGGATATCCGGCCGAGATGCTCGAGCGTCAGGCCGATTACGTGCAAGGCATCAATCACAGCAGCGGCAGCACCGGGCTTGGCTTGTATTTCGCCAATCGAATTGCCGCTCTGCATCAGCGCAACGGCGTTGAAGGACGCACTGAGATTCGTAATGGCGGCCCGCTGGGTGGCGGGGTGTTCAGCCTTTATTTGCCGTGACCGGCCTTTTTGTTTGACGCTGCTTGATATTCCGAACAGCCGAAGCCTATTTTGTACGGGTCGCCGTTCGCGGCTCGCACAATAACAAGGATTGCGTCATGACAACCGATGGCCAGCGTTCACTCGCGCAGCGATTGACGGGCATTGATGAGATTGAATGTGTTACGCCGGATTTGAATGGCGTACCCCGGGGCAAAGTGATGACCGCCGAGGGTTTCCTCGAAGGGCGGCGATTGCAGATGGCGCGGGGTGTGCTGCTGCAATGCATCATGGGGGGATACCCGGCGGCGCGGTTTTACGGCAGCGATGACGGCGACCTGGCGCTGGTGGCCGAGCCGAGCATGATTCACCCTTTGCCGTGGAGCGATGAGCCGCGTGCCCTGGCCATTTGCGATGCCGATGAGTTGAGCGGTGAAAGCTCCAATCTGTCGACCCGTGGCCAACTGAAGAAAGTCATTGCTCGTTACGCCGCGCGCGGTCTGGCGCCGGTGGTGGCGACCGAGCTGGAATTCTTTGTCTTCGCGCCGAATACCGATCCGACCCAGCCGTTCCGCCCGCCCGTGGGCTTCGACGGTCGTCGCGAGGATGGTCAGTCGGCGTTCAGCGTCAGTTCCAACAATGGCCTGCGGCCCTTCTTCAGCGAAGTCTATAAATGCATGGCGGCGCTCGGTCTGCCGCGCGATACCTTCATGCACGAAATGGGCGTCAGCCAGTTCGAGATCAACCTGTTGCACGGTGATCCGCTGTTGCTCGCCGACCAGACGTTCCTGTTCAAACATTTGCTCAAGGAAGTCGCGCTCAAGCATGGCCTGACCGTGGTGTGCATGGCCAAGCCGCTGGCGCATACGCCGGGCAGCTCAATGCATATCCACCAGAGCCTCGTCGACATCGCCACGGGCAAGAACGTCTTCAGTGATGACAGCGGTCAGCCGACCGCGATGTTCCGCCACTTCATTGGTGGTCAGCAGGCGGGCATGGCTGACTTCACTGCACTGTTTGCACCCAACGTGAACTCTTACCAGCGCCTGTGCCATCCGTACGCGTCGCCGAACAATGCCTGCTGGTCGCATGACAATCGCGCCGCCGGCTTGCGGATTCCCGCCAGTTCACCGGTCGCCCGTCGGGTGGAAAACCGTTTGCCTGGTGCCGATGCCAACCCTTACCTGGCGATTGCCGCCAGTCTGGCCGCCGGTTTGCATGGCATCGAGCACGAACTGGAGCCGACCGAGGCGATCCAGGGCGAGTTCGAGGTGCCGGACAATCTTGCGTTGCCGTGTACCTTGCATGCCGCACTCGAACGTCTGAAACGTAGCCAATTGGCAAGGGAACTGTTCGGCGAGGAGTTCATCGAAGGCTACATCGCTTCGAAGACCATGGAGTTGACCAGTTTCTTTGATGAAATCACTCCCTGGGAACGGCGTGTTCTAGCAGCCCAGGCCTGACGAATTGTCGCCATCGGGCTATCGTTTGATAGCCCGATACTTACTGCAAGGAGCCGCTCGGAACGCCGATGCGCCAAATCTGGAAATCCTTTCGAGCGCTGTATTTCGCCTCGCTGATGATGTTGATCGGCTCGGGCCTTCTATCTACTTATCTGGCATTGCGTCTGGCTGCCGACCATGTCGACGGGCTGTGGGTCGGTGCGCTGATGGCGGCCAACTATTTCGGTCTGGTTCTGGGCGGCAAGATCGGTCACCGGTTGATCGCCCGGGTCGGGCATATTCGTGCGTATTCGGCGTGTGCCGGGATCGTCGGCGCGGCGGTGCTCGGGCATGGTCTGGTGGACTGGCTGCCGGCCTGGCTGGTGCTGCGGACTATCGTCGGTCTGGGCATGATGTGCCAGTACATGGTGATCGAGAGCTGGCTCAACGAGCAGGCCGATGCCAATCAGCGCGGGCTGGTCTTTAGCGGTTACATGATCGCCTCGTACCTGGGGCTGGTGTTGGGTCAGTTGATTCTGGTCATGCACCCGGGACTGGGGCTTGAGCTGCTGATGCTGGTCGCCCTGTGCTTCGCCTTGTGTCTGGTGCCCGTGGCACTGACCCGACGCATTCACCCGGCACCGCTGCATCCTGCGCCGATGGAGCCTCGGTTCTTTATCAAGCGTGTGCCGCAGTCGCTGAGCACGGTGCTCGGTGCCGGTTTGATCATTGGCTCGTTCTACGGTCTGGCGCCGTTGTATGCCTCGCAGCAAGGGCTGTCGACCGAACAGGTCGGTCTGTTCATGGGTAGCTGCATCTTCGCCGGACTGTTGGTGCAGTGGCCGTTGGGCTGGTTGTCCGACCGTTACGACCGGGCATTGCTGATTCGCTGTTTTGCCGGGTTTCTCGCGGTGGCGGCGTTGCCCTTGGCGATACTGCCGCAGGTGCCGCTGGAAGTACTATTTGTAGTGGGCTTCCTGTGCTCGCTGGTGCAATTCTGCCTGTATCCGCTGGCCGTAGCGTTCTCCAATGACCACGTCGAGGGCGATCGTCGAGTGTCGCTGACGGCGATGCTGCTGGTGACCTACGGGGTGGGCGCGAGTATCGGGCCGTTGCTGGCGGGTGTGCTGATGAAGTTGTTCGGCAGCCAGAGCCTTTACGCGTTCTTCAGTTTCTTTGCGCTGGTGCTGGTGTGGCGGATCCGCCCGAAAGCCGTGACCAATCTGCATCAGGTCGACGATGCGCCGCTGCATCACGTGGCCATGCCGGACAGCATGTCCAGTTCACCGTTGGTGGCTGCGCTCGATCCGCGGGTGGATGAACAGGTGGTGCAGGAGCAGATGCAGAACACGGTTACGCCTGAACCTGATCCGCAACCTGATCCGGAGCCGCAAGTGCAGCCTGAGCCACCGGCAGAGGCTGAGCCGGATGATGGCAGTGACAAGCCGACGCCGGACATCAGTGGCGCTCGACCTTAACAGGTGCCGATGGAGTTTCCCTGTGGCGAGGGGATTTATCCCCGTTGGGACACGAAGTGGCCCCAGTCTTGGCTACCGGATTTTACTGATACACCGCATTTAATGGTTTTGAGGGCGCTTCGCGCCCTATCGGGGATAAATCCCCTCGCCACAGGTATTCATTACAAAATCGGGTATTCGGGTTTGAAATAAAAAAGGGCAGTCCCGCCAAGGACTGCCCTTTCTTTTTTGCGTTCGACTCAGAGGTCGTCTTTGTCGAAACGCCGTGCTTCACGCTGTAACTGATAAACGAAACGCTCGACGTTGCGCGCGGCCGGGCCGCTGATGTTGTGGAAGCGCAGGCCGGCGAAGGTGATGTTGAGTTTTTCTTCGAAGTGCAGATAGCGCAGTTCGACTGACACAGGTTGATTGCCGAACAGCGGCGGGGCGATCAGGCGATCGTAGACCTGGCCCAGTTGCAGGCGGTCAGTGATGTCGCCTTCGAAGCGCAGTTTGCAGCCGGTGGCAGAAATATCCAGCAGCTTGCCGTCGATCGGTGCCTTGAGCTTTTCGCCACCGAGCACGACGCTGACCAGATCGGTCAGTTTCAGTGCGGCGCGAAAGGCGTTGCGGCGCTGGTGGTAAACCACTTCGGTGGGCAGGTCGCCGACGTAAAAGCGGTCGCCGTCGGCGTCCTTGATGGTCAGTGTGCCGGTGCATTCCCAAGCGATACGCACGCCGTCATGGAAGCCCTCGACCTTGAACGGTTCGCCCGCTTCGAGGAAGCGTTCGCCGTCACGCGGGATCATTTCGTCAAATTTCAGCGTGGCAGACTCGCGGTCGACTTCGATCAGATAACTCTGAAAGCGCTGACTGCGTTCATGGAAGGTGATGATCAGCGGATCATGGCTTTCTTGCAGCTGGCGCAGGTTGCTGGAGATCTCCAGGGGCGTGGTGAGCACCTTTGGGGGCTGCGGAGCGTCATCATGGGACACGGTTAATCAATCTCCAGACAAAATTCGACTATGACTAGCCAGCATTTTGCCAGCATGTATCACGTGTTGATAGGGCGCAAGCATGGAAGAACGCATCACGCCTGGCTGAGCGCGCGTGGTTTCTGCAGTTTGGAGAAGGTGCCGCTGGCATCGTACAGCGCTGGCGGCTCACCACCGTTGAGGATCTTCAACTGATTGGAGGTGGCAGCTTGCTGCATGATGATTGACTGGCCATTTTTGACGTTGGCCGCCTGGCATTGCGCGATGAGGTCGGTGAGGAAGTCGCTCTGGCTGAGCAACTGCTCGCCGACGCTCGACTGGCTGGCCAGTTGTTCCAGCCCCTGACGATTGGTCGGCAGGTTGAGGCTGGTGAGGATTTCGCTGCGCTTGCGGCCACGCTGTTCAAGTTGAACGATCAACGCCTGTTTGCGCGCCAGAATGTCTTCCAGCAAAGGCATGTCGCGACCGTGCAATGCGAGGGACTCGGATTGCAATAACTCCAGCAAATCTTGAGCTGGAGCAAAGTCGTCGATGATCAGTTGCAATAAATTAGTGTCGTGCATGGCTGGCCTTGGGTTTTAAGCGTCCAAAAGCCTCGCGCTGGCCAAGGCCTAGCGCTGGGCTTCGAAGTTGAGCAGTTTGCTGGCTACACGGTTGCTGTCGACTTTATAGCTGCCATCGGCAATCGCGGCTTTCAACTCGGCCACGCGGGCTTTGTCGACAGCAGGCTGATCGCGCAGCTTGTCAGTGACCTTCTGCAACTGTTGAGCCTCATTGCTGAGGTGTACCGATTCCCCGCTTTTTGCGGTACTGGCCTGTTCGGCCGGGGTATTCAGCGCTGTGGAAGTGCCGGTTTCGGCGGTTTCCTTGGGCGCGCTGGTACGTGTACTACCGGTAAGTGACGAGGAGCTGTTCAAACGGCTGAAATCGATGACCATGATAAAAACCTCTGGGAATTTGGACGCTTGCCATGTTTTCGGCCATCCCCTGAAAAACTTTAGGCTCATTTAGCAATGAGCCTGCATGCGTCGGCGCGTGTCCTGCTGCGGCACAGTTTAGGGAACAGCTCAGGTTGGCGCCAGTTTTCTGATGGGTCGATTACATGGCCACTTCCACTTGGCCGGGCGCGGTGACTTGCGCCTTGATGACCCGTTGGGAGTTGAGGTTTTTCACGCGAATCTGTTCTTTCAAGCCGCCATTGGCCAGGGCCTCGCCCGGCATGCGCACGGCCAGTGTGCCGCTGCGGGCGGTGATGACCACCTGATCGCCCTTGCGAATGACTTCGGCCTGTTCCAGATGAACCAGCGTAATGACCTGATCGGCGACCGTTGGTCGGGTTAATTTCTGCCCGATCGCTTCGTCTACCGAGGTCAGGAAACCCTGGTTGATCGTGCTGACGTCGCGCTCGCGCAAGGTCACGTCTTGCGGCTCGATAATCCCGGCGCGTTTGAGCGGCCGGGTGGTCGTGACAATCTCGCGAAACAGGCGGACTTGAGCGGGTACAAACACTGTCCAGGGCGATGCGCCTTCACAGCGAACCTTGACCGTGACCCGGCCCAACGGGCGTGCCGGACTCTCCAGTGTCGCTGTCAATTCCTTGTCGCACGTAGGCATGCGCATGCGTGGGTCGAGCTGGTTTACTTCGATTTCGTAGCGGCCTTCCGTTTGACTGGTTGCCAGATAGTCTTCTACGGTGAACTCAAGAAAGCCCTGAGTGACGCCGATAAGCATGTCAGGCAAGGTAACCGCATCAGCAATGGCAGGGCTGCCAGCGAAAAAGAAGCAAACGGCGGACACCGCGCAAAGCCCTCTGCGAAGGGGAGATGTCAGGCGTCGGAAAAATGTCGTTTGAGCGTTCATACGAGTTAAAAAGCAAGCGCCGTGCCGTTTAGCAATGAATGTGCGTCGCAACAACACTTGGCGTTGGTGTAGGAGTCTGGGCATGGCTGGTGTAATGGATTCGGTAAACCAGCGCACGCAACTGGTGGGGCAGAATCGCCTGGAGCTGTTGTTGTTCCGTCTCGACGGTCAGCAGCTCTACGGAATCAACGTGTTCAAGGTGCGGGAAGTGCTGCAATGCCCGTCGCTGACGTTGATGCCCAAGTCCAGTCCTGTCGTGTGCGGGGTGGCGAATATTCGGGGGGCGACCATTCCGATCCTTGATCTGGCAATGGCAACCGGCTCGGGTGCGTTGAAAGACAAGAACAGTCCGTTCGTGATCATCACGGAGTACAACACCAAGACCCAGGGTTTCCTGGTCCGCTCGGTGGAGCGCATCGTCAACATGAACTGGGAGGAGATTCATCCGCCGCCCAAGGGCACGGGACGCGATCATTACCTGACCGCTGTGACTCGGGTGGACAATCAGTTAGTCGAAATCATCGACGTCGAGAAAGTGCTGGCGGAAGTTGCGCCGACACCTGAAGCGATTTCGGTGGGTGTGGTCGATGTCGAGACCCAGAGCAAGGCGTTGTCGCTGCGGGTGCTGACGGTCGATGACTCGTCGGTGGCACGCAAGCAAGTCACGCGTTGCCTGCAGACGGTCGGCGTCGAAGTGGTGGCGCTGAACGACGGCAAGCAGGCGCTGGATTACCTGCGCAAGCTGGTCGACGAGGGCAAAAAGCCGGAAGAAGAGTTCCTGATGATGATCTCCGACATCGAGATGCCGGAGATGGACGGGTACACCCTGACGGCGGAGATCCGCAGCGACCCGCGCATGCAAAAGCTTCATATCATCCTGCATACTTCGTTGTCCGGGGTATTCAATCAGGCGATGGTCAAGAAAGTCGGTGCCGATGACTTCCTGGCCAAATTCCGTCCTGATGACCTGGCATCCCGGGTAGTCGACCGGATCAAAGCAGCAGATATCAGCTAGGGGCCTTCTGCCCCTGGCGGTCAACACGATTTAAGAGGCGGCATCATTGTCTACGGGTAATTTGGATTTCGAACAGTTCCGGGTCTTCCTGGAAAAAGCCTGTGGCATTTTGCTCGGTGAAAACAAGCAGTACCTGGTCTCGAGCCGTCTCAACAAACTGATGGAGCAGCAAGGCATCAAATCCCTGGGTGAGCTGGTCCAGCGCATCCAGACCCAGCCGCGCAGCGGTTTGCGCGAGCAGGTGGTCGATGCCATGACGACCAACGAAACCCTGTGGTTTCGTGACACCTATCCGTTTGAAGTCTTGAAGAACAAGGTGCTGCCTGAAGCGATCAAGGCCAGTCCCAACCAGCGTCTGCGGATCTGGTCGGCGGCCTGCTCGTCGGGTCAGGAACCGTATTCGCTGTCGATGTCGATCGACGAGTTCGAGCGCAGCAACCTTGGTCAGTTGAAGATGGGCGTGCAGATCGTTGCCACCGACCTGTCCGGAAGCATGCTGACCAACTGCAAGACCGGCGAGTACGACAGCCTGGCGATCGGTCGCGGGCTGTCCGCTGATCGTCTGCAGCGTTACTTCGATCCGAAAGGGCCGGGGCGCTGGGTAATCAAGGCGCCGATCAAGAACCGGGTGGAATTCCGCTCGTTCAACTTGCTCGACAGCTACGCCAGCCTGGGCAAGTTCGACATCGTGTTCTGCCGCAACGTGTTGATCTACTTCTCCGCCGAGGTGAAGAAAGACATCCTGTTGCGCATTCACAGCACGCTGAAGCCGGGCGGTTATCTGTTCCTTGGCGCCTCTGAAGCTCTGAACGGTTTACCGGATCATTACCAGATGGTTCAGTGCAGCCCCGGGATCATTTACCAGGCGAAGTGATTGCATCGGCAATACAAAAAACGGCAGGCCCGCAAAGGTCTGCCGTTTTTTTTTGTGTCCGCAGAATTTCTCCCTGATACCGCAAAACCCCTACAAAGGGATGGTGTGGATGAGGGGGTGGCAAGCGGCAGAAAAGCGGCATCCGGCGGAAACCCGTTGCCGCTTTTCTGGCATTGCCGCCTTGCCGATCCCCCGCAAAGCCCCGGTTTACGGGGTTTTTTCGCATTGGCACGCGGTTTGCTAAAGCTCAGTTACGAAAAACCGGTCACCCGAAGGTTCCCGACATGAGCATCAGCTTCGATAAAGCGCTCGGCATTCACGAAAAGGCTCTTGGCTTCCGCGCTCAGCGTGCCGAAGTCCTGGCCAACAACATCGCCAACGCCGATACCCCGAACTACAAGGCGCGGGATCTGGACTTCTCCAAAGTGCTCGAAGCACAGACCCAGAAGAACGCCAACGGCACCATCGCGTTGAACATGACCAACAGCCGTCACATCGAGGCCGAAGGTCTGGGCAACGGCGACGAGTCGCTGATGTACCGCACGCCGATGCAGCCTTCGATCGACCAGAACACGGTGGACGCTCAGCTTGAGCAGTCGAACTACGCGGAAAACGCGGTCGGCTTCCAGGCCAGCTTCACCTTGCTCAACAGCAAATTCAAAGGGCTGGTGTCAGCCCTGCGCGGAGAATAATCCATGTCCCTGTCCAGCGTTTTCAACATTGCCGGCAGCGGCATGAGCGCCCAAACCACGCGTCTGAACACCGTGGCTTCGAACATCGCCAACGCCGAAACCGTTTCGTCGAGCATCGACCAGACCTACCGTGCCCGTCACCCGGTGTTCGCCACCATGTTCCAGGGCGGTCAGAACAGCGGCAGCAATTCGTTGTTCCAGAGCCAGGACGCCGCCGGTCAAGGCGTGCAGGTGCTCGGAGTGGTCGAAGACCAGAGCAACCTCGAAGCGCGCTACGAGCCGAACCATCCGGCTGCCGACGCCAAGGGCTACGTCTACTACCCGAACGTCAACGTGGTGGAAGAAATGGCTGACATGATTTCCGCGAGCCGTTCGTTCCAGACCAACGCCGAAATGATGAACACCGCCAAAACCATGATGCAGAAGGTACTGACCCTCGGTCAGTAATAAGGGGCGACTGCCATGAGCGTTTCCGATTCCACCAGCGGCGTAAACATCAAAGACGTACTGGCCAACTCTTCGAAGACCACCGGGACGACAACGGGTGGTCTGGCGGCGGCCACCAACAGCACGACGGGCAAACAGGCCCTGGGCAAAGATGCGTTCCTGCAACTGTTGGTCACCCAGCTGAAAAACCAGAACCCGCTCGATCCACAGGACAACAGCGAGTTCGTTGCGCAACTGGCGCAGTTCAGCAGCCTGGAAGGCATTACCACGCTGAACGACACCGTCAGTGGCATTGCCGGCAACTACAACTCTTCGCAGGCACTGCAGGCGTCGTCGCTGGTGGGCCGTTCGGTCATCGCCCAGACCGACAAGGCTGTGGTCGACACCAGCAAGAGCCTTAACGGCACTGTGGTGGTTCCGTCCTCCGGTGCCGTCTCGGTCACGATCAAAGACGCCGAAGGCAAGGTCGTGCGCACCATCGACATGGGCACCCAGAATGCCGGCAACGCCAGTTTCATCTGGGACGGCAAGGACGCGTCCGGTGCGGTCGCGGCAGCGGGTACTTATTCGTTCACGGCCAGCGCCACGTACGACGGCAAGGCCACTTCGCTGATCACGTATCTGCCGGCCACCGTCAACAGCGTGACCATCAGCCAGACTGGCGGTGAGTTGATGCTGAACCTGGCGGGCCTGGGCAGCGTTGCGCTGTCCAAAGTACAAACCATTGGTATATAGAGCCGACTAACCGGCACAAAGGAGTGGAATATGTCTTTCAATATCGGCCTTAGCGGTCTCTATGCAGCCAACAAGCAACTGGACGTGACCGGCAACAACATCGCCAACGTGGCTACCACCGGTTTCAAATCGTCCCGTGCAGAATTCGAAGACGTGTACTCGGCCACGCGCCTGGGTACCGGCAGCAAGACCGTCGGTAACGGCGTGCGTCTGGCCAACGTTTCCCAGCAGTTCGGCCAGGGTGACGTGAACAACACCGGCAACGTGTTGGACATGGGTATCCAGGGCAACGGTTTCTTCATCCTCAGCGACAACGGTTCCCTGAGCTACACCCGTGCCGGTGCGTTCAAGACTGACGCTGAAAACTATGTGGTCGACAACAACGGCAACCGTCTGCAAGGTTATGGCGTCGATGCCAACGGCAAGATCATGACCGGCGTACTGACCGATCTGAAGATCGACACCTCGGCCCTCAAGCCGAACGCGACGACCAAGATCGACCAGACCATGAACGTCAACTCGCAGGATACGACGCCGACCGTCACCACGTTCAGCCCGACTGATCTGAACAGCTACAACAAGCTGATTTCCACGCCGGTCTACGATACCCAGGGTAACGAGCACCGCATGGATCAGTACTACGTGAAAACGGGTACCAACGCCTGGCGCGTCTACACCTACATGGATGGTCGTACACCATCGGATCCGGCGAACAACACTCTGACGCCGATGACCCACGACATCACCTTCAACTCCGACGGCACCATGGCCACGCTGACCGCAGGTGCTGGCTGGACGAAAACCGGCAACACCCTGACCATGACCGGCTGGATTCCGGGGGCCGTGACCAACGCCACGACCACACCTGTGACCTGGGCCCCGAACGGCTCCAAGGCCAACCCGGCCGGCATCGCACTCAACATGGCGTCGACCACGTCCTATAACGCGGTCACTGCGCGTACTGCGCAGTACCAGGATGGTTACGCGACCGGCCAGATCTCCAGTCTGACCATCGATTCGACTGGCGTCATGACCGCCAACTTCAGCAACCAGCAGACCAAGGCGATTGGTCAGGTTGCTGTGGCCAGCTTCGCTAACGAGCAGGGTCTGCAGCCGATTGGCGGCACTCGCTGGAAGGAAACGTTCGCTTCGGGCGTGGCCGGTGTTGATGCGCCGAAGACCGGTACGTTGGGTTCGATCGTGTCGAACTCGCTGGAAGAGTCGAACGTTAACCTGACCAACGAGCTGGTGGATCTGATCAAGGCGCAGAGCAACTATCAGGCGAACGCCAAGACCATTTCGACGCAGAGCACCATCATGCAGACCATCATTCAGATGACCTGATGTGATGTGAGTTGTACGCAATTGAAAACCGACGCCATGGCGTCGGTTTTTTTTTGCCCCGTGCTTATTCAAAATTTCAATACGCCACCGTTCGTCGGCTTATTGGTTTGAAACTTGCACCCCGGCGGCATAAGGAATTTTCGCGTCAAAACTTCATATGACCCGCTTCATTGAGCCAGAACATCATTCGGCGACAGGGAAATCAGGAAGCTTTCGCACAGCGTTTTACAGTAGTTTCCAACACACACAAGGAAGATGTAATGGCTGTAATTTATGGTTCTGATGGTGCAGATACTTTGATGGGTACTGCAGGAGACGATCAGATACGGGGCCTTGCCGGTGACGACATCATTAATGGTGGCGATGGCAACGATGTACTGATCGGCGGCGCTGGCGCCGATCAATTGATTGGCGGTGCCGGCATCGATACGGCCAGTTATGAAGATGACAACTCGGGCGTGGGTGTCACCGTCAACCTGAAGACCGGTGTCAACACCGGTCTGGCCAAGGGCGATACATACGTCGGAATCGAAGCGTTTCGGGGCACGGTCTACAGCGATAACTTTGTCGGTAACGCCGACGCCAACAACTTTGATGGTGCCGGTGGCTACGACACCCTGAGCTACGCCACGTCCGAGCAAGCGGTGAATATCACCGTGAACGGCACATCCGGCAGCGGTCTGGGCGGAGATGCCCAGGGCGATTTGTTCAGCAACATTGAAGTCATCACCGGCTCTGCCAACGCCGATGTGTTTACCGTGAACTCCGGTAGCGTGACGCTCTACGGCGGCGCCGGTAACGATGTTTACATCCTCAACGGTAAAGATTCGATGAGTATCGGTGAGCTGGCCGGCGGCGGTGACGACGAGATTCGTACCAGCCAGAACAGTATGGGCATGACCAGCGAAATCGAGCGCCTGACGTTTACCGGCACCGGAAACTTCACCGGCCGCGGCAGCACCAACGACAACATCATTACCGGCGGCGCCGGCAACGATCTGCTTATCGGCGGTGCGGGTGCCGATCAGTTGATCGGTGGAGCAGGCATCGACACGGCCAGTTATGAGGATATCGTTTCGGGGGTCGGTGTGACGGTCAATCTCAAGACCGGCGTGCATACCGGTTTTGCCGCTGGCGACACGTTCAGCAGCATTGAGGTGATTCGGGGTTCCAGCTACGCCGACAACTTTGTCAGCGATGCCGGGGCGACCACTTTTGATGGCGGCAATGGCAACGATACGCTGAGTTTTGCCGGTTCGGCCCAGGCAATCAATCTGACGGTTGCGAGCGGTGCCGGCACAGGTGTTGGTGGCGATGCCCAGGGTGATGCCTTCAGCAACATAGAAGCGTTCTACGGCTCGGCCCACGATGACGTGTTCACCGTGACTGCCGGCAGCACAACCTTTTACGGGGGGGCCGGTAACGATGTCTACGTTATCAATGGTTCGGGTACTGCAGGGGTTGTCGAGCTGGCCGGAGGCGGTGATGACGAGATTCGCACCAGCCTGTCCAGTATGACCATGGGGAACGAGGTCGAGCGCCTGACTTATACCGGCACCGGCACCTTCACCGGTCGTGGCAGCGCCGGAGACAACATCATTACCGGTGGGGCGGGCAACGACCTGCTGATCGGAGGAGCGGGTGCCGACCAGTTGATCGGCGGCGCCGGTATCGACACGGCCAGTTATGAGGACAGCACTGCTGCCGGCGTCACCGTCAATCTGAAAACCGGGGTCAACACGGGCTTCGCGGCGGGTGATACCTTCTCGGGAATCGAGATCATTCTGGGTAGTAAAAACAGCGACACGTTTGTCAGCGGTGTGGAAGCCAACATCTTCGATGGCGGTGCCTTGGGGGGTGTCGACACCGTTGATTATTCAACGTCGGCACAAGCCGTCAACATCACCCTCACCTCGCTCGGCGCGGGCAGCGGAAAGGGTGGCGATGCCCAGGGCGATACCTTCACCAATATCGAGAAAGTTGTCGGGTCGGCACTGGGCGATGTGTTCACCACCGGTGATGCAACCTTCACGTTGGAGGGTGGAGCGGGTAACGATCTGTACGTTATCAACGGCCCTGCCTATCAAACGATTGTCGAAGTGGCGGGGGGAGGCGACGATGAAGTTCGCACCTCGCTGGCCAACATGACGCTGAGTGCCGAAGTCGAGCGCCTGACCTACACCGGTACTACAAATTTCACCGGTACCGGAAATGCCGGCAACAACATTATTACCGGCGGCATCGGTAACGATCTGTTGATGGGAGGGGCCGGTGCGGACAAGTTCATCGGTGGCGCTGGCAGCGATATCGTCAGTTATGACGACTCCTCGGTCGGCGTGACGATCAACCTTAAAACCGGCGTTCACAGCGGCATTGCCGCAGGCGATACGTTTGACGGTATCGAGGTGATCCGCGGCTCTAAATACAGCGACACGTTTGTGGCCGGCGCTGCTGCCGACAAGTTTGAAGGCGGCAGTCTCACGGCCGATAACATCGACGTTGTGGATTATTCGCAGTCTGCTGCCGGGATCAATCTGACGCTGTCATCCAGTGCCGGCACCGGCACCGGTGGCGATGCCGAAGGGGATTCGTTTTCCGGCATCGAGAAGATCGTCGGTTCGGCCTACGACGATGTGTTCAACTCAACCACGACAGGCTCTTTCACCTTGCAGGGTGGTGCGGGTAATGACGTCTACATCATCAATGGCAATGCATCGGCGGTCATCGTTGAAGCGGTCGGTGGTGGTGACGACGAAGTGCGAACCAGCCAGAGTGGCATGGGGCTGGCCGACAACGTGGAGCGCTTGACCTATACCGGTACGGGTAACTTCAACGGTCGCGGCAACGCGCTGGACAACATCATCACCAGCGGTGCGGGCAACGATTACCTGTCGGGCGGCGGTGGCGCCGACACATTTATCGGGGGAGCAGGCACCGATACCGTCGGTTATGACGAAAGTAACGCGGCGATCACCTTCAACTTCAAAACCGGTGTGCATACCGGCATCGCTGCGGGCGACACCTTCGTCGATATCGAGGTGATTCGCGGCACGCAATATGCCGATACGTTCATCGCCGGCGCGGGTGCGGAAAAATTTGACGGTGGTGCAGGCACCACCATCGACGTGCTGGATTATTCGCAATCCGGCCAGGGCGTGAATCTGACACTGGGCGCGTCCGGTGCGGGATCGGGTGTTGGTGTTGGCGGCGATGCCGAGGGCGACAGCTTTGTAAGTATCGAAAAAATCATTGGCTCGGCTTTCAACGATGTCTTTACCGCCACAACCAACTCGACCGGTTTTACCGTGCAGGGCGGCAGCGGCGATGATGTGTACATTCTCAATAATGCGACTTACGGCGCTATCGTCGAATTGGCCGAGGGCGGCAATGATGAAGTGCGCACCAGTCAGTCGTACTACTTCCTGAATGCCGGCATCGAGCGGTTGACCTACATCGGCGCCACCCCGTTTGTGGGTAAGGGCAATGCGCTGGATAACGTCATCACAGGCGGTTCGGGTGGCGACATTCTGTCCGGTGGTGATGGCGCCGACACCTTTATCGGTGGCGATGGCATCGATACCGTCAGCTACGATGATGCCGGAGTGGGTGGGGTAGTGATCAACCTCAAGACCGGACAGCACACCTCGATTGCCAGGGGCGATACCTTCCAGAGCATCGAGAAGTTCGTCGGGTCGAGATCGGATGACACTTTCATCGGCAACGATCAGGCCAACAATTTTGATGGCGGCAACGGCCTCGATACCGTCAGTTTCGCGTTTGAAAGCTCAGCCATCACGCTGGATCTCACCAAGCCGCTGACGGGCACTGCGGCCGGCGACACCTACACCAACATCGAAAACTGGGAAGGCACTGCATTCAACGATACGTTGATCGGCGGAGCAGGTACCGAGACGTTTATCGGTGGCAAAGGGGCCGACTACATCGATGGCGGTGCCGGCACTTCCGATGCAGCCTGGTACACGGGCAGTTCAGCGGCCGTACAGGTCGACCTGCTGGCCAACACCGCGAACGGCGGCGACGCAACCGGTGATGTTCTGGTCAATATCGAAGGGCTGCATGGCTCGGCGTTCAACGACACGCTGACCGGCAACGCCACCTGGAACCAGATCTATGGTGGTGAAGGCAACGATCTGGTTTATGGCGGCGATGGTGACGACGCGATTTATGGCGGCAAGTACGAGCCCTACGCCATCAATGGTCCTGATCGCAGCGGTGCTGCCGAGGCCGACCAGTTGTTTGGTGGTAACGGCAATGACAGCATGATCAGCGCCAACAACGATATCGGCAGTGTTCTGCACGGGGATGCCGGTAACGACTACATCAAGGTTTATGCGGGTACTGCCTACGGTGACGACGGCAATGATTCGCTGGATGGCATGGGCCCTGAATATCAGCTGTTTGGTGGCGCCGGTGCTGACACCTTGTACATGGAGGGCGGTGGTTATGCCTATGGCGGCGAGGGCGGTGATACGTACAGGGTTAATGCCTCGACCACGGTCTTGATCAAGGATGATGGTCTTTATGGCAACGACAAAGTCGAGCTGATGAATATCAAGTCGCATGCGGATGTGCTCATCAAGACAGATGGCACCAATGCCTACATCTTCAATGCTGTGGAGTGGAATGCCGGCAAGCAGAATAACGCGGTCATCCTCGCTGACTGGTATAAAGGCTCCAACACCATCGATACCTTCGTGACCAGCAATGGCGACACCTTCACCATTCCGGTGGTAGGGCAGGCAATGGCTGAGTCGTTCATGGTCTGACGACGCAGCGTAGAAACAACAAACGGCGAAACCTGCGATACAGGTTTCGCCTTTTTTTTTCAGACAAACGAAAACCCCCGACAAACCAGAGGTCTGTCGGGGGTTTCTTGATCAAGCGTCTTGCGACGCTTGAGTCAGCTCAGCTTATTGGCAAGCTTCGCAATCCGGCTCGTCGATCGCACAAGCCTTTGGCACTGGCGCCGGGCCGGCAGGGGCTGCCAGAACCGAATCGTCGCCGTGGTTGCCGCCGCTGGAAACAGCGTTCAGCTTGCCGGTGTTGATGGTCGACTTCTCGGTGCTGGTCGCGGCCAGGGCACGGAGGTAGTAAGTGGTTTTCAGACCACGGTACCAGGCCATGCGGTAGGTCACGTCCAGCTTCTTGCCCGATGCGCCAGCGATGTACAGGTTCAGCGACTGGGCCTGGTCGATCCACTTCTGACGACGGCTGGCGGCGTCAACGATCCACTTGGTGTCCACTTCGAACGCGGTCGCGTAGAGCTCTTTGAGTTCTTGCGGGATGCGCTCGATCTGCTGAACCGAACCGTCGTAGTACTTCAGGTCGTTGATCATGACCGAGTCCCACAGACCGCGAGCCTTGAGGTCGCGAACCAGGTACGGGTTGATCACGGTGAATTCGCCCGACAGGTTCGATTTCACATACAGGTTCTGGTAGGTCGGTTCGATCGACTGCGATACGCCGGTGATGTTGGCGATGGTCGCGGTCGGTGCGATGGCCATGATGTTCGAGTTACGGATGCCTTTCTGAACACGGGCGCGAACCGGTGCCCAGTCCAGGGACTCGGTCAGGTCGACGTCGATGTACTTCTGGCCGCGCGCTTCGATCAGGATCTGTTGCGAATCCAGTGGCAGGATGCCTTTGGACCACAGCGAACCCTGGAACGTCTCGTACGAGCCGCGCTCGTCAGCCAGGTCGCAGGAAGCCTGGATCGCGTAGTAGCTGACCGCTTCCATCGACTTGTCGGCGAACTCGACGGCAGCGTCGGAACCGTAAGGGATGTGCTGCAGGTACAGCGCGTCCTGGAAGCCCATGATGCCCAGACCGACCGGACGGTGCTTGAAGTTGGAGTTCTTCGCTTGCGGCACCGAGTAGTAGTTGATGTCGATCACGTTGTCGAGCATGCGCACGGCCGTGTTCACGGTGCGTTGCAGCTTGGCGGTGTCCAGCTTGCCGTCGACGATGTGGTTCGGCAGGTTGATCGAGCCCAGGTTGCAAACGGCGATCTCGTCCTTGTTGGTGTTCAAGGTGATCTCGGTGCACAGGTTCGAGCTGTGAACCACGCCGACGTGCTGCTGCGGGCTGCGCAGGTTGCACGGGTCTTTGAAGGTCAGCCATGGGTGGCCGGTTTCAAACAGCATGGACAGCATTTTGCGCCACAGGTCTTTGGCCTGGATGGTCTTGAACAGCTTGACCTTGCCCGGGTACTCGGTCAGGGCTTCGTAGTACTCGTAACGCTCTTCGAAAGCCTTGCCGGTCAGGTCGTGCAGGTCCGGCACTTCGGACGGCGAGAACAGGGTCCACTTGCCGTCATCGAAGACACGCTTCATGAACAGGTCAGGGATCCAGTTGGCGGTGTTCATGTCGTGGGTACGACGACGATCATCACCGGTGTTCTTGCGCAGCTCGATGAACTCTTCGATGTCCATGTGCCAGGTTTCCAGGTAGGCACATACAGCGCCTTTGCGCTTGCCACCCTGGTTAACGGCGACGGCGGTGTCGTTCACGACTTTCAGGAACGGAACCACGCCTTGCGACTTGCCGTTGGTGCCCTTGATGTACGAACCCAGTGCACGAACCGGCGTCCAGTCGTTGCCCAGGCCACCAGCGAATTTCGACAGCATGGCGTTGTCGTGGATCGCGTGATAGATGCCCGACAGGTCATCCGGCACGGTGGTCAGGTAGCAGCTCGACAGCTGTGGACGCAGGGTACCGGCGTTGAACAGGGTCGGGGTCGAGGACATGTAGTCGAAGGACGACAGCAGGTTGTAGAACTCGATCGCACGGTCTTCTTTCTGCTTCTCTTCGATCGCCAGGCCCATGGCCACGCGCATGAAGAAGATCTGCGGCAGCTCGAAACGCACGCCATCCTTGTGGATGAAGTAACGGTCGTACAGGGTTTGCAGGCCCAGGTAGGTGAATTGCTGGTCGCGCTCGTGGTTGATCGCCTTGCCCAGTTTTTCCAGGTCAAAGTCGGCCAGCACAGGGTTCAGCAGTTCGAACTCGATACCTTTGGCGATGTAGGCCGGCAGCGCCTTGGCGTACAGGTCGGCCATTTCGTGGTGAGTGGCGCTTTCGGCCACCTGGAGGAAACCCAGGCCTTCGGCGCGCAGGGTGTCCATCAGCAGGCGGGCGGTGACGAACGAGTAGTTCGGCTCGCGCTCAACCAAAGTACGGGCAGTCATCACCAGCGCAGTGTTGACGTCGGTCAGGGCCACGCCGTCGTACAGGTTTTTCAGGGTTTCGCGCTGGATCAGGTCGCCGTCGACTTCTTCCAGACCTTCGCAGGCCTCGGTGACGATGGTGTTCAGGCGGCCCATGTCGAGCGGTGCCAGGCTACCGTCGGCGCGGGTGATACGGATCGACGGGTGAGCGTTGACGGCTTCTTCAGCCGGGGCGTGGGCAGCGCGTTCTTTCGAACGACCGTCACGGTAGATCACGTAGTCGCGAGCGACTTTCTGCTCGCCGGCACGCATCAGGGCCAGTTCGACCTGGTCCTGGATTTCTTCGATGTGGATGGTGCCGCCCGATGGCATGCGACGCTTGAAGGTCGCGGTGACTTGTTCGGTCAGGCGGGCAACGGTGTCGTGGATTCGCGACGAAGCGGCAGCGGTGCCGCCCTCAACTGCGAGAAACGCTTTGGTGATAGCGACGGTGATCTTGTCATCGGTGTAAGGAACGACAGTGCCATTACGCTTGATCACACGCAGTTGACCAGGCGCGGTGGCTGCCAGATCCGAAGTCGAATCGGCGGCCTGCGGCAAGGTGCCCTGCGGGTTCTCGCGAGTTGTGTCGGTTTGCATGGGTGTCTCCACGTTCTCTATGTTTGTTTGGGCACCATCACGGTGCCCACCGTTCCGTCCTGAAGCACTACAACCGGCATGTGCCGGGCATAACGACTTCGGGACAGTTCAGGAAGGGGCCTTGTGGGCGCCGCTTCCATGCCGAAGTCTTCGGTTCGCGCGATACGCGTCAAACCGCATTCCTTTCGGGGAGCAGTTTCAGACTGCAACACCCGTACCGTTATCGTCGTGGTCGACTGAAAAACGGTAGCCATCCGCAGGCGCGGTTTGGGCTTGTGAAAATACGTTTGGTTCAACCCGACAATGGCAATAAAAAGCCTTGAATTCACTGTCCGGTTTGTGTTTGGTTTTTTGTCTTAACCCCTACATGTAGGGTTTTTTTTAGCGCGGGGTACAAGATAATGCGTTTTGGGGGGCTATTGCAATGTATAGCCTGTGGATAAGCCTGTGCGTAAATTGTGTGCGAAACGGCGAATTCGCGTGTAGGCCGCGAACCTGCTGAGCTAGACCGTTTGTCACTGTTTTTTCACCTGGAAAAACGCTTCAGCGGATTTTTAAGGGCGCGAACCCTATCACAAAAAACCGCCTTGTCCGAACGCATTTACCGACTTGTGTTCTGGCTGTACGCCGTTTATACAATCGGCCCGTGCACAAGCATTCTTATCCTCCCGAAAGATGACAAAAAGACCGGAGGATTGAAGAAATGTCGGGGCAGGCCAATGCCTTCCTTATATCAATAAAAACAGCAAGCAGAGGTCACCGGTGGAGCAACAAGCCTTTCAGGTTTTGATCGTCGAGGATGATCTGCGTCTGGCCGAACTCACGCGCGACTACCTGCAAGCCAATGGATTGCGCGTGGACATCGAAGGCAACGGCGCGCTGGCGGCGGCGCGAATCATCAAGGAGCAACCGGATCTGGTGATCCTCGACCTGATGTTGCCCGGCGAGGATGGCCTGAGCATCTGCAGTAAGGTGCGCAGTCAATTCGACGGGCCGATCCTGATGCTTACCGCGCGCACCGACGACGCCGACCAGATTCAAGGCCTTGATCTGGGCGCCGACGATTACGTGTGCAAACCGGTGCGTCCGCGCTTGTTGCTGGCGCGGATTCAGGCCTTGCTGCGGCGCAGTGACAGCGCCGAGCCAGTCGCTGAAAAAAACCGTCGCTTGCAGTTCGGCCCGCTGGTGGTGGACAGCGCCCTGCGCGAAGCCTGGCTCAGCGATAGCGGCATCGAACTGACCAGCGCCGAATTTGATCTGCTTTGGCTGTTGGTCGCCAATGCCGGGCGGATCCTGTCCCGGGAAGAAATCTTCACCGCGCTGCGCGGCATCGGCTACGACGGTCAGGATCGCTCGATCGATGTGCGCATCTCGCGCATCCGCCCGAAAATCGGCGACGACCCTGATCACCCGCGCCTGATCAAGACCATCCGTAGCAAAGGCTACCTGTTCGTCCCTGAAGCCTGCGCAGACTTGTCGCTGTGAATTCGATCTTCCTGCGCATTTATGGCGGCATGTGCGCAGCGATCATTCTGGTGGCGGTGCTCGGCGTGCTCGCGCTGAACCTGCTCAATCAGGTGCGCAGCGAGCAGTACCGCGAGCGCCTGGCCCATGGCACGTTCTCGCTGATGGCCGACAACCTGCAGCCGATGAACCAGACCGAGCGTCACCGCGCGTTGCTGGTCTGGGAGCGTCTGCTCGGGATTCCGCTGGCGCTGAAGACGTTTACCGAGACCGGTCTCGACCTGTCCCAGCGCACGCGCGTGCAGCGCGGGCAGGCACTGGTCGAGCAGACCGGGCCGCACGCGGCGAAGGTCTATCGACTGGTCAGCGATAAAGAACAGCTGGTATTGACCGGCGAAGTGCAACAGATCAGCGAGCAACTGGCCCGCGCGACTATTTATCTGTTGGCCGATGAACTGGTGCGCGTACCGGTCGGCGAGCAGCCAAAACGTCTGGCGCAGATAAAGCAGGAAAAAGGCTTTGGTTTCGATTTGCGGCTGGTCACGGTCAACGATGCCGACATGGACGAAGACCAGAGTCGGCGTGTGTCCGAGGGCGACACGGTGATGGCGCTGGGCAAGGGCGGCGATTCGATCCGCGTGTTCGCCGGCATGGTCGGCACACCGTGGGTACTGGAAATCGGCCCGCTGTATCAGATGAATCCGTACCCGCCGGAGTGGCTGGTGTTGATCGCCGCGCTCGGCCTCAGCCTGATTGGCCTGATCGTTTATTTGCTGGTGCGCCAACTCGAACGGCGTTTGCGTGGCCTCGAAGCGGCAGCCACGCGCATCGCCAAGGGCAGTCTGGAAACCCGCGTGCCGGCACGCGGCGCGGACTCGGTCGGGCGACTGGCGGCGGCGTTCAATGGCATGGCTGAGCACCTGCAACAGTTGCTGGCGATCCAGCGCGAACTGGTGCGTGCGGTCTCTCACGAATTGCGCACGCCGGTGGCGCGTTTGCGTTTTGGTCTGGAAATGATCGGCTCGGCGACCACCCCGCAAGCGCTGGAAAAGTACCGCGAAGGCATGGATCACGACATTGAAGACCTCGATAAGCTGGTCGACGAAATGCTCACCTATGCGCGGCTGGAGCAGGGCTCACCGGCGCTGACGTTCCAGCGCATCGACCTCGATGCCTTGGTCAATCAGGTCATCGCCGAACTGGCGCCGTTGCGCGCCGAGGTTACGGTGCAACGCGGCTTGTGCCTGTCGGCGGCGGACAACGACGACGCGTGGGTCGAGGCCGAGCCGCGCTACCTGCACCGGGCGCTGCAGAATCTGGTGAGCAACGCCATGCGTCACGCGGCGTCGAAGGTCACGGTGAGTTATCAGGTCGGGCAAATGCGTTGCCGGGTGGACGTCGAGGATGACGGGCCGGGGGTGCCGGAAGGGGCGTGGGAGCGGATCTTCACGCCGTTCCTGCGACTGGACGACAGTCGCACCCGGGCATCCGGCGGGCATGGTTTGGGCTTGTCGATTGTGCGGCGAATCATTCACTGGCATGACGGCCGGGCGTTGATTGGCAAGAGCAAGAGTCTGGGCGGCGCTTGCTTCAGCCTGAGCTGGCCGAGGAATCAGGAACGACGCTGAAATCTGTGCCGGCGGGGATACCGTCTTCGGGAGCAAGCCCCCTCCCACAATGAACGTGCACATCTGTTAAATATGTACAAGTTGTGAGAGGGGGCTTGCTCCTGAAGAGGCCTGGCCTGTTACCGAAAATTCTCAGGCCTTGATGCTGACCAGACTCAACAGCTGACCATCCTGCACGCCGAACTGCGCCTGCAGCTCAGTTCCGTTGCGCCACTCGCTGGAAAGGTCAGTCAGCAATCGCAACCGCACTTCACCCGCCTCCGTCCACTCCAGCACCTCGGCGTGCTCGAAGTAAAAGCGCTTCTGCACAATCGGGTACAGCGCCTTGAACAAACTCTCTTTCACTGAAAACGTCAGCGTCACCAGCAATGCCAACTGATCCCGTGAGCCGGCGGCCATGCGTTGCAGTTCCGGCGGTGTCAGGATTTCTCCGGCCAGACGTTCGGCACGCTCGGCGTTGAGCAGGTTTTCCAGATCCATGCCCAGGCCGCGCCAGTGCTGTTTGTTGGCAACAATCGCTGCGGCCCGGCCGGTGCTGTGGGTGATCGAGCCGCAGATGTGCGCTGGCCACACCGGTGCGCGGTCTTCGCCAATCGCGGGCACTACGTTCGAGCCTTCCAGTTGCTGCAACGCCGCCCGCGCGCAGATCCGCCCGGCGAGAAACTCGGCCTGCCGCTTGGCCACCGAGCGCTGAATGCTCGGCGGCGGCTCGATGACGCTGCGCCGGAAGTCATCGCCAAGCAATTGCGACGGATCGAAATGAGTGCTGAGCAATACGGCGTCGGGCAACACCGTCGGCAACGGCCAGTGGGCGTCGAGCGGCGTGCAGCAGACGGGAAGGGCGGGGGCTGGATTCATGGCGGGCATTTTGCCGGGTTGTCTTCAGGCTGAATAGTGTCGACATGATCGTTCCCACGCAGAGCGTGGGAACGATCAGATAGGGGGGTTAGCTGAAGATCTTCTGGAAGAACGCTTTCATGTCTGCCCAGGATTTTTCATCTGCGGCCTTGTTGTAGCCGATATCCGGGCCACCGTGATCGCCATGGCTCAGGCGATCTGCGTCGGGATTGCTGAAACCGTGCTTGGCACCGTCGAGGCTGACGAATTGATAGTCAGCGCCGGCCTTGTCCATTTCGGCCTTGAATGCAGCGACGTTGTCCGGGGTGACCATGCTGTCCAGGGCGCCGTGCTCGACGAGGACTTTCGCCTTCACGCTACCCGGTGTAGCCGGAGTTTTGGTCGCCAGTGCACCGTGGAAACTAACCACGCCGGCCAGCGGCTCACCCTGACGCGCCGCATTCAGCACCACGCCACCGCCGAAGCAGTAACCAATGGCGGCGATTTTATCCTTGTCGGTCTGCGGTTGTTGCTTCAACAAATTCAGCCCGGCTTCGAAACGTTTGCCGGACGCCGCCGCATCCTGGGTCGCCGCGCTCATGAATGCCATCGCATCTTTCGGGTGCTCTGTGTTCTTGCCTTCGCCGTACATATCAATCGCCAGTGCGCTGTAACCGAGTTCGGCGAGATCGCGGGCACGGCGCTTGGCGTAATCGTTCAGGCCCCACCATTCGTGCACGACAACGATGCCCGGACGCTTGCCTTTGATTGCGTCGTCGTAAGCGTAATAACCGATCAGCTTCGTGCCATCGGCGCTCTGGTAGGGGATTTCTTCGGTCTTGATCGCTGCCTGAGTCAGGCTGCTGACCATCAGCAAAGTAAGGGCAATGAGTAAGCGCATCATCGGGTGTCCTTTTCGAAAGTGATCAAAACAGCCTAGTCGATCTGGTTCAGCGCAGGTTCAGAGAGTGTTCAGGGGCGGTACAGGGGAGGGTCAGTAACCTTGCGCCATACCCAAACAGCACTGTGAAAGAGGAAATTCCATGACTCGTTTTAATAAACTGCTGCTGGCATTGACCGTAATGAGCGCCAGTGTCGCGGCCCAGGCCGACACCCCTTCAAACTTCGCCGGCCTGACCTTCGGCCAGACCAGTGACAAGATCGACAAGTCCCGTGCGCTGAACAACAACCTTGATCACCCGAACGCCACTGGCGCGATCGACGGCAACAACACGTATGGCGTGCGCCTCGGTCAGCAGAACTCGCAGGGCCGCTACTACGCGACTTACGACAACGTGTCGGGTTCGCACAATGGCATTAAACTGCGTCAGGAAAACCTGCTGGGCAGCTACGATCTGTTCTATCCGGTGGGCGGCAGCACCAAGCTGTTCGGTGGCGCCACGGCCGGTCTGACCAAACTGACTCAGGATTCGCCGGGTTACAGCCGTGACAGCGACATCGGTTACGCGGTGGGCGGGCAGTTCGGTGTGTTGCAGCAAGTCTCGCAAAACACCTCGGTTGAACTCGGTTACCGTTACCTGATGAGCAACGCCAGCACCGAGATGAAAGAGAGCGGTGGCAGCAAGCAAGGTTCACTGGACTTGAACAGCAGCGCCCAGACTTACCTGTCGGCCAACTACGCTTTCTAAGGAGCGACAGCGAAATCAATGTGGGAGCGGGTTTGCTCGCGAAGGCGCCGGATCAGTCGACATCTGCATTGACTGATCCACCGCTTTCGCGAGCAAGCCCGCTCCCACAGGTGTGCTACTGGAGATTCTGATTTACCCGGGAGAGTGATATGAAACTGTTGGTCGTCGAAGATGAAGCGCTGTTGCGCCATCACCTGCAAACCCGTCTGACGGAAAGCGGTCACGTTGTCGAGTCCGTGGCCAATGCCGAGGAGGCGTTGTACCAGACCGGACAGTTCAACTTTGACCTGGCGGTGATCGATCTCGGTCTGCCGGGCATGGGTGGCCTCGACCTGATCCGGCAGTTGCGTTCGGGAGGCAAGACCTTCCCGATCCTGATCCTCACCGCGCGTGGCAACTGGCAGGACAAGGTTGAAGGCCTTGCCGCCGGTGCCGACGATTACGTGGTCAAACCGTTTCAGTTCGAAGAACTCGATGCGCGGTTGAATGCCTTGCTGCGCCGCTCCAGCGGTTTCACCCAGTCGACCATTGTTGCCGGCCCGTTGCTGCTTGACCTCAATCGCAAGCAGGCAACCCTTGATGAACAACCGCTGGCGCTGACCGCCTACGAGTACCGCATCCTCGAATACCTCATGCGCCACCACCAGCAAGTGGTGCCCAAGGATCGGCTGATGGAGCAGCTCTATCCGGACGACGACGAGCGTGATCCGAACGTGATCGAAGTGCTGGTCGGTCGCTTGCGCCGCAAGCTCGAAGGCCCGGCCGGGTTCAAGCCGATCGACACCGTGCGTGGCCTCGGCTACCTGTTCAATGAGCGCTGCACTTGATTCGTTCCCTTCGCGTTCGCTTGATGCTCGCCGCCACCACGTTGGCGGTGTTGTTCATGCTCGCCTTGCTCCCGGCGATGCAAGGCGCGTTCAGTCTGGCCTTGCAGGACTCGATCGAGCAGCGCCTGGCCTCGGACGTCACCACGCTGATCTCCGCCGCACGCATTGAAAACGGCAAGCTGGTCATGCCGACGCAACTGCCCGACGAGCGATTCAACCTCGCCGACTTCCGTCTGCTCGGTTACATCTACGACCGCGAAGGGCATCTGGTCTGGCGTTCGAAAGCGACGCAGGAAGAGCAGATCAACTACAAACCGCGTTACGACGGGCTGGGCAACGAGTTCGCGCGGATTCGCGAGGCCAACGGTCAGGAGTTCTTCGTCTATGACGTCGAGGTCAAACTGCTCGGCGGTAAAAGTGCGGCGTTCAGCATCGTCGCCCTGCAACCGGTGCGCGAGTACGAAACCACCCTCGAAGGCCTGCGCGAAAATCTCTATCTGGGCTTCGGCGCCGCGTTACTCGTATTGCTCGCGCTGTTGTGGATCGGTCTGACCTGGGGCTTGAAAGCCTTGCGCCGGCTCAGTCAGGAACTCGATGAAATCGAGGGGGGCACCCGTGAAAGCCTCACCGAACAACACCCGCGTGAACTGCTGCGGCTGACCGGCTCGCTCAACCGTTTGCTGCTCAGCGAGCGTCAGCAGCGTAGCCGCTACCGCGATTCTCTCGATGACCTGGCGCACAGTTTGAAAACGCCGCTGGCGGTGTTGCAAGGGGTGAGTGAGGACATGGCGCAACGACCGGAAGACCGCGATCAGGCGTGGGTGTTGCAAAGTCAGATCGAGCGCATGAGCCAGCAGATCAGCTATCAACTGCAGCGGGCCAGTCTGCGTAAAAGCGGACTGGTGCGGCATCAGGTGCGCTTGCAGCCGGTGCTCAAGAGTCTGTGCGATACGCTGGACAAGGTTTATCGCGACAAGCATGTGCGGGTGGCGTTTGATCTGCCGGAGCATTGTTATGTGCCGATCGAGCAGGGCGCCTTGTTGGAGATGATGGGGAATTTGCTCGAGAACGCTTATCGGCTGTGTCTGGGCGAGGTGCGTATCAGCGTGCGCGAGAGTCTGGCCGGGATTGAGTTGTGTGTTGAGGATGATGGGCCGGGAGTGCCAGCGGATCAGCGGGCGCGGATTCTTGAGCGCGGCGAGCGGCTGGATCGGCAGCATCCGGGGCAGGGGATCGGGTTGGCGGTGGTCAAGGATATTATCGAGAGTTACAACGCGAAGTTGATGCTGGGGGATTCGCCGATGGGCGGGGCGGCGTTCCGGATTCATTTTTCTGCGGTTTGAGTTGGGTTTTGGGTGTATATCCGTTTTTTTGGTGATGGCGGCTTAGGGTTTCGCCCTTACGGCGAGTCACCTTTTCCAAACGCCGAAAAGGTAACCCAAAAGGCTTTACCCTGACGTACGGCCCTCGCTAAGGCTCGGGTTCCTTCGCTCCGGGATCGATCCGGGCGCATCGCCTACGGTTTGCTTCGCTGCACCTCCTCTCGATGCATGCGGCTGCGCCGCACGGTCGCTGCGCTCCCACCCCCGGATCAATCCCTCC
>NZ_VXCA01000010.1 GCF_011369485.1 Pseudomonas atagonensis | reverse complement strand
CGCAGGCGGGCGTCCGGGCCCCCACTTTCCCGCAACCAAGACCCTCACCCTCACGGCGAGTGGATTTATCCCCCTTGGGCTGCCCCGCAGGCGTCAAAACCTGCACATGCGGTCTAACCGTTATGCCGCGCCACCTGGTTGTGGCGCAGCTTCGCACCCCAACGGGGCTAACTCCCGTCGCCACGTCGGACCACCCAAGCATCCCGACGCCACTTTGGCTAAAATGCCGGCCTTTTCCACCGACACCGCCGGAACCGCCGTGAGCAAAGAACCCGATCGCATTTTCGCCCAGCCCCTGGACAAGGTGCCTGACTTCGCCTTCAACGAAGACGTGGTGCGGGTGTTCCCGGACATGATCAAGCGCTCGGTACCAGGTTACCCGACCATCGTCGAAAACCTCGGCGTGCTCGCGGCGCAATTCGCTCAGCCGAACACGGTGCTCTACGACCTCGGCGCCTCCCTCGGTGCGGTCACTCAAGCCCTGCGCCGCCATGTGCGCACCGACGGTTGCCGGGTCATCGCGGTGGATAACTCCGCTGCGATGGTCGAGCGTTGCCGTGAATACCTCAACGGTCAGGACTCGATGTTCCAGGAGTTGCTGCCGGTCGAGGTAATCGAAGGCGACATCCTCGCCCTCGATTTCAAACCGGCCTCGGTGGTGGCGCTTAACTTCACCCTGCAATTCATCGCCCCGGAGCAGCGCACCGCGTTGCTCGCACGCATCCGCCAATCGTTGCTGCCCGGCGGCGCGTTGATTCTGTCGGAGAAGCTGCGCTTCAACGATGCAGAAGAACATGCGTTGCTGACCGATCTGCACGTCGCGTTCAAACGCGCCAACGGCTACAGCGAACTGGAAATCGCCCAGAAGCGCAGCGCCATCGAAAACGTCATGAAGCCCGACAGCCTCGAAGAACACCGCGAGCGCCTGCTGGCCGCCGGGTTCTCGAAAGTCGTGCCGTGGTTCCAGTGTCTTAACTTTGCCTCGTTGATTGCCTTGCCATGATTGATCTGTCCCCCCTCGCCCGCCGC
Source organism: Pseudomonas atagonensis (assembly GCF_011369485.1). GTDB lineage: Bacteria > Pseudomonadota > Gammaproteobacteria > Pseudomonadales > Pseudomonadaceae > Aquipseudomonas > Aquipseudomonas atagonensis. The sequence continues at coordinate 70,605 of NZ_VXCA01000010.1, read as the reverse complement.
CTGGCCGGCACGCCGCTGGCCGAATGGGCCAACACCCTGCAAGTGCAACTCGACAAGAAAATGGAGAAAGGCCACGGCGATCTGGAGCGCTGGCAAAGTGCGCTGGATGCCTTGCCGAAAATTCAGCCGAGCGAAGTCGACCTGCTCAACGGCCTGAAGCTGGATACCGATTGCGACGATGAAACCCGCGCGCAAATGCGCACCGCGCTAATGGGCCTGTCCCCGTGGCGCAAGGGGCCGTTCGATCTGTTCGGCGTGCACGTCGACACCGAATGGCGCTCGGACTGGAAGTGGTCGCGGGTTTCTCCGCATCTGGATCTGAGGGGCAAACGCATCCTCGATGTCGGTTGCGGCAACGGCTACTACATGTGGCGCATGCTCGGTGCTGGCGCCGACAGCGTGATCGGCGTTGACCCGAACTGGCTGTTTTTTTGCCAGTTCCAGGCCGTGCAGCGTTACTTGTCCGAACCGAATGCCTGGCACCTGCCGTTCCCGTTCGAAGACCTGCCACCGAACCTGGAAGGCTTCGACACGGTGTTTTCGATGGGTGTGTTCTATCACCGTCGCTCGCCGATCGAGCATTTGCTGGCGCTGAAAGATTGCCTCGTCAAGGGCGGCGAGCTGGTGCTGGAAACACTGGTGGTCGAAGGCGACAAGCATCAGGTGCTAGTGCCGGAAGACCGCTACGCGCAGATGCGTAACGTGTGGTTCCTGCCGTCGGTGCCGGCGCTGGAATTGTGGTTGCGTCGTGCCGGGTTTACCGACATTCGCTGCGTTGATGTCAGCATGACAACGGTCGATGAGCAGCGTGGGACTGAGTGGATGAAGTATCAGTCATTGAGTGACTTCCTTGATCCGCAAGACCACAGCAAGACGATTGAAGGGCTGCCGGCGCCGATGCGGGCGGTCATCGTCGCGAAGAAATAACCCGCTCTCCCAAACACCACGGTGAGCCCACCCCTCACCCCAGCCCTCTCCCCAAGGAGAGGGAGCCGATCTTGGAGCTTTTCAAAACTTAAGTTCGACTCGATAACTCAGGTCGGCGGATCTCGCCTATCCAATCCGGTCAGTCCCCTCTCCCTCTGGGAGAGGGTTAGGGTGAGGGGCTTTTGGCTCGACGAGCCCGGAAGAACTCAGTCAACACCGCGCCACATTCCTCCGCCAACACCCCGCCTTCATACAACACTCGATGGTTGAGAAAGCCCTGAGTGAAGAACTGCCCCTGACTCTGCACAATCCCGGCTTTCGGCTCCAGCGCGCCATACACCACACGCGCCACCCGCGAGTGCACGATCAAACCCGCGCACATGCTGCACGGCTCCAGCGTCACGTAGAGCGTACTGCCCGGCAGACGATAGTTGTCCACGGCTTGCGCGGCGGTGCGGATCGCGACCATCTCCGCGTGAGCGCTCGGGTCGCTGGTACTGATGGGACAGTTGAAACCACGGCCGATGATCTCGCCATCCTGCACCAGCACCGCGCCCACCGGCACTTCACCCAGCGCCGCACCTTGCTCGGCGAGGATCAGCGCCTCCTGCATGAATTCGCGATCACGGCTGCGGTCGATGATCGCCGCGGGGCGAATCTGGCGCATCACTTCACCTCGATGGCGGCCATCAGGCCGGTTTCCATATGGTCGATCACGTGGCAGTGGAACATCCATACCCCCGGGTTATCCGCCACCAGCGCCACTTGTGCGCGCTCGTTCTTGCCCAGCAGATAGGTGTCGGTGAAGTACGGAATGATCTTGTGCCGGTTCGACGCAATCACCTTGAAGCTCATGCCGTGCAGATGGATCGGGTGCTGGTACTGGGTCATGTTCTTCAGTTCGAAAATATAGCTCTGCCCCAGTTTCAGGCTGGCGATCGGCCGATCGGCGCAGGTTTTGTCGGTGATGTCCCAGGCCTTGCCGTTGATCTGCCACAGGCTTGGCGGCTTGCCGTTTTCGGTGTTGACCGAGACCGAGCCGACCCATTCGAAATTGAAGTTGAGTTTCTCGGCATTGGCCAGGTCCGGCTCAGCCACCGGGTTGGCCGGCAGCGCCTTGGGCCAGTCAGTCGGCGCATCGTTATTAGCCACCGAACGCAGGGTACCCAGGCGCACCGGGCCGTTGCGCAATGACAACTCTTCGCCTGCCGCCGGCGCCTTGATCGCCAGACAAATGCGCATGCCGGGGCCGAGCCAGTATTCCTTGCCCAATGGCCGTGGTTCGACCGGGTTGCCATCCAATGCGTAGATCTTCGCTTCGACACCGGGAATGTTGATGCGATACGTCAGGGTGTTGTCGAGATTGAGCAAACGCACGCGAGTGATCTGCCCGGCCGGCAATTCGATCACCGGCGAAGGCACGCCATTAATCGTCGAAAGACGCCCTGCCGTACCGCCACGCGCCGCTTCACGGGGAATGCTGAACTCGACGAAATTGCCTTCGTCGTCGATGTGCCAGTTCTTCAGGCTCAGGGTCTTTTCGTACTTGAACCCGGTCGGTTCGCGCTCTTCAATGATCAGCGGCCCGACCAGACCACGCCCCAGCTCTTCGCTGCTGCTGACATGCGGGTGGTACCAGTAGCTGCCGGCATCCGGCACGCGGAATTTGTAGTCGAAGTATTCGCCCGGCAGCACCGGCAGTTGCGACACGTACGGCACGCCGTCCATCTCCAGCGGCAGGCGGATGCCGTGCCAGTGAATGGTCGTCGCCACCGGCAAATGGTTGATGAAGCGCACCCGCAACCATTCACCCTGCCGCACGCGCAACTCGGTGCCCGGCGCCGACGGGCCGAACGCCCAGGCCTCGGTCTTGTGCCCCGGCACCAGCTCAACGTCCAGTGGCGCGGCGATCAACTCATAGTCGTGCCCCGCGTTGGCATCAGCCATCTTGCCCAGCCAGTAACGCGACGCGCCCCCCGCCCCCACACCAACGACAACAAGACCGGCAAGGCCACCGAGGATTTGGCGACGGGTAAAGGACATGAACTCAACTACCTCACGTATCTGCGGCGGGCACCGGGCCCGCAAAAGGCGAATACGATACACCCGCAGTTGTGAAAGAAACAGCAAAGTAGCCGTGACCACAGGCCGCAGGCCCGTAAATCCAGAGAGCGACATAAACGCAAAAAGCCGTGTGAACTCACGTTCACACGGCTTTTTTATCCAGCACTCAAACCATCAAGGTTTGCGCAGGATCACTCCCACTCAATCGTCGCCGGCGGCTTGCTCGACACGTCGTAAGTGACGCGCGAAATGCCTTCGATTTCATTGATGATGCGGCCGGAGACGGTTTCCAGCAGCTCGTAAGGCAGGTGCGCCCAACGTGCGGTCATGAAGTCGATGGTTTCCACGGCACGCAGGGCCACGACCCAGGCGTAACGACGGCCATCGCCGACCACGCCAACCGATTTCACTGGCTGGAACACGACGAAGGCCTGGCTGACTTTGTGGTACCAGTCGGCCTTGCGCAGTTCTTCGATGAAGATGTGGTCGGCACGACGCAGCAGGTCGGCGTATTCCTTCTTCACTTCACCGAGGATGCGCACGCCCAGGCCCGGGCCCGGGAATGGGTGACGGTAGACCATGTCGTACGGCAGGCCCAGTTCCAGGCCCAGACGACGGACTTCGTCCTTGAACAGTTCGCGCAGTGGCTCGACCAGTTTCAGGTTCATCTCTTCCGGCAGGCCGCCCACGTTGTGGTGCGACTTGATCACGTGCGCCTTGCCGCTTTTCGCGCCAGCCGACTCGATCACGTCCGGGTAGATGGTGCCCTGAGCAAGGTACTTGATATTGTCCAGCTTGCAGGATTCGGCATCGAACACGTCGATGAAGGTACGGCCGATGATCTTGCGCTTCTTCTCTGGATCCGCTTCGCCGGCCAGGTTGTTCAGGAACTGGTCTTCAGCGTTGGCGCGGATCACCTTGACGCCCATGTTCTCGGCGAACATGGCCATCACTTGCTCGCCTTCGTGCAGACGCAGCAGGCCGTTGTCGACGAAGACGCAAGTCAGCTGATCGCCAATGGCTTTGTGCAGCAGTGCGGCAACGACCGAGGAGTCAACGCCACCGGACAGGCCCAGCAGCACGTTGTCGGTGCCGACTTGTGCGCGGATGTTGGCGATGGCGTCTTCAGCGATCTTCGACGGCGTCCACAGGGCTTCACAGCCGCAGATGTCGAGAACGAAGCGCGACAGGATGCGACCGCCCTGCTTGGTGTGGGTCACTTCCGGGTGGAACTGCACGCCGTAGTAAGCACGCTCGTCGTTGAACATGCCGGCGATCGGGCAGCTCGGGGTGCTGGCGAGGATGTGGAAGTCTTCCGGCATCTTGGTGACTTTGTCACCGTGGCTCATCCACACGTCGAGGCCGAACAGGCCGTCGGCATCGATGTGGTCTTCGATGCCGTCGAGCAGACGGCTCTTGCCGACCACGTCAACGCGGGCGTAACCGAACTCACGCAGCTCGGAACCTTCAACCTTGCCGCCCAGTTGCTCGGCCATGGTCTGCATGCCATAGCAGATACCGAAAACCGGCACGCCCAGATCAAACACCGCTTGCGGGCAACGCGGGCTGTTGGCTTCGTGTACGGACTCGGGGCCGCCGGCGAGGATGACGCCTTTAGGCGCGAATTCGCGGATCGCATCTTCGTCCATGTCGAACGGGTGCAGTTCGCAGTACACACCGATCTCACGCACGCGGCGGGCGATCAGTTGGGTGTATTGCGAACCGAAGTCGAGGATCAGGATGCGGTGAGCGTGAATGTCGAGGGCCATGATTCAGTCTCGTCTAAGTAATTCAGAAACAGTCGTGATTCAGAAACAACTCGGGGCTGAATAAAACAGCCCCGGTTATTAAACGTTTTGCTTGAAGCCTCAACCTACGCGGTAGTTTGGCGCTTCTTTGGTGATCTGCACGTCGTGAACGTGGGATTCGGCCATACCGGCGCCGGTGATCCGCACGAACTCAGGCTTGGTGCGCATCTCTTCGATGTCGGCACTGCCGGTGTAACCCATCGAGGAACGCAGACCGCCCATCAACTGGTGAATGATCGCGCTCAGGGTGCCTTTGTACGGCACACGGCCTTCGATGCCTTCCGGAACGAGCTTCTCGGCACCTGCCGAGGAGTCCTGGAAGTAACGGTCGGAAGAGCCTTGAGCCTGGGACATGGCGCCCAGCGAACCCATGCCACGATAGGCCTTGTACGAACGGCCCTGGAACAGTTCGATCTCGCCCGGTGCTTCTTCGGTACCGGCGAACATCGAGCCCATCATCACGCAGGAAGCACCGGCCACGATGGCCTTGGACAGGTCACCGGAGAAACGGATGCCGCCGTCGGCGATCAACGGAACGCCAGTGCCTTCAAGGGCAGCGGCAACGTTGGCGATGGCACTGATTTGCGGGACGCCGACACCGGCGACAATACGGGTGGTGCAGATCGAGCCAGGGCCGATACCGACCTTGACCGCGTCGGCGCCGGCTTCGGCCAGAGCCTTGGCGGCTGCGCCGGTGGCGATGTTGCCGCCGATCACCTGCACTTCAGGGAAGTTCTCTTTGACCCAGCGAACGCGATCGATCACGCCTTTGGAGTGACCGTGCGCGGTGTCGACCACCACCACGTCCACACCGGCGTTGACCAGGGCTGCAACGCGGTCACCGGTGTCTTTACCGGTACCGACTGCAGCGCCAACGCGCAGACGACCTTGATCGTCCTTGCTGGCCAGCGGGTAGGCTTTGGCTTTTTCGATGTCTTTGACGGTCATCATGCCTTTGAGGGCAAAGTTGTCATCGACGATCAGAACTTTTTCCAGGCGGTGCTTGTGCAGCAGCTCGCGGACTTCGTTCTTGTTGGCGCCTTCGCGCACGGTGACCAGACGCTCTTTAGGCGTCATCACTTCGCGTACGGTGGCTTCCAGACGGGTTTCGAAACGCACGTCACGGGAAGTGACGATGCCGACCAGGTCGCCATCGTGCAGTACCGGAACGCCGGAAATATTGTGCATGCGGGTCAATTCGAACAGATCACGAACCGTGGCGTCTGCCTCGATGGTGATCGGATCCTTGACGACGCCGGCTTCGAACTTCTTGACCTTGCGAACTTCGGCAGCTTGCTGCTCGATGGTCATGTTCTTGTGGATAATGCCGATGCCACCTTCCTGAGCCATGGCGATTGCCAGACGGGCTTCAGTAACGGTGTCCATGGCGGCAGAAACCAGAGGAATGTTCAGCTCGATGCCACGGGTAAGGCGGGTCTTGAGACTGACTTCGTTAGGAAGCACCTCGGAATAACCAGGCACTAGGAGAATGTCGTCGAATGTCAGAGCTTCTTGGCTGATACGCAGCATCGCGGGGGCTCCCGAGCGGGAAAATGGAAGCGCGCCATTATAGTCAGACACCCCCCGCTGTTCAATGTAAAACTCAGCCTAATATCAATGTTGCTGATGTACGGGAATGCCGGCCCTTACAGTTCCACCTTGACCCAAGAGACAGGTTGATCCAGCCAATCGGCGAATTCGTCGATAAAGCTCTGCTTGAATCCCGCCTCCAGCCAGTTGTTGAAGATGAAACCGAGGTTGGAAAACGCACACTCCTGCAGGAACAGAAAGCCGTTGATGTCGTCTTCATGCCCGCATTCCGGGCAAGTGAAGTTGTCGGTGCGCCCCGGCATCCACTCTTCCAGGCTTTCGAACAGCGCCTCGCCGACTTCGCGGCGGCACTCGGCGCAACCGGCCTCTTCGAGAAAGCCCTTGGCCGGGGTGTAGATGCAGCGTTTGGTGACGATTTCCAACCCGTTGATCGGCTCACCGAACGGCAACGCCTGCGGGTGCAGCACCACGGCGCGGGCGCCGTCGGCAATCGCGTAAGCCATGCGGTTGCCGGTTCGGCCGCATGTCGTCAGCTCTTCCTTGATGATGTTTTTGCGCACCAGCCAGCGCACGATCGCCCGAGCCCGGGGTTCGTGGACCGGCAAGGTGGAGATTTTCGGAACGATGATGCTTTGCGAATTCATGGAAAGTCCTGCGGTATGGCTTCTGACGCCTTCGCGAGCAAGTCAGCTCCCACAGGATTCTCCGTCGCTCATACATCCTGTGTACACCTGAGAAACCTGTGGGAGCTGGCTTGCCAGCGAAGAGATCCTAAAGGCCGGCAGCTTAATCCCTGAGACCATCCGGTCAAGTGCTTAAATAGCGCCCGATCAACGCAATCCCGCTCGCCAGCACCAACCACGTCACCAGCCGCACAAACGCCTCGCGAGACAAGCGCATCGTCAAACGCCGCCCGATCCACAACCCCAGCGCCATCGCCGGCAACAGACACAGCGCCAGCATCAACAAGGGTAGCTCGGCATACACACCGGCGATGGCGAACAGACTCAGGCGCACCACCGTGCTGCAACTGATCAGCGCACTTTGCGTGGCTCGCGCCGCATCCTTTGGCAAGCGACTATTGAGATAGATCGCATAGAGAAAGCCGCCACTGCCGAACAGCGCACCGAACAAGCCACCGACCGTGCCCATCGGCACCGCCCACGCCGCTGACAATTGTGCCGGCCGCGCTTTGACCCACAGGCTGTAAACCGCATAAGCGCTGATGAACAACCCCATCAACAGCAACAACAGATCGGACTTGAGGTTGAGCAGGAAGATCACCCCCAACGTACAACCGACCGCCATGCACGGCAGCAGTCGCTGCAACTCGGGTTTGGCCACGTTTTTGCGCGACGGCAGCAGATTGCCGAACGCCGCGACGAAATCCAGCAACACCAGCAGCGGCACAATCTTCGACAGTGGCATGAACACGATCAGGATCGGCCCGGCCACCAGCGCCGTGCCGAATCCGGCAATGCCGAACACGATGTATGCCAGCGCAATGCCCAGCCCGATGATCACCCAGCCCTGCAGACCCCACGTCCACTCACTCAACAATCCCGCCACGCTCATTAATGCGCTTCCTTGATAAGCCTGAGAAGACTTTAGCCAGCGCCGAGCGTTGCGACTAATATCTTCAAAGTCGTCAAGCCATCTCGAAAAGGCATACCTGTGCTGTCAACCCGTCAGTTGCGTTACTTCGTGGAGATCGCCGAGTGCGGCAGCTTCAGCGCTGCGGCAGAGCGTTTGTTCATTGCCCAATCGGCGCTGAGCCGACAGATCAAGGAAATGGAAACTCAGCTGCAAACGTCGTTGTTCGAACGCACGGGTCGCCAGCCCCGGCTGACGGCGGCGGGCGAAGCCTTTTTGCCGCGTGCGAGAAATCTGCTCAATGAGTTGAACAAGGCCAGCACCCTGGCGACCGAAATCGGCCAGGGCCAGCGCGGCACCTTGCGGCTGTGTCATTCCAGCACCGTACCGATCAGCGGCCAACTGTTGCGCGATATGAGCACTTACCTGGAGCTGCAGCCCGGTGTCTCGCTGGACATTGGCACGTTGTCTTCAGAGGCGCAGCTCGAAGAACTGGCCGAGGGACGACTCGACATCGGATTGTTGCGACTGCCGGTGTTGCGCCAGCGCGAGGGCGTTCAGGTTATACCGCTCTACACCGAGCGTTTGCTGCTTGCAGTGCCAGCGGAGCATCGACTGGCGAAGGCTGATGCCGTTGATCTGGCGCAATTGAAGGATGAAGCGTTCATCTCAATCCCGCATCCGCAGCGCGGCGGGCTGAGCTATTTGTGCGCTGATCTGTGCATGCGTCACGGCTTCTTCCCACAGGCTGCGCGGGTGATGTCGCGCAAGACCACGCAGCTGCAATTGATTCAGGCCGGATTCGGCATCGCCCTGTTGCCGGAATCGATGCAGGACATCGCGCCTGCCGGTGTGAGATTTGTGCCACTGGCGGGCAATTGTGAGAGCACGGTCGCACTCGCTTTTCGGCAAAATCCCACACCATTGCTGCAACACTTCCTCCAGACATTCACGGGCAAATGCCTTTAAACTGCGCCCCATGATTAAAGATCCCTTTTCAAGGCTCGGCCTTGACCGTGAAGTCCTGACCGTCAGCCAACTCAACGGCCGCGCGCGGGTGTTGCTCGAAGACGTGTTCAGCAACATCTGGGTCGAAGGCGAAATCTCCAACCTCGCCCGCCCGGCGTCCGGCCACGTGTATTTCACGCTCAAGGACAGCGGCGCGCAGGTGCGTTGTGCACTGTTCCGGCAGAACGCTGCGCGGGTGCGTCAGGCGCTGAAGGATGGCCTGGCGGTGAAGGTGCGTGGCAAGGTCTCACTGTTCGAGGGCCGTGGCGACTATCAGTTGATTCTCGACACCGTCGAGCCGGCCGGTGATGGCGCGTTGCGTCTGGCCTTCGATGCGCTGAAGGAAAAACTCAGCGCCGAGGGCTTGTTCAGTGCCGAACGCAAAGTGCCGCTGCCAGCCCATCCGCAGCGCATCGGCATCATCAGTTCGCCGACCGGCGCAGTGATTCGCGACATCATTAGCGTGTTCCGCCGCCGGGCGCCGCAAGTGCAACTGACGTTGATTCCTACCGCCGTGCAGGGCCGCGAAGCCACCGCGCAGATCGTCCGCGCCCTGAAGCTGGCCGACGCCCGTGGTTTCGATGCATTGATCCTCGCCCGTGGCGGCGGCTCGCTGGAAGACCTCTGGTGCTTCAACGAAGAGGCCGTGGCCCGCGCAGTCGATGCCTGCGTGACGCCGATTGTCAGCGCTGTCGGCCATGAAACCGACGTGTCGATCAGCGACTTTGTCGCCGACGTGCGCGCGCCGACGCCGTCCGCCGCCGCCGAGTTGCTGGCCCCGGACTCCAGTCATCTGATCCGCCAGGTCGAAAGCCTGCATCGTCGTTTGGTCATGCGCATGCGTGATCGCTTGATGCGCGACCGTCTGCGCCTGGAAGGCATGGCCCGTCGCCTGCGTCATCCCGGCGAACGCCTGCGCCAGCAGGCACAACGCCTGGATGACCTGGACATGCGCATGCGCCGGGCGTTCGAGCGCCAGCTCAACACCCGCCGCGAACGCCTGATTCGCCTGGAAACGCGTCTTGCCGGGCAACATCCGGGACGGCAACTGGCATTGCTGCGCCAGCGCCTCGACAGCCTCGCCGAACGCTTGCCGCGAGCCATGCGCGAAGGGCTGAAGAGCCGTCGTCTGCAACTGCACAGTCAGATGCAGACGCTGCATGTGGTCAGCCCACTGGCGACCCTCGGCCGGGGTTACAGCATTCTGCTCGACGAGCGCGGCAACGCGATTCGCAATGCCGCGCAGACCCACACCGGCCAGCGCCTCAAAGCCAGACTGGGCGAAGGCGAACTGCAAGTGCGCGTCGAAGACAATCACCTGACGCCTGTCACCCTTTCATTACTGGACTGATCCATGCCGCGTTTTCTGGCTCCACTGTTTTTGCTGTGCCTGACCTTCAATGCTCACGCCGACAGTTACATCACCCGCCTGCTGAATAAACCGGTGCCGGGCGGTGTCGCAGTGGTTGATCTGGGCGCGGCCGCGCAGGCGCCGAAAGCCACGTATCAGGGCAAACCGGTGCTGGTGGTAAAGGAGCAGAACAACTGGCTGGCGATTGTCGGCGTGCCGCTGACGGTCAAACCCGGCGCACAGCAAATCAGCAGCGCTGGACGCAATCTGCCGTTCACGGTCGGCAACAAGAAATACCCGGAACAACACATCACGCTGAAGAACACCCAACAGGTCAATCCGAACCCGGCCAACCTCAAGCGCATCGAGGGCGAACTGGCCGAGCAGATCAAGGCTTACCGCAGCTTCAGCCCGAATACGCCGAGCAACCTGCTGCTGGACAAGCCGGTGAACGGGCCGCTGTCGAGCAAGTTCGGTGTGCGCCGCTTCTTCAACGGTGAGGAGCGCAACCCCCATGCCGGACTCGATTTCGCGGTGCCAGCGGGTACGCCGATCAAGACCCCGGCGGCCGGCAAGGTGATTCTCACCGGCAACTATTTCTTTAACGGCAACACGGTGTTTGTCGATCACGGACAGGGCTTCATCAGCATGTTCTGTCACATGTCGAAAATCGATGTGAAAGTCGGAGACCAACTCGCCCGTGGGGCGGTGGTAGGCAAAGTGGGATCGACGGGCCGGGCCACCGGGCCGCACATGCACTGGAACATCAGCCTGAACGATGCGCGGGTGGATCCGGCGATTTTCATTGGTGCATTCCAGCCCTGATTTCTCGGTGAAGGCTGCTGGCCTCTTCGGGAGCAAGCCCCCTCCCACAAGTTTCTCCGGTGTGCACAAGATTTGCGAACATCCCGGATCATTGTGGGAGGGGGCTTGCTCCCGAAGGCGGTCTTTCTTACACCGAAATATGCACAGACAAACCACTCACCGAAATCATGAAGAACCCATCATCCTGAATTGCGCAGCTATCGAACCCTGCGCAAAACCAACAACGATCTGTTGCCTTAAGCACAATAAAATCGCGTAAAACCTCGCTTTCCGGGTATTCCTCTCAATTTTTTTCGACTGCTTGCCATCCTCTCCCCTCGCGGTTAGGGTTGAAGGCATGAAAACCTCTCACACCCTTATTCAGCTTCGCCAGCACCGCAGCCTGTGCCTCGTCAGCGCACGACTGCCGGGCTGAATTGCTGCGCCTCGTCCCACGCTTTTCCAAGAAGATTCGTTCCACCGGCAGGCCGCCTCTTTTCGGCCCAGACAATAAGGAATTTCCCGATGAGCATGCTCAAAGATCCGTCTTCGAAATACCGCGCGTTTCCCGTCATCAACCTGCCGGATCGTACCTGGCCGTCGAAAACCATCGACGCTGCGCCGATCTGGTGCAGCTCCGACCTGCGTGATGGCAACCAGTCGCTGATCGAGCCAATGGACGCGGTGAAAAAGCTGCGTTTCTGGAAGACGCTTGTGCAGGTCGGTGTGAAAGAAATCGAAGCGTCGTTCCCGGCCGCTTCGCAAACCGACTTCGACTTCGTGCGTACCCTCATCGAAGAAGGCCACATCCCGGACGACACCACCATTCAGGTGCTGACCCAGGGCCGTGAAGACTTGATCGAGCGCACCTTCGAATCCCTGCGCGGGGCGAAGAAAGCCATCGTTCACCTGTACAACGCCACCTCGCCTTCTTTCCGTCGCATTGTCTTCAACCAGGACAAGGACGGCATCAAGGCGATCGCGGTCAACGCTGCCAAGCTGTTCGTCAAATACGCAGCGATGCAACCGGACACCGAGTGGACGTTCGAATACTCGCCGGAAACCTTCAGCGCCACCGAGCTTGAGTTCGCCAAGGAAGTCTGTGACGCCGTGATCGAGGTCTGGAACCCGACGCCTGAGCACAAGATCATCCTCAACCTGCCGGCCACCGTTGAATGCGCGACGCCGAACGTTTACGCCGATCAGATCGAGTGGTTCCACCGCAACATCAACCGCCGTGACAGCGTGATCATCAGCCTGCACACCCACAACGACCGTGGCACTGGCGTGGCCGCCACCGAGCTGGGCCTGATGGCCGGCGCCGACCGCGTCGAAGGCTGCCTGTTCGGTAACGGCGAGCGTACCGGTAACGTCGACCTCGTCACCGTGGCACTGAACATGTACACCCAGGGCCTCGACCCGCAACTGGACTTCTCCGACATCGACGGCGTGCGCAAAGTCGTCGAAGAGTGCAACCAGATCCAGGTTCACCCACGTCACCCATACGTCGGCGACCTGGTTCACACCGCATTCTCCGGTTCCCACCAAGACGCGATCCGCAAGGGCTTCGCCCAGCAGAAATCCGACGCCCTGTGGGAAGTGCCGTACTTGCCGATCGACCCGGCCGACATCGGTCGCAGCTACGAGGCGGTGATTCGCGTCAACAGCCAGTCGGGCAAGGGTGGCATCGCCTACTTGCTGGAGCAGGAATACGGCATCAGCCTGCCACGTCGCATGCAGATCGAGTTCAGCCAGGTCGTGCAGCGTGAAACCGATCGTCTCGGCCTGGAAATGACCGCCAAGCAGATTCACTCGCTGTTGATCAGCGAATACCTGCAAGCCAACACCCCGTACGCGCTGGTCAGCCATCGCCTGCAGGAAGAAAACGGCAACAGCAATGTTGAAGTGGAAGTGGCGAGCAAAGGTCAGGGCGAAACCAACCTGCACTGGCGCGGTAAAGGCAACGGTGCGCTGGAAGCACTGGTGGCCGGCCTGCCGATTCCGGTCGAGATCATGGACTACAACGAACACGCCATCGGTGCGGGTACCAATGCCAAAGCCGCGGCTTACATCGAGCTGCGTGTGAACGGCGAGCGCGCGGTACACGGCGTGGGCATCGATGAAAACATCACCACCGCCAGCTTCAAGGCGTTGTTCAGTGCACTGAACCGCTCCCTGAGCCAGCCGGAAGCGAAAGCGGCTTAGGCTGTTACTGAAATGCAAAAGACCCCGGGGTGCGAACTCCGGGGCCTTTTTTTGCCTGCTGTTTTTGTATTGCCTGATCGGGCCTCTTCGCGAGCAAGCCCGCTCCCACAGTTGGAACGCAATCCACTGTGGGAGCGGGCTTGCTCGCGAAAGCGGTCGCTCAGGTGACGCAAAATTCAGGTGAACTCGAACGTGTCCGCGTCCAGATTCGCCGGGAATCGCTCGCGATAAGCGGCCAGCGGCGCCGCCTCAAGAACAGCCTTGAACACGCCGTCCGCCTCCCCTGCCGTCAGCAAGGTTTCACCCTGGAAATCCAGAACCTGGCTGTCGCCGGTGTAAGCGAAGCCCTTGCCATCGGTCCCCACACGATTTACTGCCGCCACGTAGCAGAGGTTTTCGATGGCTCGCGCCGGCAGCAAACGGTTCCAGTGCAGGCGTCGCGCGCCCGGCCAGTTGGCGGTGTACAGCAACAGATCAGTGTCCTGCGCGTCTCGGCTCCACACCGGGAAGCGCAGGTCATAGCAAATCAACGGACGAATCCGCCAGCCCTTGAGTTCGAACTGCACCTGACGCTCACCGGGGGTGTAATGGTTGTGCTCGCCGGCCATGCGGAACAGATGGCGCTTGTCGTAATGCAGTACTTCACCATCAGGGCGCGCCCACAACAATCGGTTGCGATGACTGCCATCGGCGGCCTGAATGATCACGCTGCCGGTGATCACGGCATTGAGCCTGGCCGCCTGAACCCGCAGCCATTTGCTGGTCGGGCCGTTTTCGGCTTCAGCGAGGGTTTCCGATTCCATGGAAAAACCGGTAGTGAACATTTCCGGCAGGATGATCAGGTCAACACCACGGGCCTGCTCCAGCAACGCCTCGAAATGCTCAAAATTGGCCTGACGGTCGTGCCAGGCCAGGCTGGTCTGGATCAACGCCAGATTGAGGTCCGGCAAGGTACTCAAATCGCGCATAGTTTTGCCGCCGCTTCGCGCAGCGTCTCCTCGCGTTTGGCGAAGCACAGGCGCACGAGGCGCTGGCCTTCAGGTGGGTTCTGGTAGAACACCGACACCGGAATACTCGCCACGCCGTGTTCGCGGGTCATCCACATCGCCATCTCGACGTCGTTCAAGTCCGGACGGATCTGCGAGTAATCGACCAGTTGGAAGTAGGTGCCGGTGACACGAGTGAAGGTGAATCGCGACGGTGCCAGCAGATCGCAGAACAGATCGCGCTTGGCCTGGTAGAAGCCCGGCAATTCTTCGACGTGTTCCGGGTGTTCGGCCATGTAATCGGCCAACGCGTATTGCAACGGCGTGACGCCACAGAAACTGACGTATTGGTGGACTTTGCGCAGCTCGGCGGTCAGCGCGGATGGCGCAACGACGTAGCCGGTTTTCCAGCCAGTGACATGGTAGGTCTTGCCGAACGAGCTGACGACGAAGGCACGCTGATACAGCTCTTCGTGAGCCAGCACGCTGACGTGAGGAACGCTATCGAACACCAGATGCTCGTAAACTTCATCGCTGATCAGGTAGATGTCGCGGTCGCGAATCAGAGCCGCCAGTTGATCAAGTTCGGCGCGGCTGATCAGGGCGCCGCTCGGGTTGTGCGGGGTGTTGAGGACAATCATTTTCGTGCGCGGGCTCAAGGCCGCGGCGAGTTTGTCGAAATCGATGGAGAAATCGCCCGGGTTCAGTTGCACATGCACACAACGACCACCCGCCAACTCCGTGGCCGGCTCGTAGCTGTCGTAGCACGGGTCAAACACGATGACCTCGTCACCGCTGTGGATAACCGCCTGAATTGCACAGAAGATCGCCTGGGTCGCGCCTGGCGTCACCGTCACTTCGCTGTCGGCATTCACGGTCACGCCGTAACTGCGCGCGATCTTCGCGGCAATCTGCTCACGCAATGCCGGCAATCCGGTCATCGGCGAATATTGGTTATGGCCACTGGCAATGTGCCGACCTACCGCGTCGCGCAAGGATTGCGGGCCGTCAAAATCGGGAAAGCCCTGGGACAGGTTGATGGCTCCGGTCTGCGCCGCGAGCTGAGACATCTGCGTGAAAATAGTGATGCCGACATTCGGCAGCTTACTGGTGATCATCGGGGGTTCCCTGCTCAACACCCGGCTCTGACGACGGCGCGGGAGAGCCCGAGGATAGCCCATCCGGCGCCCATAAAAAAAGGGCGCCGGATGGCACCCTTCTCTCATGCGGATGGTTCCCAAGCTCTGCCTGGGAACGGTCAACGGCCAGCGACCTTACTTCTTGTCGCGGCGCTTCTTGTCGGCTTTCTTGTGGTGCGACATCAAGCGACGCTTCTTGTTGACCTGGCGGTCGGTCAGCGTGGTTTTGTTGCCTTCGTACGGGTTATCGCCGCCCTTGAATTCGATGCGGATCGGCGTACCGACCAGCTTCAGCACGCGGCGATAAGTGTTCTCCAGATAGCGCACATACGACTTCGGCACTTTCTCGATCTGGTTACCGTGGATCACGATGATCGGCGGGTTGGCACCACCCAGGTGGGCATAACGCAGCTTGATCCGGCGGTTGTTGACCATCGGTGGCGCGTGCTCGCCAACCGCGTCTTCCAGAATCTGGGTCAGACGGTTGGTCGGCCAGCGGGTGACCGCCGACTTGAACGAGTTCTGCACGGACGCGTAGAGGTTGCCCACGCCAGTACCGTGCAGGGCCGAGATGAAGTGGATGTCGGCGTAGTCGACGAAGAACAGTCGACGTTGCAGCTCGACCTTCACGTAGTCGCGCTCGCTCGGCGTCATGCCGTCCCACTTGTTGATCGCGATCACCAGCGCGCGACCCGATTCAATGGCAAAGCCCAACAGGTTGAGGTCGTGATCGACCACACCTTCGCGGGCGTCCATCACGAAGATCACCACGTTGGCGTCTTTGATCGCCTGCAGGGTTTTGACCACGGAGAACTTTTCGACTTCTTCGTGGATCTTGCCGCGCTTGCGCACACCGGCGGTGTCGATCAGCGTGTACTTCTCGTCGTTTCGCTCGAACGGGATGTAGATACTGTCGCGGGTGGTGCCGGGTTGGTCGTAAACGATAACGCGATCTTCACCGAGCATGCGGTTAACCAGCGTCGATTTACCGACGTTCGGACGACCGATGATGGCGATCTTGATCCCGTCTTTTTCACTCGGGCCTGGAATGCGCTTGGCTTCCTCGCCTTCGGCGACGATCTCTTCCTCTTCGCCTTCTGCCGGCTCGTCATCATCGCGCGGGAAATCGCTCAGGGCGGCTTCCAGCAACTGTGTGATGCCGCGACCGTGAGCACCGGCGATCGGAATCGCGTGGCCCATGCCCAGTGGGGCGAATTCGGCGCGGGCCATTTCCGGGTCGATGTTGTCGACCTTGTTGGCAACCACGTGGGAGCGCTTGTTACGTTTGCGCAGGTGTTCGGCGATCATCTGGTCGGCGGCGGTGAAACCGGCCTTGGCATCTACCAGGAACAGAACAACGTCTGCCTCTTCAATGGCCAGCAGCGACTGCTCGGCCATTTTTTCGTCCATACCATGCTCGTCACCGGAGATACCGCCGGTGTCGATCAGAATGTAGGAACGCCCTTGCCACTTGGCCTCACCGTACTGGCGATCACGGGTCAGACCGGACAAGTCGCCGACGATGGCGTCGCGAGTCCTGGTCAGGCGGTTGAACAAGGTGGATTTGCCGACGTTCGGTCGGCCCACCAGGGCGATTACGGGAACCATGCGGCTCTCCACTTCGTTATTTCAGAAAATACAAAAGCCGCTGCGAGGCAGCGGCTGGTGCTCGGGGCAACGCCTGATAGCGCTGCAAGCCCCGAAAATCCGGGGCCGCCTGGGGGGGTTAACCCCAAGCATAGTTGTTACTTGATGGTCAGGGCTTCCAGTTTGCCACTGTTGCCATACACATAAATCGTGTCACCCACCACCAGCGGACGGGCACGCAGGCCGTCGCTGTCGATGCGCTCACGGCCAACGAAACGACCGTCGACCTGGCTCAGCAGGTGCAGATAACCTTCCAGGTCACCCACAGCTACATAGCTGGAGAACACTTCCGGAGCCGACAATTGACGGCGGGCCAGCGAATCGTTGCTCCACAATGCAGTGGTGGAACGCTCGTCGACGCCTTCAACCGTGCCCGAAGACAGGCTCACGTAAACGCTGCCGAAACCCTGAGCGATACCGGCGTAGCTCGACGCATCGCGCTGCCAGAGTTGACGACCGCTTTCCAGATCCAGTGCCGCAACACGGCCCTGATAGCTGGCCACGTACAGCGTACCGCCGGACAGCAGCAGACCGCCGTCGATGTCGACCACGCGCTCCAGTTCCGAACGGCCCTGTGGAATAGCGATGCGCTGTTCCCAGACCGGCACGCCGTTGGTGATGTCCAGCGCGACCACTTTACCGGTCGACAGGCCTGCCACCGCAAAGCGGTTGGTCACCAGCGGAGCACTGGTGCCACGCAGGGTCAGTACCGCTGGCGTGCTGTCATACACCCAACGCTGGTTGCCGGTGGAGGCATCCAGACCGACCAGACGATCGTCCTGAGTCTGCACCACGACCACGTCGCCGTTGTTGGCCGGCGGCGCGAGCACTTCGCTGTTCACGCGAGCACGCCACTTCTCTTCACCGTTGATGGCGTCGAGGGCGACAACTTCGCCGCGCAACGTACCGATCATGACCAGGCCGTAACCCACGCCTACGGCGCCGGAAACTGGCAGTTCAAGGTCTTTTTTCCACTTAACGTCGCCATTGCTGCGGTCGAGCCCCATGACCACGCCGGTCACATCGGCGGCGTAGATGGTGTCGCCGTCGATCGCCGGCACCAGCATGTTGTAGGTTTCACCCTGACCATCACCGATTGAGCGACTCCACTGTTTGTGCAGAACCACTTCTTCTTTGAAGTCGGTCAGTTCGGCCGGTGGTAATTCTTTTTTGCTGTTGCTGCTGCAACCCGCGGCCAGAATGGCCAGAGCCAGCAATGCTGCATGCTTCCAACGGATCACGTCACGCATCCCCTTTGGCCAGGTCGTCCAGCTTGATTTGAAGGCCACCGACCGCCGCTTCATCCGACAGTGCTGCCTTGGCTTTTTGATACGCCTTGTTCGCGTCGTCAGAACGGCCCAGCTGTACCAGCAGGTCGCCCTTGAGTTCTTCACGAGTGGCCAGGAACGCTTTGTCGGCGTCGCCGTCGAGCAGCTTCAGGGCGTCTTCGGCCTTGTTCTGCGCGCCCAGCACCTGCGCCAGACGCTGACGGGCGATTTCGCCCAGCGCCGGGTTGGCCGGTTTGTCGACGATGGCTTTGAGCTCGGTCGCCGCGTCGTCCAGCTTGCCGCTGTCGACCGCAACCTTGGCCACGAACAGGCTGCCGTACTGCGCGTAGGCAGTACCGCCGAATTCGCTGTTGAGCTTGCCGGCCAGATCCGCAACACGGGCAGCGTCAGGCTTGCCGTCCGGGGTCAGCGTGGTTTCCAGCAATTGCTGATAGAGCACCGAGGCGCCTTGCGACTGGTTGCTCTGATACTTGTGAAAAGCCTGCCAGCCGAACACGATGACCAGCGCCAACAGGCCGCCAGTGACCAGAGGTTTGCCGTTGCGTGTCCACCAGTCCTTCAAATCCGCCAACTGTTCGTCTTCGGTACTCGACACCCCAATACTCCTTAATCGCTAAATCGGCTGTTTAGACAGCTTCAACCCTGCACGACGCAGGTGGCCAGGTGAGCGGCAAGCGCATCCCAGGCAATGCTTTGTTGTTCGCCCTGGCCACGCAGGGGTTTGAAACCTACCACTTGCTGGGCCATCTCGTCGTCACCCAGGATCAGTGCGTACAGCGCACCGCTCTTGTCGGCTTTCTTGAACTGGCTTTTGAAACTGCCGGCGCCGGCATTCACTTGCAGACGCAGGTTTGGAAGTTGATCGCGAACACGTTCAGCCAGGGCCAGACCGGCCAGCTCGGCTTCTTCACCGAAGGCGCAGAGGTAGACATCAACCTGACGGGAGATTTCTTCCGGGATCTGCTCAAGGGTTTCGAGCATCAGCACCAGGCGCTCGATACCCATGGCGAAACCGACGCCAGTGGTTGGCTTGCCGCCCATCTGCTCGACCAGACCGTCATAACGGCCGCCCGCGCAGACAGTGCCTTGGGCGCCGAGCTTGTCGGTGACCCATTCGAAAACGGTTTTGCTGTAGTAATCGAGGCCGCGAACCAGCTTCGGGTTGAGCACGTAAGGAATGCCCACGGCGTCCAGACGCGCCTTCAAGCCTTCGAAGTGTGCACGGGATTCGTCGTCCAGGTAGTCGGCCATTTTCGGCGCGTCGACCAGCACAGCCTGAGTGTCGGCATTTTTAGTGTCGAGCACGCGCAGCGGGTTGGATTTCAGGCGACGCTGGCTGTCTTCGTCGAGTTTGTCGTGGTGCGCCGAGAGGTACTCGACCAGCGCTTCACGATAACGTCCACGGGACTCGCTGGTGCCGAGGCTGTTGAGCTCGAGTTTGACCGCATCACGGATGCCCAGCTCGCCCCACAGGCGCCAGGTCATGATGATCAACTCGGCGTCAATGTCCGGACCGTCGAGGTTGAACACCTCCAGACCAATCTGGTGGAACTGACGATAACGGCCTTTCTGCGGACGCTCGTGGCGGAACATCGGGCCGATGTACCAAAGCTTTTGCACCTGACCACCGCCGGTGATGCCGTGTTCGAGCACAGCGCGCACGCACGCGGCAGTGCCTTCCGGACGCAGGGTCAGGGAGTCACCGTTGCGGTCTTCGAAGGTGTACATCTCTTTTTCGACGATGTCGGTCACTTCACCGATGGAGCGCTTGAACAGCTCGGTGAACTCGACGATCGGCATGCGGATTTGCTTGTAACCGTAGTTATCCAGCAAGCGCGCAACGGTGCCTTCGAAATAACGCCACAGCGGGGTCTGTTCGGGCAGGATGTCGTTCATGCCACGGATGGCTTGTAGAGACTTGCTCACTTTAAATCCTTAAATTCGTTCGGCTCTGGTTCAGGCTCAGCCGCGTGCGATAACCGCTGCGTCAGCTTCGACCTTCTCGGCCGCCTTCTCGCGGATCAGCTTTTCCAGCTCGTCCACCAGATTGTCATTCGTCAGTTTCTGCGACGGCTTGCCGTCGATGTAAATCAGGTTTGGCGTGCCGCCGGTCAAGCCGATATGGGCTTCCTTGGCTTCGCCGGGGCCGTTGACCACGCAACCGATCACCGCGACATCCAGCGGCACCAGCAGGTCTTCAAGACGCCCTTCCAGCTCGTTCATGGTTTTGACCACATCGAAGTTCTGCCTCGAGCAGCTCGGGCAGGCGATGAAGTTGATGCCACGGGAACGCAAATGCAATGACTTGAGGATGTCGTAACCGACCTTCACTTCCTCGACCGGATCGGCCGCCAGCGAAATGCGGATAGTATCGCCAATCCCCTCGGCGAGCAGCATACCTAGGCCCACGGCGGATTTCACCGTGCCCGAACGCAATCCACCGGCTTCAGTGATGCCCAGGTGCAGCGGCTGGACGATTTCTTTGGCCAGCAAACGATAGGCTTCGACGGCCATGAACACGTCGGAAGCCTTCACGCTGACCTTGAAGTCCTGGAAATTCAGGCGTTCGAGGTGTTCGACGTGGCGCAGAGCGGACTCGACCAACGCCGCCGGAGTCGGCTCGCCGTATTTCTTTTGCAGGTCTTTTTCCAGGGAACCGGCATTGACGCCGATGCGGATCGGAATCCCGCGATCACGGGCAGCATCGACCACGGCACGCACCCGGTCTTCGCGACCGATGTTGCCCGGATTGATACGCAGGCAGTCCACACCCAGTTCGGCCACGCGCAGAGCGATCTTGTAGTCGAAGTGAATGTCGGCAACCAGCGGCACCTTGACCAGTTGTTTGATCCTGCCGAATGCCTCGGCGGCGTCCATGTCCGGCACCGATACGCGGACGATGTCGACGCCGGCGGCTTCCAGACGATTGATTTGCGCAACGGTCGCAGCGACGTCATTGGTGTCACTGTTGGTCATGCTCTGAACAGCAATGGGCGCATCGCCGCCCACCGGAACGTTACCGACCCAGATCTTGCGCGAAACGCGACGTTTGATTGGAGATTCGCCGTGCATGACTTATTGACCCAACTTCAGGCGAGCAGTCTCGCCACTGGTGAACGGAGCAACATCGACCGGCTGGCCGTTGTAGCTGACCTGCGCGCCACGGGCATAACCCAGACGTACGGCAAATGGTGGCTTGCCGGCCACTGAAAGGCTGTCGCCCTTACGCTTCAGACCACTGAACAGCACTTTACCGCTGCCGTCGGTGACTTGCGTCCAGCAATCGGCGACGAACTGCACCGATACCTGACCTTGACCCGCCACCGGAGCGGTTGCTGCAACAGCAGGAACCGTCGGCGCGACTGGCGCTGTGATGGTGGGTGCCGGTGTAGCCGGAACCGCAGGTGCCGGGGTGGCCGGAGTAGCAACGACCGGGGCCGGGGTGTGAGCCGGAGCGGCTGGGGTTGCGACCGGAGCAGCAGGAGCCGTCTCGGTGGCCGGAGCGGCGGCTTCAGGGCCAGTCGACTCTGCCGTGGTATCCGATTGCGGCAGTGCCAGCGAAGTCGAACCTTCAGCCTGGTTTTCTGCGACAGCCTGGTCTTCCGGTTCGTCGATCGGGTGAATCTGCGTGGTGCCGTCAGCGCCTTCGACTTCGACGTGCTCAGGCGCCAGGCTGGTCAAATCCTTGGTGCGCAGCGAGGTCTGATCCTGCCACCAGACGAAACCGCCGCCGATGACCGCGATCAGCAACAGCAGGCTGACGATCCGCAAAATGGTATGGGAAACCCGCACTGGTTCTTCGATACGACCCAGCGCATGGACGTTGCTGCCCTGGGAATCGGTGCCGGTGGACTGGTCGAATTGCTGAACCAGAACGGTCTGGTCCATGCCGAGCAACTTGGCATAGGCGCGAATGTAACCGCGAGCGAATGTATGCCCCGGCAGCTTGTCGAAAGCGCCGGCTTCAAGATTGCTCAGGGAAGTCACGGTGAGGTTGAGCTTGAGGGCCACTTCGGCCAGCGACCAGCCATTGCTTTCGCGGGCCTGGCGCAGGGTCTCACCGGGGTTAACGCGATTCGCTGCTACAACTTCGGGATGCGCCGCTTTCATCATTGCTCCGACAGGTATTGCTGATATTCCGGCGTACCGGGATAGAGTCGTTTTAATTGCAGGCCGTAACTGGCGGCCTTGTCGCGATCTTCAAACACTTTTGCCAGCCGAACGCCGAGCAATAGACTACGTGCATTTTGTTCGGTAAGCAGGCTGAAACGGACGTAATAGTCACGCGCGGGCACATAATGCCTGTCTTCGAAAGACAACTCAGCCATTTCCAGCAATGCGCGCGGTTGTTGGCGGTTCAAACGCAGCGCCTTTTCCAGTTGCTGCTGCGCCAAATCACGCTCACCGAGCTTCGAAGCGGTCATGCCGAGGTTTTCGAATACACGCGAACGCTCAGGATACAGGGTATCGGCGGCGGCCTGTTCAAAACGCTCGTAGGCTTCCTTGTAACGCTGTTCTTCGTAGAGAAAACTGCCGTAGTTGTTGAGGATGCGCGCATCGGCGGGACGGGAGGACAAGGCTTTGCGAAAGTGCTCGTCAGCCAGTTTCGGCTCCATTTCGGCCTGAAACACCAGACCGAGGGCGGCATTGGCGTCGGGGTCAGAGCTGTCGAGCTCCAGCGCTTTCTTCAGCGGCACCTTGGCCCGCTCGGTCATGCCCTGCTGCAAGTACCCCAGCCCCAGCTGCACGTAGGCAGCCCGCGCTTCATCGCGGCCCTTGCTGGTCTTCATCGGGTTGTAGTCACCCGACAGGACACAACCAGCACACAGGCTGGCCAACAGCAACAGCAGCGCAAAGCGCAGGGACATAGAGATCCTCTCTTAGTTAGTGTTCGCGGCGTTCTGTGCCAGATCGCTGTCGGCGTTCAATTCACGCACGGCGATGTAACGTTCGCTGCGACGGGTGCGATCCAGCACCTGCCCTACCAATTGACCACACGCGGCGTCGATGTCTTCACCCCGGGTGGTGCGCACAGTGACGTTGAAACCGGCCTGATGCAACTGATCCTGGAAACGACGGATCGCGTTGTTGCTCGGACGCTCGTACCCGGAGTGCGGGAACGGGTTGAACGGGATCAGGTTGATCTTGCACGGGATGTTTTTCAGCAGTTCGATCATTTCCACGGCGTGCTCAAGCTTGTCGTTGACGTCCTTGAGCAAGGTGTACTCGATGGTCAGCACACGTTTTTCGCCAAGGGCGGACATGTAGCGCTGGCACGACTCGAGCAGCATCTTAAGCGGATATTTCTTGTTGATCGGCACCAATTGGTTACGCAATGCGTCATTCGGTGCGTGCAGGGACAACGCCAGGGACACATCGATGTGCTTGGCCAGCTCATCGATCATCGGCACCACACCCGACGTGGACAGGGTCACGCGGCGCTTGGAGATCCCGTAGCCGAGGTCATCCATCATCAGATGCATGGCGGCGACCACGTTGTCGAAGTTCAGCAACGGCTCGCCCATACCCATCATCACCACGTTGGTGATGGCGCGGTCGATGGTCGCCGGGACGCTGCCGAAAGATTTGTTGGCAATCCACACCTGGCCGATGACTTCGGCGGCGGTGAGGTTGCTGTTGAAGCCTTGCTTGCCGGTGGAGCAGAAACTGCAGTCCAGGGCACAGCCTGCCTGGGACGAAACGCACAGAGTGCCGCGTTTGCCCTGGGGAATGTAAACGGTCTCGACACAGCTGCCGGACGCCACGCGCACCACCCACTTACGGGTGCCGTCGCTGGAGATGTCCTCGCTGACCACTTCGGGACCACGGACCTCAGCAACGGCCTTGAGCTTTTCGCGCAAGGCCTTGCTGACGTTCGTCATGGCGTCGAAATCATCGACGCCAAAGTGGTGAATCCATTTCATTACCTGACCGGCACGGAAACGCTTCTCCCCGATTGAGTCGAAGAATTTTTCCATTTCCGGCTGGGTCAGACCCAGCAGGTTTGTTTTAACAGTCGATGTAGTCATGGATTCACCTTCACTCTTTAAGCAATGCTTAGCGAGTGGTTACTTCAGTAGCTGCGAAGAAGTACGAGATTTCGCGAGCAGCAGCGGCTTCGGAGTCCGAACCGTGTACGGCGTTGGCGTCGATCGACTCAGCAAAGTCAGCACGGATGGTGCCGGCAGCAGCTTCTTTAGGGTTGGTAGCGCCCATCAGCTCACGGTTGCGAGCGATAGCGTTTTCGCCTTCCAAAACCTGAACAACAACTGGACCGGAGATCATGAAAGCAACCAGATCACCGAAGAAACCGCGCTCTTTGTGCTCAGCGTAGAAGCCTTCAGCTTCAGCTTTGGACAGCTGCTTCATTTTCGAAGCAACAACTTTCAGGCCAGCTTTTTCGAAACGGGTAACGATTTCGCCGGCTGCGCCTTTTGCAACGGCGTCAGGCTTGATGATGGAGAAAGTGCGTTGAACAGCCATGGTGTAACTCCAGAAACGGTAATTTGCGAAAAATTAAACCCGCGAATTATACGCGGGTTCTTGGGTATTGCCTAACCTGCGAGGACGATCAGTCTACTTCTTCGATCCAGAGAGCCTGAACCGCTTCCAACACCTTCTCGCCGACACGGCCAGAGGTGTTGTCGAAGTCAGGCAGTTCCATGATCCATCGCTGCAGGTCGACGAAATTGACAGAAAGCGGATCAACATCCGGCTTGGCTTCAGCCAATTCTTCTGCAATGCGTTGAACATCATTCCAACCGTAGCTCATGACAGTCTTACCAGTCAGTGCGGCGCTTCGGCCGCATGGTTAAGCGAATATTTCGGAATTTCGACGGTGATATCTTCTTCACCAACGATAGCCTGACATGCCAGGCGTGATTGCGCTTCCAGACCCCAGGCACGATCGAGGAAATCTTCTTCCAGCTCGTCAGCCTCTTCCATCGAGTCAAAACCCTCACGGATGATGCAGTGACAAGTGGTGCAGGCGCAGACGCCGCCGCAGGCGCTTTCCATTTCGATGTGGTGTTCGTGGGCCAGTTCGAGAATCGATGTGCCGGGCGCAGCCTCGACCACCATGCCTTCAGGGCAAAACTTCTCGTGGGGCAGAAAAATGACCTGCGGCATCAGATATCCTCGATTTCATTCAGATTGCGCCCCGACAGAGCGGCTTTCACCGTCTGATCCATGCGGCGGGCAGCAAAAGCATCGGTCACTTGCGACAGACGCTTGGTCTGCTGCTCGATGGCATAGCCATCAGTGCCTTTCATCAGTTCGGTGAGTTCCTGCACTTGCAGATCGATGACCATGCGCTCTTCGGCGTCGAGCAAACGCTCGCCATCAGCCTCCAGAGCCCCCTGCACCGCTTCTATCAGGCGCTGAGCATCGACTTGCTGCTCACGCAGAACGCGGGCGACCTTGTCGTCATTGGCGTGCTGGAACGAATCCTTGAGCATTTTGGCGATTTCGCCGTCGGTCAGACCGTAGGACGGTTTGACCTGAATGCTCGCCTCGACGCCCGAACCCAGTTCACGGGCAGAAACGCTGAGCAGACCGTCGGCATCGACCTGGAAGGTCACGCGAATCTTCGCCGCACCGGCAACCATTGCTGGAATACCGCGCAACTCGAAGCGTGCCAGCGAGCGGCAGTCGCTGATCAGCTCGCGCTCACCTTGCAGCACGTGGATTGCCATGGCCGACTGGCCGTCTTTATAAGTGGTGAAGTCTTGCGCGCGAGCGACGGGGATGGTGGTGTTGCGCGGGATCACCTTCTCCATCAGACCGCCCATGGTTTCCAGCCCCAGGGACAGCGGGATCACGTCGAGCAGCAGCAGTTCGCCGCCATCGCGCTTGTTGCCAGCCAGCGTATCGGCCTGGATCGCGGCACCGATGGCCACCACTTGATCCGGATCGATTTCAGTCAAAGGCTGACGACCGAAGGCTTCGGCAACAGCTTCGCGAACGCGCGGAACGCGAGTCGAACCGCCAACCATGACCACGGCATGCACGTCTTCCAGCTCTACGCCAGAATCGCGAACGGCGCGACGGCAGGCTTTCAGGCTGCGTGCAACCATCGGCTCGATCAGCGCATCGAAGGCTTCGCGGGTCAGCTGTGCTTTCCAGTCACCGTAGGCCACTTCAACACTGGCCGAATCGGTGAGGGCCTCTTTGGCCGCGCATGCGGTTTGCAGCAGATTACGTTGAGCGCCCGGATCGAGATCGGCAGACAGGCCAGCGCTCTCGATGATCCAGCCGGCAATCGCGTGATCGAAGTCATCGCCGCCCAGCGCGCTGTCGCCGCCGGTGGCCAGAACCTCGAACACACCGCCAGTCAGACGCAAAATGGAAATATCGAACGTACCGCCACCCAGGTCGTAAATCGCGACCAGGCCCTCGGCATGCTGATCCAGACCGTAAGCCACAGCCGCGGCGGTCGGCTCGTTGAGCAGACGCAGCACGTTGAGACCGGCCAGTTTGGCCGCGTCTTTGGTGGCCTGACGTTGAGCATCGTCGAAGTACGCCGGAACGGTAATCACCGCGCCCACTAATTCGCCACCCAAGGTCGCTTCAGCGCGCTGACGCAGAACCTTGAGAATATCGGCAGAGACTTCGACTGGGCTTTTCGGACCCTGCACTGTGTCGATGAACGGCATGTGCGATTCGCCACCGACAAAGCGGTATGGCAATTGCTCGCCCAATTGCTTGACGTCGGACAGACCACGACCCATCAAGCGCTTGACCGACAGCACGGTATTCAAAGGATCGGAGGATGCGGCCAGCTTGGCCGACTCGCCGACTTCGACGCGATCGGCGTGATAACGCACAGCGGACGGCAGGATGACCTGCCCGTTTGCGTCAGCCAGTGGCTCGGAAAGACCACTGCGCAACGCAGCGACCAGCGAATTGGTAGTGCCCAAGTCGATCCCCACAGCCAGACGACGCTGGTGCGGTTGAGGACTTTGGCCGGGTTCGGCGATCTGCAGTAGGGCCATCGTGATCAGGACTTATCTGTATATCAGGCGTGCGACCGGAGCGGCACTGGGTTAATCGTCGAGGCGCTCTTCTAACTGGCGCACTTCGTAGGTGAGCTTGTCGAGGAACTGCATGCGCCGCATCAGGCGTTCGGCCTGTTCACGTTGCGCCGCATCATCCCAACAGGCTGCGAAGCTTTCGTTGAGTTCTTCCTGAGCGACCTTCAAGCGACGCTTGAACACCGCGACACCGTTGAGATCGGCGCTGTCCTGGAGGTCTTCGAGTTCTTCGCGCCACTGCATCTGCTGCAAAAGAAACTCGGGGTCATGAACCGTGACCTCCATCGGCACTTCATGCCCGCTGATGGTCAGCAGGTAACGTGCACGCTGGGCTGGACTCTTGAGCGTCTGATAAGCGTCGTTAAGGCGCGCAGACTGCTCGAGTGCCGAGCGCTGCTCACGCTCGGAAGCGTCGGCGAAACGATCAGGATGAACACCGCGCGCCAACTCACGATAGCGCGTGGCCAACTGCTCGAGATCCAGACGGAAACTCGGTTGCAGCTCGAATAAAGCGAAATGACAAGGAATACCCACGACAAGCCTCAGATGTTGAAGCTTTCGCCGCAGCCACATTCACCGCGAACGTTGGGATTGTTGAACTTGAAGCCTTCGTTCAACCCTTCCTTGACGAAATCGAGCTCGGTGCCGTCCAGGTAGGCCAGGCTCTTCGGGTCGATGATCACTTTTTCGCCGTGACTCTCGAACACCTGATCCTCTGCAACCACCTCGTCGACAAACTCCAGCACGTAGGCAAGGCCGGAACAGCCTGTGGTGCGAACACCCAGACGAATCCCTTCACCTTTGCCGCGCCCGTCGAGGGAGCGCCGCACGTGTCGAGCAGCCGCTTCTGTCATGCTGATAGCCATCGTTGACTCCTTACTCGTCGCCTAATGCTTAGATCAAGCCTTTCTTCTGCTTGTAATCGCGAACAGCCGCCTTGATAGCGTCTTCAGCGAGTACCGAGCAGTGAATTTTCACTGGCGGCAGGGCCAGTTCTTCGGCCAACTGGGTGTTCTTGATGGTTTCCGCTTCGTCCAGGGTCTTGCCCTTCATCCACTCGGTGGCGAGGGAGCTGGAAGCGATCGCCGAACCGCAGCCGTAGGTCTTGAACTTGGCGTCTTCGATAACACCCTGATCGTTGACCTTGATCTGCAGACGCATCACGTCGCCGCACGCCGGAGCGCCGACCATGCCGGTGCCAACATCAGGATCTTCCGCGTTCATCTTGCCGACGTTGCGCGGGTTTTCGTAGTGGTCGATGACCTTTTCGCTGTAAGCCATGATTCTCAATCCTCACTCATCAGGGCCGCTCTTGAGACCCTGCAACTGCGCTGCGTCAGCCGCCGCGTCGCTACAGGATCTGTATCCGGCGGCTTCTATATTTAGTGTGCCGCCCACTCGATCTTCGAGATATCGACGCCGTCTTTGTACATGTCCCACAGCGGCGACAGAGCGCGCAGCTTGGTAACGGCCTCGCAGACTTTCTGCGCGGCGTAATCGATTTCTTCTTCGGTGGTGAAACGGCCGAAGGTAAAGCGGATCGAGCTGTGTGCCAGTTCGTCGTTGCGGCCCAGGGCGCGCAGCACGTACGAAGGCTCCAGCGATGCCGAGGTGCAGGCCGAACCGGACGACACCGCCAGATCCTTGAGCGCCATGATCAGCGACTCGCCTTCAACGTAGTTGAAGCTCAGGTTCAGGTTGTGTGGAACGCGGGCGGTCAGGCTGCCGTTGACATACAGCTCTTCCAGATGTTCGACCTGCTTGTAGAAACGGTCGCTCAACGCCTTGATGCGGACGTTTTCGGCAGCCATGTCTTCCTTGGCCACACGGAACGCTTCGCCCATGCCGACAATCTGGTGAGTCGCCAGCGTACCGGAGCGCATGCCACGTTCGTGACCGCCGCCGTGCATGGTCGCTTCGATGCGCACACGCGGCTTGCGGCTGACGTACAGCGCGCCGATGCCTTTAGGGCCATAGGTTTTATGGGCGGAGAACGACATCATGTCGACTTTCAGTTTCTGCAGGTCGATATCGACCTTGCCAGTGGACTGAGCGGCGTCGACGTGGAACAGGATGCCTTTGGAACGAAGCAGCTCGCCGATGGCGGCGATGTCGTTGACGGTGCCGATTTCGTTGTTCACATGCATCACGGAGACCAGGATGGTGTCATCGCGCAGTGCAGCTTCAATCATGGCCGGAGTGATCAGACCGTCGGTCTGAGGCTCGAGATAGGTCACTTCGAAACCTTCACGCTCCAGTTGGCGCATGGTGTCGAGGACAGCCTTGTGCTCAATCTTGGTGGTGATCAGGTGCTTGCCCTTGGAGGCGTAGAAATGTGCCGCTCCCTTGATTGCCAGGTTGTCGGACTCGGTGGCACCGGAGGTCCAGACGATCTCACGCGGGTCGGCATTGACCAGATCGGCCACCTGACGACGGGCGTTTTCGACGGACTCTTCAGCTTTCCAGCCGAACACGTGGGAACGGGAAGCCGGGTTACCGAAGTTTCCGTCGACCAGCAGGCATTCACTCATTTTTTGCGCAACACGCGGATCAACCGGGGTGGTCGCAGAGTAATCAAGGTAAATCGGCAATTTCATGGACTATCTCCTAAATCAGGGCTGGCGTGCCGCTAGCTCTCTGGCTGTCATTCGACGGCGGACGCTTCAATCTTGTCCAGGCGTGGCGCCTTGCTGTTGCAACGGCGCTGGTCCTGACGCTGGGCTACTTCTTGCACCTCACGGCGAGTCACAAGGTCAGCCAAGCTGATACCACTTAGAAATTCGTGAATCTGCAGGCTCAAGTCGCACCACAGATGATGGGTCAGGCAGGTGTCGCCGGAGTGGCAATCGCCCTGGCCCTGGCACTTGGTCGCATCGACCGATTCGTTGACCGCATCGATCACTTGCGCCACCTGGATGCCCTGCATGTCGCGAGACAGCTGGTAGCCACCACCGGGACCGCGAACACTGGAGACCAGGTTACTGCGGCGCAGCTTGGCGAAAAGCTGTTCGAGGTAGGACAGGGAGATGCCTTGGCGCTCGGAGATATCGGCCAGGGACACGGGCCCGTGCTGCGCGTGCAACGCCAGGTCAAGCATGGCGGTCACGGCGTATCGGCCTTTTGTAGTCAGTCGCATGGACAGTTACCACGGAGTTCGGAATGGGCGGGAGTATGCAATTCCCGAGCATTTAAGTCAACTATAAGACCTAGTGCTTTAGTCGGGTTTACCCGCAAAAGAGCGCGCGAATGATAGCAGGGTCTGCGGCTTAATGGCACACCCGTTGCCGTCGCTACACCTGAACACGATGACAAGGGCTGTCGAACCCCGCAACAACCCTTGCCAGCGCATCAACCGGCTTTGGATTCATCTTTGCCCTTCACACAGGCGAAGTCTTCTTCGCGCAGCTCGGGCAGATCTTTCGCACAGTAATTGCTGCCCAGATCCTTCAGTGCGCCGCACATCCCCTCCAGACGCCCGTCCACCGCCTGCAGGTGATCGAGCAACTGGCCGATGGCACGCGCCACCGGGTCAGGCATGTCTTCGCTGACGCCATAGGCATCGAAGCCGATTTTCTCGGCCATGGCCTTGCGCTTGGCGTCCTGCTCTTCGTCGGACTTGACGATGATTCGCCCGGGAATCCCCACCACCGTGGCACCCGGCGGCACCTCTTTGGTCACCACCGCATTGGAGCCAACCTTGGCACCAGCACCAACAGTGAACGGGCCGAGCACCTTGGCCCCTGCACCGACTACAACACCATCACCCAGGGTCGGATGCCGCTTGCCTTTATTCCAGCTGGTTCCACCAAGGGTCACGCCTTGATAAATAGTCACGTCATCGCCAATTTCGGCGGTCTCACCAATAACGATGCCCATACCGTGATCGATGAAGAAGCGCCGCCCGACTTTGGCGCCCGGATGGATCTCGATCCCGGTCAACCAGCGACCGAAGTTCGACACTAGCCGCGCCAGCCATTTCAGCTCATTGCGCCACAGCATGCCCGCCAATCGATGAATCCAGATCGCGTGCATGCCGGGGTAGCAGGTCAGGACTTCAAAAGCGTTACGCGCCGCCGGATCTCGATGGAATACGCTTTGGATATCTTCACGCAAACGCTCAAACATCATTTAGTCCTTCCGCTTAAGAAGCTCACCACGGGCCGCTTTCTGGGTTTCCGTGAGGATGCCACGCAAAATATTCATTTCCGCCCGGCTGACCGAGCTGCGTCCGTACAACCGGCGCAGGCGCGCCATCAAGTGTCGCGGCTTTTCCGGATCGAGGAATTCGATGGCGACCAGCGTCTGCTCCAGATGCTCATAGAATCGCTCCAGCTCATCCATGGTCGCCAGCTCGGCACTTTTCACCGAAGCCACTTCTTCTTTCTCGATCTTGGTCGGCTGACCTTGGGCCGCCAGCCAAGCCATGCGCACCTCATAGCTCAGCACCTGCACCGCCGCCCCGAGATTCAGCGAACTGAACTCAGGATCGGAGGGAATGTGCACGTGAAAGTGACATCGCTGCAGCTCGTCATTGGTCAGACCGGAATCTTCACGACCAAATACCAGTGCGATTTCCGCGCCCTGCCCAGCCTCTTCGACCACTTTGCTGCCGCATTCACGCGGATCCAGCAGCGGCCACGGAATGCGCCGGTCACGGGCGCTGGTACCGAGCACCAGATTGCAGCCGACCAAGGCATCTTCCAAAGTGGCGACGACTTGCGCCTTTTCAAGGATGTCGCCGGCACCGGAAGCACGTGCATCGGCTTCGTGGTGCGGAAACAGGCGCGGCTCGACCAGCACCAGCCGCGACAGACCCATGTTTTTCATGGCGCGCGCGGCCCCGCCGATGTTGCCGGGGTGACTGGTATTGACCAGGACGACACGAATGTTCTGCAGCAAGGGAGGCGCTCTCGGACACAGGAAAGGGGTGCAAATCTTACAGAACAGCCTACCGTTAAGCTATGAAAGCGAACAGCGTCCTTCACCTGAAGAAAAGTTCTGATAGAATGCGCGGCTTTCTTTAACAACCTTAGGTGACACATCCATGCAGCCCATGCTGAATATCGCGCTGCGCGCCGCCCGCAGCGCCAGTGAACTGATCTTCCGCTCCATCGAGCGCCTGGATACCATCAAGGTCGACGAAAAAGACGCCAAGGATTACGTATCCGAGGTTGATCGCGCCGCCGAACAGAAAATCATCGATGCCCTGCGCAAGGCGTACCCGAATCACTCGATCCAGGGTGAAGAGACTGGCCTGCACGCTGGCACCGGCATCGAAGGCGAAGAATACCTGTGGATCATCGATCCGTTGGACGGCACCACCAACTTCCTGCGCGGCATTCCGCACTTTGCTGTCAGCATTGCCTGCAAATACCGCGGTCGCCTGGAGCACGCAGTTGTTCTGGATCCGGTTCGCCAGGAAGAATTCACCGCCAGCCGTGGTCGTGGCGCCCAACTGAACGGTCGTCGACTGCGCGTCAGCGGTCGCACCAGCCTCGACGGTGCTCTGCTGGGCACTGGCTTCCCGTTCCGTGATGACCAGATGGACAACCTCGATAACTACCTGGGCATGTTCCGCGCCCTGGTTGGCCAGACCGCCGGCATCCGCCGCGCCGGCTCGGCAAGCCTGGACCTGGCTTATGTGGCCGCCGGTCGTTTCGACGCGTTCTGGGAGTCGGGCCTGTCAGAGTGGGACATGGCTGCAGGCGCGCTGTTGATTCAAGAGGCTGGCGGCTTGGTGAGCGACTTCACTGGCGGTCACGACTTCCTTGAAAAAGGCCACATCGTTGCCGGCAACACCAAATGCTTCAAGGCAGTCCTGACGGCGATCCAGCCGCACCTGCCGGCTTCGCTGAAGCGCTAAGCTTCTGGCGAAATGAAAAAGCACCCTTCGGGGTGCTTTTTTTATGCCCGCTTATCAACCAGCAGACACAAAAAAGCACCCCGAAGGGTGCTTCTTTTAAAACAAGAACCGATTACTGACCCGGCGCATTCTGCGACAGGATCAGCTTGCCTTCCTTGTCGACAGGAATCTGATTGCCCGGATCACGATCCATCCGCACCTTGCCTTCCTTGCCATCCAGCGAATAACGCACGTCGTAACCTACAACCTTGTCACTGATGTCATTCACCGTGTTACAGCGAGTCTGAGTCGTGGTGTAGGTATCGCGATTCTGCATGCCTTCCTGAACCTTGTTACCGGCATAACCACCACCGACCGCACCGGCCACCGTGGCAATTTTCTTGCCGGTGCCGCCGCCAATCTGGTTACCCAACAAACCACCCGCTACCGCACCAATGGCGGTGCCGAGGATCTGGTGTTGATCCTGAACCGGTTTCTGCCGGGTTACTGCCACGTCCTTGCACACTTCACGTGGAGTCTTGATCTGTGTCTTGACCGGTTCAACGGCCAAAACCTGCGCATACTCAGGGCCGCTTTTAACCAGGCTGTAGGTGGCAACAGCACCCCCGGCAGTCACACCGACAGCACCCAATACCGCACCAACCAGCAACGACTTGTTCACATGAACCTCCTGACCATCACATGCGGGACGCGCCCGCGCTTCTCCCAGCCTTGGAGCATAAAAAAAGGCGCGAGTTCAACTCGCGCCTTTTTCGACTGACAACCGGGAAAACGATGGCCGTTATGGACGGTCGTCGACTTCCTTCTCGGTGTTGGCCGGTGGAATCAGGTCTTCAGTGCTCAGGTTCAGCCAGATCAGCACCACGTTCGCGATGTAGATCGACGAGTAGGTACCCGCCAATACACCGATGAACAGGGCGATGGAGAAGCCGAACAGGTTATCGCCGCCGAAGAACAACAGCGCCGCAATCGCCAGCAAGGTGGAGATCGACGTTGCCATGGTGCGCAACAGGGTCTGCGTGGTCGAGATGTTGATGTTCTCGATCAACGAAGCCTTGCGCAGCACACGGAAGTTTTCACGCACGCGGTCGAATACCACGATGGTGTCGTTCAGCGAGTAACCGATGATCGCCAGTACCGCCGCCAGCACCGTCAGGTCGAAGGTGATCTGGAAGAACGACAGGATACCGATGGTCACGATCACGTCGTGGATCAGCGAAACGATGGCGCCGACCGCAAATTTCCACTGAAAGCGGAAAGCCAGGTAGATCAGGATGCCGCCGAGCGCCAGCAGCATGCCGAGGCCGCCCTGGTCGCGCAGCTCTTCGCCGACCTGCGGGCCGACGAACTCGACGCGCTTGACGGTCGCCGGGTTATCGCCGCCGACCTTCTGCAGCGCTTCTGCAACCTGATGGCCCAGTTGCGGGTCTTCACCCGGCATACGCACCAGCAAATCGGTGGTTGCACCGAAGTTCTGCACGATGGCTTCGTGGTAACCCGAAGTCACCAGTTGCTCACGCACCTTGGTGACGTCAGCCGGACGCTCGTAGGTCAGCTCGATGAGCGTACCGCCGGTGAAGTCCAGACCCCAGTTCATGCCCTTGTGGAAGACGCTGAAAATGGCCAGCACCGTAAGAAACACTGTGACGCCGAACGCAAAGTTGCGAACGCCCATGAAGTTGATTGTACGTAACATGGCAGCCCCTTAAATCCACAACTTCTTGAAGTCACGTCCGCCAAAGATCAGGTTGACCATTGCGCGGGTCACCATGATGGCCGTGAACATCGAGGTAAAGATCCCGAGGGACATGGTCACTGCGAAACCTTTGACCGGGCCGGTGCCCATGGCAAAGAGAATCCCGCCGACCAGCAATGTAGTCAGGTTGGCGTCGAGAATCGCGGTGAATGCCCGGCCGAAGCCTTCGTTGATTGCACGCTGCACGGTCATGCCGGCAGCGATCTCTTCACGAATCCGCGAGAAGATCAGCACGTTGGCGTCGACCGCCATACCCATGGTCAGCACGATACCGGCGATACCCGGCAGGGTCAGCGTTGCCCCCAGCAGCGACATCAGCGCCAGCAGCAGCACCATGTTCACCGCCAGTGCGACGGTGGCGATGATGCCGAAGAAGCGGTAGATGGCGATGATAAACAGCGACACGAACAACATGCCCCACAGCGATGCATCGATACCTTTGGTGATGTTGTCAGCACCCAGGCTCGGGCCGATTGTGCGCTCTTCAGCGAAGTACATCGGAGCGGCCAGACCACCGGCACGCAGCAGCAGCGCCAGCTCGGACGATTCACCCTGACCGTTCAGGCCAGTGATGCGGAATTGCGCACCCAGCGGCGACTGAATGGTCGCCAGACTGATGATCTTCTTCTCTTCCTTGAACGTCTGCACGGCGACATCTTTCTCGACGCCATCAACCACTTGCTTGACGTAAGTAGTCACCGGACGCTGTTCGATGAAGATCACCGCCATGCTGCGACCGACGTTGGAGCGGGTTGCGCGGCTCATCAACTCGCCACCGTGGCCATCCAGACGGATGTTCACTTCTGGCGTACCGTGCTGCGAATCGAAACCGGCCTTGGCGTCGGTTACCTGGTCACCAGTGATGATCAGACCACGCTCGATCTGAGCAGGCGGACGCTTGCCTTCGCGGAACTCGAAAGTTTCGGAAGTGGCTTTGGAAGCACCAGGCTCTGCAGCCAAGCGGAATTCAAGGTTGGCCGTCTTGCCGAGAATACGCTTGGCTTCGGCAGTGTCCTGCACGCCCGGCAGCTCAACCACGATGCGGTTGGCGCCCTGACGCTGGACGATCGGTTCGGCAACACCCAGCTCGTTGACGCGGTTACGTACCGTGGTCAAGTTCTGTTTGATGGAGTATTCACGGATTTCCGCCAGCTTGGCCGGGGTCATCGCCAGACGCAGCACCGGCTGACCGTTGAGGTCGGCCGGAACAATGTCGAAATCGTTGAAGTTTTTGCGGATCAGCGCACGGGCCTGTTCGCGGGAATCAGCGTCGCTGAAGCCCAACTGAATGGCACCGCCCAGTTGCGGCAGGCTGCGATAGCGCAGCTTCTCTTTGCGCAGCAGGCTCTTGACGTCGCCTTCGTAAACTTTCAGGCGTGCGTCGAGGGCTTTGTCCATGTCCACTTCGAGGAGGAAGTGCACACCACCGGACAAGTCCAGACCCAGCTTCATCGGGTGCGCGCCCAGATTGCGCAGCCATTGCGGAGTGGTCTGTGCCAGGTTCAGCGCGACGACGTAGTCATCACCCAATGCCTTGCGCACAACGTCTTTGGCCGGCAGCTGATCTTCAGCCTTGGTCAGACGGATCAGACCACCTTTGCCGTTTCCGGCCAGCGAAGCTGCCTTGACGTTGATCCCGGACTCGTGAAGCGCGGTGCTTACGCGATCCAGATCGGCCTGATTGACCTGCAGAGCCGTGCTGGCGCCGCTGATCTGAATGGCCGGGTCATCGGGGTAAAGATTGGGAGCGGAATAAATCAGACCGATCGCCAGCACCGCCAGGATCAGAATGTATTTCCACAGAGGATATTTGTTCAGCATCACGCCGCCCGTTATGACGCGGGGCGCCTTGCGCGCCCCGTCGATTGAGTAGAAGTTGTTGCTCTTAGATCGCTTTCAGCGTGCCTTTTGGCAGCGTGGCAGCGATGGCGCCTTTCTGGAACTTCATTTCCACGGTGTCGGAAACTTCCAGAACCACGAAGTCATCGGCCACTTTGGTGATCTTGCCGGCGATGCCGCCGGTGGTAACCACTTCGTCGCCCTTCTGCAGGCTGCTCAGCAGGTTCTTCTGCTCTTTGGCGCGCTTGGCCTGTGGACGCCAGATCATCAGGTAGAAGATGACCAGGAAGCCGACCAGGAAAATCCACTCGAAGCCGCCGCCCATTGGGCCTGCAGCAGCCGGTGCAGCTGCGTCAGCCATGGCGTTAGAGATAAAAAAGCTCATTTAGCACTCCAGTTGCAAATGTTGAATCTTGGGGTCAGAAAACTCAGTCCAAAGGCGGAACGGGGAGCCCGCGTTTGGCGTAGAAGGCATCGACAAAGGCGGCCAATGTACCCTGTTGAATAGCCTCGCGCAAACCAGCCATGAGCACCTGATAATGGCGCAAGTTATGGATGGTATTGAGCATGCTGCCAAGCATTTCGCCGCACTTGTCCAGGTGATGCAGATAAGCGCGCGAGAAGTTCTGGCAGGTATAGCAATCGCAGGTCGGATCCAGTGGCGAATCATCATGGCGATGGAACGCGTTACGGATCTTCAGCACGCCGGTATCAATGAACAGATGCCCATTGCGGGCATTACGGGTTGGCATCACGCAATCGAACATGTCCACACCGCGGCGCACACCCTCAACCAGATCTTCCGGTTTGCCAACGCCCATAAGGTAACGAGGTTTGTCAGCCGGCATCATGCCCGGCAGATAATCCAGCACTTTGATCATCTCATGCTTGGGTTCGCCCACCGACAGACCGCCGATGGCCAGGCCATCGAAGCCGATCTTGTCGAGACCTTCCAGCGAACGCATGCGCAGATCCTGGTGCATGCCGCCCTGAACGATACCGAAGAGCGCCGCGGTGTTGTCACCGTGGGCGTTTTTCGAACGCTGAGCCCAGCGCAGCGACAGTTCCATCGACACCCGAGCGACGTCTTCGTCAGCCGGGTACGGCGTGCATTCGTCGAAGATCATCACGATGTCGGAGCCCAGATCGCGCTGAACCTGCATCGACTCTTCCGGGCCCATGAACACTTTCGAGCCATCGACCGGAGAGGCGAAGGTCACGCCCTCTTCCTTGATCTTGCGCATGGCGCCGAGGCTGAACACCTGGAAACCGCCGGAGTCGGTCAGGATCGGGCCTTTCCACTGCATGAAATCGTGCAGGTCGCCGTGCTCCTTGATCACCTCGGTGCCCGGGCGCAACCACAAGTGGAACGTGTTGCCCAGAATGATCTCCGCGCCAGTGGCGACGATGTCACGCGGCAGCATGCCCTTGACGGTGCCATAAGTACCGACCGGCATGAACGCCGGGGTCTCGACGCTGCCACGCGGGAAGGTCAGGCGACCACGACGTGCCTTGCCATCAGTGGCCAGAAGCTCAAAGGACATTCGACATTCGCGACTCATTCTGTTTCCTCTGGGCCTGTTTCTTTAGGGGCAGTCGGTGCGGGGTTACGGGTGATGAACATTGCATCACCGTAGCTGAAAAAGCGGTATCCGTTGTCTACGGCGGCTTTGTAGGCGGCCATGGTTTCGGGATAACCGGCGAACGCCGAAACCAGCATCAACAGCGTGGATTCGGGCAAATGGAAATTGGTCACCAGGGCATCGACCACATGGAACGGCCGGCCCGGGAAGATAAAGATATCGGTGTCGCCACTGAACGGCTTGAGCACGCCATCGCGCGCAGCACTTTCCAGTGAACGCACGCTGGTGGTGCCGACAGCAATCACGCGGCCACCGCGCGCACGACACGCAACGACTGCATCGACCACATCCTGGCCGACCTCCAGCCATTCGCTGTGCATGTGGTGATCTTCGATTTTTTCGACGCGCACCGGCTGAAACGTACCTGCGCCCACGTGCAGCGTAACGAACGCGGTCTCGACGCCTTTGGCGGCAATCGCCTCCATCAGCGGCTGATCGAAATGCAGCCCCGCCGTCGGCGCCGCCACCGCGCCCAGACGCTGGGCGTACACCGTCTGATAGCGCTCGCGATCCGAGCCTTCATCAGGGCGGTCTATATAAGGAGGCAACGGCATGTGCCCGACGCGATCAAGCAGCGGCAGCACTTCTTCATCGAACCCCAGCTCGAACAACGCATCGTGACGGGCAAGCATCTCGGCTTCGCCACCGCCGTCGATGAGAATCTTCGAACCCGGCTTCGGCGACTTGCTGGAGCGCACATGCGCCAGCACGCGATGCGAATCGAGCACCCGTTCGATGAGGATTTCCAGCTTGCCGCCGGAGGCTTTCTGCCCAAACAGCCGCGCCGGAATCACCCGGGTATTGTTAAACACCATCAAATCGCCCGGGCGCAAATGCTCAAGCAAATCAGTGAATTGACGGTGTGCGAGGGCGCCGCTGACACCATCAAGGGTCAACAGGCGACTACCGCGACGCTCGGCCAAAGGGTGGCGGGCGATCAGCGAATCAGGAAGCTCGAAAGTAAAGTCAGCAACGCGCATGATGGGGTTCGTCTAGCAGGGCCGGAAAGTCTAGCGGAAATATCGAAAATTGACCATGAAACGTGATTGACCAACGGTAATGACCTCTCTATACTTCGCCGCCATTGAGCCCTGATGGCGGAATTGGTAGACGCGGCGGATTCAAAATCCGTTTTCGAAAGGAGTGGGAGTTCGAGTCTCCCTCGGGGCACCAAAATCAAGAAAGGTCTTGCTTAGCAAGGCCTTTTTTTTCGCCTGCCGGAAAGTGCCGCTGGCTTGTCCGGCGAGATCTTGCAAAGGTCCGCACCATGGAAACGTCACTGGAAACAGTCGCCCTTTTCTCCCTCAAACTCGCCTATGAGGAAGAAGGCCTGAGCCCGATTTTACGGGACGACATGGTCATGGGCGACTATCAGAAAGACGTGTTCGAGTTGCTGGTACGGCGCGGAGATGTCGAGACCATTCAGTTCAAAATGAATGAATGTCTGAGGTTGGCGATGAATGCGCTAGGCGGTGTCGAGAAACCGCTGGGACGTGAGTTGCACAAGTTGTCTGCCGAATTCGGTCGGGCCCAATCGCTGGAGCAACTGGCTCAGCCACTCCTCGCGCTCAAGGGTTATTTAAAAGACATTCTTTGATCTGCTTCACGTCGCGCCCGGCCACTCAGCGCCGAGCCTTCAGCACCCGGATGTCGGTCGGAAAACCATCCGCCCCCACAAGCTTCTTCCAGCCCAGATACTGAAACTCACCCTTCTCATCAATGTAATCGCCCTTCTCCACTGACCTGCCACCAATCACAGCTACTCGCTTCACCTCACCGCACCCGCCATCCGAAGGCCTGACGGTGTAGATGACATACGGCTTCACGTATTGAGTGGCGCGGAAGTGCTGGCCGCAGACTTCGTCGACGGTTATCAACATGGTTTTCAAGCGTGCTTCGCCGTCGGTGTCTTCGTGCAGTCTCAGGAAGGAAATATCGCCGACGTCGCTGAAGCCGAGGGAGCGGGCGCGCTGGTATTCGGGGGAATTCTGATGGGCGATCCGGCCCTCCTCCACGCCACGCTGCATCTGGGCGGCGAACTCGGCCTTGCCTTGGGCGATGGTTGACTCGGCTTGGGCAGCCACGCTTTCGCATTGAGCGAACTCCCCGGAGTCGAGGTGCTGTGGCGCCAGATTAGCGCGGTGTTCACTCATGGTTCGCAGGTTGCTTTCCAGCGCAAACATCACGTCGTAGGCCGTGGTGCGACCGCTTTGCACATCGGCCATTTTCTCCTGCGCCTTCTGGCAATTGCCGGCGTAGTACTTCCAGCTGTTTTCCGGATGTTCTTTCCACTCGGCGAATGCCGGGGCCATGACAACGCCTAGGGTGAGCGCACAGAACAGGCGCGAGGTTTTAGCAACTGCTGACATGTGTAGTCCGTTACAGAGTTGGGGCAGTGGCGCGACGCTACTATTTTGCTATCTTGCCGTCCACTTTCGCTGGAGGCGTTCACTACGCCGCTTCCGCAATCGCGCAAAAAGGAAAGAATTCAATGGATGCTTTGTGGTGCCTGCTCGTCATCGCTGGAACGTGGTATTGGGTCGTGAAACAGCGTGGCGAATGGAATCTGTTTCTCGCCAACCTCGCTGGCCTTGGCAGTGGCCTGGTGGTGGGCATGGTCTTCACCCTGGTTTACGACGGTCTGTTCGGGACGACGATGGCGACGCCAAACCTTGCTCGCAGCCTGCAGGTTTTGATGACCAGCGGCGGCGTATTGGCAGGCATCTGGATGTGGGTGGCTAATCGTGGCGAGCCACAACATCCGGTCGCACGTCAGCTTCTGGGAGCATTGTGTGGGTTCGCCGGCGGCGCGACTGCGCTGGTGTTACTGGCGATGATTTACTGAAGCGATTGTCGATTGCAGCGCCTGACCATCGAGGC
This sequence comes from Pseudomonas atagonensis, assembly GCF_011369485.1. GTDB lineage: Bacteria > Pseudomonadota > Gammaproteobacteria > Pseudomonadales > Pseudomonadaceae > Aquipseudomonas > Aquipseudomonas atagonensis. The sequence continues at coordinate 29,220 of NZ_VXCA01000010.1, read as the reverse complement.
ACTTTGGCGAATGGCGATGGCGCGGCGCTTCTATTTTGATATCTTGCCGTCCATCGACAACGCTGCATTTTCGCGAGCGATGTTTTCAGGCTTTTGAAGGTTTAAGGAAAGGATAAAATGGAGTTTCTGCGTTTTCTGGCATTTGTCGCAGCCTGGGGTTTCATGTGGCGCTGGGTGGTGAAAAACCGCGGTAGCTGGAATCTTTTTTACAGCAACATGGTGGGTGCGGCGGGCGGTTTTATTGTTGCGCTGGTGGTGTTGTCGATCACTTTTTCAGTGTTTCCGTCGCCGCATGGATATGAATCCGCGCAGTCAGAAAATGTCGTGACCCGTGAAGCTGAACCTACTTCGTTGTTGCCGGAAGCCGAGTCGGTTGCAAACCCCGCAGCGCTGAATGACGCTCCCGTGTTTGCCGCTATCGAGCCAGACGATAAACCGTCTCCAGCGGATTCCGCATTGTTGCCGAACTACGCCGGCCGGGCGCCGAAATCAATCGGCTTACAGACCGTGCTGGATCAAAGCGACTATGAGGGTCGCATGGCCCTGGCAGCGCTGAACAAGAAATTGCGCGGCGACTCAACAGCCGATAAATCGATGATCGCGTATGTTATGTGCAGCCCGTTTGTGACCAGCACCTTGCGCTTCCCCGCTTCGGCGCGTTTTGCTGACAGCCAGGCGCTGGTCAGCCACCGTTTCAAGGATCAGGTTTACACCTTCAGCAACAGCGTCACCGCGCGCAACATGAACGGCGACGATGTCACTTACCGTTTTGACTGCTCCGTGCAAGAGCAACCGAGAGTCGACGCGACGCCTGCGCAATGGCGTTTGTTGGCGCTGAAGCTGCAAAAGGCCGACTCTTAAGCCACGTTTAAGGGTTCGAGGCGCCGGCTGCGCTATCATCGCCGACCTGTGCGCCTTGAGCTTTTCCCCTGATGTCTCCAACACCTGATGACCTGACCTCGCTGCCTCCCGTTCTGGCCGGCCCGCTGCTGCGACGGCTGGAGCAGAAGCGCGTGGTGCTGTGGCTGGTCGGTACTCGCGAGCTGTCGCTGACCTTGCGCCTGCAAGGTGTAGGAGACATTCCACTGGATGCGGGGAAATGCACGGTCATTGCTGTGGGCACTTGTGCGTTCGTTCACCTCATTGACGTCAACCTTGACGGCATCCTGCCTTGCGATACACGGATCGATTACGACTTGCTGATCGACGGCCAACACTGCATCGCCAACTGGGCGCCGCATCTGCTGTACAGCGATGCCAAGTGCCCGAACTTCGTCGTGCGCTCGCGTATCGATCAGTTGCTCCATGGTTCCTGTCGTAAACCGCATCATGCTGCGGCGGACGGCTTGCTGTGCGTCGATCAACTGCTGGCGGCCGAAACCGAGCCGCAACAGCGCCCGGCCCTGCTGATGATGAGCGGCGATCAGATTTACGCCGACGATGTTGCAGGCCCGATGCTACGAGCGATTCACGCCGTGATCGAGCGTCTCGGTCTGTTCGACGAATACCTCGAAGGCGCCGTGGTCAGCGACAGCGCCAGACTCTACGAACACCCGGCCAGTTATTACCACCGTGCGGATTTGTTACCGGCGCTGGAGAGCAACGAGACATTGCGTGAGCGATTTTTCGGCGGCGCGCGTAAGCCGATTTTTACCAGCAGCAGCGCCGACAATCATTTGGTGACTTTCGCCGAAGTCATGGCGATGTATCTGCTGGTGTGGTCTCCCGTCGCGTGGACGCTGATCGAGCCAACAGCCCCGACGCTCACGCCCGTACGCCTAAAGCGCTACGCCCTGGAACAGAGTCGGATTGGCGGTTTCAAGGCAGGCCTCGGGCAGGTTTCCCGAGCGTTGGCGCACTTGCCGAGCCTGATGATTTTTGACGATCACGACATCACCGATGACTGGAATCTGTCCGCACAATGGGAGGAAACGGCCTACGGTCATCCGTTCTCCAAGCGCATCATCGGCAACGCGTTGCTCGCCTACATGCTGTGCCAGGGCTGGGGCAACAACCCGGATGTGTTCAAGGATGTGCTGGAGAAAACCCGACGCTTGAGCGCCAGCGCCGATGACCGTTACCTCGACAGTCCTCTGCAAGACGACCTGATCGATGACCTGTTGCGTTTTCAACACTGGCATTACGTCTTGCCAAGCAGCCCGGCACTGGTGGTCATCGACACGCGCACCCGCCGCTGGCGCAGCGAGGTCGCGCTCAAACAGCCTTCGGGATTACTCGACTGGGAAGCCTTGAGCGAACTGCAACAGGAATTACTCGATCACCCGTCGGCAATCATCGTTTCCCCCGCGCCGATCTTCGGCGTGAAGCTGATTGAAACCGTACAGAAAGTCTTCAGCTGGTGCGGTTATCCGTTGCTGGTCGATGCAGAAAACTGGATGGCCCATCGCGGTGCCGCGCAGGTGATCCTGAACATTTTCCGACACTCAAGGACACCGGGGAACTACGTGGTGCTGTCCGGTGATGTGCATTATTCCTTCGTCTACGAAGTGCTTATCCGACACCGCAAGGCCGGCCCACGGATCTGGCAGATCACCAGCAGCGGGATCAAGAACGAGTTTCCGAAAACCCTGCTGGAATGGTTCGACCGCCTCAACCGCTGGCTCTACTCGCCGCGCTCACCGCTGAACTGGTTCACCAAACGCCGCCGCATGCGAATCGTGCCATACACACCCGAACACGCCGAAGCAGGGGAACGCCTGTGGAATTCGGCAGGCATCGGCCAAGTGTTTTTCAACGAGCAGGGACAACCACGGGAGATTATTCAGCACAATTCGAACGGGGCGGTGAAGACGCGAATGCTGGCGCCGGATCTGGCGGATTATCCGGACTGAGCACTTCTCGTGCGGGAGAGAGCCTGCTCGCGAATGCGGTCGAACATTGAACATTAATGCCGACTGTCACGACGCTTTCGCGAGCAAGCTCGCTCCCACAGGGTTGTCGGATACCCATTAATTCACGGAGACAATCCGTCCAACACCTCTCACAATCATCTCCACCTCCCGCTCATCAATCGTCAGTGGTGGCAGCAGCCGTATGGTCTTGCCACGCGTGACGTTGATCAGCAACCCGTGATCGCGTGCGGCGATCAGCGTCAGATCGCGGATCGGCTGTTTCAATTCGATGCCGATCATCAAACCCTGTCCCCGAATCGCCAACACATTGGGGTTGTCCGCCAGTTCCGCCCGCAAGCGGCTCTGCAGGCGCTCACCTTGGACCCGTGCATTGTCCAGCAAGCTCTGCTCTTCGATGATATCGAGCACCGTGCAACCCACCCGGCAGGCCAGCGGGTTGCCGCCGAACGTGCTGCCATGACTGCCCGGGGTGAAGAGATCCGCCGCCCTGCCCCGCGCCAGACAAGCGCCGATGGGCACACCATTGCCGAGGCCTTTGGCCAGAGTCATGACGTCGGGAACGATGCCTTCATGCTGAAACGCAAACCACTGGCCAGTGCGACCGATGCCAGTCTGGATTTCGTCGAGCATCAGCAACCAGGCGTGCCGATTGCACAGTTCACGCAAGGCTTTGAAATAGTCGGGCGGGGCCAATTGAACGCCGCTTTCGCCTTGAATCGGTTCGACCAGAATCGCCACGATCCGCTCACCGTGCTTGCGCTGCACTTGCTCCAGCGCCGCAAGATCACCGAACGGCACTTTGACAAAGTCTCCCGGCAGTTCGTTGAAGCCCAGCCGAACTGCCGGGCCGTCACTGGCCGATAGCGTGCCGAGTGTGCGGCCATGAAACGCGTTGGCCATCACCACCACCAGCGGCCGTTCGATGCCCTTGCGCCAGCCATACAAACGCGCGAGCTTCAGTGCCGTTTCATTGGCCTCGGCCCCGGAGTTGTTAAAGAACGCCCGCTCCATACCCGATAACGCCGTCAGCCGCTTTGCCAACTGTTGTTGCCAGTCGATGCTGTACAGGTTGGAGGTATGCAGAAGCAATCCCGCCTGCTCGCTGATCGCCGAAACAATCCGCGGATGCGAGTGGCCGACATTGGTCACCGCGACCCCGGCAACCGCGTCCAGATACTCGCGACCGGCCTGATCCCACAGGCGAGTGCCCAGGCCCTTGATGAAACTCAAGGCCAGTGGTTGGTAGGTATTCATCAGGGCGGCGGTCATGACTTCAAACTCCAGTGAAGGTCGGTGTGTTTGCAGTATGGTTAGCCACCAGAACTGGATAAACTCGCGAAAACTTCAATCATTTAAAAGCAGAGCTTGATAATGGATCTGTTCCAGTCGATGAGCGTTTACGTCAAAGTTGTCGAGGCCGGGAGCATGACGGCAGCTGCGTTGCAGTGCGACATGTCGACGACGATGGTCGGTAATCATCTGCGCGCTCTGGAGCAGAGGCTCGGCGTGCAACTGCTGCAACGCACCACCCGGCGTCAGCGGCTCACCGAGTTCGGCAGCGTTTATTACCAGCGGTGCCTGGATGTATTGGGACTCGTGGCGGACTCCGAGCGTCTGGCGGAACAGGCGCTCGATGAACCCCGTGGCCTGCTGCGAATTACTGCGCCGCTGACCTTTGGCGTTGAGCGTCTTGCTCCTGCACTCAGTGAGTTTTCCCTGCAATACCCACAGGTCAAAATGGATGTGGTGCTCACCAATCGCCGCCCGGATCTGCTGGAAAGTGGCCTCGACGTAGCCTTCCGGCTGGGCCACTTCGAACAGTCGAACCTGATCGCCCGCCCCTTGATCGACTATACCCTGACCGTGTGCGCTTCTGCGCAATACGTCGCTCGACGAGGTATGCCGCTGACCCCTGAAGAATTGCAGCAGCACGACTGCCTGTCGTTCGCCTATCCTGCTGGCGATGACTGGCAATCGGTGGAAAAACGCTGGCGTCTGAGCGGCCCTGACGGCGAGATTCTGGTCGATGTAAGCGGCCCCATGCTCATCAACAGCTCTGCCGGTTTGCATCAGGCTGCTCGCACCGGCATGGGCATCGTGATGCTGCCCGATGCACTGGTGGAGCAGGATCTGCGCGAGGGCAAACTGGTAAGAGTCATTCCTGACTTTCAACCGCCCAGTCGCCCTTTGCATCTGCTGTACGCCCCGGATCGCTATCGCCTGCCGAAGCTGCGCCGCTTCGTCGAATTTGCGATGCAGACGTGGGGTAGATCCTGAGACATCAGGAACCACTCTTCACCAACACCGGTTTCTCTAGATAACGCTGCGCAAACACCTGCTTCAAATTTGCCACCTTGGGCATGTCGTTGATCACAATGTACGGGTAGCTCGGGTGTTCGGTCAGGAAGTCCTGGTGATAGTCCTCCGCCGGATAGAAGCCGTTGTAGGTTTCCAGTTTCGTGACGATCGGTTTGTTGAATGCGTGGGCCGCGTCAAGTTGAGTGATGTAGGCCTGCGCAATTTTCTGCTGATCGGCGTTGACGGGGAAAAGCGCTGAACGATATTGCGTGCCGCTGTCAGGCCCCTGTCGATTGAGTTCGGTGGGGTTGTGGGCTACCGAGAAGTAAATTTGCAACAGACTGCCGTAACTGACTTGCGTCGGATCGAAGGTGACTTGCACCGATTCCGCGTGGCCGGTATCGCCTTCGCTGACGCGCTCGTATTCGGCGGTGTTGGCCGCTCCACCGGCATACCCGGAGACAGCTTTCTGCACGCCTTTGACGTGTTGAAAAACGCCCTGCACACCCCAGAAACAGCCCCCGGCAAACACCGCCGTTTCGCTGTGCGCTTGCGTGGTTTCGTCGAGGGTAGGCGGTGGAATGATGACTGCCTCTTCACCCCCCAATGAAAAGGCCGAGACCTGGCCCACCACACCGGCCACGGCAACTGCCAACAACACCCGACGCCATGTACTTCTACTTTTCATCTCAGTCACTCCCGATCAGCCGAAGGTAAAGGCGTAGGCCGACACGCCCGGGTCAAGAAACTCGATGCTGAAGGTTCTGTCCTTCACACCACCGGTTTGCCGAACCAATTGATACAGCCGTTGTTCGGTCACGCGGCCCGTGCCGTCCGGCGCGACATCGACGCCATGGGCATCGCCCGGTGCCTGTCCATCAATGGAGATTTTGAAGCGAACCGGTTTGCCATCGACTCCCGGCCCCAGAACCAGATGCAGGTCGCGGGCGTGGAAGCGGTAAGCGATGGAGCTGGACGGAGCGCTGGCGGTGGCGTGTTCGGCGCCGACGTTCCACTGGCCGCCGAGGCTCCAGTCATTCAGGGTCAGATTGGCCGGTGGGACATAAGCCGAAACTTTGTCCGGGACCAGGCTGAGATCGGGTACGAAATGTTCCGCGCGCTGATAGCCGACATAGGTTTCCGGCGATTGCACTTCATTCATGTCCGGCGCCAGTTGCACACCTTTTGCGTCTGCATTGATCAAGCCGTCCGCGACCGTTTTCGAACCAGCCTCGCGCAACAACTGTTGGATGATCCGCTCCGACTCTGCGTAGTCCCCTTCGCCAAAATGGTGGTAACGAATGCGTCCCTGCGCGTCGGCGAAGTAATGCGCCGGCCAGTATTCATTGTTGAAAGCGCGCCAGATCTTGTAGTCGTTATCGATGGCCACCGGGTAGTTGATGCCCAGTTCCTTCATGGCTTTGGTGACATTGCCGACATCACGTTCAAAGGCGAACTCCGGCGCGTGTACACCAATCACTACAAGCCCCTGATCGCGATACTTCTCGGCCCAGGCTTTGACGTAAGGCAAGGTGCGCAGGCAGTTGATGCAGGAGTAAGTCCAGAAATCCACCAGCACCACTTTGCCTTTCAATGCCTGAGCATCCAGCGGTGGCGAATTGAGCCATTGCACAGCACCGTCCAGCGCTGGCAACTGACCTTCGACCGGCAAGGTGGCCGGTGCCTTCGCGGCCATTTTCATCGCACCACCCGCCGCCATCATGCTGCCATTCGCCGCGCCGTCGTCAGCAGGAGTCTGCGCCATCATCGCGCCGTTCGAATGGGTGGATTGGCCCGAAAGCCTGCCGACCAGCGCCTGTTCGAGGCCGCCGGTGGACGCGGTCGAAACCCGCGCCAGAATCCCGGTATCAAGACCCAGAGCGATTGCCGCGACACCCGCCAACATCGCCGCCCCCAGGCCACGACGAATCCATTCACCGGTGCCGATCGAGCGTTTCATCAGCGCGAAGACCTTACCGCCCAGCAGCAGCGCCGCGGCCAGCGACGTGGCCGCGCCCGCCGCGTAAGCGAGCAACAACAGCGTGGTGGCGATGCTTGCGCCTTGCAGGGCAGCACCGGTGAGAATCAATCCGAGAATCGGTCCGGCGCACGGAGCCCAGAGCAGGCCCGTAGCGACGCCGATCAGAAACGAAGCGCCGGGACGCGGGCGATTGTCCTGACCGGCGGCTTGCGACAGGCGACTGCCCGCCGATACCAGCGGCCGGGTCAGACGCTCGGCCACTTGCGGCAGCAGCAATGTCAGCCCGAACAGTGCAACGAACAGCAACGCGAGCCAGCGCCCGTACTGATTGACTTGCACCACCCAACCGCCGCCCACCGCCGCCAACGAGGCGACGAGCGCGAAGGTGACCGCCATCCCCGCCAGCAGCGGCAAGCCACTCTTGATAAACGGCTGCCCGGTGCGAGCGAAGACAAAAGGCAGAACCGGCAGGATGCAGGGACTGACAATCGTCAGCACTCCACCGAGATAAGCGAGAACCAAGAGCCACATAAATCCGTCCTGTTGAAAGTGAGGAGCGCAAACGAGTCATGGCTTATGCCGCCACGGCTTTGAAGGTCATGGCCAGACCGTTCATGCAGTAACGCAGGCCGGTGGGTTTGGGACCGTCGTCGAAGACATGCCCCAGATGACCGCCGCAGCGTCGACAGTGAACCTCTTCGCGAACCATGCCGAAGGAGCGGTCGTGACGGGTAGCCACCGCACGCTCCAGTGGTGCCCAGAAACTCGGCCAACCGGTGCGGCTGTCGAATTTTGTGGCGGAGGAAAACAGCGCCAGATCGCAGCCGGCACAGGCAAATGTGCCCGTTCGGTGCTCATTGTTCAGCGCACTGCTGTAAGCCCTTTCTGTGCCCTCTTCGCGCAATATCTGATACTGCTCGTCGCTCAGCATCGAGTGCCATTCGCTGTCGCTGTGCGTCACTTCGAATACCTCGTCGGCATAGGCCTGGCTGACCAGCGCGGTGCTGGTCGACAATTTTGGCAATACACCTGCCACCAGGGCTGTAAACCCTAGCCCGCCGCCCGCTAACAGAATCTGTCGCCGTGAAAACATGGCCGTCTCCCGAAATTCCAGATGCCCTTTCTGGAACACAGCCTAGGCTTGGTTTGATCGCCAAATCCTCACGGGAAGTTAACGAATTCGTGATAACTCGCCCGGAGGAAAACCCGCACAATGCGCTTATCGCGCCGAAGGATTGAGCTTCATGGAACAGACCAAACGCGTTCTCGTGGTCGAGGACGACCTGCACATCGCCGACCTCATTTGCCTGCATCTGCGGGACGAACAATTCGAGGTGACCCACAGCGCCGACGGCGACGAAGGCATGCGCCTGCTGCAGCAAGGTCATTGGGATGCCTTGATTCTCGACCTCATGCTGCCGGGGGTCGACGGTCTGGAAATCTGCCGCTGCGCCCGGGCCATGGCCCGCTACACACCGATCATCATCACCAGTGCGCGATCCAGCGAATTGCACCGCATTCTGGGTCTGGAACTGGGCGCCGATGACTACCTCGCCAAGCCGTTTTCCATGCTGGAACTGGTGGCCCGGGTCAAAGCCCTGCTGCGTCGCGTCGATGCCATGGCGCGCAATCTGAAGATGGACGCCGGCAGTCTCAGCCTGGAAGGTTTGACCATCGATCCGATCACACGCGACGTCTCCCTCGATGGCCAGCGACTGGATCTCACGCCGCGAGAGTTCGACTTGCTGTATTTCTTCGCGCGGCAACCGGGCAAGGTGTTCTCGCGCATGGATCTGCTCAATGCTGTCTGGGGCTACAGCCACGAAGGGTATGAGCACACGGTCAACACGCACATCAATCGCCTGCGGGCGAAGATCGAAAAGGATCCGGCCCAGCCCACGCGTATCCTCACTGTGTGGGGTCGCGGTTATAAATTCGGTACCGAGCAGCCATGAAACTGACCCTGACGCAGCGCCTGTCACTGGTATTTGCCGTGTTGTTGCTGGTGTGCTGCGGCACGTCAGCCTGGCTGCAAGTGCGTTCCAGCCAGATGCACGAGCTGGAAGTGGTGCAAGGCCTGTCACGGGATCTGGCGCAGCATATCGCCCACGACACGGTGCTGATGGACAGCAATGGCCTGATGCCCGGTGCCGTGCGCGAACTGTTCAGCCAGTTGATGCTGGTCAACCCGAGTGTCGAGGTGTACCTGCTCGACACCGAGGGGCGGATTGTCGGTAATGCCGCTCCGCAGGGCCGCATGCGCCGAGACAAAGTCGACCTTGCGCCGATCCGGCAATTGCTCAGCGATCAACCGTTGCCGATCCTCGGCGATGACCCGCGCAGTGTTGATGGCCGCAAGGTTTTCAGCGCCGCGCCGCTGCAGGTCAATGGCAAAGCGGCCGGCTATCTCTACGTGGTGTTGCTCAGCGAAGAACACGACCGGTTCGCCGAACGCGGTGCCACCAGCGCAGCACTGAACACGGCATTGTTGTCGATCGCTGTGGTCGCATTGCTCTGCCTGATCGCCGGTCTCACTGCTTTCAATCTGATTACCCGGCCCTTGCGGCGACTGACCGAAACCGTCAGCCATTTTGATATCGACGGCGCCCCTCAGCCGCTGCCGGCTGCACCGGTGCCTGTGGATAAACGCGCCGACCAGGATGAAATTGCCGTGCTCGATGCAGCCTTTCAGCAGATGCAGACCCGGCTCGGTGAACAGTGGCGCTCATTGACCCGGCAGGATCAGGAACGCCGCGAGCTGGTGGCGAACATCTCCCATGACCTGCGCACACCGCTGGCGTCGCTGCACGGCTATCTGGAAACCCTCTCGCTGAAGGACGCGACGTTGTCAGCCGATGAGCGTCGGCGCTATCTGGGCATTGCCCTGGATCAGAGCCGCAAGGTCGGCGGGCTGGCGCAATCGCTGCTGGAACTGGTGCGCCTGGAGCACGGTTTTGTACAACCAGTGCTGGAGCGCTTTTCCCTGATTGATCTGGTGCAGGACATTTTCCAGAAATTCGAACTCAGTGCCGAAGCGCGACAGGTCGAACTCAAGGCGCACTTCGTGCCCAATCTGCCTGGCGTGTTCGCCGACCTCGGGCTGATCGAGCGAGTGTTGACCAATCTGGTGGACAACGCATTGCGGCATACCCCGCAGGGGGGCGAAATTGCGCTCGATCTGGCCAGCCGCGGAACGCTTGTCGATGTGACCGTGAGTGACAGCGGGCCGGGGATCGCTCCGCAGTTGCGCGAAGGTCTGTTCCTGCGCCCGTTCAATATTGGAGGCGCTCGACGTGATGGCGGTCTGGGGCTGCGCATCGTTCACCGCATCCTGCAATTGCATGGCCGGGAGATTCAGCTGGTGGACGTTGCCGGTCGCGGTGCGACGTTTTGCTTTTCCCTGCCGGTTGATCAGCAAACCGCCGAACAATGGATGGTGCGATCGATGAACCTGAACACGCCGGGCAAATAGTTGGGACCACCGGACCGTTGCTCCGTGACAACGCCGCCTCGCTCCCCTAAATTAGTCGGCCTGAAAAAGACCTGGTTCTTTCTCGTCTCAACTCAAGTTAAAAAGTAGTGAAATTTCAATGTCCGATTTCAACACCGCTGAATCCGTAGTTACCGAATCGTCCAAAGCGGAATACGAAAACTCCATCAATCTTTCACAACACCTGCCACAAGCCAAAATCATCAGCGAGATGGTCCTGGACGCGTTCCAGTCGACCCGCGAAAGCGATCAGATCCGCGAACTGCGTGCGGCGATCCGTCAGGCCCACGACAGCTTCGATGACGACAAGGCCTACGAATTGATGGGCGAACTCAAGCGCCTGAAGGATGCCGAGGCTGCCGACATCGCCGCCCTTGAAGACCTGAGCAGCAAGTTTTCCATTGGCCGCATCCTGTCCTGCTTCAAGGACGATCCGGCTTTCCAGGAAATCGTTTATGGCCTGGCGCTCAAGGTCCTGAACCAGACCCACCAGGCGATCAGCAACCCGAGCGGCGGCAAGAGCAAAGCTGCACGGGCGAAGAAAGAAGTCGAAATCTTCACCATCAGCAAGGACGGCATCAGCGTGACCTTGCCCCTGCGCACGCCGCGCTCGCGCCTGAACGTTGACCGTGAAGCGCTGGAATTCCTCGGTTTCAGCTTCGTTGGTGAAGGCGAAGAAGCCGAACTCGACGGCGAAACCTTCCTCGATAATTCCGGTACCGAACACGCGGTAAATCGCAAGAACATCATCACCGCACTGCAGCAGCAGACCGCGTTCGAGGGTTACAGCATCGCCGCTCAGTAAGGCATCGACGCTGACGAAAAAGCCCCGCTCTGAAATTCAGGCGGGGCTTTTTGTTGTCCGGCGTTCGCGGGATTACGCGACTGGGTGCAATGCCGCGATCATGTCCACTTCAATGGCGGCATTTTTCGGCAATTGGTAAACGCCGACCGTTGTCCGGGTGTGGCGACCGGCATCACCCAATACGTGGCTGAAAACGTCGGAAGCGCCGTTGGCGACTTCGCTAAGGTCGACGAAATCCGGGGTCGATTTCACGTAGACCGTGACCCGCAGCAGCGCCCTGACTTTGTCCAGCGAGCCCACCGCATCAACGATGAAAGCAAGGCACCGCATGGCGCTGATACTCGCCGCCGCTTGCGCATCCTTGAGGGTCAACTCCAGACCAACCCGGCCCGGGTACTGAATCTTCCCTTCGGTGCGCGGCACCATGCCACTGATGTACAGCTCATCGCGGTGACGCACCAGCGGTGCATAATTACCGCCCACGGTGTTCTCGCCATTGATGTCGTAGTTCAGCTCTTTTGCCAGGACAATGAAGCGCTCGTCGCAGGTCATCCTCTCAGTCATTTCGCCCAGCCTCTTGATCGATGCATGAAGTGCAGAAGGTTCATGAAGGATGAGCGCCGGACATCGCAAATACGGCTGGTCATCGACATGGCTGGATCCAAATCTAGGGCTTTTACCCAGCGACCGCAACCTGTCGATTCCCGCTAATCATTGGTTGCCAGACCTCGTATTCAAAAGAAAACCGGCCCTGAGCCGAGGCAACAAAAAACCCCGCACATTTCTCAATGGCGGGGTTTCTGTGCAGCATTCAAACCTTACGGCGCGTACGTCAGCAGCAGCTCGGCCGGCACCTTGAAGTCCAGAGACATCATGACGCTCAGCGCGGTGATGGTGAAGATCGAGAACACGAACAGCTTGCGTGCCCAGACCGTGTCATCCACCGCCTTGTAGCCGGTCCAGGCCATGTACAACCAGTACATGCCCATGGCGGCAGCGACGGCGAGGTAGCTCATGCCGGCGTAGCCGCTGAAGGTCAGCATCAAGGTCGCCACGAGGAACGCCAGGATGTAGAGCAGGATGTGCTTCTTGGCCACTTGGATCCCGCGCTTCACTGGCAACACCGGAATCGATGCGGCCAGGTAATCGTTGAAGCGGAAGATCGCGATGGCGTAGGAATGCGGCATCTGCCACAGGCTGAACATCACCAGCAGGGTCAGCGCGGCCATGTCGAAGCTGTTGGTCACGGCCACGTAGCCGATCACCGGCGGCATGGCGCCCGACAGACTGCCCACCAGCGTGCCGTGAACCGACTTGCGCTTGAGGTACAGGCTGTAGAAGCCGACGTAGATAACGAAGCCGATTACGGCGAACAAAGCAGCCAACGGGTTGGCCACCTTGTACAACAATGCAACGCCGAGAACACCCAGAATGGTCGCATAGACCAGGGCCAGTTTCAGGGAGATCAAGCCCTGAACCAGCACCCGGTTCTTGGTGCGTTCCATCTTCAGGTCGATGTCGCGGTCGATGCAGTTGTTGAACACGCAACCGGAGGCGACGACCAGGGAGGTGCCGATCATGGCTGCCAGAAACACGGCCAGATCGACATGCCCTTTCGAGGCCAGGAAGAACCCGCCTGCCACAGAAAGCACGTTACCGAAAATGATCCCCGGTTTGGTGATTTGGATAAAGTGCTTGAGCGACATCGGGTCTACCTCACTTCGCCATCATGTACGTGTGGATGCTGAACATGATCCACAGCGACAGGCCAACCAGCAGCACGATCACGATGGCCGTGAAGACAAACGCAATCACGTTGTTACGCTGAGCGATGGAACGGTCCAGGTGCAGGAAGTAATACAGGTGAACGATCACCTGGATCACGGCGAACAACAGAACGATTGCCAGCGTCGTCGACTTCGGCAAGGTCGGGTACATCACCAGGCCGAACGGGATAACGGTCAGGATTACCGACAGGATGAAGCCGATGGCGTACGACTTTGCGCTGCCGTGGCCAGCATCATGGCTGTCATGGGAGTGTGCATTAGCCATTACAGGGTCCCCATCAGGTAAACAACGGTGAATACGCAGATCCACACCACGTCCAGGAAGTGCCAGAACAGGCTCAGGCAGCTCAGACGGGTCTTGTTGGTCGCCGTCAGGCCGTGCTTGTTGACCTGGTACATCATGATGCCCATCCAGATCAGACCTGCGGACACGTGCAGACCGTGGGTACCGACCAGGGTGAAGAACGCGGACAGGAAGCCCGAACGGCTAGGACCGAAGCCCTCGGAGATCAGCAGGTGGAACTCGTTGATCTCCATGGCGATGAAGCCTGCGCCGAGCAGGAAGGTCATGAACAACCAGCCCAGAACCTGCTGCTTTTTACCTTTGTACAACGCCAGCATGGCGAAGCCGTAGGTGATCGAACTGAACAACAGCAGAGCGGTTTCGCCCAGCACGTAAGGCAGTTCGAAGATGTCGTGGCCCGACGGGCCACCGGCAACGTTGTTTACCAGTACCGCGTACACCGCGAAGATCGACGCAAACAGAATGCAGTCGGTCATCAGGTAGAGCCAGAAACCGTATACGGTCATCTCGCCCGAGTCGTGGTGATGGTCATCGTGCCCATGGTCGTGGCCATGGGCGTGTCCAGCATTGGTCACTAAGTTCGACATTGTTTAAGCCTGTTCCAACTTGGTTTCAACACGGGTCGCGGAAGCAGGGATCTTCCCGGCCGCTACCAGACGCTTGTGCTGCTCGGCTTCGATGCGCTCGATCGTTTCAACCGGAACCATGTAGCCCTGGTCGTCACGTGCAGCGTGGATCACGAAGTAGATGACAGTGCCGGCCAGGCTGGCGATCGCCAACCACCAGATGTGCCAGATCATCGCGAAACCGAAGACGGTCAACAGTGCGCCCATCACTACGCCAGTGGCGGTGTTGTTCGGCATGTGGATCGGCTCGTACTTCGCCGGACGCTGGTACGCAGTACCGTTTTCCTTGGCTTCGGTGAACGGGTCGATGCAGTCAGCCTTAGGCAGCACAGCGAAGTTGTAGAACGGAGGTGGCGACGAGGTCGACCATTCCAGGGTGTGTGCATTCCACGGGTCACCGTGATCGCAAACGTTCTCTGGCTTGTTGCGGTCACGTACCGACACGTACAGCTGGATCAGCTGGCAGGCGATACCCACAGCGATCATCACCGCACCGAACATGGCAACGTACAGGTACGGTACCCACTCAGGGTTGGTGGTGGCGTTCAGACGACGGGTCATGCCCATGAAGCCCAGTGCATAGAGCGGCATGAACGCGACGAAGAAGCCCGAGATCCAGAACCAGAACGCTGCTTTACCCCAGCCTTCGTGCAGCTTGAAGCCGAACGCTTTCGGGAAGTAGAACGCGAAACCTGCGATGTAACCGAATACCGCGCCGCCGATGATCACGTTGTGGAAGTGCGCGATCACGAACAGGCTGTTGTGCAGAACGAAGTCAGCACCCGGGATGGCCAGCAGTACGCCGGTCATGCCGCCGATGGCGAAGGTCACCATGAAGCCCAGAGTCCACAGAACCTGGCTGGTGAAGCGCAGACGGCCCTGGTAGATGGTGAACAGCCAGTTGAATAGCTTCACACCCGTCGGGATGGAAATCAGCATCGTCGCCAGACCGAAGAAGGCGTTGACGCTGGCACCCGAACCCATGGTGAAGAAGTGGTGCAGCCAAACCATGAAGCCCAGTACCGAGATCGCGCCCGAAGCGTAGATCATCGAGTGGTGACCGAACAGTTTCTTGCCGGTGAAGGCCGAGATCACTTCCGAGAAGATGCCGAATGCCGGCAGGATCAGGATGTAAACCTCAGGGTGGCCCCACGCCCAGAACAGGTTGACGTACATCATTGGATTGCCACCAAGTTCATTGGTGAAAATGTGGAAATCCATGTAACGGTCAAGGGTCAGCAGTGCCAGGGTAGCGGTCAGGATCGGGAACGAAGCCACGATCAGAACGTTTGCCCAGGTGCAGGTCCAGGTGAAGATCGGCATGTCCATCAGTTTCATGCCTGGGGTACGCATTTTCAGCACGGTCGCGAGGAAGTTAACCCCCGTTAACGTTGTACCTAACCCGGATAGCTGTAGCGCCCAGATGTAGTAGTCCATGCCCACGCCAGGGCTGTACTGCAGACCCGACAGCGGTGGATACGCAACCCAACCGGTCTTGGCGAATTCGCCGACGCCCAGGGACAGGTTGATCAGCACAACGCCGGATACCAGCAGCCAGAAGCTCAGGGAGTTCAGGAACGGGAAGGCAACGTCACGCGCGCCGATCTGCAGCGGCACTGCAAGGTTCATCAGGCCGGTGAAGAATGGCATCGCCATGAAGATGATCATGATCACACCGTGAGCGGTGAAGATCTGGTCATAGTGTTCAGGTGGCAGGTAGCCAGGCGAACCCTCGGTGGCCATGGCCAGCTGGGTACGCATCATGATGGCGTCGGCGAAGCCGCGCAGCAGCATGACCATGGCGACGATGATGTACATCACGCCGATTTTCTTGTGGTCGACCGAGGTCAACCACTCGGTCCACAAGTAAGTCCACTTCTTGAAGTAGGTGATTGCAGCGAACAGCGCCAGACCACCGAGGGCGATCATGGCGATGGTCACCATCACGATCGGCTCGTGGAATGGGACTGCTTCCCAACTTAATTTACCAAACATCGTTTACTCCTCTGCCCCGGCAGCTGAATGCGAACTCGAGTCAATTTCCGTGGCCGCCACTTCTTTCTCTTTCTTCTCGTGCTTCAGCGGCTTGCCCGGCTTCATACCTTCGTACTTGTCGACGATGATCTGGAACTGGTTCGGCGTGACCGAGGAGTAGAGCTCGACTGGGTTGTTCTGGCTTGGCTTGGCAAGGGCTGCGTATTCAGCTTGATCAAGCTGTTTAGGTGACTTCTTGACTTCACTCACCCAGGCGTCGAAATCTTCCTGAGTCGTAGAGATAGCTTTGAACTTCATGCCGGTGAAACCTGCGCCGCTGTAGTTGGCGGAGATACCGTCCATTTCAGCGTTGCGGTCAGCGATCAGGTGCAGCTTGGTCTGCATGCCCGCCATCGCGTAGATCTGGCCGCCCAGACCCGGGATGAAGAACGAGTTCATCACAGCGTCAGAGGTGATCTTGAAGTTGATTGGCGTGTGCGCCGGGAACACGATCTTGTTGACCGTGGCAATGCCTTGTTCCGGGTAGATGAACAGCCACTTCCAGTCCAGCGCGACCACTTCGATGGTCACAGGCTTGACGTCGGATTCGATTGGACGATACGGGTCCAGTTCGTGGGTGGAGATGTAGGTGATGTAACCCAGGGCAATGATGATCAGGACCGGGATAGTCCACACAGCCACTTCGATTTTGGTCGAGTGCGACCATTTCGGGGTGTAGACGGCGTTCTTGTTCGACGCGCGGTACTTCCAGGCGAACAGGAAGGTCATGACGATAACCGGCACAACGACCAACAGCATCAGCAGGGTCGCGGTGATGATCAGGTTGCGCTGTTCCAGGCCGACCTGGCCCGTTGGATTGAGCAAGGTCATGTTGCAGCCTCCCAGCAACAACGTGCCGAGCAGCGGCACTAGGCCTAGTAATCTGGGGTACCTGTTTTTACTCATCTCACGACCTCTAAAGCAGCTTGCGCAATGCAGTTGGGTTTTGATCGCCAACACTTCACCCTGCCAAGGGTTGGCATTTTCTTTGGATTGAATAAGGGCCGCCCGTCGCGCGTCAGACGCTCGACAAATCCTGGGACAGCGGTGAGTTCTTATTCGAATTCGTGGTCAAAGGCCTTGTTACAGACCAATTCCATTTGGTGCGGAAAGTTGGAAGGCACCGACACCTGGGTGTCTTGAAAGCCTTTCGGCCTGCTCGACACCCGACTTCCTGCTCGCCTCCTTAATAAAGGCTGAACAGTGCCGGGAATTCAGTGCGGGCGATTGTAGATAGGTAGCGCCCTATACACCATGTCTTATCCCGAAATAATTTTTATCCGTTCGGGCAACAATCCATCACCGTTTTTGCAAAAGTTCCGCATGTTATCGAAATCGATTCTCAACAAAAACACCAAAAAATGTAGGTGTATCCGCCTCAGTTCAGACAGCTCCGAAGGCTTTTTCCGAATGCCGGATCAGCGCAAAGCCCGATATTCCAAGGCTTCTGGCCAATTGCCAGAGCGTGTTAAAACTGCCTGATCTGGCACTCGCGTGCAAAAGCAGCAAAACGCTGAAACAGACCAATCCTTTTTTGTAACAACGCCCCAATCGGCGCCCCTGAAAGCCACTGCGACACTGCGCGTGTGACAACATGTCGCACACTTGCCGCAGCCTTCCTTGCCATTCGTCACGGTGTTTTCACAAACGCCATGAAATGCAAAACGCCCCGATTGGCTGATACGCAAATCGGGGCGCTTTCTGTATCGGCAAGAATGCCGAAGAGTTGACTCAGCGCAGTGCTTTTCGGTTACGCGAGGTCAGCAGCGGCACCAGAATCACCACCAGCACGAATGCCACCAGCGCCCATTGCGCCAACGACAGACCGAGGATCGGCGGGTACGGCGTCGAGCAGAAGCCATCAACCTGGAAGCCCAGCGGGAAGATCTTCGCCAGCGGCAGATCATCGACAATCGGCTGCAACACATCGATGCCGCAACTCACTGCCGGATAGAACTGGGTATACACGTGATGCCCGGCGACACCGGCGCCAGCAATCGCGCAAATCACCACCAGCACTTCAAATACCGTGATGCTGCGGCGAGTGCGCATGGCCGCACCGATGAACGCGAACACGGCGATCAGCAGCAAGGCGTAACGTTGCAGGATGCACAGCGGGCATGGCGCTTCGCCGAGCACGATTTGCATGTACAGCGCGCCACCGATCAGCGCCAGGCAGATGA
The DNA here is from genome assembly GCF_011369485.1 of Pseudomonas atagonensis. Lineage (GTDB taxonomy): Bacteria > Pseudomonadota > Gammaproteobacteria > Pseudomonadales > Pseudomonadaceae > Aquipseudomonas > Aquipseudomonas atagonensis. Next base: position 10,839 of record NZ_VXCA01000010.1, on the reverse strand, counting down.
TCCCCAGCAGCACCAGAAAGCGCCGCTCACGTCCCAATCGAATCGTTTCCTCGCTCATCGCGTTTCCCTTTCATGTCCATGGTTCAGCTGGCCGGCGGCTGCGCTTGCAGTTGCGCCATCAGGCTGATGTTGTCTTCGATATGCCAATTGGCCGCGATGCGACCGTTGTCGATCTGATAGATATCGGTTGCCCGGAAGTCTACACGCTGGCCCTGCCCTTTGAGAGCCTTGAACGTGCCGGTGAAATGCCCGCGAAAGTGCAGATGCACCACTACGCGATCACCGGCGATGATCATTTGCTCGATGTCACAGCTCAAATCCGGAACCGCTGTGCGAAAGAACTTCGACGCCAGCAATGGCCCGGTCGGCCCTTGCACTCGGCCTTCGGGTGGCGTCTTGTCGACAAATTGCGGCGACAAGGCAGCGGCGGCCAACGCCTCCTCGCCTGAATCCCAGAAACTGCCGTAACGCCGCGCCGCCAGTTCCATCGCCTCTAGTTGTGCCTTGGGCAGACTCTGATCGACGATCAGCGTCTGCGGTTTGATCAGGGCAGATTCGGCAGAAGCGAAAGGGCTGGCCAGCAAGGCGGCCGACAAGCCCAAAGCAGCAAGGCTGAAATGACGGGACAGAGCGATGTGCGACATGGGGGCGATCCTGATCTTGTAAACGAACGAGCGCCTATCATCAGCATCGGGGAATAAACGATAAACCGGTTAAGAAACGATTAACCTTTAAACACTTTTTAAGAATCGAGACCGTAGGGACGCAATCGCGGGCAAGCCCGGCTACCACAGGGTCAGCGTCGTTCACGGTTTTTGTGGACGGCATGAATTCTGTGGGGCCGGGCTTGCCCGCGATGCAGACGACTCGGTCTTGAGTGTTATTCCAAAGCTGCTGCCGGCCCGAAGAACTCATACCGGCTCTGCTTCTCCGGCACACCCAGCGCTTGCAGGTGTCGCTTGATCGCGCCCATGAAGCCTTTCGGCCCGAGGAAGTAAGCATCGACGTCACGCTGCGCCGGCAGCCATTCGCCGAGTAATTCCTGACTCAACATCCCGACCTTGTCCGCTGCCGGGCTCACGCCGTCATCTTCGGCGTAGCAATAGAAGCGTTTGAGCTGCGGATGACGCTCGGCCAGACCGTCGATCCAGTCACGGAACGCGTGCACGCTGCCGTTGCGCGCACTGTGGATGAAGTACACCGGACGCTCGGTTTGCAGCGCCGCTTCCAGCATGGCCAGAGTCGGGGTGATGCCGACGCCGCCGCTGATCAGCACCAGCGGTTTGTCGCTGGTAGTCAGGGTGAATTCGCCCGATGGCGGGAACAGCTGAATGCTGGCGCCGACTTGCAGTTGATCGTGCAAATGGTTAGAGGCACGGCCACCCGGTTCGCGTTTGACGCTGATGCGGTACTGACCTTTGTTCGCCAGCGCCGACAGCGAGTAGTTGCGGCGGATTTCTTCGCCGTCGAGGATCAATTTTATGCCGATGTACTGACCCGGCTCGGCCGCCAGAATCGGGCCTTTGTCCGCGGGTTCGAAGTAGAACGAAATGATTTCCGCGCTCTCCTCGACCTTGGCCGTGACGATGAATTCCCGCGCCCCGCGCCAGCCGCCGACGGCTTGCTCCTTCTGGTCATAAATGGCGGTTTCGGCGCCGATCAGGATATCGGCCAGTTGCCCGTAAGCCGCGCCCCAGGCACTCATCACTTCCGGCGTGGCGATTTCTTCGCCGAGCACTTCGGAGATCGCGCGCAGCAGGCAGGTGCCGACGATCGGGTAGTGCTCCGGCAGGATCTGCAGGGCCACGTGCTTGTTGATGATCTTCGCTACCAGATCGCCTAGCTGATCGAGCTGATCGATGTGCCGCGCGTACATCAACACGCCGTTGGCCAGGGCACGGGGCTGGTCACCGCTGGCCTGGTGGGCCTGGTTGAACAGCGGGCGGACTTCCGGGTACTCGGAGAGCATCATGCGGTAGAAATGGGTGATCAGCGCTTCACCGCCGCTTTCCAGCAGAGGCACAGTGGATTTGACGATGGCACGATCCTGGACGCTAAGCATAAGGGTGACTCCTGAGCTTTCTCTAAAAGTGCCTTATCCATTCCAGTATTCGTGCCAACTATTTTTTTATACAAATCAATAGCTTGAAAATTATGTAGTCAGATCGACACAAGCACCTCTATAGTCGCTTCGACTACAACGTGTCTCTTTGACTACAAGCCTATGTCCGCCAAATCATTGCTCACCGCCCTGCTCCCACTGGTCTCCGACCTGTCCCGCGAACTGCCCGAAGGCGAGCGCTATCGACGCCTGCTCGAAGCCATGCGCGCCCTGCTGCCCTGCGATGCCGCCGCGCTGCTGCGCCTTGACGGCGAATCGCTGGTGCCACTGGCGGTGGACGGTTTGAGCACCGACACTCTCGGCCGACGCTTCAAGGTCAGCGAACACCCGCGCTTCGAAGTGCTGCTAGCCGGCGAAGGGCCGACACGTTTCGCCGCCGATAGCGACTTGCCCGATCCGTACGACGGACTCATCGACGGCCTCGACGATCATCTCGAAGTTCACGATTGCCTCGGCTGTCCGTTGTTCGTCGATGAAAAACTCTGGGGCCTGATCACCCTCGACGCCCTTGATCCGGAGCGCTTCGAACCGATCGAACTGGATGCCTTGCAGGCGTTTGCCAGCCTCGCCTCAGCCACAGTCAACGCCGCCGAACGCATCGAACGTCTGGCGATTCGCGCTGAAGACGAACACCAGCGCGCCGAGGTCTACCGCCAGGCCAGCGGCCAGCAGAACCGCGAAATGATCGGCCAGAGCAAGGCGCATAAACGGCTGGTGGAAGAAATCAACCTGGTCGGCGGCAGCGACTTGACCGTGCTGATCACCGGCGAAACCGGGGTCGGCAAGGAACTGGTAGCCCAGGCGATCCACGCCGCTTCCAAGCGCGCCGACAAACCAATCATCAGCCTCAACTGCGCGGCCCTGCCGGACACTCTGGTGGAAAGCGAATTGTTCGGTCACGTGCGCGGCGCCTTCACTGGCGCCACCAGCGACCGCCGCGGCAAGTTCGAACTGGCCAATGGCGGCACGCTGTTTCTCGACGAAGTCGGTGAGTTGTCGCTGACCGTGCAGGCCAAGTTGTTGCGGGTTCTGCAAAGCGGCCAGTTGCAGCGCCTGGGTTCCGACAAGGAACATCAGGTCGATGTGCGCCTGATCGCCGCGACCAACCGCGACCTGGCCGAAGAGGTGCGCAGCGGTCGTTATCGTGCCGACTTCTATCATCGCCTGAGCGTGTACCCGCTGCGGGTTCCGGCGCTGCGTGATCGCGGGCGCGATGTGTTGTTGCTCAGCGGCTTCTTTCTCGAGCAGAACCGCTCGCGCATGGGCCTCAACAGCCTGCGCCTCAACAACGATGCCCAGGAAGCCTTGCTTGCCTACACCTGGCCGGGCAACGTGCGAGAACTGGAGCACCTGATCGGGCGCAGTGCGCTGAAAGCCTTGGGCAACTGCAAGGTGCGGCCAAAGATCCTCAGTTTGAGTGCCGCCGATCTCGATTTGCCGCGTGAGGTTGTGGATAACCCGGTTGAACCGGTTGCCGGGGTGGTGGCTTCTGTACCGCTGATCAGCGGGGATCTGCGCGCCGCTACCGAGGAATATCAGCGGCGCTTGATCGGTGCGGCACTGGAGCGTAATCAGGATAACTGGGCGAGTGCGGCTCGGGAGTTGGGGCTGGACAGAGCCAACCTTGGCAGAATGGCCAAACGGTTGGGCATGAAATAACCACTCCACGCGGCTCGCCACAGGGATTTTTGTCCGGCCGACAACGGACCTAAAGCCCAACCTTTTGACGCCGATAACCCGGCATCAATAGTTTTTGGCGATTTGCACCCTCGCCCACCACCTTTTTCCACAGAAGGTTTTTATGTCTTCCAACAAAGCCCGCGCAGACTCACTTTCGCTTCTGCTGTTTACCTTGCGCAGCGGCAAGCTGATGGCGATCAACCTGCTGAAAGTCAGTGAAATCATTCCCTGCCCGCCGCTGACCAAGCTGCCGGAGTCGCACCCCCACGTCAAAGGCATCGCTACCCTGCGCGGCGCATCGCTGTCGGTCATCGACCTGAGCCGCGCCATCGGCGAGCGCCCACTGGAAGACCCGAACGGCGGCTGCCTGATCGTCACCGACGTCAGCCGTTCGAAGCAAGGCCTGCACGTGCAGGCGGTGAGCAAAATCGTCCATTGCCTGACCACCGACATCAAACCGCCGCCCTTCGGTTCCGGCGGTTCGCGCGCCTACATCACCGGCGTGACCTCGGTCGACGGCACACTGGTGCAAGTGCTGGACATCGAAAAAGTCATCCACAGCATCGCCCCGGCGCAGATCGAAATGGCCCCGACCGACCTGACCATGGAAGATGCCGAAGTCCTCGGCAACGCGCGGATTCTGGTGGTCGACGACAGCCAGGTAGCGCTGCAGCAATCAGTGCACACCCTGCGCAACCTTGGCCTGCAATGCCACACTGCGCGCAGCGCCAAGGAAGCGATCGACTGTCTGCTCGACCTGCAAGGCACCGCGCAACAGATCAACCTGATCGTCTCCGACATCGAAATGTCCGAGATGGACGGCTATGCCTTCACCCGCACCCTGCGCGAGACGCCGGACTTCTCCCACCTTTATGTGCTGCTGCACACCTCGCTCGACAGCGCGATGAACAGCGAGAAAGCACGGTTGGCTGGGGCCAATGCGGTGTTGACCAAATTCTCCTCGCCGGAACTGACCCAGCGCCTGATCGAAGCGGCCAAGCACGTCGCGGCCAACGGGCACTGAGTGTTGTGTAAGGCATATTGCTTTTTGATGCGGCGGGATCTGAAAACAGACGTCCCGGATGTCTGCTGGCCAGCAGGAATCAAGGTCAGCACTTACCACCCGGAACTGGCGCCCGCCGTGCATGAGCTGATGCAACTCGGTTACCGCGAAGGTGGCGGTCGAGTGCCGTCACTGGAGGACTGGCAGCAGCGGTTTGAACACGATCCTGAATACGATCCGCAACTGTGCTTCATCGCCTGCGATGCCGACGGTGTCGTCGGTGTGGCGCAGTGCTGGACCAGTGCCTATATCAAGAATCTGGTGGTGCATCCGTGCGCCCAAGGCCGAGGTTTGGGTCGGACACTGTTGCTGCATGCCTTCAAGGTGTTTCAGCAAAGGCGCGAAGGCTTCGTCGATCTGAAGGTGCTGGAGGACAACCTGCGAGCGCAGCGGCTGTATGAAAATGCCGGGATGTATGTAGTCCGCCGGGAACTGGTGCCGGACTGACAGACAACTTTTCATCATCAGGCATACTCCAATCCTGGCCACTCACGACCCAGGATGCCTGACCATGAAAACCCTCACCCTCAGCCTGCTCTGCCTCACCGCCCTCGCCTCTCAGGCCCAAGCCTCCAGCCCTGTCGCCTGGGCCGCCTACGACAAAACCGTACTCGCCAGTTGCACCAAGGCCAGCGGCCTGAAAAACGTCAAACCGGTCGGCACTCCCGCACAATTCGATGACCGCGTCGGCTACACCGCCGTGTTGCTGCAAGGTCAGTACCCGCAAAAACACATGAAAGGCCAGCAAGGCACCGAGCTGTGCCTCTACAACAAACAGTCGAAAACCGCGTTCGTCACCGAGTGGGACTCGATCCGTCCGACTGCCAAAGCTCAGTGAATGGCGCATAACTTGCTTCGATGCCGGTCTGCATGGCGGCTTTACGTCGCCGTTCCACACCCCGATTGAAGAATGATCGCCCGATGAATACGACATTTTCCTGCGTAGGCTGCGGCAAATGCTGCACCGACCATCATGTGCCGCTAACCCTGGCCGAGGCCCGCATGTGGGCGGCGGATGGCGGTCAGGTGATCGTGCTGGTTGAGGCGTTTCTCGGCAATGGTCTGGGCTTGCCGGCGCAACAGCGTGAGCACGCCGAGCGCCGTTCGGTGGTGGTACGCAGCGGCGCCACCGACGCGCATGTGGCAATCACCTTTGCCGCGTACAACGTCGGCCCCTGCCGGAATCTTGACGAAGACAAGCTGTGCCGGATCTATGAACGCCGGCCGCTGGTGTGCCGAATTTATCCGGCGGAAATCAATCCGCACATCCCGCTCAACCCGGCGGCCAAGGATTGCCCGCCAGAGTCGTGGGTTCAGGGATCTCAACTGATCGTTGGCGGTGAACTGGTGGATCAGGAACTGATTGAGCTGATCCAGCGCTCAAGGCAGGCGGATCGCGACGACATTCGAATCAAGGATGCGATTTGCGCCATGCTCGGGATTCGCACAACGGCGCTCAAGGGTGACGGGTTCACCGCGTACTTGCCGAATATGGCGGTGTTTGCCAGCGTGATCGACCAAGTGCAAACCCAACCACAGAACGAGGCGCACAGTGAATGGCTGTTTCATGTGTCCGGCGATGACATCGCCGGCCAAGTAATGGCGGCCGGAGCGCAGGTGGTGAGCGAGCCGGCGCAGACCTATGCGTTCATCTCTTTGCGAGCAGCTTGATCCAGGCTCTTTAGCGTCTGGTCAGGCCTCTTCGGGAGCAAGCCCCCTCCCACAGGGTTATCGGTTGGTCACCTATTTTGTGTACAACTCAGATCTCTGTGGGAGGGGGCTTGCTCCCGAAGCGGCCGGCACAGACAACCTCAATCCCGAACCTGCCGCCGCCCCCAGAACTCCCGCGCCAACAAGCGTAAATCCCCCGCCAGCCCCGCCACATCCTCGGAATTGCGCTGACTCTCGCGCCCTTCATCCACCGTCACCTCACACGCGGTGCGAATGCTGACGATGTTGCGATTGATGTCCTCGCTCACCGCACTCTGCTGCTCGACGGCCGCCGCGATCTGCAGGCTCATCTCGGTAATCTGCTCGACCCGCTCGCTGATGCCATCCAGCGCCCGCGCCGCCCGTTGTGTCTGTTCCACGCTGTTATCCACATGCTCGCTGCTCTGCTGCATGACCAGCACCGCATCGCGCGCGCCGCTTTGCAGGGTGCTGATCATCCGTTGAATTTCATTGGTCGATTGCTGCGTGCGCTGCGCCAGCCCGCGCACTTCATCGGCGACCACGGCAAACCCGCGCCCGGCATCCCCCGCCCGCGCCGCTTCGATCGCCGCGTTGAGCGCCAGCAGATTGGTCTGCTCGGCGATACTGCGGATCACCTCCAGCACGCCGGAAATTTCGCTGCTGTGACCTTCGAGTTGATGAATCACCTCGGTCGCTCGCCCCAGTTCTTCGGCCAGACGTAACACCGCGCTGCGGCTTTCACCGACCAGCAAATGCCCTTCACGGGTTTCCGTGCCGGCCATGTCCGCCGCCACCGAGGCTTGCTGCGCATGGCTGGCGACCTGCGCAACACTGGCGGCCATCTGATGAATCGCCGCCGCGACCTGATCGGTTTCCGCCTGTTGCGCCAGTGAACTGCTGTGGCTGCTCTGCAGATGATCGACCAATTGCGCGGCATGCCCGGCCAACTGCTGCGACGCATCACCGATGCGCCCCACCACCGCGCCGACCTGCGCTTCGAGCATCTGCAGGGCGAACTCGATCTGCCCGATCTCATCCCGCCGCCCGGTATAAATGCCCTGGCTCAGCGGGTTATCCGCCACATGGCGCGCACGCTCGGTCAACCGCTCCAGCGGCCGCAGAATCCAGCGTACGCCCAGCGCACAAGTGCCACTGCCGATGACAAACGTCACGCCATCAATCCACGCCGACTCCGGCCGCAGCCAGGCTTCCAGCCCCAACACCCCAGCGAGCAAGCCACTGGCCAGCGCCGTGATCTTTGCGCGCAAGCTGAAATTCGGCCGTTGCCAGCGCGCCTTGCGCTCACCACGCAACTGCGCGTACGCCCGCTCCGCCGCCGCCACTTGCCGGGCATCCGGCCGGGTGCGCACCGATTGATACTCCACCGCCGCACCGTTCTGCGTGACCGGCGTGACGTACGCGCTGACCCAATAGTGATCACCGTTCTTGCAACGATTTTTCACCAGCCCCATCCACGAGCGGCCACTTTTCAGCGTCCGCCACATGTGCGCGAATGCCTGCGTCGGCATGTCCGGATGCCGCAGCAGGTTGTGCGGCGTACCGAGCAATTCGTCGCGGCTGTAACCGCTGATCTTTATGAAATCGTCGTTGGCGTAGGTGATCGCGCTGGTCAGATCGGTGGTCGAAAGAATGTTCGCATCCAGCGCCACATCGACGCTGCGGCCGGTCACCGGGAGATTGATCTTCATGAATAGCGCGCTCGTTTTATCGGAAAGAGTCGGCAGGGCTGCTGACTCTAAGCGCACCAATTGGTTAAACGTTGATCTGGCTCAGGATCTGAGCACTTAGCCATCACTGCGACCGAAAATCGCAGGCGATGGACAAAGGAGGGATGAAACTCAGCGCTTGCCCATCGAACGACGAGTGCCCGGCGGCGCCATGCCCGGTGTCTTGGTGTGGCCGTTCTTGGCGCCGTTCTTGTACCACGGCTGATTCGAGCCTTTGGCAGCGGCCAGTTCACCCGGTTTGAAGGGGAACTTGAACGCCGGGATCTCGGCTTTGGTTTCGTTGGCGTCAGCCATTTCAGCGGCGACATCGCTCACGGCGTCGTCAACCGGCGGTTGGGTTGGGGAAGTCATAAAAGCTCCGGAAAGCATAAAGTCGGGCCCGAACAGTGAGCCGCGAAGGCGCGCAGTATACCTGTGCGCCGCAACTCGGCAGCTGAAGATTTATGCCACAAGCCGAACGGTTTACAGGTACGTGATGACGACGATGCCTTTGTCGGTCGAGGTCTTTAGTGGTACGTAGGTCATGTTCATCGGCAGCGTTTCATGGCTGCACGCGTTGCGATAGGTACCGATGTCCAGCTTCAGACCGGGCTTGATTTCGACCTGGCGGGATTCGCGGGTATTCAATGCACCGACTCGCCCGACTTCACAGCCGGAATCGACGATCTGCCCGGTAAACCGGATCTCGCCGGATTGACTGCCTGGCGCGGCGAAGGCTGTGAGTGGAAGCAAGAGAAGCACGTACGGCAGAGCGGTTTTCAGCTTCATTTCAAGACACTCCCGGAATGAGCGACCCAGAGAAAACCCGGGCTACACAATGTTTATCCGCGAGCAGGGACGGATCTTGAGAAGCGTAGTTGGCAAATGGGTCCCGAATTGGGACTGATCGGTCCCTTTTGGGGACCGTTATACCGCCATCGCGAGCAGGCTCACTCCTACAGTGGGAATGCATTTCAAATGTAGGAGCGAGCCTGCTCGCGAAGAACGATGACGCGGTCCGAGGACGGATTACGTTTGCGGATCAACCCGATCCAGCGCCCGGTTAACCGCCAGTTCGGCGAGCATGACGATCTGCTGGATCGCCAGTGCCGTACTGCGTTGCGGACGGCTGAGCTGATCGGCCAGATCACTGGCCATGACGTTGGCTGAAGCCAGCGATTCACAGGCGTGGGCGAGCAGACTTTCGGTGTCGATGTTCGGCTGGATAAGGAACATCGTGCTGGGCTGTCGTGGTTTGACCGGTTCGGGGCAGAGATAGAAATCGAGGGCGCGCTTGATGGCTTCGCGGGTTTTGATCTGGTCGTCGGCGCGGAGAGCGTCTTCGAGTGGGGTCGGGGTTTCGAGGGGTGGATCGGGTACGGGCTTAGTCATAGATATGTTCCTAATCAAAAGCCAACACGTGCCGTTTCTCACGCGGCGGAGTGGTGGCAGCTATGTGCGGAGTGAGAAACCGGTAGGAACAAGCCCGGCCGAACCGAAGTTCGCCCGCACACAGCCGCCATAAAAATTGCAGGGCAGCAAATAGCCAGCGGCAATTATGGTGGTACTGGTGTTGGATTAACAGTTCCTAAGGGCTCTCACACCCGATCGCCGAGTTTTCGGCGACAACCAAAGACTAGAGAGCGCACGTCCGACGGACAACCTGAAAACCTTGTGGGAAGGTTCTGGTTATTCGACACAAATTTAAACAGCCAAAAGCCAACCTTCACCCTAGCCCTCTCCCAGAGGGAGAGGGGACTGACCGCGGTGTTTGGGGGAGGTACGCCGACGTGAAATACCGAGTCGAACTCAGATTCTGAAACAGATCAAAAGCCCCTCACCCTAGCCTTCTCCCAGAGGGAGAGGGGACTGACCGAGGTGTTTGGGGGAGGTACGCCGACGTGAAATACCGAGTCGAACTCAGTTTCTGAAAAGCCCACAAACCGGCTCCCTCTCCTCGGGGAGAGGGCTGGGGTGAGGGGCAGCCCCACCACAGAATCAAAGCCGACCACGCTGTGCTCTTCACCACTCAATAGGCCGAGTGTCAGCTCGCCTGCTCTTGATCTTGATCCACGGGCGACGTCGGAAGGCTGAGTGGAGGGGTTGATCCGGGGGGGGGAGCGCAGCGACCGTTTGGCGCAGCCAAACACATCGAGAGGAGGTGCAGCGCAGCAAACCGTAGGCGATGCCCCCCGGATCAATCCCGCAGCGAAGGAACCCCGAGCCCCAGCGAGCGGGCCGCACGTTGGAGCAAGCGTTTTTTTGCTTACTTTTTTTTGGCGTTTGTAAAAAAAGTGAGTCGCCGTAAGGGCGAAACCCTAAGCCGCCGTTACCGCAGCAACGGATATACACCCAAAGAAAACTGACAGCGCTGACAGCCAGCCGTCACCCTCCTGACCGCAAGACAGGTTTATAAATACCCCAATCCTGCCCAAACTCCGTCCGGCGCCCACATCGCATGCAAATCCAAAAGCACAAAGCCCTGCTAGCCACCCTGCTCATCATCCTGGCAGCCACCGGCCTATGGTTTGCACTCAAACCCGCCCCGACCAAAC
>NZ_VXCA01000001.1:69453-140087 GCF_011369485.1 Pseudomonas atagonensis | reverse complement strand
GTTTTGCCCGCAGGAAAGTTTTACCTGCTCTGATTTAGCAAATGATAGACACCTCACGGAGCAACTTTCGCCGCATTTTTCTCCTCTACAAGCTTGTAAGCCACGTAGTACTTATAAATGTTGCCTACATAGTCCACGGTTTCCCTGCCCACCACTTGAGCCGCTGCCTGTTCGACATTGCCGAACCATATGTTTTTGTCCAACCCGGATCTTTCCGCCAACGCGCGAAATTTACGCAAGTTACCGGGGCCGGCGTTGTAAGCGGCGAATGTCATCAGCGTTTTGTTCATTTGTGACAATTGCGGATCGTTGAGGTACTTATCCGCAAGCAAGCGCATGTATTTACTGCCAGCCTCGATGTTCCTGTCGGCGCTCTTGTCGATGCCAGCGATTGCGACGGTGGGATCGTTGGCGGTTTTAGGCAGAAGTTGCATCACCCCGACCGCGCCTCTGGGGCTGCGAGCCTTCTGATCGAGTTGTGATTCCTGGAAACCCTGAGCCATCAGCATCAAGTGATCGAAGCCGTAGGTAGCAGCGTGGCGGTTGAACACGTCGACCATCTCTTGAAACTTCTTCATCTGTTCTTCAGAAGTGGCGTTGAGTACGCGTTTGCTGCTGTTGGTGACGTACTTGGTACGCAGACTATTGCCGAACGTGGTGCCGACTTTGTGTGTTTTGACGAACTCGGCCAGTTCGCTTTTAAGTTGCGGGCTGTCTTTGCGAATCGCCCAGGCAAACTCTGAGTTGTCATGCAAGACAATCTCCTCGTGGATCTGCATGTCGGTATAAAGCGGTGCCCAGATTTTGGCGATGTAGCGGTCAACAACAGTGGCTTGCAGCAATCCGGCATTGACCATTTGCAGCAAGTCTTCCGATTCGAGGTTTTCGTCAGCCTTCTTCAATTTGATCGGTGCCACGCCCTTGGCCTTGAACGAGTCATTCAGCGTCTGAAGATGTTCGTAATAGCTGCTGGAGCCTCGGACGGTGATTTCCTGGCCTGACAGGTCTTCAGGTTTCTCCACCGCTTTGCTGCCGGGACGGGTGACAAGAATTTCCGGGATGTTCACGGCGAACGGATCGGCGAAATCCACTTCCTTGAGGCGTTCCTCGGTCACAGTGAGGCCGCCGGCGGCAATATCGCCGGCACCTTTAGTCAGTTTGGACATTAATTCATTGCGGGCAGTGGGGATGAACATGACGCGCCACTGCATTGATTTTTTGCCGTAGGGTTGTGTCTTGTTCAGCCAGGCTTCGAGGCCTTTGCCCAGCTCATAACTCAAACCACGCTGGCGGCCGCGATCCAGTTCAAAGAACGTCTTGCTGTACGGCACCAGCACGCGAATCAGCCGACGCTCGCGCATCCCTTCGAAGTCCCCGACCCAGTCCGGCAATACCGGCAAGACCAGTTTCTGTACTTCAGCGGTTTCGGCGGGTGTCAGCTCGACAGCAGGCAGTTCAGGTTGAGTTTGTGCTTTGGCCGTACCGAACATGCCGAACAGCAATACGAAAGCAAATGTATGCCAGCAACTGCGTAACGGGTTCATGTCACTCACCGACAGGGCAGGGAGATAGGGCTGCTTTCAGTATGGCTAATCGCTGGCTGTTTACTGCATCGATGGGTTATTAGATGAGAAAGAAGGCGCGAGGGCGATCGCCCGTCGCGCCCGCGCCATCACTTGCTCGCATCCACCACCACGCGATAGCGCGCCTTGCCACTGCGCAAGTGATCGACCGCCTCATTAATCCGGCTCATCGGAAACATCTCCACCTGCGGCACGATTTGATGCCGCGCGCAGAACTCCAGCATCTTCGCGGTATTGCCGGGCGATCCAACCGGGGAGGCAGACAAGGTTTTCTGCTTGGGAATCAGGTCGAACACGTGCACTGGAATTGCATCAGGGACAATCCCGACAAAATGCAATCGCCCTTTTCCGCGCAAGGTGGCGAGCATGGCTGGCCAGTCGAGGTTTGCATTGGCGGTGATCAACAGAAAGTCCAGAGTGCCGGCGATGGCTTTAAGTGCCGCGCTGTCGGTAGAGGCAACGACCTTATGCGCGCCCAGGCGTTTGGCTTCATCCTGTTTGTTCAGCGATGAGGTGAACGCGGTGACTTCGCAGCCCCAGGCGTTAAGGAAGCGCAGGGCCAGGTGCCCGAGTCCGCCGATGCCCACGACGCCGACGCGGTCAGTGGGTTTGATGTCAAATTCCACCAGCGGATTGAACACGGTGGAACCTGCACAAAACAGCGGCCCGGCCAGGCTCGGATCGATGCCCTCGGGAATCGGCAGAGCCCATGCCCAATGCGCTCGCAGGCGATCGGCAAAGCCACCGTTGCTGCCGATGATGGTCGGTCTGGCGGTGTTGCACAGGTGATGAGAACCGTCGATGCACGATGAGCAGTGCATGCAGCTGCTTTTGTACCAGCCGATTCCGACCCGCTGGCCGACTTTCAGTCCGCGCGCCTGGGCGCCGACCCGGACGATTTTGCCCACGGCTTCGTGACCGGGAATAAACGGGTATTGGCTGATGCCCCAGTCGTTGTCGATCAGTGACTGGTCGGAGTGACAGACCCCGCAATACTCGACGGCGACTTCGACTTCTTCTTCACCCAACGGGCCCGCATCGAAGCTGTAGCGCTTCAGCGGTGCGCCAGCGGCGGTTGCGGCCCAGCCGTTGAACGTAGTGGATTCGGTGTTACTCATGGGACACCTCCAGATCACCAGACAGGGCGTGATCCGCCCGGATGCTGCAGCGCAGCCCGGGAAGTCTAGTCGCTCATTCTTTCGGCGCTAGCCAGGTGTCGACAACCCGTCGATCAAGTTCTTCCCAGTACGCCATGCCCAACACCCGCGTGGTGTTCAGGCCGCGCAAGTAACCGCGTAACTGGTTGGCGGTGTCGCGTTTCAGTTGTTGATCGGTGATGTCTTTGTCGAGTAACACGGTTTCGTACTGGACCAGATATTCGGCCACGCGCTCACGAAAGTCGGACAAAACCGCGTCGCGGATCAAATCGAATGTTCTCAAACCGGGATCCTCAGTTGTCTTTGTTAGTTGTGATGAGTGTGTACCAGTCTGCACGCCGCGCAACTATCGCTTCAAGTAATAGTGACCATCAAGAAACGCAAGTTCTGCTTTGCCGGCGATGAGCGGAAAATCACCTCCATCGAACACGCAGCTCAAGGAATTTGCGCGATGAAGATTTTGACTCGACTGGCCGTCGTTGCCCTGCTGATGGGCGGGTTTGCCACCGTCGCACCGGCTTACGCAGACACATCCCCGTCGTGTCACTTTCTGCCCATCGCTGGCAGTGCCGCCGAATTGCACCACTCGCAAACCGTGGGCGTGCTGTACAGCGCGAACACCCGCGACAATCTGCAATACCTGGAGCGTTATCACGAGATGGCGCTGAACGGCGCCAAAGACGCGCTTGATCCGGCGATTCGCAGCGCTTTTGTCAGCAGCTCTGACCCGGAACTGGCGATCGACTGGCTGATCAGTTCATTGCAGCAGCAGTTTCTCTCGGTGACGGTCTACGACAACCTTGATGCATTGGTGCAGGCCCACCCGGATGTTGTGGTGAAGCTCGACACCTTCAACCGCTTGTTGACTCAGCGCAACAGCCTGGTCGAGGCGCGTTTCGTGGCGCAGTTCTACGACGCCGACCTGCAGTACATCGGCAAGGCCGAAGGCGCGGTCGAGCGGCAGATGCCGTCGGTGTGGGTGCACAACAAGGCTGCGCCGGCAATCGCCGCACAGATCGAGCAGCAACGCGATCTGCAACTGAGCGCCTTGAAACAGTTCGATGATTCGCTCAAAGCGTTGGTCAGCGCAGGCTGATCAGACCCGACATACAGGCCGATGTGAAAACGAACCGTCGCCCAAACCACAGATTTTCAGGATGTGACCGATGCGCCCGATACTGCTCCCTGCCATGACTTTTGCCGCGTTGCTGCTCGCCGGTTGCGCCAGTGCGCCGAACACGCCCAGCCTGACCCTGCAGACGCACAAGACACCGGCCCAATACGCCGATTGTGTCGTGCCGAAGCTGCAAGGCAGCGCGTTAAACCCGAGCGTTTCCCAGACTCAGCGCAGTTACCGGATCGTGGTGCCGAGCAAGATTTCCGCCGACAACGTGCTGGAAGCCTACAAGGCCGGAAGTGGCGGCAAGGTGTTTGTCTACGAGCGACACCTGCTGGCCTCAAACCTTCTGCCGTCCAGTTTTGAACGCGCCGCACAGGAATGCCTGTAAACCTGTTTTTCACCGAGCTCCTTTGGTTGGCCGCAACCAACCAATTCTTTGCCCCGCGACTCATTCGGTCGCGGGGCTTTTTTTGCCTGCGATTTTTTAACCGCGGGCTAGTATTGAAAATTCCGGGCCAACCACGTGGAGAGGGCGTCACGATGAAAAAAGCCATCGAACCGCCGAGCAGCGAGTCACCGTCAGCACTGATTGATGAGCGGATCAAGGATCTGGCTGACTGGCGGGGAGAGACATTGGCCAAAGTCAGGAAGATCATTCTTCACGCCGCACCCGGGGTGGTCGAAGAGTGGAAGTGGTGCGTGCCGGTGTGGTCGCACAGCGGCATCCTTTGCACCGGGGAAACCTACAAGGCAGCGGTGAAACTGACATTCGCCAAAGGCGCAGCGCTGGACGATCCCGCAAAACTGTTCAACGCCAGCCTGGAGGGAAATACCCGCCGCGCCATCGACATTCACGAAGGCGAACAGATTGACGAAAAAGCCCTGCAAGCGCTGATTCGCGCGGCGATCGCGTTCAATCAGTCGAAGTGAAGCGGCAATCACGATGAACTTGGCGTAACCCATTCAATAGGCAAACCATCATCCAGCGGCCAGCGCTTTCTCAAGTGTTCGGCCAAAAACGCCACGAACGCTTTGACCTTGGGCGTCATCGCCGCGCGATCCTGAACGCAGGCGTAAATTTCCATCGGTTCGAAGTAAGTTTGTGCGGTGCTTTGGCAATCTTCGAACAGCGGCACCAGGTGGCCGCGCTCGATGTGCGGCGCCGCAACAAACTGGGCCAGACGCGTGACGCCCGCGCCGTTTACGGCCATCTGCGCCAACGCGTCGATGTCGTCGCTGATGGCCGTAGCGTTGATCGGCGCGTCGTAACGTTGGCCATCGCGGTTAAAGCCCCAGCGCAGAAAGCGCCCGTCGAGCGGATAACGAAAGGCAAGACAGGCGTGGTGCTGTAAATCGTCCACCGAATTCGGCCAGCCGCAACGCTCAAGGTAGGCGGGGGATGCGCAGAAGATGAATGGCAGCGAAACGATCTTGCGCGCAACGATGCCCTCTTCCAGTTGCGGCTTGATTCGCAGGCTCAAATCGATGTTGTCCTGAATGTGGTTGATCCTGCGGTCGGTGGTCGACAGTTCAAGGCTCAAGCGCGGGTGTTGCGCAGCAAAAGCCGCGATCAGCGGGGCGACGACATGACGGCCGAACGCGGCGGTCGAAGCAATGCTCAAGCGGCCCTGCAACTCACGGTCATTGCCGATGATCGCGCTCTGCGCCGACTCCAGATCCGCGGCGATGCGCCTGACTTTTTCGTAATACACCGCACCATGCTCGGTGAGCGCCATGCTGCGCGTGGTGCGCTGCACCAGACGTACGCCAAGGTGCGTTTCCAGACGATTGAGCGTCTGGCTCACTGCCGCCGCGCTGACGCCGAGGGATTTCGCCGCGCCGACAATCGAGCCCGCTTCGACAACTTTGATAAAACTGGCGATCGCCGATAACAGATTCATCCATGCCCGCCATGAAAGAGCAATTCGTAAGTTCTACTTTATAAAGTAACCACGTTCCGTGGTCTAGTTGAGTGAGGGGCGGGTTGTTAAGGTGCGGGCTCACTGTCAACCAACGGATCTCACCGATGAATCAGAGAGTCACCGAAAACGCTGTCTATATCAGTCGCCGCAAGCTTTCCGCGCGGGCGACGCCGTATGTGTTTGCGCTGTACATGGCGACGATCATGGCCTTCCTGATGTCACTGGTGATCACCGCCGCCAACTCCGGCATTGATAACGATTACCTGAGCAATACTTTGCACGCCTACAAACTGGCGATGCCGATCGCCTTCCTGTGCATCCTCGTCGTGCGCCCGATCGTGGTCAAACTGGTGGCGTTGACCGTACACCCGCATCGTTAGGCGCCGACGAGTGAAGCACTATCCGTGCTTAGCGCTCAGTTGCCATCCGCCACTTTGCGTTCGATTTCATCTGTTTTGCGCTTGAGCTCTTCGGCGTCCTGTTCTTTGACGCGAGTGGAAGAGGGCGTGATGGCTTCATTCACGCCCTTACTGTCGGCGTTTGCGTCCTCAAGATCGCGCTCGACCACATCAACCGGCTTGCCTGATGTGTCGGTGACCGGGGCGCTCGGGGCTTTGTCGATTTCACTGTTCATGGTGCAGACCTCCAGGGTTGTACACGTTGGAGGAGGTCATGCGGCGGGAGTTCGAGATTTCTTCCGGTCAGTCATGAGCCTTGCAGAAGCCGCCAGCAACGGCTTCTGCAGGGACTGCACAGTCAGTCTTTAAGAATGTCGCGATCCTTGGTTTCCGGCAGGAAGAACGTGCCGAGTATCGCGGTCATCACCGCGATGACAATCGGATACCACAAGCCGTAGTAAATATCCCCGGTGGCCGCGACCATGGCGAATGCCACGGTGGGCAAGAAGCCGCCGAACCAACCGTTGCCGATGTGGTAGGGCAGTGACATCGAGGTGTAACGGATGCGCGTCGGGAACAGCTCCACCAGCCATGCGGCAATCGGGCCGTACACCATGGTCACGTAGATCACCAGAATGGTCAGCAGGAGCAGCATCATCGGGTAATTGGTTTTCGCCGGGTCAGCCTTTTCCGGGTAACCGGCGTCCTTGAGCGCGGTGCCGAGGGTGGCGGTGAAGGCATCGTTGCGGGTTTTGAAGTCGGCGGCCGGTAAGTTGCTACCTTCAAAACTCTCGACGACTTTATCGCCGATGCGCACCTGCGCGACGGTGCCCGGTTCGGCTTTGACGTTCTCATACGGGATCGCCCGTTTCGCCAGAACGGTCTTGGCCAGATCGCAGGAACTGGTGAATTTGGCTTTGCCCACCGGGTCGAACTGGAACGAGCACTGGTCGGGGTTGGCGATCACCGTGACCGGGTTTTTCTCCTGCGCAATGAACACGTCCGGATTTCCGTACTGGGTCAGCGCATGGAAGATCGGGAAATAGGTCAGCGCCGCCAGAATGCAGCCGGCCATGATGATGCCTTTGCGGCCGATGCGATCGGAGAGGCTGCCGAAAATCACGAAGAACGGCGTGCCGATCAGCAGCGATCCGGCGATCAGCAGGTTGGCGGTCTGCGCTTCGATCTTCAGGGTTTGCAGCAGGAAAAACAGCGCGTAGAACTGCCCGGTGTACCAGACGACGGCTTGCCCTGCGGTGCCGCCGAGCAGCGCCATAATGACGATTTTGAGATTGTCCCAGCGGGCAAAGGATTCGGTCAGCGGCGCCTTCGACGCCTTGCCTTCGGCCTTCATTTTCTGGAACACCGGCGACTCGCTGAGCTGCAAGCGGATGTACACCGAGACGATCAGCAGCAGAATCGAGAGCAGGAAGGGAATCCGCCAGCCCCAGGCTTCAAACGCTTCAGTGCCCAGCGCGGTGCGGCAGGCGAGAATCACCAGCAAGGACAGAAACAGCCCGAGCGTCGCGGTGGTTTGAATCCACGAAGTGAAAAAGCCGCGTTTGCCGTGTGGCGCATGTTCCGCCACGTAGGTGGCCGCGCCACCGTACTCGCCGCCCAGTGCCAGACCCTGCAGCAGTCGCAGGGTGATCAGGATGATCGGCGCGGCAACACCAATGGTCGCGTAGTTGGGCAGCAACCCCACCACTGCGGTGGACACACCCATGATCACGATGGTGATCAGAAACGTGTGTTTACGCCCGATCATGTCGCCAAGCCTGCCAAACACAATCGCGCCGAATGGGCGCACGGCAAAACCGGCGGCGAAGGCGAGCAGGGCAAAGATGAACGCCGTGGTTTCGTTGACGCCGGCGAAGAAGTGCTTGGCGATGATCGCCGCGAGCGAACCGTAGAGGTAAAAGTCGTACCACTCGAACACCGTGCCCAGGGACGAGGCGAAGATGACCTTGCGCTCCTCCTTGGTGATGCCGCCGCTGCGGGGTGGAACGCCTGTCGAGGTTGTGTCGATCGTGGCCATGGATGCTCTCCGTCGTGCTTATTGTTGTAGGCCGGAGTCTCCCTTTACCGCTTACCGCACTCAGGCCTTGTGGCGTATGCCGGAACCGCTGTCGGGTGAAGCTTGCACAGATTGACGGCCTCGCATTTGCGCGAGGTTTCTAGAAGCATAATCAGGATCTGCCGGATATCCACTCGCCAGCCGCCGCGCCTACGCCTTGACCCAACGCTGCCGGCTCCACGCGCTCAACCAGTCGACCACAAACACCAGCCCCAGCATCGCCAGAATCACCGTGCTGGCCTGTGCTTCCTGAAACAGGCTGAGGCTCACGTAGAGCATCTGCCCCAGGCCTCCGGCTCCGACGAAACCCAGCACGCTGGCCATGCGGATGTTGTTTTCCCAGCGATACAAAATGTAGGCGAGCAGTTGCGGGGCGAGGTTGGGCAGGGTGCCGTAGCAGAAGGCGAGGATCGGGTTGCCTCCCTGCAAGCGGATGGCTTCGGCGGGTTGCGGCGGGGTGTTTTCCAGGGCTTCGGCGAACAGGCGGCCCAGTACGCCGGTGGTATGCAGGGCGAGGGCAAGGGTGCCGGCGTTCGGGCCGAGGCCGGCAGCGAGTACCATCAGCGCCGCCCAGACCAGTTCCGGAATCGCCCGCAGACCATTGAGCAACAGGCGCGAAGCGCTTTGCAGCGGCCAGCCGAAGCGTCCGGCAGCAGGCAGGGCGAGGACAATGCCGAACACTGCCGCGAGTAAAGTGCCGAGGGCCGACATGGCCAGGGTTTCCAGCGAACCGTGGAAAATCGCTCGCAGATAATCTGCGCTCAAGTTCGGGCTGAGAAAGCGCTGCACGTACGCGCCCATCTGCTTCAGGCTGTTGACGCTGCTCAGCTCGCCAAGATCAAGGCCCAGATAAGCGAACGACGTGATGACCGCCAAAACGATGCCGGTCAGCAGCAACAGATTGATCAGGCGATTCATGCCAGCCTCCAGCGCAGCAGTCGGCTGAGTTGGTCGGCGGCCAGCACCAGCACCAGAAACGTCAGCAACATGCTCGCGACTTCACCTGCGGCGAACATGCGAATCGATAGGTCGATCTGCTGACCGAGTCCACCGGCGCCGACAAAACCCATGACCACCGAGGCCCTGATCGCGCACTCCCAGCGATAGACCGTGTACGACACCAGTTCCGTGGCGACATTGGGCAGAGTGCCGTAGGCAAACGCCGCGAGCCGACCGCTGCCGGCCTGCAACAAGGCGTGCGCCGGACGTTGATCGGTCGACTCGAAAATCTCTGCGTAGACTTTGCCGAGCATGCCGCTGTAGGTGATCGCAATCGCCAGCACGCCCGCCGCCGGGCCGAGGCCGACCGCGCGTACGAACAGCAGCGCCCAGACGATTTCCGGCACGCTGCGCAGAAAGATCAGCAAACCACGAACCGGCCAGCGCAGCAGGCGCCCGAGTCTGCTGGGCACGCCCCCGCGTGAGGCGGCCGACAGCGATAACGCACGGCTGGCGAGCAATCCGGCCGGCACCGCCAGCAACAGCGCCAGTGCCATGCCGGCCGTGGCGATGGCGAGGGTTTGCAGCGTGGCTTTGAGCAGCAGTTGCAGAAACGCTTCGTCGTGTGCCGGTGGCCAGAACTGCCCGACAAACCGGCCCATTTCATTCTGGCTGTCGGCGCGCAGCAGCACGCCCAGGTCCAGTTCGCTGAGCTGAATCCCCGGCCACAGCAGGGCAATCGCGAGCAGGGTCAGGAGCAGGCGCGGCAGGGCGGCGGGATCGCGTGAATCGGCCCTCAGCATCGTGGAATCTGCACAATCAGCGGCGTGTTTGGCGGCGGTGGAGATTGCAGTTGCTCGTTGGCGTAAAGCGTATCGAGCATGTCGCGACTGACGTCGCTGGAAGGGCAATCGAACAAAATCTGCCCGTCGCGCAATCCAATGATGCGCGGGAAGTGCGCCAGTGCCAGTTCGACCGCGTGCAGACTCGCCACCAGCGTGACGTTGTGTTCACGCGCATGTCGCGAAAGGATCGACAATGTGTGCCCGGCCAATACCGGGTCCATCGCCGACACCGGCTCATCGGCCAACAGAATCTCCGGCGCCTGGTACAAGACACGGGCGATGCCGACCCGTTGCAATTGACCGCCGGACAATTGCTGGCAATGCGCGAACAGTTTGTCGCCCAGGTCCAGTCGTGCCAACGCTGCGCGGGCGCCCGTGACGTCCACTGGATGCAACAGGTTCAGCAGACTTTTGCCCAGACTCCATTGCCCGAGCTTGCCGGCCAGTACGGCCGTCACCACGCGCTGGCGCGGCGGCAGCGGTGGCGCCTGATGCACCAGACCGATCCGCGCGCGCAGACGCTGGCGCTGGCGCGCGGACAAATGCCAGGCGCGCTCGCCAAGCACGTCAATATCGCCGCTGCTCGGTTGTACAGCGGTCGCCAACAAGTTGAGCAAGCTCGATTTACCGGCCCCGGAAGGGCCGATGATTGCAACCTGTTCGCCAGCGCCAATCTGCAAGTCGACGCCACGCAGGGCATCGACTCCATTGGCGTGGCGCAGGCTGCCTTGAGTGAGGCTCAGGGTCATTTCAACAGTTCGGCAGCGCGGGCGGCTTCCTCGATGCCCTTGTAGTTTTCAGGTTTGGTTTCGATGAAACGGCTGGCGGCTTGCAGATCGAGAATCTTCTTCTGTTCCGGGTTGGCTGGATCGAGGTCGAGGAAGGCTTTTTTGATCTTCGCGGCCAGCGCCGGGTCGAGGGTGCCGCGCACGGTCCAGTTGTAATCGAAGTAGGTCGGGGTGGTGGCGAAGACTTTGACCTTGTTGGTGTCGACCTTGCCCGCGTCGACCAGTTTCTGCCAGACGCTGGCGTTCAACACACCGGCATCGACCTTGCCGGCCTGTACCCAGGCCACCGTGGCGTCGTGGGCGCCAGAGTAGGCGACGCGGCTGAAATAGGCTTCGGGTTTGATGTTGTCGTTCTTCAGCATGAAGTAACGCGGCATCAGACTGCCGGACGTGGACGACACGGAACCGAAGGCAAAGGTCTTGCCCTTCAGGTCAGCGAGGCTCTTCACATTCGGGTCGGCGGTGATGAATTTGCTGGTGAACTGCGCATCCTGCTCGCGCTGCACCAGTGGAATCACCGGAGTGGTGGCGTCTGTCTTCAAGCGCGCCTGAACAAAGGTAAAGCCGCCCAGCCAGGCCATGTCGAGGCGATCAGTTGCCAGGGCTTCAACCACCGCCGGGTAATCAGCCACCGGCACGAACTGCACCTTCATGCCCAATTGCTGCTCCAGATATGCCCCCAGCGGTTCGAACTTGCGCAGCAGTTCGGTCGGGGCTTCATCGGGAATGGCGCTGACTTTCAACACGTCGGCGGCGTGGCTGACCAGCGCGGACAAGGACAGGGCCAGACCGGCCGACAGGGCGAGGGTTCGCTTGAACATGGAAATCTCCGTTTCATGAACGTCATAAGTCGTTGGGCCATCGCGGTATTACCGCAATGGCGCGCAAAGTCAGGGTAGACGAAACGGCGAGGTTATACGCATTCGAACGGGGAAAGACCAATGTTAATCGGCCGGGAGATGCTACGACGGGCTTCGAGACAGACGTGCCGGGCAATCTGCGACGATTCCGACACGCTGTGTATGGGGCTGAATGTCAGGCCGCTTCGGGCAGTCTGGCGATCACCTTGATCTCGAAGTCGAAACCATACAGCCAGGTCACGCCAACCGCTGTCACCGTCGGATGCGGTGCATCGCCCCAGAACTCCGAGAGCACCACGTTCCAGATCGTCTCGAATTTGTGTTGCGGGTCGACAATGAACACGGTGACGTCGATCACGTCGTCGAAGGTGCAAGCGGCCTCGTGGAGGATTGCGTTAAGGTTGTTGAAGGCTTGGCGCACCTGGTTTTGCAGATCCGGTTCGGGGGTGCCGTCCTCGGTGCTGCCGACTTGTCCCGAGACAAACAGGAAGCCATTGGAACGCACGGCCGGCGAGTAACGATGACGTTCGTAAAGCGTGCGTCGAGCTGGTGGGAAAACAACGTCGCGCTGAGTCATGGGTGTCTCCATCTGTGAGTTGATGGCGCCACTTTAGGTATTTGCAGTCGGACGATAAACGCGCAAGCTTGGCGTTCACTGTTTGTGAAACCCGAACAATCAGAGGGCGCGACGTGGACCGTTTTGATGCAATGCAGGCCTTTGCCCGGGTGGTCGAGGCGGGGAGTTTCACCAAGGCAGCGCAAACCCTGCACATGAGCAAGACCACGGTGACGCAACTGGTTCAGCAACTGGAAGCGCGGCTGCGGGTCAAGCTGCTTAATCGCACCACGCGCAAGGTCAACGTCACCGCCGACGGCGCGGTGTTTTATGAACGGGTGATCAAGCTGCTGGCCGACATCGATGATGCCGAAACCAGCCTGCCCGGTGCGGCGGTGCTGCCTAAAGGGCGCTTGCGCGTCGATGTGCCGAGCCCGTTGGCACGTCTTATTCTGATGCCGGTGCTGCCGGATTTTCATGCGCGCTATCCAGACATTCAAATCGACATGGGCGTCAGCGACCGGATCGTCGACATCATCGACGAGAACGTCGACTGCGTGGTGCGCGGCGGCGAACTGCTGGATCAATCGCTGATGGCCCGCCGCGTCGCCGATCTCAAGCTCGGCGTGTTTGCCGCGCCGCAATACCTGGCGCGCGCCGGCACGCCGACGCATCCCCGGGAGCTGGAAGACTCGCATCATCGGGTGGTCGGGTTTCTCTGGGCGCGCACCGGCAAACCGCTGCCGTACGCCCTGCACAATGCCAGTGAGCGGCTGCAGATCCGCGGCCAACACGTGTTGGCGGTGGACGACGGCAACGCTTATCTGGCGGCGGGTCTGGCCGGGATGGGCGTGTTGTGGCTGCCGACCTACATGTCGAAAGCCCACGAGGCCAGCGGTGAACTGCTGCCGTTGTTTGAAGACTGGCAGCTGGATCCGATGCCGCTGTACGTGGCCTACCCACCGAACCGGCATGTCAGCCTCAAGCTGCGCGTGTTCATCGACTGGATTGTCGAGGTCATGGCGCAACATGCGTCGGTCATGGCTCGGCCAGATTCTGCAACAGCCACTCGCTGAAGCTGCGTGCCATCGGGTCGTGTTCACTGTCGCGGTGTGTCAGCAGCGCCCAGTTCGGCCCGCGAATCGTGTGCTCGACCAAGGGTTGCAGCACGCCGTCGGCCCGCGCCTGACGGCTGAGTAACTGGCTGACCAGCGCGATGCCCAGGCCCGAACACGCGGCGTCGAGCAACAAGCCCGGATCGGAAAAATTCAGGCCTTGATCCTGTTGGCCGACATCAATCCCGGCCTCGACGGCCCAATGGCTCCAGTCCATTTCGCGCTCGCCATGCAACGTGGTGCGTTGCGTGGCGGGCAGTGCCAACACGCTGGGGTGACACGCCGGGTAGAGGCGATCGGCGTGCAGCACTTTGAAACTGCATTCGGCCTGCGAGCTGATGTCGTCGCGCACCGCCAGATCGATGGTCTGGCTGGCCATGTCCGGCACTTCATCGGTGCTGTAGATCCACAGATCGACCTGCGGATGCTCGCGGCGAAACGCCCCCAGACGCGGCAACAACCAATGACGGGCAAACGCCGGCGTGGTGTTGAGCACCAATTGATTGGGCTTCTGATACTGCCCGAGACGACGAATGCCGACGGCCAATTGCTGCAGCATTGCTTGCGTGGTGCTGAGCAAATCGTGCCCGGCGTCGGTGAGTGCCACGCTGCGCCCGCTGCGGAAAAACAGCGGCTGTTCCAGATACGCCTCAAGGCTGCGGATCTGCTGACTGATCGCCGACTGCGTGAGGTTCAACTCTTGCGCGGCCTTGTGAAAACTGCCCAGCCGGGCGGCCGCTTCAAAGCCGCGCAAGGAGCTGAGCGGGGGCCAGTGTTTTAGCATATCGATAAGCTCCTCTAATCAGTTGTGCGCTAAATCCATCGTTTGTTTGCCTGTTTGCTTGTCCGTAGCATGGTCGTCGTGAACACAACAGCTTAACTGACGAGGCTTATCATGCAGCACAACGACAATAAAAACAGCGCTTGGATGATGCCGGCGGAATGGGTGACGCACGCAGCGACGTGGATGGTCTGGCCACACAACAAGGCACTTTGGGAATCCGGTTGGCGCGTGACCCTGCCGTTGGTGCAGGAAGATTTCGCTCGGGTGGCCAACGCCATCGCCCGTTTCGAACCGGTAAAAATGGTCGTCGATCCCTCGGCCATCGCCAGCGCCAAAGCCTTGTGCGGGCCGAACATCCAGCTGATCCCATTGGCGGTCAACGACAGTTGGTGCCGCGACTCCGGGCCAAGCTTCGTCTGCCATCCGCAGCAAGGTCTGGCCGGGGTGAGCTGGCGCTTCAACGCGTGGGGCGGCAAGTCGGCCCATGACCTGGACGAAAGCCTCGCGCGTCGTGCGCTCAATCATCTCGGTCTGGAATGCTTCGGCACGCCGCTGAGCAACGAGGGCGGGGCGATTCACGTTGACGGCGAAGGCACGCTGATCACCACTGAATCGGTGTTGCTCAACCCCAATCGCAACCCGGGCATGAGCAAGGCCGAGATGGAAGAAATCTTCAGCCGTCTGCTCGGTGTGAAGAAAACCATCTGGTTGCCGGGCGATCCGGATTACGTCACCGGTGACATGACCGACGGCCACGTCGATGGCGTCTGCGCCTTCGCCCGTCCTGGCGTGTTGCTGGTCGATGCGACCCACGATCAATCGTCGGTATACGCTGAAGTCGTCAAGGAAAACCGTCGCGCACTGCAGCTGGCAACCGATGCCAACGGCCGCCAGTTCGAGCTGATTGAGCTGTTTGAAGCCACCGACGCCGTGGACACCGAAGCCGAAGTGTTCTGCGCTTCGTACACCAATTTCTACATCGCCAACGGCGCGATCATCATGCCGGCTTACGGGATCGAGGCCGACAACGTTGCTGCCAAAGTGCTGGAACAGGCCTTCCCGGGACGCGAAGTGGTGCCGGTGCGCATCAACCATCTGGCCCATGGCGGCGGCGGTGTGCACTGCATCACCCAGCAGCAGCCAGCCTGGCCGGTGGAGGGTTGAAACATGACGATGCTGACCGTCGCCGCTACGCAGATGCCGTGCACCTGGGATTTGCCGGGCAACCTTGACCGCGCCGAACAACTGGTGCGCGAGGCCGCTGCCAAAGGTGCGCAAGTGATCCTGTTGCAGGAGCTGTTTGCCACGCCGTATTTCTGCATCGAGCAGAACCACCAGCATCTTGCGCTGGCGCAGGAGTATCGCGACAGCCACGTGCTTGATCGCTTTGCCGCGCTGGCCCGGGAGT
Organism: Pseudomonas atagonensis; assembly: GCF_011369485.1. Classification (GTDB taxonomy): domain Bacteria; phylum Pseudomonadota; class Gammaproteobacteria; order Pseudomonadales; family Pseudomonadaceae; genus Aquipseudomonas; species Aquipseudomonas atagonensis. The sequence continues at coordinate 124,535 of NZ_VXCA01000001.1, read as the reverse complement.
TGGGTGTGGTGTTGCCGCTGAGCTGGTTCGAGAAGGCCGGTAACGCCTACTTCAACTCGCTGACCGTGGCCGATGCCGACGGACGCTTGCTGGGCGTGTATCGCAAGACGCACATTCCCAACGCCATCGGTTATCAGGAGAAGGAATATTTCAGCCCCGGCGACACCGGTTTCAAAGTCTGGGACACCGCGTTCGGCCGTCTCGGCGTGGGCATCTGCTGGGATCAGTGGTTCCCCGAGACCGCGCGGTGTCTGGCGCTGATGGGCGCCGAGGTGCTGCTGTTTCCTACGGCAATCGGCTCTGAGCCGGGCTGCGCAACGCTGGATTCCCGCGACCATTGGCAGATGACCATGCGCGGTCATGCGGCGGCGAATCTGCTGCCGGTGGTGGCGTGCAACCGGGTCGGGCGCGAAACCGCGAGCACCGATCCGATGCTGCAAATGGGTTTCTACGGCTCTTCGTTTATCAGCGATCACAAGGGCAAATTGCTCGCCGAAGCCGATCGCGACAGCACCGGCGTGCTGGTGCACAGCCTCGACCTGGCGGCCATGCGCGAAGACCGTTTGACCTGGGGCATTTACCGCGACCGCCGTCCAGACATGTACGGCGCATTGCTCACCCAGGATGGCCGTCACCTCCATGCACGCTGGAATACTCAAGGGGTTTGACATGACCACGAACCACAAGCGGTTACTCGGCGCGATGGGCCTGGCGCTGACTTGCTTCATGCCTGCGCTGCATGCCGAGGACAAGACGCTGCGGCTGTACAACTGGGCGGATTATTTTGCCGAAGACACCCTGAGCCGCTTTACCGCAGAAACCGGGATCAAGGTGATTTACGACGTCATGGACGGCAGCGAAACCCTCGAAGCCAAGATGCTTTCCGGTGGCAGCGGTTACGATCTGATCTTCCCCGGCGACACCGTGGCCGAACGCCTGATGCGCGCCGGCAGCCTGCTGCCGCTGGATCAGTCGAAGCTGACCGAACTGAACGACATCGAGCCCGGTTTGCAGAAGTTGCGCAGCCATTACGAGCACTCCAGCAAAGCCACGGTGCCTTACACCTGGGGCACCATCGGCCTGACCTACAACGCCGAACAGATCAAGCAGCGCATGGCCGATGCGCCGGTGAACAGCCTGGACATGTTGTTCAAACCGGAGCTGGCGGCGAAGTTCGCCGACTGCGGCATCTCGATGATCGACTCGCCGGACGAAGTGCTGGCAGTGGTGCTCAATTACCTCGGGCGTGATCCGCGCAGCGCGAAACCCGCGGATCTGGCGGCGGCCAGTGAAGTGCTGATGAAAATGCGTCCTTACGTGCGCAAGTTCCAGTCGCAACCGGTGACCGATCTGGTCAACGGCAACCTGTGCCTGTCGCTCGGTTACAGCGGCGACATGACCCAGGCGCAGCGCACCTCCGACAGCGCCGGCAAACAGACGAAATTCCAGTACCGGATTCCCCGCGAGGGCACCACGGTGTGGATGGACACCATGGCCATTCCGGTGGACGCCAAACACCCGGAGTACGCCTATGCGTTCATCAACTTCGTCATGCGCCCGCAGAACATGGCTGCGATCAGTAACTTCACCGGTTACCCGACTTCCAATGCCAAGGCACGGCCGAACGTCGATGCAGCGATGCGCGACAACCCGGACATCTACCTCGACGAAGCGACCTATGCTCGATTAATCCCCGGCAAGGATATTCCCCAGGCCGACATGCGCGCGCGCATGCGCACCTGGACCAAATTCAAAACCGCCACTGGCCAATGATCCACGGCCGGCGAGCCATCGCCGGCCTTCACCGTTACTCAGGAAAACCCACATGACGACACGTCGCGAATTCATCAAACAGGCCTCGGTACTCGCCGGTGTCAGCGCCGCGGTCATGGGCCTCGGCCTGCCGGGCAGCGTGCTGGCCGCCGCGCAGGGGCGCTGGTTCATGCCCGACGAGGGCGACAAACACGAGCGCGCCTACATCGCCTTCGGCGCGCAGGATGCGATCTGGGAAGACTTCACCGAAGACGTCCAGGAAGCCCTCGGTCGCATCGCCCGCGCCATCGCCCGTTATGAACCGGTCACGGTGTTCTGCCGCAAGAACGAGCGCAGCCTCGCCGAAGAGTTTTGCGGCACCCGCAACATCACCTACGTGACCGCCGCGCTCGACGATATCTGGATGCGTGACATCGGCGCCAACTTCGTCATCGACGACAAGGGTGGCCTCGGTGCCGTCGACTTCAACTTCAATGGTTGGGGCGACAAGCAGCAACACAGCAAAGACGCACAAATCGCCGCGCTGGTAGCCGATGACGCGCAAGCCACTTACATCCGCACTGAGCTGGTGGGCGAGGGTGGCGGCATCGAAGTCGACGGCCACGGCACCGGAATCATGACCGAGAGCAGCTGGATCAACCGCAATCGCAACCCCGACTGGAGCAAGGCCGACGTCGAGGCAGAACTGAAGGAGCGCCTGGGCCTGCGCAAAATCATCTGGCTGCCGGGCATCAAGGGCAAAGACATCACCGACGCTCACGTCGATTTCTATGCGCGCTTCATCAAGCCGGGTGTGGTGATCGCCAACCTCGACACCGACCCTGAATCCTACGATCACAAGGTCACGCTGGCGCACCTGGAAATCCTCAGGAACGCCACCGACGCCGATGGCCGCAAGCTGCAGATTCATACAATTTCGCCGCCGCTGAAACCGCGTAACACCAAATTCAACAAGAACAACCCGGATTTCGCTGCCGGCTACATCAACTACTTCGTGATCAACGGCGCGATCATCGCCCCGGAATTCGGCGACAAAGCGGCGGACAAAAAGGCCTTTGACCTGCTGGCCAAGCTGTATCCGGATCGAGAAATCGTCCAGCTCAACATCGACGCGATTGCTGCCGGTGGCGGCGGGATTCACTGCGTAACCAGTCACCAGCCACAGGCGTGATTGACTCTGCGGCGGATCGGGCCAACTATCGGCGGATAACAACATGACCGATGGACCTGACCTTGATCGAACGACGCCAATTCAGCGGAGGCATGAAGGGGAAAAACCTCCGCTATTTGAATGAGCAATCGGCTGACACCCGCATGACGCGCACCGGTTTCCTGCTGCTCGAACACTTTTCGCTGCCGGCCTTCACCCAGGCGCTGGACACCATCATCACCGCCAACCTGTTGCGCGCCGAGCTGTTTGCGTCGCGCACGTTCGGCTTGAGCGAAGCCGAGGTGATCAGCGATCTGGGCCTGGTCATTCGCCCGGACGCACGGATTGATCTGGCGGCGCTTCAGGAACTGGATTTGCTGGTGGTGTGCGGTGGTTATCGAACCGAGCTGAAGGCAACGGATGAGCTGATCGGTTTGTTGCGGGCGGCGGCGGAGCGGGGCGTGTCCCTCGCCGGTTTGTGGAACGGCGCGTGGTTCCTCGGCCGCGCCGGATTGCTCGATGGCTACCGCTGCGCGATCCACCCGGAACATCGCCCGGCGCTCACTGAAATCGCCAAGTCCACCCAGGTCAGCAGCGAGCCTTACGTGATCGATCGCGACCGGCTCACCGCGTCGAGCCCGTCCGGGGCTTTTCACATGGCACTGGACTGGATCAAAGGTTTGCACGGCAAGGCGCTGGTCGAGGGTATTGAAGACATTCTGGCGTTCGAGGAGTCGCGTTATCGGCGGATCAAACCGGATGAAAACATCTGCGTCAGTGCGCCGTTGCGTGAAGTTGTGAAGTTGATGGATGCCAATCTGGAGGAACCGCTGGAGCTAGAACAACTGGCGGTTTACGCCGGTCGCTCTCGACGCCAGTTGGAGCGCTTGTTCAAGGAACAACTCGGCACGACGCCGCAACGCTATTACCTGGAACTGCGCATCACCGAAGCGCGGCGCTTGCTGCAACACACTGAGTTGTCGCAAGTGGAAGTGCTGGTGGCTTGCGGGTTTGTTTCGCCGAGCCATTTCAGCAAGTGCTACAGCTCGTATTTCGGTTATCGGCCGTCGAAGGAAAAACGGCTGGTCAAATAGCGCTAGTGTCGTGTTGGGAGCCCTTATCGGAGAGCCAGCAGACGCAGTCGGTGGCATACATCCTAAAAGTGATGTCACAATGCCTTGATTGTGCGGATCGCCCGGTCCGCGCAATACGTCAACCATGAGCAATCTAGAACAGGAGTTCAGATGAGTACTTTCGATAGCAATCACAAACTGATAATTGCTGCCTTCCTGGCCTTGAAGAACAAAGCCATTATCTTGGAAAAGCACACGCTGCGCGGCAATTACCAGATCAACAAGAACCGCCTGCCGTTTTTTATGGTGCATAACTACTACTCGCACCTCAGGGATGTTTGCGACCTGCCGATCGTTTTCATGATGAATGAAGAATTGTCCAACACCGCTGCGAGACACTTATGCTCTGAGTTGTTGGTTGAGATGCTTGAAGAGCGACATTTGACCCCTCGTGTACAGGTCGATGGAAAGGGGGCCAATCTGGAACATGACGATTTCAATGCGTCGTTGTCGGATATCAGAGCGCTTTTCTCCGGTCGTATCAATGGAATGGTGGGGAGCCTGATGCTGGACTTCACCGTTTCGGCGTATTCCTGCTTCGAACACTGGATTACGAAGCTCTACGACGGCTACGCTGAAAGGTTGGAAGCGGATTACGAAAAAAGCCGGAAGGATAAGTTCATCGGGTTGCTCAAGCGACATAGCGAATCGAACTCAGACGAGGATAGGTCGAAGTACCTGAACGAAATTCTGGAGGTGCGCGGCCCTCACCGATCTATCCCGGACAAGATTAACGCACTTTACAAAATGGTCGACCAGCAAAAATACGGGCGGGACATCAAACACGACAAGAACATCATTCAGTTCTTGGGTGCCTGCCGGAATACGGTGCATAACGCAGGCTATCATCGAAAGGCTCCGCTCCAGATCACCTGTAACGGAATCACCTATTCCCTGGAAACTGACAAGCCTTGGATTAGTGCTAGCTATCCTCAATCGATCGCGTTGCTGGGTGAGTTGGCGGATATCTATAGCCACCTCATCAGATCTCTGGATGATTGGCCGTTGGAAGCGGGTTGTGAGGAAATCACTCGACAGCCAGATATGAAGCTCTTCGAAAACGCTGTCGAGCTTGCCTATAAGTCTGATGAGCAAACAGCGCTCGAGTATTTCCTCGTCGAGGAACTTGAGGTTGGCGAAGTGCAGGCGGCTAACATTGCGAAAAGTCTGGCAAGGATCAAGGCCGATACTTCCCGGGATCCCGACGAGTTTTGCATCTTTGAGATCCTTTCAGGCGACCTGCTGAAACCCGTCGAGCCTCAACCTGTGCCCTGATCCTCGCCGCTCATGAGCGCACCGCGCCGCAGCTCTTTCAGGGGCTTGGAAAACATCTCTGATTAGGCTGCTGCGCAGCCCTTTGCGAGTAATTCCGCACCTCGGCCACAGTGTTTAAACATCGTTACGCACACCCGTTTAACTTACACGCACTGTTACGCCATAACGGCTACAAAACCTTGCGCCGTTGCCTACGCGTACGCCAGAATCCGCCGGCTTACGCGGCTTGAGGCGGGCTGTATCGTTTCCTTGTCACTGCAAAAAAACAGTGGTCGGGTTTGGTAGCCCGCTTCATTTACAGTTATTGCGTCGCCATGTGCAGCCTCGTTTTTTAAGGCTGAGATTTATATGGTGGCCATGCGTGGGGCTCCCTCGGGAGCGCCGGGTTTACTGTTTTGACCGGTCTACCAACCCACAAATGGCCGCCACCCTTCGTTTGGTAGCGAGAGTGATGGCTCCTTTTATCTTTTAAAACAGGTGTCATTTATGTTCAAAATTACGCCCAACCCACCAGAATCCGACCCAATCCCCTACGACGCCGCGCTCGAACCTCAGAACATCAAAGAGGCCACAGAACGCGCCATCAACTTCTATCTCAATCCTTCAGCACTAAAGACCTCAATCCCCACCCGCAAGACCGGCAGGATCTACCTCGTCGCCCCCACGGTGGATGACGAAACGCTGCTCGTCGAGGCGACTGAAACGTTGTCCTCTGCCAGTGACATGGCGCGTGAACTCGCAGATTCGATAGACATTTCGCAGCGCCGAAAGATGCTGATCCTGCAACAGGTGATCATGCTCAGTGAGTTGGTCGTGGGTCGAGTCCTGGACAACCAGCGCTTGCCGCATTAGTCGCGGTGCAGATGGGTGAGGGGGCGTGCCTCCTCATTGCACGGAAGCATCCGCGAGTGCGCTTGACCATTACCTGTTGCCTGCCGCGATCATGGCCACACCCTACACGCCCAACGCTCTGTTCATGGCCAACCCGCATGCAGACACCGAGTCGTTGCTGACCAATGCTTGCGGATCCTTGGCGTCTGCCTCGGTCATGCTCGGCAATTTTGCCGGGGTGCTAGAAGGATCACACCGCCATACGCTGCTGGGCATTGCGCAAGTGGTCATGTTGGGAGAGTTGGCGGTGAACAAGGCGTTGGATCTTGTTGTGCCAACCGAGTAATCACGCACGTTAGTCAGGCTTGTGGGTGTCTGGTCAAGCGTCATCGCGAGCAGGCTCACTCCTACATTTGGAATGCGGTCTCCTGTAGGAGTGAGCCTGCTCGCGATGACGCCAGTTCAGACAAAGAATCTGCAAAACTCTTACACCGCATCTGACCATCCCTTGAGCCTCAACCCCACCATCAAACAGCCAGCGTTTGCTGCTGAGTGCTTTTTTGTTTACAGATGATCGGCGTCGATCACAGCCTTGGCAAACGCCTGCGGATCTTCCTGCGGCAAGTTGTGACCAATCCCGCCGTTGATCAAGCGGAACTGATACTTGCCGGTGAAGCGTTTGGCGTAATCCTCGGGCGCCGGGTGCGGTGCGCCGTTGGCGTCGCCTTCAAGGGTGATGGTCGGCACGCTGATCGACGGCGCGGTGGCCAGTTTCTGTTCCAGTGCGGCGTATTTCGCTTCGCCCTGCACCAGGCCCAGACGCCAGCGGTAGTTGAACACGGTGATGTCGACGTGATCCGGGTTCTCCAGGGCTTTGGCGGAGCGGTCGAACGTGGCGTCGTCGAATTTCCACTGCGGTGAAGCCAGTTGCCAGATCAGCTTGGCGAAGTCGTGAGTGTTCTTCTCGTAACCGGCGCGACCACGGTCGGTGGCGAAGTAGAACTGATACCACCACTGCAATTCAGCCTTGGGCGGCAGCGGATTCTTGCCAGCGGCCTGGTTGCCGATCAGGTAACCGCTGACCGAGACCAGCGCCTTGACCCGTTCCGGCCACAGCGCCGAGACGATGTCCGCCGAACGTGCGCCCCAGTCATACCCGCCGAGCACCGCTTGCTTGATCTGCAGCGCGTCCATGAAATCGATGACGTCACTGGCCAGCGCCGCCGGTTGGCCGTTGCGCAGGGTGTCTTTGGAGAGGAACTGCGTATCGCCATAACCCCGCGCATACGGCATCAGCACGCGATAACCCTTGGCTGCCAGCAACGGCGCGACCTCGTCGTAGCTGTGAATGTCGTAGGGCCAGCCGTGCAGCAGAATCACCACCGGGCCATCGGCCGGGCCGGTTTCGGCGTAGGCCACGTCGAGCACACCAGCCTTGACATGTTTCAACGGGCCGAAGGGCGAGGGCGCCGAATAGCTGACCGCAGCAGGTTCAGTGGTTTGTGCCTGAGCCGTGCCAAAAGCGCCGAACAACGACAGCGCCAGCATCGAAAGTCCGAAAGCGGTTTTGCGGGTGTGCAGTGCCATCTTCATGGTGACGTCTCCTGTGCGAGCCTTTGGCCAAGGGTTCCGAATGAATCCTTCAAACCTTGAGGGCATTTGAACGCGGGGACGTATCTGGTCTGTGTCGGAGAGGGGCGTAGTTGAATGGCGATGTATCGCGGCGGCGTTCGTACACAGTGTGATACACAGCGCCAAACGGGCAGATCATGGCCGGAATCCAGCCAAAATAATAAGTCGCTGTTTTAAAACAAAAAATATTTCACTTCGTGCTTCACAAAGTAAAAAAACCTTGGTAAATTGCGCCCCGTTCTCACAGCAAACCTCAACGAGGCGCTGGAAAGAGCAGTAGGGGCGTCGCCAAGCGGTAAGGCAGCAGGTTTTGATCCTGCCATGCGTTGGTTCGAATCCAGCCGCCCCTGCCATATTCGAAAAAAACGCCAACTTCGCAAGAAGTTGGCGTTTTTTTATGCCTGCGATTTGTCGCGCCGCGAAGCGGGGCAGGCGGGTACGGCGCCGGAGCGCCGTACCCGCCAACCACTCAGTGCGGTGCGCGCGGGATGGTTTTCATCAGGTCTTCGGGGCTGATGTGGCCGACCACGCTACCCGGTTGCGGCAGGTTGAGGATGTGGCCTTTCATCTTGCCGATGATGTGCATCTCGCACGGCTTGCAATCGAACTTCAGCGTCAGCACTTCATCGCCGTGAATCAACTGCATCGGCGCGACTTTGGTGCGCACACCGGTCACGCCTTTGGCCTGTTTCGGGCACAGATTGAAGGAGAAACGCAGGCAGTGCTTGGTGATCATCACCGGCACTTCGCCTGGCTCTTCGTGCGCTTCGTACGCGGCGTCGATCAGCTTCACGCCGTGACGGTGGTAGAAGTCGCGGGCCTTCTGGTTGTACACGTTGGCCAGGAACGTCAGGTGCGAATCCGGGTACACCGGCGGCGGGCTGGTTTCGGCTTTGCGGCTGCCACGCGGATGCGCGGCGACACGGGCAGCGGTCAGCGCTTCGATCACTTCACGGCGCAGGGATTTGAGCTGCGAGTTCGGGATGAAGAACGCCTGTGGCGCATCGAGTTTGATGTCGGTGGCGTGGTACTGCGTGGTGCCGAGCTGACCGAGCAGATCGCGCAACTGTTCCAGCGCTTGCTCAGGTTTGTTGGCCACGCCGAACGGCCCGTTCAGGGTGACGCTGGCGCTGATGCCTTCTTCGCTGGTGGCGGTGATTTCCAGCTGATCTTCGCGTAAGCGAGCCGTCCAGCTCAGGGCCACACGACGCTCGGAAGAGGTCTTTTGCAGCGCCTGTTGCCAGTTGTGGTCGAGGTTGCGATTGAGCGGGTGGTTCGGGCGCAGCTTGAACAGGCCTTCAGGCATTTCGTTCGGCTCGACGCGGTAGCGGTAGCGCTTCTCGCCGTCTTCTTCGAACTCACCTTTGGCTTCGGCGATGTTGGCGCGGAAACCGACCACTTCGCGCTTGACCAGCACGTTCAGGCCATCGCCGTTGGACAGCGCTTCGTGAGTCACGACCTGCATGTCACGCTTGCCGACTTTCTCGACGGTGCCTACCGGCAGGCCGGTAAAGGTTGGCGAGTCGAACGCGCCGATGTCGATCTTGCGATCAGTGACGAAGTAGTCGGTGCTGCCCCGGTGGAAAGTCTTTTCCGGGTCCGGCAGGAAGAAGTGCGCGGTGCGGCCGCTGGAGGCGCGGGCCAGGTCCGGACGGTCTTCGAGCACGTCGTCGAGGCGCTGGCGGTAATAGGCCGTGATGTTTTTCACGTAGCCCATGTCCTTGTAGCGACCTTCGATCTTGAACGAACGCACACCGGCCTCGACCAGTGCGCGGATGTTGGCGCTCTGGTTGTTGTCTTTCATCGACAGCAGGTGTTTTTCGTAGGCGATTACGCCACCCTTTTCATCTTTAAGGGTGTACGGCAAGCGGCAGGCCTGCGAGCAGTCGCCACGGTTGGCGCTGCGCCCGGTCTGCGCGTGGGAAATGTTGCACTGCCCGGAGAACGCCACGCACAACGCGCCATGAATGAAGAATTCGATGGCGGCGTCGGTTTCGTCGGCGATGGCGCGAATTTCTTGCAGGTTCAGCTCACGAGCTAAAACCAACTGCGAGAAACCGGCCTGATCGAGGAACTTCGCTCGCTCAAGGGTGCGGATGTCGGTCTGGGTCGAGGCGTGCAGCTCGATGGGCGGAATGTCCAGCTCCATCACGCCCAGATCCTGGACGATCAGCGCATCGACGCCAGCGTCGTACAACTGATGGATCAGCTTGCGCGCCGGCTCCAGTTCGTTGTCGTGGAGGATGGTGTTGATGGTGGTGAAGATTCGCGCGTGATACTTGCGGGCGAACTCCACCAGATCGGCGATTTCGCTCACTTCGTTGCAGGCGTTGTGGCGGGCGCCGAAGCTCGGGCCGCCGATGTAGACGGCGTCGGCGCCGTGCAGGATCGCCTCACGGGCGATGGCCACATCGCGGGCAGGGCTGAGCAATTCCAGATGATGCTTGGGCAAGGACATAGTTTTTTTAGTCAGGCTGTCACGGTTAGGCGCGCATTCTACCCCCGAAACGCGCGCCCGGCACGCCTGTGCTGCCCGAAGGTTGCTCCATGCAGAGCGATACCGAACCTGTGGTAGCGGGCTTGCTCGCGAAGGGGGCGGTACATTCAACATTGTTGTTGTCTGACCACCGTCTTCGGGAGCAAGCGCCCTTCCACAGGGATTTACCCCGTCGAATCAGGCTTTGGCGGCCATCGCGGTCACTTCGACGCGCATGCCTTCAACGGCCAGAGAAGCAACGCCGACCGCTGCACGCACAGGCCACGGCTTGGCGAAGTAGCGTTTGTAGACTTCGTTGAATGCGGCGCGATCGGCCATGTCGGTCAGGTAGATGGTCAGGTGCATGACGCGATCCATCGAACTGCCGGCGCGCTCCAGTGCGACTTTGAGGGCTTGCAGCGTGCATTCGCTCTGCAGGGTGATGTCGCCCAGTTCCAGGCTGCCATCGGCGCGGGTCGGGATTTGCGTGGAAACCATGATCCCGCCAAATGTGGTGACGTCGGAAGAAATGGAGTCCGCATCCAGGTCGGGCGTGAAGATGATGTCTTGATTGGCCATGGTGATCCTTCGATTGAGCGAGTAAAGATCGCGCCAGTTTACAGATTCGACCGGGACATGGCCCGTTTGGCCAAACGGTTCCATTTGACGCCGAGCGCACGGGTAAATGATCGCCCGACAAAGATGACCTGACGATTACTCACACCGGTTGCGTCGCCGCTTCTGCCGCGAGGGCAGAAAGTACGCTGGTGCGGGTGGCGACGCGGTGCTGATAGGCGGCCAGTGCTGGCCAGTCGTTCAGCTCGATGTTGAACGTCGGCAGCCACGTCAGCACGGTAAACAGGTAGGCATCGGCCACACCGAACGTTCCCATCAAATAGTCCTGATCCGCGAGCGTGTGGTTCAGGTAGTCCAGGCGATTGAACAGTTTTTCCCTGAAAATCGCTTTGATCGTTGGCGGAATTTGCGTATTGAACAGCGGTGCGCTGGCGCCATGGATTTCCGAGCTGATGAAATTCAGATGCTCCTGCAAACGTGTGCGTTGCCAGGTGCCATTGGCCGGCGCGAGCGAGTTGCCGGGCACCTGATCGGCGAGGAACTGCAGAATCGCCGGGCCTTCCGTGAGCACTTCACCGTTCTCCAGTACCAGCGCTGCGACGTAACCCTTGGGATTGATCTCGCGAAAATCACGGCCGTCGGCGGTGCGTTTGCTCTGGTTATTCACGCGAACCAGTTCGAACGGCAGGCCCAGTTCCCGCAACACAATGTGCGGGGACAGGGAACAAGTCATCGGCGCGAAATACAGTTTCATTGGTGCTTCCTTAAAGTGAGAAAGCTTGAGAATCCGCCGCCGCGACCGGACTTCGCAAAGGTCATTTCCGGTGATAGCGTATGACAAAATCTCATGAGCAACGATTGCCCTATGGCCAGCAGACTTCCCTCACTCAACGGCTTGAGAGCTTTTGAAGCCGCCGCACGGCACATGAGCTTCACCCAGGCGGCTGAAGAGCTGAACGTCACGCAAACCGCGATCAGTCACCAGATTCGCCGGCTCGAAGAGGAGTTGGGCGTATCCCTGTTTCTGCGGCTCAAGGACGGATTGGCGCTGAGCGAGGATGGCCAGGCGTATTTGCCCGGCATTCGAGCGGCGTTCCTTGAACTGCGTCGTTCGACGGAGCAACTGCTCGAGTCGCGCAGCCACAGCGTCCTGACCATCAGCACGTTGGTGTCAGTGGCGTCCAAGTGGTTATTGCCGCGCCTGCCAGCGTTTCAGCGGGCATTTCCCGATATCGATGTGCGGGTCAGCGCTTCCACCGATCTGGTGGATTTTCGCAAGGGCGGGATCGACGCAGCGATCCGATATGGACGCGGCGACTGGAAGGGTTTGCGTGCCGACTTTTTGATGTCCGACGAGATCTTTCCGGTGTGCAGCCCGGCGCTGCTCGCGGTATCCGGGACCATAAGCACGCCCGCGGATCTGCTCAACCAGACGATGCTGCAAGTCAGCGGCATGACCGCCAGTGACTGGAACACCTGGCTCAGCGCGGCGGGCGAGTCTGCACAATTGGCCCAAGGGCCACGGTTGACCTTCGACCTGGCGATGATGGCTGTGCAGGCGGCGATCGACGGGCAGGGCGTGTGCATCGGGCGTTCGACCTATGTCGACGATGATTTGCGCGCGGGGCGATTGGTGGCGCCGTTCGATCTGCGGCTCAAGGATGACCTGGGGTTCTATCTGGTAACGCCACACGAAACCGCAGACTCAAAGAAAATCGTCGCGTTACGCTCGTGGCTGCTGGCGCTCTGACGCACCCATAAAAACTGTGGTGAGGGCGCGCATTTGTATTGACGTGTATCCATCCCGGCCACTGACACACGGATATACCCAACTCCTCGAAACCGACACATTCCTCATACATGCCGCACTCAACGTAGAGGCCTCCCCACCACTACGTTAGAGAGGGCAACACCATGCGCCGTCCACTATTTCTGGCATCCGCCACTGTATTCGCTTGCATGATCGGCATCGCACACGCCGCCGACACTCAGCCCAAGAGCTGGCAACAAGGCCTGAGCCGCACGGATCTGGTTCGTCAGGATCTCGGCGCCGGTGACCGTGAAGTGATTCAAGCGCGGGTCGATTTCGAACCGGGCGTGACTTCGCCCCGGCACGCACATCCGGGCGTGGAAGTCGCCTACGTGATCAGCGGCACCTTCGAATATCAATTGCAGGGCAGGGCGCCCGTAACGCTCAAGGCCGGGGATTCGCTGTTCATCCCGGCGGGCGTGGCGCATGTCGCGAAAAATATCGGCGAGGACAAAGGCTCGGAGCTGGCGACTTACATCGTCAAGAAGGGCGAGCCATTGTTGATCCTCAAGCCGTAGCCCATCCTAATGCAGGGTGACGACCCTGCGACTCTCGCCAATCCGGATCCTGTCCAGTGCCCGGTTCAAGGCATCCAAGGCATCGAGAAGCGCTTTGGCCTCGGCTTCTCGATCATCCCCCCACAGGCGTTCGGCCATTTTGTTCAACGCCTGAATGGCACGCTCGATATCTGCGGCGCTCGCAGGCTCCTGACTGGCCGGCTGTTTCTTCGGCATTCGAGCCTCCTTTGGTAACGTGTGGCGGATCAGGCAAACCAGCCTTTCACCGGGATTTGTCCAAGTATGTCGCGGTGGGTCTCGCTTATCAAAAGTGTTAACGAGCAAGCTTCTTCGCGAGAACTCCGAACTTGGTAATGCGACGGCGCCCAATAAAACTAGCTAAGCAAGTTAGCTAAATGCTGACGTGCCTTCCTTGCCGAAATGAGCCTTTGAATTCCCATGCCTGAACAAACGCCAGCCTCCGAACAAGTGTCGGTTGAAGACCTGCGCAACCTGCAGATCGCTACCGATCCTGTTGGCCAACAACTGCAACAGATCGCCATCCTCACACGCAAAGCGGCCAGCAATCTGGGCGTGGCGCTGGGCATTAATCAAACTGATGTCGCGGCGCTTGAGCACCTGATCACCGATGATCCTCTGCCGCCGACCGAACTCGCCGCGCGGCTTTCGGTGACGACCGCCGGCATCGATATTTACTGACATTCGCCAGCCGTGCACCGAGCATCGGCAGCCAGACATCGCGCTACGAGGATGAGGCCACAGACTCAATGGAATGTTTAGCTTGGGCGACGCTGAACCTGCGCGGCAAGCTCGCACCATTCTTGGCCGCAAGAATCTCGGCCATCACGCTCACGGCGATTTCCGCAGGTGTCTTACTGCCGATGTAAATGCCAATCGGCCCTCGCAGACGCTGAAGTGATTCATGGGTCTCACCAAAATGCTCAAGCAGCCGTTCGCGGCGCAGTTGGCTGTTGCGCCGCGAGCCGATGGCGCCGATGTAAAACGCCGGGCTGTGGAGTGCTTCGAGCAAGGCCAGATCGTCGAGTTTGGGGTCATGACTCAAGGCGACAATGCAGGTGCGCAGGTCGACCGCGAAGTCGCGGACCACGTCGTCCGGCATGCCGACAATCTGCTCCACGCCATCCACCGTCCAGGTCTCGATGTACTCAGGACGCGGATCGCACACCGCCACCTTGAAACCGTTGAACAACGCCATAGTGGCCAGATACTCGGCCAGCGCACCGGCGCCGATCATCAGCATCCGATAGCCCGGCCCCAAGGTGTTGATCATCTGTGCGCCATCGAAGCTGAACTGTTCCGGCGTCGCGGTCGGTTCAAGCATGACATGACCGCGCTCCAGCGTCAGGTGACGGCGAACCAGTAGCCCGGCGTCCAGTTGCGTCAGCAGGTCATCGAGTGACTGCCACGCCGGGTTGAACTCAAGGATCAGTTCAAGCGTGCCACCGCAGGGCAAGCCGAAGCGATGCGCTTCATCGGCGCTGACGCCATAGCGCACCACTTGCGGCGCGCTGTCGCAAAAAACGCTGCCGCCATGGGCCGTGGTGTAACGATGGATCAGGTCGTCCTCGATGCAGCCGCCGGACACGCTGCCCACCACGCGACCGTCGTCACGCAAGGCCATCATCGACCCCGTCGGGCGGGGCGAAGAACCCCAGGTACGCGCCACCGTGGCGAGCAACACACGCTCGCCGGCGGCGAGCCAGTCCCGCGCCGTGCGCAGGACCAGCAAGTCGATGCTTTCCATCAGGTTCTCCTCTAGCGCATCTGCAGAATGATCGGGCTGCTGCTGGCCGGATCGGTGTGTTCACGCAGTTTGCCCACCGTCTGTGCATCAACAGCACCGCCCTGATTACCCCAGGTGCTACGCATGAAGGTCAGTACTTCGGCGATCTGCTGATCCGACAGCTGCTCACGGAAGGCCGGCATGCGATAGGAATCCGGCACGCCGGCCGCCACCACGCGTTGCGAACCGTTCAGGGTAATGTTGATCGCCGAGGCGCTTTCCTTGGCCAGTGCCGAAGTCGCGCCGGCCAGCGGCGGCATCCATTGCGCTTGACCCTTGCCGTCCAGGCCGTGGCACGACGCACAGCGCGTCACATAGGTATGCGCACCGGGCGAGTCCAGACGTTCCGCTGCCGAAACTGCTTGATACTGCCAAGGCGTACCATCACGTTCGCGATCCCCGGGAAGCGACTTCAGGTAATGCGCAATCGAGGTCAGATCGTCATCGTTCATAAACTGCGTGGAGTTGTTGAACGCCTCGGTCATCGAGCCGTAGACCACCGCATGTTGGTTGCGCCCGGTCTTGAGGAACTGCACGATTTCTTGCTCACTCCAACGGCCCAACCCGGTGTTGTGGTCATCGCGCAGGCTCGGTGCGTACCAGCCATCAAGCAGGGCGCCGGCGAGATATGGCTTGCCGGACTCATCCAGTGCCTTCTCGTTGAAAGCCAGGCTGCGCGGCGTGTGGCAACTGCCGCAATGCCCGGCGCCCTGAACAAGGTAAGCGCCACGGTTCCACCGTTCATCCTGCGACGGTTTGGCTGCGTAGGGCTCGGCGTCGACAAACACACCGTTCCACAGTGCAATCGGCCAGCGCAGGTTCAGCGGGAACGGAATCGCACTGGGGATGTTCGCCTGTTTGACTGGCGCCACGCCTTTCATGAAGAACGCATACAGCGCTCGTACGTCGTCATCACTGAGCTTGGCGTAGGACGGGTAGGGCATCGCCGGGTATAAACGGCGACTGTCGGGCGCCACACCGTGACGCACCGCCCGGTCGAAGTCCGCCAGGCTGTAGTGGCCGATGCCGGTTTCCGTGTCCGGGGTGATATTGGTCGCATGGATCGCGCCCAGCGGCGTGGCCATTTCCAGGCCACCGGCGAACGGTGCTCCGCCCGGCACGCTGTGACAGGCCACGCAATCACTCAACCTGGCGACGTATTCGCCCCGAGCGACCAATGCCGGGTCGATGTCGGCCACGGCGATCTGATGGTTTTCCAGGCGCGAGACGGGCTCGCGGGTGACATACCAGGCCAGCAGGCCTGCCGCGACCAGACACGGCACGGCCAGCCAGCCAGCGGTTCTTGCGAATCGGCTGTTATTCATGAACGCTCCGGCGCTGATCAAGTGAAGGTGTGTCGGCTCAGGGGCAGGCTGCGTACTCGCTGCCCGGTCAGCGTTGCCACCGCATTGGCGACAGCAGGCGCGACGGCAGGCAACGGCGGTTCACCGATGCCACCCATTTTTTCCCCGCTCTCGACCACACGCACATGAACCCGTGCCATCCGCGCAGGCGGCAGGATCGGATACAAGTCGTAGTTGCGCGCCCGGGGTTTGCCATCCACCCACACGGCTTCTTCCACCAATGTCTGCGACAGTCCCAACGCCACGGCGCCGTTCACCTGAGCCTCGACAATCGCCGGGTTGACGATGCTGCCCGGATCAATCGCTTGCCAGATGTCATGCACCTTGACCTGGCCGTTCTCGATGGAGACCTCGGCGATCACCGCCGTCTCCGTACCGAACGGCGAAGCCATGGCCACGCCGCGTGCACGTTTGCTGCCATCCTCGGCGGTAAACGGCCCGCGCTTCCAGCCTCCGGACAGTTCACCCACCGCTTGCAGCAGCGTGGTCAGGCGTTTGTTGTCACGCAGCAAATGCAGGCGCAGCTCGAATGGGTCTTTGCCGCCCTTGTCGGCCAGTTCATCGAGGAACGATTCATAGAAGAAGTCGTTGAGCGAATTACCCACCGAGCGCCAGTAACCGAGCATGGCCGGGCCTTTGACGTAGATCTGCGCGATGCGTTTGTTGGGGATCGCATAGGACTTGCCCGACAAGCCTTCAAGCGCAGTCGGGTCGAGCTTTTCACCTTGCTTGCCGGCGAGGGCTTCGGTCGGGCCTTCGGTGGCACTGATCGCTTCGATTGCCAGCGGCCAGCCGTCGGCGTCCAGAGCGCCACGGAAATTCACTGCGGCAACCGGACGGAGCACATCACGCAGGAACTCTTCTTCGCGACTCCAGATCAGTTTGACCGGACGGCCAACCGCTTTTGCCAGCGTGATCGCCTGAGGGTAGGGACTGGCCGAGTCGTAGAGAAAATGCCGGCCGAAGAACCCTCCCAGCAGCGGTGAGTGCAAGGTGATGCGCGAAAGATCGAGGCCCGTGCGTTTGGCGATGTCGGCACGGAACATGTCCGGCGCCTGATTCGGCAGCCAGACTTCCAGCGAACCGTCCGGATTGAATCGGGCCAATGCCGACGGAGGCTCCAGTTGGCCGTGGTTCAAATACTGGTTGTGGTAAGTGGCATCGATCAGGGTTTTGCTTCCCTTGAGCATCGCAGCCACGTCGCCTTCGTTTTCATCATCTTTGGCCGGGCCTTTGTCTTCGGCGAGGCGCTTGAACCAGGCATCGCTGGAAAAGTCGGCGGGCATCGGCCGCACTTTGCTGTCAGCCGTTGGTTCTTGCCAGTCAACCTGGATCGCCTCGACGGCACGTTTGGCGTGCCACCAGCGCTCGGCGACCACCGCCACAGCACCCGGCAGGCGATGCACGGAATGCACGCCTTTCATGGCCTTGACCTGATCTTCGTTGCGCAGGTTGCCGACCGTCATCCCCAAACGTGGGGCATGTTGCACGGCGGCATGCAGCATGTCGTCAACCTTCAGATCAATGCTGTACAGCGCCTTGCCTGTGGATTTGTCGTAGGCATCGAGGCGTTTTACCGGTTTGCCGATCCAGCGGAACTGGCTTGGATCACGCAGTCGCACAGAGGCCGGATCGGGAACCGGCAGATCCATCGCCCGTTCGGCCAGTTCACCGTAGGCCAACGAGCGCCCGGACTTGGCATGCACGACCTTGCCTGGCTCGGTGCTCAACTCGCTCACCGGCACGCCAAGTTGCTGCGCGCCCGCCTGCAACAGCATGGCGCGGGCAAGGGCACCGAGGCGGCGCATGACCGGGTAACTCATGCGTACCGACATGCTGCCGCCGGTGATGCGCATACCGTTTTCC
This sequence comes from Pseudomonas atagonensis, assembly GCF_011369485.1. Lineage (GTDB taxonomy): Bacteria > Pseudomonadota > Gammaproteobacteria > Pseudomonadales > Pseudomonadaceae > Aquipseudomonas > Aquipseudomonas atagonensis. Next base: position 106,327 of record NZ_VXCA01000001.1, on the reverse strand, counting down.
ATTACCACATAGGCTTCACCGGGCGGGGCGGCTTCGACCAGAAAGGTCGCCGGGTCGGCATCCAGTTCTTCACCGACAATCTGCGACATGGCGGTGAACGTGCCTTGTCCGCCTTCCATGAACGGGCAGAGCAGACGCACGCGGTTGTCCGGGCGGATCTCCAGGAACGCGGGGACTTGGGTGCCACGCTCGGCAGTCGCAGAAGCAGCAGCTTGTACGCGCGTCGTACCCAGCGGCAGACCGAAGCCGAGGACCAGCGCGCCGACGGCGGTCCCGGTCAGGAAACGTCTGCGCGAAACATTGATCGGTTCGTGCAGATCCAGTGCTGAGGCTTGCAGTGAAGGGTCGATTCGAACGTTCATCACGCTTCTCCCTTACCGGCAAGCTCATGCACGGCGGCATGGATGGCGTTGTAAGTCCCGCAGCGGCACAGATTGACCATCGCGGCCTCGATCTGCGCATCACTCGGTTTGGGGTTTTGCTTGAGCAATGCGGTGGCGGCCATCACCTGCCCGGACTGGCAGTAGCCGCACTGGGCGACCTGCAGATCGACCCAGGTCGAGACGACTCGTTTGCCCACGTCATCGCTTTCGATGGCTTCAATGGTGGTGACCTCGCGGCCAACCACACCCGCCACCGGCGTGACGCACGAGCGCACGACGTTGCCGTCCACCAGCACCGAGCAGGCGCCGCATTGCGCTAGCCCGCAGCCGTACTTGGTGCCGGTCATGCCCAGATCATCGCGGATCACCCACAACAAGGGCGTATCGGCGTCGGCATCGACCTGATAGGTCTTCTGGTTGATTCGTAGTTCCATGATTCACCCGCTGATCATCGGTTGACGTGCATTGTTATGAGCGGTGACAGGCGGCGAGGCGCATCACCGGTGAAGCTGGTTGTTTATTTAATTCGCTACGCTGCCGAGCGCTTCTGCCTCGAATGGCTGCCCGCGCAGGAGGGCGATGTCACGACTCGGCGCGGTGCCGAACAGCCGGCCATATTCGCGGCTGAATTGCGAAGGGCTTTCATAGCCGACCGCAAACGCCGCCCGCGACACATCGAGGCGCTCTACCAGCATCAGTCGCCGTGCTTCGTTGAGCCGCAGCCATTTCTGGTACTGCAGCGGACTCATGCCGGTGAGCTGGCGGAAATGATGGTGAAAGGTCGGCGCGCTCATCTGCACACGCGCGGCCAGATCGTCGATGCGCAGGGCGTCGGTGTAGTTGACCTTGAGCCAGTCAATGGCCTTGGCGATGCGATAACCCTGGCCATCGACAGCCGTGATCTGCCGCAGCCGTGGGCCTTGATCGGTGTGGAGCAGCCGATAGTGGATTTCCCGCAGAATCAGCGGCGCCAGAACCGGGATCGCCTCGGGTTCATCGAGCAATGCCAGCAGGCGATCGAGCGCGTCCTCCAGAGCAGACGACAGGCTGCCAATCGCGGCGCCCGTACCCGTTGCTGGCTGGCGTTTCGCGGGCAAGCCGCTCTTGGTAATGACCTCGGCAAGCATGCTGACATCCAGCTTCAGTACGAGGCCGACACAGGGCTGTTCGGGACTGGCGAGCATCACTTCGGAGTTGGCGGGCAGATCCAGCGACGTGACCAGAAATCGCGAAGGGTCATAGCTGTAGCCCTCACCACCGACCCACAAGCGCTTTTCGCCGCGACCCACGAGAATCAGGCTGGGCTCGATCATGCACACGGTGGGCGGCGCCGGCTGGTCGCGACGAAACAGCGTCAGGCCGGGTATCGACGTGGAGAAGTCACCCGGTACGCTCATGCGCGGGTCGATGTGCAATGCCAAAGGCGATTCCTGGGGCAGAGGGGGCCGGATCATATGGGGTCACTCCTGTTGACCGAACTCTAATCCGCGCGCGAGACGTTTCCTATCCATCACCCTGCATTGCCAGAGGATCAGGCAAGCATTCAAGAGGAATGCGCTAGGGAAGCACCGGATTGACCGGGAGAATGTGTCTATCTGTTACAGGGGCACTGCTCGGATGGGCAACAAACTGCTTGCCCCTGCGCATCATCCCCCTCGTTATTTCGCACCACAGGTAGTTTTCATGACGTTACCTTCTACAGATCCTTCTAAAAGAACAGGCGGCTGGAGCGCCGTGCTGGCCATGTCGCTGGCCGCATTCGCTCTGGTCGCTTCAGAGTTCATGCCTGTCAGCCTGCTGACGCCGATTGCGGCAGACCTGCACATCACCGAAGGCCAGGCCGGGCAGGGGATTTCCGTGTCAGGTGCGTTTGCCTTGATCACCAGTTTGTTGATCGCCTCGGTCGCTGCTCGCGTCGAACGCAAGAAGCTTCTGCTGGGCCTGACCTTGCTGATGATCGTCTCCGGAACGGTCGTCGCGTTCGCCCCGGGCTACCCGTCATTCATATTTGGGCGTGCCTTGATCGGGATAGCGATTGGTGGTTTCTGGTCACTGTCGGCGGCGACCGCCATGCGCCTGGTGCGACCTGATCAGGTTTCCCGTGCGCTGGCCATCGTCAACGGCGGCAACGCTTTGGCCACGGTCATTGCCGCTCCGGCGGGCAGCTTCCTTGGCTCGTTGATTGGCTGGCGAGGTGCATTCTTCTGTGTGGTTCCGGTCGCGGTGCTTGCCGCCGTGTGGCTGCTGATCAGCCTGCCGTCCTTAAAGGCCGAACGCCAGGCAGGTAGCGGCAACGTTCTGCGTCTGATGAAGCAATTGCCAGTGGCTTTGGGCATGGTCGCCGTGAGTGTCTTTTTCATGGGGCAGTTCATGCTGTTCACCTATCTACGGCCCTTTCTTGAAGGCGTGACTGGCGTCAGTGTCTCAACCTTGACCTTCATGCTGCTGGGGCTTGGAGTGGCAGGTTTTATCGGCACCTTTCTGATCGAACGATTTATGGGTCGCGGCCTCTACCGCACGCTGACCGCCATTCCACTGATCATGGCGGTGATCGCACTGGCGTTGGTCAGCTTCGGCAAATCTCCGGTACTGACCGCCGTGTTGCTCGGACTCTGGGGACTGGTTGCCACGGCCGCGCCGGTCGGCTGGTGGACATGGCTGGCGCAGACGCTTCCGGATGATGCGGAAGCGGGTGGCGGCTTGCTGGTGGCCATCGTCCAACTGGCGATTGCCGGCGGCGCAGTCATTGGCGGCCTGGCGTTTGATCTGAGCGGTTACAAAGCCACCTTCGAGCTTAGCGCCGCTGTTTTGCTCGTCGCGTCTGTGCTGGCCTGGCTGGCCGGGCGCAATGCCACGCAAGTTCATCTTGTCGAGTCGAGCGCGGCAGCCTGACGAGAACACATGCAACCCGTTTCGCCCTAGGGCTCAAGCATCAAACTGCGCCAAACGATAACGGGCGGTTCAACCCGCGCAACATCCGGTTGAAGCGCTTGCTGTTCCTCTGGCGAAATTACTTCGGCTGATGAGCACTCAAGTAGTAAAAACTGTGCAGTTTCTTCGGTCGATTCATGAGCAGGCGGCGTGGTCATTTGAGCAAAACAACGACCTTGCCCTTGGCGCGTCCCTGTTCAACGTACTTCAATGCCTCGGCCGTTGATTCAAAGGGGAAGGAACGATCAACCACAGGTTTGATGATCCCGTCCTCCACGAGCGCGGTGATGTGTTGCAGTTGAGCGCCATTGGCCCGCATGAACACGAACGCGTAGCTGACATCCTGTTTGCGCGCTTTGCGACGAATGCCAAGGCTCAGCAGGCGCATGACTTGCTGCAATGGCCAGGACAAACCTTGCTCCTGCGCGAACTGTGCAGTGGGTGGCCCCGAGATGGAAATGAGCTGACCACCGGGCTTGAGGACCTTGAGCGACTTCTCCAGCACGTCGGCACTGAGGCTGTTAAGCACCACGTCGTAGTCATGCAGCACATTTTCGAAGTTCTGCTGTGTGTAGTCGATCACCAGATCGGCGCCCAGCGCCTTGACCCATCCGACATTGGCGGTGCTGGTGGTTGTGGCGACAAACGCACCGAGGTGTTTGGCAAGCTGAATAGCGATGGTGCCGACGCCGCCGGAACCCGCGTGAATCAGCACTTTTTGGCCCTTTTGCAGCCGAGCGGTTTCAACCAGTACTTGCCAGGCGGTCAGTGCAACCAAGGGCAGGGATGCGGCTTGTGCCATGTCGGTATTGGCGGGTTTCAGGGCGACCGCGTTTTCGTTCACGGCGATCAATTGGGCGAACGTCCCGATCCGCGCTTCGGGCGGGCGAGCGTATACCTCGTCTCCCGGTTTGAAGCGTGTCACCTGCGGGCCGACTTCAACCACAACCCCTGCCAAGTCATTGCCCAGGATCAACGGAAAGGCGTAGGGCAGGATCAGCTTGAAGTCGCCTTTGCTGATCTTCGAATCCAGCACGTTGACACTGCTCGCATGGCCCTCGATCAAGACGTCGTGGGCACCGACTGCGGGCGCGGGTGCTTCGCCAATGCGCCCGGGGTTTTTGCCATAGCGATCAATCAGAAATGCTTTCATCGTGGTGCGGCTCTTGCTGGTTATATGGAGGGTAGTCGGTGGGGTTGGGGTGTTGCTGAGTGACGTGGTCAAGCATCGAGAAACGCCTGCGCCTTGGCCACAAAGTCGGCGTGATGCTGGAAAATCCCGCCGTGCCCGGCATCCTCATAAATCACCAATTGTGCGTTGGGGATACGCTCGGCCAGCTCAAACGAGTTAACGCTGGGCACCATGATGTCGTTGTCGCCGTTGACGATCAGCGTCGGCGTCCGCAAGCGCCCGAGGTCTTGCCGCGGTTGTTTGCCCCACGCGGTAATGGCTTTCAATTGCCGCAGGAAAGCGCGGGGCGTCGGGCCCTTGTCGCGATTTTTCTTGCGTGCCTTGAGGCGTTGTAAATACTGCGAGGCGGACCGTCGTCCATTCGCCGTCGAAGTGAAGAAAAGGTAGAACTTGGGATCGCGCAGGGTCAGCAAGCCTTTGAGGATCAATGGCCACGACACCATGCCGACCTTGTCGATACCAGTGCCGCCCGCCGGTCCGGTGCCGGTCAGAATCAAACGGCGCACCCGATCAGGTGCCTTCAGGGCGATCTCCTGAGCGACGAAGCCGCCGAGGGAGAAACCGAGCACATCAACGGTTGTCAGCTCCAGCGCCTGGATCAGTTGGATGGCATCGTCGGCCATTTCACCCACCGTCAGTGGCGCGGTTCCACCCGAGTTGCCGATGCCGCGATAGTCGGTGGTGATGACGCGTCTGGTTTGCGCCAGACCATCGATGATCGCCGGGTCGAAGTTGTCCAGTACTGCGCCCCAATGGTTGAACAGTACCAGGGGCATGCCGGTTGCGGGCCCAGTGTCGCGGTAGGCGAAGGGAATGCCGTTGACCGTGATCGACTGGTTCGCCGCGTCGATGAATGACGTCGGCGAACCCGAACGGGAATTTGTCTGCATTGAATTCATTGTTACTCCGGACAACGGGCTGGATTCGACGCAGTGCCATGCCCCTGCATCAAATCCTGCGCATGCTCGCTAGCAAAAAATCACTGTGGCGTCTGATAGCGCTGGGCAACCGCAGACTGGCGGATTTGTCCCAGCAGGCCCTGGCGTGCGCCCTGCAGGTCATCCCAACGCTCAGCTTCTTGCAGCGGCGGGATGGTCACAGGCTCGCGACGATCGAAACCGACCAGTGCGGCATCCACCAGATCACCCACTTCCATGATTTCGCTCAGGGTGTTGATGTCGACGCCGGAGCGATCCCAGATTTCCGTGCGAGTGGCGGCGGGCAACACGGCCTGCACGTAGACGCCCTGAGGCGAAAGCTCCAGGCTCAGGCCCTGGGACAGGAACAGCACGAAGGCCTTGGTCGCACCGTAGACCGTCATGCCGAACTCCGGCGCCAGACCCACCACCGAACCGATGTTGATGATTGCGCCGTCGCCGGCCTTGGCCAGGCGTGGGGCGATGGCGCTGGCGAGCCGCACCAATGCCGTGGTGTTGAGGGCAACCAGTTGCGCAACGCTGTCGGTGCTTTGGTCGACGAAGTGGCCAGATAGCGCGGCGCCGGCGTTATTGACGAGAATGCCGATGCGGGCGTCGTCGCGCAGGCGGCTTTCAACGGTGGTGAGATCGCTGAGTTGGGTCAGGTCTGCCGGGATGACATCGACGTCGATGTCGTGCTCGCTGCGCAACCGCGCTGCAAGTGTGTCCAGGCGAGCCTGATCGCGGGCGACCAGTACAAGATTGTGGCCGCGTTGCGCGAAGCGTTCGGCATAGACAGCGCCAATGCCGGTGGAGGCGCCGGTGATCAGAACAGTAGGGTGAGTGTTCATGGGGTATCTCTCTTTCAGGAGGTGAGAAACAAAACGCGCTCAGCTTGCGCTGGCGCTCGTTTAAGCCATTGTCGGGTAGTCGATGTAGCCCGCCGCCCCGCCGCCATACAGGGTGGCGGGATTGAACGCGGACAACGGCGCACCCTGTTTGAGGCGCTCCACGAGATCCGGGTTGGCAATGAACGGGCGACCGAAGGCGATCAGGTCGGCCTGGTCTTCGGCGAGCCTCGTAGTCGCCAGGTCGAGGTCATAGCCGTTGTTGGCGATATAGGTATTTTTGAAACGCTGGCGCAGGGCGGCGAAATCGAAGAGAGCCACGTCGCGCGGGCCGCCGGTCGCGCCTTCGACCACGTGCAGGTAAACCACCCCGAGGGCGTCGAGTTGCTCAACGACGTAATCGAATTGCGCCTGCGGATCGCTGCTGGATACGCCGTTGGCCGGCGACACTGGAGACAGGCGCACGCCAGTGCGATCCGCGCCGATCTCATTGACGACAGCCTCCGTCACTTCGAGCAACAGACGCGCACGATTTTCAATCGTGCCGCCGTAAGCGTCGGTGCGCAGATTGGCGCTGTCCTTGAGGAATTGATCCAGCAAGTAGCCGTTTGCACCATGAATCTCCACGCCATCGAACCCGGCAGCGACCGCGTTGGCCGCGGCCTGGCGGAAATCGGAGACGATTCCCGGCAATTCGCTGGTTTCCAGGGCGCGGGGTTCGGAGACGTCTTCAAAGCGGTTGTTGACGAACACTTTGGTCGCGGCACGCAGCGCAGAAGGAGCCACCGGTGCGGCGCCGTTTTCTTGCAGGTCTACGTGTGAGACGCGGCCGACATGCCACAGCTGCAGGAAGATTTTGCCGCCCTTGGCGTGGACGGCATCGGTGACTGTGCGCCAGCCATCAATCTGCGCCTGTGTGTAGATCCCGGGGGTGTCCTGATAACCCTGGCCCTGTCGGGAAATCTGTGTAGCTTCGCTGATCAGCAAACCGGCGCTGGCGCGCTGGCTGTAATAGGTAGCCGCAAACTCGCTTGGCACAAAGCCTTCGCCGGCGCGGTTGCGTGTCAGTGGCGCGAGAACGACACGATTCGACAACGTAAGGGCGCCAAGGGTGAAAGGGGTGAATATATTTTGCTCGCTCATTTGGTACGTCTTCCGTGCCCGTTGATGGAGATCGATGTTGCGTTCAATTAGGATGATGATCGAAATCTAAACTGTCAACGGTTTTGATTATGATCGGCATCTATGTATGATTAGGCACATGATTTCCCGGTAAACACGAGGTATTGCACGTGAGAGTGACCAAGGCGCAGGCACAGGCCAATCGAGAGCACATCGTTGAAACGGCCTCAGAGCTGTTCCGAGAGCGCGGCTTTGACGGCGTCGGTGTGGCGGATCTCATGGCGGCTGCCGGTTTCACCCACGGAGGCTTCTACAAGCACTTCGGTTCGAAGGCTGACCTGATGGCCGAAGCTGCGGCTTGCAGTCTCGGCAAATCGTTGACCGGCGCCCAGGCGCTCGATGTTCCGGGTTTCATCGACGTCTACGTGAACAGAGAACATCGCGACGGACGCGGCAGCGGTTGCACCATGGCCGCGCTGTGTGGGGACGCTGCGCGTCAGACGGACGATGTGAAAGCGACGTTTGCCGAAGGCATCGAACACACCCTGCAGACGCTAGGAGAGAAATACCCGACAGGAACGGATGCCGAGGCGGGTGAGGGAAGAAAGAAAATGATCGACCTGCTGTCTCGAGCGGTTGGCGCGATCATGTTGTCGCGAGCTTGCCCGGATGATTCCGCGTTGGCGGATGAGATTTTGAATGTGTGTCGCGCTGAAATGTTTGCGTCATTACCCGGTGTTGCCGGTCGATAAAGTGGAAAATTAGCAGAAGGACGGTTTCGACCCAGAGTGTGTAAAAATGCCATGAAGCGGGTCATGAAAATCATTGGTTCTAACGGTTTGATGAAGGCGCTGTCGGCATAAAAAAAGCTGGTTTGGCAGTGAGACAGGTGGAAAAAGACGGCAAACTTCACAGTAGGTATGAATGCAGATCACAGTCTGAGATTAATTAATGGCAGGCACTGTTTGATGGGCTATGCGACTTAAAGGCGCAGTCGCAGCAGTTCGACGTCGCGCTCGATCTTCTCTCAAACCGACGGTTGGACTCAGCCAGATGGAGGTGGCCGCAGATAAATTTTCAGCAAAGCTGCCGGCTTTTGGCTGAAAGTTACCGAGCTTGACTGGCTCTATTTCGAGATGTTCAGGCTGGGCGCCATTTGGTCCCGGAAAATGATGCATCGACGTTTTTGCGCAATGCCTCAACCAATAACGTAAACGCGGGAGACTGCTGACGTCGGCTGGGAAAATAAAGATGGTATCCCGCGAAAAAGGGGCACCACTCATCAAGTACTTGAACAAGCTGACCAGAACATAGTTGTTCCTGGACTACATCCTCAAACAAATAGGCCAGGCCGAAACCTTCCACCGCCGCTTGTTGCACCAGGCGCAGGTTGTTGAACGTAAGCGGTCCATCAACCCGCACATTCAGGTCGCGCCCATCCTGATGAAACTCCCAGACGTAGAGCGCTCCCGATGACGGAAGACGCACGTTGATACACGCGTGACGCGTGAGATCATGAGGCATCTTGATTGCAGGAGCGCGCGCCAGATACGACGGCGATCCGACCACAATCATTCGCAAGTCAGGCCCGATTCGCACGGCAATCATGTCCCGATCAACCTGCTCCCCCAGGCGCACCCCGGCATCGAAGCGATCAGTGACGATGTCGGTGAGTGCCGCATCGGTCGAGATCTCTACATTGATTTCCGGATACTCGAGTAATAGACGTGAAACCGTGGGCCAGAGGATGCCTTCAGCCGCATGCTTGCTCGCAGTAATGCGAACACTGCCCGCCGGTTTCTGGCGCATTTCACTTAGCTCGCTCAGTTTGGCTTCAATGTTGCCAAATGCAGGTCGTACGGTTTCCAGTAACCGGTCTCCGGCCTCCGTCGTGGCCATACTCCGGGTGGTGCGAGCGAGCAATCTGACGCCCAGGCGTGCTTCGAGCCGGCGGATAGTCTGACTGACTGAAGACTGTGACGTAGCGAGTCGTGCGGCTGCTCGAGTGAAGCTCAGCTCCTGCGCTACGACCAGAAAAACAGCCAGATCACCGAGTTCAGATCGATCCATTTATTATCTCAAAGTATAAGTTCATGCAGATCCTACCATCTAATCATGTGGATGCTGCCGCTCTATATTGTCAGCCGCAACTCCCTGAATGGATGACTCGGCGCTTTGAGGGTGCGAGGTCTGCATCGTTATCCAGGCGCGTTCGCACCTTTCGATAAACGCTCACTGGATCAGTACATGTCGAGTTCGATGGAGCACGCAGACCAAAGCTCAGAGATCACTGAAGTCCTGAACGCTTACCACAACGCCATGATCGAGGCGCGTACATCTGATCTTGATCGCCTGCTCCATCCGGAATTCTCATTGGTACATATCACTGGCTACATTCAACCCAAGCACGAATGGCTGGACTTGGTTTGGTCGGGAGACTTCAACTACCACCGCATAGAGCTGGAACAGCGATCAATTGGAGTCGGCGTTATTGGCAAAAGCTCCACCGTGCAGGGCCGGGGTATTTTCAACGCCAGTATTAATGGCAAGACGGCCCCCTGGAGACTGCAGTTCACTTTAGAACTCACACAACACAAGGGCGTCTGGATGATCGCGAGCGCCCGCTACATCACTTTCTAAAGAACTGCGTTCGGGCATTCGCGGATATGGCTATAACCGAAGGAAATCATTATGAAAAGTGAGATTGTTGTTGTGATCGGTGCCGGTGGAATTGGCCTCGCCATTGCTCGCCGGCAGAGTTTTGGCAAAACGTTGTTGCTCGCCGATTTTAATGATCAGGCCCTGCAGGCAGCCGCCGACATTTTACGACGTGCGAGCTACACCGTAGAGACGCGTCTCGTGGACGTGTCGTCTAGAGTGTCAGTCAGGGCGCTGGCAAACGCAGCAGCAGCGTTAGGCAGTGTTGTCCAAGTGGTCAATACGGCAGGTGTATCGCCAAATATGGCACCTGCGGACCGTGTTTTGGCAGTCGATCTGTATGGATCTGCTGTCGTCTTCGAAGAGTTTGAGCGTGTCATTTCGCCCGGCGGCGCTGGGCTCATAATCTCGAGCATGGCGGCCCATATGATGCCTGCCTTCACTCCCGAGCAAGATTATGCGCTGGCTTTCACACCCACAGATGAATTGCTCGGGCTTCCGTTCCTTTCTGCGGATGCGGTGCCTAATTCCATGGTGGCCTACATGATTGCCAAACGTGCCAACAACCTTCGCGTGCAGGCGGCCGCGGTGACTTGGGGCGAGCGTGGAGCACGGGTCAATTCAATGAGCCCTGGAATCATCGCAACGCCACTGGCGCAACACGAACTCGACTCACCCATTGGTGACGGCTATAGAGCAATGATTGCTGCCTCCCCAACCAAACGTATAGCCTCCCCTGACGAAATCGCGATTGCGGCTGCTTATCTTCTTGGGGCTGATGCGGGCTTCGTGACGGGTAGTGATCTGCTGATTGATGGCGGTGTCATCGCGGCGATGCGCGCAGGCAAGCTGCCCACCCCGAGCTGAAATAATGGCCTGTGATTGCAAGCAAAAGCGTGCAACCAGATGCGTCAATTCAAGCCAGACCAGGGATCTATTCATGAAAAAAAATTTGAAAGTGATTGTCGTTATTGGCGCCGGTTCAATCGGCCAAGCCATTGCCCGCAGAGTCAGTGCCGGTAAGCACGTCGTGCTGGCAGATCTGAAGCAGGAGAACGCCGATGCTGCGGCCAAGGTCTTACTTGACGCAGGATTCGAGGTCACTACAGCCATCGTAGACGTCTCTTCTCGTGAGTCGGTTCAGGCGTTGGTGCAGACCGCAACGGCAATTGGAGACATCACCGGTGTCATCCACGCCGCTGGTGTTTCACCCTCTCAAGCACCAGTTGCAACCATTTTGCGTGTTGATTTGTATGGAACAGCGGTCGTTCTTGAAGAGTTCGGCCATGTCATCGCCGAAGGCGGTTGCGCAATCGTAATCGCGTCACAATCCGGACACCGCTTGCCCGCGTTGAGCGAAGAACAAAACAAGACGTTGGCGACAACTCCAGCAGAAGAGCTGCTCGCGCTGCCAATGCTTCAAGCGGATCAAGTCACCGATCCTTTAAACGCTTACCAGATCTCCAAACGTGGGAACTCGTTGCGGGTCATGGCAGAGGCTGTTCGTTGGGGAAAACGCGGTGCGCGAGTTAATACAATCAGCCCGGGCATCATCTTTACACCACTGGCGCGGGACGAGTTGAGCGGCCCACGTGGCGAGGGCTACCGGCGCATGATCGACGTGAGCGCGGCAGGACGCGGTGGAACACCAGATGAAGTGGGCGCTGTAGGTGCGCTGCTCATGGGTCCTGAGGGCACGTTCATTACAGGTAGCGATTTTCTGATGGATGGTGGTGTAACAGCTGCTTACTGGTATGGCGATCTGGCTCCCGAGTAAAGGTGGGCGTTTTGTCCTTTCAGCATTGTGGTTAGTGGCCTATTCCGCTGGCGAGGTTCTGCGCTCTATCGCAGAGGCCAAGACACCTGGTATCGGGCTGGGAGCATAAAAATCGCCAGAGCGAAATCCTTGTGAAGGATGTTGATGGTTATTTCGTAAGGTTGGTAGAGCATTTGGGCGAAAGACCGACTTACTCAATCTGAATTGGAGACAACCGACCTTCAGACTCTGGCCGGAAGCTGCCTGTTGAAGACAGTCACATCCCCCCGTGTGTCGAGGTCGAAAAGTCATATCGCAAGGGTATGGTTGCGGAAATGATCGAAAAGATGCGGAAACGATCTAGAAAGGGCAGCCCCCAAAACGCGAACGCCAGAAACAACAAAGCCCTGAATAATCAGGGCTTTGTCGGTACCAAATATGGCGGAGGCGATGGGATTCGAACTCATGGACCTGTTACAGTCGACGGTTTTCAAGACCGTTGCCTTAAACCACTCGGCCACACCTCCGTTGCGTTGCGGGCGCCATAATACCTGAATGAAACACACTGTCAAACTCTCTGCATGGCTTGTTACAGAGCGTCTGTTATGATCTTTGCGACTGAACGTTTCAAACCAACAGGAGTGTCGCCATGCGCGAACAGGATTACGCAGTTAATAACGGCGTGCAGGCTGAGCAGCTAGAGGTTAGCCGCGTCCTGCGCAACACATACGGTCTACTGGCTCTGACCCTTGCATTCAGCGGCGTGATGGCTTTCGTCGCCCAGCAGATGCGCGTCGGCTACCCGAACATTTTCGTGGTGCTGATCGGCTTTTACGGGCTGTTCTTCCTCACCAACAAACTCCGTGATTCCGCGTGGGGCCTGGTGTCCGCGTTCGCGCTGACCGGTTTCATGGGTTTCCTGCTCGGCCCGATCCTCAACCGTTATCTAGGTATGCAGGGCGGCGCTGAAGTGGTCAGCTCGGCGTTCGCGATGACCGCGCTGGTGTTCGGTGGTCTGTCGGCTTACGTGCTGATCACCCGCAAGGACATGAGCTTCCTCGGTGGTTTCATCACCGCCGGTTTCTTTGTGCTGCTGGGTGCAACGCTGGCGAGCTTCTTCTTCCAGATCAGCGGCCTGCAACTGGCGATCAGCGCAGGTTTCGTGCTGTTCTCGTCGGTCTGCATCCTGTTCCAGACCAGCGCCATCATTCACGGTGGTGAGCGCAACTACATCATGGCGACCATCAGCCTGTATGTATCGATCTACAACCTGTTCATCAGCTTGTTGCAGATCTTCGGCATCATGAGCCGCGACGACTGATTCAAGTCTGCGTTTCAACAGAAAACCCGCTTCGGCGGGTTTTTTGTTGCCTGCGAAACGTCATCAAGCTCAAGCCATTGGTGGTAAACGACGTTTGACCGGGGTCTTCTTGACGATCGCCGTATTGGTTTCCGCCAGCGTATTAAGACGGTCGAGCAAGGTGTCGAGCTGTTCCATCGAACGCACGTGAAGGCGAGCGATGAAGCAGTCTTCGCCAGTGACTTTGTCGCACTCGGTGAATTCGGGAATCGACATGATCTGCCGCTCCACCTCCTGCAACTGTCCCGGCAGCGGCCGTACCCGCACGATGGCCTGCAATTGATAACCGAAGCATTTCGGATCGATTTCGACGGTGTACCCCTTGAGTACGCCGCGCTCTTCCAGACGCCGCAAGCGCTCGGCCACGCTGGGCGATGACAGGCCGCTGATCTGCGCCAGCGCCTTGAGTGAGCGCCGCGAGTCTTCCATCAAGGCGCTGATGAGGATCTGGTCGATATCGTCGGTCATGAAGCAACTCCAGCATTAGGCAATTGACGGAAACCACCCTCGATAAAAAAGGCAGAAATCGAGTTTAGCCTGCTTTTTGCGCTGGAGAAGTGCCACGTCGACTTGGCATACTTTTGCCAAATGCGGAGGAGACAGATGATGGACAAAACAATCCGGCGCGGCTCGTTTGAAATGACTGCCGCCATGCTGATATCCGGGACAATCGGCTGGTTCGTGCTGGTGTCGGGGCAACCGGTGCTCGATGTGGTGTTCTGGCGTTGTGTGTTCGGCGCCGGCACGTTGCTGCTGATTTGCGCTGTCTTCGGTTTTCTGCGGCCGGGCATTTTGACCCGCTCAACGTTCTTGCTGGCAGTGCTCAGCGGTGTGGCGATTGTCGGTAACTGGGTACTGCTGTTCGCTTCGTATTCCCGGGCCTCAATCGCCATCGGCACGGCGGTGTACAACGTGCAGCCGTTCATGCTGGTGGGTTTGGCGGCGCTGTTTCTCGGCGAAAAAATCACTCTGCAGAAACTGTTCTGGCTGGCGATTTCCTTCATGGGTATGTTGGCAATTGTCGGTGCCCACGGCGGCCAGGGTGAAAGTGGCGATGACTACTTGATGGGCATTGCGCTGGCGCTGGGCGCGGCGTTTCTCTACGCGATTGCGGCGTTGATCATCAAGCGCCTGACCGGCACGCCACCGCACCTGATTGCGTTGGTTCAGGTCTGCACGGGTGCGCTGTTGCTCGCGCCGTTCGCGCACTTTTCGGCATTGCCGCAGGCACCGAGCGCGTGGGCCAGCCTGATCACGCTGGGCATTGTCCACACTGGTCTGATGTACGTGCTGCTGTACGGCGCGATCCAGAAACTGCCGACGGCATTGACCGGCGCACTGTCGTTCATCTACCCGATTGCCGCGATCTTCGTCGACTGGTTCGCCTTTGGCCATCAATTGCAACCGCTGCAATGGATTGGCGTGGCGGCGATTCTGCTGGCCGCTGCCGGCATGCAACAGGGCTGGTGTCTGAAGGCCCGACGTCTGGCCGCTCAGTAATCTCAGATGTTCCAGCGCGGCGCGGTTTTCCCCAGGCGCTGGCGCATTTCGCCGATGTTGGCCGCCAACTGCCGGGTTAACAATCGGTAGCCATCGAGTGCACTGTATACCGGCGCATCAAGGCTGGAGTCGGGCAATTCCAGCGGCCGCTCCAGGCGCTGTGAGGCACCGGTTTTCAAGGCCCGCGCCATGCCGATCAATTGCACGCGGATTTGCCGGTGCTCGGCCTTCAATGCCGATTGCAGTTGGGCCATGGCTTGCGGGTCGTTGGTGTCGGGGCGGGTATTGCCGAGGATTTCCAGGGTGCTGATGCACATGCGCAGATTGCGCTGGATCGCATCGAGTTCGGTCATGGAAATCTTCACTTCCTTGGACACCGACGGCATCAGCGAACGCAATTGCACCATCACCGCGCCCAGGCGACTCATCAGTTTCAGGTGCTCGTCGGCGCTCACCGGCTGGCCGCTGATGATCCGCCCGTACACGGTGGCGCAGTCGCGCAAGGCGTCGGCGAGGTTGTAGCGCCACGAGTACACGGCGTACAGCGGTAGGGCAAAAGAGAAGGCCAGGGCCAAGGCGATGCCGATCAGAATATCGACCCCGCGCCACAACCCGTCGGTGATCGGATTGTCGCCATGCCCTGCGACGATGAACACGGTGATTGCCGAGAGCAGGGCGGTGTACCCACCCTTGCCGATGGCGTGATAAGAGAAGAAACCGCAGACCACGGCCATGGCGAAGTAGGTCAGCCACGGCATGCCGAGCCATGCCTGCTGCGCCACCAGCAGCAACCCGACGCCGGCGCCGATCAAGGTGCCAGTGGCGCGCTCGGCGGCTTTCTTGCCGATGTTGCCGTGATGCTGCAAACCGCCGATCACCACCAGCATGGTCACTGACGCCCATTCGCCATGCGGCAAATTAATGCCGGTGGTCAGCAGGATGGTTGCCAGTAACCCAAGGGCAACCCGCACCGCATGAATCAGCCGTGCGTGTCGGTAACGTCGATAAGGATCAAGCAACGGACGCAAGACACGGCGCAACAAGGGCGGAAGTCGATGGGTGCTGTAAGTACTCAGTGCGGACCTCTCGTGATGGCGGTTCAGGTCAATGGAAAGGAAAAATGTAATTCATCCATGCTGCCATACGCAGGAGGATTTTGCGCATCGTACCAATGTGGTGGAAGTGCTGACTGTACAACGCGGCCTGCCCGTAAGCACCGCCCGGCATCAGCTTGCTGTACTGGGCGAAGTCCGGGTCGGTGATTTCGATGATCACCGGCACACGCCCGGCCGGCGGCGAACCGGTATAACCGATCAGCGTTCCGGAAGGCTGCACCTGGCCTTCGGCAATCACACCGATGACATTCTTCACACGCCCGGCGAAAACCTTGCCGGGAATGCCGTCGAACGCGACTTCCGCCTCATCCCCGACGGTCAGGCGCAGCAGGCTGTTCTGGCGCATCCACGCGGCAAAATATTGGCCTTCCTCAGGAATGAACACCATCGAGGGGCGCAACGGCAACTTGCTCGCCATCATGCCCGGCCGTAGCGAAACATGGGTAACGAAGCCTTTGCTCGGCGCGCGAACGGTGGTGTTGTCCAGTTCGAACTGGGCGTTATCCAGTTGCGCTTGCAGATCATCGGTGCGGGCGATGGCGGCATCCAGTTCGCGTTGGGTGCCGAAGTTACGGCGGATCAATTCGGTGATGCGGTAGCGATCACCCTTGGCGGCGACCAGTTGCGCTTTCAGCGATTTCACCCGGTTTTCAAACGGCGTGGGGTCGATGCGAAACAGCACATCGCCTTTTTCCAGCGGTTCGTTACCCTTCACCGGCACTTCGATCACCTGACCGCTGACGACCGGAATGACCGGCACGGAAACGAAGTAAGTACGCGCCACCTCGGAGTAGGGATGGTTGTAGTTCATGGTGAAAATCAAGGCGCCGATCATCAGGATGCCGCCCAGTACGGCGGTGGGCACCGTCCATTTGTTCAGCGGGATACGGAATATCTTGAACACTGCGACGCAGATCGCGGCATAAGTCAGGATAAGGAGCAGATCCATGGTGTTCAGCCCTCCCCGTTGTGGGGAGTAGTGGCATTCAGCGCTTCGAGTCGTTCGAGGCGTCCTTGCAGTTCGACCACCTGTTGCTCGAGGCGAACGACATGGTTTTGCACGGATTTACCGTCACCGAACCCCCAGCCGCGATCCTCTCGATAGGCCATCGCCCAGATCCACAGGAAAGGCCAGAGCGCATGCAGCGTGAACAGACTGACCCAGCCAGTGGCATGGATTGCATCCTGATGCGGGTGGTTACGATGAACGGCAATCTCATAGGGAATGTCGTGCAACACGATGATCCCGTAAAACAGTACGAGCCCGGCAAACACCAACACGCCCAACGCGAAGTAGTCCAGCATGATCAAGCTCCCGGCATCCAGCACAGTGCTGGGATCAGTGTAGACACTGATTTGCCGGGCGCCTTGCGACTTTGGATCAGAACCGCATGGACTCGCCTTCTTGCTTATTCACGATTCGGGAGACCGTGGATCAGAAGATGTAATCGGTGGTCAGGAAGCTCGAATCGCGTCCGCGAATGATCTCGCTGATCAGATCCTTGTTGCTGTCCTGGAACTTGGTCGCCACCAGCGTGCGGATCGAGAACACCCGCAGCGCATCGTGCACCGAGAGCGTACCTTCGGCGGAGTTCTTACGGCCATTGAACGGGTAAGTGTCCGGCCCGCGCTGACACTGGGCGTTGAGGTTGATCCGCCCGACCTGATTGGCGAAGGTGTCGACCAGACGGCCGACTGCCACCGGGTTGGTGCCGAAAATGCTCAACTGCTGACCGAAATCCGACTCCAGCACGTAATCGATTACCGTATCGAGGTGACGGTACGGCACGATCGGCACTACCGGGCCGAACTGTTCTTCCTGGTACACGCGCATCTGCGGATTCACCGGGTACAGCACAGCCGGGTAGAAGAACGATTCGCGGGATTCGCCGCCATTCGGATTGACCACTTCGGCGCCTTTGCTGCGCGCATCCGCGACCAGACCATGCAGGTAATCGACCTTGCCCGACTCCGGTAGCGGCGTCAGCGACACACCGTTGTCCCACGGCATGCCCGGTTTGAGGGTGGCCAGTTTCGCGTTGAATTTCTCGATGAAGCTGTCGACCACGTCTTCATGGACGAAGAGGATTTTCAGCGCGGTGCAGCGCTGGCCGTTGAACGACAACGAGCCGGTGACCGCTTCGCTGACCGCGTTGTCCAGATCGACTTCCGGTAACACGATGCCAGGGTTCTTCGCGTCCAGCCCCAGCGCCGCACGCAAGCGGTGCGGTTTGGGGTGCAGTTTCTTCAAGTCGCTGGCGGCCTTGTTGGTGCCGATGAAAGCGAAGATGTCGATCTTGCCGCTGGCCATCAGCGCGCTGACGGTCTCGCGGCCACTGCCGTAAATGACGTTGATCACGCCGGTCGGGAAGCTGTCGCGGAACGCTTCGAGCAACGGACGAATCAGCAGTACGCCGAGCTTGGCCGGTTTGAACACCACGGTATTGCCCATGATCAGCGCCGGAATCAGCGTGGTGAAGGTCTCGTTCAGCGGATAGTTGTAAGGCCCCATGCACAGCGCCACGCCGAGCGGTACGCGGCGGATCTGCCCGAGTGTGTCCTGTTCCAGCTCAAAACGGCTGGAGCGGCGGTCGAGTTCCTTGAGTGCATTGATGGTGTCGACGATGTAGTCGCAGGTGCGGTCGAACTCTTTTTCCGAGTCCTTGAGATTCTTGCCGATTTCCCACATCAGCAGCTTGACCACGGCGTCGCGCTGTTGGCGCATACGGCCGAGGAAGGCTTCGACGTGCTGGATACGTTCAGCCACGCGCATGGTCGGCCACAAGCCCTGACCCCGGTCGTAGGCGCGGACGGCGGCGTCGAGAGCGGTGAGGGCAGTGTCGGCGTCGAGCAGCGGTGTGCTGCCGAGGATCACTTGTTCGTCGCCGTTTTCACCGTGCAGATAGACCGGGCTGCGCACCGTGGCGAGCGGGCCGTCCCAGCGGCGCAACTGGCCGTCGACGAGGTATTCGCGTTGCTCGACCTGAGCGTCGAGGCGGTATTTTTCCGGGATGTCGCTGACAGAAGGGAACAGGTTGCCAAGGATGTTTGCTGTGGTCATGTCGCTACCCCGTGTTGATGTCCGCATGCAGATCAAAAGTCTCTACAGGTTATACGCCTGAATACGCCGAAATTTAAACCCGCAAATGTCACTCGAATGTCACGCCAAGGCACGAGGCAGAGCTGCAATTCGCCTATGGAACCCTTGTGAGAGGGGGCTTGCTCCCGAAAGCGTCAATTCAGGCGACATCACTGTCGAATGTGCCAGCCTCTTCGGGAGCAAGCCCCCTCCCACAATTCAATCGTGGTTATCCGGCAGACTTTCAACTGGCCCCGTTTGCCCCCCTCGCTGTCCCGCAATGCCCTCAACCCGCCACGGCCGCTGCCTTAAGGTGTGATCACAACAATAAGCGGTATCCCACGCGAGGGGCGTTATGCGTTCGATCCGATTCACCGCAATGCTGACGCTAGCGGTCGCACTGGCCGGCTGTGGCGATGACACCAAACCGACAAGCACTTCCGGCATCGCCGGTAACGCCATGCCCAAAGACCCGGCACTGGCGCAGATCTATGCCAACAGTTGCCAGCTCTGCCACGCCAACCCGGCCGCCAACGCACCGCTCACTGGTGACCGCAAGGCCTGGGAACCGCGCATCCAGCAAGGCGCCGACACGCTGCTCGACCATGCGATCAACGGCTATAACGGCATGCCGCCGATGGGCCAGTGCGTCGAGTGCTCGGAAGAGCAATTCCTGCAATTGATCGGCTTCATGGCCGACCAGCCTCTCCCACAATAAGGGTGCGCGCATGACGATGGATCTGACACGGCGGCAGTTGCTGCAACGGGCAAGTATCGTCGGCGCGTTCAGCGCGTTGGCCAGTAACCCGGCGCTGGGCCAATTGCTGCGCGCGCCTCGGTTGATTCCGTGGCGCAACTGGTCGGGCGGGCAAAGTTGTCTGCCGGCGGCACGACTGGCGCCGAAGAGTCTCGATGAACTGACGACGATCATTCAGCAGGCACCCGGCAAGATCCGTCCGGTCGGCTCTGCGCATTCCTTCAGCGCTTTAGTGCCCACCGACGGCACGTTGCTGTCGCTGAGTTACTTCAACGGTCTGCTCGATCACGATGCGAAAACCCTGCAAGCCGAATTCGCCGCCGGCACGCCGATGTCGCGCATGGGCGCGCCGTTGAAAGACATTGGCCAGGCTCTGCAGAACATGGCCGACATCGATTACCAGACCCTTGCCGGGGCGATTTCGACCTCGACCCACGGCACCGGCAAGAACTTCCAGTCCTACTCCGCGCATGTCTGCGGCCTGCAACTGGTGACCGCCAGCGGCGAGGTGCTCGACTGTGACCGTCAGCGCCATCCCGAAGTGTTCAACGCGGCCCGCGTGTCCCTTGGCGCCCTCGGCGTGGCGACAAAAATCCGCCTGCAAAACCGCCCGGCCTATCGCCTGCGCGAGCGCCAGTGGATCGCCAAGACCGAAGAACTGCTGGAAGACCTCGACAAGAACACCCGTGAAAACCAGCACTGGGAAATGCTCGTCGTCACCCATTCCGATTACGCCTTGTCCATCGCCCTCAACGAAACCGACGACCCGGCCACGCCGCCGATCCCGCCCGAAGAGGAGGGTGGTAATGAGTTCGTGACCCTGATCGAGAAGATCGACAAGTACGGCAGCGACTTCCCCGATCTGCGCCGGACGATGCTCAACAGCCTGCGCCATCTGGCGAGTTTCGATGATCGGGTCGGCGACTCGTTCGACATCTACGCCAACGTGCGCACGGTGCGTTTCAACGAGATGGAATATTCGGTGCCCGCCGAACATGGCCCGGCCTGCCTGCGCGAAATTCTCAAGCTGATTCAGGACAAGGACCTGCGTACCTGGTTTCCCATCGAGTACCGCTACGTCAAGGCTGATGACATTCCGTTGAGCATGTTCGAGGGGCGCGACAGCTGTTCGATCTCGGTGCACCAGCATTACCAGATGGATCATCACAACTTCTTCGCTGCCGTCGAGCCGATCTTCTGGAAGTACAACGGCCGCCCGCACTGGGGCAAGTTGCACACGCTCAATGCGCGCACGTTGCAGCCGCTTTATCCGCGCTGGCGCGAATTTGTCGAGGTGCGCCAGGCGCTCGATCCCAGCGGCAAGTTTCTCAATGCGCATCTGTCGTCAATTCTGGGGGTGAGCTGATGGCGGTCAATCGACGCAATTTTCTGCTTGGCACGCTGGGTGTCGGAGCGCTTCTGGTGGGGGTGGGCGCGTGGCTGCGGCCGGGGGATCGTGGCGCGCCGTACAGCGAATATTTCCGCGTGCTGAATAAAGAGCTGAAGGACAAAGGCCCGATGCGCCCGGTGCTGCTGATCGATCTGGATCGCCTCGATCACAACATTGACGTGGTGATGCATTCGGTCAAACGTGGCGGCAAGCAGTTGCGATTGGTGGAGAAGTCGTTGCCCTCGCCGGGGTTGCTCAGCTACATCGCCCAGCGTGCCGGGACGCAGCGGCTGATGTCGTTTCATCAGCCGTTTCTCAATCACGATGCGTTGACGTTCCCGCAATCGGACATCCTGCTCGGCAAGCCACTGCCGGTGCGTTCGGCCGAGATTTTCTATCAGGCCCACAAAGGCCCCTTCGACCCGGCGAAGCAATTGCAATGGTTGCTCGACGGGCCTGAACGCCTGCAGCAATACCTGGCGCTGGCGCAAGGGCTGGGCACGCGGATGCGCATCAATATTGAGCTTGATGTCGGCCTGCATCGGGGCGGGGTCAGTGACGTGAATGTGCTGGGGCAGATGCTCACGCTGATCAGTGCCAACCCGCAGCATCTGGAGTTTGCCGGGTTCATGGGTTACGACCCGTTCGTGGGCATGGGCGTGCCGGGGATTCTCGGCTCACCCGAAGAATTGTTTGCCAAGGTCATGGCGATTTATCAGCGCTGCGTGGACTTCACCCGACAGCAATTCCCGCAGTTGTGGCACGACGGCCTGTGCCTGAACACCGCTGGCAGCCCGAGTTACCGCATCCATGAAAACGAGAAACTCAGCACTGAGGTTTCGGTGGGCACGGCGATGCTCAAACCGACGCACTATGACCTGCCATCCCTGGCCGAACATGTGCCTGCGACCTGGATCGCCACGCCGGTACTGAAGAGCACCGGCGCGGTGAACATTCCGGCGCTGGATGACAAGTCGAAACTGTTCTCGTGGTGGGATCAGAACCAGCGCCAGACGTTTTTCATCTACGGCGGCAACTGGATGGCCGAGTTCGAATCGCCACCCGGACTTCAGAGCAATGGCGTTTATGGGCGCAGTTCAAATCAGGAGATGGTCAACGGCTCCAGTGCCGTTGGCCTGACAGTCGAAGACCAGGTTTTCCTGCGCCCGACCCAGACCGAAGCCGTACTCCTGCAATTCGGTGATCTGCTGGCCGTGCGCAACGGCAAGATCGTCGACATCTGGCCGGTTTATTCCTGACCAAGAACAAACTCCATTCCCTGTGGGAGCGGGCTTGCTCGCGAAGGCGTCCCGTCAGCTGAAATCTTCACGGCTGGTACACCGCTTTCGCGAGCAAGCCCGCTCCCACATTTAGTGTCAAGTACAGCCCGAATCCTCCATCGCCCACCTTCCGTAATGAAGCTTTTATGACAAAAGTTCGGTAGCACATCGCCAGTCCGGTCATGCCTATGTAACGCGCTTGAGGGGCCCAACGGGGCGCTTTTCACAAGCCGAGGCGGGACGCCGGGAGTGAGGCAATGGGGACTATGGAACGCTACTCGAAAGTGGGCATGCAGGAACTCGATCAGCGCTTGTCGAAGATCGTCGAAGCCGCGCGCAAGAAGCCGGTTTCGGTGTATCGCTACGGCGCGCCGTGGGTCTGGATCGTGTCGCAGGATGACTGGCAGGGCGCCTTGAAAGAAGTGTCCAGCTACATTCCGCCTGGCCATTCGCTGGTCTTGCTGCGCCCGCAGATCGACGATTTGCTCGATGCCCATCGCGAACTCCTGCACGACCTCAATGCCGAGCCTGGCATGTTGATCCCCGCGCAAACGGTCATGCATATCCTGTTGCTGCAACTGCTGTATTCGGTGCCCAGCGAACAGCAGCTTTATGAACAGCTCAATTACAACCTGCTGTTTCGCTGGTTCGTCGGCCTGGGTCTGAACCAGAAAGTCTGGAGCTTTAACGTCCTCAGTCGCGACATCGCCACGCTGCTCAACGAGCCGCGTGCGGTGCAGCTCATCCAGAAAATCATTGGCGAAGTGTTCTGCGGTGCCTTGCTGCAAATGCCCGAGTTCTCGTTGAACTTCGCGCTGCTGCACACCTGGCTCGGCAAGCACGCCTGCGCGCCGCACGTCAGCAACTAACAGCGGCAACACACAAGGCGCCGAAGCGCCAACAGGTCATCGCGAATTCAGGGGGTAGTGTGGAACCGATTTTCAAGTCACGGCTGGCGCTGTGGGGCTGGCTGCTGGTGACGGCGGGCGCGCAGCCGGCATTGGCCGAAGAGACCGCGCAAGCAGCTACGGCGCAGCGTCTGGTCGACGTCAACGAGTACTTCGTGCGCGGCAACACCGTGCTCGATGCGCGGGCGATTGAAGAAGCGGTGTACCCGTTTCTCGGCCCGCAAAAAGCCCTGAGCGACATCGAGGGCGCGCGGGATGCCTTGCAGAAGGCTTATCAGGAACGCGGCTATCAATCGGTGTTTGTCGAGTTGCCGGAGCAGGCCGTGGCCGACGGCATTGTCTATCTGCAAGTCAGCGAAACCAAGGTCGGCCGGGTGCGCGTGGTTGGCGCCAAACACTATTCGCCGCTGGATATCCGCGACAACGTCCCGGCGCTGAAGGAGGGCGAAGTCCCCGACTTCGCCAAGGTTCAGGGCGAGCTGGCGCAGCTCAACAAGACCCCCGGCCGGCAAGTGATGCCACTGGTTCGCGAAGGTCAGCGCCCGGGCACCATGGACGTCGATCTGCAGGTCGAGGATCAGAACCCGTGGACCGCCAGCGTCGGCCTCAACAACGATTACAGCGCCGACACCGAAAAACTCCGTGCTGTGACCAGCCTCGGTTACAACAACCTCTGGCAACTCGGCCACAGCATCAACCTGACGTACTTCACTGCGCCGCAGGACACCGACAACGCCAAGGTCTGGTCGGGGTCGTACACCGCGCCACTGACGGATCGCTGGAGCGTGCAGTTCTCCGGTTATCAGTCCGACAGCAACGTCGCCACCATCGGCGGCAGCAACGTGTTGGGCAAGGGCCACTCCTATGGGGTGTCGGCGATCTACACGCTGCCATCGAGTGGCAACTGGTCGAACTCGCTGTCGGCCGGCATTGACTTCAAGGACTTCGACGAACGCCTGACTCTGTCCGGTGAAAGCGACAAGGTGCCGCTGCAGTACGCGCCGTTCACCTTCGCCTACAACGGCTATCGCTACAGCGAAAAGAGCCAGCTCGGCCTCGGCCTGAGCCTGGTGGCCGCTACCCGCAGCATTTTCGGTTACGGCAGCTCCGACGAAGACTTCGACTACAAACGCTACCGCGCCAAACCGAGTTTTGCCGTGCTCAAGGGCGACACGAATTACACCTGGACCTTCGACAGCGACTGGCAGAGCGCGAGCAAAGCGGCGTTCCAGTTAGCGTCCGGGCCACTGGTTTCCAACGAACAATTCTCGGCCGGCGGCGCCACTTCAGTACGCGGCTATCTGGCGGCCGAACGCACCGGCGATGACGGCTTGCTGCTCAGCCAGGAAGTGCGTACGCCGTCGCTGGCCAAGTATGCCGGCACGTGGATGCAGGACTGGCGCTTCTACGCCTTTGCCGAAGGCGCGCAGCTTTACCTGCGCGATGAACTGCCGGATCAGGACGCCAATTACGCCTTGGCCAGCGTCGGCCTCGGCACCCGCGCCAGCCTGAGCAAATGGCTGTCCGGCAGCCTCGACTGGGGCTATCCGCTACTCGAAGGGCCGAACACCTCGAAACAGGAATCGCGCCTGCACTTCAACCTTCAAGCCACTTTCTGACAAGGAGCACGTTCATGCAGCGCCTCTTTCTTTCGTTGTTGATCTGCCTGGGCTTCGTGCTCCCGGCCACGGCTCAGGCCTGGTGGCAGGACGACTGGCATTACCGCAAACAGATCGCCGTCGACACCACGCCGCAAGGCGCCGGGATCAATCAGGCGCTGGGCCGCACGGCGTTGCTGGTGCGCCTGCACACCGGCAATTTCACCTTCGATGGCGTAAAAGAGGACGGCTCGGATCTGCGCTTCGTCGCCGCTGACGACAAAACCGTGCTCAACCACCAGATCGAAAGTTTCGACGCGCTGATGGGTATGGCGCTGATCTGGGTCGATGTGCCGAATGTCGAGGGCGGTCAGCGTCAGGACATCTGGATGTACTACGGCAACCAGAAAGCCCCGGCCACCGGCAACGGCCAACTGACCTTCGATCCGAATTACACCGCGCTGTATCACTTCGACGGCGCCACCGGCACTCCGGCCAAAGACACCACCGCTTACGGCAACACCGCACAGAGCGCGACCGGCGCTGCGATTGACGGCGTAGTAGGGCGGGCCTTGCAGTTCAGCGGTCAGCCATTGTTGCTGCCGGCCAGTCCGTCGCTGCAACACAACGCCGGCAGCGCGTTCACCTTCAGTGCCTGGCTGCGCCTGGATCAGGCCAGTGGCGAGCAACTGATCCTGGCCCGCCGTGAGGGCGCCAACAGCCTGCTGGTCGGTGTCAATCAGGGCGTGCCGTTTGTGGAAATCGATGGCCAACGCGCCGTCGCCACTCAAGCGCTGAATCCCGGCCAATGGCAACACGTTGCGCTGACCGCTGAGGGTTCGAAGGTCAGCCTTTACATCAACGGTCGCGAAGCCACCACGTTGACGCTGGCGATGCCGGCCTTCAATTCGGTCATGGCCATCGGCGCCGATCTGCACGAAGGTCCGTTCCAGCCATTTGTGGGCGCCATCGATGAGCTGCGCCTGTCGAAAGTCGCGCGGCCCGCGCCGCTATTGCTGGCCGATGCCACCTCACAAGGCGCCGAGTCGAAACTGGTCGCTTACGGCGTCGATGAAGAGCAATCCGGTTTCGGTTTCGGCAGCCTTGGTTTCCTGCTCAACGCCGTGCCGGTAGATGCCTGGGTGATCATCGCGGTGCTGGTGCTGATGATGTTCCAGTCGTGGATCATCATGCTGCGCAAGAACCGCACCCTCAGCCGCGTGACCGCCGCCAACGAAGACTTCCGCGTGCAGTTCGCCAAGGTCGGCACGCGTCTGGAGATGTTCGCCGACGACGCGCAACTGGCCCAGCGCCTGCAGCATTCGCCGCTGTGGCGCCTCTATCAAGTGGCGGTCAAGGAAATCCGTACCCGCCGTGAGCAGGGCGCTGATACGTCCTCCGTTTCTGCGGCAACCATCGAAGCCATCCGCTGCTCGATGGACGGCGTGCGTACCCGCGAAAACCAGCAACTGAGTTCGAAACTCTCGACCCTGTCCAACGCCATTGCCGGTGGGCCGTACATCGGCCTGCTCGGCACCGTGCTGGGGATCATGGTGGTGTTCCTCGGCACGGCGATGGCCGGCGACGTCAACATCAACGCCATCGCGCCGGGTATGGCCGCTGCCTTGCTCGCCACTGCCATGGGCCTGTTCGTCGCGATCCCGGCGCTGTTTGGCTACAACCGCCTGATCACCCGCAATAAAGAAGTCAGCGCCGACATGCGCGTTTTCGTCGACGAGTTCATCACCCGTCTGGCGGAGATGCACGGCGAAGGCCAGTCCAGTGAAGCGGCGCATCAGCGCGGCCATCACGCCAACCACTCCGTACCGGCCTGAGGAGCACTGACATGGCGTCCGTAAATGCCTCCCACGACGATGACGAAGATGCAGCGGTAGACAGTATCAACATCACCCCATTGGTCGACGTGCTGATGGTGGTGCTGGTGATGTTCATCCTCACTGCCACCGCACAGGTCTCGGGGATTCAGATCAACCTGCCCAAGGCCAGCGCTTCGGTGTCGTTGTCCGAGGCCAAGACCAAGGCGATTTCGGTCAACGACGGCGGTCAGGTGTTCCTCGATGCTTACCCGGTGACGCTGGCCGAACTGGAAGAGCGTCTGCGCATCGAGAAGGCGCAGAGCCCGGACTTCCCGGTGATCGTGCGCGGCGACGCGACGGTGCAGTATCAGAAAGTCATCGAAGTGCTGGATCTGTTGCGCCGGCTCGAACTGTCCCAGGTCGGTCTGGTGACCGGCAAACCGAGTCAGGGCTGAGTCATGACTGCACAACTCCCGATCGAGCCGTTGCCGGTGAAAAATCCGGCGCTGCGTTATGCCAAATGGGGCGCCGGACTGCTGATCGGCGCACTGGCCGCGTGGCTTCTGTGGCAGTGGGCCAACGACATGAGTGGCATCCGCCGCGAAGCGCCGAAGGTGCCGACGATCATTCCGTTGCCGCCACCGCCACCACCGCCGCCAGAGAAACCGCCGGAGCCGGAAACCCCGGTGGAAGAAAAAGTCGTCGAGCCCGAGCCGACCCCCGAACCCGAAGAGGTCAAGCCTGAGGAAGAGGCGCCACCATCGCCGGCGGACGATCTGGCCAACCCGATGCAAATGGACGGTGACGCGCAGTCCGGCAACGACGCTTTCAACATCGGCGCGGGCAAGGGCGGCGGCATGGCCGGCGCCGGGGGCGGACGGCTGGGCACCGGGACTTACAGCCAGTTCCTCGCGTTCACCTTCCAGAAGCTGCTGCGCGAGAACCCTGACCTGCGCAACCTCGCGTTTTCGCTGCAGGCCGATGTGTGGCTGAGCAGCGTCGGCGAGATCACTCGGGTCGAGCTGATCAAGTCCAGCGGCAACCCTGAAATCGATACGCAAGTGCTGGCCGCGCTACGCGGTGCGCCGGCCCTGAGCGAACGGCCTCCGGCCTCCATCACTTTGCCTGTGCGCCTGTCCCTGCAAGGGCGGCGTCCGGGTTAACCGAATTCTTAGAGTTTTGCCAAAAGGAGTTGTGTGCAGATGATTTCCAACGTGAATCGATTGTCCCTGGCGGTCGGCATGGTCATCGCGACCCTGGTCGGTCAGGCCGCGGCAGCGCCTGCGCCCTCGGAGAACGCCACGATCAATCTGATCCGCTTGCTGGTCGAGCAGGGCATTCTGAAACAGGACAAGGCCGACGCGCTGATCGCTCAGGCGCAGAACGAAGCCGCCCAAGCCAAACAGGCCGCCGCCTCCAGCGCCGTGGTCGCCGCCGGCCCCGTGGCCGCGCCGGGCGATGTCCGTGTGCAATACGTGCCAGCAGCGGTGCGTGACCAGATCCGCGATCAGGTCAAAGCCGAAGTCATGGCCACCGCCAAACAGGAAAACTGGGCCGCGCCCAACACCTTCCCGGACTGGGCGTCACGCATCAGCTTCGACGGCGATATTCGTCTGCGTGACGAATCGCGTTACTACTCGGACAGCAACAGCAACGAAATCGTCGACTTCGCCAAGCTCAACAACAACGGCCCGTACGACGTCAATCCGAACAGCAGCACCAACCTGCCGCCACTGCTCAACACCCGCGAAGACCGCACCAACCAGTTCCGCATTCGTGCACGTCTGGGCATGAAAGCGGTGATCTCGCCGGAATGGACCGCCGGCATTCGCATCGGCACCGGCTCGGACAACAACCCGGTTTCCACCACGCAAAGCCTCGGCGGCGGCTTCGCCAAAAAGGACATCTGGCTCGATCAGGGTTACCTGAACTGGAAGCCTACGGATGAGCTGACCCTGACCGGCGGGCGCTTCGCCAACCCGTTCATGTCCACCGACATGCTCTATTCCAACGACTTGAACTTCGACGGTGTGGCGGCGATTTTCGACCACAAGCTCAGCCGCGACTGGGGCGTGTTCGGAACCGTGGGCGCGTTCCCGGTGGACTACACCAACGACACCGCCAGCAGCAACGGCTTCGACAAGGAAGAGAGCGACAACAAGTGGCTGTACGGCGCGCAGATCGGCGCCAAATGGGCGATCAACAGCAACAACCGCTTGAAAGGTGCGTTGGCTTACTACCGCTTCGACGATATCGAAGGCCAACGCTCCAGCCCTTGCGAACCGTGGGCCGGTGCGCCGGGCTGCGACAGCGACGGCAGCCGCGCGGCGTTCATGCAGAAGGGCAACAGCGTGTTCCTGCTGCGCGACATAACGCCGAACCCGCTCAACCCGACCACCACGCCGCAGCCGCAGTTCGTCGGCCTCGCCTCAGAATTCAACCTGCTTGATCTGAACGTGGTCTGGGACGCCGACCTGCCGCAAGACTTCAAACTGCGCAGCCAGGGCAACTACATCCACAACCTCAGCTACGACGAGGGCGACATGCGCAAGCGTTCTGCCGGGCAGATCGTCAACAACCTCGACAGCAATGGCGACATCGAAAGTGGCGCCAATGCGTGGATGGTGCAGTTCACCCTCGGCAACGCGCTGGACTTGAAGAAGCAGGGCGACTGGAACCTGTTTGCCGGCTACAAGTACATCCAGCCGGACGCCTTGCCGGACGGTTTCAACGACTCGTCGTTCCACCTCGGCGGCACCAACGCCAAGGGTTATTTCATCGGCGGCAATTACGGCCTGGCGAAAAACGTTTACGCCACCGGTCGCTGGTTGAGCACCGAAGCGGTGTACGGCGCGCCGTTCGACATCGACGTCTTGCAGCTTGAGATCAACACGCGCTTCTAAAGCGCCGGGAGAGGGTTATGAACACGCGATTCTTATTGCTGGGGCTGGGAATGTTGATCGCGACAGGGGCGAGCGCCGAAGGCATGGAAGAGCGCTTGCGCACGCAGTTGCGCAGCACCACCCAGCAGTTGCAAGCCCTGCAAAGTCAGCAGGCCCAGGCCAGCGCCGCGCAACTGGCGGCGCAGAACGAGGCCAAGGCTGCGCAGGCGCAAATCAAGCAATTGACCGCCGAACTGGCCAAGGCCAAAGGCTTCGCCGAGCAACTGGCCGGGCAGCAGCAAAGTCTGCACAGCCAGGCCCAGGCGCAGGTGGCGGCCAGCAACGAGCAGACCGGCAAGTTCAAGAAAGCCTATGACGAGTTGCTGGTCATGGCCCGTGCCAAAGAGGCAGAACGGTCTAAGCTTCAAGCGCAATTGACTGAACGTGACACACAAGTGCAGCAATGTTCGGTCAAGAATCAGCAGATGTATGGCGTGGCCAGGCAGATTCTCACCGCCTACGAAAACATCGATGTGGCCGAGGTGATGAAGATCCGCCAGCCCTTCGCCGGCAGCGCCCGGGTCAAGTTCGATGAACTGGCTCAGGGCTTTGGCGATGAACTGTACAAGACTCAATTCGATGCGCCGCAAGCCGCGATTGCGCACTGATTAAAAGACTCATAGACAAGGAAGAAGTAATGACTCAATTGATCTCCCACGTATCCCCGCAATCCCTGACCGACGTGCTGCAAGCCGCCGGTTACCGCGTCAACCAGACCGAACAGAACGGCATCGTCCAGTTGCTCAGCGCCAGCCAGGGCATCGGTTACGCCGTGCGTTTCGGCAACCCTGCGGTGGCAGAGCAGGGCAGCTACGTCGACTTCACCTTCAGCTGTGCCTTGCGCGTGCAGGGTGAGTTGCCGGCCGGTGTGGCCGAGCAGTGGAACGCGACCCGCCGGTTTGCCCGGTTGTCGTTGCAGGGCGAGTTTCTGGTAATGGAAATGGACGTGGTGGTGGCCGCCGGTGTGAGCAACGATCACCTGCGTGGCAACCTCGAATTGTGGGATCGCCTGCTGCAAGAGTTCATTGTCTACCTGCGTGATTTCACCCAGAACGGCGCCGCGCAAACCGCGAAAGTCGCCGTTGCCGAGCAAGAGGAAGTCGCGCTGTGAAAAAGCCAGCCATGGTGATCGGCGCCGGTGCAGTGGCGCTGCTGGTGGTGGCCGTGGCGCTGGTGGTGCGACCGGGCAGTGACCCGGTCGCCGCCCAGCAATCGTCGCTGGTGGCGGCGGTTGCTACGGGGCCGGCGGTGGCGCGGTTGGGCAATCAGCAGGTGTCGCCTGAGGAATTGCAGGCGCTGTTGGCGACGGTGCCGCCGGAAACCCGCGAACAGCTGCGTGGCAATCGCGAGGCTCTGGAGCGCTGGATCCGTGCGCGTCTGGCCGAGAAAGCAGTGCTCGAACAGGCCGATGCGCAGGGATGGGCGCAGCGTCCGGACGTCGCGCGACAGACGCGCGCGGCGACTGAACAGATTGTCTTCCGTGATTATTTGCGTTCGGTCAGCCAGGTGCCGGCCGAGTATCCGAGCGCGGCCGAGTTGCAACAGGCGTATGACGCCGGCAAGGCCAACTGGCAGACGCCGGCGCTGTATCGGGTCAGTCAGATTTTTCTCGGGGTGAATGACCCGCAGAATCTGGAAGCCGTGCGCAAGCAGGCGGGGGAGTTGAGCAAGAAAGCTCAGGCCGCGCCGGGGGAATTTGCCGCGCTGGCGACGCAGTATTCGCAGGATCGCGCCACTGCCGAACGCGGCGGGGACACGGGGTTGCAGCCGTTGCAGCAATTGGTGCCGGAAGTGCGCGGGGCGGTGGCGCGGCTCAAGGTTGGCGCTGTGTCGGATCCCGTGCAAAGCGCGGCCGGGTTCCATGTGATCAAACTCACCGAGCAACAACCGGCGCGCATGGCGTCGCTGGACGAGCTGCGCGATCAGCTGACCCAAGCCTTGCGTGCCCAGCGGCAGGAGCAGATTGCCCAGGCGTATCTGGACGGCATGCTCAACACCGCGACGTTGAGTATCGATGGTGCTGAGCTCAATAAAGTCCTCGAGGAAAAACGCTGATCCTGATTGACCGAAAATCCCTTGTGGTAGCGAGCAAGCCCGCTACCACAAGGGGGCTGGTGAGCATTCATAAATACAAAGATCGACAGGGAGTCATCGATGTCATTCACCGAACCCGCAGGACGACAGGGAAGCGCCGAATTTCGCTGGCCGCAGGGCAACAGCGAACCGTGGCTGGCGCAGGCGTCAACGATCGAAGCCGAGGTCGCGCAATACTTTCTGGTCAGCGCTCGCTGTGGCTGTTTCATGCAAGCGGCGCGTAGCCTCAATGTGCGTTCGACCTTGTTGCGCAAGCAGTTGGCGCAGCTGGAGCAGGCGCTGCAACATACCTTGTTCAGTTTTCAGGGCAGCGCCTTGAGCCTGACTCGCGAGGGCCAGCAATTGCAGGCGAAACTGGTCGCTCTGGCCAACGAGCGCAAATTGCCGGTAGTCGAGCAACCGCTGATCCGTCTGGCCGTGGCCGAGTCGATTCTGCATGACATCCTCGGTCGCGATCTGATCGCACTGCTGCGGCGCAACGCCAGCGTGCGTCTGGAGATTATTGCGCTGGACAGCGAATTGTCCCTGCGCGCGGTCAGTGCCGACATCGTCCTCTGGCTGGCTCACGGTGAAACCGCACACCCCGGCCCGACCTTCGCCACCAGCGAGCCACAGCGACTGGCGCAATTGAACTACCTGCCGCACATTGCCAAACGTTATTCGCGCGTGACTGCACGCCCGGACACCCCCGACGACCTCGCCGATTTCATGCTCGTGCAATGGCAGCATGACCGGCAGATCGACAGCTTCCGGCCATGGAACGAGCTGGTCGAACAGAGGTTGGCCGGTGTGGTGCAGATGCAATCCTACGAGTTGATGCTGGAGATGATTCGCTGCAGTGCGTGCATCGGGTTGTTGCCGGCGTACATGAGCCGCTTTGATCGCGGGTTGGTAGCGTTGCCGGGATTGTTCGACGAGCCGATGCAATTGCAGGTGTGGCTGGCCGTTAACGCTGAGTCGCAGAGCGTGGCCGAAGTGCAGACCCTGATCGACCTCATCCACCACACCTTCGATGAACGCCAGGAATGGTTTCAGCCCTGATCCCATTACCCTCCTGAACTCCTAATTCCCGGTGGGAGGGGGCTTGCTCCCGAATGCGCTGGATCATTCAAGGATGAAGGAGGCTGACTGCTTTCGGGAGCAAGCCCCCTCCCACCTATTGATCTCGCCAGATTCGGGGTTCGCGGTTTACAGTGCTTGGCCACACATCGATCCAGGAAGGATCCGCCATGCCAGAGCACAACCCCGCCATCCACCTCGAACGCTCCAACGAATCCCACATCGAGGGCATCACCGCGCTGTACAACGACCCCGCTGTAGCGCGGCAGGTGTTGCAGATGCCGTTTCAGTCCACCGAAGTCTGGCGTCAACGGCTGCAGGCGGATAACGAACGTGCGGTGAAACTGGTGGCGCTGCACCAGGGCGTGGTGATCGGCAATCTGGGGCTGGAAGCCTTTTCGCGGATTCGCCGTGCCCACGCCGCCAGTTTCGGCATGGGCGTTGCGGTGGCGTGGCAGGGCAAAGGCGTGGGCTCCAAATTGCTCGCAGCAGCCCTGGACGTCGCCGACAACTGGATGAATCTGCACCGCGTCGAGTTGTCGGTGTACGCCGATAATGAGGCGGCCATCGCCCTGTACCGCAAGTTCGGTTTCGAGCCCGAAGGCCTGTTCCGCGATTACGCGGTGCGCGACGGGCAATGGGTCGACACCCTGAGCATGGCCCGTCTGCGCAAGCGTCCCGACGCCTGATTCAGTCGCCCAGCGCGAACGCCACCGCCGACTGTGCATGCAGTTCGGTGGTGTCGAGCAGGGGCAGGGCGCTGTGTTCGGGTTTGACCAGCAGACCGATTTCCGTGCAACCGAGAATGATTGCCTGAGCGCCGCGCGCCGTCAGCGATTCGATCACTTGTTGATAAATCTTGCGTGAGGCCTCGCTGATTACGCCGACGCAGAGTTCGTCGTAAATGATCCGGTGCACCTCTTTGCGCTCGCTTTCATCCGGCACCAGTACCGTCAGACCCTGGGCGATCAGACGTTGCTTGAGAAAATCCTGTTCCATGGTGAACGCCGTGCCGAGCAGACCGACGGTGCGTGCATCAATGGCCAGCGCGGCTTGCGCTGCCGGCTCGGCAATGTGCAGGAACGGAATGCTGATCGCGGCCTGAATCTGTTCCGCGACCTTGTGCATGGTGTTGGTACACAACACCACGCATTCGGCACCGCCGGCCTCCAGCCTGCGCGCGGCATCCACCAGAATAGCGGCAGCATCATCCCAGCGTCCGGCATGCTGAGCCTGTTCGACCGGGCCGAAATCGACGCTGTACATCAGCAGTTGTGCCGAACGTAACGGCCCGAGGCGGTCACGCACCTGTTGATTGAGGAGGCGATAGTATTCGGCGCTGGACTCCCAGCTCATGCCGCCGATCAGGCCGATGGTGCGCATTGGATTTCCCTTGGTTATTAAGGTTGGGCTTCGGCAGAGTGTCCATTTGTTCACGAGCGCATGCCAGTGCCAGGCAAACTGTACCGCTGATCCTTTTGCCAAGTGTCACGGTGTCGGCGGTCCAGGTTTAACGTACGCCGGCGTCTCGATCTGTCACTATCGACTATCGCAGGCTCTGTCCGAGGAAGGTACTGATGAACGACGTACAACAACTGGGCGAGATGCTTCGTCACTATGCCGAGAGTGAAGCGCACAAGAAGCAACTCTTCGAAACCCAATCACAGGTGTGGGCCACACGGATTACCGAACTGTTCGCGCAGATCCAGCAATGGCTTGCGCCGGTGCAGGCGCCGCATCTGCTGGAGGTCAGCCGCGAAGTTTATGTGGCGTTCGGGCCGGGCACGCCGGTCGAGACTTCGACCTTCAAGACTGAAAAACTAAGCATCGTGATCGCCGGCAAACCGGTGGAGTTCGTGCCGGACGTGATGGGCAGCGGTGGGCAGATTTCACTGGCGGTAATGGGCCTGACGGCGGCGCGGTACGGCAGTATTTCGCTGGTGGGGTTGCCGAGCGGTGATTGGCAGTGGCGCAAGACCAATGGTTTGAAGGATCCGGATACGTTTGTGTTTGATGCGAATTTTCTGGCGTTGCAGTTACAGAGCCTGATTCCCCGAGACCGCAGTTAAGATCAAAAGCTTACCCCCTCACCCCAGCCCTCTCCCCCAAGGGGGCGAGGGGGAAAGGGAGCAGATCTTCGTGGTGGTTGATATTGCATTCACCTTCGATATTTCAGGTCGGTGTATTTCGGATAAACAACTCGGTCAGTCCCCTCTCCCTTTGGGAGAGGGTTAGGGTGAGGGCAAATCGGCTGGCTCACTTCACATATCGAGGTTGATCCAGCCCGGTTTGGCTATCTCCGGCGCCACCGCCTTCACAGTTTTACCGGTGGCCAACTCCACCCGTCGCGCCACCTCCGGATCATCGGCAAACGGCACCATGCTCGCATCCTCCAGACTTTGCGCCGTCTCCCGCCGCAGGCAGTACTCCACCGCCAGCCACAGAAACACGACCCCCAACACATTGAAGAAAATATCCATATTGACCGGCTCCCTGCCTCACGCGATCTGCGCTTCACGGTGGGCAATCGCGACGTCGGCAACCCTCACCGTGCGCCACACGTTGTAAGCCATCAGCAACATGCCGCTGAGGAAGAACACCCCGCCGGCAAAGCGCACGATGAACCCCGGATGGCTGGCCTGCAACGCCTCGACGAACGAGTAGGTCAGCGTGCCGTCCTCGTTGATCGCCCGCCACATCAGGCCCTGGGTGATGCCGTTGACCCACATCGAGGCGATGTACAACACCGTGCCGATGGTCGCCAGCCAGAAGTGCAGGTTGATTAGCGGTGTGCTGTACATCTGCTCGCGGCCAAACACCTTGGGCACCATGTGATACGTCGCACCGAAGGTGATCATTGCCACCCAGCCGAGCGCGCCGGCGTGTACGTGGCCGATGGTCCAGTCGGTGTAGTGGGAGAGGGCGTTGACGGTCTTGATCGCCATCATCGGGCCTTCGAACGTCGACATGCCGTAGAACGCCAGTGACAGGACGAGGAAGCGCAGGATCGGGTCGGTGCGCAACTGATGCCAGGCGCCTGACAGCGTCATCATCCCGTTGATCATCCCGCCCCAGCTTGGCGCCAGCAGGATCAGCGACATCGCCATGCCCAATGACTGCGCCCAGTCCGGTAGCGCGGTGTAGTGCAAGTGGTGCGGGCCGGCCCAGATGTACAGAGTGATCAGCGCCCAGAAGTGCACGATCGACAACCGGTACGAATAAACCGGCCGATTGACCTGTTTCGGCACGAAGTAATACATCATCCCGAGGAACCCGGTGGTCAGGAAGAAACCCACTGCGTTGTGCCCGTACCACCACTGCACCATGGCGTCGGTGGCGCCGGAATACACCGGATAGGACTTGAACCAGTCCACCGGAATCGACAGGTGATTGACCACGTGCAGCATGGCGATCACCAGGATGAACGCGCCAAAGAACCAGTTGCCGACGTAGATGTGTTTGGTCTTGCGCTGCACCACGGTGGTGAAGAACACCACGGCGTACGCGACCCAGACCACCGCCATCCACACTGCGCCGGAGAATTCGATCTCGGCGTATTCCTTGGTGGTGGTGTAGCCCAGCGGCAGGGTGACCAGCATGATCACGATCACCGATTGCCAGCCCCAAAAGGTGAACGCGGCGAGCTTGTCCGAGTACAGCCGCACCTGGCAGGTACGCTGCACCGCGTAGTAGCTGGCGGCGAATTGCGCGCTGCCGGCGAAGCCGAAAATCACCAGGCTGGTGTGCAACGGTCGCAAGCGGCCGAAGGTGGTCCACGGCAGGTCCAGATTCATGTCCGGCCATACCAGTTGCGAGGCGATCCATACCCCCATCGCCATGCCCACGACACCCCAGAAAACCGTCGCGATGACGAATTGGCGGACGACCTTGTAGTTATAAGCCTGTCCGATTGTTGCTGTGCTCATGGTCAGTTCATCCACGGTTGCAAAGTCTTGCCAGGCCACCCGGTCTGGCACGAGCTGCACTGTAGAAACCCCGCCAGAAACAAAACAGGCTCAGGAAATGTTCATTTATGCGGATCAGATCGAAGCGCTGCCTGCGGCCATCTGCCGCGCCCTGATACGGTTTTTATGCGTTCAGGTGAATCTGTTGTGCACTGCGCCGTTCGTCCATAGTCAGGGAAAATACTGTGGGAACGGGCGAACCC
>NZ_VXCA01000001.1:0-69411 GCF_011369485.1 Pseudomonas atagonensis | reverse complement strand
GGGTTCGCCCGTTCCCACAGGAGTCTTTGCATTCCTGATGAGGTAGCCGATGTACCAGTACGATGATTACGACCGGGCGCTGGTGTTCGAGCGCGTTGCGCAGTTTCGCGATCAGGTCGAGCGCTTCATGGCCGGGGAGTTGAGCGAAGAAGAGTTCCTGCCGCTGCGTCTGCAGAACGGCCTGTACATGCAAAAGCACGCCTACATGCTGCGGGTGGCCATTCCTTACGGCACGCTGAGCGCCGAACAGATGCGCACGCTGGCGAGCATTGCCAGTGACTACGACCGTGGCTACGGCCACTTCACCACACGGCAGAACATGCAGTTCAACTGGATCGAACTGCACGAGGTGCCGGACATTCTCGAACGCCTGGCGCAGGTCAACATGCATGCGATCCAGACCTCGGGCAACTGCGTGCGCAACATCACCACCGAAGCCTTCGCCGGGGTCGCGGCAGACGAGTTGATCGACCCGCGTCCGCTGGCCGAGATCCTGCGGCAGTGGTCGACGATCAACCCGGAATTCCTCTTCCTGCCACGTAAATTCAAGGTCGCCATCTGCTCGGCGAAGCAGGATCGCGCGGCGATCATGATGCACGACATCGGCCTGTACCTTTATCCCGGTCGCGACGGCCAGATGCTCCTGCGCGTGATCGTCGGCGGCGGATTGGGGCGCACGCCGATTCTCGGTCTGCAGATTCGCGAGGGCTTGCCGTGGCAGCATCTGCTGTCCTATGTCGAAGCGGTGCTGCGGGTCTACAACCGCCACGGCCGCCGGGACAACAAATACAAGGCGCGGATCAAGATACTGGTCAAGGCGCTGGGTATCGAGGCGTTTGCCAAAGAAGTCGAGGAGGAATGGCAGCACCTCAAGGATGGCCCCGCGCAATTGACCGAGGCTGAATATGAGCGGGTCGCCCGTGCATTCGTGCCGCCGATCTATCACACCTTGCCCGATACCGATCTGGACTTCGGCACGCGCCTGGCCGAGCAACCGGCGTTCGCCCGCTGGGTCGCGCGCAATGTGCAGCCGCACAAGAAACCGGGCTACACCAGTGTGGTGCTGTCGACCAAACCGGGCATGGCTGCGCCGCCGGGGGATGTCACCGGGGTGCAGATGCTGGCGGTGGCTGACTGGTCCGAGCGTTTCGGTTTCGGCGAGATCCGCATCGCCCACGAGCAGAACATCGTGTTGCCGGACGTGGCGAAAACCGACCTTTACGCGCTGTGGCAACTGGCGTGCAAACACGATCTGGGCAGCGCCAACGTCGGCCTGCTGACCGACATCATTGCCTGTCCCGGCGGTGATTTCTGCGCGCTGGCCAACGCCAAATCGATCCCGGTTGCCCAGGCGATTCAGGCGCGCTTCGACAACCTCGACTACCTGCACGATCTGGGCGACATCAGCCTCAACATCTCTGGCTGCATGAACGCCTGCGGCCATCACCACATCGGCAACATCGGTATTCTCGGCGTCGATAAGAACGGCAGCGAGTGGTACCAGATCACCCTCGGCGGCGCGCAGGGCAAACACAGCGCACTGGGCAAAGTCATCGGCCCGTCGTTCAGCGCCGCCGAAGTGCCGCAGGTGATCGAGCGGATCATCGGCACCTTCGTGCGTTATCGCGAGAGCGAAGAACTGTTCGTCGATACCGTCGCGCGCATCGGACTGGAGCCGTTCAAGGAACGGGTCTACCCGAAAACGCTGGAGGTCACGGCATGAACAATCTGCTGCGACTGGAACAGGGGGCTGCACGCATTGCAGCGGACGATCCGTGGACGCTGGTGCGCGAACCTGCGACGGACAAACCCGCCGGGTTATTGATTCTGCCGCTGGCACACTGGCTCGAAGCGCCCTCGACCCATGCCGTGTGGCTGGGGCCGGACGATGAGGTGGACAGTGTGCTGCCGTGGCTGACGTCGCTGCCGTTGATTGCACTGGACTTTCCGAGTTTTCGCGACGGCCGCGCCTACAGTCAGGCGTATCTGCTGCGTAGCCGATTCGGCTGGGCAGGGGAGTTGCGCGCGATTGGCGATGTGCTGCGCGATCAGCTCAGCCACATGCGCCAGTGCGGCTTCGACAGCTTTGCCGTACGCGAGGACAAATCGGCCGAGGATGCGCTGAAAGGGCTGGCAGGCATGAGTGTGCTGTACGGGCGATCAGTCATCGAGCCACGCCCGTTGTTTCGACGTCGCTGAATTGCACACACGCACCTTTGTGGTCGCGAAACTCTATTGTGATGAGGGGCTTGTGCCCGGCTGTTCAGTACCGGGGAAACCCTTAGAACGCCCACGAATCAGGCATTTTTCCTTGGGTCGATGGTGGCCTTTTGTTAGAGTCCCGTCGCCAGCGGGTTTTCGGCTGGACGATGGAACCGAAGAAGGGAGTCTGATCAGTGAGTCCGGGCAAGAAAATCCTCGGCCTTACCGCGTTGCTTTTGATGCTGACGCTGTGGGCCAGTTACTTTTATGTATTCAAGGAAAACCGCGACGGCCAACTTGGCGGCGCTGGCGAAAGCACGGCGTGGTGCGGTACTCCGCCCACCAACGAAGCGGCGTTGTTGGGCAAGGATCAACTGACCTTGCGCGTCACCAACAACTTGCGCGGCGAGTTCATGCTCAGCGGTTCGCTGGTAGTCTCCGAGCGCACTTTCAACCGCTATGACCTGAGCCGCAACGAACTGCGCCTGCGTCTGGAACCGTTGCAGTGGACCTACGGCGCCACGCCGATTTTCCTCGAACAGGTCAAGCTCCAGCCACTGAGTCGCAACCTCTCGGCCACCAACAAAAGTGCCTACACGGAACTTGAACCACGCCCGATCGGCGTTCAGGGCCAGGTCACCGAGTTTCCGTTCGATACCTACCATTATGGCTACAAACCGGTGCTCTATTACCTCAAGGGCAGCGAGCGCGTCGACTTGCGTTTCAAGAACATCACCACGCTGATGGAGATGTCCAACACCTTCACGCCGATCCAGAAGTACAACCGCGTCGACTACATCAACGAGAAAAATCCGATGATCCGCGACGAGGACTACAAGGCCTACGGCCCGCACGAATGCGCGTTCAGCGTCGAGCGCAAAGGCTCGTTCAAGGTTGTGGTGCTGATGCTTCTGCTGGTGCTTTGCCTGCCGCTGATGCTGGTGTTCTATCGTGACGCGCCAGGGATCGACTTCCTTGCCACGCTGGTCGGCGTTGCCGTGGTACGAGGGTTGTTGATCGGGCCGGTGCAGGACTTTCAGCTGTACAACATCGACTTCCTGTTTGGCGCGGCGATTCTGATGGTCGGGACGGTGTCGCTGATCAAGGCGATGCGCATCCACAGCCGACGCGAAATCGCCCTGCGCAGCGGCGAATCTTCCTGGTAAAAACCTTTCTCCTGCAGGAGAAGCCGCAGCCAGCGGCAACTCCTGCAGGGGGAGTGGGTTACTTCAGGGCCGGATCGCCCATGTTCATCTTCTTCCAGCCCTGCAACAGCACCTGCGCCTTCGGCTCCTGGCCGCTGTCGAGATACCACTGAATCAGTGACAATCGCGCATTGCGGTTGGCCGGTTGCACCTTGAGCAAGCCCTCCAGTACCGCGCACGCCTGATCGACTTTGCCACTTTCATGCAGGGCCACTGCCAGCACGTAACCGTACTGCGCGTTCTGCGGCTCCAGTTCGGCGGCTTTTTTCAGTGGGGCCATGGCCTCGGCAGTCTTGCCGGCGCGGATCAGTGACAGGCCGCGAGTGTGTTGCAGCAGCGCCGCGTCCGGGTGTTCCTTGAGACTGTCGGTCAACAGTTTTTGCGCCTCTTCACTACGACCATTCGCTTCAAGCCATTGCACCAGCGTGACCAGCGCCGGGTAGAAGTCCGGATCGCGCTTCAGTGCACTGCGCAGCAAACCTTCGACTTCCGAAGTGCGACCGCTGGCTTGATACAGCATCGCCAGATTGAGGTTGGCCTCGGCGCGTTCGGCGAGGCTCTTCTGAACCGCCTCGTATTCGGCAATCGCGGCATTCCAATTGGCTTGCGCCGCACCCAGACCGTTGCGGGCGACGCTGAGCAAATCCCGCGCAACGACAATGCGCACGGCTTTCACCGGATCGTTCAACAGCGGCGTCAGCAGCGGTGCGCGCTCGGGTGGAGGGAGGAAGGCACTGACCGCTCGCACCGCACTTTCCCGAACTTGCGGGGCCGGATTTTGCAGATCCTGAGTCGCCAGCTTAAGCGCTTGTTCACTGGGGTACAGCGGCAGTTCCGCGAGCAACGTGGCGCGTTGAATCGCCGGCAGATTGCTGCGCTGCAACTGGGCGTACAACGCGTCGGCCGCGCCGGGCCGGCCGTTGCGGATCAGCCAAAGACTTTCGTCATAACGCGGTGCCTGCGGGGCCG
The DNA here is from genome assembly GCF_011369485.1 of Pseudomonas atagonensis. Lineage (GTDB taxonomy): Bacteria > Pseudomonadota > Gammaproteobacteria > Pseudomonadales > Pseudomonadaceae > Aquipseudomonas > Aquipseudomonas atagonensis. Next base: position 65,035 of record NZ_VXCA01000001.1, on the reverse strand, counting down.
TGGAGGCGTTCCACAACTTGAACTGCGCGGTAACCTTGTCGCCAGCCTTGCCCTGATGACAGGTCAGGCACGCATCCGGGGTGCCGAGTTTCTGCGCACGTTCCGGGTCGGGAATACTGAAGCTGTGGTCATGCCGGAAGTCATTGCCCATGTAGAACTTGCCGGGCATGTGGCAATCGACACATTGCGAGCCGGGCTGGCCCATGGTGTGGCGGGTATGTTCGATAGAGTCGTAGTTCTTCGCTTGCAGACCCTTGCCGTCGACGCCTTCGACCGAGGTCTTGCCGGCTGTGTTGTGGCATTGCAGGCACACCGCGTTGCCCGGTGCTTTCAGCTGGGTGCTGTGCGGGTTGTGGCAATTGCTGCAGCGCACACCCTTGTCGAACATTTTGCTTTGCAGGAACGAGCCGTGTTCGAACACTTCATCTTTGATTTTGCCGTCCAGCGCGTACAACTCACGGGTGAGGACGCTGGGCAGGTAATCGTCCATCAGCCGCTTGCCGACGGTGTAGCCATCGCCCAACGGGGCGCGGCGCGCATGGCAGCGAGCGCAGGTTTCGATTTCGACGGTGGCGTTCTTGTCCTTGAGGTCGACGGCGAAACCGGCGTGGATCAGATCGGTTTTTTTCTGCGTCCATTCCAGATGATTCGAAGCCGGGCCGTGACAGGCCTGACAGCCGACACCGAGGCTGTTCCACTGACTGTTGAAGGTGTTGCTGGCCGCATCGAAATTGCGCTTGAAGCCCGTGGTGTGGCACTCGACGCACATGAAGTTGGCGTTCTGGCTCGGCTTGCTCCAGTGCAGCGGGTTCTTGAAGTTGACGCCTTGGCCGGCATACAGATGAAACCAGCGGTTCTTCTCGGTATCCCACGCTACGCCCAAGGCTTGCAGGCGTCCTTCACCGACCTCGATCAGGTATTGCTGCAGCGGCGCGATGCCGAAGGTGTAGGCGACTTTGAAGTCGGCATTCTTGCCATCGAGGCCGGGGGTGTTGACCCAGAATTCATCACCTTTGCGCGAGAATCGCGTGGTTTCTTTTTCGCCGTTGAAGGTGACGTTATTGAAATTGCCGAGCATGGTTTCGGCCGTCGCTGGCTGCATCGCCAATTGGTGGTGCGAGCCTTGCCAGTCCTTGACCTGTTCGGTGTGGCAGCCCTGGCACTGTTGCTCATCGACAAAAGTCGCCGGCGTGCTCGCGATGGTTTTCACCGGGGCCGGCTTCGGTGAGGGGGCGCTGAGCGGCGGCGGATTGCTGGGCGCAGGTTTTACCTGAGCAGGCGCAGGGCTGAACAGAAACCAGCCGATCCCGACGACAGCTGCCAGCAGCACGCCGATGGTGACGGGAAACAGATAACGGGAAGAGAAGGTCGGTGAAGCATCAGGCTGAAGCGGTGCGACGTTATTTTTATGCTTGGGCATTGCGACTTCCGTAGTCCAGGTGCATTTGCCGTCTGGCGGGCGTTCAGGCTCGATGCAGCTTTGCCTTATGAAAGGCGTCTGTCAAATGACGGTTGTGAGCCACTGCGCAGCGCTTGATGATTTTTTGCGATGTTGAAGAGCAAATGCTGAGGTTTTAGCTATACCTGTAATTCCCCTCTAGCAATACATTCAGGCCTTCTGACAGGAGTTACAGCATGAAGCCAGCAGTAATGATGGGCACCCTGTGCATTGCCGTCCTCGGTGTGGTGGGTTGCTCCAGCAAAACCGTCGCGCCCGATGAATACTCCGGTTTCCTCAAGGATTACAGCCAGCTCAAGGAGGCCAAGTCACCGTCCGGCGCCGAGGTGATGCGCTGGATTGATCCGAAGCTCGATGTCAACAAATTCACCAGCGTCTATGTCGAACCGAGCCAGCTGTATCCCAAGCCACAAGCCACTGCAAAGATTCCGCAACAAACCCTTAACGGCATTACCAGTTACTACGATCAGGCGCTCAAACGTGAATTCGGCAAGTCGTTGCCACTGGCGACCGGTCCTGGCCCGGGCGTGATTGTGGTGCGTCCGGCGATCACCGCTGTGAGCAGCAAGACCGAAGGCCTGCATGCCTATGAAGTAATTCCGATTGCATTGGTTGCCGCGGCGGTGAGTACTGCCAGCGGCATCCGCGATCAGGAAACCACGCTGGCCACCGAAGCGGTGTTCATGGATGGCGCCACCAACAAAGTGGTGTCGCAGGTCGTGCGCAAAGGCACGGGCAAACCGCTGGAAAACGATTCGCAAGTGATGAAGGCCGATGATGTCAAAGCCGTAATTGATGGCTGGGCCGTGGACATGCATCAGTCTTATCTGAAGCTCAAGTCCGGCAAGTAACGCCACGTGACCGGATCGTCCACGACGGACGATCCGGTATCACGGGCAGCGCCGTCAGAAGTTGGCGCGAGCCTGACGATTGTAGTGGCTGAGCAGGGCGTCATAACCACGAGTGACGGCATAAAAATCGTCACTCAGGCGTTGCGGTTCGGCGTGTTTCTGCCAGTCCCTTTGCAAAGTATTAAGGGCGTCCAGGTATTTTTGTGCGGGCTCGTTGATGCGCCGCCACAATTCCCGCGCGTCATCATCCTTGTTGCGAAACCCGGGCTGTCGCGGCCCGATATATGGCTCCCGACGATTCCACGCCTGTTGCAGGTCGGTTGTGGCGGCGGCGACGATTTGCGGCGTCAGGCTGCGGTTGTGCATGCCGTGTTCCAGTCGCTCCACCGTTTCGCGAGCCTGAATCATGTAGGCCAGCAGCGCCCAGTGAATGTCCTTGCCAACCCGTGTCTCCAATAACTTGAGTTGTTCGGGACGCTGCGCCACGTCCAGAGGCAGCAACTCTTCGCGAAGGGCTGTCGAGGCGTTGATGTAGGCATTGCTGGCGGTCTGAATACGCCCGACGAGCGTCGGTGTCAGCTCGAACGGCACGACATAGAAGCTCGCACTTCTGTCGAGTCGAGTCGGCGGAGAAATCGATGAAGCCCATTGCAGAGCTTGTGCATAGTCACGGACTTTCTGTGACAGCGCGGGCTGCCAGGCCAGAAGCTCGAGCTTTTCGGTGGTATCACGAAGACAGACATCCTGCTGGATGTCACGCACGTTGACCGCATCGCTGTCTTCGAAATCACGCGGCTCGGGAAGAAACCTTCCGAACGCATCCTTTGTGATTCGCTGATGCAGGTTTCTGTCGTACGCGTTGCGCCAATGCACATCGACGCGGTTGACGCAGGCGATGATCGGACTCAGGGCGTTGGCCTGCGCGGTCACCGGTGCGTCACGCTGATCCAGCCACAGATCGAGCTGGAGAAACGGTCGGGTCTTCCCCGACAACCCCATCACCACCAGTGCGACCACCAGGCCGATAGTGAGCATCATTCTTGAGCTCATGGTCGTGCCTCCTGGGGATACCACTGTTCAACGGTGGCCGGCGCGCCGCATTCGGCGGTGCTCGCCGGGATCCGGCTGCACTGGCGCTCGGCCCACGGTTGCAGCCCCTGATTGCGATTGACCGTGCCCTGACTGGCCGTGACTTTGAACACGCCGAGCACAATCACCAGCGCCAGAATGCCGAGGATCGTCATGCAGAGTTTCAGCACCGGGCTGGTCTGCTCCCAGGACACGTGGGGTTTGACCTGCCGCCGTCGGGCCAGACCGACAACCGCCAGCGTCGCGACATACACGGCGCCGGCAACCGGGCCAAACAGCCAGCTCAGCCCGGCCACCATTAATGCGCAAGGCAGCAGGTCACGTAGCACGCCGAATGGCGGCGCATCCTTCATCAAACCCAGACACAGGCCGGTGCTGAGCCGGTCATCCAGTAGCCAATAACGGTGGGCCAGATTGTGCGTCAGCCAGTTGAGACCGTAGGCAATCACGCCGAACACGACGGTTGAGGTCAGGACGATGTTGATCAGCCCGGTGGCGCGCATTCCCAAAGGAATAAAGTGGGTGAAAGCGCCGATCAGGCACGCCAGCACCACCGCGACGTAGATTGGCCAGTCGTGGTAGGTCTGTTGCCAGTCGCGCCAGAAAAACGCGGTGCCGCCGGGCAGTTCGGCGCAGACCTTTGGATGGTTGGCGTACAACGCCGAGCTCAATTGCCGGCACTCTTCCCAATCTTTCTCGCGCAGGCGCCGGGCCAGCGCCAGGCGTTGGCTGAACGGGCCAGTGCCGAGGAGCAGGCGCGCTGCACGGTGTTCGGCGGTGGCTGCCGGTTCCTGCGCGAGCTGACGTTTTTGCGCTAGAAAAAACGGTGCTTCATGGCGCGCGAGCAGGCGTCGCCATTCAGCCTCGGGGCAACTGTTGGTCGGGCCGGTGTGCCAGCCCTGGCCGGCACAGACCTGCTCGAAAATGCTCGAAGACCAGTAATCGCGATCCAGCAGAAGGAGGCTCAACACCCGGTTGAACCACTGGCGGTGCACTTCGACGTCGAGCCAGAGAACGTGCGCGCAATCGCGGTAAGCCCGCAGGAACGCCTCACTGTCTTGCTGCTCAAGGGCTTCGCGTAGTGGTCGGGTGATCCGTTCGCGTTGCCGGGCCAGCAACAGCTCGCAGGACTCTTCGTCCAGTTCAAGCCGTTGCCAGGCACTGAACCACTGATAATGCACCACCGCCCAATCCACCAGTGCGTCGCAACTCTGCGGGTTCTCGATGCAATGCTGCAGCAGGGTGTCTTCAAGGATGTGCGCGCAGCCTTGCTCGACGGCAAGGGCATGCCGCCGGGCCAGCTCTTCGCCGCTGACGTCTTTCAGTGAGCGCGTCGCCTGGTGCAGGGCATCGACTTCGACGACCGTCAGGTCGGTCAGGTCCCAACAGGCGTCGTCACCTTCGTTCTCCTCGCGAAACTGCGCCCATTCCTTGTAACTGAGTGCCTGTTCATACGCCTCGCGCAGGCGCTGGAACCCCTCCGGGTCTTCGTCCGGACGGGTCTGTTTGAGCAAGACAGCGTATTGGCGTTTGATACTGCGCGTATCGGCGTCGGCCGAGAGGCCAAGGACGGTCCAGCAACTCATTGCGTGTACAACTCCGTGAAAACCTGCGACGCGACCCAGTGATGGCAATTTGATTTTGCGCACCCTACCTGTTTCGCGTCTAAAAGTCCTCTGCGGCGCTTCAGTTACCGGTAAACCAACGGAAATACGGGTTGCCGCCGTCGCCGCGCATCACTTCACGAATGTCACGGCTCCAGCCATCGCGGTCACCGTCATAGGCGTGCAGACTGGCGCGGTAGAACTGCATCAGGCGTTGCCGGTGCGCTTCCATCCGCTCATTGAAACCGGCATCGGCATTCAGCAGTGGCGGCGGCTGATACAGGTCGAGCAGCGCCGGCAGCACGCGGGTTATCTCCTTGCTGCGTACCCAGGGTGCGTACTCGATGCGCGGCTGATCGTCGGTCACCGCCGGAGCATCGGCGGCGAAACGCTGCAGACCGGCACGGTCAGTGACCCAAGTCGAGAGCAGGGCGGCAGCCGAACCGATGCCGACATTCTGCAACGTACTGCGAACGCTGTCCTGCTGAAAGCGTGCAGTGATTTTTGCGGCGTCCAGCTCGATCGGCTGCATCGAACCCACCAGTAGCATCTCGTGAAATTCGCTGGTCCAGAGGTTGGCGTAAGGGAACACGTCGAGGAAGCTGCGCACCAGCGAACGCGAGTCATCGATGTTCTGCGTCGGCAGCGGCAACCATTGCGCGACGATGCCTTGTTTGTGCAAGCGGCTGGCGGCCAACTGATAGAAATCCCGCGAGTACAGGTTGACCACGCCGGCCGCCGATGGCGGTGGCGGTTCGAGGGTAATCAGGTCGTAAGTCTGTTCGCTGCGCAGCAGTTCCTGGCGGCCATCGCGCAGGCGCACATCCACCGCCGGATCGCTCGCTGCATTGAAATTGCCCTTGAACAGCGGCGCCGCGTTGACCACCGCCGGCAGCAGCTCGGCGACCACGCGATGTTCCAGCCCGGGATAACGCAGCATGGCACCGGCGGTGATGCCGGTGCCGAAGCCGATGACCAGCGTCGAACGTGGTTCGCCGTTGTGAATCAGCAGCGGCAGCAGCGCCTGAATACGCATGTAACGCAGCGACGGCATGGCATCGCCGGTGTTGGATACGCCCTGAATGTACAAGCGGTGAAAGGTGTTTTCGCCTCGGCCCTGGGCGACCACCGCCACGGTGCCGCCGCGACCTTCCTGATAAAACGCCAGCGTGCCGTTGCGTGCGCCGGGCAGCAGGCTGGCGATTTTGTCGACCGGCGTCAGCACGGCGAACAGCACCGAAACCAGCCCCAGCGCCACCACCGCCTGACGCCGGCCTTTCTTCACGTGGTGACCCTTGCGCACCGCGCAGTAACCGACCGCCGCCGCAATGATCGCCAACAGACCCAGCGTGCGCACCAGGCCCAGCAGAGGGATCAGCAAAAAGCCGCAGAGCATCACCCCAATAATTCCGCCCAGCGTGTTGAACGCCACCACCGCGCCGACATCGCGGCCAATCCGCTCGTGGCCGACACTCAGGCGCAGCGCCAGCGGAAACGCCGCGCCGAGCAGCAGTGTCGGCACAAACACGATGCTCAGCGCTGCGATGGCAAACCGTGCGCTCATGCCGGCCAGTTCGCTGACGCCCAGGCTCAGCAACCACATCTCGGTCTGGGTCTGCGCGAGAACCAGCCAGCGGCCAAGCAGGGCGATTTCCACCAGCGCGATCAGCCCGGCGCCGGCAATCAACAGACCGAACACGCCCCACGGATCACGTATGCGCTCGACGCGCCGGGCGAGCATGGCGCTGCCGATGAACAACCCGGTCAGGTAGGTCGCCAGCACCACGGCGAAGGCGTAGGTGCGGGTGCTCATGAATTGCACGATCGATTGCGACCAGACCACCTCATATCCGAGGGCCACGCCACCGGCGATGGAGTACAGCCACAACGCAGTGCGGTCGGCGGCTTTTTCGTGGTGGTGTTTGGCCGGTGCTTCCAACGGTATTGACTGGCGGCGTTGCCAGCCCAGGGCACCGGCCGCCGCGAGCAGGTTGAGCATCGCTGCGAAAAGCGCACTGCCGCGCACGCCGAGGGTGGCGATAAGCACGAATGCGGCGAGCAGTGTGCCGATAATCGCGCCAAGGGTGTTGGCAGCGTACAACTGACCGCCGGCCTTGCCCGGGTCAGTCGACAGCGAACGCACCAATACCGGCAGGGTGCCGCCCATCAACACGGCGGGGAGGCCGACCAAGGCAAACGGCAACAGCCAGGCGAGCAAACCGACGTGACCTTGCAGCCAGGCAAACGGACTGGCGGAAACACTCAAGGCAAACGTCGCACCGACACCCAGTACCGCCACCAGCACTTCCAGCCCGGCGTAGAGCAGCACCGGTTGCTGCAAACGATCCGCCCAGCGCCCGAACCACCAGCCACCGATGGCCAGTCCCGCGAAAAATGAGCTGATGCCGGTGGTGATCGCGTAGACCTCGACGCCGACCACCAGCGACAGTTGCTTGATCCACAGCACTTGATACACCAGCGCGGCGGCGCCGGAGACGCACAGCAGCAGAGCAGGAATCAACAGCGTGGGCGAAGCGGTATGCGAAGCGGGTATGGCCGACGGCTTGCTGGCGATACGTGCAGACATGCGGATTGCCTTATTTCAATTCGATAAAGACGGCGACCCTGGCAGCCTCTTCGTGGACAAGCCCGCTCCCACAGTGGCTCTCGAGTGTTGCAAGAGTCCCTGTGGGAGCGGGCTTGCTCGCGAAAGGGCCAACCCGGTCGCAAGCCGAAAACAGGGCCGCTCGCCGGCAAGGCGAGCGGCGGTCAAGCGGTCTTACTTAGCGGTTTTCATTTTTTCTGCAATTTTCTTGTCAACTTCCTCACGTACCTGGTCGATGCTGAAGCTAGCAGGACGCTGACTAGGCGGATAATCGACGAAGGTTTGCAGGAATTTGGCGGATTTACTTATACCCATGAATAACAGGTAGTCGTTTTTCGCCAACCAGTCGAAGTATTGGTCGGAGACCACGTCGGCGCGTTCATACGGGTCCATGCGCAGGTTGAAAATCTTCGGTACACGCAGGCAGGTGAACGGTTCGCTCCAGACCTTGAAGCCGCCCGGTGCACGCTGCTCGCAGTAGACGAACTTCCAGTCCTTGTAACGCATGCTCACCAGTTCACCGTCATCGTTGAAATAGTAGAACTCGTCACGCGCGCTCTTGTCGGTCTTGCCGGTCAGGTAGTCCAGCTGGTTGAAACCGTCCAGGTGCACCTTGAAGTTCTTCCCACCGACGTCAGCGCCTTTGAGCAGGCGATCCTTGATGTCGAGATCGCCTACGGCCGCAAGCAAGGTCGGGAACCAGTCCAGACCGGAGAACATTTGCGTCGACACTTCACCGGGCTTGATATGCCCTGGCCAACGAACCATGGCCGGAACCCGATAAGCACCTTCCCAGTTCGAGTTCTTCTCATTACGGAACGGGGTAGTTGCTGCGTCAGGCCATGACCATTGGTTCGGGCCGTTGTCGGTGGTGTAGACGACAATGGTGTTGTCGGTAATTTTCAGGTCATCGAGGGTTTTCAGCAATTTGCCGACGTCGCCGTCATGTTCGAGCATGCCGTCTGCATACTCGTTGCCGGGCATGCCGCTCTGGCCCTGCATGGATTCACGCACATGCGTGAAGGCATGCATGCGGGTGGTGTTCATCCAGACGAAGAACGGTTTGTCCGCCTTGGCCTGTTTCTCGATGAACGCCTGTGCAGCAGCGGTAGTTTCGTCATCGATGGTTTCCATGCGTTTTTTGTTCAACGCACCGGTGTCTTCGATCTTGCCATCGGCAAAGCTGTGGATCACGCCACGGGGAGAGGCTGCTTTGACGAACTCGGCATCATCCTTGGGCCAGTAAGGGCGTTCCGGCTCTTCTTCGGCATTCAGGTGATAAAGGTTGCCGAAAAACTCATCGAAACCATGGTTGGTGGGAAGGTATTCGTCTTTGTCGCCGAGGTGGTTCTTGCCGAACTGGCCCGTTGCATAGCCATGGGCCTTCAGCGCCTGGGCAATGGTGACGTCACGCGCCTGCAACCCGACAGGTACGCCTGGCATCCCGACCTTGGACAGGCCGGTGCGCAGCGCGGTCTGGCCGGTAATGAAGGTGGATCGTCCTGCGGTGCAGCTGTTCTCCGCATAGTAATCGGTGAATATCATGCCTTCCTTGGCAATCCGGTCGATGTTCGGCGTTTTATAGCCGACTACGCCCATTGAATAAGCACTGATGTTGGTCTGGCCGATATCGTCGCCGAAGATCACCAGAATGTTGGGTTTATCAGCCGCTGTGGCAGTTGCCGACAGCGCCATCACCGAGGTTGCCACCAGGGCGAGTTTCGGTAGCCACTTGCGTATGCGAGTCATCTGACTTGCTCCTTTTGCGCGGGGGTCGTGTGGTGCGACAAACGTTTGTTGCGGTCCTGCATAACGCTTTTCTACTTATTGCACTTGCTCGGGGAGCGGTGGATCGAACGGGTAGATCCGGCGCCATTCGGCCGCCATGTCCACCACGGTCCAGCCGCGGGTTTTCGCTTCATCGAGGGCCTTGTCGAGACGGCCGATGTCAGATTTCCGGTCGTAGGCCCACTCACGTTTCGCGTCGGTGTGATGCACCAGGCCCATAAAGCGTTTGCCGGAGCCTGCGGCGGTCCACTGCAGCATCTGCAGGTCTCCGTCGGAATTGCCGAACGCCAGAATCGGCCGCTTGCCGATCACCGCGTCGATGCTTTCGGGTTTGCCCGGGCCGTCGTCGTTGTGCGCCAGTTTCGGCGTGCGCACGATCGAGGCTTTGCCGTCCTTGAACTGGAACGCGGTCACGAACGTGGTGCCGATCACCTGTTCAGGCGGGATGCCATAGACCTTCTCGGCAAAGGCACGCATGAACCCGGTGTCGCCACCGGAGACGATGTAGGTCTTGAAGTTCTGGCTGCGTAGGTAGTCGAGCATTTCCAGCATCGGCTGGAAGATCATCTCGGTGTAAGGCTTACCGGTTTTCGGATGACGGGCCTGGCTCAGCCAGGTCTTGGCGTAATCGTCGAAGGCTTCGGTGGTCATGCCGGTGTGGGTGGCGCCGACAATCTTCAGCAGGCCGTCCATGCCGCTGGCCGCCAGCGCCTTGTGGTCGTTTTCCAGCACCGCTTTGAACGGTTGCGTGGTTTTCCATTCCGGGTGCTGCGCCGCGTTGCGCTTGACTTCGTCGAGGGCGAACAGCAGCTCGAAATACATCGGCTGTTCGCTCCACAGCGTACCGTCGTTGTCGAACACGGCAATGCGTTCGGCGGGTTTGACGAAGTCCTTGCTGCTCTGATCGGTCACTGTCTGGACGAATTCGATAATGCTTTTTTTCGCCGGCCCGTCGTTCCATGACGGCAGCGGTTCGCTGGCCTGAGCCAGCAGTGGCACTGCCATAGCGAACAACAGGGCCAGACCGAAGCGTTGGCGATGCAGCAGCGGATGGGTCATGGGAAATCCTTCTCGTGAACAGGGTTGATCGGGCGTAGGGCCGGGGTCTCATCGAGCCGTTGTTGTCTGACCTGACTGTGTAGCGTAGACAATGATTCTCGCAGTTGGCCCAAAGATTGATCGGTGGTGGGTTGACGCCCGTAAAGGCCACGTAACAGTCCTTGCAGGCGCGGGCCGGCACCGGTCAGCTTCAAGCCCAGGCGACTGCGGCGCAGCCACAAATACAAGGCACTCAACTGCGCAGGTTTCTCTGTCAGTTGCGGGTCGATTTGCTGCCAGGCGAAGTCCGCCGATTGCAGCCACGCATCCCGTCGTGCCTGCTGGCGTGCCTGCCATTTCTGCCGGGCGCGGGTAAACGCGGGGCGCAGCAGATAACCGCCGCCGATGACTGCACCGAGCGCAGTCAGCCACAGCAGCCAGCGCGTGGAGAGATGCAGGTGACTGCCGCCCAGTTGCTTGAGGTCTTCACTGATCGAGAACACCGGTTTGTAGGCGCTGTTGGCGGCGGCGTCGAAGGTCACGGCCGGGACGTTCGCCGTGCGCAATTGCTGCGTGCTGGCGTCCCACCACTTCACGTCGATGGCCGGAAGGGTGTGCGAGCCGGCCTTGTCGATGCGGTAAGTGACACTGTCGATACGCTGGCCGCCGAGGATGTCGCCGCGCCCGTCATCCAGATTGGTGATCTGCGGCGTTTTCGCATAACGGCTCAGCCCCGCGACATCACCGATTGCCGGGATCGGCAGAGCCATGGCCAGCGCGCCGTCGGCTTGCAGGGTCAGTTGGCGGGTGATGCTGTCGCCGACTTTCAACGGTGTGGCCGAATTCACGACGCTCTGGCTGAAGCGCACGGCGTTGGCCACCAACGGCGTTTCGCCGGGCTGGAAGCCGGGCGGCTGGGCGGCGCTGAATTGCATGGGTTCGCTGTGTGCGCTGATTTCTGTGCTGGCCTGGCCGGGCGCAGCGCGCACGGTCAGCGCCGGGATGTCGTAGCGTTGCGCGACATTCGGGGTGATCAGGTAGCTGTAGCGCAGGCCGCTGAAGGATTGTCCGTTGATGGTCTGGTTGAGGTGTTGAGCCTGGCCATCCGGCGGCCTCACCAGCGCACCGTCGAGTTTCAGTTCGGGCAGGGTGGCGGCGCTGGTGAACCAGGTGTCGGTGAGGACATCGAGTTGCAGTTCGATCAGTCCGCCGACCATGGCGCCTTCGGCGGGTTGCAGATGGGCCTGGACTTTGAGCTGCGGTTCGGCGGCAAAGGCACTGAAGCTCAACAGGCTGCTGATGAGCAGGGTACAGAGTTTTCTCCTGACTGAGCGGACCCCTTCGGGAACAAGCCCCCTCCCACAGGGATTTCCTGGACTTGGACAAATGGTGTTCACAACCCAAAACCCTGTGGGAGGGAACTGGCTCCCGAAGGCCGTGACTCGGTTCATGGCCTGGCCCCCGCCTGATCCTGCAAGCTGAATTTCTGCTTGAGAAATTTCGCCGGCGACGTGCTGAGGTTCTGCAGCCACAACGCATCCGATGTCGCCTGCTCGGTCTTGACCGCTTTGCTCTGGCCCTTGCCCGGCGACTTATCGAATTTCACTTCGTCGGGTTTGGTTTCGGGGGCGTTTTTCTCGGCGCTTTCCGTGTCTTTGAGCAAGGCCTGCGCCAGCGCCAGATTGGCCGTGGCTTCGGGGAACTGCGCTTGCAGCTTCAGCGCCTGCGTGTAGGCAGCAATCGCCTGATCGAACTTGAAGCGCCGCACGTAAATATTGCCCAGATAGAAATACGCCTGTGGCGTGTCCAGCCGCGCGAACGTTGCGAGTGCGAGGTCATAATCCGCCGCCTGATACGCCGCGACGCCTTTCCAGTACGGATCGACAAATAGCGCGGCGGCCTGCGGCAAATGTCCGTGCTCGAACGCCCAGCGACCCTGCTGATCCCGGGTGAAAAACGCATCGGTCAGCCCATTGGCCTGCGCCGGTGCCGCCGGCCAGCCGATGCCCACGGCGAGCGCCAGCGCCGGCATCCAGTTGACGCTCCAGCCCTTGCGCACGCTGAACAACGCCAGCAACAACAGCGGCCAGCACAGCCAGTAACCGGCGTCTTTCCAGTGCAGTTCGCGCTGCTCGGCGCTGGCGCTCTGGAAGTGTTGTTGCGCGTGCAGGTCGATCCAGTCCAGATCGTCGTCGTTGAGGGTCAGGCTGCCCAGCGGCGCATCCAGAGCCGACGCCAGGTCTTTCAGCGCAGCGGGGTCGAAACTGCCCAGCGCCGGGCGTCCGTTGGCGTCGGTACGTGGCTGGCCATTGGCGTCGCGAAGGATGCCGCCATCCTCGCTGCCCACCGCGAGCACCAGAACCTGCAGGTCGCTGCCGTCGAGACGCTTGGCGAGGCCATCCAGTTGCGAGGTGTCGGCGCCGTCAGTGAGCAGCAGCAAACTGCCTGGAGTCTTCTCGGCGTCGAGCAGACGTCCGGCCTGATCGATCACCGCGCCGACGTCCTTGCCGGTTTTGCCGATCAGCCCGGTACCGAGGGCTTGAATGAAGGTGTCGAGCAGCGCCGGGTCGTCGGTCGGCGGCAATACCAGATGCGCGCTGCCGGCGTAGGCAATCAGCGCGGTGCGGGCGCCGGCGCGGCGCTGGATCAAGTCGTGGAGTTTGTGTTTGGCCGCTTCCAGCCGCGACGGTTGCACATCGCTGGCGTCCATCGACGGCGACAGATCAACGGCGACAATCAATGGCGCGCGGTTCTCGAGAAAGTCCGGGCGATCCTGCTCCCAGGTTGGCCCGGCGGCGGCAATCGCACCAAGGATCAACACCGCGCAGAGCAGGTGCACCGGGCGCAGACGCTGATGATCCTGCGGCGTAATCAACAGGTGCGGCAACAGATGCTCGGCAATATTGCCGCGCAAGCGCCGCTGCAAGTCTCGACTGCGCCGCCAGATCAATGGGAGCAATGCGCCAAACAATGCCAGCAGCAGCCACAGCGGGCGGAGGAAGTGGAAGTCGCCAAGATCGATCTCCATCTCAGGCCTCCTGCCGTTGGCGGCTCAACGCCAGACGTGGCCGCAACAGGGCGCCGAGGTGATACGCCGCGAGCAACAACAAGGCGGCGCCCAGCGGCCAATAAAACAACTCGCGTTGCGGCTGATGACTGAGGGTTTGCACCTGATGCGGGGTGAGGCGGTCGAGGGTGCTGTAGACCTGATCCAGTGCCGAGCGGTCTTCGGCGCGGAAGAACTGGCCGCCGGTGTTTTTGGCAATCTGTTCGAGCCCCGGCAGATTGACCTTGGCTTCTCCGGAGGCGGCAGGATCGCCGATGCCGATGGTGTGGATGATCACCCCTTTTGCGGCGGCCATTTCGGCGGCGTGATCCGGAGTGATCGCGCTGCTGGTGTCGTTGCCGTCGGTGAGCAAAATCAGCACTTTTTCCTGCTCGTGGGCCTTGTCGAGCAATTTGAGGCTGAGGCCGATGGCATCGCCAATCGCCGTGTTCGGCCCGGCCATGCCGATCCCTGTGTCGGCCAGCAACAGCGACAAGCTGGCGTGATCGAGGGTCAGCGGTGCCTGCGGATAGGCACCGCTGCCGAACACGATCAGGCCGAGACGGTCATCCTTACGTTTATCGATGAAGCCTTGCACGACCTCTTTGACGGCAGCCAGACGATTGATCTTCTCGCCGTTGGCGTTGGTGAAATCTTCGGTTTCCATCGATTGTGAAATGTCGATGGCGAGCATCAGGTCGCGTACCGGTTGCTGGCGTTCGATGGGTTTCTCGACAAACACCGGGCGGGCCGCCGCCAACACCATCAATGCCCAGATCAGCAGATTGAGCAGCAACTGCCAGACATTGCGACGAGTGCCGGCGTTGCTTGGCGCCTCGCCAACGGCGCGGCTCATGGCGCCAAAAAATGGTACGCGCACGGCACTGCGCGCCTCGTTGTAGACCGGCAAGTAGCGGTAAGTCAGCCAGGCGAGTGGCAGCACAAGCAACAGCCAGGGGTAATCAAGCTGCCACATGATGATGCTCCACCCAGTATTGGCAGGTGTCGAACAGCGCCTGGCGCTGGTCGCCGGGGAGGGCGCGCAAGGTGTCCTCGGGGGCGTAGGCGAGTTGGGCGAGTTGCTCGCTGAAGTCGGCGGGTAGCGTTTTTTTGCTGTGCCGCTGCAAGTAACGTTGCCAATCTTCCTTTCCCAACGCCGCTGGCCCCCGTGGGAGCGGGCTTGCTCGCGAAGAGGCCGTTACATTCAAAGTAGATGCTGACTGACCCGACGCATTCGCGGGCAAGCCCGCTCCCACAGGGAATGCATACCAGTGCCGGGATCGGGTGGGTATCGAGATTGCCACGCGTTTCAGCAACTCCGGCAGTTCGCGCAACGCATTGAGGTCATCACTGCGCTCGCGCAATTGCGCCAGCCGCACCAGCGCTTCGCGGCGATACTGATCGCGACGCCAGTGCAAATAACGCCGCACGCCCACGACAATCGCCAGCACGATCAAAAGCCCCAGCAACACCCACCAGCCCCACGTCTGCGGCGCGTAACTGACCGGCGCGGGCAGGCCCAACTCCTTGAGTTGTTCGATGCTCGGGACGTTCGGGTTCAACGTCGCGCTCCGCTTTTACCGAGTTCGGCACGCAATTGTGTGTGCGCTTCTTCGGCGGTGCTGAACATCATCAGCGGCACACGACTGCGGCGAAGCAGGGTGGCGACGTCCTTGAGGCGGCCGCTGAGAAAATCCCCCAGAGGCTGATGCACACTGCGCTTGTCGACCGCTAGTTCTACCTGCAACTGCCCCTGAGTGATCAACAAACGGCCATTGCTCGGCAGCTTCAGCGCCAGCGGGTCGTAGACTTGCAGGGCAATGACGTCGTTGTGCGCCGACAGTTGCCGCATCAGTTGCAAGGTGCGTTCGCCGGCCCCGGCGAAGTCGCTGACGATGCAGATCAGATGATCATGCCCGGCCAGCGCCAGGCAACGCTGCAAGACTTTGTCGAGTTGATCTTCCCCTTCGGCATCCGGGTTGGCGGCACTCAACGCCTGATTCTGTTCGGCGATGCGACTGAGCAACGCTTCCACGCGTTTGCGGCTGCGCAGGGGCGCGATGTTTTCGATTCTCGAGTCATTGAAAACCAGTCCGCCCACACGGTCGCCAGCGTTGAACACCATCCACGCCGCCAGCGCGGCGAGTTCGGCGGCCACGGCGGATTTGAAGCTGCGCTGCGAGCCGAAGAACATCGACATGCGCTGGTCAGCGACGATCAGCGCCGGACGGTCGCGCTCTTCGGTGAAGGTGCGCACCACCGGTTTACCGGTGCGCAGCGAGGCGCGCCAGTCGAGGTGGCGCAAGTCGTCGCCGGGCTGATAGCGGCGCAGTTCATCGAAGTTCAAACCCCGTCCACGCAGGCGCGAGGCATGGTTGCCAGCGAGGATACTGCCTTGCGGCTGACGAGCGAGAAAACTCAGGTCGCGGGCCTTGAACTCCAGCGCCATCAGATGCGCGAGAGAGACGTAAACCAGGCCGTCAGCGTTCACGCGGGGATCGCCACTTTGTCGAGAATCCGGTCGAGCACCTGATCGGCGCTGACGCCATCGGCCACCGCGTCGTAGCTCAGTTGCAGGCGATGGCGCAGCACCGGATGCACCACGGCGCGGACGTTGTCCGGCGACACAAAATCCTGGCCCTGCAACCACGCATCGGCACGCGCGCAGCGATCCAGGCCGATGCCGCCACGCGGGCTGGCGCCAATGCTGATCCAGCGCCCGAGGTCTTCGTCGTAGTCGGCGGGATGGCGCGTGGCGTTGATCAGGTCGATCAGATAACGGTCGATGGCGGGGGAGACGTGCACCGCGCTGACCTCTTTACGTGCGGCGAAAATCACTGCCTGCGACAGGTTGAAACCCTTGGTCGGCGCCGTGCTGGCGCCTTGGGCAAACTCTTCGGCGCGCAGCAGGCGCAAGACCTGACTTTCATTGTCGGCACTCGGGTAGTCGAGCAGGACTTTCATCAGAAAGCGGTCCATCTGCGCTTCGGGCAGGGGGTAGGTGCCTTCCTGTTCGATCGGGTTTTGCGTCGCCACCACGATGAACAGTTCCGGCAGCGCATGACTGTTGCCGGCCACAGTGATCTGGCGTTCTTCCATGGCTTCGAGAAGCGCTGCCTGGACTTTGGCGGGGGCGCGGTTGATCTCGTCGGCGAGGATCAGGTTGCCGAACAGCGGCCCGGGCTGAAAGCGGATCTCGTTCTTGCCCTCGACCTGATGCAGCACCTCGGCGCCGGTGATGTCCGAGGGCAGCAAGTCCGGGGTGAACTGAATCCGGCTCATCTTCGCGTCCAGGTGTCTGGCCAACGCCTTGACCGTGCGCGTCTTGGCCAGACCGGGCAGACTTTCCAGCAGCAAATGCCCGTTGGCGAGCAGGCCGAGGAGAATCTGCCGGATCACCTGATCCTGACCGAGCACCGATTCGGCAATGCTCGCTTGCAGGGCGTTGAGGTCGCTGAGTGTTGTCATGACGTGTGCTTCCTTCTCAAAACATGAACGTCGCAATGACCGGAATGAACGATAGACGGAAATTCCAGCGTCTACTAATCAGGTCGTCCCACTGAAAAACAGACCGCATCCCTGGCTCCTTCTAGAAAAACGCCAGGGTCATGTTGGCGCTGATGCCGTCGCCTTCGGGGCGATTCTTGGTGTCGAACTCCGGCACCCAGCGCGCGCTGAAACTGGCCTGCGTGTCGGCGAACTTACCGCTCCAGCCGACGGTAGGGCCGGCACCGACCGAGCGTCCGCGAAAGCCGTTGAGCGAGTCGGCGGTATCACCTTTGTCGTCGCTGATCTGCTGCACATAACCGGCGGCCAGGCCGGCGCTCCAGCCATTGCCCAAACCGTGGGTCCACAGTGCGTCGAGGGTAAAAATGTCGCCGTTGCGGTAATCGGTGGCGTCGTTTTCGGTGTAGAACTCGAGCCCGCTCGACAGCGTGAATTCGCCGCCCTTGCCGTCCAGATGAGTGAAGGCAACGGTGGGCATAAACGTGTAATTGTTCTGCCCGGGGTTGGCCAGACGGTTTTCGTTGTAAGCGCCGGTCGGCACGTAGATCGGCAGGGAAAACGCGATGTGATTGAGTTCGTCGAAGTGATAACCGGCGGCAATCGGCGTCACCAGCGCATCGGCGAACTGGGTGCCGGAATCACTGTCGCCGAGGGTGCGTCCACGCGAACCGGTGACACTGGCGTTGATGTCGGTGTACTGCACCGGCACGCCGATGGCCGAAGCGTAATTCCATTTGCCCGGGCCGGTGTCCCAGACGTGGGTGAAGTTGGCCATGGTGTAAGACACTTTCATGTCGATCCCGGCGCTGACTTCACCGGAAATCGGCGCACCGCCGCTGCCCTTGATCGAACCGTCGTACCAGATGCTGGTCAGCGACACGACCCAGCCCGGAGCCGGTGGCACCACCCCGGCATTGGAGAACACTTGCTGGCCAGTGATCGGCCGACCGACCCCGCCCTCTGCTGCGAACAACGCAGGGCTACCGAATATGCACAGCGCCAGTAACGGGCGCACAACGTAAGGCTTGACCATCACTGTCTCCGCTTATTGTTTTGAGTCGACCGGGGTCAACAACGGCATCTTCCACTCGCCGCTGGCAACCTGCGGCTGCGGCAGATACAGACGCAGCACCCCATAGAACGGCCCGTTCGGCGCCGGCAGCCAATTTGCCTGTTTATCCTTGCCGGGATTTTTCTGCTGCACGTAAAGCGTCAGTCCACCGTCGGCATCGAGTTTCAGATCCGCGAGCATTCGCGAGTTGATCAGGTAACGATTGAGCGGGTTGGCGACCAGCAATTTGTTCTTCGCGTCGTACATTGTCAGCGACCAGAACGCATCGGCCGGGGGCAGGGCGCCCTTGTCGAAATGCAGGGTGTAATCGTGTTTCGAGGCGTCGACTGGCTGGCCATCCTTGTCGACGAAATAGCCGATGTAATTCGCCTCTTCGGCGGAGTTGCCGAAAATCCCCATGTTGGCGCCGGCATAGCGGTATAGGTAATTGCCCTTGAGGTGATCGCGGGTGCCGAAAAAATCGCCGCTGGTAACCTGGTGGGTATCGACCTTGTCCTTCTTGAAAGCGGCGAACTCGGCCCTGGCGTCGCTGATACCGTCCTCCAGCGCCTGGCGCTGTTCGGCGCTGAGGGACTTCAGATCGAACGGCTCGCCGGCGCCAATGCCGATTTTCGCGAACCGCGCGAGCAGGTCTTTCTCGACGTCCTGCGGCGGGGTGAAGGCGAGCATGAAATTCAGGTAGCGGAACAGGTCCGGGGTTTCGCTCATGGTCGGCGTCGGTTTCGGCCAGCTGACCTTTGGCGCCGGCGCCGGGGCTTTCTCTTTGACGTAGTGACTCAGGGTTTCGACCTTGTAGCCTTTCTGGATCTGCTTGACCTTGGCCAGATCCTTTTCATCGAAAAGCTGCGTGCGGTACAGGGCGTAGGCGATGTTGCTTTCACTGCGCAGCAGCCGGTCAATGTTGAGCGGTTGCTGGCCCTCCCATTCGGGGCCGGCAATCATGAAATGGCCGCCGTTGTTGCCGGTGCTGCGCGTGCCCAGATAGGCGAAGTTCTGCGTGTAAGCGTCGATCAATTGCACCGAGTAATAACGATGCTCCTCAATGGGCGGCAGGGTGAGGATCAACGGTTCGGCGCGCAAATCCATCCAGACGAAGGAGTAGGGCGTGTCGGCGTTTGGCGTGACGAACGCGGTGTCCTTCGCAGTGAAAGCCTTGGCGGTATTGCCGATCTGGTTGAACGGCGCCTTGTAGTTCGGGCTTTTGCTGTCGACGGCCTGGGTGTAGAGGGTTTTGTACATCTCTACCACGGGGAAACCGTACAGATAGGCTTCCTTGGCGATGGCGCGGGCCTCGTCGGGAGTGGCGCTGAAACCCTGTGCGCCGACGCCGCAACTGACGAACATGGTCATCAGGCTGTAACCGGCGGCTTTAATGGCGGTCCTCATGGCGGATTCCCTATTTGCCAAATGTCACGTTGATCCCGGTGTAGAGGGTGAACTGCGGCAGGCCATCACCCTTGCGGTCGGCCGTCCACTGCGGCTCGATGAAGGCGTTGAGGATATTGCCGCCGGACTTCCAGGCTTTGCCCACGCCCAGGCCTATCGGGATGAAATGGGTGTCATTTTTCAGGTCGAAGGTCCAGGTGCCGGTGGAGCGCAGGTACCAGCCTTTTTCCAGGTTATGGATGATGAACGGCTGCAGCGTTGCGCTTTCGACGTGAGGGCGGTCGTTGTCGCCGGCGAACGAGCTTTGGTATTGCACCAGGGCGCCAAGCAGCCCGCGGGGCGACGAGTCGATGGCCACTGCGGCCAGTCCGCCTTGCCACTTGCCGGTGCCGAGTTCGTCCTGTTCAGCGGTGGGGGCGGTGATCAGCGGGCCGATCCCGAGCTGCACGCCATCGGTTTTCAGAATGAAAATATCGAACAGATTGAGATCGCCGATGCCGGTGCTGTAGCCGTTGTGCGGGTCGGGACGGGTGCTGATCGGCAAAGTGGCGCGAACCAGCTGCGGCACGCCGATAAAGTCATTGGGCGCAATCGGCAAGGTGCCGCGCAGCAGGACGTCATTGGTGTGGGCGTTGGAGTCGTAGAGCCTGGGGGTGTAGTAATCCTGCAGGTTGGCGCCCGGTGCGACGCTCAGCGGGTTGTTGCTTTTATTGGAGTCCTCGGCATTATCCGCCTGCGCGCAGCATGCGGCGGCAAGCGAACTCGCCAGACACAGAGTCTTCCCCAATCGATTGAACTTCATCCCCGATTCCCTAGTGTCTTATGGACAACGCAGCACTTCTTGGCCGCTACGGTGTAATCCCTTTCTTATCAAGCCTGTAGGACACGTCTGATTGAAGCTAGCAGCTAATCGGGGGTTAGCCAGTCGAATGGATTAATTCTTTGGTTTTGTGTGCAGGATCACGGAAAAAATGTGTATTAAAGAGTTAGCACGCAACTTGTGGGGTTTCTTGTCGAAATTATCGCTGACAACTTCAACCCTTTTGGGAGCGAGCAAGCCCGCTCCCACAGGTTGATCGCATTGCATTTGCAAGTCGGGTCAGGGCTTCTTTGCCTGATCGCGGATGCGCTCTTCCTGCTCGCGCAACTCCGGGGTGAACTGTTCACCGAAATCCTCGGCGGAGAAGATCTGGCGGATTTCGATGTCCGAATCGGTGCCCGGCATCGGGTTCGGGCAGCGTTTGACCCATTCGATGGCTTCTTCTTTCGATTTCACGTCCCAGATCCAGTAACCGGCGACCAGCTCCTTGGTTTCGATGAACGGCCCGTCGATCACCGTGCGGTTGGCGCCCGAGAACCGCACGCGCGCGCCTTTGCTGCTGGGATGCAGGCCATCGGCGGCAACGAGGATGCCGGCCTTGGCCAGTTCTTCGTTGAAATTGCCCATGGCGGTCAGCAACTCTTCGCTGGGCATGACGCCGGCTTCGGAATCGGCACTGGCTTTGACAAGGATCATGAATCGCATGGCAGTTACTCCGTGGAAGGTGGGGATTCACTGATTAGTCGAACGACCGCAGCGTGAATCGACAGGCGTACTAAATAAAAGATGCGGATCTGCGTTTTAACAAGCATCGACGCCTTTCGGAATGTGTCCGCCATGCCCGGCCTGCAACGGCTGAAGTGACTTTTCTGTTGCTGTAATCAAGCGGTTGTATACAATTTTTCGCGCAGTCGCCCAACAATTTCAGCGAGGGCATAGGTCGTCGGACAATTTCGTGGTTAACTTCGGCCTCTTGCATGCTTTCCAATCAAAACATCAGAAGGACTCAAGTCATGGCTCAAGTCACCCTTAAAGGCAATCCGGTTCAAGTCAACGGCCAGTTGCCACAAGCCGGTTCCAAGGCGCCAGCCTTTTCTCTGGTTGCCGGCAATCTGTCCGACGTTACCCTCAAAGACTTTGCCGGCAAGCGCAAAGTGCTGAACATCTTCCCAAGCGTCGACACCCCGACCTGCGCTACTTCTGTACGCAAGTTCAACGCTCAGGCCAGCGACGTCGCCAACACCGTGGTGCTGTGCATCTCCGCTGACCTGCCATTCGCTCAGGCCCGTTTCTGCGGCGCCGAAGGTCTGGAAAACGTGCAGAACCTGTCGACCCTGCGCGGTGCCGAGTTCATCGAAAACTACGGCGTGGCCATCGCTGACGGCCCGCTGAAAGGCCTGACTGCCCGTGCCGTCGTGGTTCTGGACGAAAACGACAACGTCCTGCACAGCGAACTGGTCAAGGAAATCGCTGAAGAACCAAACTACGACGCAGCACTGGCCGTATTGAAATAAGTGTTCTGAAACAAGCGCTTTACAATTGTTAACGGCCTGGCCCTGTCCAGGCCGTTTTCATTTGTGTATCAGTGTTTTGCCTCACACCTTGAAACGTAAGTTGAAGGTAAATTGCCGGTAAAGCTGCTTTGCTTTACCCCCACCAGTGCTTATCGTTCAGCCTCCTGTAAAAGAAGCCCACGCGCCCAATGGTTAATCACTCCATGCAATCGTCCCCACGCAACTCCCGTCGCTGGCTGATCAGCCTGCTTGTCTTGTTGGTTATCGCCGTACTGTGCTGGAAATTCTGGCCGGCCGGTTCAGCCCACAAGGAGGGTGGCGACAAGGCTGCGGCCGGGCATACCGGGCGTTCGGGGATGATGCGACCGGGCTTCGGCGGTGGCAGCGGGCCGATTCCGGTGCGCGTGGCACCGGCGGTGACGGGTGATTTCCCTCTCTATTACAAGGCACTGGGCACGGTGACGGCGCTGAACACCATCAACGTGCGCAGCCGGGTCGGCGGCGAACTGGTGAAGATCAACTTCGAAGAAGGCCAGATGGTCAAGGCCGGCGACTTGCTGGCGGAGATCGATCCGCGTCCTTACCAGAACGCCTTGCTCCAGGCCGAAGGCACCTTGCTGCAGAATCAGGCGCAACTGAAAAACGCCCAGGTCGATGTCGAGCGTTATCGCGGCCTGTTCAAAGAGGACAGCATCGCCAAACAGACGCTGGACACCGCCGAAGCCCTGGTCGGCCAGTACCTCGGCACGGTCAAGACCAATCAGGCGGCGGTCAACGACGCCAAGCTCAATCTTGAATTCACCAAAATCCGCGCGCCGATTGCCGGTCGTGTCGGCCTGCGTCAGGTCGATGTCGGCAACCTCGTGGCCGCCAACGACACCACGTTCCTCGCGGTGATCACCCAGACTCAACCCATCAGCGTCGCGTTCACGCTGCCGGAAAACAGCCTTGAAACCGTGCTCGCCCGCTACCGCAGTGGTGCGAAACTGCCGGCCGAAGCGTGGGATCGCGGTGACACCAAACTGCAAGCCACCGGCGTGCTGCAAAGCCTCGACAACCAGATCGACGTCGCCACCGGTACGCTGAAATTCAAGGCCCGTTACGAAAACCGTGATCAGTCGTTGTTCCCCAATCAGTTCGTTAACGTGCACCTGCTGGCCGACACCCTCAAGGGTGTGGTGTTGGCGCCGTCGGCAGCGATTCAGTTCGGCACCAACGGCACCTTCGTCTATGCGCTGGACGGTGACAAGAAAGTCACCATTCGCCAACTGAAGATCGGCGCCAGCGACGGAGAGAACACTGTGGTCACGGAAGGCCTCGCGGCCGGTGATCGTGTGGTGCTGGAAGGCACCGATCGCCTCAAGGAAGGCAGCGAAGTGGAAGTGGTCAACGACAGCAATCAAGTACCGACCACCCCGACCGAGCACCTGCAAGGCAAATCCGCCGCCAACGCGCCGGACGCCGCTGTGACTGACAAGGCCAAGAAGGGCGCATGAACATTTCGCGGCTGTTCATCCTCCGTCCGGTAGCCACCACCCTGAGTATGCTGGCCATTGTTCTGGCCGGCCTGATTGCTTATCGCTTGTTGCCAGTGTCGGCATTACCGCAGGTCGATTACCCGACCATCCGTGTCATGACGTTGTATCCGGGCGCGAGTCCGGATGTGATGACCAGCGCCGTCACCGCGCCGCTTGAACGCCAGTTCGGCCAGATGCCGGGCCTCACCCAAATGGCTTCGACCAGTTCCGGCGGCGCCTCGGTGCTGACCCTGCGTTTCAGCCTCGACATCAACATGGACGTCGCCGAGCAGCAGGTACAGGCCGCGATCAACGCCGCGACCAATCTGCTGCCGACCGATCTGCCGGCACCACCGGTGTACAACAAGGTCAACCCGGCGGACACCCCGGTGCTGACTCTGGCCATCACTTCGAAAACCATGCTGCTGCCCAAGCTCAATGACCTGGTCGACACGCGCATGGCGCAGAAAATCGCCCAGATCAGCGGCGTCGGTATGGTCAGCATCGCCGGCGGCCAGCGTCAGGCGGTGCGGATCAAGGTCAATCCGGAGGCGCTGGCCGCCAACAGCCTGAACCTGTCGGACGTGCGCACGTTGATCGGCGCCTCCAACGTCAATCAGCCGAAAGGTAACTTTGACGGCCCGACCCGGGTCTCGATGCTCGATGCCAACGATCAGCTGACGTCGCCCAAGGACTACTCCAACCTGATCCTCGCCTACAAGAACGGCGCGCCGTTGCGGCTTAAGGATGTCGCGGAAATCGTCGATGGCGCCGAGAACGAGCGTCTGGCCGCGTGGGCCAACCAGAATCAGGCGGTGCTGCTGAACATTCAGCGTCAACCCGGCGCCAACGTGATCGAGGTAGTCGACCGCATCAAGGCACTTCTGCCGAGCATCACCGACAACCTGCCGGCCGGCCTTGATGTCACCGTACTCACCGACCGTACCCAGACCATTCGCGCCTCGGTCACTGACGTACAGCACGAACTGCTGATCGCCATTGCACTGGTGGTAATGGTGACGTTCCTGTTCCTGCGGCGCGCCAGTGCGACGATCATTCCTTCGGTGGCCGTGCCGCTGTCGCTGATCGGCACCTTCGGCGTGATGTACCTCGCCGGTTTCTCGGTCAACAACCTGACCTTGATGGCCCTGACCATCGCCACCGGTTTTGTCGTAGATGACGCCATCGTGATGCTGGAAAACATCGCGCGGTTTATCGAGGAGGGTGACAGCCCGATGCAGGCCGCGCTCAAGGGCGCGAAGCAGATCGGTTTCACCCTGATTTCCCTGACCCTGTCGCTGATTGCGGTGTTGATCCCGTTGCTGTTCATGGCCGACGTTGTCGGGCGGTTGTTCCGTGAATTCGCTATCACCTTGGCCGTGGCGATCCTGATTTCCCTCGTGGTTTCACTGACGCTGACGCCGATGATGTGCGCGCGCCTGCTCAAGCGTGAGCCGGAAGAACACGAGCAGGGCCGTTTCTACCGGGCCAGCGGCGCCTGCATTGACTGGATGATCGCCGCGTACGGGCGCAAGTTGCAGTGGGTACTCAAGCATCAACCACTGACGCTGCTGGTGGCTATCGGCACGTTGGCGCTGACCGTATTCCTGTATATGGTCGTGCCCAAAGGCTTCTTCCCGGTGCAGGACACCGGGGTGATTCAGGGCATTTCCGAGGCGCCACAGTCGATTTCCTTCGCCGCCATGGGCGAGCGGCAACAGGCATTGGCCAAAATCATTCTTGAAGATCCGGCGGTGCAAAGCCTGTCGTCCTACATCGGTGTCGATGGCGATAACGCCACGCTCAACAGTGGTCGCTTGCTGATCAACCTCAAGCCCCATGGCGAGCGTGACCTCAGCGCCAGCGAAGTGATTACTCGGCTGCAACCGCAACTGGACAAACTGGTCGGCATTCGCCTGTTCATGCAACCGGTGCAGGACCTGACCATCGAAGACCGGGTCAGCCGCACGCAGTATCAGTTCAGCATGTCCTCGCCGGACTCCGAATTGCTCAGTCAGTGGAGCGGCCGGCTGGTCGAAGCACTGGCGCAACGGCCAGAGCTGACCGACGTTGCCAGTGACTTGCAGGACAAAGGCTTGCAGGTCTATCTGGTCATCGACCGCGATGCCGCTTCGCGCCTCGGCGTTTCGGTGGCCAACATCACCGACGCGCTGTACGACGCCTTCGGCCAGCGGCAGATTTCGACCATTTACACGCAGGCCAGCCAGTACCGCGTAGTCCTGCAGGCGCAGGCCGGGGAGAAAATCGGCCCGCAGGCGCTGGATCAGATTCACGTGAAAACCACGGACGGCGCGCAAGTGCGCCTGTCGAGTCTGGCCCACGTCGAGGAGCGTCAGGCACAACTGGCGATTACCCACATCGGCCAGTTCCCGGCGGTGATGATGTCGTTCAACCTCGCCCCCGGTGTCGCGCTGGGTCATGCAGTCGACATCATCGAGCAAGTGCAGAAAGACATTGGCATGCCGGTTGGCGTGCAGACGCAATTCCAGGGCGCGGCGGAAGCGTTCCAGGCTTCGCTGTCGAGCACCCTGCTGCTGATTCTGGCGGCGGTGGTGACCATGTACATCGTGCTCGGCGTGCTCTACGAGAGTTACATCCACCCGATCACCATTCTTTCGACCCTGCCGTCGGCGGCGGTCGGTGCCTTGTTGGCGCTGCTGCTCAGCGGCAATGACCTGGGCATGATCGCGATCATCGGCATCATTCTGCTGATCGGCATCGTCAAGAAGAACGCGATCATGATGATCGACTTCGCCCTGGACGCTGAACGTAACCAGGGCATGGCGCCCGAGGAGGCGATTTATCAGGCGGCGCTGCTGCGCTTTCGGCCGATTCTGATGACCACACTGGCGGCGTTGTTTGGCGCGGTGCCACTGATGCTGGCGACCGGTTCCGGTGCTGAATTGCGCCAGCCGCTGGGTCTGGTGATGGTCGGTGGATTGCTGGTGAGCCAGGTGTTGACGCTGTTCACCACGCCAGTGATCTACCTGTATTTCGACCGTCTCGGCCGTCGTTTCGGTAAAACCAATACCGATTCCGAAGAGGTGTCGGCATGACTGCCCGGATCCACAAACCCTGTGGGAGCGAGCTTGCTCGCGAAGGCGTTGTATCAGTCACTATCAATGTTGAATGTCGAATTGCATTCGCGAGCAAGCCCGCTCCCACATTGGAGCAGTGTGATGCTGAGGACTGCGTTCGATGAATCTGTCCGGTCCTTTCATCAAGCGCCCGGTCGCGACCATGCTCCTAAGTCTGGCGATCATGTTGCTGGGCGGTGTGAGCTTTGGTCTGCTGCCGGTGGCGCCGTTGCCGCAGATGGATTTCCCGGTGATCGTCGTGCAGGCAAGCCTGCCCGGTGCCAGCCCGGAGGTCATGGCGTCCACCGTGGCGACACCGCTGGAGCGTTCGTTCGGCGCGATTGCCGGCATCAACACCATGAGCAGCCGTTCCAGCCAGGGCTCGACGCGGGTCATTCTGCAGTTTGACCTCAACCGCGACATCAATGGCGCGGCGCGGGAAGTGCAGGCAGCGATCAACGCGTCGCGCAATCTGTTGCCGAGCGGGATGCGCAGCATGCCGACCTACAAGAAGGTCAACCCTTCTCAGGCACCGATCATGGTGTTGTCGCTGACCTCGGACGTGCTGGAAAAAGGTCAGCTCTATGATCTGGCCTCGACCATTCTGTCGCAGAGCCTCTCCCAGGTTCAGGGTGTCGGCGAAGTGCAGATCGGCGGCAGCTCCCTGCCGGCGGTGCGCATCGAGCTTGAACCGCAGGCATTGAACCAGTACGGCGTGGCCCTCGACGATGTGCGCAAAACCATTGCCGACGCCAACGTGCGCCGGCCCAAGGGTTCGGTCGAAGACGGTCAGCGCTTGTGGCAGATTCAGGCCAACGACCAACTGGAGAAAGCCAAGGATTACGAATCGCTGATCATCCATTACGCCGACGGTGCCGCGCTGCGGCTCAAGGACGTGGCCAAGGTCAGCGATGGCGTCGAAGACCGTTACAACAGCGGTTTCTTCAACGATGACGCGGCGGTGCTGCTGGTGATCAACCGCCAGGCCGGGGCCAACATCATCGAGACGGTCAACGAGATCAAGGCACAATTGCCGGCGCTGCAAGCGGTGTTGCCGGCCAGCGTCAAACTGAATCTGGCGATGGATCGTTCGCCCGTGATCAAGGCGACCTTGCACGAAGCCGAGATGACCCTGCTGATCGCCGTGGCGCTGGTGATTCTGGTGGTGTTCCTGTTCCTCGGTAACTTCCGCGCTTCGCTGATTCCGACGTTGGCGGTGCCGGTGTCGCTGGTCGGCACGTTCGCGGTCATGTACCTCTACGGCTTTTCGTTGAACAACCTTTCGCTGATGGCGCTGATTCTCGCCACGGGCCTGGTGGTGGACGACGCCATCGTCGTGCTGGAAAACATTTCCCGGCACATCGACGACGGCGTCAAGCCGATGCAGGCCGCGTACCTGGGGGCCAAGGAAGTCGGCTTCACCCTGTTGTCGATGAACGTCTCGCTGGTCGCGGTGTTTCTCTCGATTCTGTTCATGGGCGGGATTGTCGAGAGCCTGTTCCGCGAGTTCTCCATCACCCTGGCTGCGGCCATCGTGGTTTCGCTGGTGGTGTCCCTGACATTGACCCCGATGCTCTGCGCGCGCTGGTTGAAGCCACACCCCCCGGGGCAGGAAAACCGTTTGCAACGCTGGAGCCGCAAGACCAACGACTGGATGGTCGGCAAATACGCCACCAGCCTCGACTGGGTGCTGCGTCATCGGCGCCTGACCTTGCTCAGCCTGCTCATCACCGTGGGCGTCAACGTTGCGCTGTATGTGGTGGTGCCGAAAACCTTCATGCCGCAGCAGGACACCGGGCAACTGATCGGTTTCGTGCGAGGTGACGACGGTCTGTCGTTCAGCGTGATGCAGCCGAAGATGGAAATCTTCCGCCGCGCCGTGCTCAAGGACGAAGCGGTGAAAAGCGTTGCCGGGTTCATCGGCGGCACCAACGGCACCAACAACGCGTTCATGCTGGTGCGCCTGAAGCCGATCAAAGAGCGCCAGGTCTCGGCGCAGAAAGTCATCGAACGCCTGCGCAAGGAAATGCCCAAGGTGCCGGGCGCGCAATTGATGCTGATGGCCGATCAGGATCTGCAGTTTGGCGGTGGTCGTGAACAGACCACCTCGCAATACAGCTACATCCTGCAGAGCGGTGATCTGGGTGAATTACGCAAGTGGTACCCAAAGGTCGTTGCAGCCTTGCGGGCACTGCCGGAACTGACCGCGATCGATGCCCGTGAAGGCGCGGGCGCGCAGCAGGTGACGCTGATTGTCGACCGCGATCAGGCCAAACGCCTGGGCGTCGACATGGACATGGTCACGTCGGTGCTGAACAACGCTTATAGCCAACGGCAGATTTCGACGATTTACGACAGCCTCAACCAGTATCAGGTGGTCATGGAGGTCAATCCGAAATACGCCCAGGACCCGGTGACGCTCAAGCAAGTGCAGGTGATCACTGCTGACGGCGCACGGATTCCGCTGTCGACGTTCGCTCATTATGAAAACAGTCTGGAAGACGACCGTGTCAGCCACGAAGGCCAGTTCGCTTCCGAAGACATCTCCTTCGACATGGCCGAAGGCGTGACGGTGGAGCAGGGCAGTGCCGCCATCGAACGGGCTATCGCCAAGCTTGGCTTGCCGGAAGATGTGATCGCGAAAATGGCCGGCACCGCCGACGCCTTTGCCGCGACCCAGAAGAGCCAGCCGTTCATGATTCTCGGCGCGTTGCTCGCGGTGTATCTGGTGCTGGGTGTGCTGTATGAAAGCTACATCCATCCACTGACAATTCTCTCGACCTTGCCCTCGGCCGGGGTCGGCGCCTTGTTGTCGATCTATGCGCTGGGCGGCGAGTTCAGCCTGATTTCGTTGCTCGGTCTGTTCCTGTTGATCGGCGTGGTGAAAAAGAACGCGATCCTGATGATCGACCTTGCGCTGCAACTGGAGCGACATCAGGGCATGTCGCCGCTGGAGTCGATCCGCAGCGCTTGCCTGCAACGTCTGCGACCGATTCTGATGACCACGCTGGCAGCGATTCTCGGTGCCTTGCCGCTGCTGCTCAGCCGTGCCGAAGGTGCGGAAATGCGCCAGCCGCTGGGCCTGACCATCATCGGTGGGCTGATTTTCAGCCAGGTGCTGACCCTTTACACCACGCCAGTGGTTTACCTCTATCTCGACAAGCTGCGCCATCGTTTCAACAAATGGCGTGGCGTGCGTACTGACGCCGCTCTGGAAACTCCGCTATGACTGACCGTTCGCTTATCAATCTGGCCACCGTGCGCGGCTCGCGTCTGTTGAGCCTGTCGCTGTGCGTGGCGATGCTCAGTGCCTGTGCTGTCGGCCCGGACTACCAGCGCCCGCAGACCGCTGAAATTGCCCAGTACAAGGAAGCCGAAGGCTGGCGTCAGGCCAGCCCCAGCGATTCGCTGGCCCGTGGCGCCTGGTGGGAGTTGTACGGCGATCAGCAGCTCAACGGGCTGATCGAAAAACTCAACGGCTCCAACCAGACCGTCGCGCAATCGGAAGCCCAGTTTCGTCAGGCGCAAGCCCTGGTGCGCAGTGCACGCGGGGCGTTTTACCCGAGTGTCGACCTGAGCCTTGGCAAGACCCGCTCCAGTCAGGGCACCGGCAGCAGCAGTTCGAGCCTGAGCAGTTCCTCCAGCGGGATTCGCGACACCTACAACGCGCAGTTGGGTGTCAGTTGGGAAGCGGATGTCTGGGGAAAATTGCGTCGTGGTCTCGAGGCTAATGAAGCCAGCGCCCAGGCGAGTTTTGCCGATCTGGCGGCGATGCGCCTGAGTCAGCAGTCGGAACTGGTACAGAACTACCTGCAACTACGAGTGATCGATCAGCAGAAACGTTTGCTCGAGTCGACGGTGGCGGCGTACGAGCGCTCGCTGAAAATGACGCAGAACCAGTACAACGCCGGGGTTTCCGGGCGTGACGCGGTGGCCCAGGCGCAGACTCAACTGAAAACCACCCAGGGCGATCTGGTCGATCTGATCTGGCAGCGGGCGCAATTTGAAAACGCCATCGCCGTGCTGACGGGGCAAGCGCCCGCCGAGTTCAGCATCGCCGAAACCCGGACCATTCCCAAATTGCCGCAGATTCCACTGAGCCTGCCGTCGCAATTGCTGGAGCGCCGTCCCGACATTGCTTCGGCCGAACGTTCGGTGATCGCGGCCAACGCCAACATTGGCGTGGCGAAAGCGGCGTACTACCCCGATCTGAGCTTGAGCCTGAGCGGCGGTTACAGCAGCAGTACCTCGAAAGACCTGATCAGTTTGCCGAACCGTTTCTGGTCGGTAGGGCCGAAACTCGATTTGCCGCTGTTCGACGGCGGGATCCGCTCGGCGGAAGTCGATCGCACTGAAGCGGTGTACGACCAGACAGTGGCCAAGTACCGTCAGACCGTGCTCGATGGTTTCCGCGAGGTGGAAAACTACCTGGTGCAGTTGAAGGTGTACGAGGACGAAGCGGCGGTGCGACAGGAAGCGCTGGACGCCGCCCGTGACTCCCTGCGCCTGACCGAAAACCAGTACAAGGCCGGCCTGATTGCCTACATCGACGTGGTTGTGGTGCAAGCCACTGCACTGAGTAATGAACGCAGTGTGCTGGGCGTCTTGCAGAGCCGCTTGATTGCCAGCGTGCAGTTGATCGCCGCGCTGGGGGGTGGTTGGGATGGCGAGCTGGATGTAAGCGACAACCGCTGATCCAGGCAACAAATTTGCCACTCCAGCGGGAGAAAGCGCCCTCGCCACAGGATCAAGTGTTTCAGCATGTGAGGGCCGGGCCAGAGCCTTGTCGGGCAATCGAACAAGCGTTTCATCGGGTTGATGGCAAAATGGTTACTTTGTCAGTGCGTTCTTCTGTGCAATCAGTACAATCGCCGCATTTGCCCGACCGAGAATGGACGCAGTCCGGTGCGGGTGGCCACGAGAATTCCCATGCTCATCGGTAGTTATTCCTTCACGCTGGTTTTCATTTCGTTGTGTGTGGCGATCCTCGCGTCATACACCGCGCTCGACCTCACCGGGCGGATCGCCACGGCCAAGGGCCGCGCCGTGCACTTCTGGACGGCGGGGGGCGCGCTGGCGATGGGCGTTGGCGTCTGGTCGATGCACTTCATCGGCATGCTCGCCTTCAAATTGCCGATCGACCTGGGTTACGACATTGTCATCACCGCACTGTCGCTGCTGATTGCAGTGCTGTCCTGCGGCTTTGCCTTGTGGCTGGTGAGCCAGCCGAAGCTACCGGTTCTGCAACTGGCGTTCGGCGCGCTGATCATGGGCGCCGGCATCAGCGCCATGCATTACACCGGCATGGCCGCCATGCGCATGACCCCGGGAATCGACTACGACCCGACGCTGTTCGGCGCGTCCTTGCTGATCGCCGTCGGTGCGTCCGCGGCTGCGTTGTGGATTGCCTTCCGCCTGCGCCAGCATTCGCCTTACGTGCGACTGATTCGCGGTGGTGCTGCGGTGATCATGGGCATCGCGATTGTCGGCATGCATTACACCGGCATGGCCGCTGCGCAGTTTCCTGACGGCAGTTTCTGCGGCGCGACGCTCAATGGCTTGAAGGGCAACGGTCTCGACAGTCTGGTGCTGATCACCACGCTGGCGGTGTTGTCGATTGCCTTGCTGACTTCGATTCTCGACGCCCGCCTCGAAGCGCGCACCGCAGACCTGGCGCACTCGCTGACGGTGGCCAACCGCGAACTGACGCAACTGGCCCTGCACGACACCCTGACCGGTTTGCCCAACCGCATGCTGCTCGACGACCGGATCAATCAGGCCATGAAAAAGGTTCATGAGCAGGGCGGTTGTTTCGCGCTGATGTTCATCGATCTGGACGGCTTCAAACCGGTCAACGATGCGTTCGGTCATCACATGGGCGATCAGTTGCTGCGCGAAGTCGGGGTCCGTCTGCGCGAGGACCTGCGCAGCCTGGACACGTTGGCGCGGATCGGCGGTGATGAGTTTGTCTTGCTGGTGCGTCTGACCGAACCCAACGATGCGTTGGGCCTGGCGGCGCGTCAGGTCGGCCTGATCGCGCAATCGTTCCGCGTTGCTGAACATGATTTGCAGATCTCCGCCAGCGTCGGCATCGCCCTGTACCCGGGCAACGGCCAGACCGCTCAGGAACTGCTGATGAACGCTGACGCGGCGATGTATCACGCCAAGGGCGGCGGCAAAAACGGTTACAGTTTTTTCGACGCGTCCATGAACAACAACGCCCGCAAGCAACTGCAGTTGTTGCAAGACCTGCGCGCGGCGCTGGAGCACAGTCAGTTCAGCCTGCACTATCAGCCCAAGTTCGATGCCGCGAACGGCCGTCCGGTTGGTGCCGAAGCGTTGCTGCGCTGGCAACACCCGGTTCACGGCATGTTGATGCCGGACAAGTTCATCGATCTGGCGGAGAAAACCGGCGTGATCATTGCCATCGGCGACTGGGTGCTCAACGAGGCGTGCCGGCAGATGCGCGAGTGGTACGTGCTCGGTTACACCGACTGGCGCATTGCCGTGAACCTCTCGGCGTTGCAGTTCTGCCACTCAGGGCTGGTGCAAAGCGTGGCCAAGGCGCTGGCCACGCATCACTTGCCGGCCAACAGCCTGACCCTGGAAATCACCGAGACCACCGCCATGAGCGACGCCGATGCGAGCATGACGGTGTTGCAGGAGTTGTCGGACATGGGCGTGGACCTGTCGATCGATGACTTCGGCACCGGTTATTCGAGCCTGATGTACCTCAAACGTCTGCCGGCCAATGAGCTGAAGATCGATCGCGGTTTCGTCCGGGATCTGGAACACGACAGTGACGACGCCGCGATTGTTTCGGCAATTGTCGCGCTGGGTCAGGCGCTGGGCTTGCGCATTGTCGCCGAAGGTGTCGAGACCGGTGTGCAGCAGGACTTCCTGACGCAGCTGGGCTGTGATTCGCTGCAGGGTTATCTGCTGGGGCATCCGATGCCGGCGGATAAATTCATGCAGAGCATCGTGAACTCGGAGCAGTTGCCAGCCTGAGATCGATGTGGCGAGGGGCAGTGATCAGAGCCCATGCAAATCCCGTCAATGGCGGTTATTCTTCCCCCCGACTGTTACGTGTGCATCGTGGGGGAAGGCCAGCATGGATAAAGTCATTGTCATCACCGGTGGCGGGCGCGGGATTGGCGCGGCGACGGCGCTGTTGGCTGCTGCACAGGGCTATCGGATCTGCATCAACTACCAGTCAGACGAACAGGCCGCGCACAGCGTGCTGGAGCAAGTCCGCGCGTTGGGGGCACAAGCCATTGCCGTACGCGCCGACGTCAGCATCGAAGATGAAGTGGTCGCGCTGTTTCAGCGGGTCGACACCGAGCTGGGTCGCGTCACCGCACTGGTGAACAACGCCGGCACTGTCGGACACAAGTCGCGGGTCGATGAAATGTCCGAATTCCGCATTCTCAAGATCATGAAAACCAACGTATTGGCGCCGATCCTCTGTGCCAAGCACGCGATCCTGCGCATGTCGCCCAAACACGGCGGGCAGGGTGGCAGCATTGTTAACGTGTCGTCGGTGGCTGCCCGTCTCGGTTCGCCAAACGAATACGTCGATTACGCCGCATCCAAAGGCGCGCTCGACACCTTCACCATCGGCTTGTCCAAGGAAGTGGCGGGCGAGGGGATTCGGGTGAACGCGGTGCGACCTGGCTATATCTACACCGATTTCCACGCCTTGAGCGGCGATCCGGATCGGGTCAGCAAGCTGGAATCGGCGATTCCGATGGCCCGGGGCGGCCGGCCGGATGAGGTGGCGGAAGCGATTGTCTGGTTGCTTTCGGACAAGGCCTCGTATGCCACGGGGACTTTCGTCGATCTGGGTGGTGGGCGCTGATCTGCGGTATTTTTGTTACCTGACAGAGCCTCTTCGCGAGCAAGCCCGCTCCCACAGTTGACCGCATTCCATTTGAAGAAACTCGGTTTACTGTGGGAGCGGGCTTGCTCGCGAAGGCGTCAATATCGACACCGGTCATTTATCAGAACGACCGCACAATCCGCCCCAACGTCTCCATGGCTTTCTCCGAATCCTCAGTCCAGGGACTGCCGTAATTCAGCCGAATACAATTCCTGAACCGCTGCGTCGGTGAAAAGATCGGCCCCGGCGCGATGCTGATGCCTTGCGCCAGCGCCATCTGAAACAACTTCAACGAATCCATCTGCGGTGGCAGCTCCAGCCACAAAAAGTAGCCCCCCGCCGGTTGGCTGACCCGCGTTTGCGCAGGGAAATAACGGGCGATGGCCGCCAGCATGGCGCTTTGCTGTTCTTCCAGCGCGTAACGCAATTTGCGCAGATGACGGTCGTAACCGCCGTGTTGCAGATAGTCGGCAATCGCCGCTTGCGCCGGCATCGAAGCGCACAACGAGGTCATCAGTTTCAGCCGTTCGATCTTCTGCGCGTAACGCCCGGCGGCGACCCAGCCGATGCGATAGCCGGGGGCCAGGCTTTTGGCGAACGAGCCGCAATGCATCACCAGCCCTTCGGTGTCGAACGCCTTGGCCGGTTTCGGTGCCTGTTGGCCGTAATAGAGTTCGGCGTAGACGTCGTCTTCGATCAGCGGCACCTGATGGCGGCGCAGCAGCTCGACCAGTTCCTGCTTCTTGGCCTCGGGCATGGTCGCGCCCATCGGGTTCTGGAAACTGGTCATGCACCAGCAGGCTTTGATCGGGTGGCGCTCCAGCGTCTGCGCGAGGACGCCGAGGTCAATGCCGTCGCGCGGGTGCACGGGGATTTCCACGGCTTTGAGCTTGAGGCGTTCCAGCACTTGCAGGCTGGCATAGAACGCCGGAGCCTCGATGGCCACCAGATCGCCGGGTTCGGTCACCGCTTGCAGGCACAGGTTCAGCGCTTCGAGGGCGCCGTTGGTGATCAGCAGCTCCTCCATCGGCAGCATCAGTCCGCCGACCATGTAACGCAGGGCGATCTGCCGACGCAGTTGCGGGTTGCCCGGCGACATGTCGGTGACGACCATGCGCGGATCCATTTCCCGGGCGGCGCTGGCCAGCGAGCGGGACAGGCGTTGCAACGGGAACAGGGTCGGGCTGGGAAACGCCGAGCCGAACGGCACGGTGCTCGGGTCCTTGATCGACTCAAGCACCGAGAACACCAGTTCGCTGACGTCGACTTCGGTGGAGTCGTTGACGTGGCTGCTGATCACCGGCTCCGAAAACGGGCTCGGCGCGTGGGTGTTGACGAAGTAGCCGGAGCGCGGCCGCGCACGGATCAGGCCACGGCGTTCGAGCAGATAATAGGCCTGGAACACCGTCGACGGGCTCACGCCGTAAGTCTGACTGGCGTAGCGCACCGACGGCACGCGCTGGCCGGGGCCGAGGACGCCGGAGCGGATCAGTTCAGCGATGTCGTCGGCGAATTTTTCGTAGCGTTTCATCTTGGGTCCGGATTGATTTAGTTCTGGAAGACCACGT
Organism: Pseudomonas atagonensis; assembly: GCF_011369485.1. Classification (GTDB taxonomy): domain Bacteria; phylum Pseudomonadota; class Gammaproteobacteria; order Pseudomonadales; family Pseudomonadaceae; genus Aquipseudomonas; species Aquipseudomonas atagonensis. The sequence goes on along the minus strand of NZ_VXCA01000001.1, from coordinate 29,194 downwards.
CGCCTTCGTTCGCGAGCAAGCTCGCTCCCACATTTGACCGAATTTCTCTGTGGGAGCGAGCTTGCTCGCGAATGGCCGCGTCGCAGTCTAAGGGATCAACGATTCATCGGCGCCACAAACCTGCTTTTCGCCACGCTGTAAATCTCTGGCTCATCGCTGTCGGCAATCTTGAAGCTCAGCGTTTGCGAGCTGCTGCTCGGGCGTTCCGTGGTCATCGCCACCGACACCGGCACATCGACGATTTCGCCCGGCGCCAGGCTCAGTGCGGTCTTGCCTTGCAGCTGGAAGCCGTCGCCGTCCACCAGGCTCAGGTTGTAGTCCTGGCGCTGCTGGGTCTTGTTGATCACCTTGAGCGTGTAGATGTTTTCGATCTGGCCCTGACCGTTTTCGCGGAACAGCCCGCGATCCTTGGTGACATCCAGCGACACCATCGGCCGCTCGACCAGCGCCAGGGCCAGTGCGCCGATCATCACCAGCAGCACCGCGACATAACCGATCAGCCGTGGCCGCAGCAAATGAGTCTTGCCGCCCTGCAATTCGCGTTCGGAACTGTAGCGGATCAAACCGCGCGGGTAGTTCATTTTGTCCATGATCGAATCGCAGGCGTCGATGCACGCCGCGCAGCCGATGCATTCCATCTGCAAGCCATCGCGGATGTCGATGCCGGTCGGGCAGACCTGCACGCACAACTGACAATCGATGCAATCGCCGAGGCCGGCTTCGGCCGGTTTCATGTCGCGTTTGCGCGGGCCACGGTTTTCGCCACGGGCCACGTCGTAGGCAATTGCCAGCGTGTCCTTGTCGAACATCACACTCTGGAATCGCGCATACGGGCACATGTGCATGCACACGGCTTCACGCAGCCAGCCGGCGTTTATGTAAGTGGCAGCGGTGAAGAACAACACCCAGAACAGGCTGACGCCGCCGATCTGCAGGGTCAGCAGTTCTTCAGCGAGCGGGCGGATCGGTGTGAAGTAGCCGACAAAGGTCAGGCCGGTCATCACGCTGATGGCCAGCCACAGCGTGTGCTTGGCCGCACGCCGGGCCAGTTTGTTCAAGCTCCACGGCGCTACTTGCAGTTTGATCCGCTGGTTGCGTTCGCCCTCGGTGATTTTCTCGCACCACATGAAAATCCACGTCCACGAACTTTGCGGGCAGGTGTAACCGCACCAGACACGCCCGGCGAACACGGTGATGGCGAACAGGCCGAACGCAGCAATGATCAACAACGCCGAGAGCAGGATGAAATCCTGTGGCCAGAAGGTCGCGCCAAAGATGTGGAATTTGCTTTCGGAAAGATCCCAGAGCACCGCCTGACGTCCGCCCCAGTTCAGCCACACGGTGCCGAAAAACAGCACAAACAAAAACCCCGCGCCGCTCAGGCGCAGGGTGCGGAACAGGCCGGTGAAGCTGCGGGTGAAAATCTGGTTGTCGCTGGTGGCGTGTTTCGCCTTCATTGGGCGCGCCGGTACTTTTTTTATCTGGGGAGATGCTTCTACGGTTCGGACGGGGATTTGTTCGCTCATGGTCGTTCGCTCATCAGCCTCCATCAGGCCGAGGCACTATGAGCGCCGATCTGTTTGCATAACAGACTCAGCTATTTCAATAAAAAGCGTATCAGATGAGCTTTTACGCCAGAGCTGCGACAACTTGAAGCAGCCCGGACGGCGGGGCGCAAACGCCTATAGCAGGCGTTTGCGGCGGGCATTGACCGAGGTCAGTCAAATCACCGAATCACTCTCGTCGGCCTTCAAGTGCTTGCGGCCGTCCTTTGCCCCGGCAACGGTCAGTGCGTCAGCCTCGGCTTCGGTGATGTAGACGCGGCGGCCCTCGATCTCCACAAAGGACATGGCTTTGTCGCTATCGGTTTTGACTTCGAGGGTGTCGCAGATACGAATTTCTTCGCCATGTTCGACGGTGAAAAAACAGACTTTTTGCTCGGGATTGGATTCGTCGACTCGCAGAGGCATGGTGGCTGTCCTTTTTTCCAGGGGTGTCTGAAGGGTTAGGGCACAGGCGCTGCCGATCGTTCTACGCAACCGATTAATGGTCGGCGCTGTCCATCGTTCAACGAGCCAATAACAAGGAAAACCCGATGAACGCCTGGTGGCATGAAGTGCTGGAAACGCTGCAAGCGGAATTCGCCGACATAGGCGATGCGTCGCAACTGACGCGGATCACCGTGCGCTTGCTGATGGCGGCGGTGCTGGGCGGGATTCTCGGCTTCGAGCGCGAGCACAAGGGCAAAGCTGCCGGCGTGCGCACGCACATGCTGGTGGCGCTGGGCGCGGCGCTGTTTGTGCTGGTGCCGCAGACGTCTGGCGCAGAGTCCGACGCGATGAGCCGGGTGCTGCAGGGGGTGATTGCCGGGATCGGTTTTCTCGGCGCCGGGACCATTCTGAAAAATCGCGAAGGCGATGAAGGCCACGTCAAAGGCCTGACCACGGCGGCGGGATTGTGGATGACGGCGGCCATCGGTGTGGCGGCGGGACTGGGCAAGGAAGCGACGGCGTTGCTCAGCACTTTTCTGGCACTGGCCATCTTCAGCGTGATGCCGCACATCGTCCGGTTGTTCGAGAAAGACGAGCAAGACAACGATCACCTGTAACTGATCGTTCCCATGATTGATCGTTCCCATGCTCTGCGTGGGAATGCCTCAATGGACGCTCCGCGTCCGCTTTGGGACGCAGAGCGTCCCGGGCTGCGTTCCCACGCAGAGCGTGGGAACGATCAACAGGGTGAGTTAGACGATCACGGGTGGCATGGTCGTCGGCGGTTCTTGTTTCGGTGGCGGCGTGGTTCCCGGTGGTTCCTGCTCGGGCACCGGCTGCGGCTCGGTCTCGGGAATTGTCGGGTTGTCGATGTTCGGATCGGGCGTTTCAGCCGGGATCGGGATATTCATCTGTAAACCTCCGTGTGGCACATGGCGTGAGAAGTGCTTAAGTGGATTGACCACCTCGTGGCGAATTCGATCCGCTTTTCGTGCCGGGTAATTTGCGCTGAACTTTTCCCCTTGCCGGTGGCTCGGAACCAGAGAGAGTTCATTACGGGGCCGGTGCTTCGTTGTGAACACTGATCCGGCACAAGAGCGTCCTTGGGGCGTTAAGGAGAGATGCTCAATGACTGCTGAAAAACCTTCGGAACAGAGCTACAACCCGCACATGCCGCTGTCGCAGGCACTGCTGCTGCCGCGCATCGTCATCGAAAACACCATGCCGACCCTCGACGGCGGGCAGTTCGCCGTGAAGTCGATTGCCGGCCGCGACGTGGTGGTCACCAGCAAAGTGTTTGCCGACGGTCACGAAAAACTCGCGGTGCGCATCCGTTGGCGCGAGGAAGGCGAAGAGACCTGGCAAAGCGAGGTCATGTCCGATCAGGGCAACAATGGCTGGAAAGGCCAGTTTCGTCCCGAGCACCAAGGCCGTTTTTTGTATTGCATCGAGGCGTGGATCGACCACTTCGCCAGTTTCCAGTACGAACTGGAGAAGAAGCACAACGCTGCCGTTCCGGTGTCCCTTGAGTTGCAGGAAGGCCGGACGATGGTGCAACAGGCTGCTGAGCGCAGCGAGGGGCAACTGAGCGAACAGCTTGCGGCGTTACATCACGAACTGTCCGGGCTGCTCGAAACCGAGCAGGTCGCGTTGTTCCTGCACTCGCACAGTGCGCAGCTGATGGCTGAGGCCGATCATCGCGCCTATTTGAGCGTCAGCGCCGAATTCCCCATGGACGTCGAGCGCGAACTCGCCGAGTTCGCCAGTTGGTACGAACTGTTTCCCCGCTCGATCACCGACGATCCCAGCCGTCATGGCACCTTTAACGACGTGCACTCGCGGCTGCCGATGATTCAGGACATGGGTTTCGACGTGCTGTACTTCACGCCGATCCACCCGATTGGTCGTGCTCACCGCAAGGGTCGCAACAATTCGCTGACCGCCGGCCCGGATGATCCCGGCAGTCCGTATGCAATCGGCAGCGAGGAGGGCGGCCACGAAGCGATCCATTCGCAACTCGGCACCCGCGAAGACTTCCGCCGGCTGGTGGCCGCTGCGGCGGAGCATGGCCTGGAGATCGCCCTCGATTTCGCCATCCAGTGTTCCCAGGATCACCCGTGGCTCAAGCAGCATCCGGGCTGGTTCAACTGGCGCCCGGACGGCACGATCAAATACGCGGAGAACCCACCGAAGAAATATCAGGACATCGTCAACGTCGATTTCTATGCGCCGGAAGCGATCCCGAGTCTGTGGGTCGAGCTGCGCGACATCGTCGTCGGCTGGGTCGAGGAGGGCGTGAAGATCTTTCGCGTCGACAATCCGCATACCAAACCGCTGCCGTTCTGGCAATGGCTGATTGCCGATGTGCGGGCGTTGCACCCCGAGGTGATCTTCCTTGCCGAAGCCTTTACTACGCCGGCGATGATGGCGCGGCTGGGCAAGGTCGGTTACACCCAGAGCTACACCTATTTCACCTGGCGCAACACCAAGGCTGAACTGGCCACTTACTTCACCGAACTGAATGAATCGCCGTGGCGCGAGTGCTACCGGCCGAATTTCTTCGTCAATACGCCGGACATCAACCCGGCCTTTCTGCATGAATCCGGGCGCGCGGGTTTTCTCATCCGTGCGGCGCTGGCGACCATGGGTTCGGGCCTGTGGGGCATGTATTCGGGTTATGAACTGTGCGAAGCGGCGCCGGTGCCGGGCAAGGAGGAATACCTCGATTCGGAGAAGTACGAAATCCGCGTACGCGACTTTACTGCGCCCGGCAACATCATTGCCGAGATCGCCCAGCTCAACCGCATCCGCCGGCAGAACCCGGCGTTGCACACGCATTTGGGTCTGAAGATCTACAACGCCTGGAACGACAACATTCTGTACTTCGGCAAGCGCAGTTTTGACGGCAGCAACTTCATTCTGGTGGCGGTCAGCCTTGATCCGCACAACGTGCAGGAAGCGAATTTCGAACTGCCGCTGTGGGAGATGGGCCTGCCGGACGATGCCACGACCCACGGTGAGGATTTGATGAGCGGGCATCGCTGGGACTGGCACGGCAAGTACCAGTTCATGCGCATCGACCCGGCGTACCAACCGTTCGGGATCTGGCGGATTACTACCACCTAAGCCGATTCACAGTCCCCTGTGGCGAGGGGATTTATCCCCGTTGGGCCGCGAAGCGGCCCCGCTTTTACCAAGACATATCGCGCTGCATGAACTTACGACTGCTGCGCAGCCGAACGGGGACGATTCCCCCGCCACAGGAGTCCTCAGTTCAGAGGCATTTGTGTGGTCTCAGAGTATTCAACAGGAGTTTCACATGGCGAAGAAACCCAAGTCAGCCACCTTCATCAAAGACCCGCTCTGGTACAAGGACGCGGTGATTTATCAGGTTCACGTCAAATCGTTTTTCGACTCCAACAATGACGGGATCGGCGACTTTCCCGGCCTGATCGCCAAACTCGATTACATCGCCGAACTCGGCGTCAACACTATCTGGCTGTTGCCGTTCTACCCCTCGCCCCGTCGCGACGACGGCTACGACATCGCCGAATACCGGGGCGTGCACAGCGATTACGGGACCATGGCCGACGCCAAGCGCTTTATCGCCGAGGCACACAAACGCGGTTTGCGAGTGATCACCGAACTGGTCATCAACCACACCTCCGACCAGCACCCGTGGTTCCAGCGCGCACGCAAAGCCAAACCCGGCTCGGCGGCGCGCGACTTTTACGTGTGGTCGGATGACGACCAGAAATACGACGGCACGCGGATCATTTTTCTCGACACCGAAAAGTCCAACTGGACCTGGGACCCGGTCGCCGGCCAATACTTCTGGCACCGCTTCTATTCGCACCAGCCGGATCTGAACTTCGACAACCCGCAAGTGATGAAAGCGGTGCTTTCGGTCATGCGTTACTGGCTGGACATGGGCATCGACGGCTTGCGTCTGGACGCGATTCCTTACCTGATCGAACGCGACGGCACCAACAACGAAAACCTGCCGGAGACCCACGACGTCCTCAAGCAGATTCGTGCCGAGATCGACGCCAATTACCCCGACCGCATGTTGCTGGCCGAGGCCAACCAATGGCCGGAAGACACGCAGCTGTATTTCGGCGACACCGACGCGGCGGGCTTGAATGGCGACGAGTGCCACATGGCGTTCCACTTCCCGTTGATGCCGCGCATGTACATGGCGCTGGCCCAGGAAGATCGCTTCCCGATCACCGATATTTTGCGTCAGACCCCGGAAATTCCCGCCAATTGCCAGTGGGCAATCTTCCTGCGCAACCACGATGAACTGACGCTGGAAATGGTCACCGACAAGGAGCGCGATTACCTGTGGAATTACTACGCCGCTGACCGCCGTGCGCGGATCAACCTCGGCATTCGTCGGCGTCTGGCGCCGTTGATGGAACGCGACCGTCGTCGCGTCGAACTGCTCAACAGCCTGTTGCTGTCGATGCCGGGCACGCCGACGTTGTATTACGGCGACGAAATCGGCATGGGCGACAACATCTACCTGGGCGACCGCGACGGCGTGCGTACGCCGATGCAGTGGTCGATTGACCGTAACGGCGGCTTCTCCCGCGCCGATCCGGCCAGTCTGGTGCTGCCGCCGATCATGGACCCGCAATACGGTTATCTGTCGGTCAACGTCGAAACCCAGGCCGGCGACCCGCATTCGCTGCTTAACTGGACCCGGCGCATGCTCGCCGTGCGTAAACAATCCAAGGCGTTTGGTCGCGGCACGCTGAAAATGCTCTCGCCGAGCAACCGGCGGATACTGGCCTACACCCGCGAATTCACCGATGCCGATGGCAAGCACGAAATCATTCTGTGCGTGGCCAACGTCTCACGCAGTGCGCAAGCGGCGGAGCTGGATCTGTCGGCCTACGTCGGCATGGTGCCGGTGGAGATGCTCGGTGGTAACGCGTTCCCGCCGATTGGCCAGTTGAATTTTCTCCTGACTCTGGCACCGTACGGCTTCTATTGGTTTGCCCTCGCCAGCGAAAACCAGATGCCGAGCTGGCACGTGGAACCGGCGCAGAGCCTGCCGGACTTCACCACGCTGGTGCTGAAAAAACGCATGGAAGAACTGCTCGAAGCGCCGTCCCGCGCCACGCTGGAGCAGAGCATTCTGCCGAGCTGGCTGCAAAACCGTCGCTGGTTCGCCGGCAAGGATGCGGCCATCGATAAGGTCAATCTGGCGTACGGCGTGCGCTTCGGCGACGCCCAGCACCCAGTGCTGCTCAGTGAAATCGAAGTCACCAGCGGCGGCCAGACCAGCCGTTATCAGTTGCCGTTCGGCTTTATTTCCGAAGATCAGGTCGGCCCGGCATTACCGCAGCAACTGGCGCTGGCCCGCGTGCGGCGGGTGCGTCAGGTCGGTTTGATCACCGATGCGTTCAGCCTCGAAGCGTTTATTCGTGCCGTTCTGCAAGGCATGCAGAACCACACGGTGCTGGAATCGGCCGAGGGCGAGATTCGTTTTGCACCGACCGCGCAACTGGACAAACTCGGCCTGGGCGCCGACTCGGAAGTGCGTTACCTGTCCGCCGAGCAATCGAACAGTTCGGTGGTGATCGGCAACAGTCTGGTGCTCAAGCTGATCCGCAAAGTCGCCTCTGGTGTCCACCCGGAACTGGAAATGAGCGCCTACCTGACCGAAGCCGGATACGCCAACATTTCGCCGTTGCTAGGGTCGGTCATTCGCCGCGACGCCAAGGGCGAAGACAATCTCTTGATGATCGCCCAAGGCTATCTGAGCAATCAGGGCGACGCCTGGGAGTGGACGCAGAACAACCTCGAACGGGCGTTGCGCGACGAACTGGCGGACGCCATGTCCGAACAGGAACAGCATTACAACGCACTGGGTGAGTTGAAGGATTTTGCCGGCATGCTCGGCCAACGTCTGGGCGAAATGCACCAAGTGCTCGCAGCGCCGACCGAGAATGCCGACTTCGCACCGCAAGTCAGTACGGCCAAGGATGCACAGGTCACCGGCAAGGACGTTTCCGCTCAGGTCGAACACGCGCTGAAACTGCTCAAGCAGCATCAGGGCGAACTCAACGCGGCGGATCAGAAACTGGTCAAACGCCTGCTCGACGAGAAGAAAACCATCCTCGCCCATGTGCAGGATCTGGCGAAGAAATCCGTTGGTGGCTTGCAAATCCGCGTACACGGTGACTTACACCTAGGCCAGGTACTGGTGATCAAGGGAGACGCTTATCTGATCGATTTTGAGGGAGAACCGGCGCGGCCATTGAGCGAACGGCGCGGCAAACACAGCCCGTACAAAGATGTCAGCGGCGTGCTGCGTTCTTTCGATTACGCAGCGGCGATGACGATCAACGTGCACAACGTCGATCACAGTGCCGAGTCCGAAGGGGCACGCCAACGTGTCGCCGAACGTTATCTGCGTGAGGCACGCGAGGTATTTGTTCAGGCATATCGCCGAGCGGCAGCTAGTCTTGATCATGCTTGGCAAGATCCTGAAGGTGCCGACGCCGCGCTGGCGTTGTTCGGCCTGGAGAAGGCGGCCTATGAAGTGGCCTATGAAGCCGAAAATCGCCCGACGTGGCTGCCCGTGCCGTTGCACGGTTTGTATGGGTTATTGACAGGGCTTAAACCCTTTTCCGATCTTGGTGGAGAGTAGTCATGAGTTTCTCGAACAAGGAACAGGGTCAGGTCAAAGAGGCATTGTTGCCGGCGGCGAAGGACATCGACGCGCTGGTACGTGCTGAACATCACGATCCGTTTTCCATTCTTGGCCCGCACGGCGATGGCGCTGGCGGGCAGTTTATCCGTGCCTATTTGCCCGGTGCCTTGAGCGTTGTCGTGCTGGACAAAGACAGTGGTGAAGAGCGCGGCCCGCTCGAACAGACCGAAACCCCGGGGCTGTTTGTCGGCCATTTCGATCATGCGCGGCCGTATCTGTTGCGCACGCGCTGGGCCGGCGGCGAGCAGGTCGCGGAGGATCCTTATAGCTTCGGTCAGTTGCTCGGTGAAATGGATTTGTACCTGTTCGCCGAGGGTAATCACCGTGATCTGAGCGCGTGCCTTGGCGCGCAGCTGATGACCGTCGAGGGCGTTGATGGCGTACGGTTTGCGGTGTGGGCGCCGAATGCCCGGCGTGTCTCCGTGGTCGGAGATTTCAACGTCTGGGACGGTCGTCGCCATCCGATGCGCCTGCGTCATCCTTCCGGGGTCTGGGAATTGTTTATCCCGCGCCTGCAAGCGGGGGAGTTGTACAAATACGAAATTCTTGGCGCCCACGGGATTCTGCCGCTCAAGGCTGACCCGATGGCGCTGGCCACCAGCCTGCCGCCGGACACCGCGTCGAAAGTCGCCGCGCCGCTGCAGGTTGACTGGCAGGATCAGGACTGGATGAGCGGCCGCCGCGAACGGCAGAAGCATTCGGCGCCGCTGTCGATCTACGAGCTGCACGCCGGTTCCTGGCAGTGCGAGCTGGATGATCTCGGCGAAGTGGCCCGTCAGTACACCTGGCCGGAACTGGCCGAACGCCTGATTCCGTACGTGAAGGAACTGGGCTTCACCCACATCGAACTGATGCCGATCATGGAGCACCCGTTCGGTGGTTCCTGGGGTTATCAGTTGCTCTCGCAATTCGCCCCGAGTGCGCGTTACGGTACGCCGGAACAGTTCGGTGACTTCGTCAACGCCTGCCACAAAGCCGATATCGGCGTGATCCTCGACTGGGTGCCGGCGCATTTTCCGACCGACACCCACGGTCTGGCGCAATTCGACGGCACCGCGCTGTACGAATACGGCAACCCGCTGGAAGGCTTTCATCAGGATTGGGACACGCTGATCTACAACCTCGGTCGCACCGAAGTGCACGGTTACATGCTGGCGTCGGCGTTGCACTGGTTGAAGCATTTCCACATTGACGGTTTGCGCGTCGATGCGGTGGCTTCGATGCTTTATCGCGACTATTCGCGCAAGGCCGGCGAGTGGGTGCCGAACCGCCATGGTGGTCGCGAGAATCTGGAAGCCATCGACTTCCTCCGCCACTTGAACGATGTGGTCGAGCTGGAGGCGCCCGGTGCGCTGGTAATCGCCGAGGAGTCCACTGCGTGGCCCGGCGTCAGCCAGAGCACGCAGCAGGGCGGTCTCGGTTTCGCCTACAAGTGGAACATGGGCTGGATGCACGATTCGCTGCACTACATTCAGCAGGATCCGGTGTACCGCGCACATCACCATAGCGAGTTGAGTTTTGGCCTGGTCTACGCCTGGTCAGAGCGATTCATCCTGCCGATCTCCCATGACGAAGTGGTGCACGGCAAGCACTCGCTGATCGACAAGATGCCCGGCGACCGCTGGCAGAAATTCGCCAACCTGCGCGCCTACCTGAGTTTCATGTGGACGCATCCGGGCAAGAAGCTGTTGTTCATGGGCTGCGAGTTTGGCCAGTGGCGCGAGTGGAATCACGATCAGCAGCTCGATTGGTATCTGCTGCAGTATTCGGAACACAAAGGCGTGCAGAAACTGGTCGGCGACCTGAATCGGCTGTACCGGGAATTGCCGGCCCTGCACGATCAGGACGATGCACCGCAAGGCTTCCAGTGGCTGATCGGCGACGATGCGATCAACAGCGTTTACGCGTGGCTGCGCTGGAGCAAGGACGGTGAACCGGTGCTGGTGGTGGCCAACTTCACGCCGGTGCCGCGTCAGTCGTATCGGGTCGGCGTGCCGTTCGCCGGGCGCTGGAGCGAGTTGCTCAACAGCGACGCCGACACCTATGCCGGCTCCAACTATGGCAACGGTGGCGGGGCGTTTACCGAGGAAGTACCGAGCCATGGCCAGGCGTTGTCGCTGGAACTGAATCTGCCGCCGCTGGCGGTGTTGATCCTTAAGCCCGGGGGCTGATCCGAGACCGCGTCGCTGCCTTCGCGAGCAAGCCCGCTCCCACAATGGATCGCATTCATCCAGTGAGAACTTGAGTGCGATTCCCTGTGGGAGCGGGCTTGCTCGCGAAGGCGCCGGTTCAGGCGCCGCAAGACATTGCCCTCACCACCTCATTCGCACACCCAGGCTACCGATCAGCCCGTTCAAATCATTGTCATCGACATCGCTGCTGTAATCGGCGCTGACATACAGGCTCACCGCCGGCGTCACCCGCGCCACCAGTCCCAGGCCCAACTCCACCGTTGATGATTTGCGGCTGCTGCTGATCTTGTCGACTTGATCCAGCGTCACCGTATTGCCGGTATACACCGTGTGCCAAAGGTTGGTGCGCACGTAGGGTTCGACCGGCAGACCATTCAAGTCATAACTGCCTTTCAACCGAGCCCCGACCCGACCGCTCCACGCAGTCAGATCGGTCGAGGATGCGTTGCCCGAACCGGCGTAAGGCGTATCCAGGGTGATGCGCTGATTGATCAATTGCGCCTGCGGTTCGACCACCCAGTTTTCGCCCAGACCAATCGGGTAACCGCCCTCGACCGAGAAGGTCATCGCGCTGCCTTCGGTGGCTTGCCGCGCGCCTTGTTCGTTACGACTGAAGCCGCTGACCCGGCCGCCACTGGCCGACAAATCGACGTGCCAGCCCTGCGCACCGGACAGACTGTAATAGGCACCGAGGCTCTGGCCTTGCAGGTTGAGGGTGTCGGTGGTCGGGTCTTCGATGGCGCGGCTCGTGATCAGGCCGTTGCCGTTGGCTTGAATCTGGTTGAGGCCGCCGATCAGGCCGAAGGTCTGGACATGACCGCTGCCGCTTTGCAGGGTGAGCACCGCCGGGCCTTTGAATTCGCCGCTGCCGGGGGGCATCAGTCCTGAGGACTGCACATCGGTTTGTGCCTGGCGGGCACTGCGGCCGTAAAGCTGATCCCACGCGGCAGGAGCGAGGTCTTCGGTGATCAACCGGGTGCCTTGCAGATCCGCTCTCGGGCTGAAGCGTTGCGATTCGGGGGTGACGACCGTGGCCGGCAGCGTCAGCACCGGCACGTCGTCGCGATACCACGAAGTCGTTTCATCCGCCGCAGGACCGGCCTGTGCCTCCATGGACGAGCAGAGCAAGATAGAGCTCGAAACCGTGCAGAACGTAACTTTGATCTCTTGTGAGGTGAGTGAAGTTTTCATGGAGGTCTACCTTGCAATCGCATGCGCTATCTCGATTTGGCGTCTCTCCTACCCCGAACGAGGGGCGACCGAATGGAGCGGGGCGAACCGTGGCCGCCCGATGTCGCCGGGGGTCTTGAGGCTCGCCCCGAATAGATATTTCCGGGGGTAGTAAGGTAGAGATAAGAAGACCAGCGGCCCTGCGTCAAGAAATTGGACGATGAGTGGTAAGGTCAAAACAGCTGCTGCAAGCGTTTGTTTTTCTGCACATATCTAAGTTCTTGTTTGTAGGCGTAATCGCGACCAAAGCAGCGGCGCAGAGGCATCAGGCAGGCGACAACCGGTGTGCTGCCTGACAGGGGCCACTCAATCGTCAAGCCTGCCGCCGCGTGGTTGGCTGTCATTAGTGCGCCTTAGTCCTGGCTATAAATGCACTTCGACAGCCAGCGGCAGGTGATCCGAAAGATGCGTCCATGGCTTGTTGCCGAGAATCTGAGGGTCGTGGCTGCTGGCGTTGCGCAGGTAGATACGGTCCAGACGCAACAACGGAAAACGCGCGGGATAGGTCTTGGCCGGCCGGCCGTGGTGGCGTTCGAAGGCTTCGTGCAAATAGTCGCGGCGGGCGAGGGCAGCATTGCCTTGCAACTGCCAGTCGTTGAAATCCCCGGCGATGATGACCGGCGCATCCTCGGGCAGCGACTCAAGTAATTGACAGAGCAATTGCAGCTGCAACTGGCGATGACTTTCCAGCAGGCTCAAGTGAACACAGATCGCGTGCACCTCGGCGTGCCCCGGCACGTCCAGCACGCAGTGCAGCAGGCCGCGACGTTCGGGGCCGGTGATCGAGACGTCGAGGTTGCGGTATTCGCGGATCGGGTATTTCGACAGCAGTGCGTTGCCGTGATGGCCGTCGGGGTACACCGCATTGCGCCCGTAGGCGAAGTCGCTCCACATGCTGTCGGCGAGAAATTCGTATTGTGAGGTTTGCGGCCATTCGTTGTAGCGGCTGGAATGGCGTTCGTGTTCACCCACCACTTCCTGCAAAAACACCAGGTCGGCCGAGGTACTGCGCACCGCTTCCCGCAGCTCCGGCAGGATGAAGCGCCGATTGAGCGCGGTGAAACCCTTGTGTGTGTTGACCGTCAGCACCCGCAGGCGATGAATCACTGGCGCGTCGACGACATGACGCTTGGGATCGCTGGACACATTCACTCCTCTGAATCCGGTCTGCCTGTTCATGCGACTGATTCAGAGGGCTGGCAGTTCCTTCCGGATTACTGACTGCAACCTGTGGCAAGGGGGCTTGGATAATTTGTTCCGGTTCAGTAAGTGCACCTGTGGCGAGGTGATGAATCCCCTCGCCACAGGGGTCAGACGAAGACTATTTCGTAGGGCAGCCGCATGCGCTCCAGCAGCACCCGCGGCAGCATCGGCGCGATGCCGAGGGCCGGTTCGCCCTTGAGCTGGCTGGCGTAGGCGTGGGTTGCATGGCTTTTGCGGGCGACGGTCCAGGTGTCGAGGCGCAACTTGCGCGCCCGTTCCCAGGGGATCTGTTGTTGCTCGCGCTCCGGCCAGTGCCAGGCCCAGACCGGCACGTCGTGGAAGGTGGCACCGGCCAGGTCGGCGGCTCTGGCGCCGGCACGGCCGACGGTTTCATGGTCATCGTTGCCGTCGCCGCGCCAAGTGCTGAACACCACATCACCGGGCCGCAGGTAGCGGCTGATGAACTGGGTCAGCTGCGCTTCTTGATCGAGCAGCGCGTTATCGGTGAAGCCGCCTCGCACCCATTTCAGACTGTGCATCGGCAGGCCGAGGCGGCGCAGGGCTTCGACGCTTTCCTGCGGGCGGAACACGCTCAGGCGTTTTTCCGACCACTGCTGCGAGCCGGGATGGCTCGCGCTGCCGTCGGTAATCGAGAGTAATTGCAGGGGATGGCCGAGGCTGGCCAGTAACTGCAGCAGTCCCCCGCAAGTGACGACTTCATCGCCCGGATGTGGCGCGATCACCACGGCGCGGGCGCCGGGGGGCACGAGGCTGCGGGTGTTGATGACGGGAATATTGTCGAGTTGCGCAGCGCTGTTCCAGATCTGCGCCGGCAAGCTGCTTTCGCTCAGGGATAACGGTTTCATCAGTGCGACGTCCTTGTTATGTATCGCCCTCAATCGTGCAGGGAACCGTCAAATGGCGGCCTGCTTGATCCGTGAAGGCTGGTGGGAGAGTCATGCAGCGCTCCGAACCCTGGATTGCCGCGTTGCAGAGTATTGCTCATGTGAGGCCATTCGTCGCGTCGCACAACAAACTGATACGGTTTTTTTTACTCCAACTGTGCTGTTTTTCGCAAATAGTCAGCGAAACCGCCGCGTGCGCGACCGTCCAGACGCGCGCTGGTGTGCACCTGTGGACGGTGGCTCCAGGCAATATTGGCGCCGGACAATTCCAGTTGCCGCACCAGTTGCACGTCTTCATTACAGGCCAAAGGCTTGAAACCGCCAGCCCAGCGGTAGGCGTCGGCGCTGACACCGAGGTTGGCGCCGTGGATGTGTCGATGGCCGTCGCAGGCGCGGTAATGGCTGTGGTAGCGAATCTGCGCCGCTTCATCGAACGACTCGTGCCAGTGCTCGACGGTCACCGTGCCGCACACTGCATCGGCGCCCAGCCCCAGTTGCGCCACCAGCCAGTCATCGGCCACGCGGCTGTCGGCGTCCGAGCAGGAGATCCAGCGCGCACCACGCTCCAGCAGAATCCGCGCCCCGGCCGCGCGCGCCTCACCGACATTGCGCGCATTGATGTTCAGACTTAACACTGGATATCCGCCGACGATCTGCGCCGAACGGTCGGTGCAGCTGTCGAGCACCACCAGCACTTCGACCCGTTCACCGGCGAGCAAACCGTGTTTGCTGGCGCGCATTGCTGCGCTGAGGCACTCGTCGAGCAAGTCCTCCTCGTTGTGCGCGGGGATCAGGATGCCGATCATCGCAAACCCTCCAGTGCCGCCACGGAGCGCGGTTCGCGGCTCCATACTTCCAGCAGAAAGTCTGATTCCTGATGCAGGGCGACACGCGGCAGGTGCAACTGCTCGTGGATCAAGTCATGCACCTGACGTGCGTTCAATGGGCATTCGTCGATGGGCGGGCGCCAGTGGCAGGCAAGCAACTGGCCATCGGCGGTGAGTGAGTCGGCGATGCGGGCGATCACTTCCGTCAGATCCTGGCTATCGAGGTAGTAGCCGATTTCGCTAAATACAATCAGGTCGAATTTTTCCTCCGGCCAGTCATCGGGCAAGCGACTTTGGCGGACTTCGGCGTGATCAAACAGGCTCAACCGGGTACGCGCCAAAGCCACCGCGGCGCTGGAGGTGTCGCAGCACAGCAAGCGGTCGCAGCGCAGCGCCAGCTCGGCGCTCAGTTCGGCGTTGGCGCAGCCCGGTTCAAAGATTGCCCGGTAATGCGGGCGCGGCAGAGCGGCGAGGGTGATCGCGCGTTTGCGCTGTTCGTACCAGCGCTCACGGAACGCCCAAGGGTCGTCGTTGCCGGCGTACAAGCCGTCGAAATAGCGATCATCCACGCTCATAAAAACACCACTTCAAAGGTCTGCAGCAAACGGTCCAACACATACGGCGCAAGCACCGGGCCGAGCCCGGCCTCGGGGTCGCCCTCCAGTTGACTGGCAAACGCGTACACGGCGTGGCGTTTGCGCGCGACCTGTTGCGGCGACAGAAGAATCTTGCGCGCGCGCTGCCACGGCACGAAGGCGTCTTCCGGCGTCGCCCAGTGCCACGTCCAGACCGGAACTTCGTGACAGGTCGCCCCGACCCGCCGCGCCGCTTCGGTACTGGCGCGGCCGACGGCTTCGTGGTCGCAATGACCGTCCTCGGCCCACGTGGTGAAGACCACGTCGGTGGGACGCAAGTGGCGTTGAATGAATTGGCACAGTGCCGCTTCCCGGGCGGCAACCTGAGAGTCGTCGAAACCACCGCGCAGCCATTTCAGTCGATGCATCGGCAGACCGAGCCGGCGCAACGCTTCGGCGGATTCCTGCGGGCGAATCACACTCAGGCGTTCTACTGGCCAGCGTGCGGAACCGGGATGGCTGGCGCTGCCGTCGGTGACCGAAATCAGTTGCAACGGTCGGCCCGCCGCCGCAAGCAATTGCAGGAGGCCGCCGCACCCGAGCACTTCATCGTCGGGGTGCGGCGCGACAATGACTGCACGGGCGCCGGGTGGCACCAGGCTGAGAATGTCGATGCTCGCGAGTTCAGCCAGATGCTGCGAACTCTGCCACTGATGCAGCGATGTGCCCTGGCCGACAATCGGGTTGGTTTTCATAGGTTCCAGACCTTTTCGGATTGGCCGGCAATCAATTGGCCGAGGGCCGCGAGGTCACGCTCGGCGTGGCTTTGGCGCAGAAACACGGGCAAATCGGCGATCAGTCGGGCGAAGTGGCGATCCTTGCAGAACGGCCCGGCGCCAAGGGCTCGGCCGACTTCACGCATGACCTGTTCGGCAGTCTGTTCGACCACGGCGCGGGCGCGACGGGCGAGCAGTTCGGCGTTGGCCGCGGGGTGCGCGTCGATGTGCAGCGCGCTGAAACGCAGGACATCGGCTGCGCTTTGCAATGCGCTGTCCACCGCGCCGAGGTGGGCGAGAGCGTGAGGTTCCTCGCGTTGCGCGCAGTGCAGGCGCAGCGCTTGGCCAATCTGCCGGGCAGCGCCGTACCAGCAGGCGGCGATGCCGATTCCGCCTTGCCAGAAGCCCGGGCGTTGCAGGTAATCGCCGGGGTTGCCGATGGCCTGCGCTTCGGCGCCTTCAAACAGCACTTCGACGCTGCCGGTGGCGGCCATGCCCACGGCTTGCCAGCCTTGCCCGGTAATGTTCACCCCGGGCTGATCGAGTGCGACGGCGACCAGTTGTTGCTGATCGTCGGCGTCCCACGCGGTCAGTAGTGCGTGGCTGAGCACGCTGGCGCCGGAACACCAGGCCTTGCGCCCGTTCAATTGCACCAGATGCCCCGCCGGACTCACCTGCACTCGCGCTTGCGGCGGCTCGGCGGCCCACATGCCCCACGTGCTGCCGGGTGTCGGCGAGCCACCCAATTGCTCGATAATCGCCAAGGCGTCGGTGTGACCCTCGTAGAGTTTGCACAAGCCCAGATCGTGCGCGCCGACAGTGGCCAGTGACTGAAAACGTGCCAGCGTGTCGCCGCTGCCCGGCATCGGCAACCGATCGAGTCCGGCCTCGACCAGTGCCCGCAGGCAGTGGCCAAGGGCGGTGGTATCGGCATAGTCGGGAGGTCGACGCGCCAGATAGTTTTGCAGGTCCATATCAGTCTTCTTCTTCACGTTGCAGCTCGAACAGCAGCAACGAGCGTCCGGTCACCGAATATTCATGGCCGAAGTCGAAGCGTTCCTGGCCGCGAATCGACGGCTGATTGGTGTCGACCATGCACGTCCAGAAACTGCCTTCGGGCACTTCCGGCAAAGTGAAGTTGACGATGTCGTGGTGGGCGTTGACCACCAGCAGCAGCGTCGCGTCTGCACCTTTGCGGCGAATCCCGGTTTCCTGCGCGCGACCATCGAGCAGCATGCCCAGGCAACGGTTGTGCGCGTCATGCCAATGCTCGGTGGTCATCTCGGTGGCGTCGGGTGCAAGCCAGGTCACGTCCTTGACGCCGATGTCCTCGTTGTACTCGCCGACCAGAAAACGCCCGCGACGCAGGATCGGGTAGGCCAGACGCAACTTGATCAGACGTTTGACGAATTTCAGCAGCGCTTTGCCGTCCTCGCTCAGGTCCCAGTTGACCCAGCCGATTTCGCTGTCCTGGCAATACGCGTTGTTGTTGCCGTCCTGCGTACGGGCGAATTCGTCGCCAGCGACGATCATCGGCGTGCCTTGCGCGAGCAGCAGAGTGGCGAAGAAGTTGCGCATCTGCCGGTGACGCAGGGCGTTGATTTCAGGATCGTCGGTCGGTCCTTCGACGCCGTGGTTCCACGACAGGTTGTTGTTGCTGCCGTCCTGATTGTTCTCGTCGTTGGCCTCGTTGTGCTTGTCGTTGTAGGACACCAGATCGTTGAGGGTGAAACCGTCGTGGGCGGTGATGAAGTTCACCGACGAATACGGCCGCCGCCCGCGCTGGTTGAACATCTCGCCAGACGCGGTCATGCGGCTGGCGAAGTCGGCGACCTGTCCGTCATCGCCTTTCCAGAAGGCGCGCACGGTGTCGCGGAACTTGTCGTTCCACTCGACCCAGCCCGGTGGAAAATTGCCCACCTGATAGCCACCGGGGCCGCAGTCCCACGGCTCGGCGATCATTTTTACCTGGCGCAGCACCGGGTCCTGACGGCAGGCGACGAGGAAGCTGTGACGCTCGTCGAAGCCGTCGTGATAACGGCCAAGAATGGTCGCCAGATCGAAGCGGAAACCGTCGACATGCATTTCACTGGCCCAGTAACGCAGGGAATCAGTGACCATTTGCAGCACGCACGGGTGGCTCAGGTCGAGGGTGTTGCCGGTGCCGGAATCGTTGATGTAGAAGCGCTTGTCGTCCGGCATCAACCGGTAGTACGAGGCGTTGTCGATGCCGCGCATCGACAGGGTCGGGCCTTGTTCGTTGCCCTCGGCGGTGTGGTTGTAGACCACGTCGAGGATCACTTCCAGATTGGCTTCGTGCAGGTGCGCAACCATCTCCTTGAACTCGGCGATCTTGCCGCTGGCGAGGTAACGCGGATCCGGGGCGAAGAACGCGATGCTGTTGTAGCCCCAGTAGTTGGTCATGCCTTTGTGCAGCAAATGCTGGTCATTGACGAAAGCATGGATCGGCAGCAACTCGACCGTGGACACGCCAAGCTTGCGGATGTGTTCGAGCACATCATCGACCATCAGCCCGGCAAAGGTCCCGCGTACGTTCTCCGGCACCGATGGGTGACGCATGCTGATGCCGCGTACGTGGGTTTCATAAATGATTGTCTTGTCCCACGGCACGCTGACGCGGTGGTCGTTGCCCCAGGTGTGCGCCGGGTCGATGACTTTGCACTTGGGCACAAAAGGCGCGCTGTCGCGTTCGTCGAAACTGAGGTCGGCGTCGGGATGGCCGATGGTGTAGCCGAACAGCGCTTCCGACCATTTCAGTTCACCCACGAGTTGTTTGGCGTACGGGTCGATGAGCAATTTGTTGTGGTTGAAGCGATGACCGTTGGCCGGGTCGTACGCGCCATAAACCCGATAGCCGTAGATCAGCCCCGGGTGCGCGTCGGGCAAGTAGCCGTGGTAGATCTCGTCGGTGTATTCCGGCAGTTCGATGCGTTCCAGCTCGACTTCGCCGGCATCGTCGAAGATGCACAGTTCGACTTTAGTGGCGTTGGCGGAAAACAACGCAAAATTCACCCCCAGACCATCCCAGGTCGCACCGAGCGGGAAGGGCAGGCCTTCACGGATTCTCGAAGGTTCGGCATGCGAGGCGGGCTCGGCTTTTTTTGGACTGGTCATGATTGCTCCTGCAAATACGGGGGTAGTTCAATCGGCACCTGACCCAGTGGGAGGGGCTTTTGTGGTGAGGGGATTTATCCCCGTTGGGTTGCGAAGCAGCCCCAAATGCTGCATTTGCGGAGTGACAGGCACACCGCGTGCAGTGGTTTTGCGACTGCTTCGCAGCCGAACGGGGCGGTGCGACGTTTCGCTAAATCCCCTCGCCACAGAAATTCCATCACCACAGAAGCCAGTTTCCACAAGGATTTGTGTTTTTGAGGGCGAACGCGCCCTCGGTGGCGAGCAAACCCGCCACACGGTTGTTCAGTTCAATAAAACGGTTAGCGTCAGATCGCCGAAGGCTTGCGCGGCGCTCGAGGCTTTTTCTCGGTCGGTTTTTCACCCGGCGGGATCACTTTGGCGGCGCTGGCAGGTTTGGCTTTGGCCGCTGGTTTGGGCTTTGCCGCAGCACCTTTGCCATCGAGCGCTTTGTCAGTGGCGGTCTTGCCCGCGGTTTTGCTGCCCGCTGCTTTCGGCGATTTCTTCGGTGCCAAAGCTTCGGCGTCGGCCAGTTTGCGCGCCATCTCCCAGTGGCGTGATTCCTGTCCCTCGGGTTTGCCTTCCGATTCCCAGATTTGATAGGCGAATTCGCGGATGCGTTTATCGTCGGTGCTCATCGCAATGCTCCTGAACTGAACTGATGCTTACGTTAAGTGTTGGATAAAGAGATTGACCGGGACATCCCCCAGCGCGTCGCTGATATTCAGCTCCCTGTTTTTTGTGACTGCGCTGCTTGAAAAAAGTCCCTTCAGGTTTGTGTCAGAGGCGGCGAACGGTAAAACCACTCGCGTATCGCCCCAACGCAGCGCATCCACCTGAGGCCTGGCACTGTTTTCCAGCAGGGTGGCGCAACGGATCGGCACGATCACGATGGCCTGCTTGCCCTCGTGCTCACGGGCAAACGCGAGCACGTTGTGCGCCTGACTGCCGAGCACTTCGAGGGCCTGATACGCGCCACGCCGAAACAGCTCGGCATGCTCGGCGCGCAGGTTCAGCACCTGAGCGATCAACGCTTGCTTGATGCGCCCGTCACGCCAGTTCGCCAGCAGTTCCTGCGCCGGCACGGATGCTTGCAAGGCCTGCTCGCGAGCGGCGTAATCCACCGGCCGGCGGTTGTCCGGATCGACCAGACTGAAATCCCAGTACTCATTGCCCTGATACAGATCCGGCACCCCCGGCACGGTCATGCGCAGCAAGGTTTGCGCCAAGCCATTCAGGGCGCCGCCGGCGGCAATGCTGTTGACGGTCTTGCTCAGCGCGGCGCGCAGCAGTTCGCCTTCCTCGCCGGTCAGCAGTTTTTGCGTGAACGCCTGCGTGGCATTTTCGTAAGCCTCGTTCGGTGCACTCCAACTGCTTTGCAGCTTGGCTTCGCGCAGGGCTTTCTGCTGCCACTGCCAGATGCGCCCGGCGTAATCGCTGAAACCGGCGTGATCGTCGTCGCGCAAGTCCAGCGGCCAACTGCCAAGCAGAGCCTGATACAGAATCAGCTCGTCGCCGGTCGACGGCATCTGCTCGTCACTGCGCACAGGTCGGGCGAGGGCACGCCACAACTCGATCTGCTCGGCGTACCAGTGGCTGCGTTCGCTGAGGACGGCCAGGCGTGCACGGGTGTCTTCGCCACGTTTGTGGTCGTGGGTGGCGGTGGCCAGCAAGTTGTCGGGAAACGCCTCGAGGCGTTGCTGATTGATCGCGTGGAAATCGCTCACCGGCGCGCTGAATTGCTCAGTGTTGTAGCCCACGTCATTGCGCGAGAGCAGCACGGCCGAGCGATACAGCGCGGTGTCTTCCACGGCTTTGGCGGCCGCCGGGGAGGTCAGTTGCTGGAAGCGCACGCACGCATGTTTGAGGATTTTTCGCGAGCGGCCACGGGGCTTGTGTCGCCACGGCGTGCCACCCAGCCAGGCCGCCAGACAGTCGAGCACCGGCCAGTCGCCTTCGCCCAGCGTCTGTCGCGCACCGTCCATGGCCTGCTGGAAAAACGCTTCGTCCTGCGCCGAGCGGCCCATGGCGCTGATGTAAGTGCGGTACACCGGGAAATGCACGATCAACGCCTGCAACGCCCGGCGGATTGCGCCGAGGGTCAGGTCACGGGTCATCAGGTCATCGCGCGCCACTTGCAGCAACGCCTGCGCGACGCTTTCGCAGTCGCTGGCCAGCGAGCCGTTGAGGATCTGCTGACGCGCCAGTTGCGCTTCTTCAATGAATGCAGCGGGGCGTTCGGTGCGCCGTTGCCACAGGTCACCGAGGACGTATTCGCCGTCCGGATCGTGTTGCAGCAGCGACAGTTGATTCATGAACTCGTAACCGGTGGTGCCGTCCACGGCCCAGTCGCGGCGCGGGGTTTCACCGGCGCCGAGAATCTTCTCGATGTAGATCGGCAGGTGCCGCCCTGGCGCCAGCAGGTCAACACGCCGACGCAATTTGCGGCAATACCCGCGCGGATCGGCGAGGCCGTCGATGTGGTCGATGCGCAAGCCGTCGACCAGGCCTTCGGCAATCAACTGGAAGATTTTGCCGTGGGTCGCTTCGAACACCGCCGGGCGCTCAACGCGCAGACCGCCCAGTTCATTGATGTCGAAGAAGCGCCGCCAATTGATGTCATCGGCAGCGGTGCGCCAACTGGCGAGGCGATAGCTTTGCCGCTCCAGCAACTGATGCAGATTTTGCAAGCCTTGCTCGGTCGTCGAGTCGTAGGCTGCGAGGTTGCGCTGGATGGCATCGAGCAGTGGCGCCTCGCTTGCCAGTTGCCGAAGTTCCTCTTTCAACGGAGCGGCCAGCGAATACGCGTCGCTCTGGTAGCTGAGGGCCGCGAAGCGATCGGCCAGTGGCTTCAGCGCATCGACGCCTTTGAGCAATTCGCCGTAATCGTTCGGGCAGATCGGAAAGTGATGGTCGTAGTGCTCGACATAAAAGCTGCCGCGCTGCGCATTGAACAGCAGTTTCAGCGTGCCTTCCTGCAACGCCACGCCATAATCACTGCCGAGGAACGGCAGCAACAACTGGCCTTCCATCAACGGATCCGGTGAATGCCACTGAATGTCAAAGAACTCACCGTAGGGACTCAAACGACCCCATTCCAGCAGGTCGAGCCACCACGGATTGTCGCTGCCACCGACCGCCATGTGGTTGGAGACGATGTCGAGAATCAGGCCCATGTCGTGGTCGCGCAAGGTGCTGACCAGGCGTCGCAGTGCCGGTTCGCCGCCCAGTTCCGGGTTGACTTGCGTCGGGTCGACCACGTCGTAGCCGTGCATCGAGCCGGCGCGCGCCGCGAGCAGCGGCGAAGCGTAAATATGGCTGATGCCGAGGCGGGCAAAGTAGGGCACCAGCGGCACCGCTTGTTCGAGGGTGAAACCCTTGTGAAATTGCAGGCGCAGGGTGGCGCGCAGTGGCCGGATCAACGATTGATTCATTGGTCACGCTCGGCAGCCTGCAGGCGCGCGCACGCCAGTAATTCGAGACGACGCGCGGCATCGGCGCCGTCGAGCAGCGCTTCACTGCTGCCGGGTAAACGCCGCGACCAGTTCGGGTGCGTGTCGATGGTGCCCGGCAGATTAGCCTGCTCGTCGATGCCCAGCGCATCCTCCAGCGGCAACAACACCAATGGCGCGCGGGTGTGGCCGAGGAATCGCACACTGGCGTCCACTACTTGATCGGCCTCGTGGGACTCTTCGCGAAAGTTCTGTGGATCCTGACTCAAGGCGCCGCGCAGGCCTTCGCGTTCACGCTGGCGGTAGCGCCGCCATTCGATTTCGCCGTTGGCATCGACAAAGCCCAGCCGCGAATTCCAGTCGATGTCGCGGCCATGCCACCAGCCGTTGAGCGTCGGCAGGTCGTGGGTGCTGGTGGTGGCGAGCGCGTTGTCCGGCCAGTCGAGAATCGGTTTGAAATGGGTGTTGTTTTGCTCGAACAGGAGCACACGCATGCCGAGGATCGAGCGGGCAATGAGTTTTTCCTGTAAGCCGTCGGGCACGGTGCCGAGGTCTTCGCCGAGGACAATGGCCTGATGACGGTGGGATTCCAGGGTCAGCAAACGCAACAGGTCATCGACCGGGTAATACAGATACGCGCCATCGGCCGGCACCGCGCCGTTGGGTATCACCCACAAGCGCTGCAGGCCCATGACGTGATCGATGCGCAGCCCGCCAGCATGAGCGAAGTTAGCGCGCAGCATGTCGATGAACGCACGGAAGCCATTGCGGATCAGGCCTTCTGGGGAAAACGCCGAAATGCCCCAACCCTGACCGGAGCGGTTGAGGATGTCCGGCGGTGCGCCGACGGTGAGCGAAGCAAGCAATTCATCCTGAAAACTCCAGGCCTGACTGCCGGCACCGTCTGCGCCGACGGCCAGGTCGGCGATCAGGCCCACGCCCATGCCGGCACTGCGCGCCGCCGCTTGTGCGCGCTCCAGGCAACGGTGAATCAGCCACTGGCAGAAAGCGAAGTAACCGATGCGCTCGGCGTATTCTTCGGCGAACGCTTCGAGTGCCGCGCCGCGTGGATCGTGCCAGTGCTCGGGCCATTGCCGCCAGTCGAGGCTTTCGCCACGGGCGGCGCGCATCTCTTGAATGGCTTCGAAGCGGCAATGGTTTTCCAGCGCTTCGCCGCCACTATGACGATAACTGGCGAAGTCCGGGTGCAACGGGTGATCGCCAGCAATAAAGCCTTCATACAAGGCTTGCAGGAGTTTTTGCTTGGCGTCGGCGGCGCTCGGCCAGTCGATCAGTTTCAAGTCTTCCAGTTGCGCAAATTGCTCGGCCAGACCTGCTGCGTCGATGGCATCGCGCAAGGCCCGTTCGCCAAGAATCGCCCCCGGTGCGGCGTACAGTGAATTAAGGAACAAACGACTGGACGGCGAATAAGGGCTGTAGCGGCCAGTGTCGGCGCTGAACATCGCGTGCAGCGGACTGATCGCCAGGGCATCGGCGCCGCGCTCACCGGCCACGCGGGCCAGTTCTTCCAGCGCCTGGGTGTCGCCAAAGCCGCCGTCACCGGCGCGCCGCAACGAATACAGTTGCACGCTCAAACCCCAGGCGCGGGGGATCGGGTTGTCCACGGCATCGCCGACGCTGAAGCAGCGCTCTGGCGCCACGGCCAGGGTGAAATACTGATCGGCGATGTGCACTTGCTGATACCCGACCGGAATGACCCCCGGCAATACCGCCTCGGCATCCAG
The DNA here is from genome assembly GCF_011369485.1 of Pseudomonas atagonensis. Lineage (GTDB taxonomy): Bacteria > Pseudomonadota > Gammaproteobacteria > Pseudomonadales > Pseudomonadaceae > Aquipseudomonas > Aquipseudomonas atagonensis. Next base: position 4,421 of record NZ_VXCA01000001.1, on the reverse strand, counting down.
TTTCAGGTTCAGCCGCGAGCCGTCCTCGAGATGAATTTCACACGGGGTTTGCGGCTCGAAATAACGCGCCAGATCGACACCGACGCCGACGTCACTGGTCAGCAGCGGCGGCAGGTGGCGGTCTTGCTGGACTTGTTGCAGTTCAAGCAGGCTGGCGTCGATTTCCTGCGCCGTGCTGGCAGGATGGCCGAGGCCGATCAGGACATTGCGCAACACCGCCGGGGCGACTTTTTGCGGGCGGCCATTGGCGTCGATCCAGTCAACGGCGAGGCCGGCTCTGCTTGCGAGAATTTCCAGTTGCGCATCGCTCATAGGCGCTCTCCATCCAGAGGTTGCAAAGGGGTTGCGGCCGTGAGGCTGACAAGCGCGCAATACGCGGGCAGTTCGCCCGATTCCGACAGGTCGGCGGTAGGTGGATGCTGAAACAGCCACACGGCCTCGGTCTGTGGAGGGTTGACCACCGGCGTGTCGCTGAGGTTCAGGTCAATTCGCAGCTCACTGCCATTGCCCAAACGCCAGCGTGCGCTGACCGCGCCATGACCGAGCATATGCGCGCCGAGCGCTTGAGTGCCGGACAGGTGGGGGATGATGTATTGATGGCGAAATTGCAGCAGCTTTTGGTACAGCGCGAGGGTTTCCTCCTGTTTTGCGCTGCCATTACCGATCAGCCTTGGCTGTGAGGCGTGGAAGGTTTTTTCGGCATTCGGATCAGGAATCTGCTCGCGCTTTTGCGGATCGGTGAAAGCGCTGAATGCTGCGAATTCATTGCGTCGCCCCTCGCGCACCAATTCGGCCAGTTCACCGTGGTGATGGGTGAAAAACAGGAACGGCTGTTCGGCGGCGAATTCGTCGCCCATGAACATCAGCGGAATCATCGGTGACAGCAGTAACAACACGGTCGCTGCCTGCACGGCACGCGGATCGGCCAGATGATGCAGACGTTCGCCGAACGCGCGGTTGCCGATCTGATCGTGGTTTTGTAGAAACAGCACGAACGCCGTGGACGGCAAGTGTTCGCTGGGCTCGCCGCGTGGTTCACCGTGGCGGGTGATGTGGCCCTGAAACACAAACCCCTGACTCAGGCAGCGCACCAGTTGTTCGGTGGGTTGTGCGGCGTAGTCGGCGTAATAGGCATCGGTTTCGCCGGTGAGCAAGACGTGCAGGGCGTTATGGCCGTCGTCGTTCCACTGCGCGTCGTAGTCGTATTCCAGCAGGCTCGACTGGTTGAGTTCGTTTTCCACGGTCAGCCAGACATGCCGAGTCGGGTCAATCTGCGCGCGGATGCGTTGGGCCATCGCCGTGAGGAAATCCGGGTCTTCGATGGCATGCACCGCGTCGAGGCGCAGACCGTCGAAGCGGTATTCGAGCAACCACATCAGTGCGTTTTCAATAAAGAACTCGCGCACTTCATCCCGGCGAAAGTCGATCGCTGCCCCCCACGGCGTGTGTTTGTCTTCGCGGAAAAAGCCTTTGGCGTAGCAATGCAGGTAATTGCCATCGGGACCGAAGTGGTTGTAGACGACATCGAGAATCACCGCCAGGCCGTGGCCGTGGGCGCTGTCGATCAGATGTTTGAGTTGTTCGGGTGTGCCGTATGAAGCCTGCGGCGCGTACGGCAGAACACCGTCGTAACCCCAATTACGCTCGCCGGGAAACTGCGCCAGCGGCATCAATTCGATGGCGGTAATGCCCAAACCTGCGAGGCGCGCCAGGTGCTGTTCGACTTCAGCGAAGCCGCCCAGCGCACCGACGTGCAACTCGTAGATGACCGCTTCGCTCCACGGGCGACCTTGCCAGGCACTGTGTCGCCATTGATAGGCCAGCGGATCGACCACCACGCTGTGGCGGTCGAGGCCGCCATCCTGCGCGCGGGAGGCCGGGTCGGGCACCTCCAGTTCGCCGTCGATGTTGTAGCGGTATCGCGTGCCCGCGTTGCAGCGGGCCTTGATCACAAACCAGCCGTCTGCCTGCGGCAGCATCGGCAGCGACTGGCCGTCTTCCAGTTCTACGCTTACGTAAAACGCATCCGGTGCCCACAGCGCAAATTGTGTATGTTCGGCGTCCAGCATGATCGCGCCGTGGGGCCAGTTTTCGTGGGTCCGTAACGGCATCGTTGAAAACTCCCTGATTATTTGTGGTGGGCTTTTCCCAGTGCTTTGGCCACCAGTTGTTCGTACAGCTCCGCGTACGGTTCGACCGCTTTGCACCAGTTGAACGGCGCGGCCATTGCCCGGCACCGCATGGCGTTCAACAGTTCAGGGTAGGCGAAAACCTTGAACGCACGGCTCAAGGCTTCGCGGTAACTGTCGGCGGTGGACTCATTGAAGAGGAACCCGGTGACACCGTTTTCGATGGTGTCGGCCAGTCCGCCGGTATTGCGCGCCACCGGCAGCGAGCCGAAACGCTGGGCATACATCTGGCTCAAACCGCACGGTTCGTAACGCGAAGGCATCAGCAGGAAATCACTGCCGGCGAACATGCGTCGGGCGTCGGTTTCGTTGAAGCCGATACGCACGCCGATCTGCCCCGGGAAGCGCAGCGCCAGTTCCCGCATGGCTTGCTCTTCTTCCGGCTCGCCACGGCCGATGATTGCGATCTGGCCGCCGTTCTGCACGATGTACTCGGACACCGCTTCGGTCAGGTCGAGGCCTTTCTGATAAACCAGTCGCGAAACCACGGCAAACAGCGGGCCTTCAGAGTCGTTCAAGCCGAACAGCTCACGTACGTGGGCGGCATTGACGGCTTTGCCTTCCCAGTCACCGATATGGAACGGTGCGAACAGGTGCGGATCAGTCGCCGCGTCCCAGCTCTCGTCAATGCCATTGGGGATGCCGCTGAGCAAACCTTGCTGGGTCTTGGCGGCGAGAAAACCGTCGAGACCGCAGCCGAAATCCGGGGTGGTGATTTCCTGCGCATACGTCGCGCTGACTGTAGTGATGTGGCTCGAATAGGCCATGCCGGCCTTGAGGAACGACATCTTGCCGTAGAACTCCATGCCTTCCTGTTGCAGGGCATGGGTGGGGATGCCTAATTCCGGGCAGGAGCCGAGGCTGGTCACGCCCTGATAGGCGAGGTTGTGAATGGTGAACAGGGTCGGCGTACGCTGCCCGCGCCAGTGCATATAAGCAGGGGCCAGGCCGGCGGGCCAATCGTGGGCGTGCACCAGATCCGGGCACCAGTGAATTTGTGCGAGGTTGGCGGCGATGTCGGCAGCGGCCAGACCCAGGCGGGCGAAGCGAATATGGTTGTCCGGCCAGTCACGACCGTTGTTGGCGCCGTAGGGCGAGCCTTCGCGTTCGTAGAGTTCGGGGCAGATCAGCACGTAAATCACCAGCCCGTCGGGCATGTCCATGCGCCCGATCTTGCACGGCGGCAGCGCGGCATGGCCACCGAGTTCGCCGATGATGTGGATCGGATTTTCGCTGTGCATCACTTGCGGGTAACCGGGGATCAACACCCGTACATCGTGCAGATGCGCCATGGCCCGGGGCAGGGCGGCAGATACGTCGCCCAGACCGCCGGTCTTCACCAGATCGGCGATTTCCGAGGTTACGAACAACACTTTCTTCTTGTTCGGGTTCTGACTCACGACCGGAGTCATCGTCCGGGTGCCGGTGACGTTGATCGTTCGGCTGCCGGGAACGCTGACGGTGCTCGTTTCGCCGACCGACTGGTGAGCACGCTCTCCCTGAATATCCAATGCCGCACTGATCATATGAATCTCCCGTGTTGTTGATCTGATTCTTGTCTCAAAACAAGTGGCCAAGTCCTGTGGCCGGGCGCAAACGCGCCACGCACCGGAGAGCAAACGCTACCCGACACGCGCAAGCAGAATGGGTGGTGAGGCCATTGCAAGGATTGCACCAGTCGCTTTGGCCCTGCCTTTCAGATGACCCGCCACGCGAAGCAAAAGTTTCGAATCTTTTTCCGCAATGTGACTAGCCGGTTTCGCCCCGAAAAATCAGTCTAGGCCAGATCCTAGAGCGGGCCAGAGCAAATGGGTAAATTGTTCGACAATCGGTTTGCCGCTTACGGCAAGCGGGGTGCGCGAAGGGAATTGCACCGACGAAGTGCAGGTTTTTTTGCGGGTGAGGGCTAAAACGGTGACTGGGCGGTCACGATTTTGTGCTAGTGGGGGAGGGCGGGTGCACTGTTGTGGTGCGGGCAGTTTGTTGAATGATTGGCAGGAAGCGGCGCATTGCGGGGATTGTTTGCGTGGGGGCAGGTTTTGGGGCTGCTTCGCAGCCCAACGGGGATAAATCCCCTCGCCACAGGGGTATGCGTGGTGGGGGAGATTTGTGGGGGCATGTCTTTCAGTTCAGTAAGCGCATGGGTTTTCCCGCCGACCAGTGCTGGATGTCCTCGATCATTTGCGAGAAGAACTGCTCGTAGTTTTGTCGACTGACATACCCCACGCTCGG